>NZ_JBAFUS010000016.1:0-288 GCF_043193615.1 Xanthobacter aminoxidans | reverse complement strand
TTCGAAGGAGAGCAAGATGGCTTCGCTGCGACAGATCGCGTTTTACGGCAAGGGTGGCATCGGCAAGTCCACCACGTCCCAGAACACGCTTGCGGCCCTGACCGAGCTTGGTCAGCGCATCCTCATCGTGGGCTGCGACCCGAAGGCGGACTCGACCCGCCTGATCCTGCACGCCAAGGCGCAGGACACCATCCTTTCGCTGGCCGCCAACGCGGGTTCGGTGGAAGACCTCGAGCTCGAGGACGTGATGAAGGTCGGCTACAACGACATCCGCTGCGTGGAGTCGGG
>NZ_JBAFUS010000015.1:0-580 GCF_043193615.1 Xanthobacter aminoxidans | reverse complement strand
GGCGTGATCACCTCGATCAACTTCCTTGAGGAGAACGGCGCCTACGAGGACATCGACTACGTGTCCTACGACGTGCTGGGCGACGTGGTGTGCGGCGGCTTCGCGATGCCGATCCGCGAGAACAAGGCGCAGGAAATCTACATCGTCATGTCCGGCGAGATGATGGCCATGTATGCGGCCAACAACATCTCCAAGGGCATCCTGAAGTATGCGAACTCCGGCGGCGTGCGCCTGGGCGGCCTGGTGTGCAACGAGCGCCAGACCGACAAGGAGTACGAGCTGGCGGAGTCTCTGGCGAAGAAGCTCGGCACGCAGCTGATCTACTTCGTGCCGCGCGACAACATCGTGCAGCACGCCGAGCTGCGCCGCATGACGGTGATCGAGTATGCGCCCGATTCCGCGCAGGCCCAGCACTACCGCAACCTCGCCACCAAGGTGCATGGCAACTCGGGCAACGGCATCATCCCGACCCCGATCACCATGGACGAGCTGGAAGACCTGCTCATGGAGCACGGCATCATGAAGGCCGTGGACGAGAGCCAGATCGGCAAGACCGCCGCCGAACTCGCCGTCGGCTGAA
>NZ_JBAFUS010000014.1:0-1501 GCF_043193615.1 Xanthobacter aminoxidans | reverse complement strand
GCACGGGACATCGCCGACCGGCTGATGGCCTCCCTCGGCTCCATGCTGCTCTACTGGTTCCACTTCTCCCAGAATGGGCGGCGCATCGAGGTGGAGACGGACGACGACACCATCGGCGGCCATTTCCTCCACCTGCTGCACGGTCGCGCGCCGAGCGCGAGCCATGTGCGGGCCATGCACACCTCGCTGATCCTCTATGCGGAGCACGAGTTCAACGCCTCCACCTTCACCGCCCGCTCCATCGCCGGCACGGGAGCCGACTTCTACTCGGCCATCACCGGTGCCATCGGCGCCCTGCGCGGGCCGAAGCACGGCGGCGCCAACGAAGTCGCCTTCGAAATCCAGAAGCGCTACGCCGACCCGGACGAGGCGGAGGCGGACATTCGCCGCCGGATCGCCGCCAAGGAAGTGGTGATCGGCTTCGGCCACCCGGTCTACACCGTGGCCGACCCGCGCAACGTGGTCATCCGGGAGGTGGCGCGGCGGCTGTCCATCGAGGCGGGCGCGCTCCGCATGTTCGAGATCGCCAGCCGCATCGAGCAGGTGATGGGCGAGACCAAGAAGATGTTCGCCAATCTCGATTGGTTCAGCGCGGTCTCCTACCACATGATGGGGATACCCACGGCTCTGTTCACGCCACTCTTCGTCATCGCCCGCACGTCGGGCTGGAGCGCGCACATTCTGGAGCAGCGCGCCGACAACAAGATCATCCGCCCATCGGCCAATTATGTGGGGCCGGAGCACCAGGTGTTCGTGCCGCTGGAAGCGCGCGGTCGCGCCGCCGTCCGCGCGGCCTGAAGGAGAGACACATGCCCTATCTCGTCGCATCCGATCGCCCCGCCGCGCCTGCCGGCGCCCGCTTCCGGGCCCTCCTGGAGGCCAATGGTATCCTGAAGATTCCCGGCACGCACAACGGCATGGCTGCGCTGCAGGCGAAGGCCGCCGGCTTCAATGCCCTCTATCTCTCCGGCGCCGCCATGACGGCGTCCATGGGCCTGCCGGACCTCGGCATCATCACCGTGGATGAAGTCGCCTTCTTCATCCGTCAGGTGGCCCGCGCGAGCGGCCTGCCGGTTCTGGTGGACGGCGACACCGGCTATGGCGAAGCGCTCAACGTGATGCACATGGTGCGCACTTTCGAGGAGGCTGGCGCCGGGGCGGTCCACATCGAGGATCAGCTTCTTCCGAAGAAATGCGGCCACCTGAACGACAAGAAGCTGGCGGACGCCCGCGACATGGCCGCCAAGGTAGCCGCCGCCGCCAAAGCCCGGCGCCACCTCTACCTCATCGCCCGCACGGATGCGGCGGCCAGCGAGGGGCTCGACGGGGCGGTGGCCCGCGCCAAGCTCTATGTGGAGGCGGGAGCCGATGCCATCTTCCCCGAGGCGCTCAACGACGCGGAGATGTTCCGCGCATTCGCCAGCCGCCTGCCCGGCGTGCCGCTGCTCGCCAACATGACCGAGTTTGGCCGAACCCCCTTCTTCACCGCTTCCGAGTTCGA
>NZ_JBAFUS010000013.1:0-1699 GCF_043193615.1 Xanthobacter aminoxidans | reverse complement strand
GATCCTATCCCTTAACCTTGGCGATTTCCGCCTTGAGTTCAGGGATGACGGTGTTGATATCGCCGACGAGGCCGTAGTCCGCCACCTGGAAGATGGGGGCTTCCTCGTCCTTGTTGACGGCGACGATGACCTTGGAGTCCTTCATGCCGGCGAGATGCTGGATGGCGCCGGAGATGCCGAGGGCGACATAAAGCTCGGGGGCGACGACCTTGCCGGTCTGGCCCACCTGCCAGTCGTTCGGGGCATAGCCCGCATCCACCGCGGCGCGCGAGGCGCCCACCGCCGCGCCCAGCGCGTCGGCCAGAGGCTCGATCAGCTCGGCGAACTTCTCCCGCGAGCCTACCGCGCGGCCGCCCGACACGATGATCTTCGCGGCGGTCAGCTCGGGGCGGTCGGAAGCGGCGATGCTCTCTTCCACGAAGGTGGAGAGCGCCGGGTCGGACGCCGCGCCAACCGCCTCGATGGCGGCCGAGCCGCCTTCGGGCGTGGCGGCGAAGGAGGCGGTGCGCACCGTCACCACCTTCTTGGCGTCGTTGGACTTCACGGTCTGGATGGCGTTGCCGGCATAGATGGGCCGCTCGAACGTATCGGGCGCCACCACCTTGATGATGTCGGACACCTGCATCACGTCCAGCAGCGCGGCGACGCGCGGCAGCACGTTCTTGGCGCTGGCGGTGGAGGGGCCGACGATGGCGTCGTAGGACCCGGCCAGCGAGACGAGCAGCGCCGCCAGCGGCTCGGCCAGGCGGTGCGCATAGAGCGCGTCGTCGGCCAGCAGCACCTTCTCGACGCCCGAGAGCTTCGCGGCGGCCTCGGCCACGGCCTTGGCGTTCTGGCCGGCGACCAGCACATGCACCGGCGCGCCCATGGCGGCGGCGGCGGTGAGGGCCTTGGCGGTGACGCCGTTGAGGGCCGAATTGTCGTGTTCGGCAATGAGCAGAACGGCCATCAGATCACCCCCGCCTCATCCTTGAGCTTTGCCACCAGCTCGGCCACCGAGCCCACCTTGACGCCCGCCTTGCGGCCGGCCGGCTCGGCGGTCTTCAGCACTTCGAGCCGCGGGGCGACGTCGACCCCGTAATCGGCCGGCGTCTTCTCGGCGATGGGCTTCTTCTTCGCCTTCATGATGTTGGGGAGCGAGGCGTAGCGCGGCTCGTTGAGGCGCAGGTCCGTCGTGACGATGGCCGGGCCGTTGAGCTTGAGGGTCTGCAGGCCGCCGTCGATCTCGCGGGTGACGAGCGCGCCGCCGTCCTCCACCACGACCTTGGACGCGAAGGTGGCTTGAGGCCAGCCCAGCAGCGCCGCCAGCATCTGGCCGGTCTGGTTGCAGTCGTCGTCGATGGCCTGCTTGCCGAGGATCACGAGGCCGGGGGCTTCCTCGCCCACCACGCCCTTGAGGATCTTGGCCACGGCGAGCGGCTCGACCACGCCGTCGGTCTTCACCAGGATGCCGCGGTCGGCGCCCATGGCAAGGGCCGTGCGCAGCGTCTCGGAGGCCTGGGCCGGTCCGATGGACACCGCAATCACCTCGGTCGCCTTGCCGGCTTCCTTGAGGCGCAGCGCCTCTTCCACCGCGATCTCGTCGAACGGGTTCATGGACATCTTGACGTTGGCCAGCTCAACGCCCGACCCGTCAGACTTCACCCGGACCTTAACGTTGTAATCCACCACCCGCTTAACGGGCACCAGGATCTTCATC
>NZ_JBAFUS010000012.1:2500-5603 GCF_043193615.1 Xanthobacter aminoxidans | reverse complement strand
CGCTGTTTGACATGTATGACAGAAGAAAGAGAAACGTGGACGGCGGAGTCCTTGCGGGCTGCGACTGACCGAGAGGTTGGTTTGCAGCTGAGTAAGACTTGGCGGTCTAACGGAACTCCGGACCTTTTAGTTATCACGCGAGTGATATTGAAGTGTCCGACCTCGTCAAAGATGAGTGTAAGTTCGTTATAGACTAGCCTGATCAAGCTCATACAACTTGAGAGTTTGATCCTGGCTCAGAGCGAACGCTGGCGGCAGGCCTAACACATGCAAGTCGAGCGCCCAGCAATGGGAGCGGCAGACGGGTGAGTAACACGTGGGGATCTACCCAATGGTACGGAATAACCCAGGGAAACTTGGATTAATACCGTATGTGCCCTTCGGGGGAAAGATTTATCGCCATTGGATGAACCCGCGTCGGATTAGCTAGTTGGTGAGGTAAAGGCTCACCAAGGCGACGATCCGTAGCTGGTCTGAGAGGATGATCAGCCACACTGGGACTGAGACACGGCCCAGACTCCTACGGGAGGCAGCAGTGGGGAATATTGGACAATGGGCGCAAGCCTGATCCAGCCATGCCGCGTGAGTGATGAAGGCCTTAGGGTTGTAAAGCTCTTTCGCCGGTGAAGATAATGACGGTAACCGGAGAAGAAGCCCCGGCTAACTTCGTGCCAGCAGCCGCGGTAATACGAAGGGGGCTAGCGTTGCTCGGAATCACTGGGCGTAAAGCGCACGTAGGCGGATCGTTAAGTCAGGGGTGAAATCCTGGAGCTCAACTCCAGAACTGCCCTTGATACTGGCGATCTCGAGTTCGAGAGAGGTTGGTGGAACTCCGAGTGTAGAGGTGAAATTCGTAGATATTCGGAAGAACACCAGTGGCGAAGGCGGCCAACTGGCTCGATACTGACGCTGAGGTGCGAAAGCGTGGGGAGCAAACAGGATTAGATACCCTGGTAGTCCACGCCGTAAACGATGGATGCTAGCCGTTGGGGGGTTTACCTCTCAGTGGCGCAGCTAACGCCTTAAGCATCCCGCCTGGGGAGTACGGTCGCAAGATTAAAACTCAAAGGAATTGACGGGGGCCCGCACAAGCGGTGGAGCATGTGGTTTAATTCGAAGCAACGCGCAGAACCTTACCAGCCTTTGACATGGCAGGACGACTTCCGGAGACGGATTTCTTCCAGCAATGGACCTGCACACAGGTGCTGCATGGCTGTCGTCAGCTCGTGTCGTGAGATGTTGGGTTAAGTCCCGCAACGAGCGCAACCCTCGCCTCTAGTTGCCATCATTCAGTTGGGCACTCTAGAGGGACTGCCGGTGATAAGCCGAGAGGAAGGTGGGGATGACGTCAAGTCCTCATGGCCCTTACGGGCTGGGCTACACACGTGCTACAATGGCGGTGACAGTGGGATGCGAACCCGCGAGGGTAAGCAAATCTCCAAAAGCCGTCTCAGTTCGGATTGCACTCTGCAACTCGAGTGCATGAAGTTGGAATCGCTAGTAATCGTGGATCAGCATGCCACGGTGAATACGTTCCCGGGCCTTGTACACACCGCCCGTCACACCATGGGAGTTGGCTTTACCCGAAGGCGCTGCGCTAACCCGCAAGGGAGGCAGGCGACCACGGTAGGGTCAGCGACTGGGGTGAAGTCGTAACAAGGTAGCCGTAGGGGAACCTGCGGCTGGATCACCTCCTTTCTAAGGATGATCCCTCAGGTTCGAGGCTTCGGCCTTGATCTATCGGATCTCTTCAGAAACATCAGCCGGACACAGATGGTCACATCGTGATCTGGCATTGGCGGGACACCGCCGTCTTCGTTTCTCTTTCTTCGCGGACAAGCTTGACGCCCAGGTTGTGACCTTGATTGGTCACGTTCCGGTTTCGGGCCTGTAGCTCAGGTGGTTAGAGCGCACCCCTGATAAGGGTGAGGTCGGACGTTCGAGTCGTCCCAGGCCCACCACCATCAGACAGTTCTTGCCTGCGCCTCATGTCCGAAGCTTCGCGAACTCTCGCCTGTGGCATCCTGTGATGGGGCCATAGCTCAGTTGGGAGAGCGCGTGCTTTGCAAGCATGAGGTCGTCGGTTCGATCCCGTCTGGCTCCACCATTCTTCTTTTCTTGAGGAAGATGATGGCAGGGTGGTTTGCGCTCGGCTCCCTTGAGTGAAGGCTCTTGGGGTCTTGAGCGTCTTGTCCGCGAATATCTGTTTCGCATGTTCCATCATGCCGGTCTCCGGCGGAACATGCACGGCTGTATGACATCGTGAATAGGGCATTGATCGACTGTACCGTGGCAACACGGTCGGGTCGTGGGGAAGGTGGCGACACCTTTCGATGCGATCATTGGGTGCTGACCGCACCATTGTCGACAATGCGAAGCTGGTCTTTTCAAAGAAGACGTCGAAGCCGTCCGGCCGGGAGCGATCCAAGATCGCATTCCGGACGCGGGCCTCTGCCGAGGGGTGGGCATCGACGATGAGAACGATCAAGTGTCTTAAGGGCATTCGGTGGATGCCTTGGCGCTAAGAGGCGAAGAAGGACGTGATACGCTGCGATAAGCTTCGGGGAGCCGCGAATGGGCTTTGATCCGGAGATTTCCGAATGGGGAAACCCACCTTCGAAGACTGGAACTCCGAGGTTTCGACCTCGGAAGGGAGCAATCCCAACGAGGTTTAGGCTTCGGATTTCCAGTTTTCAGATGAAGGTATTTGGCCCTGAATACATAGGGGTCAAAAGCTAACCCGGGGAACTGAAACATCTAAGTACCCGGAGGAAAGGACATCAACAGAGACTCCGCTAGTAGTGGCGAGCGAACGCGGACTAGGCCAGTGGCGAATGCAAGACAAGTGGAACCGGTCAGGAAAGCCGGGCCTCAGAGGGTGACAGCCCCGTACACGTAATGCGAACATTCGTCCTCGAGTAAGGCGGGACACGTGCAATCCTGTCTGAACATGGGGGGACCACCCTCCAAGCCTAAGTACTCCTTAGCGACCGATAGCGAACCAGTACCGTGAGGGAAAGGTGAAAAGCACCCCGACGAGGGGAGTGAAACAGTTCCTGAAACCGGATGCCTACAAACAGTGGGAGCCCAAGGTTCGTCCTGG
>NZ_JBAFUS010000011.1:0-38174 GCF_043193615.1 Xanthobacter aminoxidans | reverse complement strand
GCCATCGCGTCGAGTGACCTGGGGCCGGCCTCAATTGCGGGGCCGGCCTGCCAAACGGCAACCCAACGAGAGCGAGATTGCGAAATGAGCTTGGCCCAACCGCAAAACGTTGCTGAAATCAAGGCGCGGAACAAGGAACTCATCGCGGAAGTCCTCAAGGTTTATCCCGAGAAGACCGCGAAGCGCCGCGCGAAGCACCTCAATGTCCATGAGTCCGGCAAGTCCGACTGCGGCGTGAAGTCGAACATCAAGTCCATCCCGGGCGTGATGACGATCCGCGGCTGCGCCTACGCCGGCTCGAAGGGCGTGGTGTGGGGTCCCATCAAGGACATGATCCACATCTCCCACGGCCCGGTGGGTTGCGGCCAGTACAGCTGGGCCGCCCGCCGCAACTACTACATCGGCACGACCGGCATCGACACCTTCGTGACGATGCAGTTCACGTCGGACTTCCAGGAGAAGGACATCGTCTTCGGCGGCGACAAGAAGCTCGCCAAGATCATGGACGAAATCCAGGAGCTGTTCCCGCTCAACAACGGCATCACCGTCCAGTCCGAGTGCCCGATCGGCCTCATCGGCGACGACATCGAGGCCGTGTCCAAGTCCAAGTCCAAGGAATACGACGGCAAGACCATCGTTCCGGTGCGCTGCGAAGGCTTCCGCGGCGTGTCGCAGTCCCTCGGCCACCACATCGCCAACGACGCGGTGCGGGACTGGGTGTTCGACAAGCTGGACCCGAACAAGGCGCCCCCGTTCGAGCCGTCGCCCTATGACGTCGCGATCATCGGCGACTACAACATCGGCGGCGATGCCTGGTCGTCCCGTATCCTCCTCGAGGAAATGGGCCTGCGCGTGATCGCCCAGTGGTCGGGCGACGGCTCCCTCGCCGAGCTCGAGAACACCCCGCGGGCGAAGCTGAACGTCCTGCACTGCTACCGCTCCATGAACTACATCTCCCGCCACATGGAAGAGAAGTTCGGGATCCCGTGGTGCGAGTACAACTTCTTCGGTCCGTCCAAGATCGCGGAGTCGCTGCGCAAGATCGCCGCTTACTTCGACGACAAGATCAAGGAAGGCGCCGAGCGCGTCATCGCCAAGTACGCGCCCCTTATGGACGCGGTGATCGCCAAGTATCGTCCGCGCCTCGAAGGCAAGACTGTCATGCTGTACGTGGGCGGCCTGCGTCCCCGTCACGTGATCGGGGCCTACGAGGACCTCGGCATGGAGGTGGTGGGCACGGGTTACGAGTTCGCCCACAACGACGACTATCAGCGCACCGCCCAGCACTACGTCAAGGATGGCACGCTCATCTATGACGACGTGACCGGCTACGAGTTCGAGAAGTTCGTCGAGAAGGTCCAGCCGGACCTGGTCGGCTCGGGCATCAAGGAAAAGTACGTCTTCCAGAAGATGGGCGTGCCGTTCCGCCAGATGCACTCCTGGGACTATTCCGGCCCGTACCACGGCTACGATGGCTTCGCCATCTTCGCCCGCGACATGGACATGGCCATCAATTCCCCCGTCTGGAAGATGACCAAGGCCCCGTGGAAGCAGGCTCCCGGCCAGGCGGGGCTGCTCGCCGCCGAGTGAGGCGGATTTTCGAGCGCCTGAACCAGAAGCCCCTCCCTTCGCGGGGAGGGGCACCCGGGACGGGCTCCCATATTTGACCCACATATTAGGGGTTCGAGATGCCACAGAATGCAGACAACGTGCTCGATCACTTCGAGCTGTTCCGCGGTCCCGAGTACCAGCAGATGCTGGCCAACAAGAAGAAGATGTTCGAGAACCCCCGCGATCCCGCCGAAGTCGAGCGCATTCGCGAGTGGGCCAAGACTCCCGAGTACAAGGAAAAGAACTTCGCCCGCGAGGCCCTGACGGTGAACCCGGCCAAGGCCTGCCAGCCGCTCGGCGCGGTGTTCGTGGCGGTCGGCTTCGAGCACACGATCCCGTTCGTGCACGGCTCCCAGGGCTGCGTCGCCTACTACCGCTCGCACCTGTCCCGTCACTTCAAGGAGCCCAGCTCCTGCGTGTCGTCGTCCATGACGGAAGACGCGGCGGTGTTCGGCGGCCTCAACAACATGATTGACGGCCTCGCCAACACCTACAACATGTACAAGCCCAAGATGATCGCGGTCTCCACCACCTGCATGGCGGAAGTGATCGGCGACGACCTCAACGCCTTCATCAAGACGGCGAAGGAAAAGGGCTCGGTCCCGCAGGAATACGACGTTCCCTTCGCCCACACCCCGGCCTTCGTCGGCAGCCATGTCACCGGCTACGACAACGCCATCAAGGGCGTGCTGGAGCACTTCTGGGACGGCAAGGCCGGCACCGCCCCCAAGCTGGTGCGCGAGCCGAACGAGAAGATCAACTTCATCGGCGGTTTCGACGGCTACACCGTCGGCAACCTGCGTGAAGTCAAGCGCATCTTCGGCCTGATGGGCGTGGACTACACCATCCTCGGCGACAATTCGGAAGTCTTCGACACGCCGACCGACGGCGAGTTCCGCATGTATGACGGCGGCACCACCCTGGAGGAGGCGGCCAACGCCGTCCACGCCAAGGCCACCATCTCCATGCAGGAATACTGCACTGAGAAGACCCTGCCGTTCATCGGCAACCACGGCCAGGAAGTCGTCGCCTTCAATCACCCCGTGGGCGTGAAGGGCACCGACGAGTTCCTGATGGCGATCTCGCGGATCTCCGGCAAGGAAATCCCCGAGGAGCTCGCCAAGGAGCGCGGCCGCCTCGTCGACGCCATCGCCGACTCGAACGCCCACATCCACGGCAAGAAGTTCGCCATCTACGGCGATCCCGACCTGTGCCTGGGTCTCGCCGGCTTCCTGCTGGAACTCGGCGCCGAGCCCACCCACGTCCTTGCCACCAACGGCAACCAGAAGTGGGCGGACAAGGTCCAGAAGCTGTTCGATAGCTCGCCGTTCGGCCAGAACTGCAACGTCTATCCCGGCCGCGACCTCTGGCACATGCGCTCCCTGCTCTTCACCGAGCCGGTGGACTTCCTGATCGGCAACACCTACGGCAAGTATCTCGAGCGCGACACGGGCACCCCGCTGATCCGCATCGGCTTCCCGGTGTTCGACCGTCACCACCACCACCGCCGTCCGGTGTGGGGCTATCAGGGCGGCATGAACGTCCTGATCACCATCCTCGACAAGATCTTCGACACCATCGATCAGAACACGATCGTGCCGGCGAAGACCGACTATTCGTTCGACATCATCCGTTGATCGCATAGGTGAAATGATCGATCCGGCCCGGGGCCCCGCCCGGGCCGGCCCGACAGGGAGAGTGAAGTCCGCCCCATTTCATGTCCGCCCCCATGTGATGTTCGCGCCCGCGATCTTTGCACAGCCCGTCCGCCGAAGGAGAGATCCATGAGCTCGGTTTCCGCCACGATCCAGCAAGTGTTCAACGAGCCCGGCTGCGCGAAGAACCAGAACAAATCGGAGGCGGAAAAGAAGAAGGGGTGCACCAAGCAGCTCCAGCCCGGCGGTGCCGCCGGCGGCTGCGCTTTCGACGGCGCCAAGATCGCCCTTCAGCCGCTGACCGATGTCGCGCACCTGGTGCATGGCCCCATTGCCTGCGAAGGCAACAGCTGGGACAACCGCGGCGCGCGCTCCTCCGGCTCGCAGATCTGGCGCACCGGCTTCACCACCGACATCAACGAGACGGACGTGGTGTTCGGTGGCGAGAAGCGCCTGTTCAAGTCCATCAAGGAAATCATCGAGAAGTACGACCCGCCGGCAGTCTTCGTCTACCAGACCTGCGTGCCCGCCATGATCGGCGACGACATCGACGCGGTCTGCAAGGCGGCGAAGGAGAAGTTCGGCACGCCTGTCATTCCGATCAATTCCCCCGGCTTCGTGGGCCCGAAGAATCTCGGCAACAAGCTGGCCGGCGAGGCCATCCTCGAGCATGTCATCGGCACCGAGGAGCCGGACTACACGACGCCCTACGACATCAACATCATCGGCGAATACAATCTCTCCGGCGAGCTGTGGCAGGTGAAGCCGCTGCTCGACGAGCTGGGCATCCGCATCCTCGCCTGCATCTCCGGCGACGGCCGCTACAAGGATGTGGCCTCCTCCCACCGCGCCAAGGCGGCGATGATGGTGTGCTCCAAGGCCATGATCAACGTGGCCCGCAAGATGGAGGAGCGCTACGACATCCCCTTCTTCGAGGGCTCCTTCTACGGCATCCAGGATTCCTCGGATTCGCTGCGCGAGATCGCCCGCATGCTCATCGAGCGCGGCGCCGATCCCGAGCTGATGGACCGCACCGAGGCGCTCATCGAGCGCGAGGAGGCGAAGGCCTGGGCGGCGATCGCCAAGTTCAAGGAGCGCTTCAAGGACAAGAAGGTGCTGCTCATCACCGGCGGCGTGAAGTCCTGGTCGGTGGTGGCGGCGCTGCAGGAGGCCGGCCTCGAACTGGTCGGCACCTCGGTCAAGAAGTCGACCAAGGAGGACAAGGAGCGCATCAAGGAGCTCATGGGGCAGGACGCCCACATGATCGACGACATGACGCCCCGCGAAATGTACAAGATGCTGAAGGACGCGAAGGCGGACATCATGCTCTCGGGCGGCCGCTCGCAGTTCATCGCGCTCAAGGCCGCCATGCCGTGGCTCGACATCAACCAGGAGCGCCACCACGCCTATATGGGCTACATCGGCATGGTGAAGCTCGTGGAGGAGATCGACAAGGCGCTCTACAATCCCATCTGGGAGCAGGTGCGCAAGCCCGCCCCATGGGACAACCCCGCCAACAACTGGCAGAACCGCGCCATAGCCCAGATGGAGGCCGAGGCCGCCGCCCTCGCCGCCGATCCGGTCGCCGCCGAGAAGGCGCGCCGCGCCAAGAAGATCTGCAATTGCAAGAGCGTGGACCTCGGCACCATCGAGGACGCCATCAAGGCGCACAGCCTCACCACCGTCGAGGGCGTGAAGACCCACACCAACGCCTCCGGCGGCTGCGGCGCGTGCTCGGGACGCATCGAGGACATCTTCGAGGCGCTCGGCGTCGCGGAGTCCGCGCCGGCTGATCCGGTGCTGGCCGAGGCCGCGCGCCGCGCCAAGAAGGTCTGCAACTGCAAGAGCGTCACCGTCGGCACCATCGAGGATGCGGTCGCCGCCGGCGCCTCCAACCTCGCCGAGGTGACCGCCCGCACCGAGGCCGGTTCCGGCTGCGGCAAGTGCGGTGAGCGCATCGAAGACATGCTGGACGAACTCGTCGCCCCGCTCGGCACGCCGGCTGCTCTCGTGGCCGCCGAATAGGAGGGCGCGATGGCCAAGTTCGTCCAGGCGAAGAAGAGCTGCGCGGTCAATCCGCTGAAGATGAGTCAGCCCATCGGCGGCGCGCTCGCCTTCATGGGGCTGAGGGGCGCCATGCCACTGCTGCACGGCTCGCAGGGCTGCACCTCGTTCGGCCTCGTGCTGTTCGTGCGGCACTTCAAGGAGGCGATCCCGCTCCAGACCACGGCCATGAGCGAGGTTGCTACCGTCTTGGGCGGCTACGACAATGTCGAGCAGGCCATCCTCAACATCTACAACCGCACCAAGCCCGAGATCATCGGCATCTGTTCCACCGGCGTCACCGAGACCAAGGGCGACGACGTGGACGGCTACATCAAGCTGATACGCGAGAAGTATCCGCAGCTCGCCGACTTCCCGCTGGTCTATGTCTCGACCCCCGATTTCAAGGATGCCTTCCAGGACGGATGGGAGAAGACGGTCGCCAAGATCGTCGAGGTGCTGGTGAAGAAGCCCGAGCCGGATGCGCCGAAGAACCCGAAGCGCGTCAACGTGCTGCCCGGCTGCCACCTGCAGCCCGGCGACCTCGACGAACTGCGCTGCATCCTGGAGGACTTCGGCCTTGAGCCGTCCTTCCTCCCGGACCTCGCCGGCTCGCTGGACGGACACATCCCGGACGACTTCACGCCCACCACCATCGGCGGCATCGGCGTGGACGAGGTCGCCACCATGGGCGAAGCGGCCTGGACCATCGCCATCGGCACGCAGATGAAGACGGCGGCCGAGGCGATGCAGAAGAAGACGGGCACGCCCTACCGGCTGTTCGAGCGCCTCTGCGGGCTCGGGCCGAACGACGAATTCTTCATGTTCCTGAGCGAGATCTCGGGGCGCGAGGTGCCGCGTCGCTATCGCCGACAGCGCGGCCAGCTGGTGGATGCCATGCTGGACGCGCACTTCCACCTCGGCGGCCGCAAGCTCGCCATCGGCGCCGAGCCGGACCTCCTGTTCGATGTCGCCTCCGCTCTGCACGAGATGGGCACGCACATCACCGCCGCCGTCACCACCACCCAGTCGCCGGTGTTCGAGAAGCTGCCCTGCGATGAGGTGCTGCTCGGTGATCTCGAGGACCTGGAGACGCTGGCGAAGGAGCGGGGCTGCGACCTGCTGCTCACCCATTCCCATGGGCGCCAGGCGGCGGACCGGCTGAACATTCCCTTCTATCGCATCGGCATTCCCATGTTCGATCGCATCGGCTCCGGCCACAAGATGACGGTCGGCTACCGCGGCACGCGCGACCTCATGTTCACGCTGGCCAACATGTGCATCGCCGACCACGAGCAGAACCACGACGCGACCCCCGACACGTGGAAGAACCCGTGGGACGGCGATGGCCACGGCCATGGCGGGGCCCATGCAGCGACCCCTGCCGGCGCGCCCGATCTCGGACCCGCACCCAGCACCGCCCACCACTGAAGTCCGCAAGGACCGAGACCGCGAGAGAGGCGAGCCTTCCATGAAAGTCGCATTCGCAACCCAGGATCTCAAAAGGGTCGATGCCCATTTCGGCTGGGCGAAGAATATTGCCATCTACGAGGTCGGCCCGGAGGGCCATCACTTCATCGAGGCCATCGAGTTCGACGGCGACCTGAAGGAAGACGGCAACGAGGACAAGCTGGCGCCCAAGATCGATGCGATCAAGGATTGCACCATCCTCTATGTGGCCGCCATCGGCGGCTCCGGCGCCGCCCGCGTGGTGGCCAACAACATTCATCCCATGAAGGTCAACCAGCCCGAGGAGATCTCCGATCTCATCGGCAAGCTGGAGGTGGTCCTTCAGGGCAATCCGCCCCCGTGGCTGCGCAAGGTCATGTCGAAGGGCCAGGAGCGCACGTTCGATTTCGACGAGTGAGGGATAGTCATGGCCGAAGCAGCGCAAGTCATCGAGCCGACAGAGGCCGCTGACTCCCCGTTCATCAAGGAACTCATCAAGGTCTGGCGCGCCCAGGACACCCACGGTGCGTGGGAAGGCAAGGCCGATCTCGATCTGATCGAGCCCTACATCGTCGACAAGGAGGCGCGCCGCGCGCTCCCCCTCATCGGCGATCCCGACCCGGAGACCATCTGGCGCCTGGAGCTGTTCTTCAATGCGATCTGCCTGATGATCGAGAAGGAGACGCGGGTGATGATCTCGCCCATGCTCAAGATGAGCCACGAAGGCTTCGGCCGCATGGTGCTCATCGGCGGCCGGCTGATCGTCGTCAACAAGCAGCTGCGCGACGTCCACCGCTTCGGCTTCGACAATCTCGGCAAGCTCGCCGAAGAGGGCACGAAGTTCGTCCAGCAGGGCGTCGAGATGATCAACAAGTTCCCCGAAGTGGCAAAATACTGACCAGACCCAAGGTGCACCCATGAGCGACGTGGACGAACTCAAGGCCGAGATCAAGAAGCTGTCCGCCAAGGCGACACAGTCCAAGATGGACCTCCACGATCTGTCTGAAGAACTCCCGATCAACTGGGAGCAGATCATGGTTGTGGCCAAGAAGGCGCATGATGCCTTTGCCGAGCTTGAGAAGAAGCGCGCGGACTTGAAGGGACTCGAGGCCGCCTAGCATTTTTTGAAAGGCGATTTTCAGATGTCTAACGAAACCAGGGATGGTCGAGCCTGGCAGCCAGACTACCTGCTCGACATCGACAAGGACAAATGCATCGGCTGCGGCCGCTGCTACAAGGTCTGCGGCCGCGACGTCATGACCCTCAAGGGCATCAACGAGGACGGCGACATCGTCGCCCTCGATGATGACGAGGACGATGAGGTCGAGAAGAAGGTGATGGTGATGAACGACATGGGCGCCTGCATCGGTTGCGGTGCATGCGCGCGCGTCTGCCCGGCCAATTGCCAGATCCACGGCCTGGAGAAGGCCGCCGCCTGAGGCGGCAGCGCCCGAGTGCGGGCTTTTTCGGCCCGCGCGTGTCGCTCAAGGAGTGCCGCCATGCGCGCCGAAGAGGTCTATGACTGGTTGATCGCGTCATCGTCCTCCTCGGCCGCGGACGCGTTCGACGTTCACGTGGCGGCCTCCATCATCGGCCTCGCCTTTGCCGAGGCGGAAGAGGAGGGCCGGGACCGGCTCGAGGCGGTCGGCCTCGACCGCGCGGCCTTTCTCGACCTCGCCGCCATCCTGTTTCCGGCGTCCGCCCCGGTGCTGGCCGCGCAGGTCGATCCTCGGGCGATCGAGGTGACGCCCGAGGAGCAGTCGGTGCGCGACATCCTCGGCATCTATTCTTCCGATGCCGGCCGGCTGCAGACCCATTTCATTGCGATGATTTCCCGGCGCTGCCAGTCCCCCCATCACCTGTGGCAGGATCTGGGGCTCAGGAGCCGTGCCGAATTGCGCGAATTGATGACCCGCCGCTTCGCCCCGCTGGCCCGCAAGAACAGCCAGGACATGAAGTGGAAGAAGTTCCTCTACCGCATGGTCTGCGGATCGGAGGGCTTCACCCTGTGCGCGGCGCCGGTGTGCTCGGATTGCGATGAGTTTCACATCTGCTTCGGCGCGGAGGACGGGGAATCTCGCCTCGCGCGCAATGCCCGCGCGGCCGCCAACGGCAACGATCCGCTCGCGTTGCCGGAGGCCGCGGAATAGGCGGCTCTCACAGGCATCGAAACGACAAGAGCCCCGGCATACCGGGGCTCTTTCGTCTTCACCTGATCCGCGTGCAACGCCGGTGGGTCAGCCGTTCACTCGATGCCTTCGCTGCGGGCCCGCCACATCATGGCGATGCGGAAGCGTTCGTTGATGGCGGCGGGGCTGGCGAGGATCTCCGCCTCGGCCTTCTTGAAGGCGGCTTCGACCGCTTCCGCCTCTTCCTTGGTGAGCGTCACCCGGCCGGCGATGTGGGTGGCTTCGGGATGCACCTCCCAGATCTTGCGGCGGTTGGGGTGCATCTTCACCTCGGTGAGGTCGAAGGCTTCGAGCTGGCCGTCGAACAGGATCGCGAGGCCGGAGACCTCGAGCTTGCGGCCGTCGGAAGTGGTCTTGATGAGCGTGGTCGCCATGTTGTTCTCCCGTTGGCTTTCACCGGTGTTTCATCTGCGCGCGGCGTGCGCCTCAGCCTTCCGGCGATGCGAGCCAGCTGTAGCCGCCCTGATCCCAGAGCTGGGCCAGGACCTGGTCCGAACTCCAGCCCGGATACTGCGACCGGACCGTTTCATAGTCGCCGCGGAACCGTTCCGCGTCCTCTCCGGAAATGTCCGCAACCATGCCGTCCGGCTTGAAGCGCAGGACGAAATGGGTCTGGTCGCCGGCGCCGTGCAGCGTGAATTCGTCGCCGTCGCCGAGGAGGGTGAGGTCGTCGGTCGCCATGGCGGGTTTCCTTTCAGGCCGCCGCCGCGATGGGCGTCTCGTCCTTCAGTCCCCATTCGGCCCAGGAGCCGTCGTAGAGCGCGACGTCCGTCTTGCCGATGAGGTAGAGGGCGAGCATGACCACGCAGGCGATGGTGCCGGAGGCGCAGGTGACGACGATGGGCTTTGCCAGATCGACACCAGCGGCGGCGAGGCGGGCCTTGATGGCGTCGGGCTGGACCAGTTCCCCGCTCTCCTCGACGATGAGGTCGCCCCAGGGCAGGTTGATGGCGCCGGGGATGTGGCCCTTCTTCTTCGCCGGGAAGACGTCGTCCTGGCTGCCGGCGAATTTCGCGGGGCCGCGCGCATCGATCACCTGTTCGGCGCCGGAGGCGACGTTGGCCAGCATCTGGTCCAGCGCGCGCACGAGGGCCGGATTGAGACTTGCGGTGAAGGTCTTGGGCTCGGGCCGCACCGGCGACATGTCGGAGGGGAGCTTCTCCTTCACCCATTTGCCGTAGCCGCCGTCGAGCATGGCGACGTCGTGATAGCCGAAGGTGCGGAACATCCACCACACGCGCGCCGCGGCCGCGCCGCCGCACATGCGGTCGTAGACGATCACCTTGTCGCCGTCGCCGATGCCCAAGAGGCCCACCTTCTTGGCGAACTCCGCCGCCGGCGGCAGCATGTGGGGGAGGGGGCTGGTCTTGTCGGCCACCGCATCGATGTCGAAATGCACCGAGCCCGGCAGATGGCGCCCGCGATACTGGGTGCGGCCGTCCATGTTGGAGCTTTCATGCAGCCAGGTGCAGTCCAGAATCTTCACGTCCGGGGCCGACAGATGGTCCGCCAGCCATTGGGTGCTCACCAGCGGTCCGGGAAGAACGGTGGACATGACGCAAGGCTCTCCTGTGGCTGTGGGATGGTCTGCAGGTGACGTCGCTTCCGGGGGCAGTCACGTCCCGGGGCGGGGGCCCCGGGACAGCATCGGGTGGGGGCTCAGCGCACCTTGGGCAGGCTGTAGCCGGGACGCGGATGGGCGTCGTAATAGTCGGGGCGCTCGGGCCAGCCGCCTTCGGGATTGAAGGTGAACTTCACCACCTTCACCGGCGCGCCGGGCGAGCAGGACACTTCGGCGAGCTTGATCTCGCGGGCGCCGGGGCCGACGGAGAAGTCCGCGACGGTCTTGCCGTCGGCGGTCACGGCACGGGCGAAGCCGGGGGTGCCCACTTCGCCCGCCTTCACCGCCGCATCCACGAAGCTCGGTACTTCCGAGCCGTCTTCGGAGGGCGTGGTGAAGGCCGGGGTGGCGAAGGTGAACGCCGCGAGCTTTCCGCTGCGGTCCACCGGATGGTCGGCATTCACCGGGCGGGCGACGGAATAGAAGGTCAGGGTGCCGCCCGCGAGGGCAGCCTTGATATCGTCAAGGGAGGACGAGGCGAATTCGGACGCGACGAGCATTTCCAATCTCCGGGGCACTATCGGTCAAACGAACTGTCCGTTGAGGGGATCAAGTTTCGTGCCAGCCGCTGGGCGGGTCGGCGCCATGACTTCCGCTCGTCTTGTGAAAGCGCCGGAAGTCTTGCACCGATGCGGGTTCGCGGCCGCGGACGGACCGGATGACGCCCCATCGCGCGGAGGTAAAGGCGGGCGCCGTGTCGGAAATCCGTCGCACCACGCGGGAAATGCGACGCTGCCGAGGTGGGCGATCCCACAGGGCGAGGGCCAAAGCCGACCGTGACGGCCGTGCAAAGGCGCCTGGAATGACCGCAAGGCCATATTTCCCGGGACTGTGCGCGAATCTTGCAAGGGCTCCAATCAGCAAGATTTGCGAGGACTGTTCCATGCTGGATACGGCGATCATCGGCGGAGGGCTCTGCGGCCTCGCGCTGGCGCGGCAGTTCAAGAAACAGGACCGCAGCTTCACCCTGTTCGAGGCGCGTCCCCGGCTCGGCGGGCGCATCCTCTCGGCAGTCGCCTCCAGCAACGGCGCGGCCTTCGATCTCGGTCCCACCTGGTTCTGGCCCGACACCCAGCCGCTCATTGCCGCCTTCGTCGCGGAACTCGGCCTGGCGTCCTTCCCCCAGCATGACGAAGGCACGGTGCTGCACCTCACCGAGGCGGACAAGAACCCCCAGGGGTTCGCGCAGGAGGTGCATGGTGGCGCGCGGCGGGTCGCCGGCGGCATGGCGCGTCTGGTGTCGGTTCTCGCCGAAAGCATCGGCGAGGAGCGCCTGCGCCTCAACCACGTGCTCCACAGCGTGGAGGACAAGGGCGACCATGTGGTCCTGACCTTCCGGGTGGACGATGCGTTCTTCATCGTCGAGGCACGCCATGTGGTGGTGGCGCTGCCGCCGCGCCTCGTCGCGGAGACGGTGCGCTTCATCCCGGAACTCGACAGCGCGACCTTCGACGCCATGGGCGCCGCGCCCACCTGGATGGCGCAGCAGGCCAAGGTGGTGATGGCCTATCCCTCCGCCTTCTGGCGGGTCGCCGGCCAGTCGGGCAACGCCTTCGTCACCCACGAGCAGGCGGTGGTCGGCGAGATCTTCGACGCCTGCGACGTGACCGGCGCCAAGGCGGCCCTCGGCGGCTTCCTGAGCTTTCCCCCGGATCTGCGCGAAGCCTTCGCCGATGGCCTGCCCATGCTGATGGACAGCCAGATGGTGCAGGTGTTCGGCTCGGCGGCGGAAGGCGGCGAGCAGCTTTATCAGGACTGGGCCGGCGAGGCCTTCACCTGCTCGGCGCGCGACAAGGCGGAGCCGCGGGGCGAGCATGTGGCCTTCTCCAATCCCCTGCTGCGGCGGCCGCTGTGGGACGGGCGGCTGCATCTCGGCAGTTCCGAGACGGCGACGCAGGGGGCCGGCTACCTCGAAGGCGCGCTGGAGGCGGCGCGGCGCATCGACCGAGCCCTGTCGCGCGAGCGGGCGGAAGAGGCGGGGGCCGCCGTTCCCGAGGGTCTGCCGCTGAATGCCGCCAGCCTCGCCCGCTTCGCCAACTGGGTCGGCGGTCAGAACGATGCGGCGTTCGAGGCCTATCGCATCCGCCTCAACCGGGCGCTTGCCAGCCAGGACCGCGAGCAGCTGACCCAGCGGGCGATGCTGGGCGCCATCGAGGACATCTATGAGCGCGCGGCCGACCTCATCGAGACCCTGCCCTTCGACATGAGCGACGTGCCGGTGGAGAAGGGCCGTTCCGCGCTGATGAGCGACGTGCAGCTGCCGTTCCGCGACTTCATCCAGACGCTGCTGGACGATGTTGTCGCGTTCAACCGCACCTCCTGTGCGCTTTCCAACTTCCCCGGAGAGCATCACCTCTCGCGCGACTATGTGCAGACCATCCTGCGCGACGTCGCCGCGGCCTGGCGGGACTTCTGCCTCGCCGCCAACCGGCGCCTGCTGGCCAAGGCCGAGGCTGGCGCTCCCCTTACCCCCGGCGCCGGCAGCGGCCCGGTCCTGACGCGTGCATCGTGAACGAGGATAAGATGGAACCGACCGTCATCGACAACGAGGCCCCCCAGGATGCCCTCCCGAACGAGGCGGCCGCCGTCGCCTACGTCATCTGCTCCATGAGCGACATCCCCAGCCAGCGGGCGCGGGGCTTCGAGCTGATGCAGGTGGCGGAGGACGGCACCGAACAGCCGTTCAGGATCGTGGTGGTGCGGTGGGGCCGGCAGGTGTTCGGCTACATCAACCGCTGCCCGCACGACCAGGTGCAGCTGGATTGGGAACGCAACCAGTTCCTCGATCCCAACGGCATCCGCCTGATGTGCGGCAAGCACGGCGCCCTGTTCGAGTTGGGCACCGGCGTGTGCCTTGAAGGCCCGTGCAAGGGCAAGAGCCTCATCCCGGTGGCCCTCACCGTGCTCGACAACGACATCTGCGTGACCGGCGTGACGCTGGCCGAGGAAGTGGACGACGATGAGGAGGAGATCACCTCCTGCTCGGACGAGGGCGGCGGCGTCTGAGGCGCACTCCCAATGGGACTGAAAATGGCCGGGCTTGCCCGGCCATTTTTGTGTCGCGATACGCTGACGAAGACGGCCCGGCGTGCCACCCGGTCCCGCCGGGCGGCACGGGGCGCAGGCCGCCGGATCAGACCGGGCGGTTCTCGTTGCGGTTCTTCACCGGCTCCATGATGGAGACGCCCTTTTCGTAGGTGATGATCTCGTAGTCCTCGTGCCACGCCGCGGCAGCATCGAGCACCACGTCGGTCTTGCCGCCGGTGTCCATCTTCTTGATGTCGTTCTTGTCGATGGAGAGGAGGTCGGTCATCTCCTTCCACACGGTGCTCTCGTCACAGGGCAGGACGTAGAAGGTTTTGCCGTTGTGGGTGACGCGATACTTTGCCAGAAGGTCGATGTTGTTGCAGAACAGGAAATACTTGCCGTCGGGCGCCAGCGCGTCGCCGAGCACGTCGACCACGTCGGAGAGGAAGGCGAAATTCTGCAGGTAGCCGGCGAGCACCGGGATGGTGGACTTGCCCTCCTCGGCGAAGGTCAGCACCTGCTCCATGGTGTATTCCGGCGGGCGCTTCTCGTCCGCGACCTGCTGCTGGAACTTCAGCGCAATGTCGCCGCGGAAATCGAAGCGGCCGGGCTTGGTGGGCTGCTTGAGCACGGCATTCAGGAGTCGCCCCTCTTTATCCAGCCGGCCCAGGGGGGTGTTCTCGATCGCGGTCATCAAAAAGGTCTCCGGTTCAGCACACGACTGTTCAGACGGGTCTTGGGTTCAACACGGGCGCGAGCCGCGCTCGCCCCGGACAGGATCGCCCGGGAGAGAGTGCCGCCCTCCACCGAATGCCGTTCGGCGGGCCACCCGCGCAGGGGCAGGCGCTGCGCTTCATGCAAGCCCTTTGCCGCTTCGCCTGACGGGCGAGATGAAACCCGCCGCCAGCGACAATCGGCCCCGTGCGGACCCCGGCCGAGGGCTTCCGGCAAGGCGCGGGAAGTCCACACGGGCACGGAAATGCGGGGCTCGCCCGGCATTGCGGCGGGGTGCGCTTCGTCCATTCGGCGCGCCGCGCGGGGCCGGCGGGAGGGGGTCGCGCCCTTGTCCGAAACCGGACACGCGTCGCAAAGGCAACAGCTTCGATCCTGAAAATCGAAAGAAATCAGCCCGTTGCTGTCTGGCACGGGGCTTGCTGCTGTGCCGGCAGACCAGTCTTTCAAGCGAAGGTCGAGCAATGATCAATTTGACCGACAGCGCACTTCATGCGGTCCGCGACGCGATCCATGATGCCGACCAGCCCGTCAGCGGCCTGCGCATCATGGTCGAGACCGGCGGCTGCGCCGGCTATCAGTACAAGATGGGCCTCGTCAGCGACGCCGAGCCCGACGACACCGTGGTGGAGCGCGAGGGCGTGCGCGTCTTCGTCGACAACAAGAGCCACGAGCTGCTCGCCGGCACCACCATCGACTTCGTGGTGGCCCTGGAAGGCTCCGGCTTCACCTTCGAGAATCCGAACGCCACCTCCAGCTGCTCCTGCGGCAAGTCCTTCGGCTGACCGCCATCCGCGCGCCGTCCTCCGACGGGCGGCAGAACAGAGAACACAGAGAGGATATTGCGATGTTGGCCGAGACCGAAGCGCCCGCGCTCAGCCGTGAAGCCCGCCGCGAGGCGATCATCCGCGAGGTGATCGAGGAAATCCGTCCCAACCTTGTCCGCGACGGCGGCGACTGTGAGCTGGTGGAGATCGACGGCACCAAGGTCATGGTGAAGATGACCGGCGCCTGCGTCTTCTGCAAACTGGCGAGCGAGACCATCGAGGGCATCCAGTCCAAGATCGTCGAGCGCCTCGGCGAGCTGATCCGGCTGATCCCCGTCGCCGGCGCGCAGAACAAGCCGCTGGTGAGCCTGAAGGGGCCCGGCCCGGCGCTTTCCGCCGCCCCCAAGCCCGCCGCTCCCAAGCCCGTTGCGACTCCCGCCGCGGCTGCCCCGGCCGTTCCGGCGCCGGCGGCGCCGTCTCCCATCCGCTGACGGCCTGCCACACAGCAAGACGCCGCAGCCGACCCGAGGGGTGAGCGCCGTGCGCCCGGTCTATCTCGACAACAACGCGACGACGCGCACCGACCCTGCCGTCGTCGCGGCGATGCTGCCGTTCTTCTCGGAGCATTTCGGCAACGCCTCATCCACCCACGCCTTCGGCGAGCATGTGGGCGAGGCGCTGAAAAAGGCCCGCAAGCAGTTGCAGGCCCTCCTCGGTGCCCAGTTCGACCACGAGATCATTTACACTTCGGGCGGCACGGAATCCGACAACGCCGCCATCCTCTCCGCGCTGGAGACCCAGGAGGGGCGGGACGAGATCGTCACCACCACGGTGGAGCATCCCGCCGTGCTCACCCTCGTTGCCCATCTGGAGAAGACGCGCGGCATCAAGGTCCATCTCATCGGAGTGGACCGGCAGGGCCGGCTCGATCTCGACGCCTTCGCCGCCGCGCTGTCGCCGAAGACGGCGCTGGTCTCCGTGATGTGGGCCAACAACGAGACCGGCACGCTGTTTCCGGTGGCGGATCTCGCGCGGCAGGCCCATGCGGCGGGGGCCCTGTTCCACACCGATGCGGTGCAGGCCGTGGGCAAGGTCGCCATCGATCTCAAGTCCACCGAGATCGACATGCTCTCGCTCTCCGGCCACAAGCTGCACGGCCCCAAGGGCATCGGCGCGCTCTATGTGCGCAAGGGCGTGAAGTTCCGCCCACTGGTGCGTGGCGGCCATCAGGAGCGCGGACGGCGCGGCGGAACGGAGAACGTGCCCGGCATCATCGGCCTCGGCGCGGCGGCCGAGCTGGCCCTCGCCCATATGGAGGAGGAGCGCACCCGCGTGAAGGCGCTGCGCGACCGGCTGGAGCAGGGCATCCTGCAGCAGGTCAGCCACACTCTCCTCAACGGCGACGGCGACAACCGCCTGCCCAACACCGCCAACGTGGCCTTCGAATATCTCGATGGCGAGGCGGTGCTGCACAATCTCAACAAGGCCGGCGTCGCCGCCTCCACCGGCTCGGCCTGCACCTCCGGCTCCACCGAGCCCTCCCATGTGCTGCGCGCCATGAACCTGCCCGCGAGCGCGCTGCATGGCGCGCTGCGCCTGTCCCTGTCGCGCGAGAACACGAGCGAGGACGTAGACCGCGTGCTGGAGGTTCTGCCCGACATCGTCGCCCGCCTGCGCGCCATGTCGCCGGCCTGGGCGGCGGCCACGGGCGATGCATCTGCCGTCGCCGATCATGTCTGATGTCGGCCATGCCGAACGTCCGGCGCGCGGCGCCACACCCTTTCGTGCTCCGTGCGGTGCCCCGCGCCCGGCGCGCATCACCAGCGTCCCCGTTCGGGCTTCGGTCCTGCCGGGTCACAGCGGCGAGTAAAGCCCGATCAAGGAGCCAATAAATGAAAGTCATGATTCGCCGTTCCCCGGAAATCGGCCTGTCCATCTACGTCCCCAAGAAGGACCTGGAGGAGCCGATCGTCGAGTTCGAGCATGAGTCCCTGTGGGGTGGTTGGATCAAGATCGCCAACGGCTGGGTGCTCGACCTGCCCGAGATGGCCGAGGGAACCACCCTGCCCATCACCGTCAACGCCAAGAAGCGTGGCGAGGAGGAGTGAGCTGAGATGAACATTTCCGTCGCCAATATCGAGACGCTGAAGCTCGCCGACGCCGAAGCCGTCCTGAAGGACGTGGCGGCGGAGTTGCGCGCCGACAAGGTCGTGCCCTACCTCGGGCCCGGCCTTCTCGCCCTCGGAGCCCCCGCCATCCCGGTGACGCCGGAAGACCTGTCGGTCTTCTTCGGCACCAAGGTGGCCCTGCCCAAGCGCGCCAAGGGCAATTGCTGGGCCGCGGCCCAGCACATCGAGAGCATGAAGCACCGCAACACCGTCTCCGCCTTGATGGCGGAGGCGTTTGGGCCTGAGGTGCCGCCGCTGCCGTTCCATACCTTCCTCGCGGGCCTGCCCCTCGCGCTGATCGTGGACACCTGGTACGACGGCGCCATGCGCGCGGCCCTCGCCGGCCGTGCCGACTGGGGCGAGGCGCAGGGCATCACCCGCGCCGGCATCGGCGAGGACCGCTGGTATCGCTTCTATGATCCCGCCGGCACCGAGAGCGACCGCGCCACCGCCGAAGGCTGGAAGACCGTTCTCTACAAGCCCCACGGCAGCGCCGCGCCGGCGAAGAACTGGCTGATCTCCGACGCGGACTATGTGGAAGTCCTCACCGAGATCGACATCCAGACCCCCATCCCGGACGTGGTGAAGAACCGCCGCACCGAGCGCAGCTTCCTGTTCCTCGGCTGTCGCTTCCACGACCAGATGCTGCGCACCTACGCCCGGCAGATCTCCAAGCGTTCGCGCGCGCCGCACTTCGCCATCGTGGACGAGGCGACGCTCACCAAGAACGAGCTGCGCTTCCTGCTCACCCACGCCATCACGCCCATCGCCATGTCGCTGCCGAAGGCGCTCGACGTCATCATGTCGGCCTGATGCGGGCTGCGGCCCGGTGTGAAGAGTGAGGGGGGAGCATGTCCGGCACCGGGCATGCTCCCCTTGCTTTTGGGATCGTCGTTTCGCTCGGAAGCGGGCGGGGTTTTCGGGCTCGCATTGACCTCGATCAAATGCGCGCCGGGACAGGCCGCAAATCGACGCCGAGCATGTAACTTTTCCAACATGTCAGTCGTGTCGCGGCTCGATGTTCACAAGCCGACAGCCAGATGCCTCGCCTCCAGGTGATTGATATTTATCAGGTATCTGTCCCCTGTCGGGCTGGCACGGCTGTTGCTCCTCTCTCAGCCAAGGATTTATCGGGATCCTGCTGCAAGCGAGGAGCAGATAGATGCACGCGTCGACACAGCAAGAAAACGCGGTTGGCATGAACGCCGTCGGAATGGACGAGAAGCTGGCCGAGGTCATGCAGGCCAAGGCCGAGCACCAGGGCTGCGGCACCTCGGGTGGTTCGGGCAAGGCGAGCTGCGGCTCGTCGGCCGGCCAGGGCGACCTGCCCACCGAGATCTGGGAGAAGGTGAAGAACCATCCCTGCTACAGTGAAGAAGCCCACCACCACTATGCGCGTATGCATGTTGCCGTTGCCCCGGCGTGCAACATCCAGTGCAATTACTGCAATCGCAAGTATGACTGCGCCAACGAGAGCCGCCCCGGCGTGGTCTCCGAGAAGCTGACGCCCGAGCAGGCCGCGAAGAAGGTGCTGGCGGTGGCCTCCACCATTCCGCAGATGACGGTGCTCGGCATCGCCGGCCCCGGCGACCCGCTCGCCAACCCCGAGAAGACCTTCAAGACCTTCGAGCTGATCAACCGGACCGCCCCGGACATCAAGCTCTGCCTGTCCACCAACGGCCTTGCCCTGCCGGACCACGTGGACACCATCGCCGGCTTCAACGTGGACCACGTGACCATCACCATCAACATGGTGGACCCCGAGGTCGGCGCGAAGATCTATCCCTGGGTGTTCTGGAAGCACAAGCGCTACACCGGCTATGAGGCGGCCAAGCTCCTCACCGACCGGCAGATGCTCGGCCTCGAGATGCTCACCGAGCGCGGCATCCTGTGCAAGGTGAACTCGGTGATGATCCCCGGCATCAACGACAAGCATCTTGTCGAGGTGAACCGCGCGGTGAAGTCGCGTGGCGCGTTTCTGCACAACATCATGCCGCTCATCTCCTCCCCCGAGCATGGCACCGTGTTCGGCCTCAACGGCCAGCGCGGCCCGACCGCCCAGGAGCTCAAGGCGCTCCAGGACGAGTGCGAGGGCGAGATGAACATGATGCGTCACTGCCGCCAGTGCCGCGCCGACGCCGTGGGCCTCCTCGGTGAGGACCGCTCCGCCGAGTTCACCACCGACAAGATCATGGCCATGGAGGTCAATTACGACCTCGACAGCCGCAAAGCCTATCAGGCTCTCGTTGAGGAAGAGCGCGTCGCCAAGGTGGCGGCGAAGCAGGAGGAGCTGGAGGCTCTCGCCGGCGAGCAGAGCGACATCAAGCTGCTCACCGCGGTTGCCACCAAGGGCTCGGGCCTCATCAACGAGCACTTCGGCCACGCCAAGGAGTTCCAGGTGTGGGAACTCTCCACGGCGGGCGCCAAGTTCGTCGGCCATCGCCGCGTCGACCTGTATTGCCAGGGCGGCTACGGCGAGGAGGACAGCCTCGAGACCATCATCCGCGCCATCAACGACTGCCATGCGGTGTTCGTGGCGAAGATCGGCGGCTGCCCGAAGGCGGACCTCATCAAGGCCGGCATCGAGCCCGTCGACACCTTCGCCCACGAGTTCATCGAGAAGTCGGCGATCACCTGGTTCAAGGAATACCTGAACAAGGTGAAGACCGGCGAAATCGTCCACACCGCGCGTGGCGACGCCGAGATCCGGCAGGGCGCGCTCATCAACGCGGCCTGACCGGCGAAGACAAGGAGCATCGCCATGACCCTCAAAATCGTCGCGTCGCAGTGCACGAGCTGCTCGGCCTGTGAGCCGGAATGCCCCAACGTGGCCATTTCGGAGAAGAACGGGACGTTCGTGATCGATCCGAAGAAGTGCACCGAGTGCATCGGCCACTTCGACGTGCCGCAGTGCGCGGCGGTCTGTCCGGTGGACGATACGTGCGTGATCGACAACGCGTATCCCCGCTATCAGCCCACCGCCTGAGGAGCTGCGCGATGAACTTCACCATGACCCGCTCCGCCGCCCGCTTCATGCGCATGATGATCATGGCGGACGGCGGCCCCACCGCCGGCTTCCGTATGCATGTGACGCCCGGCGGATGCTCCGGTCTCAACGCCGACATCTCCGTGCTACCCGAACCGCAGCCCGGCGATGTGGTGGTGGAGAAGGACGGGGTGAAGCTGTTCCTGCCGGCGGAAAGCCGCCTGCTGCTCGATGGCGTGACCATCGACTTCACCGACACGGCCGCCAAGACCGGGCTCGTCTTCAACGATCCCAAGGCGACCACCTGCTCCTCCCACGCCCACTGACGGCGGGGAGAACCCTCTTCCGGGGCGGCCTGGCGCCGCCCCGGACTTCACCGGGCCGGGGTTCGACCGGCTCCGGCTCAAGGACAGGACGGGGACAGGGGATGGAGGGTTCCGCACAGGCCTTTGGCGAGCCCGACGTCCTGACCCCCGAAGCGCTCCTTGCGAGCGCGGTGATGGGCGGAGGATTGCCGGAGGACGCACAGTTCCATCTGTGGGAAGCCGGCCTCTCCTACCAGCAGGACGATGTGGCGGAAGCGCATCTGCGCAAGGCCGAGGCCATCGCCCCGGGCCATGCGGCAGTGCTCATCGGCCTCTATCGCTTCTACTTCTACAAGGGTCGCCTGCGGGAGTGCCTGGGGGTGGCGCGGGAGTGCCTCGCCAAGGCGCAGCGGGAGACCAATCTCCCGGCCGACTGGCGGGACGTGCGGGCAGAGGATGCGGAATTTTCCCGATACGACCGCCTGATGCCGCGCTTCTTCCTGTTCACGCTGAAGGGCTACGCCTACCTCAACATGCGCCTCGGCAATCTCGACGAGGGGCGCGCCGCGGTGATGAAGCTGCTCGAGCTCGATCCGTCCGACAAGATCGGCGCGAAGCTCTTGCTCGACGTGCTGAACAGAGCGGGGCAGGACGATGAAGACTGACGACGACATCAAGGATGCCAAGACCTGGCTCGGCGAAGACATCGATTGCCGGAGCTGTGTCCACGCGGCGGACCTTCTGCCGGCCGGCAAGTGCCAGCTGAGGCGCGCCTGCGTGAACGACCGCTACGCCCGGCGCATCGACCGCTTCTTCAACTGGAATCCGGCGCTTGCCAATTCCTATGTCCGCCACGAACATTTCGAAGTCCGGGCCATCGCGGCCAAGCACGCCGACGTGTTTTTCCTGAAGCCGCTCCTCAATGATCCCGAGGAGACGGTGCGCTGGAATGCGGCGCGCCGGCTGCCCAAGCGGCTCATCCTGCCGCTGCGCAACGATCCCCATCGCGAGGTGCGCATCCGCATCGTCTCGCTGCTGGAGGATGCGGAACTCGCGCCCATGCTGGCGGACGACGATTACTATGTGCGCCTGGTGGTGGCCCGCCGCATCGCGCCGCCCCTGCTGTCGCGCCTCGTGGATGATCCCGAGCCGGAAGTGCGCAAGGTGGTGGCCCAGCGGCTGCCGGCCGAATGGCTGATGTGCATGGCCGGCGACCGCAGCGCGGCCGTCCGCCTGGAGGTGGCGCAGCGCCTCGCCCCGGACCTTCTTCCGGCCCTCGCTTCCGACGCGGACTGGCGGGTGCGCCACGAGGTCGCCGGCCGGGTGGCGCCGTCCCAGCTCGCCCGGTTCCTGGAAGATGACGACGAGTTCGTGCGCGAGGTCGCCCGCTCCCGCATCGAGGCGGGCGGGCAGCTCTTGAGGGAGATGCCGCTATGAGCAACATCGTCCGCGACAGCGACGTGGTGGAGATTTCCGAGCCGCCTTACTTCAATTTCGGCGAGAAGGTGAAGGCGAAGCGGGTGATCCGCAACGATGGAACCTATGCCGGCAAGGAGATCGGCGAGATTCTCGCGAAGAAGGGCGAGATCGGTTACGTCGTCTCCATCGGCACCTTCCTCCAGCAGTTCTACATCTACGGCGTCGAGTTCACCGAGAGCGGCAACCGCGTCGGCATGAAGCGCAAGGAACTGGAAAGCGCCGTTCCGCGCGAAGAACAGGACATCCCGCTGCCCCCCGCCCCCGGAGTTTGATTGCCATGATGCTCGAACCGCGCCTGCCCAAGTACGACTGGGGCATGAAGGTCAAGACCCTCATCGATCTCTACAATGACGGGTCCTATCCCGACATGCCGGACGAGGGGCTGCTGGTGGGTGTCGGCACCGTCGGCGAGATCGTGCAGGTGGGCCAGCACACGGACACGAACACGCCCATCTACCTCATCGAATTCAACGAGCGCCTGGTCGTGGGCTGCCTCGAGGAAGAGATCCAGCCGCTCTGATCCCTGGAGCATTTTCGGCGAACACCGGTCCGCCGAAAATGCTCCAAGCTTTTGACAGTCCGCATTTTCTTTACGCGAACCGGACTCCACTTCGCTCGAAAATGCTCTAGATGCGCGGCGCCGGCCGCGCGCGCCACACAGCCGCGAGAGATAGGACGATGAGGCTGCCCGCTCATCCGAACGATCTCGACAGGAAGCGCATCGAGCGCGCCATAAGGGCGCGCAAGCGCTATCGCTATGTCACGCCCCGCGTCGTCGCCACGGAGGGCGGCTACCGGATCGAGAGCGCGTGCTGCTCGCGCAACATCGATCCCGACGGCGGGGTGGTGGACATCGCCCTGATGATCTTCGATCCGGAGCAGGCCTCCTGGCAGCTGTTCCGCAAGAACCACGGCAAGCGCCTCTGGGAGCTCGACAGTATTCACGAGCGGCTGAAGGAATTGCTGGAGCTTCTGAACGACGACACCGAGCGTCGATTTTGGCAGTGATCCAAACTGGCAATGATCCTGCATGGCATGGGACGGACCGCGACAAAGCCGCCGGTCGTGTCTCATTCCGGCACGGGAGAGTAAGGTTATGGCCCTGAGCGACAGCGACCTCACCGAGATCGAGAAGGTGCTCACCGCCGAGGAGCCGGCGGGCCCGGTCTTCGCCGAACTGCGCAAGCGCTTTCCGGCCCTCTCCTGGACCCAGTGCGACGCCTCCGACGTCACCGAGGCGCCGTTCCGCACCTATCCCAGATACGACGTGCATCTGCTCGACACCGCGGACCACTGCGCCCACATCACCTCCGATCCCGGCGCCGCCACAGGCGTGATCCTCGCACGGCGGAGCGCGTGATGAGCGACGCCGATTTCCTGGACGATTTCGACCTCGGCGAGAGCGAGGGCGAGGGGGGAGAGGCCACCAGCATCCTCCTGTCGGATCCGGACATCACCGTCATCGAGCTGCAGGCGGTGACCGAGGCCATGCAGGCGCCGCGCCTGTCCAGCGGTCCTCTGGCGGAGCAGTTCGAGGCGGAGTTCGCGGCCTATCTCGGCCGCAAATATGCCGTCGCGGTGCCGAGCGGTACGCTGGGCCTGCTCTACACTCTGAAGGCCTATGGCATCGGCCCGGGGGACGAGGTGATCGCCTCGCCCTATTCCTTCCGCGAGACGGTGCACGCCATCAGCCTGTCCGGCGCGCGTCCGGTGTTCGCCGACATCGACTATTGGGCGGGAACCCTGGTGCCGGCCAAGGCCGAGGCGAAGATCACCGACAAGACCAAGGCCATCGTCGCCGGCAACACCAATGGCCATCCCGCGCCGTGGACGGACTTCCAGGAGCTGGCCCGCAAGCACAAGCTGGCGCTCATCGAGGATTCCACCGAGGCCATCGGCTCGCGCTACAAGGGCGCGCTGGTGGGGACGTTCGGCGACACGGCCGTGTTCGATTTCTCACAGCCCTTCCCCATCGTGTGCGGCGAGGGCGGCATGGTGGTGACGGACGACATCGACGTCGCCGTGGCGCTGCGGCGCTTCCGCTCCCACAAGCTGGAGGAGCGGTCCTCCGTCGTCGTCAGCATGAGCGCGCCCTACCAGGGCGCCATGAGCGACATCACCGCCGCGCTGGGCCTGACCCAGCTGCGCCGGCTTGAGGAGATCCTCGAGCAGCGGCGTACGGTGGAGCACCTCTACCAGAAGTACGTCCAGTCCTTCGAGGGCATCAAGGACCCCTTCATCGGGCCGGACGTGACCGAGGTGAACTGGTTCCTCTACGTGGTCCATCTCGGCACCCGTTTCTCCAAGTCGAGCCGCGATTCCATCGTCGAGGATCTCAAGGTGGAGAAGGTTGAATCCGCCGGCTACAGCACGCCGCTGCATGTGCAGCGGCACTATTTCGACCTCGGCTATCGCCGGGGCGACTTCCTCGTGACGGAGAAGGTGGCCGACCGCGCGGTGGCGCTGCCGTTCCACACCCACCTGAGCGAGGAGGAGATCGAGTTCATCGTGGCAACGATGAAGGATGCCTCGGTCAATGTAGGGGCGGGCGCCGCCATCTACTGAAGCGCAACAAGATCGCACCCCAAACACTAAGACGAAACGACAGGAGTTGTTGATGTCCACGGTTACGCTGAAGGTCCTCCCCATGGGCAAGACCATTGAAGTCGGGGAGGGCACGAACCTCCTCGAGGCGCTCATCACCGTCGAGCCGGGGCTCGCGGAGCGCCAGAAGAGCGACAAGGACGGCAGCGCGTCCCACGTGTTCGTCCAGGAAGGCCGCAAGGGCCTCTCCAAGACCACCCGTGAGGAGAATGAAAGCCTCGACGCGATCGTCGGTGTCGGCTCCAAGTCCCGCCTCGCCAAGCACGTCACCGTGCTCGGCACCGAGAACGTGACCATCGAGCTGCTCGGCGAGTTCTCGGGCTTCTGATCGCGCCGGGCGGCGCTCCCGCGGGGCGCCGGGACTGTCGGCGGCGGGAAGGGCGGAGCCTTCCGGCCATGGCTGAAGACAAAAGCTTCCGGTGGCGCGCCGCCGGGGGCTCAACAAAAAGCGTGCCGGGTAATCAAGTCGTCGTGCGGGCTTCGGGCGGCCAAGTCCTGCCCTTCGGGTCCGCGCCAGTGAAGAACGTTGAGAGGAGAGATGAGATGAGCGACGAAGCAGTCATCATTCACGCCCGCTTTGCAGCCAACGGGACCATCGCCGAGATTAGCGAGCGGCCCCAGGGCCTCAACCCGCAGGAATGGTTCGATTTCCTGTCCTACCGTGTTCCGCTCACCTACCAGGCTCTGGCCGGCGGTCGCGGCGTGTTCCGCCTGACCCGCGCCGATGTGGACGCCTTCAAGGTCGAGGCGGCCACCAAGGCGGCGTGAGCCGACCTGGACGAATGGCCGGTGCAGGGTCTTTCGGTTTTGCGAATACTTGAGGGCCGACTGTTTCATCCGGCCCGGCATGTTTTCGAGGTCGTTCCATAGTGCAGCAAAAGGGCCCGGATGCGCTCGCGTCCGGGCCCTTTTTTGCGGATCAACGCTGTCAGGCGGTGACGGCGACGCCCTTGTCGGCGAGGAGCTGGGTTAGCTCGCCGGCCTGGAACATCTCGCGGACGATGTCGCAGCCGCCGACGAACTCACCCTTGATGTAGAGCTGCGGAATGGTCGGCCAGTTGGAAAAGGCCTTGATGCCCTCGCGCACCATCGGGTCCTGCAGCACGTCCACGGCGCGATAGGGCACGCCGACGCCGGCGAGCACCTGCACCACGGCGGCAGAGAAGCCGCATTGGGGGGCGGCGGGAATACCCTTCATGAACAGGACCACATCGCTGGAGGCAATGATGTCTTCGATACGTTCGGCAGTGGTGGCCATGGGGCAGTCTCCTGATTGAAACGAAGCGGATGAAAACGGGAATTTGAAATGGGCCGGAATCCGCCGCGACGCGTTTGGCGCCGCGGACGATCTCACTTGGGGATCAGCGTCTCCAGCTTGAGGGCGTGCAAGGTGCCGCCCATGTGCTCGCCAAGCGCCGCATAGACCATCTGGTGCTGCTGGACCCGGCTCTTGCCCTTGAAGGCTTCCGAGGTGATGCGGGCGGCGTAGTGGTCGCCGTCGCCGGCGAGATCAATGATCATCACCTGGCTGTCTGGAAGAGCCTCCTTCACGAGGCGCTCGATTTCGTCTGCGGCCATGGCCATCGCGCTGTCTCCTTCGATGTGCGACGCCCCCATGCAAGCGCGGCACCACTTGCCATTGGTGCAAATGCGGCCGCAGCGGCGGCAGGGCTGTCGCAAATCTGACAGCGCGACTGGGCGGGGAGGGCAGACCTGGCTGCGGGAGAGCGCGGTTCGGGGGGGGCATGGGGGCGAGCCTGGGGCCGTTCCAAACGGCCCGCCTCTTGCTTACGCCTTGTCGCCCCGGGGAAACGAGAACCGTTATGAGCGATTTGCTACAGCAGGGACGCGGTGCGGCGCGCAATGGCTTTGCAACCATACTCGGCACCAACGAGATCGCGTCGGCCGTGGCCGTCGAGCTGCATCGCGGCGGCTATGGCGTTGTGCTGTCGCATGATCCGGTGCCGCCGGTGATCCGGCGCAAGATGGCCTTTCACGACGCTCTGTATGAGGACGACGTGCGCGTGGACGGCGTGCGCGCGGTGCGGGCCGATACCGGCGTGGATGTCCGCAAGGGCCTGCTGCGCGGCGACGTGCTGGTCACCACCCTCGGGCTGCTCGATCTCATCGTCCTCGGGCCCATCGAGCTGCTCGTCGATGCCCGCATGAACAAGTATCAGGTGACGCCGGACCTGCGCCGCCTCGCGCGCCTCACCATCGGCCTCGGGCCGGGGTTCGGCGGCGGCACCAATTGCGATCTCGCCATCGAGACGCGCCCCGGCAAGGAGGGGCAGGTGATCCAGCACGGCCCCACGGACGAGCCGGACCACATTCCCCGCGATCTCGGCGGCGTGACGAGCGAGCGCTTCGTGCATTCGAGCGTGCCCGGCCGCTGGCACACGGCCATCGAGATCGGCACCCGCGTCTACAAGGATTTCCATATCGGCTTCCTCGGCAACGAGCCCATCCGCGCCCCGTTCGACGGCGTGGTGCGCGGTGTGGTGCGGGACGGCACGGAGGTTCCTGCCGGGGTGAAGCTTCTGGAAATCGATCCGCGTGGCCGCGGCGCCGACTGGACCGGGCTCGATGCCCGCGCCCTCGTCATCGCCAAGGCGGTGAGCCGGGCGCTGACCTTCCGCGGCGCCCGGCTCACCGAAGCCGCGCCCAATCCTCATCTGGTCAAGTAGAGCGGCGCCCTTCGCCGGCCCCACCGAAGGGTAGAAACGTGAGCGTCGATCTTTTCCCCAACACCGATGTCATCAATTTCGGCGAGGTCTCCGGCCCCGTGAACGCCCTGCTGCAGCAGGGCGTCATTGCCTATCGCAAGGACAGGAAGCGCGCGGACGAACTGTTCCGTCAGGCGCTCGCCACGGCCCCGTCCGAGCTGCCGGTCTATTTCTGCCTTTACAAGATCCACACCTACCAGGGCAATCTGGACGAGGCGGAAGCCGCGGCGCGGGGCGGGCTTATCGAGGCGGCGACCCAGGCGGGCTGGGACACGGACTGGCACAACTGGGTGCCTTACGACCTGCTGCCCGACGGGCCGGGCCGGTTCGCCCTCTACACGCTCAAGGCGCTGGCCTTCATTCACCTGCGCCAGAACCAGCCGGAGCTTGCGGTGGAGAAGCTCGAGGCGCTCAAGGTGCTCGACCCCACCGGCGCGGTAGGGTGGCCAGTTGTCGCGGCCCTCGCCGAGGGTCTGGATTGAAGGCCGGGGCCATCGTTGGCATCGTGCTTGCTACGTTATCGGGTACGATGAGGGGGCAGGAGGCATTGGTCACATGACTCAGCCTGTGGAGCACGGCCTTGCCGCACCGACGACCATGATCGTCCACGGCGAGGTGCGCAATTTCGAAGAATTCGCCGAGGATGATGCCGTTCTTCTCGAAGGCATCGTCGCGGCGCTGAGAACCGTCAACGACCCGGAAATCCCGGTGAACATCTATGATCTTGGCCTGATCTATCGGATCGAGGTCAAGGAGGATGGCGGGGTCGAGATCGACATGACGTTGACCGCGCCGGGCTGCCCGGTCGCCGGGCAGATGCTCGGCTGGGTGCAGGAAGCGGTGGTGGTGGTGCCCGGCGTCAGCGACGTGAAGATGAAGCTGGTGTTCGATCCGCCATGGGACAAGTCGCGCATGAGCGACGAGGTCCAGCTCGAGCTGGGGTTGCTCTGAGACACCTGACAGAAGCGGAGTGGCCGGCCCCGCGCCGGCCATTTTCGTTGCTGCCGGCGTTCGGCACGCTTCCTGCTAATCCCGGATGGTTTCACGCCGGCCGCGGATCTGCCGCTCCAGCCGGGCAGGGACTGTTTCATTTGCGACAGGGGCCGGCGCCTCCGGGAGGGGCCGGCGGGGAAGTGATGTCTGCCGAACAATCTGCCGAGCAACAGGACACCGAAGCCGAGATCGCGGTCTTCGCCATCTGCGGGACGCACCAGTTGCCGCCCGGCGAGGCGAAGGCGTTCGATCTGTCCCGACTGACTCCGGAGGGGGACGCGCGGCCGTTCCGCATCGTGGTGGTGCGCACCGGCGCGCGCGAGGTGGTGGGCTATGTGAATGCCTGTCCGCACAAGGGCGCGTGGCTCAACATCGGTGGCGGCCAGTTCTTCAATGCCGAGCGCACGCATCTGCGCTGCGGCCGCCATGGGGCGCTGTTCGACATCGAGAGCGGCGCCTGCACTGAGGGCGCGTGCGAGGGTGCGCATCTGGAGCCGGTGGCGGTGGCCATCGTGGGCGCGGATGTGTGCCTGTGCGGCGTGCCGCTGGTGGAGGCGGAGGTGGTCGGCTTTCCCTATGACGATTTCGACGAGACCATGGAAATCATGATTTCTCCCGACTGATCGGCAGTCGTGATGGTGAAGGCGCAGGTGTCGGGAGACGGACGAATGAGTGCAGAGGCCGCCAGCGCGGTGCCGCCGGACATGCCGGGGGAATGCCGCTTCTTTATCACCTATACCGGCGTGAAGATGCCGTTCCGGCTGGTGGAGCCCATCCCCGAGGCGCAGCTCACCCACCGCAACACCTTCATCCGGGCCTGGTTCGACGAGGCCGGCCAGCTGACCGGCTTCGACAAGATGGTCTATGGCGAGGTCGAGCTGGCCCATCGCTACAGCTACCATGGCAACGGGACGCTGAAGCGCGCCGAGGTGCGCATGGTGGATGAGGACACGGTGATCGTCGCCTTTGACGAGGCGGGATCACCCATGCGGCCGGAATAGCCCGGCGCCGACAGGAGGGCAGGACGGATGACGGTGGCTCAGCTGGTCGAGGCGCTCGGCAGGATGCCGCCGGACGCCGTGGTGCTGATGGAGGCGGACGGCGGCCTTTCGCTGGTCTCCGCCCTCGATTTTGTCGCGGCGCAAGGCGCCGGCGCGCCGGCCGAGGTCATCCTCCTGCCCAACATGGACGAATAGGGCCGAGCCCGAAGGAATAGATCATGTCGGACGTCGCCGAGACCACAACCATGTATGAGCGCCTGGGCGGCGCGGTCGTCATCGATCGGCTGGTGGAGGCCTTCTATGCGCGCATGGACACGCTGCCCGAGGCGGAGGGCATCCGCGCCATGCACGCCGACGATCTCGGCAACACCAAGCAGGTGCTGAAGCGCTATCTCAGCGAGTGGACCGGCGGCCCCAAGCTCTATTCGCCGGAGAAGGGCCATCCGCGGCTGCGCCAGCGGCACATGGGGTTCTCCATCGGCAATGCGGAGCGCGACGCCTGGCTGCTGTGCATGCATGGCGCGCTGGAGGAGACGGTGGCGGATGGCGCCGCGCGGGCCGCCATCTACGATGCCATGGCGAAGCTCGCCGACTGGATGCGCAACACCGCCGGCAATCCGCACGACACCGTGGGCCACGCCGCGCGGCCCTGAAACGGCAAGGGCTGCGACGGGGCGGCGAGGGGGCGGCGCTAAAGCGGCACGCCGAAGAAATCCTCGTCGGACCCGCCCCAGGCTTGGTGCAGCGCGAGGGCATCCTTCCACTTCGCCATCTCGTCTTCGGCCGCGCTGCGGTGGGTGATCTTGCCCTCCGGCTTCTCGGCGAGGAGGAAATCCTTCGCGTTGCGCAGGAAGCGGTTGAGGGCCTTGGTGTCGTTGGGGCGGACGACGCAGCGGGGGGCCTCGTCGATGAGAATGGTCGTCGGGAGCATCGCCAATTCTCCGGGGTTGTCTGCTGTGTGGGGGAGGGCCGGCGCGAAAATGACCGCGCAGGCCCGGCGCCGGCGGGCTTTAGAAGCCGTCCTGCTTGGAGCCCCAGGGGTGGGAGCCCGGCACGAAGCCGGCCTTGATGCCGGCCTTCGCGATGTCTTCCATGGTCTTGTAGAAGGTGCCCTCGTGCACCAGCGTGCCGGTCTTGGTCGTCACCGCTACATATTTCGCCACGCGGTCGGTCTCGCACAGATATCCGCCGCCGGGATCATCGACGCTGCGGGCGTTGCCGTCCCAGTCAATGAAGAAACCTTCGCTCGTCGACATGCCTCACTCCAAAGGACGCGCTCCGGGAAAGGACTTTCCGGAGGCCGGGGCTCCAAACGGGTTTGGCGGGGCGATCGACTGTCCCCGCGCGGTGCGCGCAGCAAGGTTCTTGCCAAGCGGCGGCGGCCTGCCGGCAGCGGGGCTGGGTGTCGCGCATCGCACATCCCCGGGATGTGGGCGTATGCTTCATGACACTGTCGTGCGGTCAGGTGAAGGCGTTGGCTTATTCTGGGATCATGAGCGGTAATTATTGAATTTACTAGCCTTTGATCTAAGATGACGACGTTGTTTTTCTGTCTGCTCCGGAGATACATTTCATGGCTGAATTGACTCGCCGTATGGCGTCCCTCAGCGACGTCCAGGGCCTGTGGGGGCTGCTGCGTCAGGCGGCCGCCGCCGTCCCCTTCAACGCGGATGACGAAGCCGATCAGGAGACGCTCCTGTCCGAGCTCGTGGCCTGCTGCACCTCCGGCCTGTCGCCGGTGGTGGTGGACAATGAGAAGGGCATCGTGGGCGCGCTGCTCGCTCGGCGCGATACGTTCGAATGGGGCTTCCGCAACAGCGAGGCGATCCATGTGACCTATGCCGCCGTCGCGCCCGCCGCCAAGGGTGACGCGGTGCTCCCCGCGCTGCTCGGCGAATTGCAGGGCAGGAAGGTGCCGCTGCTCGCCAGCGTGAAGAGCGGCGAGCAACTGGGCTTTGCCGCCGCACTCGGCGACCTCGGCTTCACCCACGAGGTGAAGGCCTTGAACGGCTGGGGCGATCTCTATCAGTGGACCCCGCCGCCCTCCGTCCATAACTGACGTGCACACCGTGGGCGCGTCCGCGCGCTCACGGATTTCCGGGCCTCAACGGGGCTTGTCTTCTTCCGGCCGCGCCTGGATCTCGGCGAGGGCGGAATCGATGATGGCGCGGCAGGCGAGAAGGCGGTCATATTCCGCCTTGCTGAGGGTCACGGTCGGCCCCTTGTCGTCGGCCTCGGCGCCGAAGGCCGGGCGGGCGGCCAGCGCCGCTTCGAAGATGGTCTTCTCGAGCTGATAGATGCGCTCGCTCGCGCGCTCGAGATAGGGCAGGGGATTGGCGCGGACATTCTGCTCGTGCAGTGCATCGAGGTTCAGGAGGTCGCGAAAGCGCTTTTCCGTCCGCCGCTTGCCTGCCCCGAAATCATGCTCGATCACGCTCATGTCCGACGCTCCGGCGGATGTGCGCCCCCTGATCCGGGGTGATGAACCGGACCCATCGCCCGCTACCGGGATGAAACGTCCGGGCCGGCGGCGCGTCAAGAGGAACGCCCGCCGGCACGCGGCGACGGAAGGCCAATGCTTGGCCCCCGCAGGTCAGTCCATGGGCGGGCCCATGTCGTTGGCCTCGGACTTCTTCTTGCCCTTCTTCTCGGTCTTCGCGAGGGCATAGGCGCCGGCATTCTTCAACTGCACCGGGCCCTGGCCGACCACATACTGGGAGATCCAGAACAGGGTGCGCTCCATGGCCTGGTCGGCGGCGGCGGCGTCATAGGCCGGGTTCGCCTTGTAGCTGAAGCCGCGATTGGCACCGGGGTAGGAGAAGGCCGACACATCCGGCCGGCGGGCGCGGAACTGGATCATGTCCGCTTCCGCGATGGCCGGATCAGCCTCGGCGAAGTGCATGAGGGTGGGGATGCGGCGCTTCTCGGACATGCCGTCGAGGATGCCCTCCTCGGCGTGATAGCCGATGGCGCAGGCGAGGCCCTTCACCTTGTTGGCGGCGGTGTAGGCGAGAAAGCCGCCCCAGGCGTAGCCGACGAGGGCCACCTTGCCGGCGTCCTTGACCGTATCGACGGTGGCCTGGATCGCCTCCAGCGACCAGTCGGTGCCGACCTCCTCGGTGAGGGCCTTGCCCTCGTCGGTGGCGGCGGCGTCGAGTTCGATGTCGGATTTCACCTTGTCGAACAGGGACGGCGCAATGGCGACATAGCCGGCGGCGGCGAAGCCGTCGGCGATCTGGCGGATGTCCGAATTGACGCCGTAGACGTCCTGCAGGACCACCACCGCGCCCTTGGGCGCGCCTTCCGGATCAGCCCGATAGGCGGAGAATTTCACGTTGCTTGCTGTGACTTCGACCATGGCATCCTCGGTTTCCGAGCGGCTGAAAAGGGGCAGGGCCGCTCGCTCTGCCAGTCTGAAACAGCTTCGACATGCAAATTGGACGCCAGAGGGCGAGAAATACGTGCGGTGCAGCGTGTTTTGTGCGCCTGCATCAAGTAAATATCGCGTCGCAGCAAAAACTACTTCGCGAGCGCCAATCATTCGCGTCATGAGGCGCGCAAATGAAAATGGCCGGCCCTGGGAGGCCGGCCATTGGATCGTCGGACGGGAAAAGCCCGGCTCAGCCGGCGGCGAGGCGCTCCCGCGCCACCTCGGCGATGGGCGGCACGTCGTCGTGGGTGAGCGGGGCGAGGAACGCCGGGGAGATCCGCTCGGCAACGACAAAGCGCACCCGCATGTCGGGATCGCCACGCAGGGCGACGAGCCGTTCGGGATCGAGATGCTCGGCCACCACCACGCGCACCAGCGGATCGGCGTCGTCGGCCATGCGGGCGAGGGGCACCTGCGCCAGGCGCGCGGCCACGATGCGCCGCACGTCTACTTCCGGGTCGTGCATCAGATAGACCAGCGCATCCGCCGGCGCGCGCCGGGCGGCTGCCATGCGCACGGTGTAGTCCACATCCGACATGAGGGCGACGAGATCGCTGCCTTCCAGACGCTGGGCGACGGCGATGCGCACCCGCGGCTCGGGATCGAAACGCATGTCGCGAATGCGGGCGATGGGCAGGCGCTCGGCGCAGACCATCCGCACGTCCGGCTCGGCGTCGTCCTTCAGCGGCGTGATGAGGAAGACGCTGGCGTGTCGGGCGGCCAGCGCCCGCACCTCGAAATAGGGATGGTCGAGATAGCGCGCGGCGAGCGCCGCATTGTTCGCGAAAAAACGGTCGATGCGCTTGCGCCGACGGTCGAGGACGCACGCCTTGCCGAGATCGCAGCGCCCTTCGGCCTTGATGTCCTCATGGGGACAATCCTGGCAGCGCAGGGGGCGCCCCTGCCAATCCAGCGCCTCGACGGCGAAGTCGGATACGAAACCTTCGGCGAACCCCGGCTCTCCGGCCGTTGATCCTGACGAAAATGCGGACATGAAATCGTCCTCCCGCTCCCTAATCTAGGGGCGAAGGCGACTTGACGCCAGATGGCGTACCGGAAGCCGTGCGCCGGCTCCCGATCGCTATTTCGCTACCGCTGGGGGCCGAAGGCCTCAGCCGAACTTGAACAGCACGCCGTAGCCACCGCGCGGATAGTTCCACTCGATGTCGCCGGAGGGCTCGCCGATGATGCGGCAGGTGCCGCATTCGACACAGCCGTCGGCGGTGATCTCCACCTGGCCCTTGTCGTTCAGCTCGTAGCAGCGGGCCGGGCAGGTGGTGAGCAGGGAGCGCAGCGCGGCAGAGGGGGTGGTGTGGGGCCGCACCTTGATGTGGGCGCGCCCGGCATCCACCAGATAGCGGTTCTGGAAAAGCTTGTCCTCGACACGGACGGCGGTTTCGGTGGCCATGAAAAATCTCCCGGTAATCGGGCGACGGGCGAGGCCCGTCGCGCAAGGTGGGAAAACAGGATGCGCTGAGCTGAAAATCCCTCAGCGCCAGGCGCGGGCGAGTTTGAAGGCGTCGCCGAAAAGGCCCGCCCACGACCGCGCGGAGGTGAAGGACTTCACCGTCATCTTCTCCTTCTCCTTCTTCGGGGTGCCGTCGACACGCACGAAGTTCTGCATGGCCTTGTTGACCAGCTGGGGATAGGTGAGGAAGAAGTTCTGCGACTGGATGTGCAGAAGCTGCGGCATGTCCTTGTACTTCTTGAGGTCTTTTATCACGAAGCTGTCGTCGAGCATCTTCTTGTAGAGCGAGAGGTTCGCCGTGGTCATCGGCTCCTTGCGCGACTTGACCTGGAAGATGGCCTCGCCGGCGATGCGGCCGGAGGTCATGGCGAGGTTCGAACCCTCGCGATGGATGGCGTTGTTGAGCTGGGCGGCGTCGCCCACCACCACCCAGCCCTCGCCATAGAGCTGCGGGATGGACTTGAAGCCGCCCTCGGGGATGAGGTGGGCGGCATATTCCTTCACCTCGGAGCCTTCCAGCAGCGGGGCGATGGAGGGGTGGCGCTTGAACTTCTCCAGCAGCGTGTAGGGCGACTCTCCGCTCTTCTGGAAGTCCGACACCAGGCAGCCGAGGCCCACCGACACGCATTCGCGGTTGGTGTAGAGGAAGCCCATGCCGGTCATGCCTTCCGAGATGGTCCCGGCGGCCTCGATCACGGCGCCCTCATTGCCCTTCACGTTGAAGCGCTGCTCGATGACTTCCTGCGGCAGGAAGTGCATCTCCTTCACCGCCAGCGCCACCTCGGTGGGCTTGGGGATCTTGCGCAGGCCGGCCCGCGCGCCGAGGAGGCCCGTGACGCCTTCCGCCAGCACCACCACGTCCGCATGGATCTGGCCGCCGCCGCGATCGGTCTTGACGCCGATCACCTTGCCGTAGGCGTCCTGCACCAGCTCGGTCACCGTGGTCTCGCACACCACCAGGGCGCCGGCCTCGCGGACCTTGGAGGAGAACCACTTGTCGAACTGCGCGCGGATGATGGTGTAGCGGTTCGGCTTCTCCTCGTTGAAGTCGTCGGACCGGTAGTGCAGGCCGGTGTGGGAGTTCTCGCCCATCATCCAGAAGCGCTGCTCGATCAGGTGACGCTCCAGCGGCGCGTCCTCCCGGAAGTCCGGGATGATCTTTTCCATCATCTCGGCGTAGAGGATGGCGCCCTGCACGTTCTTGGAGCCGGAATATTCGCCACGCTCCAGCTGCAGCACCTTCAGCCCGCGGGAGGCCATGGTGTAGGCGGCGGCATTGCCGGCCATGCCGGCGCCGACGACAATCGCATCGAACCTTTCGTCGATCATCGGATGTTCCTTTCGCTGGCTGTCAGCTGGCGAGCTTGTCGCTGGAGTGGGCCGAGAGGCGCTTGGCGAAGGCTTCCGTCAGGGCCGGGAGAAGGCGGATGGCGTCGGTGACGATGCCCACATGGGCGAAGTCGAAGATCGGCGCGTTCTTGTCGGTGTTGATGGCGACGATCAGGTCCGCGCCCTCGACGCCCACCCGGTGCTGGATGGCGCCCGAGATGCCGGCGGCGATGTAGAGGCGCGGCCGGATGGTCTTGCCGGTCTGGCCGATCTGGCGGTCGGAGGTGACCCAGCCCTTCTGCACCAACGGGCGCGAGCAGCCGTACTCAGCGCCCATGGCCACGGCGAGGTTGCGCACCAGCTGGAAGTTTTCCGGCGAGCCGAGGCCCATGCCGCCGGCCACCACCACGTCCGCATAGGCAAGGTTGGCCTTGTTGGAATCGCGGTCGGGGATGAAGTTGAGGATCTTGGTGACGATGTCGGCTTCCACCACGCCGAGCTTGTGCTCGATGACCCGGCCGATGGGCTTCTCCACCCGGATCGGCATGGGCATCACACGCGGGCGCACCGTCGCCATCTGCGGGCGGTAGTTCAGCGTGTAGATGGTGCAGAGGAGCGAGCCGCCGAAGGTCGGGCGGGTGGCGGCCAGCGAGCCGTCCGCGTCCACGTCCAGCTCGGTGGAATCGGCGGTGAGGCCGGTGAGCAGCGTGGTCGCCACGGCGCCGGCGAGGTCGCGGCCGAGCGTGGTGGCGCCCAGCAGCAGGATCTCCGGCTTGTAGGTGTTCACAAGGTCGGTCATCGCGGCCGTGTAGGCCTCGTTGCGATAGTCCGTGAGCACCGGGTCGGCCACCACATAGGCGAGGTCGGCGCCGTAGCAGAAGGATTCGGCCACTGCGCCGCGCACGGTCTCGCCCTCGGCGCCGACCACGACTGCGGCCAGTTCCACGCCCAGCTTGTCGGCGAGCTTGCGACCCGCGCCCATGAGTTCCCAGGACACGGGATGGACCTGGCCACGCTCCTGCTCGATGAACACCCAGACGTGCTTGTACGCCTTGAAGTGTTCCGGCAGCTCTTTCTTGGTGGACGCGCGTCCACCGGCGGCGGGGGCTGGGGGTGTCTTGGGCTCGCTCATGATGGTCGGCTCACTGATCTTGGTGCAACGAAGGGCGCGCGGGCTCTGCGGCGGAGGCCGTCAGAAGCCGCGCGCCAGCGCGGTCAGGTCGGCTTCCAGACTGGGCTGGCGGGAGAAGATTTCGGCGATCAGCGCCTCGGAGAGGTTGCCGCCCTCGCCGGCCTCGATGAACTTGGCCTTCTCGGAGCGCGCGCTCGGTGCGAACACGCGCTTCACGATGGTGGGCGAGCCCTTGAGGCCGCACATGTTGAGATCGGTGACGCCGGCGTCCTTGGCGTTCCACTTCACCACCTCGGCGCGGGCGGCGCGCAGAGCGTCCACCATGGTGCCGCGGCGCATCTCGTTGGTGGCTTCCAGCATGGCGACCAGGCAGGGCAGCTTGGACTTCAGCACCTGCGTGCCGCCCTCGGCGCGCCGCTCCAGGGTGATGGTGCGCTCGGCGGGATCGAACTCGGCGATCTTCGCCACATAGGTGATCTGCATCAGGCCAAGACGCTTGGCGATGCCGGGGCCGACCTGGGCGGTGTCGCCGTCGATGGTCTGCTTGCCGGTGAAGACGAGATCCGGCACGCCCCAGGTCTGGCCGACCTTGGTGATGGCGGTGGCCAGCGCGAAGCTGGTGGCCAGCGTGTCCGAGCCGGCGAAGAAGCGGTCGGTCAGCAGCACGGCGCGGTCGGCACCGAAGGTCAGGGCCTTGCGCAGGGAATCTTCCGCGGAGGGGGGGCCCATGGTGAGCACCGTGACTTCGCCGCCGAACTTGTCGCGCAGGCGAAGCGCTTCTTCCAGCGCGAACAGATCATAAGGGTTGATGATCGTCGGCACGCCCTGCCGCATGATCGTGTTGGTGACGGGATGGACGCGGATCTGCGCCGAATCCGGAACCTGTTTGATGCAGACGACGATGTGCATGAATTCGCTCCGAGCCAAACCCAACGGCTCCTGAGCCCTGACTGGCAAGCGGCGTGCCAAGCCGGCGTCACTTGTGAATCGCTCGCATTTTCAGTGATTTGTCATGCCGATCAGCCGATTGTCGGGTCTCGACGACACGCGAATACATGGAACAACACGCGTCCGTGTCGGGAAGGTGACAGATGGGCGTCGCTGTGGGGTGATGAGCGGAATGTCGTATTTGCGCGCATCGGCGGCGCGTCGCGAACGCGACGTCGGGGCTGATCGGCGATGTGTCGGGGAGTGAACGATGGGCCGAAGCCCCTTGGGGCGAGGAGGCCGCACTGCGTGAGGGGAGACTTTGAAGTATTCGGCGTCGCCGCGCGGAGGCTCTCGCAAAAGGTCCCCCGCCTTGCGGCGAGGGACCGGAACCTAAAATAGTCTTCAGCGTACGGTGTGTGAAAAGGCGTATTCGCAAAGGTCACGCCCTGTCCCGTTCAAATATGCGCGGCATGCCGCGGGGACGGACGTCGGGTGGACGGGCCGGCGGGGGCCGGCCCGTCGATCCTCG
>NZ_JBAFUS010000010.1:0-77244 GCF_043193615.1 Xanthobacter aminoxidans | reverse complement strand
GCCGCAGGCACCGAAGCCCAAGCGCCGCAGGCACCGAAAGCCCAAGCGCCGCAGGCACCGAAAGCCTGAGCGCCGCAGGCACCGAAAGCCTGAGCGCCGCAGGCCCTGCAAAGCCCCGGCGCAGCTCTGCGCGGGCCATCAGAGCGAGGAGACGACCATGGCGATCGTGCGCAGCGGTTCGGCGGAATGGAGCGGTGGCATCAAGGACGGGCGGGGCAAGATCTCCACCGAGAGCGGGGCGCTGGCCGGCTTCCCCTACGGCTTCGCCAGCCGCTTCGAGGGCCAGCGCGGCAGCAACCCCGAGGAACTGCTCGGCGCGGCCCATGCCGCCTGCTTCACCATGGCGCTCTCCCTCATCCTCGGCGAGGCGGGCCTCACCGCCACGCAGCTGGAGACCACGGCGAAGGTGTCGCTGGAAAAGCAGGACGCCGGCTATGCCATCACCCAGGTGGACCTCACCCTGGTGGGCACCGTGCCCGGCGCGACGCCGGAGCAGTTCGCGGAGCTGGCCGGCAAGGCCAAGGCCAACTGCCCCCTGTCCAAGGTGATCCGCGCCAACATCACGCTGGACGCCAAGCTGGCGGGGTGAGGGGCGGTCAAGAGATCTGAAGAGCCGTCATCGCCCGGCTCGTCCGGGCGATCCACGGTTGGGCCGGGTCGGGTCTTCGGGCATCGCGCAGGCGGACGGGCGGATCGCCCGGACGAGCCGGGCGATGACGGGCGGAGAGGGATGGCGGCGCAGGGGCGGGCCAACCCGTCCGCTCACACCGCCGCCGCCGCCTCCACCTCCGCCAGATGTCCCGCAACCTCCGCGATCATGCGGTAGGAGGCGAGGCGCTTGTCGTGGTCGAACACGTCGGAGACCACCATCACCTCGTCCACCCCCGTCTCGCGCACGAAGGCGGCGACGCCCTCGCGCAAGCGGTCCGGTCCGCCGATGACCGAGCGGGCGAGGAAGCGCTGGGCCTGCGCCTTCTCCATGGGGGTCCAGTAATCCTCGATGTCGTCGATGGGCGGCTTCGACAGGCCCCGCGCGCCGCGGAAGATGTCGGCCACCGACATCTGCTGGGTGGTGGCGAGGCGGCGTGCCTCGGCGTCGGTCGGTGCCGCGATCACGTTCAGGGCGGCCATGGCATAGGGCTTGGCGAGCACGTCCGAGGGCTTGAAGCGCGCGCGGTAGATCTCCAGCGCCGGCAGCAGGTCGGCCGGGGCGAAGTGGGAGGCGAAGGCGTAGGGCAGGCCCAGCGCCGCCGCGAGCTGCGCGCCGTAGGTGCTGGAGCCGAGAATCCACAGCGGCACGTTGGTGCCCGTCGCCGGCACGGCAAACAGCGTCTGGCCCGGCTGGGCGGGGGCGAGATAGGCCTCCAGCTCCTGCACGTCCTGCGGGAAATTGTCCGAATTGGTGAGCGAGCGGCGCAGCGCCCGCATGGTCATCTGGTCGGTGCCCGGCGCGCGGCCGAGGCCGAGGTCGATGCGGCCGGGGAAGAGGTGCTCCAGCGTGCCGAACTGCTCGGCGATGACGAGGGGCGCATGGTTCGGCAGCATGATGCCGCCCGCGCCCACCCGGATGCGCTGCGTCCCCGCCGCGATATGGGCGATGACCACCGCCGTGGCGGCGCTGGCGATGCCCTGCATGTTGTGGTGCTCGGCCACCCAGAAGCGGCGATAGCCCCAGTCTTCCGCATGGGCGGCGAGGTCGCGGGCATTGTCCAGGGCCTGGCGGGGGCCGAACCCCTCCCGCACCCGGACGAGATCAAGAATGGAAAGCTGGGCCATCAACTGCCTCGTCCGCCCCCGAACGACATATGGCCGTGAGATAGGGAGCGCGGGGGCGAAGCGGAAGGGGCGGCGCCGTCCGCCGGCGTCACGGCGTGGCGTCACCACGGCGCCTCGCCAGGCGGTCCTGAACGCAGCGCGACGTCCGCCTGGCGCCGGGAGCGCACCGCGCGCAAGCGCCAGTCGGGCAGTGGTTGGACTTCAGTCCGACGCTCCGATCAGTTTGACGACTCCTGGATTCTGCATGTGCCACCGCTTATGGTGACGCATATCTGTATCGCTCTTGCGCTGGCCGACTGGACGTTGTTCTTGGCCCATGCGGCGCCGCAGTGCTTCCTGTCGGAACTGAGAGCAAAAGCTTTAGGACCCTTGCCCTTCATGTATTGACGGTAAATGGATAGGCACGCGGCAGTCAGAGGCTGATTTCCGGGGTTTTGGACAGCCGGCCCCGGATTGGAAGCAGTGCACTTTTTGAGATAAGCCTCACGCTCGGAGGTTCCAGCGTAGGCCCGGTTGGCGTCAACGCGCAGGCACCAAGAGTAGTGCACGTTATAGTCCGTCGAGAAAACGCCCGCATGCAGGTTGCCGGTGTTGCACTTGGGATTGGAGCGCACCAGCTGGACGTCGTGAATGGCTTTTGACGCGTATTGATTGCAGAAACTGGGGGTTTCCGCGTAGGCGGCGCCGGATGCGCAGGCGGTGAGAGCAATAACAAGAGCCTGGCGTGACAACATTTCAATTTTCTCCGGTCGGCCGGGAGCCGGACCACGTTAGGTGCGAGAAAATGAGGCCGCCCCCGACGCCAACCTCGACCTTCACCTTATGGATTTGGGTTCGGTTTTCAACGGACAGGCGCAGCCGTTGTGCGCGTCATAAATCGACAGTTCGGCATAAGTGGTGGAGGTGTTCGCCGGTTCGGCCCAGCCGCGCGGCGCGTTCCACATGACCATGGACGCGAACGACGCGCTGGAGACCGCCCGCGCCTTCCCCGGCGCGACGCTGTTCGCCGCCCATACGGACGGGTGGGTGCCCTTCAAGCAGAGCGCGGAGCGTCTCGCCGCGGCCTTCGCCAGCCTCGGCGTCGGGCACAGGCTGGCGGCGCCGGAGCCGGGGCGGCCCGTCGCCTTCGTGCTGTGAGCGTCAGGTCCCCGCCGGGCAGATGGGGGCGGTGACGATGGTGCGCAGGCCGGGGGCGTTCTCCTCGTCGGCGAGCACGCCGTCGAGGCCCTGCACCATGGCCTTGATCATGATGGTGCCGAAGCCCTGCCGCTCGCCCACCTTGCCGCCGCCGTGGTCGGCGACGATGAGGCGGAAGCGCTCGCGGTGCTGTTCCAGCGCCACCCTGAGCGGGCCGGGGGCGCCGCCATAGGCATATTTGGCGGTGTTGAGCACCAGCTCAGTCAGGATCAGCCCCAGCCGCACCGCCCGGTCGGCCGCCATCAGCACCGGCGCCACATCGAGCATGATGTGCGCTTCCCATTCCTTGCCGAGGGCGCTCGTCACCTCGCGGGTGAGGTCGATGAGATAGCGCGAGAGGTCCACCGCCTCCACCTGTTCGCCGGCATAGAGCTGGCGATGCACGAGACCCACCGCCGCCACCCGCCGTTCGGCCTCCGTCAGCGCCGTCGCCGCCTCGCTCTCGCCGAGCCGGCGCGATTGCAGGCGCAGGAAGGAGGAGACCAGTTGCAGGCTGTTCTGCACGCGGTGGTTCACCTCGCGCATCAGGAAGTCCTTGTGCTGCAACAGCCGCTCGTTCTCCACCACGGTCAGGGAGAGCTGGCGGTTGAGGTCGCGCACGCGCCGGTTCTGGCGGGCCTGCAACACGGCATGGCCGAGGCGGTTGATGGTCTCCACCTCCGCCAGCGACCAGGCGCGGGCCTTGCCGCGCACGGTCTCGCTCCACGCCTCGAACGAGGCGCGCGGGGTGAGCAGGGTCGAGGGATCGGCCGCGTCATCGCGATGCGGGTTGCCGGCCCAGTTGACCACCTCCACCTGCTCCGCGCGCAGCCACAGCAGCATCAGCGGCGTGTCGCCGGGGATGCTCACCGCCGCGACGCCGCTGGCCAGCGCGGCGAACTCGGCGGCGGCGGGCAGGAGGGAGGGCAGGGCATGGGTGCTGAAGGCCCGCGCCTGCGCCTTGCCCTCCGCCCAGCGCGCGATGCGCCTGAGCGCCGCTTCGTCCGGGCAGCGGCCGGATGCGCGCACGCGGTCGGCCTCCACCACGGCGAAGCCGTCGGCGCCCAGCGCCCGGCGCAGATCGTCGCCGTGGCGGGCCAGCACGTCCTCCACCGGAGCGTCGGCGGAGAGATAATCGGCGAGGGAATCCTCGGCGCCACGCAGCCGGATGCGGTCGCGATACTGCATCGCCTCCTCGCGGGCGCGGATCTGGCGGGCGAGGTTGGCGGCCAGGGACTGGCAGGCCATGCGCAGCTCGTAGGGCAGGCGCCGGGGCGTGCGGTTGTGGCAGGCGACGAGCCCCCACAGCACCCCGTCCTTGACGATGGAGACCGAGGCCGAGGCGCCCACCCCCATGTTGCTGAGATACTGGATGTGGATGGGCGAGACGGAGCGCAGCATCACGTCGGACAGATCGAGTTCCGCGAGCCCGGCCTCGGCCGGACGCAGCGGGGCGGGCTCGTAGGCCACGTCCGGGATCACCCGCACGCGGTTGCGCACATAGAGCGCGCGGGCCTGCCGGGGGATGTCGCTGCCGGGGAAGTGGTGGTTGAGGAAGGAGCCCATCTCCTTCACCTTCGCCTCGCCGAGCACCGTCCCCGCCTCGTCGTCGAGGAACTGGTAGATCATCACCCGATCGAAGCCGGTGATGCGGCGGAACACGGCGGCGGCTTCTGCACACAAATTGCGCAGGTCCGGCGCGCGCTCGAAGCTTACGAAAGCGGCATCGAGCCCGGCCAGCACCTCGGCGGCGCCAAGCCGCACCTCCGGCGCCGGCTCCAGCTCCACCAGGATGCCCTGCGGGGCGCGGTGCAGCAGCACCTCGAAAGTTTCGGCGCGCCCGGCGACGAGGCCGAGGCGGGTGACGCCGTTCTGCGGCGCCTCACGCAGCGGCGCCGACAGATCCTGTCCGAGCAGGGCGTCGAGGGGGGCGCCGAGCCAGTCCCCGGCGAGGCGGCCTTCGATGTCGCCGGCGCCGCCCACCACCGTGCGGGTGCGCGGGTCGGCCACGAGCAGAAGTCCGTGCGGCTGGATGGAGCCCGGAATGTGGATCGGCTCGCGGTCGCAGGCGCCGAGATCCGGCGTGGTGCGGGGCGCGGTGCGGCTGGCGGAGGCATCATTCATGCGGGGCAGTTCGCGCTCGTGCTCGCGGCGCGGGCGATCCCGCGCCGATGATGGACCGGAGCCGGCCGCGCCCCCCGGCGAAGCCCCCGATGCCTGCGTCCTTCGCCGGCGGTAACCGAAGGCGGTGGACGCAGTTTGTTCCCCGTTCATCGCACGGCATCTGCTGCCAAGCCAAATGCCAAGCCGCGGCAGAGCCGCATTCTCCCTCACCTATCGCGCCGAAGGCGTGCCATGCCGTACCCGGGGAAGGCGGGCCGCCCGTAGCGGGCACCCATGGGAATTGGCGCGGTTCCTGCTTAAATAGGGACAGCCATGAAGATGCATTCTCTCACCCGCGAACTCATCGAGGCCGGCGGCATCGACGCGCTGGTGGCGCGCGACGCGCCGGACCTCGCCGTGCTCACGGAGGCCGAGCGCGCCGCCTCCCTCAACGCCACCCTGGCGGCGCGGCCGGAGGGGCCGGCCTGGCTGTTCGCCTACGGCTCGCTGATCTGGAACCCGACCGTGCGGGTGGAGGAATGCCGCGTCGGCCGCATCGACGGCTGGCACCGCGCCTTCTGCCTGGAGACGGTGGTGGGGCGCGGCTCGCCGGCCTATCCCGGTCTGACCCTCGCCCTCGATGCGGGCGGCGACTGCACCGGCGTCGCCCTCCGCCTGCCCGAGGAGGGGCTGGAGCACGAACTTTCCCTGCTGTGGCGGCGGGAGATGCTGGCCGGTGCCTATGTGCCGCGCTGGCTGGAGGTGAGCGATCCCGCCGGCGGGCACATCGGCTGCGCCATCGCCTTCACCATGGACCGCACCAATCCGCATTATGCCGGCGGGCTGAGCGAGGCGGAGGTGGTGGACCGGCTCGCCAATGCCCAGGGCGCCATCGGCTCGGCCGCCGACTATCTGTTCGCCACCTGCGAGGGACTGGCCGGGCACGGGGTGCGCGATCCCGCCCTCGACGCGCTCGCGGACGCGGTGCGCAAGCGCCGGAAGGCGCAAAACTCGCAAGGATAGCGCCGGGAGGCGCTCGACTCCCAAGGGTGACGCCGGGAGGCGCTCGGCTTTCAACGGTGAAGCCGGAAGGCGCAAAACTCCCAAGGGTGACACCGGAAGGCGGTCAGCCCGCCTGGCTGACGTCGGCCCGCTCGGCGCGGGCGACGCCGGCGGCTGCCTGGTTGGCCTCGGTGCGGAAGGCCGAGGGGGCGCGGCCGAAGGTGCGGCGGAACAGCCGGTTGAAGGTGGCGATGTCGTTGAAGCCGGCCTCGAATGCGATGTCCGACACCTTCTTCCCGGCATTGACGGGATCGAGCAGAGCGGCGCCCGCATATTTCAGGCGCGCGGCGGTGATGTGCTCCCTGAGCGTGGTGCCGTGCTTCTGGAACATCTTCTGGAGCGTGCGCACGTTGAGCTTGTAGCGCTGCGCCACCTGGGCCACGCCGTAATCCTGCTGGCGGCAGTTGGCGGCGATGTCGGCGAGGATGTCGCGGAAGAGATGGTCGCCGGTCGGCGGAGCGCCGCTCTCGTGCTCGCGTGCAACCGACAGTAGCGCGAGAAGGCCGGCCTCGCAGGCCCGCGCCAAAGCCGGCGGCAGATCGCGCCCGACAATGCACTGTGCCTGCGTGATGAGCAGGTCCACCGATGCATCCGGCGTCGTGGACAGCGCGCCGCCGCCCGCGCCCGCCTCTCCGGCGCCCGGCGAGCGGTCCGGGGCCGCCACCAGAATCACCGACCCGGCGGGAAAGTGGATGTCGGCGCCGCGGCGAACCGTTGCAAGGAAAGTCATATTGGCCGGGATCGGCTGGACCGGCCCCTGATCGAGCGCGATGGTGGAGGATTCGCTGGTCCGCCCCGCCAAGGTCAGAGGCAGCTCCAGTACGGTCATGCGCAGGGCGCCCAATTGTGGCGCGTCTGCGCAAATAATCGCCACATTCGGTAACAGCGTCTGACGCACGGTTAACCGCTTGTTAACCGCTTTGACCTTGGTCAGTGCCGCATCGCTACCTTGCAGCAGCGCACGATGAGACTGTGAGTCTGGTGCAGAGCAATCATGAATACTCAAATATTGCGTCTGCGAAATCTTTTGAAATTCCCCCATGACTGGCCGCCACGCCTCCCTTGACGGGCGTTACAACACGTCAAACAGAGTCTAAACGCAATCCAGGCTACTAAATTACCGCCATCTATTCTGTCTGCGGCTGAGCTGTGGAGTGGTTGCAGGCAACCGCCATGCGTCGATTTTATGGTTAACTTATTGAAATAAAACAATAAATTCGACTATGGCAGAAGTGCAACACCTCACGCGAATATGAAGAAATTCGCATTTTGAGCAGTGATGATTCGCGTCCTGCGGAGAGGCGATTGCATCCGCTGGGTAAGTTCGCCTCAGTTCGAGGAGTGTGAGAATCACTCCACAACCAATGGTCGCACAATGTGGCGGCCGAAACAGGTTCTGGCTGGCGGAGGGCTTCCTCCTGCCGCCACATGTTGGGGGTGAAGATGGTCAATACGGGCGGCACCATCCTGTCTGGCGCGAATGTTCGGTCCTCTGCAAAGGGGGCATCCGTCACCCGCGGCCGGACACGGGCGCTCCTCCTCAGTTCCGCACTGGCGACGGTGCTTGCAGGCGTCATTCAGCCGGGAACGGCGGATGCGGCGTGCAGCGACGCGATCAATCTGTTCGGTAACGCGACGCTGAATTGCGACACCACCAAGAGTGGCGGCGTCATCGGTACGGCCGGGACGATTGGCGTGTTTAGCGGCAACCTGACCGTCAACCTCAATAACGGCGCCAATGTCACCAATTCTGGCGGAACCGGAATTGGTCTTCTTGGTGCCGCCAACGGTACCATCACCGTTAATTCCTCCGTGACCAACTCTGTCTCCGGCACGAATACCGGTATATCGCTGACGGCCGTTGGCGCCATCACGATGAACAACTACAACGGAACCGCGACGGGCACCGGCGGTTCGAGCACCGGCATTGCGGCCACGGGCACCGTTCTCACCTTCAACAACTTCTCGGGTACCGCGTCCGGCGGCGCAAATGGTCTGGTGCTGACCGGCACGACCATCAACCTGAACAACTTCTCCGGCACGGCGACCGGCACCACCGGGGATGGCATCCGCCTCACCTCGGGCAACGGCATCTCGGCGACCGGCTTCCATGGCACGGCCACGGGCGGCGACAACGGCATCTACGGCCTCGCCGCCACCGGCGACATCACCATGACGGGCTTCGCCGGCTCGGCGACCGGTACCGAAGCCGGCAGCAACGGCATCAACCTCACCGCCACGCTCGGCAGCGTGAACTTCTCGTCCACGTCGGCCGGCATCATCCAGGGCGGCACCAACGGCCTCGTGCTCAACGGCACGACCGGCGTCACCGTGAACAACTTCGCCGGCAGCGCCACCGGCACCACCGGCAACGGCATTCAGATCCTCTCCGGCAATGGGATCAACGCCAACAACTTCACCGGCTCGGCCACCGGCGGCACCAACGGCATCAGCGGCACCTCGGTGCTGGGCAACATCTCCATGACCGGCTTCGCCGGCTCGGCCACCGGCACCGGTGCCACCGGCAACGGCATCAACCTGAATTCCCTGGCCGGCGATATCACCTTCTCCTCGACGCCTGCCGCGTTCGTCAGCGGCGGTACCAACGGCCTGAACTTCAACGCCCTCGGCACCGTCAACGCGACCACCAACAGCGGCTTCTTCTCCGGCACCACCGGGTCTGGCGCCAACTTCCTCGCGCAGGACGTCAACCTCACCGCGAACAACTCCTTCTTCACCGGCGGCACCAACGGCGTGGCCGCCGCGGGCACCGACCTTGACCTGAAGTTCATCGGCGGCACCGCCACCGGCACCAGCGGCGACGGCATCAACGCCACCGCCGTCGGCGTCTCGGCTGGCCCGCTCCAGCTGCCGGCCATCTCCAGCGTCTCCACCAGCGGCACTTTCGTGCAGGGTGGCACCAACGGCATCAACGCCTCGGCCTCGGCGGTCGGTCTCGGCGGCGTGGGCGTTGACGCCACCACCACCGTCACCGCCAACGGCGGCAGCGTGATCGGCGGCACGGGCGCCGGCATCAACGCCTCCGCCATTACCGCGCCCGTCTCGGGCGGCCCGAACACCGCCACCACCACCGTCCAGGGCTCGGCCGATGTCACCGGCGGCTCCAACGGCATCTTCGCTTTGGCCGGCAGCCTCAACGGCAATGCCAACACCACGGTGAACGTCTCCGGCGACATCGAGGGCACCAACGGCAACGGCATCTCCGCCATCGGCGCCAGCGTCGGCGACTTCTCCGGCTTCAACCCGAGCGACCCGTCCACCTGGAATTCGGCGGTCGGCACCGGCAAGGCGACCGTCGACGTCACCACCAAGGACAATGTCACCGCCGGCAACGGCACCGGCATCCTCGCGGTGGGCATCGGCACCGGCAACTCGGTGAAGGTGGACGCCCGCGACAACGTGGACGCCACCGGCGGCTTCGGCGTGCTGGCCGGCTCGGTCGGCACCGGCGGCGACGTCAACGTCAAGACCAAGGACGTGTCGGGCACCCTCGGCGGCGTGCTCGCCTTCAACACCGACGGCAACACCACCGTCAACACCACCGGCAATGTGAGCTCGGACGGGCTGATCGGCGTCGGCGCGATCTCCAACAACGGCAACGCGACCGTCAACTTCTCCGGCACCATCGACCCGCCGCTGATCGGCGTGGGCTCGGTGGCCATCGGCAACGGCACCGCCACCGCCAACACCTCGGGCAACATCGACGCCAACCTCATCGGCGTCATCGCGCTGAACGTGGGCGACGGCCGCGCGGTGGTGGACAACAACGCCTCCGTGGAATCGAGCGTCGGCACCACTCCGCTGCTCGGCGTCGGCGCCATCAAGGTGGGCAACAACAGCGCCCTTCCCGGCGCGGACGTGGATGTCCAGAACAAGGGCGTGGTCGAGGACTTCGCCATCGGCGTGGCCGGCCTCGCGGTGGGTGATGGCAACACCGTCGCCGTCAAGAACCTCGGCGTGGTGGATGCCGGCTTCCTGGGCGTGGGCGGCGCCGGCATCGGCGACGGCAACTCCGTCGGCGTGCAGAACTACGGTGTCGTCACCTCCGGCGGCGTGGGCGTGCTCGGCCTCACGGTCGGCGAGGGCAACGCGGTCAACGTCCAGAACTTCGCGGTGGTGAACGCCAACCTCGTGGGCGTCGCCGGCATCGGCATCGACAACGGCCCGGGCGCCGGCGTCACCAACGTCTCGGTGGCCAACAGCGGCGCCATCAACACCAACGGCATCGGCGTGATCGGCGCCGCCATCGACCTCGACGGCTCGGGCTCGGCGATCACCTCGGTCAGCAACGGCGGCGTCGTCACCGGCGGCTTCCTCGGCGTGGCCGGCATCGCGGTCGGCCAGGGCCAGGCCAACGGCCTGACGGTCACCAACAACGGCGCCATCGTCAACAACAGCGGCGTCGGCGTGCTCGGCCTCGCGGTGGGCGACAATTACGGCGCCACCGTCAACAACACCGGCGCTATCGACGCGGATGTGGGCGGCGTGCTCGCCGGCATCATCGGCGACAACGGCACCTTGACCGTCACCAACTCCGGCGCCATCACCACCCAGGGTGCGGCGGTCGCCGGCCTCGTGGTGGGCGACGAGGGGCAGGTGAAGGTCACCAACAGCGGCGCCATCACCGGCGGCGTGCTGGGCGTGGGCGGCATCGTCATCGGCGACAACACCACCGGCATCGCCACCACCGTGGAGGTGAAGAACTCCGCGTCCGTCACCAATGACGGCATCGGCGTGCTGGGCGGCGGCATCGGTGACAACCAGGTGGTGAAGGTCTCCACCTCGGGCGCCATCGACTCCGGCCTCCTCGGCGTGGGCGGCTTCTCCATCGGCGCCAACGGCAATGTGGACGTGAAGACCACCGCGGCCGTCACCTCCGGCGGCGCGGGCGTGGTCGGCGCCGGCATCGGCGACAATTCGGTGGTCAAGGTCACCACCGGCGAGCAGGTGGACGGCACCTTCCTCGGCGTCGGCGGCCTCATCGGCGGCGCGGGCTCGCAGCTCACCATCGTCACCGAGGACAAGGTGACCTCCTCCGACGGCTTCGGCGTCGCGGCCCTCGGCCTCGGCACCGGCCAGACCATCAACGTGACCACCCAGCAGGAAGTCTCCGGCGACCTGCTCGGTGTCGGCGCGCTGAACCTCGGCGGCGGCGGCACCACGGTGAACGTCGAGACGCAGGCCAAGGTCACTTCGGCCTCCGGCTTCGGCGTGCTGGGCGGCTCCATCGGCACCGGCGCCAACACGGTGAACGTCACCACCCAGAAGCAGGTCTCCGGCGACCTGCTCGGCGTGGGCGGCGTCATCGGCGGCACGGGCGGCACCCTCACCATCAAGACCATGGACACGGTGGACAGCGCCAACGGCTTCGGCGTGGCGGCGCTCGGCCTCGGCTCCAACACCATCGACGTGACCACCGACAAGGCGGTGACCGGCCGCTACCTCGGCGTCGGCGCGCTGGCGCTCGGCGACAGCAACAGCGTCACGGTCCACACCAAGGACACGGTGAAGTCCGCTGACGGCCTCGGCGTGTTCGGCGGCGCCATCGGCACCGGCGCCAACACGGTGAGCGTCACCACCGACAAGGCGGTCGAAGGCCGCTACCTCGGCGTCGGCGCCCTCGGCATCGGCGACACCAACACCGTCACGGTCCACACCCTCGACACCGTGACCTCCTCGGACGGCTTCGGCGTCTTCGGCGGCGGCCTCGGCACCGGCGCCAGCACTGTCTCGGTCACCACCGACAAGGCGGTGACGGGCGACCTGCTCGGCGTGGGCGGCCTCATCGGCGGCACCGGCGGCACCCTGACCGTCGAGACCAAGGACACCGTGGACAGCGCCAACGGCTTCGGCGTGGCGGCCCTCGGCTTCGGCTCCAACACCATCGACGTGACCACCGACAAGGCGGTGACCGGCCGCTACCTCGGCGTCGGCGCTCTGGCGCTCGGCGACACCAACGCGGTGACGGTCCATACCAAGGACACGGTGAAGTCGGCGGACGGCTTCGGTGTGTTCGGCGGCGCCATCGGCGGCGGCGCCAACACCGTGAAGGTCACCACCGACCAGACGGTCGATGGCCGCCTCCTCGGCGTCGGCGGCATCCTCGGCGCCACCGGCGGCTCGCTGGACATCAACACCAAGGCGGCCGTGACCTCCACGGACGGCTTCGGTGTCGCCGGCCTCGCCTTCGGCAACAACAACACCGTGAAGGTGCTCACCGAGGGCACCGTGAGCGGTGACCTGCTCGGCGTCGGCGCCCTCTCCATCGGCGACGGTGGCACGGTGGACGTGCACACGCTGGCGGCCGTCACCTCGGCCAACGGCATCGGCGTCCTCGGCGGCAACATCGGCGCCGGCCAGCAGGTGACCGTGGTCACCGACGGCACGGTCAACGCCGCCATCGCCGGCGTCGTCGGCTTCAACACCGGCGGCAACACCGACGTGACGGTGAACCAGAAGGTGTCGGTCGCGGCCGGCGGCTTCATCGGTGCGGCGGCCATCGCCGGCGGCACCGGCAACGCCACCCTGACGATCAACGGCGTCATCGACCCGCCCGCGATCGGCGGCGGCGCGCTGACCATCGGCTCGGGCACCGCCACGGTGAACGTGAACGCCGAGGTCCAGGCGACCACCATCGGCATCGTCGGCGCCAACATCGGCAACGGTGCCATCGACGTGAACGTCAATGCGGGCGGCACCATCAAGTCCGACGGCATCGGCATCCTGACCGTGAAGCTCGGCGACGGCCCGACCAACATCGACGTGGATGCGGCGGTCGGCGGCCTCAGCGGCGCGGCCACCGGCGGCGACGGCATCCATGCCTATGCCATCGGCGAGAGCCCGGTCACCATCCTCACCACCGCCAACGGCACCATCAATGCGGGTGACGACGGCATCGCGGTGAGCCAGCTCGGCGGCGGCAACGTCATCGTCACCACCAACGGCACCATCACCGCCGGCGACGAGGGCATCCAGGTGCGCTCGCTGGCGCTGACCACCGGCGACGTGACCGTGACCAACAACGCGGCCATCACCGCCACCGACAACGGCATCTTCATCCTGAAGGGCGGCGACGGCGCGGTGCTGGTGAATGCCAACGCCAACGTCACCTCCACCACCGCCAACGGCGTCGAGGCCAATGTCCTCTTCGGCACCGGCGACGTGACGGTGAACCAGGGGGCCTCGACCACCATCGCGGCCCAGGACTTCGGCGTGATCGCCTCGAAGACCTTCGGCACCGGCAACGTGTCGGTGACGACGGGCACGGCCTCGGCCATCAATGCCACTGCGGGCGGCATCTTCGCCGGCCGGTTCGCCGGCACGGGTGACGTGGTGGTCACCACCGGCCTCCTCAGCAACATCACCACCGTGGGCAACGGCATCGAGGCCCAGTCCATCGGCTCCACCGGCAACGTCACGGTCACCACCGGCACCACCAGCGGCGTGACCGCGGGCGGCGACGGCATCGTGGCGAACAAGTTCGCCGGCTCCGGTGACGTCTTCCTCACCACCGGCACTTCGAGCGCGGTGGCTGCGGGCGACGATGGCCTCACCGCCACCAACTTCGCCTTCGGTCCGGGCAACGACATCTTCGTCGCCACCGGCGTCAACTCCGTGGTCCTCGCCAACGACAAGGGCATCCGCGCCGGCGGCTGGGACAACGTCACCATCAACACCTCCGACGGCAGCATCATCCGCGGCGACGCGGACATGACCGGCGTCGGCAACGCCATCCGCATCTTCTCGGCCGACTTCGCCACGGTGAACATCGGCACCAACAATGCGGTGATCGGCTCCGGCAAGAGCTGGGGCGAGGCGGTGATCTCGGTCAACAGCGATGATGGCACCATCATCAACGTGGGCGCCGGCACGCTGGTCAGCTCCTGGAGCTACCTGGGCGGCAACAACCTGCCCGGCCTGATCGTGGCGGCGAGCGACATCGTCATCGACACCGATGGCGGCGCCACCACCATCACCAACAACGGCACCATCGTCGGCCGCATCGGCCTCACCAACAACGACGACACCTTCAACAACCTGTCGTCGAACACCTGGATCACGGTCGGCAACAACTACTTCGGGGGCGGCAACGACACCCTGAACAACACCGGCCGCATCGTCACGGCGCTGCAGGGCGGGGTGGCCGAGACCACCACCTTCAACAGCCTCGAGACCTTCAACAACGGCGATCCGCTCTTCCTCCAGAGCGGCCTGCTGACCATGATCGACGAGACCCCCGGCCAGATCGCCGGCAACGGGACCCGCGACGTGACCTACGTGAGCGGCACCTGGAACGGCGTCGGCAACAGCAAGGTGGGCCTCGACAGCTACCTCGGCGCGCCGGGCTCCACCTCGGACCAGCTCGCGGTTGGCGGCCTCGACGTGAACGGTGTTGAGATCGCCGGCCTCGTCACCACCGGCTCCACCGGCCTCGTCATCCACGACGTCAACGCGGGACCGGGCGCCTTCAACCTCGCCGGCATCAAGGTGGTGGACGTGCAGAGCGCGGCCGGCACCACGGACCCGACGAGCTTCTACATCTCGCCCGGCTCCACCAACTACTCGCCGAAGTTCGGCGGCGTGATCGACAAGGGCCTGTTCTTCTATGACCTCACGGTCATCGGCAACGACCAGTACCTGATCGGCCTCCCGGACCAGGAAGTGTTCGAGCTGCCGAAGCTCGTCACCGGCGCCCAGGCCATCTGGCACGAGACCACCGGCGTGTGGCTCGACCGCCAGGCCGACCTGCGCACCTACCTGCAGGGCACGCCCACGCAGCTCGTCACCAAGGAAGGCATCAAGACCATCGACGGGGCTCCGGCCTCCGTCACCCCCGGCATCTGGGGCAAGGTGGTCGGCAGCTGGGGCTCTCGCGACGCCTCCAACACCTTCGCGGCTGGCGGCGGTCTCTACGGGTTCGACACCGGCTACAACCAGAGCATCTACGGCTTCATGGCCGGTGCCGACTTCGGCAAGGAAGGCGTGTTCGCCACCAATGACGCGGTGGTCTTCGGTGTCCTCGGTGGCTACGTCGGGTCCAACCTGAACTTCAGCAATTCGCCCACCTCGGCGGATTACTCGGGCGGGACGGTCGGTGCCTATGCCACCTACATCACCGGCAACTGGTACTTCGACGCCCTCATCAAGGCCGACTTCCTCTCCATGGACTACAACGCGCCGACGCTCGCGGGCATCGGCTACTTCGGAAAGTCCACGGACGCCCGGAACGTCGGCTTCGCGCTCGATACCGGCTACCGGCTCTACACCTGGGCCAATGGCGGGTTCGTCGACGGCCTCGCCACCCTGACCTACGTGAACACCAACATCTCCAACCTCGCCATTGCCGGAAACACCTTCGTGGACTTCGGCAACAACGACAGCCTGCGCGGCAGCCTCGGCGCCCGCGTTGGTGGCCAGATCTACGACGCCGCCACCTACAAGGTGCAGGCGAGCGTGACCGGCCGCCTCTGGTACGAGTTCCTCGGCGACAACGCCGTCACGATCTTCAATCCGGGCGTGCCCTTCGGCACCGTCGACAACTTCGACGGCCTGTTCGGTGAAGTCGGCGTCGGGTTCAACGTCTTCGCCAAGGACTCGGGCTGGAACAGCTTCGTGAATGCCGACGTGAAGTTCGGCGACAACTACACGGCCGGCAGCGCCAAGGGCGGTGTCCGCTACCAGTGGTGAGCGGCACCTGATCCTCGATCAGTCCGGCGGGCGGCGTGCCTTGAAGGTGCGCCGCCCGTTTCTTCTCCGGGGACAAGATCGTGACGGTGCTTGGCTTTCGCTCCATGCCGTCCCATCCTTCCCGTTCGGGTAAGAGCTGCGGGCGCAGGCCGCCCAGTTCCGGGCCCGCGTTTTCTGGCCCGTGTTTCCTGGCCCGCGTCGTGTCAGTCCCCGCATTTCGTCCCTTCTCCGGATTCCTTCTGTCCCCGGGTCCTCGTCCACGGAGGCGTCTCGTGATCCTTTCCCGTCTGTTCCGCACCACCTCCTTCCGCGCCAGCCCCTTTCTCGCCCTTGCCGCGCTCCTCGCGGCGACGCCCTTCGCCGTGCTGTTCTCCGAGGACACGGGCGCCGTCACCGTGGCGCAGACCCAGCAGGCGGCGCCGGCCCAGAACCGCACTGCCCAGAACCAGCCGGCCGCCCCGGCCGCGCCCGCCGGCCCGGTGAAGACCGAGACCCAGTCGTTCGACAATTGGGTGCTCACCTGCCAGGAGGTGCCTCCGGCCGCCGGCGCCAAGGCCGGCAAGAAGACCTGCTTCGCCGTGCTGCGCATCACCGACAACCAGTCGAAGCGCGTGGTCGTGGTGTGGAAGATCGGCAAGGACGGCAAGGACGTGCCGACCATCGCCATCACCACCCCCACCGGCGTGCTGGTGCGCGACGGCGTGGACCTGGTGCTCGGCCAGAACACCCGCAAGCTCGCCTACCAGTGGTGCAACGGCACCGAGTGCGAGGCGAGCATTGCCTACGACGCGGCCCTCGCCAAGGAGCTGTCCGCCGCCAAGGAAGCCACCATCGCCTTCCGCCTGCAGGATGGCCGGCAGGTGAACGTCAAGGTGGGCGTCACCGGCGTCGACAAGGTGCTGGCCGGGCTGGCCAAGAGCTGAAGGGCCGGCTGAGCCAAAGGACTGAGCGGGCCGCCCCCCGTCGCCCTGTCGCTCCTGTCACGCATCCTCACCACCGTCATCCCCCGGCTTGTCCGGGGGATCCACTTTGCCGCTTGTCCGCTTCATCCGGCCCGGCACCGCTCTGGCGGAAGGGTGGATCGCCCGCACAAGGCGGGCGATGACGGCGTGATTGAGGGTGAGGCGCGCCACGACGGCGCCGGGGACCGTTTCGTGGATTCCGTGATGCGGAGAAAACCTCTACCCTCGCGCGCGAGTTGAGACCCGCGCCCCGGAGGCCCTGTTGCGTCGCCGTATCCTGATCGCCGCGTTCGTCCTGATCGCGGCTTGTGTCGCCATCCGGGCCGCCGTCGTCGCCAGCAACCTGCCCGAGGCGCTCACCGCCGCCCATTTCGAGGCGTTGCGGCCGGAGCCCAACCGCCAGCGCGCCTTCCTCCATCGCATGCCCAAGGGCGGCGACCTGCACACCCACCTGTCGGGCGCGGTCTATGCCGAGCGGCTGATCGCCTGGGCCATCAAGGATGGCTTGTGCCTCGATCCCGCCGCCATGAACATCCTCTCCCCGCCCGCCGATGCGAGCGCGGATAAGCCCTGCGGCACCGACCCGAAGATCGTCCCCATCGCCGACGCGGTGGCCGGCTGGCGCGGCCAGACCACCTTCGACCTTCTGGTGGATGCGCTCTCCCTGCGCTGGTTCCTGCCCACGCCCCAGGTGCCCTCGGGCCACGACCAGTTCTTCGCCTCCTTCTCCAAGTTCAATCCCGCCGCCGGCGGGCCGGACTGGACGCGCACCCTGGAGCGCACCGCCGAGATGACGGTGGACCAGCTGCGCCAGTACGGCGCGGACAACGTGCAATATGCCGAGCTGATGGTGACGCTGATCGAGGGCGAGGATCGCCGCCGCCTCGGCCAGGCCATCGGTGCCGAGCGCGATCCCAAGGCCATGCTGGCGGCGCTGGAAAAGGCCGGCATGGCGGATGTGGTGCGCCGCCGGGTGGAGGACATCAAGGCCCTCGTCGCCCGGGTGGAGGCGCTGCGCGGCTGCGCGGCGGACGCGACCCGCCCCGGCTGCGGGGTGGATTTCCGCTACATCGCGCAGGTGAACCGCAACGGCGTGCCGGCCGAGGTGTTCGCCCAGACGGCGGTGTCGGCGGCCCTCGTGCGGGCGCTGCCGGATGTCGTCGCCGGCTTCAACTATGTGGGGCCGGAGGACTACCGCACGGCCCGGCAGGACTACCGCGCCCACATGCAGTGGATCGGCTTCCTCGCCGGCAAGGACGTGCCGGTGGCGCTCCATGCGGGCGAGCTCTGGATCGGGCTGGTGCCGCCGCCGGATCTCGATTTCCACATCCGCGATGCGGTGGAGACGGCGGGGGCGCGGCGCATCGGCCACGGCACCGCCATCGGCTTCGAGCGCGACATGGACGGGCTGCTCGCGGAGCTGAAGGCGCGCGGCGTCGCCATCGAGATCGCGCTCACCTCGTCCGACGTGATCCTCGGCGTGCGCGACCGCCGCCACCCCATCCGCACCTATCTCTCCGCCGGCGTGCCGGTGACGCTGGCCACCGACGATGCGGGCGTCTCGCGCATCGACCTCACCAACGAATATCTGCGGGCGTCGCAGGACCACGGCCTCGGCTATCGCCGGCTCAAGGGCTTCGCTGAGACCGCCATCGACAAGGCCTTCCTGTCGCCGCCGGAAAAGGCCCGCCAGCGCTCGCGCCTCGATGCTGCGTTCGCCGCCTTCGAACGCGAGGTGACGGACGCCCTGCCGCTGGGCACCCGCGTCAGCGCCTTCCTCCGCGCGATGGTGGGCGCGGGAGGGCATTGAAGGCGGGGCCGTTCCCCGCCATCCTCCGCGCAACGGGGGAGGGGTGATGGCCGGGGATGACGAGCGGGCCACGGGCCCGGCGCCCATGCAGGGGGGCGGGTTCTACAACGACCATGCCCAGCATCAGGCGAAGGGCGGCGCCCACGGGCTGCCGCTGATCGACCGGGCGTTCGAGGGCATGGCGCTGCACGCGCCCGTCACGCTGGCGGATTATGGCAGCGCCACGGGGCGCAACTCGCTGGTGCCCATGGGGCTCGCGCTCGGCCATGTGCGCCGGCGGCTGGGGCCGGACGTGCCGGTGAGCGTCGTCCACACCGACCAGCCGGGCAATGATTTCTCCGCCCTGTTCGCGCTGCTGCGGGACGATCCCGAAAGCTATCTCCGGCGAGATGCGCGCGCCTTCGCCTCGGCCGTGGGGCGCACCTTCCATGAGCAGGTGCTGCCGGATGCCAGCGTGGATTTCGGCTGGTGCTCGTTCGCCGCCCACTGGATGAGCCGTGCGCCGGTGATGCCGGCGGGCCATGTGTGGCCGCGGCAGGCGGCGCCGGAGGTGCGCGCCGCCTTCGCCGCGCAGGCGGCGGCGGACTGGGAGGCCTTCCTCGCCGCCCGCGCGCGGGAGCTGAAGCCGGGCGGCGCCCTCGTGGTGGTGCAGCCGAGCCTGCCGGAGGACGAGCCCACCACCTTCCCGGTGCTGATGGCGTGGGTGGAGGCGGAGCTGGACGCCATGGCGCTCGGCGGCATGCTTACAAAAGACGAGCGCGGGCGCATGACCATCCTCGTCTTCGAGCGCACCGCCGCCGACGCCCGCAGTCCGTTCGCGGACGGCGCCTTCGCGGGGCTCACCCTCGTCGCCGAGGAGGCGCGGGAGATGCCCGACCCATTCTGGCCGGCCTATGGGTTGGACGGGGACGCGGCGGCGCTGGCGGAGAAGCACCTCGGCTTCTTCCGCGCGCCGTTCCTGCCCTCACTTCTGGCGGCGCTCGATCCCGGTCGCGATGGTGCCTTCCGCGAAGCGTTCACCGCTGGGCTGATGGAGGCGCTGGGCCGGCGCATGCGCGCGGCGCCGCAGCCGCTTCTGTCCCCCATGGTGATCCTGACCGGGCTGTACCGGAAGGCGGGGGCAGACCCTCACGTCGGCGCGGAAAAGCCTGCCGCCAGCGCCACCGGCACGCCGTAGCCGTCGCGGGCCATCGCCGCGGCCTCGGCGATGGGGAGGGGGCGGCCGAGCAGGAAGCCCTGCGCCTCGGCGCAGGAGGTGCGGACGAGCAGCGCCCACTGCGCCTCGGTCTCGATGCCCTCGGCGACAGTGGCGATGCCGAGCCGGCCGGTGAGCACGGTGATGGCCTCGACGATGGCGGCGCTGGCCGAGCCCTCGGTGGCGTCCTGCACGAAGGAGCGGTCGATCTTGATCTTGTCGAGGGGCAGAAGGCGCAGCCGGCTGAGGCTGGAATAGCCCGTGCCGAAATCGTCGAGCACGATCTTCACGCCGATCTCGCGCAGCCGCTGGAGCACGGCGAGGCTGGTCTGCTCGCTCTCGAACAGGGCGGTTTCGGTGATCTCGCATTCGAGGCGGCCGGGCGGCAGGCCACTGTCGCGCAGCGCCGCCTCCACCGTGCCGACGATGTCACCGAAGGCGAGCTGCACCGGCGAGAGATTCACCGCCACCTTCAGATTGCCGGGCAGGGCGGCGATGTCGGCCACCGCCCGCCGCAGCACGAAGGCGCCGATCTCCACGATGCTGCGGGAATCCTCGGCCAGCGGCACGAAATCGGAGGGCTCGACGATGCCGCGGCGCGGGTGGTTCCAGCGCAGCAGCGCCTCGAACCCGGTGAGCGCGCCGGTGACCACCGAGAAGATCGGCTGGTAGGCGAGATCGAACTGCCCTTCGGCCAGGGCCTCCCTGAGGTCCTGCTCCATCTCCAGCCGGGCGCGCAGATGGGTGTCCATCTCCGGCTCGAACACGCACAGGGTGCCGCGGCCCCACGCCTTGGCGCGGTAGAGGGCGAGGTCGGCCTGCTTGAGCAGGGTGTCGGCGTCGATCCATGCCGCCTCGGCCACCGCGATGCCGACGCTGACGCTGACCGCGATGGTATGGCCGAGGGCCGAATAGGGCTCCCCGAGCAGGGCGATGATGCGCTCGGCCAGCTCGGTCGCCGCCTGCGGCTGCTGCGGCCCGATGCTGATGATGGCGAACTCGTCGCCGCTGAGGCGCGCCACCACGTCGGTGGCCTGAACGCAGTTGGTGAGGCGGGCGGCGACCTTCCGCAGCAAAGCGTCGCCCACGGGATGGCCGAGGGTGTCGTTGACGTCCTTGAAGCGGTCGAGGTCGAGATAGAGCAGGGCCATCTTCTCGCCCCGCTCGGCGGCCTCGTAGAGCGCCTTGCCGATGCGCTCGCGGAACACCACCCGGTTGGGCAGGCCCGTGAGGTCGTCATGATGGGCGAGGAAGCGGATGCGCCCCTCGCGCTCGATCAGCGCCATGTTCTGCCGCTGCGCCTCGGCGGCGGCCTCGGTGGCGCGCAGGTTGGCCTCGGCAAGCTCCGCCTGCACCGCCTTGAGCGCGGTGACGTCGGTGCGGATCGCGACCACGCCGCCGTCCGCGGTGCGCCGGTCGGTCATCAGCAGCCAGCGCCCGGAGGACAGCCGCCGCTCCACCGGGCTGTACTCGGGACGATGCCAGCGGGCCCGCTCGGCCACCTGCTCCTCGCTCAGCGGACCGGCCGTGGGGAGATGACGGGCCGCGACGCTCGCCCGCATGATCTCCTGGAAGCGGGCGCCCGGCGTCAGAAACGGCGCGGTGATGGCGAACAGCTCGCGGTAGCGCTGGTTGCAGGCGACGAGCCGGTCCTCGCCGTCCCACAGGGCGAAGCCATCGGACATGGCTTCCACCGCATTGGCGAGCACGGCCGTGGCGCGGGCGCGCTCGGCATCCACCCTTTCGCGCTGGCGCAGTGCCAGGAAGAGGGCACCGGCGAAGGCCGTCACGAGCGTCCCGCCCATGGCGGCGGCTGCGGTCAGGCGATCGCGGAAGCGCCGCCATGGCGCGAGGGCCTCGTCGAGGTCGGTGACCAGCACCACGCGCAGGTCCCCGGGCAGGGAGCTCCGCACCACGGCCAGTTCCGGCTGGCCCTTGTCGCCGGTGGCGACGAAGGCCCTGCCATCGGGCGGTCGCGTGCCCAGCGCACCGTGCCGCCACTCGCCGACGGCCAGCTCGTCATGGGGCAGCGAGGCCACCAGCTGGCCGTTCGGCCGTTCGATGCGGATGCGCATGCCCGGGGCGAGGCCGGTCTCCGCCAGGATCTTCATGAGGGACTGGGTCGAGACGTCGGCGACGGCGACCACGCCGTCCCATCCGGGAACCGCCCGGACGGCATAGAGCGACCAGTCGCCGTTCACCGGATTCTGCACCGGCCCGATCATGGCGGCGGGCTGGATGCTGGTGGGCTGAGTCACCATGGGCAGCGAGCGCAGCGCGCCGCGTGGCCGGGCCGAGGCGATGATGGTGCCGTCGGGGGCGACCAGCATCATGTCGCGATAGGCGATGGTCTGCAGGTTGAAGCCGCGCAGCAGCTCGTTGGCGGCGGGCGAGGTGGCCGTGACCCCGGCGGCGGCGAACAGCGGCCGGATGGCGGCGAGCGCGCCATGGATCTGGAGCAGTTGACGGTTGAGCGCATTTTCCACGCCCTGGGCGGAGCGCTCGATGTCCGCCTCGGCGATGAGCCGCGTCGCCATGAGGCCGCGATGGGCGAGCAGGGCCGTCCCGACCATCAGCAGGCCCAGGATGACGATGGTCCCGGCGATGACGGAGAGCTTGAGGCGGTGCCAGATCATCGTCGGCGCCAGTCCCCAGGCTTGAGGGCGCCGCCGTCCCCGCCGGGGGAGGCCCTTCCGCCCGGATCATCCGGCCGGCTGCGATCACTCGGCTTTGGCGGTCGTCGCGTGCAATTCGGCAAGATAGGCATTCCATGCATCGGCGCAAGCCGCGCCACACCGCTCGATCCAGCGCGGCAGGATGGTATTGGAGAGCAGGGTCAGGCGGCGGGCGGCGTCGGCCTCGGATTGCGGCACCACCGCCAGCCGGTGGGTCATCGGCCGGCCGCATGCGACGGCGCCGGTGTTGCAGTCGAGCCCGCGGGCGGTGTCGGCCTGGGCCTGCTGCCAGATGCGGCCTTCGAGATCGGCGAGGCCTCCGCGGATCTGGGCCCGCACGTCCTCCGGCAGGGCCATCCAGGCGTTGACGTTGGCGCCGAAGAAGGAAAGGCCCCAGCTGATCGCCATGCTGTGGACGTGGGTGGTGACGTCGCCGAGGCCGATCTCGTGGCCGCTGAGGGTGCCGGTGATGGCGCAATCCACCACCCCCTGCCGCACCGCATCCACCACATCCGCGAACGGCACCACCACGGGAATGGCCCCGAGCGCCTTCATCAGATCGGACTGGGCCACCGAGGAAGTGCGGACCCGGCGGCCGGCGATGTCGTCGAGGCCGCGGAAGCCGGAGCGGCAGAACAGCACCTGCGCCGGATAGGCGTAGATGGCGAGCAGCTCGATGTCCCACCGGTCGCGCAGGATGTTGATGAGATGCACGCGGAAGGCGGCGACCGTCTTCTTCAGGGTCGCCATGTCAGGGTTGAGGATGGGCAGGTCCACGGCGTTGAGCTCCGGCTCCTCCGCCGAGACCACCGACATGAGGCCGGTGCCGAACGGCACCACGCCGAGCTGCATGAGCTGCAGCATCTCCTGCCCGCGCAGGCCGCCGCTGTCGTTGGGGATGATGGTGGCGACCACGCGCCCGCTGGTGCGCTCGGTGATCTCGCGCTCCCAGAACGGCTGCTCCAGCCGGGTGAACTGGGTGACACCGCCGAGCCCGCCCACCACCTGCAGCCGGATGGGCTCATTCTTGGCGCGCGCGGGAGAGACCGGGGACAGGGCCATGAGGATGAGGGCGAGGGCGGCCATGAGCTGCCGCAGGCCCGCCCGTGCCGTCCCGATTCGCCCGTGAACCGCCTTCCGCCCGCGTCGCGCCCGCATCTTCCGGCCCCGCCTTCAGGCCAGCCGCCCGCCCCGAACCGCAACGCCGGGAAGGGATATTCCTGTGAGAGTGAGCGCATGGGCGGGCGATGCGCAAGCACAAGCTTGCCCCGTGGATGCCGCTTTCAGCCCTCAATCGGCGGAGGAGCGTTGTGCTTTCTCGTATTTGCGGACGACCCGCTCCCGCTTGAGGCGCGACAGGCGTTGCAGCCAGAAGATGCCGTCGAGCTGATCACACTCGTGCTGGTGGCAGACGGCACGCAGCCCCTCGGCCTCTTCGTCCTGAAAGGCGCCGGCGAGATCCTGGTAGCGCACCCGCACGCGGGCCTTCCGCTCCACCTCCTCCACCGCGCCGGGCATGGAGACGCTGCCCTCGGCATGGCGGATGGTCTCGGGCGAGGACCACACGATCTCGGGATTGATATAGGTGCGCGGGCCGTCCTCATGGGACAGCTCCAGCACCACCACCCGCGCGGGCACACCCACATGGGGCGCGGTGATGCCGATGCCCGGCGCGGCGCGCAAGGTGTCGAGGAGGTCCGCCGCGAGGTCCGCCAGCGCCGCGTCGAACACCGTCACCGGCGCGGCCGGCAGCCGCAGCCGCGGGTCGGGGAATTTCACGATCTGGCGTACCGCCATGGGGGCCTCCGTGTCGCGTCCCGATGCCTCCCGCCCGGACGCGCAGCGGGGACTCGGGGTGGGGGCGGGGATGTAATTTGATACCGTTTGAGGGGAGGTTGGGCGCGACGGTCCCGATCTTGGACCCGGCAGGAGCTGAACCCGTCCCGAACCGGTCCCGAATCCCGCCGATACCCCTGGTGCTACCCCCACTGAACCTGCCGATATCGGCCCCTATTGCGGCCGCCGCTCCCGCTCGTCCCAGCCGCCGATGACGTCCTGTTCCGGCTCCGGCGGACGGGGCATTCCGGCGAGGCGCAGGGTGCGGTCGAGCAGGACTTCGTAGATCGGCCTGCCGCCAAGTCCTTCTGCCACAAGGTTTGCGGTGACGCAGGTGAGGATTGTCGGCAGCAGGAGATCGTAGGCCCCGGTCAGCTCCGCCACCAGCACCATCCCCACCAGCGGCGCCCGCACCGTGGCCGAGAACAGGCCACCCATGGCGGCGATCCCGCAGGCCGCAAGCATCTGGGGCGGAAGGGGAAAAAGGTTCCCGAGCAAGGTCGCGAACAGCACCCCGACCGCCGTCGCCAGCGCCAGGATGGGGGCGAAGATGCCGCCGGGAATGCCGGTGGAATAGCTCGCCATGGTCATGGCGAACCGGATCAGGACGATCCCCGCCAAGGTCAGCGCCGGCAACCCCATGCCCGGCAAGGACACCGCCAGCATCTCCCCGCCGAACGTCGCCTCCGGCCGCAGCACCAGCAACGGCCCCACCGCCGCGCCGACCACCACCGGCAGGACATAGGGCGAGACCTTCAAAGCCAGTCCCCGTGCGGCATCCAGCGAAAAGACCAGCGCCGCGTTGAAGGCGATTCCCACCCCCCCGAGCACCGCGCCAAGCCCGATGAATGCGGGCAGAAAATGCAGCGGCACGGCGGCCACATCCATCTGCATGTCCGGCGCGGTGCCGCCGATGACCTGGGCCACGATGGCGCTCGCCGCCGAGCAGATGATGACCGCGCTATAGGTCCGCAACCCATAGGGAAACTGCCGCCGCGTCTCCTCGATGACGAACAGGATGGCCGCCAGCGGCGCGTTGAACGCCGCCGCCAGACCCGCCGCGGCTCCGGCCGCCAGCAGGCCCCGGCTGTCGCGGGTGCTGAGGCCGGCGGCGTCCGAGATGGCCTTGGCGATGGAGGCGCCCATGTGGATCGTCGGACCTTCCCGGCCCGCCACCAGCCCCGACCCGAGGGCCAGCACGCCGCCGATGAACTTCACCGGCAGCACCCGTTTCCAGCGCACCTCGCGCAGGCCTTCCAGTGCGCCCTCGATCTCCTGAACGCCGGAGCCCGCCGCCTCTGGGGCGAAGCGGCGCACCAGGAAGACCGCGAGGGCCACCATCAAAGCGGCGCCGGCCGAGAGGGCGGCATAAAGCTCCGGTCCCTGGAAATGCTCGCGCAGCAGCAGCGGCCACTCGCCGGCCTTCACCGTCGCCCAGTGGAAACCGGCGCCGCCGCCGCCCCCGATGAAGCCCACCAGAGCGGCGAGGGCGTAATAGACGATGTCACGGGGCTTCTGGGCGGGCTCGGCGGTTGTCACGCGGGACCTCGGGGCGGGGCAGCTGGGCAGCCTGATGCACTGCAGCAACAGACTTAGCTGAGGCGTGCGGTGGGGGGCAAGGACTACCGACCCGTCCTCGCCCCGCCCCGCCCGCTTTCAAACCGCCTTGAGCGCCGGGGGCGCGGCCGGTCCCAGCATTCGCGGCGATTCCTCGCCGTGGAGGTGCAGCACCCGGTCATGCAGGTCCACCAGGGTGTTGCGGTGGCCGATGGAGATGAAGGTGCTCTCCGGCAGACGCTCCCGCAGCAGGCGGTAGAGCGCCGCTTCGGTCGCCTCGTCGACGGCGGACGTGGCCTCGTCCAGCAGCAGCACCTCGGGCTCTTCCAGCAGTGCGCGGGCGATGGAGATGCGCTGCTGCTCACCCAGCGAAAGCTCGTGCGGCCACAGGGCTTCCGCATCCAGCCGGCCGGCGAGGTCGGCGAGGCCGACGGCGGTCAAGGCCTCGGCGATGCGGTCCCGCGGCACGTCGGCGACGGGGCGGGGATAGGCGAGGGCCACATCCAGCCGCCCGGCGGGGACATAGGGCTTCTGCGGCAGCACCATGAGGCGATGCTCGGCGTGCCGGTGCACGGAGCCCGTCGAGTAGGGCCAGATACCGGCGATGGCGCGCAGCAGGGTGGTCTTGCCGGCACCGGAAGGGCCGGTGATGAGCACGCATTCCCCGTGCGCGATGTGCAGTTCGTCGGTGGCGAGAAGGGGCGCGCCGCCCGGCAGGCGCACATCAAGCCCGCGCAGCGCCAGGGCCTTGGTGGCGGGAAGGGAAGCGAGGCTCTCGGTGGGGCGGTTGGTCTGCGCCGCCGCGATGGCCTTCTCGAAGCCGGTGAGCCGCTGCACGACCGAGGTCCATTCCGCCAGCGTCACGTAACTGGAAATGAAGAAGGAGAACGATCCCTGCACCGAGGAGAAGGCGCTCGCCGTCTGCATCAGCTGGCCGAGCTGGATCTGGCCGGAGAAATAGGCGGGGGCCACCACCACGTAGGGGAAGATGGTCGAGATCTGGTTGTAGCCGGCGGTGAACCAGGTAAGGCGCTTCTGCGCCTTCATCAGCTCGACGAAATTGCCGAAGATGTGGGAGAAGCGCCCCTCGAGCTTGCGCTCTTCGGCCTTGGCGCCATCCAGAAGGGCGATCTGCTCGCCGTTTTCGCGCACCCGCACGAGATCGACGCGGAAGTTCGCCTCATAGCGCTGCTGCTCGAAATTGAGCTTCACCAGCGGCCGGCCGATGAAATGGGCGAGGAGCGTTCCGCCCGCAGCATAGATCAGCGCCGCCCAGAACAGGTAGCCCGGCACGTTCAGCTCGCGCCCGAACAGATGGAGCGGCAGCGAGCCGGAGAGATTCCACAGGATGACGGAGAAGGAGATGAGGGACACCACGGTGCCGAGCAGGCCGACGCCGACCGAAATCGTGCGGCTGATGAAGGATTGCACATCCTCGGCGATGCGCTGGTCGGGATTGTCCGCCTCATCGCCGCCGAGCCGCAGGCGATAGTGCACGTCGTCACCCAGCCACGCGTTGAGATAGCGCCGGGTGAGCCAGCGCCGCCAGCGCACCTCCAGCCACTGCTTCAGGTAGATCTGGTAGACCGCCACGACGATGGCGCCTGCGGCGATGGCGCAGAAGATCAGGATCTGCGTCTTGAACGCGGCGAAGTCCTTCTCCTGTATGGCGTTGTAGAAGGCGACGTTCCACTCGTTCAGCATCACCGTGGCGAACACCCACGCGAGCTCCAGAGCGATCACCGCGGCGAGAAGGCCGATGGCGATCCAGCGTTCCTCGCTCTTGAAATAGGGCACGGCGAGGCGGCGGATGTCGCCGAGAAGGGATAGAAGGGCACGCAAGGCCGGGCTCTCCGGGAGGGCTTCGCGGCAAGCATTGAACCCCCGCGCATGACTGAACCATGGCCGCAGGATGAAGGATTGGAAAGGTGCCGGTGGGGCAGGGGAGGCGGGGTTACAGACAGGATTGCAAGTCGAGTCTGTAACCCCGGGTCATCGGACAGTCACGCACGGGGAGCCTGACCAGTCCTCCCGAAATGGGTCGCGCTGGACATGGCTCGCATCGTCCAGGCGACGCGCTCAGGCCTTCTTCACGAACTCCGTGCGCAGCACGAGGCCCTTCACCTTCTCGACCTTGCAGTCGATTTCTTCAGGGTCGCCGGTGAGGCGGATGCCTTTGACCAGCGTGCCGCGTTTCAGGGTCACGGACGTGCCCTTCACCTTGAGGTCCTTGATGAGAGTGACGTTGTCGCCGTCCTTCAGGACGGCGCCGTTGGCGTCGCGGACTTCAATGTCGGACATCTTCCTCAAACCTCCTTGGCCAGCTCGCGCAGGCGGAACTTCTGGATCTTGCCGGTGGAGGTCTTGGGGATTTCCTCGAAAACCACGTGGCGGGGGCACTTGTACGCCGCCAGATGAGCGCGGCAATGGGCGATGATGTCCTCGGCCGTCGCGCTCATGCCGTCGCGCAGCTCGACGAAGGCGACGGGCGTCTCGCCCCACTTCTCGTCGGGCTTGGCCACCACGGCGGCCGCGGCGATCGCGGGATGCTTGTAGAGGGCATCCTCCACCTCGATGGAGGAGATGTTCTCGCCGCCGGAGATGATGATGTCCTTGGAGCGGTCCTTGAGCTGGATATAGCCGTCGGGATGTTTCACCCCGAGGTCGCCCGAGTGGAACCAGCCGCCTGCGAAGGACTTCTCGGTGGCCGAGGGGTTCTTGAGATAGCCCTTCATCACCACGTTGCCGCGGAACATGACCTCGCCCAGCGTCTCGCCATCGGCGGGGACCGGAACCATGGTTTCGGGGTCCATCACGTCGAGGGCCTCCAGCGCGCTGTAACGCACGCCCTGCCGGGACTTGAGGAAGGCCCGCTGCTTGGCGTCGAGCGCATCCCACTCCGCATGCCAGTCGTTGACGACCGCCGGGCCGTACACCTCGGTGAGGCCGTACACATGGACCACGTTGAAGCCGGCGTCCTGCATGGCGGCGAGCACGGCCTCCGGCGGCGGGGCGGCGGCGGTGATGAACTCCACCCGGCCGGGCAGGGGGCGCTTGTCGGCTTCGGCCGCGTTGAGCAGCGTGGACATCACGATGGGCGCGCCGCACATGTGCGTCACCTTGTGGTCGGCGATGGCGTCGAACATGGCTTTCGCCCGCACCTGACGCAGGCACACATGGGTGCCGGCCACCAGCGTGATGGACCAGGGGAAGCACCAGCCGTTGCAGTGGAACATGGGCAGCGTCCACAGATACACCGGATGCTTGCCCAGAGCGCACGTCACCACATTGCCGACCGCCAGCAGATGCGCGCCGCGGTGGTGATAGACGACGCCCTTCGGATCGCCCGTGGTGCCGGACGTGTAATTCAGGGCGATGGCGTCCCATTCATCGGCCGGCGTCTTCCAGGCGAAGTCTTCGTCGCCGGTGGCGAGAAAATCCTCGTATTCCATCACCCCGATGCGGTCGCCCGGACCGGTGAACTCGGGATCGTCATAGTCGATGACGAGCGGCTTGCAGACGGCGAGGGCGAGGGCCGCCTTGATGACCGGAGAGAATTCGCGGTCGGTGATGAGCACCTTCGCCTCGCCGTGGTCGAGGGTGAAGGCGAGGATGGCGGCGTCGAGCCGGGTATTCAGCGAATTGAGCACCGCGCCCACCATGGGCACGCCGTAATGGGCTTCCAGCATGGCCGGCGCGTTGGGCAGCATCACCGCAACGGTGTCGCCGACGCCGACGCCCACCTTTGCGAGCGCCGAGGCAAGGCGCCGGCTGCGGGCGTAGAAATCGCGGTAATTGCGCTTCAAATTGCCGTGCAGGATGGCGGTGTGGTCCGGAAAGACGCTCGCCGCCCGCTCGAGGAAGCCGAGGGGCGTCAGCGGCTGGTAGTTCGCCGCATTCCGATCGAGATCCTGGTCGTAGATGCCGGCCATCGTGTCTCCCCCCTCGTCCGAAAGCTTGTGTTCGCGCCGGGATTCCGGTCGAATTGGAGCGCGAACCTAGCCGAGGGCGGCAGGGCGGTGCAATCAGCGGTGCCCGATACCAAAGTACCAGTTCGCCGCATGTGGTTGCAGACCCGGGCGACAAACGTCTTACGCATTTGTGCGAGCTTGCGCTGTAAAAAAGCACCCGGCACTACCGGGCCAAAGAAGACCCTTGAGGGAGACGTCCATGTCCATTGATCGCGCGAGCCGCTACGCGCAGGCCTATGCCGGCTGGAAGACCGATCCGTCCGCCTTCTGGGCCGAGGCTGCCCGCGGCATCGACTGGACCCGGCCGCCGGAGACCATCTTCGATGCCGATGCCGGCGTCTATGGCCGCTGGTTTCCCGATGCGGTGGGCAATGTCTGCCACAACGCCCTCGACCGCCATGTCGCGGCCGGCCGTGGCGATCAGGCGGCACTGATCTACGACAGCCCGGTTGCCGGCACCAAGCGCACGCTCACCTATGGCGAGATGCTGAAGGAGACGGCGACGCTGGCCGCGGTGCTTCAGGACATGGGCGTCACCAAGGGCGACCGCGTTCTGATCTACATGCCCATGGTGCCGGAAGCGATCTGCGCGATGCTGGCGTGCGCCCGCATCGGCGCCATTCATTCCGTGGTGTTCGGCGGGTTCGCCGCCAAGGAGCTCGCCACCCGCATCGAGGATGCCGAGCCGAAGGTGATCCTCGCGGCCTCCTGCGGCATCGAGCCGAACCGCGTGGTGCCCTACAAGCCGCTCCTCGACCTCGCCATCTCCATGTCGGCCGTGAAGCCGGAGCACTGTCTGGTGCTGCAGCGGACCCAGGGGCCGGGCGCGCTTGTGGAGGGCCGTGATCTCGACTGGCAGGCGGCGGTCGATGCCGCAGCCGCGGCAGGCAAGGCCGCCCTCTGCGCCGACATGCTGGCAACCGATCCGCTCTACATCCTCTACACGTCAGGCACGACCGGGAAGCCCAAGGGCGTCGTGCGCGACACCGGCGGCTACATGGTGGCGCTCGACTGGAGCATGAAGAACCTCTACGGCATCAAGCCCGGCGAGGTGTTCTGGACCGCCTCCGACATCGGCTGGGTGGTCGGCCATTCCTATATCGTCTACGCCCCGCTGATCCTCGGCGCGACCACGCTGGTCTATGAGGGTAAGCCGGTGGGCACGCCCGACGCCGGCGCCTTCTGGCGGGTGATCGAGGAGCACGGCGTCGTCGCGCTGTTCACGGCGCCGACCGCGCTCCGCGCCATCAAGAAGGACGACCCGGACTGCCTCCTGAAGCAGGGGCGCGATCTTTCGCGCTTCCGCACCCTGTTCCTCGCCGGCGAACGGGCTGATCCTGATACCGTCGTGTGGGCACAGGAGCAGTTGAAGGTGCCGGTGGTTGACCACTGGTGGCAGACGGAGACCGGCTGGGCCATCGCCGCCAACCCCGTGGGCCTCGGCCTCCTGCCCATAAAACTCGGCTCGCCCACGGTGCCCATGCCCGGCTACGACGTGCAGATCGTGGACGAGGCGTCCAAGCCCGTTCCGGCCGGCACCATGGGCTCCATCGTGGTCAAGCTGCCTTTGCCTCCCGGCTGCCTGCCCACCTTGTGGCAGCAGGACGACCGTTTCGCCGAGAGCTACCTCGCCGAGTTCCCCGGCTACTACAAGACCGCCGACGCCGGCTTCGTCGACGATGACGGCTATGTCTTCGTCATGGGCCGCACCGACGACATCATCAACGTCGCCGGCCATCGTCTCTCCACCGGCGGCATGGAGGAGGTGCTGGCCTCCCATCCGGACGTGGCCGAGTGCGCCGTCATCGGCGTGAAGGATGAGCTGAAGGGCGAGGTGCCCTGCGGCTTCGTCGTGCTCAAGGCCGGCGAGCGGCGCGCGCCGGACGTGATCGAGAAGGAACTGGTGGGGCTGGTGCGCGACCGCATCGGGCCGGTGGCGGCCTTCAAGCTCGCGGTCACCGTGAACCGCCTGCCCAAGACCCGCTCGGGCAAGATCCTGCGCGGCACCATGAAGAAGATCGCCGATCACGATCCCTGGACCGTGCCCGCCACCATCGACGACGCGGGTGTGCTGGAGGAGATCGAGGGCGTGCTCAAGGAGCGCGGCATCGCCTGAGCAAGGTGCCGCTTTTTGACCCTATCGAGGCCGGGCGATTGCCCGGCCTTTTTGCGTCCGACAGCCGGGATTTCGGCCCCAAAACTTTAACGCCGACCGCCGCCGCGGGAGGGCACATAGCAGCTGTAGCCGATGAAGCACTGGGGATTGTCGCGCGTGGGCACCCATTCCGGGCGGGTCTCCTGGTCGTAGACGCAGAAGCTCTGGTCCCGCACGTAGCGATCATAGAGGGTGGGGGAGGTGGCGAGCACCACGGCGCCCTTCGATTGAATGAGGGCCGCGGCCTGGGTGCAGGTGAAGGATCGGCTCTGCGTCTGCGCCGCCGCAGGCCCGGCGAGAGCGGCAAGGCCGGCCGCCATCACAAGGCCGAGAACCGGGCGGACCCGGCTGGTGGTGCACGTCGTCATGGCATCCTCCTTCGTGACGGACCTTTCGAGCCGGTCGTTCCTCACCGGAAGGAATTGTCCCGAGTCGGCACGTAGCAGGTGTAGCCTACGAAGCATTGCGGATTGTCCTTCGTCTTGATCCATTCCGGCTTCAACTGCTCGAAGCCGGAGCAGTAGCGCAGCGAAATCACGTAGCGGTCGAATATGTTGGGGCCGGTACCCATGACGACGGCGCCCTGGCTCGAGACGAGGCCGGCCGCGGCGGCGCACGTCATCGTGAGGCTGTCTGGCCGCGCCAGCGCGGCGCCGGAGGTGATTGCGGCGAGCGCCGCCCCGGCCGCGACCGACCGCGCAAAAGCGGGGAATCGGTAAGGTTGCATGGCGTCCTCCTTCGGGAGACCTACGAATCCAGACTAAATCCGGGCCTCTGAACGCAGCTTGAAGGCGATTGTTTTTACGAACAATTTACCTTTCGGATCCGGTGACCGCGCCGATAGCCGGCGAAGGGCGGCGAACACCGCTATGTAGCGGTAGCATACTAGGAATTTGGCTCCGAGGCGTGCTGATTTGGGGCGACTGTGGCAAGAATGTTACGGCATTCCGGCGAGACCCCTGCTAGATAGATGTCACTGGACGAAAGGACTTGTGGCCCGAGACGGTCGTCGGTGATTTCGCCCAAAGCACAAGTTACCCAAGCAAGGGGGTTTTGGTCATGAAGCGGTTCCTTCTCGCCACTGTCGCGCTGGCGGCGCTCTCGGCTCCGGCCGCGGCTGCTGACCTGGCGACGAAGTATCCCGTCAAGGCGGTTGCCGTCGTTCCGGTGTTCTCCTGGACCGGCTTCTACATCGGTGGCAACGTCGGTTACGGCGGTGACTCGTTCACCTACGACGTCAACTACTTCGGCGCCCCGGTCGCCTCGGCCAGCCTGAACTCCTCCGGCTTCTACGCCGGTGGCCAGATCGGCTACAACTACCAGTTCGCGAACAACGTCGTGCTCGGCATCGAGACCGACCTGCAGTGGGCCAACATCGCTGGCACCGTCAGCGCTTCCGTCCTCGGCCTGCCGGTCGTGAGCGCTGGCACCACCATCGACTACTTCGGCACGATCCGCGCCCGCCTCGGCTACGCGATCGACCGGTTCCTGCCCTACATCACCGGTGGTGTGGCCTACGGCAAGACCGCGACCACGGCTTCGATCCTGGGCGTGCAGGTGTTCGACCAGTCCAGCACCAACTGGGGCTGGACCATCGGTGCCGGCGGCGAGTTCGCCATCACCAACAACTGGACGTTCAAGGCCGAATACCTCTACGTCGACCTCGGCTCTGCCAACGTGGACGCCGTCGCGATCGCGCCCGGCCTGAGCGCTGGTACGGACTCCAAGTTCAACTCGTTCCGCGCGGGTGTGAACTACAAGTTCTGATCGAAGCTCTGCTTCATCGTGAAGCCCGCTGCCTCGGCAGCGGGCTTTTCTTTTGCCTGCGCGACCCCGGCTTGGCGATCCGATCCCGTTCCGGTCCAGGCCGCCGTTTCCGAACCATCAAAGCGCATCAGCGCGCGCCGATCCGCCCGGAGCCCGCCACCGCCGCGGGTTGTCGCTGAAGCCTCAACTGGGCTAGCGTTGCCCCATGAGCGACGAAATCGCCTTCGACCGAAGCTTTGACGTTCCAGCCGGCCGCCTCGATCAGGTGACGCCGTTGGTCCGGCGCATCGTGGCGCCCAATCCCTCGCCTTTCACTTTCACCGGAACCTGCTCCTACATCGTAGGCAGAGGCACGGTGGCGATCATCGATCCGGGGCCGGATGATCCCACCCATATTGCGGCGCTGCTCGATGCCGTGCGCGGCGAGACCGTCAGCCACATCGTCATCACCCATACCCATCGCGACCATTCCCCCGCGGCGCGCGCCATCCAGGCCGCCACCGGTGCGCCGACTGTTGCGGAGGGGCAACATCGCGCCGCCCGCCCGCTCGCCATCGGCGAGGTGAACCCATTGGACGCCAGCGCCGACATGGACTTCCGGCCGGACGTCGTCCTGCCCGACGGTGAGGCGGTGGGTGGTCCGGGCTGGACGCTGACGGGTATCGCGAGCCCGGGGCATTGCGCCAACCACATGGCCTTCGCGCTGGCCGAGGAAGATCTCATCTTCTCCGGCGATCATGTGATGGCATGGGCCACCTCCATCGTCGCGCCCCCTGACGGCTCCATGGGCGACTACATCCGATCGCTCGAGCGCTTCGCGGCGCGTACCGAGTCGGTCTACCTCCCCGGCCACGGCGGGCCCGTGCGCGGCGCCCCGGCGTTCGTGCGCGATTACCTCGCCCATCGCGTGGCGCGGGAGGCCGCGATCCTGCGGGCGCTGGACCGGGACGTGGAGACGATTCCCGATCTGGTGCGGGGCATCTATATCGGCCTCGACCCCCGATTGGTGGGAGCGGCATCGCTCACTGTTCTGGCGCATCTCGAGCATCTGGTGGCCAGCGGCCGGGTCGTTACCGACGGGACGGCAGCCATCACCGGCCGATTCCGCCGGGCGGCCTGACGCGAGAGAGACCGGCGCGGCCATGTGCGGACGGTTCGTCCAGCTGACGCCCCCAGCGGCCCTCGCCGCCCTGTTCGGGGTTGATCCGACGCTGGCGCCTCTGCCCAACGTCCCGCCCCGCTACAACGCGGCGCCGACTCAGACTCTCATGGTCGTCCGCCGAAATCCCGAGACGGGGCGACGTCATCTCGATCTGCTGCGTTGGGGATTGGTGCCGTCTTTCGCCAAGGACCCATCCGGCGGTGGCAGCCTCATCAACGCGCGTTCGGAGACTGTTGCCGAAAAGCCGACCTTCCGTGGGGCCTGGCGCGCCCGGCGCCGCTGCATCGTCCCTGCCGACGCCTTCTATGAGTGGAAGGCCGTGGACAAGCGGCGCCAGCCCTTCGTCATTTCCCGCGCCGATGGCTCTCCCATGTCCTTTGCCGGTCTGTGGGAGGGCTGGAAGGATCCCGGCACGGGCCAATGGCTCCGCACCTTCACCATTCTCACCTGCCCCGCCACAGAACGCCTGCGCCCGCTGCACGAGCGCATGCCGGTGATCCTGCACGACTCGGAAATCTCAGCCTGGCTGGAGGGGGAGGAGGGCGCCGCCCTGATGCACTCCTATCCCGGCGGGGCTCTTCGCCTGACCCCGGTTTCGGCCAGCGTCAATTCCGTCCGCAATGAAGGCCCGGGTCTGGTGGAACCGTTGCCACCGCAAGAGGCGGCGGCTGCCGTCGCGCTTCTGGGAACGCCTGCGGTCTGAGACTCAGCGCCGCCGCCGCTCGGCCGCCAAGTCCGCCATCAGCGCCTCGATGCGCTGGGCGTTGGTGCCAAGGTCATGGATGCCATAGCGGGCGGAGGACCGCACATCGACCCGCGCCCCCTTCGCGGTTGGCCGAATGCGGATCGAGACATCGCTGCGGAAACCCATGACGGGCGAAACCGCCACGGCCTCGATCTGACCGTCGCGCCGGGTTCCGCGCGGGGGAATCGCATCGAGGATGTGCCAGCGCCGCTTCTGCACCAGGGCAAGGACCGTATTGAACGCCTCTTCCGGCGTCGCCGTGAGGTCGACAGGCTTGATGCCGGGATAGGCCATACGCTGGGTCTCGGCCGCCGCCGACCCGCCGAAGGCAAGGCTGTTGGCATCCCGGGGGTGGGCCAGCATGAGGGCGCGAAAGCGGGGCGGATCGGTGGGGTCCGTCGCGATATCGGTGAGCTTCGGCAGCATCATGCCACGCGCGAGAACGGCGGCAGGCCCCGCGAGAACCAGGCCGCCTATGGCGACCGCAGCAATGGCGCGGCCTATGCCGAGCCATCCCGTTTCCCAGGTGATGAAGAAGGCGACGATACCCATGGCGGCGGCGATGAGCGCCATGCCGAGCCCCGCCGACAGCGTGGCGATGGCCGGTTGGAAATCCAGCATTCCCGCGCGATAGAGACCGGCTGCAAGCGCCACCACGGGCACCGAGAACAGCGCCAGCCGGAAGCTCCAGCGGGCCAGCGGTGAATAGCGCTCCTCGGTGTAAAGCCGGCGTCTGATCATCCTGCGGCCTGTGGTGCGCGTCCTGCGCCGTTGCCGGTTGGTTAGACCGCGTTTTCGGCGGCGAGGGAAGAGGCTTTGCCCCCCGAGGCGAGGAGGACCTCGGGCAGGTCGTCCACGCTGTCCACCACGAGATCCGCATCGGTGACGAGATCGTCCACCGGCGCCGGCCCGCTGCGCACCAGGATGAAGCGCGCGCCCGCCCCACGTGCGGCCGCAAGGTCGTGGGCACTGTCGCCGATCACTGCCATTGCGTATGGGCGGTGGCCGAACCGCTCGGCGAAAGCCGCCACCATTCCCGGACCCGGCTTTGAGCCGAAGCCGGAATCATAGCCGTGAACCGCGTCGAGAAGATCGAGAAAGCCGAGGGCTGCCGCCTGCTGACGGGCGTTCTCTTCCGCGTCATTGGTGACGATACCGAGGGCGAAGCCTGCCGCCTTCAGCCGTTGCAACGCCCGGGCGGGATGGCCAATGGGCGTGAGGTTGGCGAGGCCCTCGGCCGCGAACAGGCGATCAATCTCCGCGAGGAAACCGGCATCGGCGGGGCGACCCAGAGCGTGAGCCCAGAGCGGGCCATAATGGGCCGACGAGCCGGAAACGAGGGGCGAGGTGGGCAGGAAGCGCTCCTCGTCGGGGAGATAGTGGCTCACCGCCTCGAGCCGGGCGACGGCATGGGCGTCATCGCGTGCCATCTGCCGCATGACCGCACCGGCCGCCCGACCCCAGGTGCGGTCGAAGTGCACCAGGGTGCCGTCCTTGTCGAAAAGCAGCGCGGTCAGATCCTGCATGGGTTCATCCGCTGGGCGGGGAGGGGCTCCCGCAGGCCGGCTCGACCGCGGCGGAGGACGTCTTTAGTATCACGTGTATGTCATCCAGACGACCCGCCGCTCCGAGCCGTTCCCTGACCATGCCCGACGCAGCGCTGCGGAGGGCGGTGCCGTGGACGGCGGGGATACCGCTCGCCGTATGCATCGGCCTGGTCGCATTCACGATGCCCGGCCCATCCAGCGCGGCGACCCCGCTGCCACCCGTCAAGCCCAAGGATCTCAAGGCGTCCTCCTCTTCGGCGGTTGCGCGGGTGCCCTCCCTGCGCGCGGCCCCGCTTCCGCCGCGGCGTCCGCCGGAGCTGGCGGAAGAGGACAGCGCGGCTGAGGCCGATGGGCAGGACGCCGCGCGGCAGGAGGGACCGGTGGACGTAGGCAGGGCCGATCGCTTCGTGCGGGATCCCGTACGGCCTGCGCAGCGGCCGCAGGTGGCCTCGCGGGAGACGGCGCCCGACGCCGCGGTGACCTCCGGCGGCCCGAGAGTCCCGACTCCATCGGCCGTATCTCCGAGCGTGGTGCCGTCGGCACCGGCCGGCCCCATGGTGATGCCCGCCGCCTGCGCCGATCTGATCGCGGAGGGGGCGATCGAGGCCAGCCTCGAGACGTCCCTCACTCCCAGTCCAGTCTGCGGCACGTTCATCCCGGTCAGACTGACCGCGGTTCGGCTGGCCGATGGACGGATGCTTCCGCTGAAGCCGGCGGCGATCTCGCGATGTGAAATGACCATGGCTGCCGCGGCGTGGATGAGTGAGGCTCTGGCCCCCGCCGTCGCTGACGCCGGCGGGGAGCTGACGGCGATCCGCATCGCCGATTCCTACAATTGCCGCCCGCGCAACCGGGTGGCGGGCGCCAAGATGAGTGAGCACGGCCGCGGCAATGCGGTGGATGTGGGCGGCTTCGAGCTGGGCGACGGGCGGGTGTGGACGGTCGCGAAGGGGGGCCTGCCGATGGCCCTGCGTGCGTCCATGAAGGACAGTGCCTGCACCCGTTTCGCCACGGTGCTCGGCCCCGGCTCAGACGGTTATCACGAGGATCACATCCATGTGGACCTCGCCCAGCGCCGGAATGACTTCAAGCTGTGCCACTGGAATCTCGACGCCGGTTCAGCCGTGGCGTCGCGCAAGGACAAGCCTGCGGCGACCGCTCCGGCGGCTTCGACCGGGGGAGGAGATGACGAGGCGGCGGAGAAGGTCGGGGCAACCGCCGCCGGGAATGCCGAGTCCGAGCCCCAGGCCCAGAGTGCACCACTTCCCCCGCCCAAGGGCGGGGCTGCATCCGGCAAACCCGCCACCGGCAAACCCGCTACCGGGAAGGGCACGGCGAAAAGTGACGCGCCGGGCGCGGATCGCGCCGCAAAGCCCGGCCAGACGAAGACATCCCCAGCCAAGAATACTCAGACCAAGGATGGTGGCTCAAAGGGCTCCCAGCCAAAGCAGGGGCAGGCCGACTGAAGGCTTTGCCATCTTCCGTAAGGAGAGCACGCAAACAAAAAAGGGCGCGGCCAAGCCGCGCCCTTTTTGCGTCAGACAGCCGTCGGGCTCAGAGCACCACGACCTCGGCACCAACCGGAACCCGGCTGTAGAGATCGATCACGTCCTCATTGAGCATGCGGATGCAGCCCGAGGAGATTGCCTGGCCAATGTATTCCGGCTGGTTGGTGCCGTGGATACGGAACAGGGTGTCCTGATTGCCTTGGTAGAGGTACAGGGCGCGGGCGCCCATGGGATTGTGGGGACCGGGCGCCACATAGGAGGGCAGGCCGGCAATGCGCTGGTGGATTTCCGGCGTGGGAGTCCAGCTCGGCCATTCGGTCTTGCGACCGACCTTGGCCTGGCCGCGGAAGGCGAGGCTTTCCTCGCCGACGGTCACGCCGTAGCGGATCGCCTTACCGTTGCCTTCCACGTAGTAAAGGTACTTGTTCGGGGTATCGACGACCACCGTTCCCGGCTTCTTGTTGGTCGGATACTCAACGATATGCCGCGCATACTGACCCGAAGGCTTCACATTCGGGTACGGCTTGTTTGCAAGAAGCTGCTTGTCACGCGCCGTCATCGCCGTTTCCGGCGCCGGCGCAATTGTCTCGGACACGCAGCCGCTGAGCATCAATCCCGTCAGCAGTGCCCCGACGACCCGCCACATCATAGCTCGCCTCTTTAACTCTTCCCTTGACGCACAAGGAGGATTCGACCCGCAAAAATGAATTAACCCAATGTCCGCTCCGCTAGAAGGGTGTTCAGTTGAGGAGCGGATGCTTGTGAGAAAGCGTTGCAGAAATGCCTCACAGATTGCCCTTTCGGCACCCTCTTTGGAGTTTCGCAAGCTTTGGGGCGCCTACTCTTCGTATGACCGCGGAGAAGTCGCATCGGCTGCACAGTTTTGACGCAGTTGATCGCCATCTCTGAAGGGGTCACGCGAAGGTGCCGCTGCGTAACGGCGCACCACACAGGAGTTGGGACATGTCTACCGGACACCAAGGGCTCAGCCCCCGGGAGGAATCGGATCTGAAGCGTACGGCGCAGAGCCAGCAGTGGCGCGACATCGGCATTTCCGCCGTAGCCGCGGCCGCCCAGCAGGCGAGCGACAAGAAGGCGGTCGAGGCCAAGGCGGCGCAGGCCAACAAGGTCGTCACCCTCAAGGACATCGACTTCCTCGCCGCCTGAGGCGGGAGCGATGGTCCACCCGGAACCGGCGCGGGGGCCGGACCGGGGTGGTGAAAGCGGTGCGCTGGCCGCAAGATGTCACGCATCGACACCCCCACGTCCCGATCGGCGGCGACACCGTTTTGCCGCCGGACGTCCGGATGGGTGGTATCCGTAGCGGGGAGTGGAAGCGGCGGCGGTCGCACCTCCCGATCGGCTCGGTTCCCACACGCCTCGCGGCGGGCTAGAAGGGCGGGCCGATCAAGGACCGCCGCATGCTCTTCGCCTATATCGCCAGACAAGGAAGCCTTGAGGCCGTTCCGGTCACGGACGGACCCATCCCCGAGGCCGCGGTCTGGGTCGACCTGATCTCCCCCTCCGAGGCGGACGACGACCGGGCGGAATCGTTCGCCGGCATCTCCGTGCCCACGCGCGAGGAGATGGGCGAAATCGAGCAGTCGAGCCGCCTCTATGTGGAGGACGGCGCGCGCTACATGACCGCCACCATACTCTGCGGCGCCGATACCGAGACGCCGGTGATGCTGGCCGTCACCTTCATCCTCACCCGCGGCCGCCTCATCACCGTGCGCTACGGCGAGCCCCGGGCATTCCCCTCGGTCTCCAACCGGCTGGGCAAGTCGTGCCCTGCAACGGTGAAGGGCGAGGATATCCTCATCGAACTGCTGGAGGCCGTGGTGGACCGTTCCGCCGACGTGCTGGAACAGATCGGTGCGGACGTGGAGCGCATCTCTCGGCGCATCTTCGAGCGTTCCAGCGGTCGGGAGAATGCCAACCAGCGCTACCGCGCCATCCTGTCCCACATCGGCCGCAAGGAGGGTCTCGTCTCCTACGCCCGGGAAAGCCTTGCTTCCCTGCAGCGGCTCATTTCCTTCCTCGGCGCGGACACCGACGGCTCGACCATCGCGAAAGACGGCAAGGCCAACATCAAGTCCATGAGCCGGGACGTGGCCGGACTGTCCGACTACGCCAATTTCCTCGGCGACAAGCTGCAGTTCCTGCTGGACGCCACCATCGGCATGGTGGGCCTGGAACAGAACAACATCATCAAGATCTTCGCCGTGCTCTCGGTGGTGCTGATGCCGCCGACGCTGATCGCCTCGATCTATGGCATGAACTTCCAGCACATGCCGGAGCTGAGCTGGACCTATGCCTATCCGGCGGCGCTCGTCGCGATGGTGATCTCCGGCATCCTGCCCTACGTCTTCTTCAAGTGGCGCGGCTGGCTGTAGACCGCCGCGTCAGACGTGCTGGCCACCATTGATGTGGATCTCGGCGCCGTTGAGGTAGGAGGAGGTCTCCGTGCATAGCACGTAGATGATCTTCGCCACCTCGTCCGGCGTGCCGAGGCGCTGCATGGGAATCTGCGCCACGATCTTGTCCGTGCCCGGCGAGAGGATGGCGGTGTCGATCTCGCCCGGCGCGATGGCGTTCACCCGGATGCCCCTGCGACCAAAGTCGGAAGCCATCTCCCGCGTCAGGGAGGCCAGCGCCGCCTTCGAGGTGGCATAGGCCGCCCCCGCGAAGGGGTGCACCCGCGATCCGGCGATGGAGGTGACGTTCACCACCGAGCCCTGCGCCTTCTCCAGTTCCGCCGAAAGCCCGCGGGCGAGGATGATGGGGGCGAAGAAATTCACTTGGAACACGTCCACCCAGGTCTCGAGGTCGGTGTCCAGCGTACCGAGGCGGGTGCCGCCCTCGCCCTTGGGCGAGATGGCGGCGTTGTTGACCAGCGCGTCGAGCTTGCCCTCTGGCAGGCGGCTCTTGACCTCGGCGATGGCCGCCTTGGTGCTGGCAGGGCTCGAAAGGTCCACCTGCAGATGGTCTTCGGGGCCGGCACCCCACGGGCACTTCTCCGGAAAAGCATGGCGCGAGCAGGAGATGACGCGCCAGCCGGCGGCGGAGAAGCGCTTCACCGTGGCGTGGCCGATGCCGCGCGAGGCCCCGGTGAGGAGCATGATGCGCGGCCGGTCTTCGGTTTCGGATGTCATGATGTCAGCCTCGGCCACAGCGGGCGAACGTGATGCAGCATCCGCCCACGTCCGGGTCAAGTCCCGTCAGCCCCGCCGCCAACCCTTTCGGTCAGGGATAGAGCCGCGTCTTGGTCCAGGCCTCGCCCTCGCCGGCGCGGCGGAACACCACGCGGTCGTGCAGGCGGAAGGGCCGATCGTGCCAGAACTCGATGGCCACGGGCAGGATGCGGAAGCCGGTCCAGTGGGGCGGGCGCGGCACGGTGCCGAGGGCATATTTCGCGGTCGTCGTCGCCACGGCGGCCTCGAGCGCAAAGCGGCCTTCCAGCGGGCGCGACTGGGTCGAGGCCCAGGCGCCGATCTGCGAGAGGCGGGGGCGGGTGGCGAAATAGGCGTCCGCCTCCGCGTCGCTCACCTGCTCCACCGGACCGCGCACCCGCACCTGCCGGCGCAGCGACTTCCAGTGGAACACCAGCGCCGCCTTCGGATGGGCCGCCAGTTCACGTCCCTTGGCGCTGCCGGTGTTGGTGAAGAAGACGAAGCCGCGTTCGTCCAGCCCCTTCAGCAGCACCATGCGCGCGTCCGGCAGCCCGTCCTCATCCACGGTGGCGAGGGTCATGGCGTTCGGATCGTTGGGCTCGGACTTGCCGGCCTCCTCGAGCCATTCGGCAAAAAGACGGAAAGGCTCAGAAGATTCGGTGAAATCACCGGATGTTAAGGGATCACGGGGTTCCATGGTGTCGCTCGCCGTCATGTGGAGCCCCTCGTGTCTGACCGTTCGCACGCCTCTCCGGGCGGCTTCATCGTTCTATATAGAAGTGTCGGGCGCCCGCGCGAAGGGCTCGCGGCCATGGCAGGCGCGTGTCTTCTCGCCGCGCTCCTGTCCGGTTGCGCCAGCGCGCCGTTCCATGACGACGATTCGCTCGTCACCGGCTCCATCAAGGCGACGCAGGTCTCCCTGCCGGTGCCGGAAGGGCCGGCCCCGAAGGGCATCACCGCCGGCGACTGGACGCAGGCCAAGCTCGCCCTCGACCAGGCGCTCGCCGCCCGGGATGGCGACGTGTCGGTGCCGTGGGACAATCCGGAGACCGGCGCCCGTGGCACGGCGACCCCGGTCGGCCCGACCCAGGCCGGTTGCCGCGGCTTCATGATCTCGCTGGTGGACGGCAAGTCCGCCGACCGCTGGGTGCAGGGCGAGGCGTGCAAGGGCCGCACCGGCACAACGCTCAACCAGGTCCGCCTGCTCGGTCGCGCCTGAGCCTTCTCCCGAGGAGTGGCGCGGAAAACGGGCATGGCGCACAAAAGCGCAATCGGGTTGAGCGGTGCCGTTGCATTTTCTGCGCCGCGAACCACATGTTCCCTGCGGCTGGCCGCCTGAGTGCCGGCCGGCGAGGTGACTATTCATGCGTGATCCCTACGACGTCCTCGGTGTTTCCAAGACCGCCGACGAGGCAGAGATCAAGCGCGCCTACCGCAAGCTCGCGAAGAAGCTCCACCCGGATGCCAATGCGTCCGATCCCAAGGCCCAGGACCGCTTCGCCGAGCTGAACACGGCGCACGAGATTCTCTCCGACAAGGAGAAACGGGGCCAGTTCGACCGCGGCGAGATCGACGCGGAGGGCAAGCCGCGCGCTCCGGAATTCACCGGCTTCGGCGGCGGCGGCCCCCGGCGCGGGCCCGGCGGCTTTTCCGGCTTCGACGGTGACACGATTTTCGAGAGCTTCTCCTTCGGTCCCGAAGGAGCCCGGCGCACGTCCCGTGGCGGTGGCGGCGGGTTCGAGGATATCGGCGACATCTTCGGCTTCGGTCGGCAGCGCCGGTCCGCCGGTGGCGGTTTCGCGCCCCAGCCGGGCGCCGACATGGAAATCACGCTCCCCGTCTCCTTCGAGGAGGCGACGCAGGGGGCGTCGAAGCGTGTCGGGCTGCCCAACGGCAAGCAGATCGATATCAAGATCGCCCCCGGCACCCGCGAGGGGCACCGGATGCGCCTCAAGGGGCAGGGCGAGCCGAGCCCCATGGGCGGCCCGGCCGGCGATGCCTACGTGACTATTTCCTATGCCAGCCATCCGCTGTTCGAGCGTGATGGCGACGACCTCAGGCAGTCTCTGGACGTGCCGCTCGCCGATGCAGTGCTCGGTGCCAAGGTGCGGGTGCCGACGCTCACCGGCGCGGTGGAACTCGCCATCCCGGCCTGGACCTCCGGCGGGCGCACCTTCCGCCTGCGCGGCAAGGGCCTGCCCAATGCGACAGGGGGCCACGGCGACTTGCTGGCACGGGTGAACGTGGTGCTGCCGGCGGAGAAGAGCGCGGAGCTGGAAGAGCTGATGCGCAAGCTCAAGGGAGAGGCGGCTTAAGGCCGCCTCCTTCTGCCATCCGGCTTGCCTGCGACGTTCCGGCTTACCATTTCGGCCGACTTTCCACCCGTGCGGCTGCCTTCTAGAGTGCGCGCCCCGACAAGCATAACGGAAGCGCGCCCATGTTCCTCGAATTGCAGAACCTCTTTTTTGAAGACCTGACGGTTGGGCGCATCGAGCGCATGTCGAAGACGGTGTCTTCCTCCGACATCGTGGGCTTCGCCGAGCTGACCGGCGACCGCAATCCCATCCATCTGTCCCAGCATTTCGCCGCGCGCACGCCCTTCGGTGGCCGGATCGCCCATGGCCTTTATACGGCGAGCCTGATCTCCGCCGTTCTCGGCACCCGCCTTCCGGGTCCGGGCGCGGTCTACATCTCCCAGACGCTGAACTTCCGTGCCCCCGTGCGCATCGACGACACGGTGGAGGTGGAAGTGCGCGTGGTGGAACTGATCCCCGAGCGCTTCCGCGCGCGGCTCTCCTGCATCTGCACGGTGAAGGGCGAGGTGGTGCTGGACGGCGAGGCGTGGGTGAAGGTGCCGTCCGCCGCCACCCAGAAGGTTGCATCGGCCTGAGCGGTCGTCCACGTTGCCTCCCCCGGCACGAGGAGAGGCGGCATGTTCGAATCCGCGACGTTCGCGCATCATCTCGACAAGGCCGCCTTCAAGGCGATGGAGCCCAGCCTGCGCGAGGATTTGCTCACCGCGCAGTTCCAGCTGATCGAGCAGAAGCGGCGCAGCCTCATCGTCCTCATCCATGGCCCCGATGGCGCCGGCAAGGGGGCGGTGCTGAACCGCCTCTATGGCTGGCTGGATGTGCGCAAGCTCCAGACGCTGACCTTCGACATGCCCTGCGCGCCGGAAGATCGCCCGGCCATGTGGAAATACTGGCGCGAGCTGCCGCCCTTCGGCCAGATCGGCATCATGCTCGGTTCCTGGTACCACGCGCCCCTCTGCAGGCGGGCACTGGACGAGATGAAGCGCGGCAACTTCATGGCGGCGCTGGAGGAAATCCAGCGCTTCGAGGCGATGCTCCACGCCGAGGGCGTGAGCCTGCTCAAGATCTGGCTCTATCTCGACGCGGAGGAGGCGCGCGTCCGCCTCAAGGGCGTCACCAAAGGCGACTGGCAGCGCCCCGTGGTGCGGGAATGGGAGGAGCTGAAAGGCGCCGGCCCGCGCAAACGGCTACTCGCCATCTCCGAGGACGCCGCCCGGGCCACCTCCACCGAAACGTCGCCCTGGCATGTGGTTCCGGCGGCCGACGAGGAGTATCGCGACGCCATGGCCGGCAGCCTGCTGCTGGAAAAGCTGCGCGCCCTGGTCGCTGAGCCTGAGCCGGCGCCCCAGCCGCTCGCGCCCAACCCCACGCGGCTGCCCCCGGCGCTGCCGACCTTCTCCATCCTTTCCACGCTGGACCTGTCAAAATCGCTCAGTGAGGACGATTACGACCGCCAACTGGCGCAGGAACAGAGCCGCATCACCCGCCTCACCAATTCCCCGCGCTTTGCCGATGCGGGGCTGGTGGTGGCGTTCGAGGGCTCGGATGCGGCGGGCAAGAGCTCCACCATCATGCGGCTGCGGCGAGCGCTCGATCCGCGCCGCTTCCGCGTCCATCCCATCGCCGCCCCGACCGACGAGGAGCGGGCGCGGCCCTATCTCTGGCGCTTCTGGCGGCACATTCCGGCCCATGGGCGCACGGTTATCTTCGACCGGTCCTGGTACGGCCGCGTGCTGGTGGAGCGCGTGGAGGGCCTGTGCGGGCCGGACGACTGGGGCCGCGCCTATGGCGAGATCAACGATTTCGAGGCCCAGCTTTCGGCCGCGCACTATGTGGTGGTGAAGTTCTGGCTCGCCATCAGCCAGGAGGAGCAGGCCCGCCGCTTCGAGGAGCGCGAGACCGTCGCCTACAAGCGCTTCAAGCTGACCCCCGAGGACTGGCGCAACCGCGAGAAATGGCCGCTCTACGAGGCGGCCGTGACCGAGATGGTGGACCGGACCTCCACCCGCGTCGCCCCGTGGACGCTGGTGGAATCCGAAGACAAGCGCTACGGCCGGGTGAAGGTGCTGAAGACCATCGCCGACCGCCTGGAAGCGGCGCTCGGCTAAGCGCGCGCCTCCCACACCTGCCCCGGGTGAAGCGGCAGGAAAAGGTGCCGCGCGATGCCTGCGGCGTCGAGAGCCTCGCCCAGCGCCCGCTTCGGCGCATCCTGCGCTTCGTCCGTGAGGCGGAACGTACCCCAGTGGATGCCCAGGCCCTGCGTGGCGCCGGTGTCCTCCAGGATGCGGACGGCCTCCGCGGGATTGGTGTGCTGGGGCGCCATGAACCAGCGCGGCTCATAGGCGCCGATGGGGATCAGCGCCACGCGCGGCGCGCCGAACGCGCTTTTGACCGACCGGAAGATGGCGCCGGTGCCATAGCCCGTATCGCCGGCGAAATAGATCAGCCCCTCGGGCGTCGCCAGCACGAAGCCGGCCCACAGGGCAAACCGCCGGTCCCTTATGCCGCGCGCCGACCAGTGGTTAGCGGGATGGAGGATCGCCTCTACGCCCGCGCCGAGATCGAAGCGTTCTCCCCAGTCGCCGGTGGTGATGTCGAGGGCCTTGATCTGCGGGCGCAGGATCTTGTCGTTGCCGAGCGGCGTCAGCACGCGCGGGCGATGGGTGCGCTGGAGGCGACGCAGCGTCGCGAGATCCATGTGGTCGTAGTGGTTGTGGCTGAGCAGCACCCAATCGATGGGCGGCAGCGCGCCGAAGTCGATGCCGGGCGCGGTGTGCCGCTTAGGCCCCAGAAACCGGAGCGGGCCTGCGCGCTCCGACCAGACCGGGTCGGTGAGGATGTTCAGCCCCGCGACCTGGATGAGCACGCTGGCGTGCCCGACCATGGTGATGCGGATGCCGGACGTCACGCGCGGAGGCGGCGTCTCCTGCCGTGCGGGGAGTCGTGGCTCGGCCGGCCAACCGACGGGCACGGGCTCCTGTCCCCGCTTGGCGCGGCGCCAGGCGAGAAGATCCTTCAGGCTCTTGTCGGTGGAGGGGTGGTCAGGATTGAAGAAGCGCGTGCCGTCGAAATGATCCGAGGGCGGGCCATGATGGTACGGACGGGGCATGGCCCGACACTAGCCGAATTTGGTGGTGCTGGCGCGCTATTCGGCGGCCAGCGCGTGCTCGGCATGGGGAAACGGGCAGGCCGCGCCCTGCAGATGGCCGCGGCCGAAATCGGCCAGCGCCTCCACGACGCCGCGCAACGCTTCGCCCTTCTGCGTGAGCCGGTAGCCGACTTGCGGCGGGACCGTGGGATAGACCCGGCGCGGCACCAGCCCGTCCGCCTCAAGCTCGCGCAGCGCCTTGGAGAGGATGCGCTGGGTGACGTTCGGCATCCTCCGGCGCAGCTCGGAGAAACGCAGCTCGCCGCCCATGAGGTGATGGAGCGTCGCGCCCTTCCACTTGGCGCCGATCAGCGCCAGCGTCGCTTCCACGGGGCATCCCGTTCCCGGATAGGTCATGTGGCGCGTTGCCAATGCTCATCCCTCCAACCACCGCAATGGCAGCGAAGTATGGCGGAGGGCGATCGCCCGCGCCACACAACGTATCATGACTGATACCAGCCCACCCGATTGTGCCGTCTTGCGCCGCACGCCGGACAATCAAGATTAGGGGACACCGGCGCGCCCCGCGCCAGCTTCGAGAGAGATCGTCATGAAGGCCATCGGTTACGTTACCTCCCGTCCCGCCGACAGTCCGGATGCCCTGTTCGCCTTCGAGGCGCCGAACCCCGTTCCGGGCCCGCGCGACCTCCTGGTGCGGGTGAAGGCCATCTCGGTCAATCCGGTGGATACGAAGGTGCGCATGCGCCGCCAGGGGACGGCCGAGGCACCGGTGATCCTCGGCTGGGATGCGGCCGGCGTGGTGGAGGCGGTGGGTGCCGACGCCGGAGCGTTCGCGGTGGGCGACGAGGTCTATTATGCCGGTGCCATCACCCGGCCCGGCACCAATGCCGAGCTTCATCTGGTGGATGCCCGCATCGCCGCGCGCAAGCCGCGTACCCTCTCCTTTGCCGAGGCCGCTGCCCTGCCGCTCACGGCGCTCACGGCCTATGAGAGCCTGTTCGACCGCCTGCGTCTGCCGCGCGGTATCGCCGACGACAAGACGGTGCTGCTGATCGTCGGGGCCGCCGGAGGCGTCGGCTCCATGGCGGTGCAACTGGCGCGCCGGCTCGCCTCCGCCACCATCGTCGGCACCGCCTCCCGCCCCGAGAGCATCGCCTGGGTGAAGGAACTCGGCGCCGACCACGTGATCGACCACACCAAGCCGCTCGCGGGCGAGCTGAAGGCGCTCGGCCTTGGCGGCGCGCATCGCATCTTCAGCATCACCGGCACCCACCAGCATTGGCCGCAGCTGGTCGAGGCGCTGGTGCCCCAGGGCGCCATCTGCGTCATCGACGATCCCGCCGCGCTCGACGCCACCCTCCTGAAGCCCAAGAGCGGGGCGCTTGCCTGGGAGTCCATGTTCACCCGCTCCATGTTCGAGACCCCGGACATGGACACCCAGCACCGCATCCTCTCCGAAGTCGCGGGACTGGTGGACGAAGGCCTCCTGCGCACCACTCTCGGCGCCCACTTCGGCCCCATTACCCCGGACAACCTCCGCCGCGCCCATCTCGCGCTGGAGAGCGGGCGGTCCATCGGCAAGATCGTGCTGGAGGGCTGGGAGTAGGCTGCATGGCGCGGTGGCTGGGGCGCCTGGATCCCCAGCCAGCGCGCCCTCTTGCCCTTTCATATCAATGAAATCAGTTGGTTATGGTCCATCGATGTACTAGAACGATGTACTAGAGCGACGGGTCGTGGTGGTACGGAATGGCGCCGAGGGGCAATTGGCTGAAGGGTAGGGTGAACGTCTGGTGGTTTCAGATGGCGGTCCCGGCGGCGGTGCAATCCGCTGTCGGGAAGAAGGTCGTTGCCGAGAACTTGAAGACGGCCGACAGGCGTCTGGCCCAGCATCTGGCGCTTGCGAGGGCGGCTCATTGGAAGCGGGAGTTCGACCTGCTCCGGGCGTCGGAGGTGGAGACACAGCCTCCCCATGTCGTCTTCGAGGAGGTGGTCCAGCGCATCAACTGGCTGAAGCAGAAATTCCGCGATCCCGACGATCTGGACGAACAACTGGACCTCCTTTGGGATGGCTATGCCGATCCCGAGGCGCGCCGTCTCGGCGTGGGCGAACTGAGCGAGACCGATCCGGACGAGGTCCATCCCGAGGTGGCGGCCGCGCTGGAAGCGATCAAGGCCGCGCGGGCGGGCAAGGTCGAGGCACCTGCGGAGTTCCGCGCGCCGTTCTCTGATCTTTCCGCACGCTACATCACCGACATACAGCGGGACACGGCTAACCGTCGCACCATGCAAACCATCTCGCAGATGGAAGCCGTCTTTCGCCTGTTTCGGGACCACATCGACAACAAGCCCCTAGCCATCGTGAAGGGCAAGGTGGTCGCCGCCTTCTTCGACAAGGTGAAGCGGCTTGACCCTAACTGGGGCCGGTCGCCGGACACGAAAGGGCGGACCCTCGATCAGTTGCTCGCCTTTTATGCGAAGGCGGGCGGCAAGGTGCTCAGCAGCCGGACCCTGAACCGCTACGTCTCTTCGTTGAACGGGTTGTGGGAGTGGGCGGACAGCAGGGGGGAGGTGTCGGGCAAGAACCCCTTCTCCGGCCACTGGACCAAGGTGAAAACGCGGAGAAACGCCCATGCCCCGTGGACAGACGAGGCGCTGAAGGTGGTGCTGAGCTTGCAGTCGAGCCCTGGGAGCGAGGGCAAGCCAAACCCTCTGTATTGGCTCCCCCGCATCGCCCTGCTGTCGGGAATGCGCCTGAACGAGATCTGCTCGCTGGAATGGGCGGACGTTCAGACGGAGGAGGGCGTGACCTATTTCGACATTCCCGAGGGCAAGACGGAAAGCAGCGTTCGTGTCGTGCCAGTCCATAGCGCCTTGGCCCCCTTCCTCGACCTTTGCCCCCGGTCCGGCTTTCTGTTCCCCAGTCTGGCGCCGGGCGGTCCCGATAAGAAACGCGGTTGGAACATCGGCAAGAAGTTCGGGCGGGTCACGCTCGCGGCGGTTAAGGCCGGTTCACTGAAGGCCGAGCAGCGCTCCACCTTCCACGGCTTCCGCAAGAACGTCGCCCAGGCATTCGAGCGATACCGCATCGCCGAGACGGAGGCGGCCCAGATCATCGGCCACAAGAAGCCTGGCATGACCTACGGGGTTTATTCGCCGATCGGGCTGAGGATCGAGCAGAAGCAGGGGTTGGTGGAGTTGCTGAGGTTGCCGGGCAAAGGGTTTGAATAGATGGAGAGCCATTGTGAGCTTGAAGGTGAACAGAAGTTAGGGATGGCTCTCTGAATCTGGTGCGCTATCAAGTGATTTGATACTTGAGTCGGCGCTGTATGAAGGCTGGTCGCGAGCCCTCGAGTACCTTGACGATATGGTCGTTGGTTCTAGGGTTTTCAATCGCGCCGCACTCGTAACTGAACTTGTAGTCGTTCATTTTGTCGAGGCGCACATATACGATCTGTTCCGCATCGGCACCAACCGCAAGGTTTGGATTGTGCGTAACCAATATGACCTGACGCGCTTTCTTCGCCTCGCGAATGCACCTTGCAAGCACCATAAAAATGCTGTCGTTATCGAGATTGTCTTCTGGTTGATCGATCACCAACGGCGAGTTGTCCATGTCAAGCTGTAGATAAAATACAAGAAGAAGAAGCCCTTTTTCACCGGGTGACAGTTGATTTAGGCTCTTTCCTCCTAGTCTAAGCTCGTATCCTGCCTCGAAATACTCCAAAGAGTACAGGAAGTCGTAAAATTTCTTAACATCCTTAACCTGACGCGAATTTTTCCATATGTCCATATCGCGAACTATGTTTTCTATGAAAACAAATATGCTATCAAAGTCGTTCCAGTCTACAAAAGATTGTCGATTTTGAAAATTTCGTGTGCCATCCGCTACGCCGCGGAATGGGCCACTAACGTTTTGGTTCAAATGATTGAAGAAATTTTCGGAAAATTCTGAAGACTGAACAAATGATGCGTCGATAGATACGACAAAGTCGACGCTGCTCATCGCGTCAAGTCGAGATTCGACCTTTGATTTAAGCGCCTCGTAGAACGTTTTGATTTTACGTTTGCTTTCGAATAGGCTCAGGCATAGCGTCTTGCGTTCTTCGTGCGCTTTACGCAATTCTTTCGGCAGATCGTTCTCGATCCAAAAAATACGAGCCTCCAACTCCGCGATGGTCCCCAATTTAGGTGACTCTCGTTGCCCCTCGATATCGGCGATCTGCTGATTGATTTCACGAATGTCCTGCAGATAGCGTTGATAGCGTTGATGCGGTGCCGAAAGGGCAGCACGCATAGCGGCAATTCCATTGTTGATATGCTGCTTCGCAGCGCGTAAATCTGGAATGCTGACGATCGTCGAAAAATCGGTCTTTGAACCGAAATCGACGGCGCCATCGTTTTCTAAATAAGAGATTCTTTTTTTCAATTCCACAATCATATCCTCAACCTCCTGCAAATTTATGGTGAGGTTCAGCATACGATCAATGTCGAACCCGAGGTTCGCATACTTTGCTTTGAACGAATATTTTTCGCTATCGAATCGCGTTTTCAACGCGTTCACGGAATCTCTTAATTCAACAGAGTCTTGCAGTTCTTTTTTGCTTCGCGTTAGCAGGACGGCGGCGGATTCCTCACGTTGGGCAAGCTCGTCTAGCAGTTGCGTTTGGGAGGCGACTTTCGCCGTCGCCGCTTCCTGCTCTGCACTCTGCGTGGGCGGGGCCGATTCCTCCGGAGGTTTCGACGCTTCGAGCGTGGACACCTGTTTGCGAAGCACCTCAATGTCCGCCTGTATCTTTGCCTTAAATTCTGGCTGGCTACGGCTCTCTAGATCCACGATATTTATATGTAACTCGCGAAGCTTAGCCTTGATTTGGCTTGCCTCCTGGCGGCTGATGGATGTCATCCTTTCCTGAAGATCGTGAAAGCTATTGGCATCCATTTTGTCGCTGATGTCGACGTGGGAAAAAACAACGTCTTCGATCTCGCGGCGTAGATCTTTGACTTCGATTTCGTTGGTCAGAGATTCGAAATAGTTTTGTGGGAGATATTTTACTGATTCAGGTTGGGTTTCATCAGTGTCAGCGTTGAGGGGGCGCTCAAAGTCGAATCCACTTTTCCAAACTAGACGCCCCAAAAAATTATCGGCGAACCCCTTCCGTTTGAATTTTCGGTTGTTTGGGCTGTCAACCAGAAATGAAAAATGTTTCGCCTGTCGTGTATTTCCGAGCAGCGCGACAATGTCCGCGATAGCGCTCTTTCCACTTCCCTTGTTCCCTATGACCGCCGTAAGCTCAGGATTGAACGGAATGTCGACGCTCTGAAACCACTGTCCATTGTGGCCGGAGTAACCAGAGACTGGCGTTATTTCCAGCCTATCGATGAATTGCGTGGCCTCGCGCTCAAGCCGGATGAGGACAGGCGGACGATCGCCAATAAATACGCGGTCCCTCGGCTCGAAGAGAGTCTGTCGAAGCCCTCGGAAGCTCAGATTGGCTTTTATCCACGTCGATTGGAAGTGCGGCTCATCTCCGGTCAGTCGGTCGAGGTCCTGAAAAGAATGGGCGTCACTGCCGTCGTAAACGGGCTTGGGGTCGGAGGGGCTTCCATCATCGTATCGGGAAGCGCCCAAAAAGAATTCGGTGTTCTTCGCCTTTCCAAAAAATGCGTTGCTGCTCCTGTCCAGTTCATCGGATATGGACTTGCTGCGCTGGGTTTTCGCAGCCCCGCGAAGGCCGTCGCTTCCTGCTGCCGTGACGATAATATACTCTTCCGCCGAGAAGCAATCATTGAGTGACGTTTTTACGTCCCAAATACTGACCGTGGCTGCTTTGAAATTTTGTGCGGATAGTTCACAGCAGCGAAGTTTTTTTCCGTCTACGCTTATATGCGTCTCAAGATCGTTGAGAAGCTTATCCAATTTATTTCGTGTGGCGGCTTTCGGGTCGATCAGAATGTGCGTGTTGACGTTTTTTCCATCTATGCTGACGGTCTCTGTCAGACGAAGTTCCAGGTTCGGGATCAACAATTTAGTAAAATCAGGGTAGATATTTTTGTACCATTGCAGCGTGTTGTGGTAACAATCAAACGAAAAGTAGTCGGTTATTCCAAATGCATGCACATCTGAAGCATGGAGGATTTCTATAAAGCGCTTCCATGTAGACTCATCAGGATTTCCATAACTATTCGCTAGCTTGGTGCCGGGGGCGTGCAGATGAAGGTCCCACTTGCGCCACAGCGAACCTCTGTCACTCTCCCGCTTAATATCGCGTGGCGTCTTGGAAGCGTTCATCAGCATACTCCAGGTGAGCGACTTCTGGTTCCAAACTCTGAGCCCGTATAGCGCCAAGGTCACGAATCTCAGCCTAGAGCCGAGCTTTGAATACAATCTAGCCGAGTTAGATGGCCAATCAACCGCGGGCCGCGATTTTGGACCAGCAGCCCACTTGCTGATCGTTTCAGCCCAGCTTTCGCATTACGGGTCAACGCGGACCAACGCTCCACGGCAAGGATGACCGTCCGCTTCCGCCGGAGATCGAAAATTGTGAGCTGATTTGTGGACCTATCTTGGTTCTGCGCGAAGTCACCAAGTCCCCCTTGCGCCCCCCGTCGACGGCACTTCAGATGGAAGTGACACATCTGAACCTAGCGAGAGACGTTCAAGAAAGCGCACTGTCGCCCAATAGACCCTGCCCATGCGGACGCGTCCGGTGACGCTCGCGATTGCGTCCAATAGGATGCCCTTCACATTCTGGACAGTTCCGACTCTCATCCCTAGACCTTTTGGACGCCGAAGGCTGGGAGACAGGGCACATGGCGATGCTGGTCGGTTACGCGCGGACCTCCACCACCGAACAGGAAGCAGGGCTTGAAGCCCAGCGACGCGACCTTGATGCGGCGGGCTGCGGCAAGGTGTTTGCCGAGCATGTGTCCTCGGTTGGGGAGCGGGACAGACTGAGGCAGGCACTGGAATTCGTGCGGGAAGGCGACACCCTCGTCATCACCAAGATCGACAGGCTTGCCCGCTCCACCATCCACCTGTGGGAGATCGTCCGCGACCTCGACGCGAAGGGCGTGGGTCTGCGGGTGCTGAACCTCGGTGGCGAGGTGGTCGACACCAAGAGCGCGACGGGGCGCTTGATCCTCACCATCTTCGCGGGCTTCGCCCAGTTCGAGCGTGAGATGATGCTGGAGCGGCAGAGGGAAGGCATCGCCAAGGCGAAGGCAGAGGGGAAGTATCTCGGTCGCAAGCCCACCGCGCGGGCGAAGTCGGAAGAGGTGTTGAAGCTCCACCGCGAGGGGAAGACGCCCACCGAGATCGCTGCGGCTGTCGGGATCGGCCGGGGGAGCGTCTACCGCATCGTTCAGGGGCAGGGCGCCGTCATGGGTTGAGCGACGGGATTGGCGGGCTGCGCGGGCGGGCGGTTTTTTGCCTCCTACTGCCAGATGTGCGCGTCGCGTGTGCTGCTGACTGGGCGCAATCGGAGATTTTGTCGACCCTACTGCCCAGCATCGCGCGCGCGACCGCTCGCGGCCCCCGTCAACCCAAACGGCGCACGTTGTGGATTTGCCAGCACATGGGCAGCCCGACACAGTGCGCAGGTGAACCCCCATGCTCGATAACCAACCTGGTGCTATCCCCGTCAACGTCTCTTGCACGGCTCTCGTGCCTTGGTATCCGCCTTCCCCGCCGCCGCCCTTGCATCTGGGAAAGATCGCCGGTCTGGAGGCAATCACGGCTGGCGCCCTTCTGCTCAAGTCGTTCCCGCCGCGTCGGTTTGTCGTCGATCCTTGGCTTCGTGAAGGAGAGACGGCCCTGATCTGGGCAGCTTCCGGTGTCGGCAAGACCATGTTGAGCCTGAGCATGGCGATGGCCATGGCGACGGGCGGCAGTGTCGGCGGATGGAGGGCCGAGAAGCCGAGCAAGGTGGTCTATATCGACGGCGAGATGCACCTTCAGGATGTCCGCGACCGAGTCGACATGCTGAAGACCACCGGCGCCGTGACGCTTGGTGCACCCGACCTCTTGGACACCAACCTCGTCTTCTTCAGCCGTCAGGCCCAGTCACGCAATGCGGTTTTCTTTGACCTCACGACCGAGGAGGGACGCGACAGCATACTCCACGCTTGCGACACGCTTGGCGCCGATGTGCTGATCCTCGACAACTTCACCACGTTGAGCGAGCAGTTGGAGGACGAGAACGCCGCGCACGCGTTCAAGAAGATCCAGCGGTTCCTGTTGCAGACGAAGCAGGCCGGGCTCACCACCCTCCTCATCCACCATGCGCGGAAGGATGGGAACGCTCTGCGCGGTAGCGCCTCCATCGAAGTCACCTTCGAGGTCGTGCTGGAGTTGCGGAAGCCGAAGATCGAACGGATGGGAGCGGCCTGCTTTTCCCCCCACTTCGGGAAGTTCAGGCAGAAGAAGGGTGAGCAGCTGCTTCCGCGTCTGTGGTCGCTGACGGAGGCCGGATGGGAGATCGGTGAAGAGGTCGATCTGGATGCCGACAACGCTGCCTTGCACTGCGTGAAGTCGCTCCAGTTCGTCAGTCAGACGGAGGTCGCCGCGCATCTCGGCTTGGCGAAGGGCACCGTCAGCAAGCATCTCGCCACCGCCGTGGAGCGGAAGCTCATCAGCCGGGAGGATTTGAAGGAATGCTTCGCCAAGGCGCGGCGTCTGAGGGAGGAGGGCGTCGGGGACGATCTAGACACGGTCGAAGAGGAGCAGGCCAGCACCGAGGACTATTGAGCGGCCCTTGGGGAGCTGAGGGAGAGCGTAGCTCCCTTCAGCAGGGGAATTTGGGGGGTGCGCCTCCGTTTCCCTGTTTCCTCGTCTAGGTGAAACGAAACTCGAAACCGGGGCGTGGACCCTTCGCGTGGCGCTTTTGCGCTGGGCGGGGCGATCCGCACCCCTGTTTTTTTGGTCCCATCGGTACCCACGCGCTCGGTCGCGCCGACTCACGGCGGAGGCCTGTGCGCTTAGCTTCGCAGGAAGGGTGCACAAGTTACCATGCGCTCTGTGAGAATTGTACTAGAGTGATGTACTAGAATGCGCGGCGCTGTCGCTACTAAGTGGTTGAAATATAAAGAAAACTGGAAAGTGGCTGGGGCGCCTGGATTCGAACCAGGGAATGGGGGAATCAAAATCCCCTGCCTTACCACTTGGCTACGCCCCAACGCGGCGGCGGAACATATAGGCGTGGGGGGCTCATGTCCACGGATCGGCGTGTGATTGCCGATGCGAATGGAGGATGCCGGGCGTGGTGGTTGATGTGCCCGGCACAACGGCGGCGCGGCAGTTGTGCATTGGGATAAATTACGCAGCGTCATCAAGTGTTTGTGCCGCGATTTCGCCTTTGTCGCATGGCGTGCTGACGCGGCGTCCGAAACCGGACCGTGCGCCGCGCCGCTTCGCGCGGCCCTCTTTGGAGGCCTGCACCCATGCGTGCACGTACTGCCATCCTCGCCTTCACCGTCGCTGCCGCCTTCGCCATGCCCGCCTTCGCGCAGAGCACGACAGCCCCCGCCACGACCAAGCCGGCCGCAACCACGCCGCCGGCGGCCGCGACCACGACTCCTGCGCCGACCGCTCCGGCGGCCTCGACGGCCAAGCCGGCGGCAACCGCTCCGGCCGCCACGGGCGCCGGCACTGCGGTCAAGCCGGGTGCGCAGCCCTCGGCTGCGAAGACGGCTGCGCACCAGCGTCAGGAAGCCTGCGGCGCAGAGTGGCGCGCGGCGAAGGCCGCGGGGAAGATTCCCGCCGGTCAGACCTGGCCGAAATACTGGAGCGCCTGCAACACGCGCCTCAAGGCGCAGGGAAAGTAATGGCGCTGGCCCGGGCGCATCGCGTCCGGGCCTTGCCGGCCGACGGCGCGATACGAACAGGTCCAGCCGGCTCTCAGGCGTCGGCTGGTACGGGTGCCGTGCGGGTCAGCTGCCCGTGAAACGGGGCGCCCGCTTCTCGGTGAAGGCGAGGCGGCCTTCGCGATAGTCGGAGCTGGCATTGGCGAGGGCGGTGGCGCGCTTCGCCTCGGCGGTGAGCGGTTGGCTGCCGCTTTCGGCCGCGCGGATGGCGAGCTTGGCAGCCTTGAGCGTCAGGGGTGCGTTCTCGGCAATGCGGTGGAGCGTGCGCTCGGCCAGCGCCTCCACCTCGGCGGCTGGCGCGATGAGGTCCACCGCGCCGACCATGTGAGCGCGCTCGGCCGGGAGGCGATCGGCGGTGAAAAACAGCTGCCGTGCGCCCTGGCTGCCGAAGGCCCGCAGCACCCGGCCGAGGCCGCGCGGATCGTAGCCAAGGCCGAGGCGCGCCGCGGGAATGGCAAAGAAGGCGTCGTCGGCGGCGATCCGCATGTCGCAACTCGCCGCCAGCGCGGCTCCCGCGCCGACGCAGGCGCCGCGGATGAAGGCGACCGTCGGGAAGGCCAGCCCCTCGATGGCCGAGCACGCCTGCTCCACCAGATCGTCATAGCTCTGCGCACCGGAGGCATCCGAGCGGGCGCTGTCGAAATCCGAGATGTCCGCACCGCCGGAGAATGCGAGGTCGCCCGCGCCGCGCAGCACCGCCACGCGGATGTCCGAGCGGCGGGTCGCCTCCTGTGCAAAGGCCGAGAGTGCACGCCACATGGTGCTGGAGATGGCGTTGCGGCGCTCCGGATTGGTCAGCGCAAGGCGGGCGATGCCCCCCTCGACGGTGATGGCGATGCTACCGGCCAAGGTCGTCTCCCTGCTCCCCGCCGACGCTCCTTGCGGGCGCGGCTTCTCGCCAGTCGGCGATCGCCGGTGGCTGAGATGTTCCTAGAGCACGGGCCGAGCCCATTGCAACGCCATCGGGCCGAAACGGGATTTCCCGCGGCAGAGCGGTGAAATGACCGGGCCGCATTCTGGCGCTTGATGCGGTAAGGGGGTCCGGGACGGCGCATGCGCGCCGTCCCGTCCCCTACGGGCGCCGGTCAGGGCTTGGCACCCGAAGCACGTCCTTCAGGGCTGCGCGACAGCTGCAAATGCCCTTCGGAAGGTATTATATTATTATGACTATCCCTGCCCCTGTGTGGACGGGGATCAAAGCAGGTTCAAGGAAAAAATGTTCGAACAGCTCTAAATTTCGGGGCTGGTACTCGCATCCGTCTGTTGATCTTCGTTCCGGTTGCATACCAAATCACATCCGACGGCCGCTCTTCACAGCTCATTCCTTGCGGAACAATATGTTGGCGATGAAGCCGACAACCAGACTGCCTAGGGCCACGGCCAGTCCATATAGCAGCGCATCGTTGAGGGCGAACTCTGCTACACGTTGCTCGAAGCCGATCTTCCGCACGTCGAAATGGGCCTGTTCCGTCGCGGAAATCAGCCCGTTTCGCAGCAGCTTGACCTCGATCTGGTACTGACCGATGGGCGCTGCACCGGGGATGCGGACCTCGGCGCGAAACACGCGGGGCGCGAGGAAGGTGACGCCCTTCGGGTTTTCCTCATAAAGCCCCTGCGCCGATTGCAGGCGGAGGAAGGCGGCCCGGAACGGATCGGTGGGCACCACGTCGGCGAAGTCGCTGCCGACCCGCTGGACGAAGATGTTGCGGGAGAGGCCGATCTGTTCCCGGCGCAGGATCGTGAGGCTTGCCATTTCGTCCGTTGGACGGTTTGACAGCACAGTGAGAAAGGCCGGCACGCCGATGAAGGTGCGGCTGTCGGTGTTCACCCACAGGCCGAGCACCTGGGCCTTGCGCCAGGTGGTGAAATCCTCAGCCGGCCCGCGCACCGTGACGACCACGTCGGGCGCATCGTCAAGCGGGGCGCCATCGGTGGTCTCGGCAACGCCGAACACGACGAGCTCGGCACCGGAGAAGCTGGAGGAGATGCTCACCATCTGCTGCGACACCGACAGCACCAGCCGGTCCGCACGCGCCGGCGAGGTGATCACGCCAGCAATCAACGCCAGGGAGAGGATCGCGAACCGGGCGAGCCATGCCCGTCCCGCTCCGGAGCGGCGGCGGACGGGGCTCATCGGATCGTCTCCACCACGGTGACGGCGAAGGTATCGGCCGGCGCGGTCACCAGTTCGGCGCCCACCCGCACCGCCACCGACAGCACCAGAAGTCCGAGCAGCAGCCGCAGGTTCTCCGCCTTCAGCGTCTGTCCGGTGCGGGCTCCGAACTGGGCGCCGACGGTGCCGCCGATCATCATCACCAGCGCCAGCACGGCATCCACCGTGCCGTTGGCGACCGCGTGCAGCACGGTTGCGGCCGCCATGGTGACGAGCGTCAGCACCAGCGAGGTGCCCACCGAAGTCTGGGTGGGGACCCGCAGCAGGTAGATCAGCGCGGGCACCAGGATGAAGCCGCCGCCGACGCCCAGCACCGCGCCGAGCAGGCCGATGACATAGCCGATGGCGATCACCGGCAGGGCCGAGATGTAGATGCGCGAGCGACGGAAGCGCATCTTGAAGGGCAGGCGCATGAACAGGGGGCGTGTGCCGGGGCGGCGCACCGGCCGCGGCGCACCGGATCGTTCCCGCAGGATGGCGCGCACGCTCTCCACCAGCATCAGGGATCCGATGGCGCCCAGCAGCAGCATGTAGGAAAGGCGGATGGCGAGGTCCACCTGCCCGATGGAGCGCAGCCAGAGGAAGAGCAGAACGCCCGACAGGGTGCCCACGAGGCCGCCGGAGAGCAGCACCCCGGCCAGCGTCGTATCCACCATGCCCTTGCGCCAGTAGGACAGGGCTCCAGAGAGGGACGAGGCCGCCATGTAGGGCGAGACGCTGGCCACGGCCACCGCCGGGGGAACGCCGGTGAAGATGAGCAGGGGCGTCATCAGGAAGCCGCCGCCCACCCCGAACATGCCGGAGATGAAGCCTACCGCGAGGCCCATCGCGAGGATCGAGAAGATGGCGACGGGCAGCTCGGCGATGGGCAGATAGATCGTCACGGGCCGGCTTTCGGTACGCGGGGATGGGCGAGCCTATAGCGGTTCATGCCCGAAGGCGAAAGCTGTAGCTATTCCATCGACTTAAAGGCGTCAGAGCGGACGGCGGCGGAGGGGCGCCGGGCCTGGGCGGCGAGGGCGAGGACAATCTGCGACAGGCCGCGCCCCATCCGTGCCCGCGAGACGCCGGCTGGCCGGCCCTCGTGCCGCGGCAGGTGAACGAACAGCACCGGCCGCGGGCGCCCGCTCTGCCGCCCAGCCCAGGCGAGGGCGTGGAAATAGCTGGCGTTGCACAGATATCGCCCGGCATCCTGCGAGGGGGCAGCAGGGATGCCGGTCCGGCGTAGGGCATTCGCCAACGGCCCGGCCGGGACGCAGGCGCGGAGGAGGGGCGGTCCGTCAGCCGCGAGATGGCGCGCCGGGGGATGCCGCCGGGCGGCATCGGGCGCGGCGCGCGTGGCGTTGACCGCCCGCATCTCGATGGAGACGCGGCTCCGTCGGGCTGCAACGCCGAGGAGCAGCACCGCGTCCGGATCGAACGCCGCGAGGCGCGCATCGAGCCGCGCCAGCGCGTCCCAGCGGGTGGGCAGGATTTCCAGCGCGATCTGGATACCGCAGAGGGCAGGGCGGCGCAGGCGCAGGAGGTCCGACGCGAGCTGCTGCGAGGGGTTCACCGCCACGCCCGGAAACGGGCCGAAGGCGCAGATGAGGATGCGCATCGGCCTGTTCACGGCCTTACAGCCCGATCAGCCCGGCGATTTCGGCCGCGGCGAGGGCCGGGGAGAGGGCACCCTCGGCGACCTCCCGCTCCAGCGCCGGCAGCCGGGCCTTTACGCCGGGATCGTGGGCGACCTTCTCGGCCAGGCGCTCGTTCAGCAGCGTCCACATCCAGCGCACCTGCTGGGCGCGGCGGGTGGCGGCGAAGGTGCCGGCCGCCTCGCATTTCTGCCGGTGCAGGACGACCTGCTCCCAAACGCCTGGAATCCCGTCCCCGGTCAGCGCGGAATAGGTGAGCACCGGCGGCGACCAGTGCGCCTCCCGCGCCCCGAGGAGGTGCAGCGCGGCGCGATATTCGCCGGCCGCCGCCCGGGCGCGGGGAATGTTGTCGCCATCGGCCTTGTTCACGGCCACGATGTCGGCGAGTTCCAGCACGCCCTTCTTGATGCCCTGCAGCTCGTCGCCCGCGCCGGGCAGCATGAGCACGAGAAACGTGTCGGTGAGATCGGCCACCGCCGTTTCCGACTGGCCGACGCCCACCGTTTCCACCAGCACCACGTCGAAGCCGGCGGCCTCGCACAAAAGCATGGTCTCGCGCGTCTTGGCCGCGATGCCGCCCAGCGTGCCGCCGGACGGGGAGGGGCGGATGAAGGCGGCGGGGTCCACCGAAAGGCGGGCCATGCGCGTCTTGTCGCCGAGGATGGAGCCGCCGGTGCGGGTGGAGGAGGGGTCCACCGCCAGCACCGCCACCCTGTGGCCCAGCCCTGTCAGATAGGTGCCGAGCGCGTCGATGGTGGTGGATTTGCCGACCCCCGGCACGCCGGTGATGCCAATGCGATAAGCGTTGCCGGTCTTCGGCAGCAGCGACTGGAGGAGGGCCTGGGCGCGGCGGCGGTGGTCCGCGCGACGGGATTCCACAAGTGTGATGGCCCGCGCCAGCGCGGCCCTCTCTCCCCTCGCGACGCCTGCGGCCAGCTTCTCGTCGTCGTACACCGCGGCGCTCATCGATCTTCCCCTATTACGCAAAACTTAGCGGAACTCTCGGCCGAGCGTGAACGTTGTTGTCGCATATTTCCACTGCTACGGAGGACGAGCCGATGAATTGGGATCGTGTTGAAGGCAACTGGAAGCAGTTCACGGGCAATCTGAAGGCCCAGTGGGGCAAGCTCACCGACGACGACCTCACCGAGATCAACGGGAACCGCGAGGTTCTCGAAGGCAAGCTGCAGGAACGCTACGGCTATGCGAAGGACGAGGTGAAGCGCCAGGTCGATACCTGGTCCACCAACATCCGGACCATGTGAGCCGAACGCTCCTGCAAGGACGGGCCTCGCGCCCCGGCCCCGCGTCTCTCGGCGCGGGGCATTTTCATGTATGGGACGCGCTGTCTTCGTGACGCGTGATGCCGCTCTGGTCCAGCTTTGCCAGCGCCTCCGATGCGCGCACGCCGCCGACCACGATGTCGGGCGCGATCTCGGTGAGCGGCACGAGCGCGAAGGCCCGTTCCATGAGGCGGGGATGGGGGATTTCGAGATCCTCCTCCCGCACGGTCTCATCCCCGAACAGCAGAATATCGATATCGATGCGGCGCGGGCCGAAGCGTACCTCGTTGGGCCGGTCACGCCCCAGCATGCGCTCGACTTCAAGGCCCAGCGCTAGAAGGCTTTTCGGCCCGATGGGGCTGTCCACCTCCACCACCTGGTTCAGATAGGGCCCCTGTGGCACTGGCCCCCAGGGCGGTGTCTCGTAATAGGAGGAGCTGCGGCGCAGGGTGAGGCCGGCGCGGCACAGGGTGGCCAGCGCCTGCGCCATGGTCTGCGCGCGATCGCCGACGTTGGAGCCAAGGCAGAGATAGGCAACGGTCATGATGCGTCCCGGATCGCCTCGGCGACACGGGCCGCCTGCACATGGGCCGCCACGTCGTGGACCCGGATGATCTCCACCCCATCCATGATGGCGATGACGTTGGAGGCGATGGTGCCGGGCACCCGCTCCTGCGGCGTCGTCTGGATCACTTTGCCGATCAGGGACTTGCGCGAGGTGCCGAGGAGGATCGGCAGGCCCAGCACACGCAGCTCCGGCAGGCGGCGGATGGCGGCGAGGTTCTGCGGGAAGCTCTTGCCGAAGCCGATGCCGGGGTCGAGCACGAGCTTTTCCCGCTTCACGCCGGCGCGGTCGGCGATTTCCAGCACCCGCTCGAAGAAGCCCAGCATCTCGGAAACGATATCGAGGGATTCATCTACCTCGGCGCGATTGTGCATCACGACCGCCGCGGCATCGTAATCGGCCACCACTTTGGCCATGTCGGGATCGTGGGTGAAGCCCCACACGTCGTTGACGATGCTGGCTCCGGCTTCCAGCGCGCGGCGGGCCACCTCGGCCTTGTAGGTGTCCACCGAGACCGGCACACCCATCTCCGCCACAAGGGCGGGAATGACGGGGGCGATGCGCGCCCACTCGTCCTCCGCCGCAACCGGAGTATGGCCCGGCCGCGTCGATTCGCCGCCCACGTCGAGGATTTCAGCTCCTTCGGCGACGAGACGCCGGGCATTGGCCAGAGCGTCGTCGGGCGCAGCGCTGCGGCCGCCGTCCGAGAAGGAATCGGGCGTCACATTGAGGATGCCCATGATGAGGGTGCGCGGCCCAAGGTGCAGGGCGTGGCCGCGCGCGAGGAGGGTACGGGAAGGAGCAGCGGGCATGATGGGGACCAGATGAGAGGCGCCCACTCAAGCCCGCCGCGTGTCGATTTGGCAAGGCGGCGCATCAGCGCCGCCAAAACCGTCGATACCCGGCGCATCAGCGCCGCCAGACCCCGTCAAGGTCAGGGGCGTCAGCGCAGCTTCGCGTTTGCCCTACTGCGCGGCGACGCCGGTGCCGATGGGGCAGGAGACGCCGGTGCCACCGAGCCCGCAATAGCCGTTGGGGTTCTTCGCCAGATACTGCTGGTGATAGCCCTCGGCGAAATAGAACGGTCCGAGATCGACAATCTCCGTGGTGATGGCGGGGAAGCCCCGCGCCTTCAGCGCCGGCTCGTAGGCCGCCTTCACCGCCTCCGCCTCGGCGCGCTGCTCCGGCCCGGCGACATAGATCCCCGAACGGTACTGCGTTCCGACGTCATTGCCCTGCCGCATCCCCTGTGTGGGGTCGTGGCTCTCGAAGAACAGCTTGACCAGTTCGGCGTAGGACACCACGGCCGGATCATAGACCACCAGCACAGCCTCGGTATGGCCGGTGCGGCCGGAGCAGACCTCCTCATAGGTCGGGTTCGGCGTATGGCCGGCGACATAGCCGACCGCCGTCGCCCACACGCCGTCCTGCTGCCAGAACTTGCGCTCGGCGCCCCAGAAGCAGCCGAGGGCGAACACGGCGGTCTCGAAGCCCTTCGGATAGGGCCCCTGCAAGGCGTGGCCGTTGACGTAATGAACTTCGGCGGTGGGGATGGCAGCGGCGCGGCCGGGCAGGGCCTCGGCGGCGGTGGGCAGGTCGAGGGACTTCTTCTGCCAGAACATGGCGGGCTCCTCGTCTCGCAACCGGAGGGCATCGGACCCTGCGGTCACGGCATGGTGTTGGATGGGGCAGGGGGAAAAACCCCGCTGGATCCCCAATATGGGGATGCGGCCGTGCTTGCGCGAGGGGAGGGGTTGGCAGATCAGCCGATCTCGAAGCGCGAGCGCTCGCGCACCCGGCCGAGGCCCATCAGGATCAGCCCGATCAGCAGGAGAAGCGCGAAGGCCGGCATGGAGAGGAGCGGGAGCAGAACCGTGTTCCACACCGCCGGCATCCCGGCCTTGGCCGAGGTCTCCGCCCGCTCCAGGCTGCCCGGCGCCAAGGCGAACCAGGCATCTCCGGCTGAGGTGAAGACGAGGCCGGAGGCCGCAATGGAGCGCGTGCCATCCACGATGAGCGCGACGAAGCCGCCGGCAAGCAGCCAGAATCCGGTGAAGCGGAGCAGGAAACGGATCATGGGGCGGCGCGCGGCTCCTTGCAGCGAAGGCTCAACGGCACCCATTTAGGCAGGATCGCGGGCAAATGCACCCCGGTACGTCGGCCCGCGCCTACCGCTTGTGGGGCGCGTCGCCACCATCCGCGCTCCCGGCGGGCGCGTCCGGTGCGGATGCGATGAGCGCGTCGAAGCGGTCGATGTCCATGGGGCGGCCGAACAGATAGCCCTGGAACACCTGACACCCGGCCTCCACCAGGCATCTGAACTGCTCCTGCGTCTCGACGCCTTCGGCGACGGACACGAGCGAGAGCGTATCGGCGAGGGAAATCATGGCCTCCACGATGTGGAGGCTGGATTCGTCGGCCGGCAGGCCGCGCACGAACGACTGATCGAGCTTGATCTGGGCGAAGGGAAACCGGCTGAGGGCCTGAAGCGACGAGTAGCCCGCGCCCAAATCATCCAGCGCCCAGACGAGGCCGATGTCGCACAGGGCCTGCATCCGGGCGGCCATGTCGGGCATGTTCTCGGCCAGCATGCTCTCCGTCAGCTCCAGCTTCAGCCGCGACACGTCGCAGCCGCTCCGCGTCACGATGTCGGTGACGTTGCGGACGAAGTCGGGCTGGAGGAACTGGGCGACGCTGATGTTGACCGACAGCGTCAGATGCGCGGTGCCGGGCTGCGCGTTCCACTGGGCGAGTTGCGCGCAGGCGGCGCGCAACACCCAGTCCCCGATGGGAACGATCTGGCCGGTTTCCTCCGCCAGCGGAATGAACTGGCTGGGCGGAACGTCGCCGCGCTGGGGACTGTGCCAGCGAACGAGCGCCTCCGCGCCCACCAAACGGCCACTGTGATCCACCTGCGGCTGGTAGGCGAGGCGGAACTCGGCTCCCGCGATGGCCCGGCGCAGGTCGTGTTCCCAGCCGCGACGGTCGGAGAGATCGGCGTGCATCAATCCGAGGGTGAAGACCAGGGCCGCGAGGGCCGACACGGTATTCACCCACGCCGCCACGAGCGCCGCCTCGGCCGGGACGATGAGAGCTGGGTCGCTGATCGCCAACGGCAGGAGGCTGAAGGCGACAAAGGCCAGGAGGTAGAAGGCCGGAAGGACAAGCCGCAGATAGAGGTTGTCGCGCTGGAACACGAAATAGCTGCCGGTGGCGATGGGCAGGAAATACAGGAGCGTGGCCTTCGGCAGGCCGGCTGGAGGATTATCGAACAGGCATGACGCGGCGACCGCCAGAAGGGCCAAGTGGGCGGCGAGGATCGTCGCGAGACGCAGCCGCCCCCGTCGCAACAGGACCAGCAGGCATGCCCCGAAGGCGGCCATGGCGAGATTGATTCCGGCCAGAAGCGGCCGGTCGATCGCCATCAGGGCAACGAACCAGAGGCAGCCGAAGCCCATCAGCAGGAAGGCTTCGAGCAGCGTCATCGCGCGCACGCGCCGACTGTGACTTTCATCCCAGGAAGGGTGTGCCATCAGACTGCCGATCCGTTCCGGTCGTCCAACCTCGCGCATTGGTTACGACACTGGGGCCGGGTTCGGCGAGCCGCGCCCTCCTTGCCGGGGGCCGTGCGCACCGTGGCCAAGACGGTCCTTAGGATGCCTTGGCGTATGGTCATTCCCTAAAGTTGTACCGTGTGTTGGTCAAGAGAGCTGGAGCGGAACCTTGAGGATCGGCGTGTGCGCATGGCTTTCGCTCGCGTGGCTTTCCGCGTCGTGATGGTGGCCTGCCACGCGGCGGTGTTTCGACCGTCCAAATCACATCGAATGATCGATGAATGAATTAAAACAAATTCTATTGACTTTATATTTTAAAGCCCGCTTCCTTGATGGGGAATAACGGAGTTCCCCATGAGCGCGTCCCAGTCTCCCGCCGCCCCTCCGGACCTGTTCTGGTTCATCCCGACCCATGGAGACGGCTCCTATCTCGGCTCGGAGACGCAGCAGCGGCCGCCGGAATTCGCCTATTTCCGCGAGGTCGCGCAGGCGGTGGACCGGCTGGGCTTCAAGGGCGTGTTGCTGCCCACCGGCCAGAGCTGCGAGGATAGCTGGATCACCGCCGCGGGTCTCGCCACCGCCACCGAGCGCCTGAAATTCCTCGTGGCGCTGCGTCCGGGCGTCACCTCGCCGGCCTTCGCCGCGCGGCAGGCGGCGGCGCTCGATCGGCTCAGCGACGGCCGGCTGCTGTTGAACGTGGTGGTCGGCGGCCATCCCGCCGAACTCGGCGCCGACGGCATCTTTCTGGAGCATGACGAACGCTATGCTCAGGCGGACGAGTTCCTGACGATCTGGCGGGATCTCGTGGCCGGCAGGACGGTGGATTTCGAGGGCAAGTATTATCGCGTCGCCCACGGACGGCTCGATTTCCCGGTGGTGCAGAAGCCGCACCCGCCTCTGTGGTTCGGAGGCTCTTCCGAGGCCGGCCACGAGGTCGCTGCCGAGCATGTCACCACTTATCTCTCCTGGGGCGAGCCGCCCCACATCCTGAAGGACAAGCTCGCCGACGTTCAGGCCCGTGCCGCGAAGCGCGGGCGCAAGTTGAAATTCGGCCTGCGCATCCACTTCATCGTGCGCGAGACCGAGGCAGAGGCCTGGGCCGCCGCCGACAGGCTCATCTCCCGCGTCTCCGACGCGCAGATCGAGAACGCGCAGAAGCGCTTCAAGGTGGAGATGGATTCCGTCGGCCAGGCGCGCATGGCGGCGCTCCAGCCGGGCGACCGCAACAAGCTGGAGATCGCGCCGAACCTGTGGGCCGGCATCGGCCTCGTGCGTCGCGGTGCCGGCACCGCGCTGGTGGGCGATCCCAAAAGCGTCGCCGCCCGCATCCGCGAGTATCAGGAGATCGGCATCGAGACCTTCATCGGCTCGGGATACCCGCATCTGGAAGAGGCCTACCGGGTGGCGGAGCTGCTGTTCCCCGAACTCGGCATCGACGGCCGCCGCCGCAAGGTTTCCGACAACATCGTCAACGAATTCGCCGTGGGCTCCCACAGCGCAGAGCGGCGCCTCGCCGCCGTTTCCTGAGCATTCGAGAGGTCTTCGAGATGAAAACCCGTCGCACCGTCCTCGGTCTTGCCGCCGCTCTCGCCCTTGCGCCGGCGCTGGCTGCCGCGCCCGCCCAGGCGGAGGGCGTGCTGCGGATCGCCCAGCAGTTCGGCACCCTCTACACGCCCTTCCACGTGATGAAGGAGAAGGGCCTCGTCGAGCAGCACGGCAAGGCGCTGGGCATCGACATCAAGGTGGAGTGGATCCAGCTTTCTGGCGGCTCTGCGGTGAACGATGCGCTGCTCGCCGGCAATATCGACATCGCCTCCGCCGGCATCGGCCCCTTCCTCACTCTGTGGGACAAGACGCGCGGCTCCTCCAACGCGGTGAAGATCGTCGGCGCCTTCGGGGCGCAGCCCAACTATCTGCTCACCAACAATCCCAACGTGAAAACCATCAAGGACTTCACGGAGAAGGACAAGATCGCCATGCCGGTGGCCGGCGTGTCGGTTCAGGCGCGCATCCTTCAGCTCGCCGCCGAGCAGACCTTCGGGCCGGGCAATGCGAAGAAACTCGACGCGCTGATGGTGACGCTGCCCCATCCGGACGCCACGGCGGCCCTCCTCTCCGGCTCCACCGAGATAACAGGCTATCTCTCCAATGCGCCGTTTCAGAACCACGCGCTGAAGGACCCGAAGATCCACAAGGTGTTCTCCTCCTACGACATCTTCGGCGGCCCGGTGACGCCCACCGTGGCCTATGCCACCGTCAAGTTCCGGCAGGAGAATCCGAAGACCTACAAGGCCTTCCTCGAAGCCTTCGAGGAAGCGACCAAATGGGTGGAGCAGAACAAGAAAGAGGCGGCGGACATCTATGTGAAGGTCGAGAAATCCAAGCTCGATCCCGCCTTCGTCGCCGAGGTGCTGAGCGATCCGGACACGCAATACACGCTCGTTCCCCTGGGCACGCTGAAGTTCGCGGATTTCATGAACCGCATCGGGGCCATCAAGGCGAAGCCGACGAGCTTCAAGGACTTCACCTTCGAGGACCTGCACTCCGCGTCGGGCAGCTGAGGGGGAAGCGATGACCATTCACGCCCCCGTTTCCGCCGCCGTGCCTCCCGTCGTCCACACCGCGCCGCCCGTGCTGGAGGCGTGTGGCCTGACGCTCGACTATGTCGGGCAGGCCGGCCGCCACCGGGCGGTGGAGGATGTGAGCTTCACTGTCCACGCGCGTGAGCGTCTTGTGCTGCTCGGCCCCTCGGGCTGCGGCAAGTCCTCCATCCTCAAGGCGCTGGCTGGATTCCTGAAGCCCGCCGCCGGCACGGTGAGCCTGCGCGGCAAGGCGGTGACCGGGCCGGGGCCGGATCGCCTCGTGGTGTTCCAGGAATTCGACCAGCTGCTGCCGTGGAAGAGCATCACGGACAACGTGGCCTTCCCGCTGCGCGTCGCCCGCAAGGTGCCACTGAAGGAAGCCCGCGAGCGGGCGCGGGCGGCCCTCGCCAAGGTGGGCCTCGCGCGCGCGTTCGATGCTTATCCGCACACCCTTTCCGGCGGCATGAAGCAGCGTGCCGCCATCGCCCGGGCGCTCGCCGCCGAGCCGGACGTGCTGCTGATGGACGAGCCTTTCGCGGCGCTCGATGCGCTCACCCGGCGCACGCTTCAGGAAGATCTGTTGCGGCTTGCGGAGGAACAGGGCTTCACGCTCGTGTTCGTCACCCACGCCATCGACGAGGCGGTGCTCATCGGCACGCGGCTGCATCTGCTGGCCGCCCATCCCGGCCGCACCATCGCCAGCTTCGACACCTCCGGCCTCGGCCTTGCCGAGCGGGGCTCGCCGGCCTTCGAGGGCGTGGTGCGGGACGTGAGCGACCTTCTCTTCGCCGATGGAGCCCGCCATGACTGACGTTTCCCTGTCCGGCGCGCCGGGCGCCGCCACGCGCCGGATCTTCTCGCCCGCCGGGCTGTGGCGCTTCACCTTGGTGCGCCGGCTGGTGGTGCTCGCCGGCCTCGCCGTGCTGTGGCAGGTGGCGGCGACATGGCAGAACAGTCCGCTGCTCTTTCCCACCTTCACCGACACCATCTCGGCGTTGGTGGAGGCGCTGCGCCATGAGGATCTGTTCCCCGCCTCGGTCGCCTCGCTCACGGTGCTGGTGAAGGGCTATGTGCTGGCGCTGGCCCTCGCGCTGGTGTTCGTCTCGGTGGCCATCGCGGTGCCCTTCGTGAAGGAGGTGCTGCTGACCCTGACCGCCATGTTCAACCCGCTGCCGGCCATCGCCCTCCTGCCCCTCGCCATGATGTGGCTCGGGCTCGGCGAGGCGAGCCTGCTGCTGGTGATGGTGCATGCGGTGCTCTGGCCGTTCGCGCTGGCGGCGCTGACCGGCTTTGAGCAGGTGCCGGAGACGCAGCGCCTCGTCGGCCGCAACTACGGGCTGAAGGGGCCGGCCTATGTGGCGCTCATCCTCGTTCCGGCGGCGCTCCCCTCGCTGCTGTCGGGCCTGAAGATCGCGTGGGCGTTTGCGTGGCGCACGCTGATCGCGGCCGAGCTGGTATTCGGCGTCTCCTCCCGCTCGGGCGGCCTCGGCTGGTTCATCTATCGCAACCGCAATGAACTGCTGACCGACCGGGTGTTCGCCGGCCTCGTCACGGTGATCCTGATTGGCCTTCTGGTTGAGGTGCTGTTCCGCCTCGTGGAGCAGCGCACGGTGCGCGCCTGGGGTCTCCAGCGCTGAGGTTGTAACGCTAAAGAAAAGGGCGCCCGGCTCATCACCGGGCGCCCTTTCTGTTTGCCGGGGGACGTTCAGACGGCGGCGAGAATGCGCCGCTGGAGGTCGAGCGCCTCGGTGGAGGCGATGCCGCTGCGCGGGCGGGGCAGGTCCACCGGCACGTCGAGGGCGATCTCGCCTTGCCGCAGCACCACCACCCGATCCGCCAGCGCCACCGCTTCGGCCACATCGTGGGTGATGAGCACCACAGTGAAGCCGTGCTCGGTCCAGATGCGCTCGGTGAGGCGGTGCATCTCGGTGCGGGTCAAGGCATCAAGGGCGCCGAAGGGTTCGTCCAGCAGCAGCACGCCGGGGCGCGAGACCAGGGCGCGGGCCAGCGACACGCGCTGCTTCTGCCCGCCGGACAGGACGGACGGCCAGTCCCGGCCACGATCGGCGAGGCCCACGTCGCGCAGCGCCGCATGGGCCTCTTCGCGCCAATGTGGGCCGCGCGCGATGCCCACATTGGCGAGCACCCTCTGCCACGGCGCGAGGCGCGCATCCTGGAACAGCAGGCGCACCTGCGGCATCAGGCCGGTGACGGGGCTTTCCCCCACCCGCACGGTGCCGGAGGTGGCGAGGTCGAGCCCGCAGATCAGGCGCATGAGCGTCGTCTTGCCACCACCGGAGCGGCCGACCACGGCGAGGAACTGCCCGGCCGGAACGTCCAGATCCAGCCGCCGCAGCACGGGCCGGGCGCCGAAGCTTTTGGTGACGGCGGACAGGTGGATCGACTCGCCCTTCCAGCGCGGGGCGTTCGCGCGCGGTTCGGGCGGGGCGAAAGTGGCGCGGATTTCGTCCGCACGCACCTTCGCGGCGACGTCGGCGTCTGCGGCGGCGAAGATTTCCATCAGGCCGCTCCTTCCGAACCGTTCTGATAGGCGGGATGCCACGCCAGCGCCCGCCGCTCGATGGCGCGGGTAAAGCTGTCGGCGAGCTTGCCGAGGAGGGCGTAGGCGAGCACGCCGAGCACCACCACGTCGGTCTGCAGGAATTCGCGGGCGTTCATGGTCATGTAGCCGATGCCCTCGGTGGAGGAGATGGTCTCGGCCACGATCAGCGTCAGCCACATGATGCCGAGCGCATAGCGCAGTCCCACAAGCACCGAGGGCAGCGCCCCGGGCAGCACGATGCGCCAGAACAATGCGGTGCTGGACAGGCCATAGACCCGCGCCATCTCTACCAGCCCGCGGTCCACCGTGCGGATGCCGTGGAAGGTGTTGAGATAGATGGGGAAGGCGACGCCGATGGCGACGAGGAAGATCTTCGCCTCCTCATCGATGCCGAACCACAGGATCACCAGCGGGATGATGGCGAGGTGCGGCACGTTGCGCAGCATCTGCATGGTGGAATCGAACGCGGTCTCGGCCGGCCGCACGATGCCGTTCAGCACCCCCAGCGCAAAGCCGATGGAGCCGCCGATGGCGAGGCCGATCAAGGCGCGCCGGGTGGAGACGGCGACGTTGGTCAGGAGTGAGCCGTCGCCCAGCGTCCGCCAGAAGGCGACCGCCACGTCGCTCGGCGCCGGAAGCACGCGCGAGGAGAGAAGGCCAAGGCTCGCCCCCGCCTGCCACAGGGCCAGCACCCCGAGGGGAAGCGCCCATGGCAGGAGCGCGCGGCCCAGCGCGGCGGCACGGGCGCCGGCGAGGCGGCGGATTTCCGCGGGTTCCGCGGCGAGGGATGCGGAAGCCGCCGGAAGAACGGCGGCCTCACTGTGGGCGGGCGGGCTCATGGATGGCTCCTCGCGTCCCGGTCACGACTTCGGCGCGCGTAGGGCGTCGGCGATGCGGATGGGCTTGGGGATGAGGCCGAGGGCGAGGAAGGCGTCCGCCACCTGCTGCTGTGCCGCCGCCACCTCGGGGGTGATGGGCTTCACGTCATACTGCTGGCGGGCGAGGGCGACCTCCAGGATGGGGGCGGGAATGCCGATGAGCGGCGAGAACTCCGCGGCGGCCGCCTTCGGGTTTGCCTTCACCCATGCGCCGACCTCGGCGACGCCCTTGAGCAGCACGTCCACCACCTGCGGCGCCTGGTCCGCGAAGGCGCGGGTGGAGAGATAGAACTGGTAGTTGGAGACGATGCCGGTGCCGTCGGCGAGCTGGCGCGCGTCGATGGTCTTCTCCGCCGCCGCCTGGAAGGGGTCCCAGATGGCCCAGGCATCCACCGAGCCGCGCTCGAAGGCGGCGCGGGCGTCGGCGGGGGTGAGATAGGCGGTCTTGATGTCGGAATAGGGCACGCCCGCCTTCTCCAGCGCCTTCACCAAGAGATAGTGGACGTTGGACCCCTTGTTCAGCGCCACCGTCTTGCCCTTGAGGTCGGAGACGGTCTTGAGCGGGCTGTTCTTGGGCACGAGGATGGCCTCGCCCTGCGGGGCGGCGGGCTCGTAGCCTACATAGACGAGCGGCGCGCCGGCCGCCTGGGCGAAGATGGGCGGCGCCTCGCCGGTGTTGCCGAAGTCCACCGCGCCGGCATTGAGCGCTTCCAGCAACTGCGGACCGGCGGGGAACTCGGCCCATTTCACGGAGTAGCCGAGCGGCTTCAGCAGGGGCTCCAGCAGGCCCTTGTTCTTCAGCAGGATGAGGGTGCCGTACTTCTGGTAGCCGATGCGCACCACCTTCTCCTGCGCGCGCGCAGGAGCTGCGCCGAGGGCAAGCGCCCCCGCGAGGCCGGAGGCGAGGACGGCGAAGTGTCGGCGCGTGATGCCCGTGCTCATGTCGGAGGTCCTTTGAATGGGGATCAGAGGGAGAGGCCGCGATAGCTGCCGGCCCAGTAGAGGAGGGGCTCGGCGCTCTCGGTGATGCGGGAGGCGACCACCCGGCCGATGACGATGAGATGCGAGTGCCGCTCGATGGCGTCTTCCAGCTCGCAGTCGAAGGCGGCGAGCGCGTCGGCGAGCACGGGCGCGCCGGTGGAGAGGCGGGTCCAGTCGGCGCCATCATAGCGGGCCGGCCCCTTGAGACCGCCCTTGCCGGCGAAGCGGTCCGCCACCGGCTCGTGATGCGGCCGCAGCACGTTGATGGCGAAGGCACGCTCCTTCAGCAGCGGCACGACCGAGGAGGTGGCGCGGTTCACGCAGATCAGGAGCGTCGGCGGCTCCACCGAAAGGGAGGTGACCGATGTCGCGGTGAGGCCAGTGCGCTCGTCGCCCTGGCCCACCGTGAGCACGCTCACGGCGCCGGCCAGCTTGCGCATGGCACTGCGAAAGGCGAGCGAGGCGGCGGAAAGCTCGGGAGCGGGGGCGGGAGCGATTTGGGCCGGCTGGCTCAGGGCGGCGGAGACGTGCGCGTTCATCGATCTGCCTTCTTCGAACGTGCGGGAGAACAAGGGTCATGCCCGCGTTTCAGCCCCTCGGGGCGACACGGTCCAGCGCGCCTCCGGAGGAAACCGGAGGGGGTGGATCGGAGAAAAGAATAGACAGGCAGATCAAAGCTGGTCAATAAATTCTATAAAGTTTATTGAATTAATGCCGGAGGGCGTGGCCCCGACGCTCCCGGCCCCATCCGGAGCCTGTCCATGACCCTCGCCCCGTCCTCTCCTGTCGCCGATCCGACCCTGCCTGCCGCGACCGAAGCCAACGTGCTGTGGTTCCTGCCCACCCATGGGGACGGCCACTATCTCGGCACGTCGCACAAGGCGCGCGAGGTGAGCCTCGGCTATCTCCGGCAGATCGCCCAGGCGGCGGACCAGCTCGGCTATTTCGGCGTGCTCATTCCGACCGGCCGCAGCTGCGAGGACAGCTGGATCGTGGCTTCGGCCCTTGCGGGCCTCACCGAACGCCTGCGCTTTCTGGTGGCGGTGCGCCCCGGTCTGCTCTCCCCGGCGGTGGCCGCGCGCATGACGGCGACGCTTGATCGCATCTCCGGCGGTCGCGCCCTGATCAATGTCGTCACCGGCGGCGATCCGGTGGAGAACAAGGGCGACGGCTTCTTCGCCGACCATGCGGAGCGTTACGAGATCACCGCCGAGTTCCTCGACATCTACACCCGCCTTCTCAAGGGCGAGGACGTGAACTTCGAGGGCAAGCACTTCAGGGTAGAGGGCGGCAAGCTGCTTTATCCGCCGGTCCAGCAGCCGCACCCGCCCTTGTTCTTCGGCGGCTCCTCCGCTCCGGCCCATGACGTGGCGGCGCGGCAGGTGCAGAAATATCTCACCTGGGGCGAGCCCCCGGCGCAGGTCGCGGAGAAGATCCGGGACATCCGCGCCCGCGCTGCCGCGCTCGGACGCGAGGTGACGTTCGGCGTGCGCCTCCATGTCATCGTCCGCGATACGGCGGCGCAGGCGTGGGCGGCGGCGGACGACCTGATCCGCTACGTGGACGACACCACCATCGCCGAGGCGCAGAAGGTGTTCTCGCGCATGGATTCCGAAGGCCAGCGCCGCATGAGCGCACTACATGGCGGCCGGCGCGACAGGCTGGAGGTGGCGCCCAACCTCTGGGCCGGCGTCGGCCTCGTGCGCGGCGGCGCCGGAACCGCCCTCGTGGGCGATCCGGAGACCGTGGCCGAGCGGCTCAAGGAATACATGGCGGTGGGCGTCGATACCTTCGTGCTCTCGGGCTACCCTCACCTGGAGGAGGCCTATCGCTTCGGCGAAAGCGTGCTGCCGCTGCTGCCGCGCGCAGCCGGAACCGGCGCGCCGGGCGTTGTCACCAATCATCGCGGTCCGTTCGGGGAGATCATCGGCAATGCCATCGTTCCCGAGGCGCGCCGCGTCTCCGCCTCCTGACCGGACCGCCTCGCGAGGAGCAACGCCATGCTGAATGCCTGGGAAACGCAGGGCGCGGAACCGCAGCGGGATGCGCGCACCACCGTGGTGGTCGTGGGCGGCGGCTTCAGCGGGACCTTGTTCGCACTGGCGGCAGCGGCCGCACGGCTCGACGTGGTGCTGGTGGAGCGGGAGGCGAAGGCCGGTCCCGGCCTCGCTTATGGCGCCTGCGATCCGCTCCACCTGCTCAACGTGCCGGTGGCGCGCATGGAGGTTGGTCTCAAGCCGAGCTTCGCCCAGTGGCTGACGACGAGTGGCGCCGATCTTTCCGCCGCCATCGAGGAGGCGGGCGGGGATCTCGCCCGCGCCTTCGTGCCGCGCGCCTTGTTCGGCGCCTACCTCGCGGAGCGGCTGGAAGCCGCCCTCGCGGCCCGCAACGGGCGTCTGCGCCGGATTCGCGGCGAGGTCGTGCGCGTTTCCGATCGCCCGGTGCCCAGCGTCACCCTTTCCGATGGGCGGCGCATCGAGGGCACCCATGTGGTGCTCGCCACGGGCAATCTTCCGCCCCGCCCGCCGCGGACCCGCGACGGCGGCGTCTATGACAGTCCGCTGTTCGTTCCGGACCCGTGGCGATGGCAGGACATCGACAGCCTTGGGCCGGATGCGCCGGTGCTCCTCATCGGCTCCGGCCTCACCATGGTGGACGTGGCGCTGATGCTCGAGGCGCGCGGCCATCGCGGGCCGATCTGGAGCGTGTCGCGCCATGGCCTGGTGCCCCATGTCCATGCGGATGTGGCGGGTCAGCTCGGTGGCGTGGAGCCGTTCCTTGATCCGGACAAGGCGCGCGACCCGATACAGGCGCTCCGCCTCATCCGCGCGGAGGTCCGGCAGGCTGCCGCGCGCGGGGTGCCGTGGCAGCGGGTGATGGATGCCGCACGCCCGGCCCTGGCCGCGGTCTGGGCCGGCTGGCCGCAGAAAGCCCGTGCGCAGTTCCTGCGTCACGGGCGCACCTGGTGGGACATCCACCGCCACCGGATGGCGCCGCGCATCGCCGAAACCTTCGGGGCGCTCGTCCAATCCGGGCAACTCACGGTCATCGCGGGCCGCATCGCCAGCCTCGACCTTGTGCCCGGCGGCGTTGCTGCGACGCTCCGCCGGCGCCATTCGGGCCGTGCGCTCTCGCTGGAAGTGGCGCGGGTGGTGAATTGCACCGGCCCGCGCTCGGACTTCGACGGGCTCGCCGTTCCACCATTCGACGGGCTGCGGGAGACGGGCCGCATACGGCCGGACCCATTGGGGCTGGGCCTTGAGACCCGTGGGACCGCGCTGCTCGATCGCTACGGACACGCCTCCACATGGCTGCACGCGCTCGGCCCCTTGTCGCGTCCGGCCTTCTGGGAGGTGACGGCGGTTCCCGAAATCTCGGTGCAGGTGCATCAGCTCGTCGAGGAACTGGCCCGTCCCGCGAGCCGGCGCCAGCGTCCAGATGCGCGTCTGATCGCCGAATTCGTCGATCTCGGCGAAGGAATTTGAGGCGGCTCCGGCGGTCCTAAGGGGTAGCCGGCGGGGGAGGGACTGGGCGCCAGTGCCCATGTGGATGATCTTAGAAATTTGAATTTTCTAGCTTTTTTCCTCCCAATCGACGCAGGATGCGCTGAGTTTTCCACAGCCGGCAACAGATCCGATCGGGCTCAAAAACAAGGGTGTTGACAGGTCTGAGGGGCACCCTTATAAGCCACATCACTGACGGGGCGCCGCCGCATGGCGGGACGGCGCTTCCCCGGAGCTCTCCTCTCCACTGTCCGTAGTGGCAGCCGGTCAAAAGCCGGACGGAAAGGTGTTCTCTGGACCCTCCCAAGGGTGTGAGGCTCTCGCTTCGGCGAGGCAGAATTTGCCCGACAGGGCA
>NZ_JBAFUS010000009.1:0-136535 GCF_043193615.1 Xanthobacter aminoxidans | reverse complement strand
CCGATTGAGCTCAACGATGCTCGAGGAGATCGTATAGCTCCCGCCCGGCCCGGTTATTCAACAATACACGAATACAAACCATACCTAGATCCCTCATTACGCTTTTTGCGTTCTAGCTCACACGAGCTCTCAGCACTTGATCCACAGTATCTGAAACTTGTTGACGGGGCCAATCCAGGCCCAGGGTGATACCAAAGGTTAAAGCAAATGCTCGTTGGGCCCGCTGTAGTGCCAGGAACAGGCTGCCGCCCTGTCGGAGTCGGGCTTTGAGCCCGGCTCTGGAGTCGCGCCCTTTTGCGCGCCGCCACTCCATCAACTATTTCCATTAAGGTTGGCGATTTGACTAGCGGGTTAAAATCTACCTTTGCCGCAATTTTTTGCGGCAATATATCCCCTTCAATCATAACACCACCATCATAGTCTTCGACTTCAATTGTCGCCCGGTACCTCAATGCGGCATCGAGCTCCGCGGTTCGCGTTCTAAATGCCTCGAGCAATTGCTCGTTTTTTATCCACGGGCAGCTTGCCACGAACCAATAATCTCTCCAAATTGCTTCGCAATTAAAAGCCCTAATACACATTTGCAATGCGCGAGTGGATAGATATGCTTTGAACTCCCAGATGAACGAACTAGCCTTCTGGCAGTACGAAGTCACCAGCTCATTTTCAGCTCTTTTGCGATCCTGCACTTCCCAAAGAGCTGCATTGCTTTTTTTCCAAGCCTGCCATTCAGCGTACCTTCTGGTGAAGGGCATTCGATCCTGTAAGTATGGGACTTGGAGCGAGTATATTGAACCACGTCCCATCGTCCATACGTCACCTTCCTCAATTGGAATCATTTTTGGATCGAACAGTCCAATGTAATGTGACCTTATAAATTGAAAATGCATTGCGCTCCGTTCTAACGCGATCTTCTTCTCGGCATCCGTCAAACTTGAACATCGTATCTGATCCAAATTTACCGCTAAATTCACGCTCTCAGGCACGGTGCATTTCACACCCCTAAGACAGAACGACAGCTCAGATTTGCTTGTCATCGTCGTGGTGTTCACTTGATATTTTGCATTGCGATCCCACTCCGCCACCACCGCCATAATTTTGCAGTATGATTTTTGCACGTCGGCCTCATCGGCCACAGATGAGGAGATGTGGCTGCTTGCAACAAGTAAAAATGTAGATACCGCGACTAACCAACAACGCATGGCAGTCCCCCCCTCGACATTCACGTGTTTATGAATCAGGGCCGCTCACGTCCAGACCTGTTTCCTGCAATGTCTTCGCGTCCGCGCATACGCCGCGGAGGACACCCGCGATATGTCATGCTCAAGCATAGCACACGCGTTCCACACTGTCTCGACGTGTTCATTGAATAGTACCAGCGCACGGGCGCGCCCAGGCTCTATAAGTCGCGCCGGCGCACCTGCCGATGTTCCTCCGCGCCGCCACCCCACTTCGTGCCCGCGACTGACCGATGTGCGCTCAATCGTGGATGCCGAGAAGGACCTATACAGGGAGCGGCGGCGGCCCGCCCCAAGAGGAGGCCGAGCGCGGCATCCGCCGCCCCCGGTCTATTGGCAACGCCAAATGAAATTTTGGCCGTTAGCGTCCAAGTTCGCTTCGCAAGTGACGGTCAACTTCTGCCCGAGCTTTTCGACAACAGCAAACCCACCTAATTTTTTCGCTTCCAGTTTCACCATCGTCACGTCCACCTTCGTGACGCCCTTTTCTTTGAGATACTCGCTGCGAATCTGCTCCTTCACCGAGGCGATGTCGTCCTCGTGGAAGTCGGGCAAGCTCAAGTAGTACCCAGCTCCAACCCCCAAAAACACAACGCCGACGATCGCGCCGATTCCCGCATAGGTCTTTGCCCCTTCTCGTGGCTTAACCAACGCCGATACAATCAACACGATCGCCGCGATGGGCCAGGCGAGAAAGCCGGCTCCGAACCACGGCCAAAACTCACGCTTCATCAGCAGGCTTGCGACAATGCCGATGAACGCACCACCCAAAATGCCCCAAGCAATTATGCTCCAAATGCTCATAGGACTTCCCCACCAGTTGCTCCATCCCGACGACGGAGCAGGCATTCGCGGCTTGCCGTCTGGCATCGCCCCCTTATGGTCAATTTTAACCGCGTGGGCCGGTCAATACTATTGACCGGACGGCCCATACCCGGTAAATTTTATCCGCAATCATTAAGGGGAAATGCCCTCATGTCCCGCCCACCTTCCCTGCGCCGGGCTATTGAAAAATTCAAGACCGACCTTGGAGAGGCGAAAAAATCCGACGCCGCGTTGCGAGAGATCCTTGCAGAGGCTCGTGACGCCGTTCTGGCGTACTACAGCGGCAACAGCGCCAAGCAAACAATCTACCTGTACCGCAAGGCTGCGCGCGAAGTCCTTGGCGAGGAGCACCCGACACTCGAAGAGTTGGTCTTCGTTCGTCTGCCAGAGGCCCGCGAGGAAGGTGAGACGGACAGCAAGGAGATTGCTGCGGAGCCCTCGATTGGATCAGCACCGCCCGCGCGCCAGCCCGCGCGACCGGCTGCCGTTGAGCAGAGCTTCGCGCCCGGACCAGCACCCGATACGACGCCGGCGGCCGCCAAGGTCTCCAGGGCGACGTTGAATGCTGCCGGCCGGCGCCCTCGGCTCCAGGAGACGATCGCGGCCTTTACCCAGCGACTGCGAGATGTGGAAAGCGAGCAAGAGGTTATTGACCTCTGGGCGAAAGAACTGGCCCTTCATACTCATTTGGCGCATTCTACGCAACTCAACTACATCGCCAAATACAGGGCTGATATTCGCAATGTCTATGGCGATGACAGCGATTTCCTAAAGGTCGTCGTCTCCCCTACTGACCTTGTAAACACCGTCACCTCTGCCCGTAACGCGGGAATTCTTGACGAGCACCGCAACTTGGTTGGCATCCGCCACTGGCGGAAGATCCTCGCTCGCGCAACGTCGCTGCTGAAGGCGGACGATCCACTTGCAATCGGCATCGGCCTGATCGTCCTCACCGGCCGCCGACCCGTGGAGATCTTCACGTCAGGCCTGTTCGAGCGCAGCCCCCTACCAAACGGCGTGCCCGGAGCGTTCGAGAAGTGGCAGGTGCTCTTCGCTGGACAGGCGAAGACCCGCGCGAAGGAAGGGACGCGATACGGCCAGGCCTACCACATTCCGGTGTTGGCGCCGGCGCGCCAGATCGTGGAGGCCTACGAGCGCCTGAGGAAGCACCCGAAGGCGCAGACGAGGCTTTCCGTCAGCTCCCGGACCGGTGACGCCGTCTACAAGACCATCCGCTGGGACAAGATGACGGCTGAAGAATTCGGCCGTGCGCTTCGGATGTCACTGCGCGAGGCCGTCACTGAGGCATTCGACGACCTGTGGCCGGAGACTGAACCTCTGACCCCCTACTCATTCCGCAGCCTTTACGTCACGGTGGCCTATCAGCAGTTCTGCTCGCGCCAAGTTTCCATGCCGAGCTACATCTGCGCCATCCTGGGACACTCCAATGAAGGCGGGAAGGGGCTTGAGACTGCCCACGCCTACATGGACTACTTCCTCATGGAGGAGGATGAGGAACCCAGCGCCGCCGCCGTTCGGCCTACCCGCCGGCGCCTGGACCAGGCCCGAGAGCGCATTCGCGAGCGGCTGGAGGCCATCGGCAAACTCCCGGCGGGAGATGCCGACAGCGATGAGCTCGAGGACTTGCAGGCCGATTTGGCAGACGCCTTAGGGGACAGCTCCCCATAAGAGACCGCCTGCCGCCCTTGGCGGCCGCGACCGCCTTCGCCTCCTATCAACTGGACGCCTCCCCTGCCGCCCGGTCTGCGCCGAGCACCAGGGCGTGCAGGATGGCGGATCAGCCTAGTGAATTAGCCAGAATCGAAAGCCCACCGGTTATAGCTGCGATGCCGCTCCAGAGCGCACCCTGCCTATTCAGCTTCCCGCTGTCCTGCAGGGCCGAGACCACCCCCACAATCCAGCCGTTCGACGCCTGGTTTTGATCGACCGGCTCGGACAGGCCACTTGGGAGATCTCCGACAGCCCAGCTCGGGCCGATCGGCACTGCCGACGCTCGGAACCAATAGAATGCTGCCACGAAAGCAGACAATGCACTCGCGAACCCGAAGACGGGTGACAGGGCTGACGCCATCCCCCACTCCCTATGTGGACCCATGCGGCCAACGCCGCGAAGCATCCTCGACAAGCGCCTTGTTCGTCTTTGCGTCGCTGCCGCCGTGCGCGCGGCAGTAGCTATCCCGAAGTGCCAAATAGCCCGGGAGAGATGGCTGCCCGGAGCCGGCGATAACCCCGCGGCATTTTCGGCCGTCATCAAGAATGGCGGAGCATTCTACCCACTCGAACTTTGTCTCATCTCGCCACGCCAAGTAGTCTTGGACGCTCGCCCCGAACAGTCCGGCGACAAACTCCGCAGGATTTGCTTCAAAGTCGCAAACGCCCTGTGGCGACAGCGGTACCTCCCGCTGCCCATAGGGGACTGGTGTGTAGAGCACCGAGCCCTTGATCTGGCCGAAAAAGCCAGGGTCACGGCTTCCCTTTGCGTTGGACATCCGTCCTCCTCAGTTGGAAGCCTTCGGCTTGATGAAACCGGCCTTATCCATCGCCTGGCGCAGCGCCTGCAGGCCCAGGAAAGGATCTGCAGCCGCCTCAAGTGCCAACGGATCTCCACGGCCCGCCAGGCGTAGCAGGAGGGCGCCGCACCGGTCCGCCATTCCCTCGGCGAGTTCCGTCGCCGCATTCGTCCCGGTCTGATAGCTCCGGAAGGCATGCACGGCGCCTTTCAGGACCTGCACCACCTCCTTTCCAGCGACTGCCCGAGCTTCGAGCACGTTGCCCAGCGCCACCAGCTCCGACCCGGCGCCGGTGGCGGCCGCCATGGCCACGCCCCGGAGCAGGAGATCCAACTCCTCCCGCGACACCGACAGGTACAGGCGCCCCTCAACCTCGCTCATGACCCGCTCCTCTGTTGGAGGCGCCGGCCTGCGCAGCAGACACCGCGCGCCGGCCCTCGTCGGTGTTAAGCCAATCGTCGGCAGCCCCCGACGTTTCGAAGCCGGCGCTCACGAGCAGACCGGCCCGTCGAGCGCGGGCGAAGTCCGCGTCAAGCCCTTGGCGACGAATCGCGGCGAGGGTGACATAACGTGGGTCGCACTTGCTCACGACCCGCGCCAATGACAGCAAGGCCTTTTGATCCACCACCGGCTCATCAGGGATCTCGCCTCGCGCTGCGGCCTCAGCCGCCTTGGCGGCGCCGGTGAAGCTGCTGAAGACGCGCACGCGTCCTCCTGGCGAGCGAACGATACCATGCTCCACGGTACGAGCCGCGAACGGCCGGGTGGTGGGCGCATGCTTGTAACCGTCGGCCGACCAGCCAGTAGCAGAGTAGATGACGCTCACGTCGCCCTTCCGCCACTCTGCCTGGCGATCATCGCTCCCAGCGGTCTCGGACCAGCCGACCGTCTCTTCCGCTGATGGCATGTTAGGGATCGTCAAATTCCACTCCTCAGTTGGAACCCGTGCCGGCGGGCCCCAGACATTCAACGACAGCTCTCGCAGGTCGCCGGCCGGCCGTCGTCCCCGATCAACTCGCCTACCCACCACCACCAGGCGCAGCGCAGCCGCTCCGGAAATCAAAGGCTGTTCGCTTGCAAGTATTCCTTCACAGCCCATGCAGCTGCCACGTACCGATCGATGGCGCTATTAAATGGATGATCCTCATCATCCATCGACACGCCCAATTTCTCGCGCATGTGCTGGCCCATTTGGTCCGGATTAAACCCCGGCTTCTGCACAACTTCATGCAGCACTTTATAAAATCGCTCGCCGTCGCTGGGATGGCCGGTATGCCATGTATCGACTGCGAGGAAAGCATCGAATGCCTCGTACATCACTCTTCCTCCTTCGTGCGGTTGTTGGACCGGCTCTTAGCTCAAGATCCGCTCCTCAGCTGGAAGCCATCTGGATGAGCGCGAGCACCAGGGTGAGGGCCAGCCCCGCGGCGCCCGCGAGAAGGCCGCCGGCGAACAGCCAGGCCCATCCCCGCCCAAGCCCCGCCCGGATCGCGCCATAGGCGTCCAGCATGTCTTGCGTCACCATCAAACCGCTCCTCAGATGGAAATGGCCCTCTCGCAGAGATCCTCGAAATCATCGCCAACCAGGAGCAAGCCGGCATCCTCATCGGAGGGATCGAACACCACCCACGGCGCAGGCAAGTCGAGCCGAGCCGCCGCATCCGCCGCGCGGTCACGGATGGCAGGGGCCACCCCAATGCGCTCGAAGATATGCCACGGCATGACGAGGCAGCCCGCCGCCTCCACGCGCTTACGCAGCTCGGCACAGTCCTCGGTTTCGAAAAACAGGCACTTCCCTTCGTCCGCCGCCGCCAGCTGCGCCGCGAACATCTCCTCAGCGGTGAAGTATTGGTACTCTGACATCTGTCCGTCCCTCCTTAATGGATGCCTCTGCAGCTCATACAAGGCGCAGGCTGGTTCGCTTCGTCCAGCAACTCGCCGCACTCACACCACCAGCCGCATTCGCCGCACTGTTCCAGGTTCGTGTCGAGCATCAGGTCTTCGGCCTGCTCCTCCGTGAGGTCCAGCCGCCGGGCGATAACGGCGATGCTCTCGCAGGTTCCTTCGTAGGACCACGCGATGTCCTTCTGCTCCTGCGTCCACACGGTTTGCTCCTCAGTTGGGGTAGGTAGGCTGGAGGTCGCCGTTCACGACAGCTCGGACGAGGCTCTCGAAGTCAGCCATGTGCATTAGGCCACAGCCCCCCTTCGCGACCGCGATGCCGTCGTAAAAGGCTCGCAAGGTGACGATCGCCGAGCGGCCTGTCGGCTTCCCTTCTACGATCTCCATAGACAAAACATGCCCGAGCGGAGGCCGGTCCTCGTCGTCGCTCGGCGCGACAAAGCAGGGCTCGTCTGGCGCCATCGGCATGAAGAATAAGCCGTCCTCGTTCCGGGGCACCAGCCGCTCGAACTCCTCCAGCATGTCCTGCGTAATCACCGCCTTTCCCTCCTCAGTTGGAAGCAGCCAGCAGCTCTTTGCCAGCTAGGGTCGGCTCGAACATCCGGCGGGTGGCGTCGAAGTCCGCCGGCTGCATCAAGCCCTCGGTCATGCCGGAGGGGATGACCAGGCGATGCGCAGCGCCCACCAAGACGAGCGCCGTGGCAGCATCATGAGGTCCACGGACGAAGCCCTCATGATGCTCGTTCTCTACAATCCAGCGCAACGCCTGCACGGCGGCCTTCGCGACAACCTCGGACATTAAGCACTCCTCATTCAGCTCTCGCCGATCTCTTTAGCCTCAAGGGCTGCCAATTCAGCTCGGAGATCGTCCCCGTTATTGTAAAGAGTTGACTTACTGACGCCGACCAGCGGCGCGATCTTGGTAAATGTGAACCCTTTGCGCATGTGATCGATCACCATCGCTCGCTTCTCGGGCGGCAGTGTCGAGCGGCGGCCCGGCATTTTGCCTCTCTCTTTTGCCGCCGCAATGCCCGCCTTAGTGCGTTCCACGATCATGTCGCGCTCGAGCTGGGCGAATACTCCAATCAGATGGTACATCGCCTTGCCGATGGCGCTCGATGTATCGATCTGCTCCGTCAGCGAAATCAGCTCCGCACCCTTCGCTCGCACCAGGTCTGCGGTCTGGATCAGTTCGGACAAATTCCGGCCAAGACGGTCGATTTTCCAAACCACCAGCTTTGAGCCAGGCCTTAGTGCTTTGAACGCCGCCGTCAGGCCGGGGCGGCGCTTCATGGTTGCTCCGCTCAAAGCCTCATCGGTAAAAATTCGGTCCCTTTCAACGCCGTACCGCGTCAGCGCATCCATTTGCAGATCAAGACGCTGATCGTCCGTGGACACCCTGGCGTAGCCGTATATGGCAGGCTTTTGCTGTCTCATATCTCCAATTTAACACGAGAAAGTCGGGCCTGAAACATTTTTTGGAACGAATTGGTGGAATGCCGATTGACGGCCAATTCTTTTTTTGGAATGATTTGTTGGACAACAAAGGGACGTGACCAATGACCGATAGCGCAGTTTCCACCCTCAATTCGCTTGGTCACGGGAAATGGACCGAGAGCTATTCCGGGGGCATGTTAAGCAACCCTGACCCACTGTTCGGCGGAATTGTCGATAGTGCCATTGTGACGGGCGAGTGGTTCATCATCTTCAACGCACCGTCGCTCAAGGCGCTGGACGGCTTTCCCACCCGCGAAAAAGCGGCGGAAGCTTTCGCGGCTTCCATTCCAGCCTCCAACTGAGGGAGGTACGAAGACCATGGCAATCAACGATGATCTTCCCGGAGGCACCATGAGCACACTGCCGGAAATGGCTGATAAAATTAGCTTCGCCACCGACGAGCGGCAGGATGGCAGCACCTATGACGTTGCCCGTCTCTGGATAGGTGGGGTGCTTTTCTCTGCTGATCTGATGCCACAGGTCGAGGCGATCACGCGGCGGATCGCGGCGGAAGCAGGGCTGGAGATCACCGACAACCGCCGCGCAGCGGGCCGCGCGGCTCATTTTTCGGGTTCCAACTGAGGGACGGATTTCCCACCCGTGAAATAGCGGCGGAAGCCTTCGTGGCCCGGAGTCAGAATATGCAACGTGTAAATCTCAACATTGGCGACCGCATCACATTCAAGGCTGCGACACGCGACAGCTACAAGAAGATGACCCGCGTCGTCACCGGGTTTTGGCCCAATGGCTGCCCCACTGTCCGCGCCCACGGCTGGTCTGATTTTGTCGTGGGCTGGAATGAAATATTGGCAGTGCTGCCGACTGAGAACGGCCGTTCCTGAAAATACAACAACCGCCGGCAGCTCGACGCGCACCGCTGTCGGGCTTGGCCGCAGGTAGCCACTACCAACTGAGGGACCAGCCGATGATTTTCCAGGTCCACTACGAGGTGCTTCGCTCGGTCGATTACGCCTCGTGCCTGTGAATTCCAACTGAGGGACGATCAAATGGCGAACCCTCGTCTGAACGTCACGGAACAACGGGAGCTGCGCCACCTCTCCGCGATCCGTGCCGCTGGAGGCACCCTTCCTGTTGTCACGGGCGCGGCGGGCACCGGCATTGACGGCCGCAGCGCCAAGGCACTGGCAGGCAAGGAGATGGTCCGGCTGAGTCCGGACGGCGGGAAGCTCCTGTGCATCCTGACCGACCAGGGCGCGGCACGCCTCGCTGCCCTATTGCACAAATCCAGCTGAGGGACGCCCATGTCCGACTTCACCAAGACCGCTGCGGCCCTCCTGAAAGAGCCCCGCTACATCACCCGCGAAGAGGCGGAAGCCGCCGCCGCTGTGCTCCGCGCCTGCAACGGGCACGATCTCGACACCTGGTCGAACGGCGAGTTTGACGAAGAAGCACTCGGCGGCATGGGCGCCGACTTTCTCACCGCCGTGCGAAATCCGCGCCGCGTTTCCAACTGAGGACCAACACGATGGACCCGAACTATCTCGGCTGGTGGTACGCGACAGGCCCCGACAAGCCGTTCGCTCCCAGCGACCCTGCCTTCAACATCCACCACGTGGTGGCGGATGACAGCGCCACCACCGGCTGCGTCACGATCCGAAACGCCTGCGGCCAGACCTTCGCCCTGTCCCGAGATCTGATCGCGAAGATTGGTTCGCCTGCCGGGATGATCTGGGATCGCAGCCAGCGAGCCTATGTGCCGCTTGCCGGCGCGTCCTGCTGAGGGGTCGATCATGCCCGAGATGATCGACTGGAATCTCACCAACGCCGGCTCCTTCTGGTTGTTCGAGCCCCGTACCGATGAAGCTGCCGATTGGGCCGCCGAGCACTTCGATGAGGAAGCCAGCCTCGATCAATTCGGCAACTACTTGGTCGAGCCACGGTACGCCATAGACCTTGCGCACACCCTCTGTGAGGAAGCCGGTCTCACCATCACCATCGACGGGCGAGAAGTCGCGTCCATCACGCCCAACTGAGGCGAGAGACCTCAACCATGAACAAGCAGCGCCGAAAAGCTATCGAGCACTTTCGCAAGCGGTTGGACGGGCTCAAGCTGGCGGCCGAGGAATTGCGCAGTGACATCGAAGCGCTGCGCGATGAGGAACAGGAATACTACGACAACATGCCTCAGAGCTTCCAGGACGGAGAGAAGGGGCAAGCGGCCGAGGCCGCAGTTTCCTCCTTCGACGAAGCCATGTCCGCCCTAGACGAGATCGAAAGCCAGGTCGGCGAGGCAGATGGTCATCTTGAACAGGCCGCGGCCTGAGCGCGCCAAGTGAAGGACCGGCCATGAAGATGCCTGCTCCCTACTGGACCATGATCTACTCGGCATCCCGGCGGGCGCACCATCACCGCTGTCGCGGCTGCAACCGCATTATTCAGGATGGCGAGCCTGTCCTCATGGCCCGGATTGTGAGCCGCAAGACCAAGTGCCTCCACGAGGCATGTGCGGATCGTGCGAGCTTCGGGGGCTACACCGAGCGCCAGTATCTGGAAGCGCATGGCATGGCCTATCTCGCAGAATGCGGCTGGAAGGACGCCGTACATTTCATGGCGACCGCCCCCATCTGCAAACCTGGCGACAAGATCTCCAACCAGTAGCCCTTGCATCCAGATAGGCCCAGAAACGCGAAAGGCCGCCCCTGGCGGCCTTTCTCATGTCTGAGGCCCCGCAAGGATGCCTGACCGGCCGAAGCCCGCCCGTGCCTCGCGCAAGGGCGTTCAGCTTCACATCGACATGGCCTCGGCGGTCGCCTGCTTCGCACGGCTATCGCGGCCGGTGAGCGCGGCCATTGCGACCGCCAGCCCCTGGATGCGGCCTGCGTTCACGGCCTCGGCCGGAATGAAGGCTCGCACGGCGGTGCATCCCGCCTCGATGTGCGGGCCGGACGTGAGCCACACTTGTGCGGCGGGATGGGACCCGGCCATTTTCCCGACCGGCGCGGCAAGGCCCCGCGCGCCCCCGGTCTGGGCATCTTCGACAATCTCCTCGACCAGCACGCCAAACTTGCCGTTCTGCTCGACGATGAAGCACGAGCGATCGCAGAGAACTTGGCGAAGCGGCTCCATCACCGCCTCGGGCGGCTGCGGCCCGTCATCGTCGTAATCACCCTGCATGTCGCCGAGGAAGCGGCAGTCCTCCACCTGACGCACCTCCACACGCGGGGCCGTGGACACACGAATGACCTTCTCAGCGGCCGCCGATGGCGCCGCGGCCGCCTCCCTGAGCGCTGCCTGCAGGGTCTTGTTGATGTTCAGTTCCTTTCGGGCCCGCGTGGCGCCGACGTACAGCAGATTCAGCTCCTCTCGGTACTCATCGACCTTGCCGGCGCTGCGCGCTTTCGCAAACTCCTCCCAATCGAAGCACTCACCGAGCTCGACGGTGTCCCACTCGAGCCCCTTCGAGCGATGCAAGGTGGTGAGGACGAGATCTGCCTCCTCGGCCGGTCCCGACCGCAACGACAGCTCCGCCAGCCGCTGGGGAAGGACCACATCCTCGTTTTGAACGAGTTTGATGATCGCCTTGAGCTCCGGATCGTTGATCTGCTCGGCATACGCCACCACCCGGTCGAAGCTCTTGAGCTTCCGGATCTCGGAATCGCGGATTTCGCCGCCGGTGTGCGCATAGAGCCGATGGACATCGAGGATGCGTTCCATCCGATAGTTCTCGAGGCCCCCCTTGCCCACAAAGTGGAGCTTCTTTCCCGGCGAGTTGATCGCCTTCTGGATGACGCCGGCGTTGGTGCGCGCGAGGAACGTATAGGCGCCGCCCGGCGACGCCCCATGCTGCACGGTAGACGACGCCCCACAGCCCTCCAGGAGCTTTTGCTCGCCCAACTGCCGCAGGACCGCGTTTGCCGCTGCAGCGACCTCCGGACCGAAGCGGTAGCTCTTCGTCAGATAATGGCGCGCGCCATCGAACTGCTGCAGGGCGTTGACCGCGCCCCTGAAGCTGTAGATGGATTGAAAAGGATCTCCGACAACGACCAGCGGCTTCTGCTGCCGCATGAGAATGCCGAGAGTGACCGGGTTTACGTCCTGGGCCTCGTCGAATATCAGCCCGTCAAACGGCACCGGCCGCCGCTCCAGGGCGAAGATTTTCAGATACCCGTCATGGGGCATCAGAATGTCTCTGTTCCGGGGATTGCTCATCCCGGCCCAGACCTCTTGCGCCAGCGGCAACGCTTCGGAGGCGCCCGCGACAGCCTCGAGGCTGTCTTCGTCCGAGTTGAAGAACCGCTTCAGCAGGTCCAGAGCTTTGCCTGCCTCCTGGAAGCTGACGCCGAAGGCCTCGGATATATCGACGGCCTTGGGATCGCCGACTTTCCCTCGATAGCGGTACCCGACAGCCCTGTATGCGAGACCATGGCCGGTCAAGGGCGTGACATTCTCCGGAAAGCGCTCCAGGGCGTCTTCTCGGTTGGCCTTGTTGAAGACGAGGTAGCCATACTTCATGCGCTCCCTCGCCCGGGTGTAGCCGACCATCGTGGTCGTCTTCCCGGTGCCGGCCCTGGCTTCCACCACCAGGCGCTCGTCCTGCGATTTGATGATGGCACTCTGCTCCTCAGACCAACGCATGGCGAAATCTCCGGTCAAGTCCGCTCAGCATAGCTTATCATCATTGATCGCGGCTTGTCGCACGGCCATATTCGGCTGTGACGGCGCTCGGCGGACGGCCTGTTCACCGCGTCCTTTTTGAAGGGTCCAACGATGAAATCCAGCGCGACGCCTTTTCTCCAAGCGGCGGACCGGTTCGACCAACGTGCTGCAAACGCGCGATCTTCCTATGCCCAGGCGGCATGGAGCATCACTGCTGACGTGTTTCGCGAGGTGGCGGCCGAGCAGCAGCGCGCCCAGCCGCCAGAGCCGGGAGCGCCTGACCCGGCCGCCGAATAGCGCCCCTTGCCACCGCCAAAGCGACGATTAGTATTGGTTTGGGTCGGCTTATCGCCGCTCATCATTGTTCATCATAGGGATAGGAGCACACATGGCGGAGCAGAAGGTCAATACCATCGAATTTGACGACAAGCGCGAGCACGCCTCCGGCTGGATTGCCACCCACTGGTGCGACTTCCAGTTCGAGGCCCACATTGACCCTGACGCGCGCAATTCCAATCGCCCGCTCTACCGGGTTTTCGGGCGGTCGCCCAAGGGTACGCCAATCGAGATCGGCGCGATCTGGGAGCGCAAGAACCGGGAGAATGGCAACATCTACCTCTCCCTGCAGATCCGTGACACGGGCGTTGAGGGACGCGAGTACAACGGCAACATCGGCCGTCTGCCCGGCTCCCACACCTCGAACGACGATCTCCTCCTGGCGATCATCGAGAGCCGCCCCGTCGCGGCCTGATCCGCAGAGCCGTGCCAGAACAACAAAAGGGCCGCCCAGGGGCGGCCCTTTTCGTTTCAGCGATGCTCCAAGGGCGTCAGCTTGTGGCCCACATCAACACCCAGCTGACCACGTAGGCGCAGACCAGCCCCACCAGCAGGACCGTCATCGGAGACACGGGACGGGTGCCCACGGCCCACCGCATCGCCTCCACCACCACCAGCACGAGTGCGGTCGCAAGCCACGTCGCCACAGACACCGCCGCGGCAGCGTCGAACCGAAGACCGGAATGGCTGGCGACGGACACGAGGTGATCGACGAGGGTCAGAAGCGGGACCTCGAGCAGCCAAAGGCTGAGGACGGCGACGACCGCAACGAGAAACTTGGTGAGCTCCTGCGCGGCCCAGCCCGTGACCAGGGCCGGCCGCATCCCTGGGAAGTCGAACGTCTGATTGCGATCGCTCATGTGGAGAATGCCTCCCTTCGGTCGGAACCGCCCGGAGGCCAGTCCCGCGCGGCTTCACCGCTTCTTATCGTTGAGCCCACTGCCATCCTATCACCGTAGCGCCTTCCGGCACTTCTGTCCGCTCCACCCGCCGGCAGCGGAACCGCCCGACCATTCGAGCGCCCGGCCGCGCGGGACGGAACTCGAGGATTTCATAGGCCGTGCGACCGCGAGCCGCCATCAGGTACATCCCGATCGTGGGCAAAGGTCCATCCCAGGCGTTCACGGTCAGGGTCACATCCTGGCCCACCGCTCACCCCTCTGCAGCCATTCAGATCTCAACTTCATCCGAGGCCAGGCCCTCCGCCATAGTCCAGATGAGAAGCGGCAATGCCAGGCTCCTCCGGTTCCAACGAGGGGGCCTCCGTGACGGCCAGAAGCTCTTTGCTCCAGGCCGAGGAGACCGCCGGATCGTCGCCCTCGCCATGCACGTCGCCAATCTCGAGGAGACCGACCTCCTCCAGGCGATCGAAGATCCTCTTGCGGAGCACGTCCCGCCGGGTGGTCGCGGTGTCGAGGGCCATATCCCCGTCGCCTGGGTGCTCTGGCACGGCGAATTTCATGTAGGCGAAAGAGGTCTCCAGATCCTTGGCGGTGTGGCCCAGGACGGCGGCGAAGAAGCTGTTCTTGGTGAAGCGCCCCTTCGCAAAGTGCTCGAAGGCGAGCTCTGCATAGAGGGCTCGAAAGGTGTGAGCCGTCGTGCCCGCACCTTCGGGCATGAGATCGGCGAAATGCGTGGGCATCTGCTGCCGCAGCAGCCCGCGATCGGAGAAGGCCCGCTTGAAATCCTCCGCCGTCATGTCCGCCCACCGGATGCGGCGCACGTCGCCGGCGGCGACCGTGAGGTCGCTGGCCGCCGTCTCCGCCTGGCGCAGGCGGGCGAATGCCTCGACGATCTCGCCGGCGGGCGCAAGCGTCGGGATCATGAAGGCCTGGCCCGCGCGGGAGCCTTCGGCGCCGCGCGTCTTGGCCTGGCCGGCGAACATGACGGCCCAGCGGGAGAATGCCCGGCCGGGGCCCTGGTTGAGCTGGACACGCTGGACATCCCCGACCGAGAACACCTCCAACGGCCTGCGGCCAGTGAGGACGATCAGCCCGATCCCCACGTCGAGCGGGTCGGGCGACTGCAGGAGGTCGCGGGCGCGCTCGACGATCTCACGCCAGCGCGGCACCGGCATCAACTCGGCCAGTGTCGCGACCCGCGCGACCTGGGCGCCCTGCACCTCGCGCACCCACTCGTCCGGCGCAACGGCGACCGGCAGATAGATGCTGTCCTCCCCAAGGGCGGCCTTGATCTCGGTCCGGTAGCGCGACACGTAGTTCACGCGGGTCGAGACCGCCTTGTCGGCCAGGCCCTCGAGCGCGAGCTTCCACAGTGCCCCTGCCTCTTCAAGGCTGGGTCCTGCCCGCAGCTGGTCCACGAAGGCGGCCATCTGGGCCTGCAGCTTTGGCGGCCGGCCGGCCTGGTTCAGCGAAGCCCTGGCGACACGATCGGCCGCCGTAACGACGGGCGCGGCCGTGGCCGTCTCGGAAGTGCGCGGCAACCGTATCATCGTTTCGATCCTCCCAGCCGGATGAAAGCCGCGACCGCGGCGGGGCTACGGCGCCGGCGACGCAGCGGCATAAAGGGCGAGCTCTACGCGCCCTGCCTCGAGTGCCTTCTCATGAAGCGCACTCCCGAGCTCGGCAAAGCGCGCCACATGGGCCGCGGCCTGCTCGTCGGCCGAGGGGCCGGTGAACCCTCCCGCCCCCTCGAGCGCAACGACAGCAATTCCAGCTGCCCCGGCCTGCAGGGCCCATCCCTCCCGCTCGGCGAGATCCGCAAGCATCTGCGGCCAGCCGGGCACCACCTCGACGACGGCCCGGACAGCATCGCTGGGCTCCGGATTGTCGAAGGCAAGGATCTCGTCGTCGTGCTCGTCGTCCACACTGATGGGAAGCTCGGTGCCAACCAGGGCCGCGGCACCCCCGTCTGGCAGCTCGAACATTTCAGGCTCGAGGAGGCCCTGTGCGACGAGCACGGCATCCTCGGCAGAGGGCGCATCAACCTCGATCTTGGCGATCATGTCGGTCAATGCCCCGAACCGAACCGTAAATTTGGCCATCGCGGCTCTCTCCGTTGTCGCTCAGGGACCAGACGGACCGGCGGCCAGCGGCGCCAGGTCGGGCGCCGGCGTATGCAACTCGCGCATCGCCGCGATGACCCCCTGGATGTTCATTGAGGGCCCATAACTCTCCCACTCGACGTGGGGGAGCACCGCGGGGATGAATTCCCAATCATAGGGGATGAGGTTCAGGTCCTCGAGCGTGTCAGATCCCCCGAGGCCGTCGTAGACGTGCAGGAACTCCGGGGCGAGGTCGGCGGCGTAGCACCTCATCTGCCCTGTGCCGACCCGCTCCCAGAGTTGGTCCAGCTGGACCTGCCATTCGGCTCCCTCCGCGGGCTTGTCTTTCCTCGCCGCGCGTTCAACGGGGTTTTCGCCCCTCGCCTCGAGCATCGCCTCCCAAATGCAAAGCGCAGCCTCCAAGATGAGATCTTGGCCGTGGTCCGTCACGAAGCGGACGCCGAACTCCTCGTCGTGCAGACGCTGCAGTTCCTGCGGCGCGAAGGTATCCAGGACGGAATAGGACCCCTTTCCGTCCGGCAACCCGAAATCGGTCGCCTCCACGGCCCACTGCCGTGCAGCCGACGTTACCGGCGTGAAGGTCCACGAGTTGCCGCCAACCTGGCTCCGGGAGACGGTGAATTCCGACTTCGCACTCTGGACGGATGAGATCGCTGCCATCGGTCTTCACCTCAAAGGGCCGGCGCCGCGGCGGCCGGGGCGGTTTCGGGGCTGTAGTAATCGGCGAGATAGGCCGCGACCTCACTGCGCACCGCGCCGAGCTCCTCGCCCACCGCGTCCAGGCCGCCGTTGAGGCCTTCGAGAAGCTGCTTCATCCCACCATCGGTCGAGACGGTGCTGGCATAGGTGACTTCTTCGTTGAGCTCGCGGGAATCGAGCTCGATCCACGCCGCAGCCGCTTCGGTCTGCTGGACAACGGCCGCCTGGACCGTCTCAAAGAACCTGCCGAGCTCGGCCCCCAGGCTGGCCAAGAACTCCCGGACCTCGTCGGCGTTGGCCGGCACGGCCTCGATATGGGTCTCGAGGGCTGGTGCCTGCATGAAGCTCAGCCGCTCCACCAGCTCGCCCAGAGCCTCGCACAGCGCGCCGGGATGGATCTTTCCGGGATAGGTTCCATCCGTCACCGCCGGCAGGGTTCCATCCACCTCGTCTGGAAGATCCGATTCAGGACGTGCGGACATGGCTCAGGCCCCCATGGAGCTGGACGGCGAGGCCGGCGCCTGGCGCCGTTCCGCCGCAAACTGCGGGTCGCGGCCCGCCACCGCCGCGATCGCGATCGCGGCCACGGCCTCGTCCGACAAGCCCTGCGGCTTGCCGAAAGGGGTGTAGTGCCGGACCCGGGGGTTTTCCGGCATGATCGTCTTGACCTGCGGCTCCGGCCGCGTGGCGAAGCCGCGCTCCTGCGAGGTAATGCCGGTGGCGATGCCGACGACGCCGGTGAACCACTTCTGGTCATCGAGCAGGCCCATATCGGCCTTGCCGTCCTGCAGGCGTGCCTTGACGCTCGGAAAGACACCAAAGGTGGAGCCGGGCACGACAACAGCTCGCAGCTCGCCGTTTCGCATCTGGTGCGCCAGGGCGGCCGCCTGCTCGAGATCGGCAGGCAGGATCTCGTCCCGGTACTGGAAGCGTCCCACGGCCTCCTCAACGCTGCGTCCGGACAGTGCTCCCACCAGGATCGCGGCGGCCATGCCGGACTGTCGCGTATGCTGCTGCCCGTACACGAAGGCCTGCATCATGCGCCGGGCGGCCATGCCGAGATCGATGCTGCTCAAATCGGCGCGGCCAGTGTCGTCGAGGGTGAAGAGCGCTCGAGCCGCAGCCCCAACGGGATCAACCAGCTCACCCCCCTGCGCGGACCGGTAGACTAGGTGAGGCAGGGCGTAGAGATTTTGCTGGCCGGCGTTGTCCTCGGTCGCGATCATGATCTTGCGCGAGGCGAGCTTGTTCTCGAGATCGATCGGATTGAACATCTGCTCGATCTCCGGACCGAAGTCCGGGCTGAGCGCGACAGCCTTGTCCGGATGGATGACGGACGCGCGGAAAAGGCCGCTGTTCATCAGGTTCACGACCTGGATGATGCCGGCACGGGCTTCCTCGTAGGCGACCGGCGCCGCAACCTGGGACGGCCATTTCGCGAACAGCGTCCGCTTGCCCTCGATCTCATAGACGGAGTCGAAGCCGACGACAGCGCCGGGCTTGTATCGGTCCAGCATGGGGCGGTTGTTGAAGCTGTTGTGGAGGCGAACCTCCCGCTCCTCGAACGATTCATTGCTGGTAGGCGCCACAGGCAGGATCTCCGCTGCACGCAGGGAGCTCATCAGCGTCACGTAACGCTGCTGGCCAGTGGAGATGTCCACGCCCTTGACGGTGTTCGCGACCTCAGTCCCGGTGAGCGTGTCCTTGCTGGTCAGGACCTCCTCTACCCTGATCGCAATGTTCGGGACTTGCCGGACGTTGAGGTCGGGCACATTCCGGGTGGGCTGGGAGGCCTTCTTCGCCGTCTGCGGGCGGGTTCCGGCGCCATCCGCCGGCCGCGCCTGCGCCTCCGGCCCGCGCGGCGCAGCTGCCGCCGGCGAGCGCGGGCGGCCATCGGTCTTCCGACGTGCATCGGGGGTGTCGGGACGCGGGTTGCCCGGGCGCGTATTCATTGTACTTCCTCTCGATCATGGTGAATGGCGCGGCGCGAGCTTATCACGCTTCATCGTCGTTTATAATCGCTTATTGACGCAAAGCCCGAACGGTGCATGTCTCTGAGGCGCGCCGGCCGGATGGCGCAAAAGGCCGAGTGGGCGCATATTGCGGGCCATCAAGCTGGCGGGAGGCGAGGATGACGGTCGAGGATCTTGACGAAGAAGACGCGCAGCTCGTGCGCATGGTGAATACGCTCCGCGCCCAGCTACAGGGCCAGCGCATCGATCCGCGCATCGTGGCCGCCCTGGACCTCTTCGGAAGCGAGGACGGCTCCTATGAGCGTGGAGGCGCCACCTATAGCGTGGACAACGGCGGGTTCGACGTGTCCGTGTCATGGGGCGCGGACCCGAACCGCGCGGACCGCACCCTCTATTTGATGGGCGACACGCTCCTGTTCGTCGCCAAGGGCGACGGCGAGGTGGTGGAGGAGCGCCTGTCGATCCATGATGCCGTCGCCAACCCTTTCCAGCTCGTTGAACTCTCCGAAGGCCTCAATTCCTGACGGGACAAGCACCGGTCATCAACGAAAAGGGGCCGCTCGATGCGGCCCTTTTTGCTTTCCAGCGGGCCTGATCGGCGGCCACAGGCACTGAGGTACCGAACTGGCCCAATAAGCCGACACGAACTGGCTCTATGCGGCTCTGCAACTCTCGGTAAACACTGATGCGTTGGCTCTATCCCTGAACGGAGCCAACCGGCCGGGCGGCGAATTTCGGTTCGTCGCCCGCGGTCGTTTTTGGATCAGGCGCTGCGGCCCTTCGCCGGCGCGCGCATCTTCTTCAGCATCGAAACGTTGCTTGCGGCCTGGTCCGGCGGCAGATCTTCGCGATAGACCGCCTCGGCCTCCGCATCCTTGCCCTGCAGGGAGAGGACCATTGCAAGCGTCTGGCGCACCCGAGCATCCGCCGCGGGGCTGCCAGCCGCAGAACGCGCCATCTGCTCCGCCTCCTGCTTGCTGCCGCCCATGGCGAGGCTGAGAGCGAGGTTCGCTTCGATGCCGGGATCTCCGGGACGCAGGTTGAGGGCCCGCCGGAAATAGGCCTGCGCCGTCGCCTGGTCGCCCTTCTGCGCGGCCACAACGCCCTGCGCCACCAGGATCGAGGGGTCGGGATTGTCGGGCGTGTGAGCCCGGGCGAGCACCTCCTCGGCATCGCCCAGCGCGCCCGTCCCGATCAGGCTCTTGCCGTAGGCCGCCCGGAGGGACTGGTTTCCAGGATCACGCGCCACGGCGACGCGAAGCACGGCCGCGGCCTGCTCTCGCTGTCCCACCGCCTCGAGCTGCTTCGCTCGCGCAATAATCCCCGCGGGAGATTCGGGCGACGCCTGGGCCGTGACCTCCTCTCCGGGCACCGAGGAACATCCCGCCAGCGCGAGCGACGCCGCGCCCATCGCAATGACCATGAAGCGCTTCATCTGCATTCCTCCCTCACCACGACGCGTTGCTGGGGAAGGAGCGGCCGCCACCCCACAAGATGCGAACAGCGCCGCCCTGACCCTTGCCGATACCGAGATAGACGATGCCCTGCAGGACCGGCGCATTGTTGCCACCGGCACCCACGACGACGGTCAGGACCTGGCCGGGCGTGACAGCGATGTTGTTCGCCCAGCTGAGCTCGCCACCGCCCCCGCTCTGCTGCGGCGCGCCGAACGTGACCGTTCCGCCGCCACCGCCCCAGGAGCCGCCGTTTGCACTGTTCGCCTGATAAGTGGACCAGGGGCCGTTCCCGCCTCCGGAGCCGCCATTCAGCCCACCGGCCGCACCATCGGGGCCCTGCCCGTAGAGGCCCACTCCGCCACCGCCCTGGGCCTGACAGCCGGCCACCTTGGTAACGCCCGGAGTGCAGGCGCTGGTGAGCTCGGCATCGCCGCCGCCGCCGCCGCCGCCGCTCCCCGCCTTGGGCGCGTAGGCAACCTGATTTTTGGCCCGCGAAGTGCCCCCCTTGCCGCCGTCTCCAGTATACCCGCCGGCGCCACCTCCGCCGGCGGCGACGTATTGAACAAACAGCGACGGAGCGACATAGCCAGCGCCTCCGCAACCACCCCCCTGCTTCGAGCCGCCACACCCGCCGTTGACCTTAGTCCCGCCGTTCGCGGTCAAGGTGAAGCTGCCACCGGTGACGGAGCTTTGGCTGCCGTTGTACTGGAACGAGACATTGTTGTAGGTCCAGGCGCCGCCGGAGCCTCCGCCGATAGCGACTGCCGAAATCGACGTGATGCCCGGCGGCACGGTCCACTGATAAGTGCCAGGCACCGTCCAGATCGCGTCGCCGGGGTTCTGGACGCAATTGTTGGTCTGGTTCCGGACGCTGCCCGTGTCGGTCCAGGCATTCCACTGGTAGTTGCCCGTCGAAGCCGGGCAATAGGCGCTCCGCTGCTGCTCCGCCTGCCACATTGCCATGCCGGTCTGTCCAGACGGACATGCGGCCGAACGATCAACCCACTGTTTCTCCGCCGCGGGGGCGGCACACGGAGCCGCCGGGGGGACGCACTGCCAGTTGCCATTCCGCCAGTTGCCCGTCGTAACCCAGGCGTTCCAAACAGGCGTGCCGCTGGCGCTCGGGCAGTAGGCCGTGCGCTTCTGCTCCGCCTCGAAAGTGTTGGTGCCGCTGTAGCCCGCCGGGCAAGCAGCCGACGACGGCACCCATTGGTATTGGTCTGCCGGCACGACGCAGGGCGTGTAGCAGGTGTTGACCACGTTCTGCTGCTTGCCGGTGTCGGTCCAGGAGCCCCACACCGGGGTGGCGGTCTCCGAGGCGCACGTGGCGGCCCGGGTCTGCTCCTTCTGGAACGTGATCGTTCCGACCTGGCCGCCGGGGCAGGTGCCCGAACCGGACACCCACTGCGTCTGCGCCGCCGGGGGCGTGCAGAGCGCCCGCGCGGTTGCCGCAGCGCCCACGTCCATGGTGTACCCCGCCACGGAGTACAGGGCGCCGAACAGGCTCTGGTACGCAGTCTGGGCCGTGAGCTTGACGACGCCATCAGCTCCCCGGGAGAGGTTGAGGGTGATGCTGGCCTGGGCCGACGAAAAGCCCAGCGACTTCATGTAGGCGTCCATCTGGCCGTAGACGAAGTTCTTGACCTCGGCGTCCGACTTGCCGCGCACCGCTTCGCGAACGGCGATTTCCGTCGCCTGCTGCAGCTTCTGATACAGGCCTGAGGCGCGCGCATAATCGACGGCAAGTCCGCCGACCCCGATGAGGCCCGCGATAATCAGCCCGACCAGGACGAGGACGTTGCCGCGGTCCGACCCGAGAACCTGGCGAAGACGCGACATAAATGCTTGACGCTTCTGTTTCATCGCTCAGTTCCACTTCATGAAATCGATGAGGGCGGGGATCACCGAAAGGATGATGAGAGGGGGGAGGAAGAAGACCATCACGGGCACGGTCATGTAGGTCGCCATCGATGCGCCCTTCTTCTCGGCGGCCGCCATCCGCGCCGCGCGCCCATCGGCGGCGAGGGCTCGAAACGTCGAGCCGAGGGATGTGCCCTTTTCCTCCGCCTGGATCACAGCCATGCAGGTACTGCGGACTTCAGAGACCCCCGTCCGCGTTCCGAGGTTTTCGTAGGCCTGCCGCCGCTCCGGCAGGAAAGTCAGCTCCGCAAGAGTGATGGTCAGCTCTTCGGCGAGCGGTTGGGACCGGCCGCCGATATCCATGACCACGCGCCGAAAGGCGAACTCGACGGTCTTGCCCGCCTCAACCAGGATCAGCATCAGGTCGAGCGCATCGGGCCACGCACCCTTGATCGACGCGGCCCGGGCCTGGGCGGCGCGGTCAAGCACCGTCTCAGGGATCTTCAACCCGACGTAGCCTGCGAAGAACACGATCCCAAGCGGGCCCGGCATCGGAAGATCGGGGACATGCAAAACGAAGGCGTAGAACGCCGCGATCACGGCAAGCGAAACAGCTGTGCTGAAGCGCGCCATGAGGAACATGGTCTCCGCTCGGGTTCCCCGCTTGCCCGCCCGCTGCAGCTTCTCGCGCATCGTGTCGAGCTCGAGCCATTTGCGCAGGTTCAGCGTGCCAACCACGATATCGGCCAGCCGCTCGCGCCAGGTCAGTCCCTCGGCGGCCTCTCCAGCCGCCGACGCCGCGCCTGCGCGCTCCACATAGCCCTTAATTCGCCGGCTCTTCGCCGATGGCGTCACGAGACTCGCCAAGCCCAATACCGACAGGCCAGCAAGCACACTCACGAGAACCGCTAGTACAGCAGGCTGCATGCTACACCTTCACATCCTGCATCTTCTTCATGACGAAGAAGCCGATCACCAGCCAGCCGAGGTTCGCCACAAGCGCAATCTGACCCGTGGTGGTGGTCCAGAGCAGCGCAGTCTTGTGGGCATCGGTTGCGTAGTTCATGGCCACGCCGGCGAGCGGCAGCGCAGCCAGCAATGCCGCGCCGGAGCGCGCCTCGGCGCTCATGGCACCGATCTTGTCGTGGAGCTTGATGCGTTCCCGCATGGTGTTCGATAGGCCGCTGAGCGCTTCGGCGATGCCACCGCCTTCGCTGGCCTGGATGGACAGTGCCAGGGCGAGAAAGCGGGTCTCTTCGACCGGGATGCGATGGCTGAGCCGTTCCATCGCCTCCGCGAGCGTCTGTCCCAGCATCTGCGCATCCGCCACCTGCCGAAACTCGGACCGCACCGGCTCCTGCGCGTCCCGACAGATCTGACGCACGCATTCGTTGACATGCAGCCCGGCGCGGGTGCCGCGCACGATCGAATCGATCGCGTTGGGCAACTCCTTCACGAACTGGCGAATGCGCTTCGCGCGCATGTGCTGGACGTATTTTCTCGGCCCGATGATCCCGGCGGCCGGACCGGCCGCCAGGGCCAGGAAAGGGTTGCCCAGGGCGACCATCACGGCGATGAAAACGGCCACGCCGACGCCGATCGAGATCAGCACGAACTTCTTCGTTGTCCAGGTGAGCCCAGCCTGGTGAAGCAGCGCCTTGAGCGGCAAGCGCCGACGATCACGTTCCTGCCGCGCCACCTCCTCCAGTCGGGTGGCGAGAAGCGCCCGCCGCAACCGTTCCGCCTCGGCCCCGGAACCGCGGATCGACACGGGCGCCTGATCTTTGACATTGCGCATTCGGCGATCCGCCGCAGCTCCGCCGAAGAACGTCCCGTAGAACAGCGCAAGGACGGCGAGTGCGACGGTTGCGGCCACCAGCAGGGCCAGAAGAAGCCCGTTGGTCATAGACGATCTCCCGAGGCCAGATCGAGAGCCCTGAGCAGGTTGTCCTGCTCCCCGTATTGCGCGGCCCGATCCATGAAGCGCGGGCGCAGCACGCCCATTCCCTTGAGCACGTTGGCCTTGAAGTCGTATTTGAAGATATCCTGGGTAACGATGCTGTCGGTTTCCATGCCTCCGATCTCGGTGATGTGGGTGATGACCCGCTGGCCGGTGGTCGAAAGCTGCTGCGTCTGAATGACCAGATCGAGAGAGTCACAGATATCTTTGCGGATGATGTGGCTGGGCAAGGACTGATAGCCCGGACCCGTGCGGATCAACGCCTCGAGGCGGGCAAGGCCACCACGGGGGTCGTTGGCATGGATGGTGCCCATCGACCCCATGTGACCGGTGTTCATGGCCTGGATCAGATCGATCGCGGCGGCGTCGCGCACTTCGCCGACGATGATCCGGTGCGGCTTCATGCGAAGGGCGTTGCGCACCAGATCCTGCATGGTGACAGCACCCGCCCCCTCGCTGCCGGCCGGCCGCGTTTCCAGCCGCACGACATGCGGCTGCTGCAGCTGCAGTTCCGCGGTGTCTTCGCAGGTGATGACACGCTCATTCTGGTCGATAGACCCGGTGAGGCAGTTGAGAAGGGTCGTCTTCCCGGAACCGGTGCCGCCCGAGATGATGAGATTGATCCGGACCCGCCCGATAATCCTCAGAACTTCGGCTGCCTCCTCGGTCAGGGCACCGAACTTGACGAGATCACTGAGGACCAGCTTATCCTTCTTGAACTTGCGGATGGTCAGGTGGGTGCCGTCCACCGCCAAGGGCGGGACGATGATGTTGATGCGCGAACCATCGAGCAGGCGCGCGTCGCACATGGGGTTCTGCGTATCGACCGTGCGCCCCACTGCCTGCGCCATCTTGCGGCAGATGCGCACCAGCGCCTCTTCGCTGCGGAAAGTCAGGTCCGTCTTGACCATGCGACCGCCGCGCTCGATGTAGATCGCGTTGGCGGTGTTGACCATGATTTCGCTGATGTCGTCCTGGGCCAGAAGCTCCTCGAGCGGTCCGAAGCCCACGACTTCCGCAGTGATCGAGTCGATCAGCTTCTCACGGTCCACCTTCGGCAGATTGGCTTGGTCATTTGCAGCGATTTGCTGCAGGGCCTCCCGAACACGACCGGCCGCATCCTCTGGGGTGGCCCCGGCGGCGATCAAATCGGAATTCTGGGTCAGCTTCCCGTGCCACCGGGTCCACACAGTGTCGAGCCGCGCACGATCTTCCGCGCTGGCGACCGCACGTGGCTCCGAGGCCGCTCGGGGGGCGTCTTGCGCCGGCGCGGCCGGAACCTCTTCCCGGACCTTCGTCACGGCCTGAGCCGGCGCCTTCCTCGATCCGAACAAACTCAAAGCGGCCTCCCCTGCTCACTGCGATTTGTGCTTCAGCCCGATGAATGGCAGCCGCTCCAGGATGGAGGAGCGCGGCCTTACGCCGGCGTCCTCCTCCCCGCTCGCGATCTGCGCGACCGCAGGCGCATCGGCGCTCGTGCCAGCGCCGTCGCTCTTCGCCGTCGCGCTCTTGGCCACCTCATTCTTGGCCTCGTCGCCGCCACGCGAGCTCCGCAGCATCGTGCTGATCGCAGCGCGGGCTCTCTGGACAAGCCCCGCCGAGGCCACCACGTCCTGAGGTCCCACCAGCTCATCCACCACCCTGCGAAAGGCCTTGGCGGCGGCATGTGAAGGAACCAGATCGGAAAGCGGGCGCCCCTGCACAGCCCCTGCAGAGAACGCCTTCATCTCGGCCGCGATCTCGATCACGGGCAGGCCCAGCGCGCGCTTCACCTCGGAGACCGGCCATTCGTCCTTGTCCCGGGTCCCGACCTGATTGAGAACCACGATCGGCGCGTCCGTGCGCAGCTCCGCCAGATGCCGCAGAAGCACTTGCGCGTGCGGAATGCCGGCAAAGTCCGGCGTCGTCACCAGAACGACCTTTGTCGCGTTCTCCAGCAGCTCTTCGCAGGCTTTGTTCCATTCGAGAGGGAGATCCACGACCGACGACTGGAACTCTGCGCGGAGGAGGGACGACAGGTGGTTCTGCCCCTCCATCCTGGTGCGCCGGCGAGCGCGCTCCAGATCCGGGGCGGCGCAGATGAGCGCCAGGCGCTCGGTCTTGCGCACGACGAGCCGGTCCAGCATCTCCGCATCGGCGATCCGCTCCGGGGTGTAGAGCAGCGAGGAGATTTCCGGGTCGGGGGTGCAATCGAACGCCGTCGCGACCCCGCCGAACGGAAGGTCCAGATCGAGCAGGCAGGTGTTGTGCTGGCGCTCGGTGGCCAGCAACCAGGCGAGATTGGTTGCAACCGTCGTCGCGCCGGCGCCCCCGCGTGCGCCGACCACGGCGAAAAGCGACCCCGCCTCGTCCTGGCCCTGCGTGGCGAAGCGGTTCGACAGAGATTTCAGAATATCCTGCTGAGTGACGGGCGCGACCAGGTAGTCGGCAACGCCCTCCTCCAGCAGCGTCTTGTAGAGCAGCACGTCGTTCTCGTGACCGACCACGAACACGTTCGTGGTCTCATCGCAGAACTCCGCCACCTGACGGAGCTCACTCATGATCTGGTCACGAGTTGCGCCCATGGGGGTTTCGTAGATGACGATCCCAAGGCGGCAGGACGCCGTCGCCTCCGTCACCAGGTGCTCGAAACGATCGACGCCGGCGACGGCCACGGAAGGCCGAACACGGGCCATGGTCGGATGCGCGCAGGCGTCGGTGACGGCCGTTCGCACTCCGGCAGATTGGCACAGCGCGACCAGCGCCATGCGCGAGAATGGGGTGGAAACGGCGGCGAGCATCACTGCGTGCCTCCCTGAGACCCCTGCTGCCCGCTGCTGCCAGAGTTGGTCGGCCAGGCCGTGGAGGGGTCCTTTCCGTCACGCACCTGCTCGATATCGCCCACCCGCCGCACCAGGTCGCCGGGCGTCTCCTGGCGCGGGCGCACCAGGTCCAGGGGATCGGCAACCTGCCCGGCCAGGTTGGCCTGGTAGGCGCAGCCCAGGTTCCAATAGGGCTCGTTCTGCCAGCCTTCCGTGCCGTTGCCGGCGGCCAGATCGAACGGCCACTTGCCGCACTCGTGCGTCACCCGGGCGACCATCGTCATGAACGCCAGTCGCAGGGGCGTCTCGCCGCCGTTGCCCAGCAGATACTTGACCTGGATGTTCTGCCGAGGAACGCCCGAGCTGATGAGCGTCTGGCGAACCGCCTCGAGTGTGTGGCGGACGTAGGGGTTCACCAGCTCCTTCGTCTGCCCCGGGACGAGCTCGGTCGGGGCTATGATCTGCACGATCGACTTGCCCTTGACCTGATAGCTCCGGGCGAAAGCCCGTACATCCGCGGCCTGCCGCGCATCGAGCCCGTGCGCGGAACGCGGGAAGACCTCAAGCACCTGGCGCTCGTCGGCGAGCTCGATCGGATGGCGCTGCCGGTAGTCGAGAGGATAGGTGGGTTCGGTCCAGTATGTGTCGCTGGAGCAGCCCGCCGCAGTGAAGGCGAGCATGGCAACCGCGAGCAACCCGTGGAACTTGCGGATCTGAAACATCAATCGCCCCTCACTCGAGAATGAAGCCGATGTGGCCGTAGAACTGGCCCGGCGCGAACGCCGGCGCCGGCGGCTGCGGGCCACCCAGCACGCGATTGACCTGGCCGAAGAAGATGGTCCGCGGATCGGGCGCATCGGCGAAGCCCTGGTCCGGCCGCGTGACCTTCCGCGCCTCCATGGGGCGGGCAATCATCGGCTGCACCGAGATCACCAGCTCCGTCTCCTGGCGCACGTAGTCGCGCGACCGGAAGAGCGCTCCGAGAACGGGAACATCCATCGCACCCGGAATGCCGTTGATGGCCTGCCGACCGCCCTCCTGGATCAGGCCCGCCGTCACCAGCGTGCCACCGGACGGCAGCTCCACCGTGGTGGCCTGCTTGCGGATCTTGAAACCAGGGATGGTGAAGGTCTGGGCCGACGAGACGTTGTAGGTGAGCTGGTTCTGGTTATCGATCTCGCTCACCTCCGTTTCGATGTGCAGGCTGATGCGCCCTTCAGCGAGAACGAGGGGGGTGAAGTTGAGCGTCACACCGAACTTCTTGAACTCGATGCTCGGCTGGCACGTGTTGTTGTTGGAGCACGTGATGCCTGTCGGGATCGGGACCTCGCCGCCGACGAGGAACTTCGCGGTTTCGCCGCTGATCGCCGTCAGCGTGGGCTCCGCCAAAAGACGGGCGACGCCGACCTGTTCCATCGCCTGGATGGAGAGCTGGCCGTTTTGACCGGCCACCGTTGCGACGCTGCTGGTGAGCGCCTTACCGGCGATGCCGTAGGGCGTGGCAAGCACCCCGCCCAGGGCGATGTCGCCGATCTGCCAGGTGCCGTAGCCGTTCACGCCCAGCTGCTTGAGCACGTTGCGCTGCACCTCGGCAACCGTGACCTTCAGCATGACCTGATCGCGGGCGCGCAGGGTCATGGCGTTGACCACCTTCTCCGGCGCAGCGACGAAGCCGCGGGCGATATCCACGATCTGCGCGGCTTCGCCGGACGACTGCACCGCCCCGGAAAGGATGACGGTGTCGCCAGAGAACCGGACACTCACGCGGGAATTGGGGACAGCCGAGCTGATGGCCGCGGCAAGGCCCGAGGTGTCACGCGTCACGCGCACCTCCACGGTCGCGACCTGACGGCCGTCCGCGCCGCTCACGAGAACGGTTGTCGATCCGTCGCTCAACCCGGTGATGTAAAGCTTGCGCGCCGTCTGCATGACGGCGGCAGCCACCTTGGGCTCGGCGACGAACGTGTTCTGTGCCGCAGCCGGCAGATCGACGGCTACGGACCGCCCCACACCGATCTCGACCACGCGGCGCGTGGCGTCGGATTGGGCTTGTGACGACTCCGAAAAGGAGTCGTATGCAGGAAGGCCATCGACCCTGTCACCACTCTTGCTCCCGGCAAATGCCGCCGGGGCAAAAGAGGTGAACAATGCAAGTGCCCCCCCGAAGACAAAACTCACTACCCGCAGAGGTCGCATCACGCCTTTCCTTGTGTAAAGACATGACCTCTAGCGAACCACTCCAAAGCGCACGGTCATAAATGACCCTTTATTCTGGTCACTTGCGTCGCTCGTGGTCTTTTCCCCGAACGGGCGCAGAGCCAGTGTTATTTCACCACTTGATGCCTTGATCGCCGCGGCAAGCGCTTCGGCCTGCCCCGGCGTCACCTCGAGCGTCGCCGTCTCGCCGACGACGGTCCGCTGCCCCTGAGCGTTCGTGTCGGACAGCTGCTGGCCGATCGCGAGCACGCGGATATCCTCGAGCAGCGCTCGCGCGCTGGCCGAGGGAGGACCACCCGCACGGGCCGTGCTGGGTTCGATTTTCGTGACCAGAACGTCCACCCGGTCTTGGGGCAAAATGAAGCCACCGGCCGACCGGCCACCCCTCACGTCGAGGGGAACAGCCATGGCCCGCATGCCGCTCGGCAGCATCGTCGCCAGAAAGCCGGCCTCACCCTTTCCCACAACGCGTTGCCGGGCCACCGGCTCACCCTGGGCGACCTGGAGCCTCACCACAGATCCGGCGATCTTCTCGATCGCATCGGGCGAGGCGGCGCGCGTGATGGCGGTGGACGGAATGCTGTCGGCCGGCCAGTGCTGCCACTTCACGTCGGCCGGCGTCAGCCGATCGCCAACCTCGAATGGGCGCGTGGCGACGAGGATATCGGTCACATCGAAGCCGGGCTCTGCCGGCTCGGGCGCGTGTTGCACCACAACGACGGGCTCCGGCGCCTGGGAGTTCGCCAGGACCAGCAGGAAAGCTGCTCCGCCCGCCACCACCGCGCCGCCCGCCACCAGAATGCGCTTCATGTCCATTGCCGCGTTCCTATGCCCACGCCAACACGAGCGCGCTCATCGCCAGCGGAGGGCCGAACGGAATGACGCACTTCATGAAGGGCTTGTTGCCGGAGAGAAGATCGTCCACCCACGGCAGCGCCGGCATCGACGGCAAGGGCATGGGCGTCCAGAAGGCCAGCATGCGGACCGCATAGGCGACGGCCATGAGCAAGTAATAGAAGAGACCAGCGAGCAGTCCGAAATAAGCGAAGTCCTGACCGAGGCCCGCCCACAGTCCAATGGCACCGGCAAGCTTAACATCGCCGCCGCCCATCGGGCCGACGACAGCAGCCGCCAGGAAGAATGAGAAGAGCAGGACGCCTGCCGCGACGTGCGAGAGAAGATCCTCGTAGGACAGCCCCTGGAGTGCCGCCACGACCACGAACGTCGCAAGGATCAGCAGAACAAGGCGATCCGGAATCCGGAGGGCGACAACGTCCCACACGACGACGGTCAGCATAAATGCCGAAAACAGCAGTCGAGATGCGAGATCAATCGTCAATGCCAGCCTCCTGAAAGGTTAGTGCTGGCCCATCCCCGCGGCGGGCCAGCACCCAACCCCGGCCTAAGACCGGGGAAGCGCGATCACTTCGCGGCGGCGATCGCGGTGCCGACCTTGGTCATCAGCGCCGTGATGTTGGTGCTGATGGCGGTCACGGCGACGCCGGCCACGCCGACGATGCCGAGGGTGAGCACGCCGTACTCGACGATCGAGGCGCCGCTGTCGTTGTCGAGCACCGCGACGGCCTTGGAAACCACGTTCTTCATGAGTGAAGCCTTTTCCGTTGAAGCGGACGCGCCGACGCGCGGCCACAGAAAGGCTTAATGTGCCGTTTATCGTGCGTCAATATCGTTTGACGGCACTCATCGGCGCTATGCGCTGTTGATCGGCGCTGGGAGCGCGGCGCCCCCAGCGCCAAGCCCTGCTACCGCGGCCCCTCGCCGGCGGCGTGGCTCACTTCGCGGCGGCGATCGCGGTGCCGACCTTGGTCATCAGCGCCGAAATGTTGGTGCTGAGGCTGGTCACGGCGACGCCGGCCACGCCGACGATGCCGAGGGTGAGCACGCCGTACTCGACGATCGAGGCGCCGCTGTCGTTGTCGAGCACCGCGACGGCCTTGGAAACCACGTTCTTCATGAGTGAAGCCTTTTCCGTTAGGAGCGGCCGCGCGAGCAGCGGCCGGCATCGAGGCTTAACCGATACCTTACCTACGGTCAATATAACTGATTAAGACTTTGTGCCTCTTATTGAGGCTTCGCATCGTTTTTGATGCTAGAAACCAGGTCTCATCGAACTGGTGCGGCCGTATATTAGTCGGCTTCAGCGGAGCCAAGGGCCGAAATGCGACGCAGCTCCGTGCGCCGCTGCGTCGCTTATCATTGCTCATTGCCGCTCATTTCCGCAAGGGCATCGCCTCAAATTCGCTCTTTGGCCTCCTGTGCCGATGACACCGCGGCCCGATGCAGGATAGAATGTTTGACATCAAGCCTAATCAAATCAAGGAGCCGCGTATGTTCCGATCCTTGGCGCTCAGCGCCGTGCTTCTGGCGGTAGGCCTGCCCGCAGCCGCCCTGGGCGGCGATGCGCCGCCGGAAATCCCTTCCACCGTCGTCGTGTCCCTCGATCAGGCCCGTGCCTTCACCGTGCCGGCAGGTGCTCGCGTGGTGTCCGTGGGCAACCCCGCCATCGCCGAAGTCACAGCCACCGGCGTGAAGGATGTTTCGCTCATCACCGGCAAGGCCTTCGGCACAACCAACCTGCTGATGCTGGACGCGAATGGTCGCGTTCTGGTCGAAGCGGTCATCAACGTGGCGCGCAACACCAAGGGAACGGTGACGGTGCAGCACGGCCTCGGCCAGCGCTCCACCTTCGCCTGCGCGCCGACCTGCGCACCCACCGCCACCCTCGGGGACTCGGCCGATACGTTCGGCACCGTCAGCGCTCAAATGCAGCAGCGCGGCACCCTCGCGGGCAATCAGTAGGAGGGGTTGGTCATGGGCGCTGTTCTTCGCCTGCCACGGCGCCTCTGGGGCGATCAGCGGGGTTCCAGCCTGATCGAGTTCGCCCTGGTCTTGCCGCCGATCCTCCTCGTCGCCACGACCATTCTCGAGGTCTCAGCGGCGATGATAGCCCAGCAGGTCCTCGATACCCGAACTGCCGATGCGGCCCGCATGATTACCAAGGGAGGCCTCGACGGCCTCACGGTTGCCGCGGCCTCCGACAAGATCCGCGCAACGGTGTGCCAAGGGGAGGTCCTTCCCTTTCTCACGGGCGCGGCTTGCACCAGCGGCCTGCAAGTCGGGGTGCAGGCGGTTGTCGGCGGTGCCGCCATTCCGCCCGCCGTCACAGGCGGCGCCATCAACGGCGCTGCCTTCTCTGTCACCGCCACCACCGGAGCCTCGGTCTACCTCATCCGGACCGGCCTGACGCTTCCGTCCATGAGCGCCTACTGGAGCAGCTCCCTCAACAACCTCAGCAACGGACGGCGCTTCATCATATCCGGTGCAATAGCCAAGGTTGACCCCTATGCCAAATATGACAGCACCGGCTCCTCGCCGGCCCCCGTATTCTGACGACTTGCCGCGTCTTCGCAGCCTGCGGAGCGTGTTGAACGACACACGCGGCTTGGGTCTGGTCGAATTCGCGCTCGTTCTGCCGATCATGCTCTTCGTCTACGTCATGGCTGTCGGCTTCTCCGACATCATGATGGTGAGGAACCGGGTCGTGAACGCCGCCTATGCTGTGGCTTACACATCGGCAATGGATAGCAGCATCACGAATGCCGAGGCCGCTGCGATCCTCTCCGCCGGCCGGGCACTGCTTTCTCCGGTTGAGGGGAGCTCGTCGATCATCGTCTCCAGCGTAGGGCCGAATGCCGCCAAAAACGGCTACGTCGTGCGCTGGAGCGACGGCCTGGGCGCATCTGGTCTCGCGGTGGGCTCCGCCTTCGTCTTCCCCAGCGGGGCGGCTGGATCGTTTGGAGCCGTGAACAACAAGCCCGTGCAGGTCGCCCTTGTCACGGTCAATTACAGCTCGACCCTCGCTTCGATCTGGAACAGCCTGCCCTGGAAGCCGTTTGACGTGCCGGTGGTCAACACCATGAGCGAACAGGCCTACGCCCTGCCGCTCGCCTCCGGCGGCGCTGAGTGGACAGCGCGCGTTCCCTGAGGCCGAGGATGCAGTTCGGGGCGTCATGAGCCCTGGAAACGCAAAAGGGGCGCTCCACGGCGCCCCTTTTCAATTTCCGCTCGGCTAGCCTGTTTCCGCGCCCGGCTACATGCCGGGCTCGAGCGCGCTCCGGGCCGTCTGCAGCGCCGCTTGATCGTCCATGATCGCCGCATACTCGATGGGATTGTGCTCCTCCAGGAAGCGGAGCGCCGCCAGGTGATACGCGCTCCCGCCATCCGCCTGCTCCCGGACGAACGCCCAGGCGGCCTCGTCCGAATCGAACAGCGCGTCGGGGAGATCCGGATCGTCCATGGTGTCGATCTTGTTCAGGGTCCAGGGGCCGGCCTCGCCATCCCCGTTGTCGAAGATGGCCCACCCCTCGCCGGCGGCCTGCTTGTTGTCGAACCCAGACTTGTTGCTGACCTCGAGCCCCATCTCCGCTTCCTCTCAGTAGGGCGTGGGGGCGGCGAAGCCCCGCGGCACTTCGTACTCGGCGTCGTACCCAGGCTCGGGCTCGGGCTTCCGGCGCGCCGCGAGCAGAGCGGCCTCCACGACAGCGAAGCTCTCCTCGAAATTGAGCAGGTTCTCCGGCGCCTGAAGATCCGCGACCAGCCTGCCGATCGAGTCCTCGAGCGCAGGCCCGGAAATCCCTGTGGCGAGGTCCCGGAACAGCCGTTCCACCCCGGGGATGCTCTGCTGCTGGACGCCCGCCCACTGCGTGTCGAGATGCTGCTTGTAGCCGCGCGCGCGGCCCATGGCTTCCTGGCGCTGGGCCATAGGCGCGTCCGGGTCGGCCGCCACCGCCAGCGCGGCATCGGCCCGGCGCACCGTGGCCTCAAGCGCATTCATATGCTCCTTCCACACGGACATGGCGCGCTCCCGGGCCATGTCCAGCATGACGGTCTGGGCGAGGCTGCTGCCGGGAGCGAGCATCGGTGGAGCAAGCTCGCGGGTTCGGGACAACTTCAACATGATGTCACTCCTTAAGCTGCCAGCAGTCTACGCGCCTGGCTGACGCGGCGCGCGGTGTCGCCCTGCATGGCAAATTCCGTCACCCGGGCGGAGCGCAGGGTATTGCAGAGATCGTCCAGGACACGGCCCAGGAGGGCCCTGTCCTCATCATCGATCGCCGCGCCGTCGATCACGTCCCGCATGCACTCCTCGATCGGCGCCAGCTCCTGCGCGACCTTGTCGGCGATCAGAGCTGACATGCGCTCCTGCACAAATTCGCGCACGACGGCGACGCCGGCGGCCGCCACCTGCTCATCCGTCATGTCGTCAGGCAGCTCCGCGAGCCTGGCCACCAGGAACGTCAGCACCGAGTCCGCAAGGCCGCTCTTGAGCCCGGCATTCTCCGGCAGCTCCAGGAAGGCCTCGATATCCTCTTCCCGGATGCCGGCAAGGGCCCGCTCCATGTGCTGGGAGGCCGCGATCTGGCGGATGCGCTGCTCCGTGGGCGGCTTCACCGCGACGAAGTGGTTCAGGCGATAGAAGGGCACCTTGGGCACGTTGCCGGTGAAGAACGCCGAATAGCGCACCACCCGCACCCCGCCCTCCTTCGCCATCTGCGTTCCGCGCGAGGCGTCGGTCTTGGTGCCCACCACCAGCGTGAACTGGCCGTCCTGCTGGCCGTTGAGGTCGTTCACGTTGAGACGCGGCACACGCTCGGCGCGGCTCTGCGCCGAAATGTCGAACTTCGATCCGATCTTGCCCCGCCGGTGGGTCATCTCCATGGCCGACGACACGAAGGCGGAGCCGGCGGCACCGGAGAACTTCTTGTAGGTCTCCGATTCCTCACCGCCGGTCATGCGGCCTGCATGTCGGAGGTTGGTGTTTTCCCAGGTCGCCTCGGCCTCGTTGGGGTCGCCCTTCTTGAGCGCCGCCAGATCCTGCGTGCCGAACGTGATCGAAACGCCGAAGGAGCGCGCCTGCGCCGGGGCGACGGCAAAGCCCTCGACGACGTAGTAGCCGTACTCGTCGCAGAGGATGTTGTAGGGGATCTCCGAATTCGACGGCCGGCCTTCGATGATCTCGCGCCGGAACCCCTCAAATGGCGTGTCCAGCAGCGAGGCGAGCACGCTCTTGATGCTCGCGACCGCCAGCTTGCCCAGCGCGCCTAGGCTGCTCGGCGAGCGCTCGAGCGACGGCAGGGCCGTGTACATGATCCGCCTGTTGAGCATCAGGTCGCGATAGTCGATCTCCCCCTCGAGCACGTTGAAGACGTGGCCGTACTCGAAGGTGAGGAGGGCCGTGGACCGCACCAGCTGCATTGTGATGTAGCCGTGCTGCTCATAGACCTTGGCCCGCGCCGCATCGGCGCCCTGGTTCTGCTGCGGCGTCGGGCGTCGCGGCCCACGCGCACCGCCGGCGGCTTCGGGGGCGGGCGTGGAGCCGCGTGCCATGGCTTCGGCATGCCGCTCGGCCCACGCTGCGATCGCCGCGGGACCTTCCTCGATCGCCGTCTTGATCTCCTGGTCCGACGATGGTGCGAGGACGTTGGCCGTCTTGGGCTTTGCCATGGCATAGCCCGGCAGCTGCTCGACATAGAGCTTGATCGGGCCGGAGACTTGGTCGAGCTGGAGGCGGGCGAAGTCCTGGGGTGCTTCAGCGCGCAGGTCCACCACCGTGCCGTCGTGGCGCTCGAGGAGCCCGAACCAGATCAGGTTCTCGATCCGGTCCAGGTTGTAGAAGTCCACCAGCAGACGGGGGTTGAAAAGGACATAGCCGCGTTCGGCAAGGAAGGAGAGGAGCGGCATGACGGCGGCGTTGAACATCACCGCGCGCTCCGACCACACGTCCTTCTTGCCGTCCGGAAGCATGCCGTTCATGAGCTCGGCCTTCATCGCCGAGCTGCCCAGGCTGAACGGGTTATAGGTATTGGACATCTTCGTTGCGGTGGCGTCGAAAATGTCCCGGCCACCCATGATGTAGTTGATGAGGAACAGCTCCTCCTCACGGCCGAACAGGCGGCAGATGCGGTAGATCGAATCGAACGACTGCTGCGACGCCTTGCCGTCGATCATCACCGCACCGGAATTGAGCATGAGGGCATTGAAGATGCTGCCCATCATCTCTTCCGTCTTACCCGAGCCGGTGGTGCCGGCTACCAGCCGATGCGTTCGGGTGTCACCCGGTGTCGCCCACACCTCTTCCAACTTCTCGGTGCGGCTGGACCGGGCCGCGCCCAGGTAGACCAGCCCCTCGCCCAGCGCGCCTGTGGAACGGTCCTTGTACCCCTTCTCCGCGAGATAGCGGGGCACCCGGAACGGCAGGTCCCAAGTCCGGCCCTTGTAGCTGTAGCCGATGAGCCAAATGAGGAGCGCCGTGAAGAACACCAGCTCCGCCAGGAACGGCACCGGCGAGAACAGGAACGCGATGAGGGACAAGGTCCCGAACACCCGGAGCGTCCCTTCGGGCGAGCCGATCGCGTCCAGGAATTTCTTGCGGGTGGACCGGCCATCGTCCCGCCGGGAGATGACATCGACCTCCTCGTGCCGCTCGATGCCGTGGTACCGAACCCCTGCCATTCAGGCCTCCGTCGCGACAAATCACGATAAGGCCCGATACTCGCTCATAAACGGCTCGATTGGTAGCCGGTCACACTCCTCTCCAGGCCTCATTGATGCTTGATACAACAAATCGAGACATGCCAGAGCGCCTCCGGCGCCATGAGGGCACTGCTCTCGGTCCCGCTGGCTGATTTTCAGCTAGCGGTGAATTTACCACCCCGCAAAAGCGGGGTGAGCTCACCGTCCAAAAAGAACGGCAAGAACGTCACTCGGTTTTCACCACCCCCCAAGGCGGGGGTGTGCTCACCCAAATGGCTGCGAGGCGCGCGCCAGGCAGCTCTGCTTGCTGTTTTCACCACCCCGCACCTGCGGGGTGCGCTCACCGCCAGTCGATCGCGCTCGCGACGTCGATTCGTTTTCACCACCCCGCAATGGCGGGGTTAGCTCACATATGGCCTGCAGCGCTGAGTGTTTTTCCAGTTTTCACCACCCCGATTTGCGGGGTGCGCTCACCTGCGCGCCGTGCTGTTGAAATGCTCGCTGTTTTCACCACCCCGCAAAAGCGGGGTGCGCTCACCCCGGCCGCTTCTTTTTCTCGCCGCGCTTGAGTTTTCACCACCCCGCAAAAGCAGGGTGCGCTCACCGGCAGCCGTCTTCACCAGGCCCCCCACATAGTTTTCACCACCCCGCACCTGCGGGGTGTGCTCACCGATCAGCAATGCGGCGGTGTTCCAGGTGTTGTTTTCACCACCCCGCACCTCCGGAGTGTGCTCACCGCTCGTTGATAACGGTTGCAAACGGTTATCGTTTTCACCACCCCGCACCTGCGGGGTGTGCTCACCCTGCGAAATCCGCCGCTCCTGCATCGTCATGTTTTCACCACCCCCAAAGGCGGAGTGCGCTCGTCATGCCAATTACAATCGTCAGGCCATCCATGGTTTTCACCACCCCGCAAAAGCAGGGTTCGCTCACCCTTGCCGAGCGTACTCACGCCGTTCGCCCAATTTTCACCACCCCGCACCTGCGGGGTGTGCTCACCTGCCTTCAAGGGATCATTGGCCTGCTCCAAATTTTCACCACCCCGCACCTGCGGGGTGTGCTCACCCGATCCCAAGGGAAGCCCATCATTGTCCGCCCGTTTCCCGAGGCCTGGACTGCCGCAAATCCGAAACTCAGCTGCATGGCTCGAGCACCACTTCCTGGTTTCCGCTCCAATAAGGCGGCCTCAACCTGCCCACGCTCTGCGTCCAGCCGGAGCCGAGATCACAATCCGCCGGCATGGTCCGCCGCAGCCAAGCCATGGGCTCTGCTCCCGTCTGGACTTCCACCTTGGCGACACGCCCCCACCCGTTTCGTGTGAGCTTGCCAAGCGCGGTGATCCGCGCCACGAGCGCCTTGACCCGCTCGGCATCGCCGACACAGAAGGCGTCCACGTGATCGGCCCATTGCGTGGGGATATTGAACGCATAGGCCTTGTAGCGACCGGAGCCCAGATTGATGCTCGAGATCTTGCGGCGGGCCGACCAGATGCCGGCGGCCAGGTCCTGGGCGAACGCCGCCTCGTCTGCACGACGAACCATCGGCACCTGCCTGACTTCGCCCGCGGGACAGATCGTGAGCCAGCTCGCCTGCCACACCCATCCCGACCCGGTCTCGAACCGGGCGAGAGGAAGATCCTCTTGCCCGGCAAACCCAGCAATGCCCCGTTCCCGATCTTCCTCAACGCGCGCCCAGGCCAGCAGGCCGTCGAGGTGGATCGGATACTCCGGCACGATCAGGGGCCGAGCCAGATGCCATCGAATGTGCAGTGGTTCCATCATGCGAGCGACCCGCTCAGCTCCTCGATGACAGCAGCGTCAGCGCCGTCACGGGCTTCATTCCAGGCATCCATCACCTCCTGGATGAGGCTGCTGTCCGCCAAGCGCCTGTCGCCGGGATCGGCGCCCAGCGCAGGGCCGAACACATCCGAGCTCGCGCCGTCACTGCGCCGGATCACGAGCTCCGGCACGGCAAAGCGCCCGAAGCCGATCTGACCAAGCCCGCCGATGCGCTGCTCCCGCACCCAGCGCTGAAGCGCAACGAGCAACAGCCCGGCATGGCGGGGACCGCCATTCACCTCGAAACGAAGCGAGAAATGCACGCCAGGATTTACCGACTCGACTGCAGTAAACGATTGCAGCCCACGCAGCTTTTCTTCTTTTTCTCCCTCCGCTTCAGAAACCTCTTCGCTGGGTGCCTGAGCGTCAGCGCCAGCAGCCTTGCCCTTTTTTCGAGCGGTGGCCTCCTTTTTCCTAAGAGCGCTATCCTGGTACTCGCCGATCAGGTGGCGGTGGTCCTCGCCCAGGATGCGCGTCTGATAGGCAGAATCCGCGAGAGAGAGAAGATCATCGTTGCGTCTCTTGAACGAATACCTCGTCAAGGAATGGCCCGCCCCCGCCACGTACTCCACCGGCACATAGGGCACGAAGCCGTGCGTTGCCGGCGTCACAGCCCAGGCTTCATCGACCCGCAGGTTGCTCCGGCGGATGCGGGTGCCCCCGCCGAACAGCCCGAAGTAGGCATGCGCCTCGCCGGCGAGAATGTCGTCGAACGGGGCGGAAGAGCCATCGGGATTGCCGGTGGCCGCTCCGCACTGCATCACGTTGTAGGCCTTCACCGAAAGGGACTGCCCCTTCTCCAGGAGCGCATCGTAATACTCGCGGGCCGCGCAGCGACGCAGGCGCCCACGGATGGAATTGGCGGGGATGACCGGAATCCGGGTGAAGCCCGCCGTCCGCTCGGGTTCGGCGGCGCCGGATTCAACGAGCCCGCCCACGGGGAAGGCATTCTTCCCGATGTACTGGCGCCGCGTGACCATGGCCGGGAACAAATTCTTCCCCTTGGCCAGGTACGACGACTCGAAACCCTCGAAGTTCACGTAGTTGGTGCCAGGCTCCGTGATGTGGAGCGGCGACAAGGTGGTCAGAACACCATGGATCACGTAGCTCATTGATCGTCTTCCTCTTGGGTCCCAGCAATGTTCGGAGGTTGTTCGGGTGTCGGCCGATTGCGCTTCACAAGGCTCGCGAGGGCCCACAGCTCACCCGGATTGAGGGCGCGGAGACGCGCCAGGTAGGGCCTGGCCTCGGGCACGGCTTCCATGTCGCTGCGGATGACACCGTGACGCAGCGAGCTCGCTTCCCGATCCAGCTCCACGAAGGGATGCGGTGGAGCCAGCTCGGCCGCCTGTTGCGCCTTCGTCGGCTTCCGCGGGCGCTTGCCTCCGGCCGGCACCTCGGCCGCGCTTGAGGCAGCCTGAGCCGCCGATTGGGCGGCCACGGCCACCTGAAAGGCCACGCCGGCCTGTTCGCACCATTCGATGGCCGCCAGCAAGACCGGCCGGCGAATTCGCATGATCCGCTGGCCCAGACGGACGATCAGGAGATCCTTGGAAACCGTCACGGGCGTCCGCCAGATGAGATGCTGCTGCATCGTCGTGGACACCACCGCCACGAAAGGCGGCTCTGGCGGCGTCAGGAAGAGCCAGGCGCGGTGGGCATCCTTGGCGAGCGGAAAGATCCCGTCCCGCGTGACCACAGCCTTCTGGAACAGCTTGAGCGCTCCCGCGCCGAGCAGCACTGCGCATGCCCCGCACACCACGCCGGAGCGCGCCGCAAGCGACAGATCGTCGGTGAAGGTGGGTCCGAACGGCGAAGGGACGGCAAGATCGCCAGCTGCGATCGGTTTGCCGCAACAGGCGCAAACCGACGCATCATTCCAGGGCGAGCCAACGGCGGAAAGACCCCCGCCCGCAAGGGCAATGTCGGACGGGTAGATCACTGGCGGTGCCTCCCCCAAACCGGGCGAAGCTGGCCATAGCCGCGACTGCAGTAGCGGCCCACGTGCCAGACCCCGTCGAGGCGAAGGGCCGACCGAAGCTCGACCCCGATCGCCATGAGCGCAGGCTGCGGCCCGGCGAGGTGGGACAGGCGCTCGATTTTCACGAGCTCCCAAGGATGCTCGGCCAGCTCGATATCATTGCCATCCGGATCGACTGCGATACCGGCCTCGCTGGCATGCAGATCGCTGAGCTGGCGCGCCAGCCCGCTGGTGACGGCAGCGAGGACTGCGGCACGCACCTCGGGCAGCTCCACATCCTGGGGCGACCGGGTGATGCGATCCCTCACTGAAAGCCACCATTGGCGCATGTGCCTCGTCTCGAACACGAGGGAGGCGATCCTGTAGCTCTGAGGAGCTGCCGCGACGCCGACGCGGTTGCTCCCGGTGGTGAGAGCGATCGCGAGAGGCAGGGATGCGTGGTCCGAGACGAGGCGGCGCACGTCACGGACATGGCCCTCGACAAGATCAAAGCCCCGCTGGCCGACCCCGTAGATCCGCACACCGCCGCGCGTCGATCCGAAGCGCACCGGCGCCATTCCGGAGACCGGAGAACCGTTTCTGTAATTGAAAAACTCGCTCGGAATCGGATTGCCGGCGTCGCCGTTCAACCGCGCCAGAAGGGGCCTGAAGGATGATTTGTCCGGCCCGCCGAACAACCGTTTGGCCGCATCGTCCGGCACTGAGAGCTGCATATCTATCCACATTGCCGATTTCCAGACGCGCTCGTTGATATTGATAAATGCTCATCATACGTTATCGGCCATAATCTGATTACGTCAATGGACCTCAATGAAGAACATCACCTGCTACACCCCCACTCTTCCCGAAGTGGCCAATCGCTCCGCCTACGTCCGGGCGCAGATCGAGAAGGCCCTCAGCGCGGGAGCTCATCTCAAGCCCTTGCCTCCCGCGCCCCTCCGGTTGACCGTCTCCATGCCCCCCGCCCTCGCCTTCCAGCTCGAGGCGATCGCCAAGGCCCAGGGCGTCGCGCCCGGCCAGGTCGTTGGCATGCTGCTCGCCGGCCTCGGCGGGGGATCGCCGACAGTGCCAAAGAGAGGCGACGCCGAAGCAGACGCGGCCGGTCTCCGCCGCGAGCAACAGCAGCTCTTCCGAGCGCTCGTGCCCCACCTCGAGGGAGGACGCATCGTTCTCGCCGAGGCCGGAACAGGGACGGGAAAATCCCGCGTACTGGCCAAGACCGCGCGTCACCTCCTCACGCGCCGCCCCGGCGTGCCGGTCATCATCACCGCACCGGCAATCCACAATCTGGTCCACCTGTTGCAGGAATGGACGGAACTGGCGCGGGGCGAAGATCCGTCCGTCCGCCCGCTCCGCACGGCAACCGTGCTCGGCCGAGGCCAGTTCATTGATCGCGAGGCGCTGGGGGCGTTCCTGCGAACGACCGAAGGCAAGGAATTCCTGCAGGTGGCTCACTGGCTCACCGAAGGCTGCCGGCCGGGCCTGACGGCCGACACCGCCCGGCTCGCGGAGCATCTTCCAGGCGTCTCCGGCTTGGTCGCCGATCTCAAGGTGCTCGCGCCGCAGCTGCCGGCGGATCGCTTCGCGCTGGCTCCAGATGACCAAGGCGAAGCTGCCGCGCCCTACATGGCGCTGCGCGACGCCGCACAGGACGCCTCGGTCATTTTCTGCACGCACGCCATGGTCGCCATGCACGCGATCCTGCAGCGGCGGGCCAGCAGCCGCGACGACGCAGACGAGGCCCGGGAGGCACAATCCGGCATTCTCCCCGCCGCGCAGGCCTACCTGGTCGATGAGGCGCACCAGCTCGAGGACAACATCGCGAGCACGGCTTCCCGAGGCCTCTCATTCGTCGCGCTCAAAGCGGTGCTGGGAATCGCCAGCCAAACGCGAGGGCTCGGCGACGTGGCCGCCGAAGTCCTTCAGACGCTCGCGCGAACGATGGATACCCTCGAGCAGCTGCCGGACGATCTCGATCACTCGAACAAGCGCCACCAAGCCCTCTGGAACAAAGCGGCCAGTCGCCTGTCCGATCTGCACGATCACCTGTCATCGCTCGATGCCGCCATTGATCGCTTGAAGCTCCAGGTAGACCCCTACGTGCGGCGCCAGGTGCGGCGCGCCGGCGCCATTCTTCGGGCCGGGCTCGCCCCATCCACCATGAACACCACGCGTGTCAGCTTCAGTCCCATTCGCCGCTGGCCGACGCTCGAAGTGGGGCCGAAATCCGTCCGGCACATTCTCGAGCATCTGTGGAGCAGCGTTGATACCGCCGCTCTGGTATCCGGCACGCTGTTCCTGCCCACCGACGCCGGCTACAGCGCTGGATACATGGCGTTCAAGCTGGCCATTCCGAAGGACCGGCTTGCGGAGACGCCACCCATCCAGCCGGGCTGGATCACAAGCCCCAAGCTCATGCTGCCGGCAGCAGGGCTGGGGCCCAACCTGGTGCCGCCATCGGGCCGCGATATGACGGAAGCGAGCATGAAGCTCTGGCTCGCCCCCGTTGCGAAGGTCGTGCAGCGCGCCGCGCAGTCCGCCTACGGTGGCACTCTCGTGCTCATGTCGGGCTATGACAGGGCGCGCGTGCTCGGCGAAGTCATGGGCGATTGGCCCGGCCTGATCGTGCAGTCCTCGAGCACGCCACTGGAACAGTGCCGCGACAGCTTCATTGCCCTCGCCCGTGCCGGTGAACGACCAGTCTGGATCGCGACCGGAAGCGCCTGGACGGGTTTGGACCTGCGGGACACCATGATCCCCGACGATAGGGCGCACGAGGACCGCTTGCTGAGTGACCTGGTGCTGCCCAACATCCCCTTCGGGGCATTGCAGACCTCGACGCACCGTGCCCGAACTGTCGCCTTCGGCGCGCACTTCGAGTTCATGCAGGCCGCCTTCCTGCTGAGGCAGGGCCTGGGGCGCCTTATGCGTCGCCCTGGGCTGGTCCGTCGCCGGATCTGGATGCTCGATGGGCGGCTCCTGGTGACGCCGCCAGCGCCGTCCGCACGGCAATCCCTGAGGGTCCTATTGCCCTACAAGCAGCGCGAGACCTTCCAGCTCGGCACATAGTCGGCACCATCGCGAGCCCGCCTTGGGCCGCTAGCCGAAAATCAGCTAGCGGTGGTGTTACCACTCCCAAGCGGCAGGTCGAGGCGCCCTCACACGCCCCCGGCCGGCGCGATCGTCTCCGGGTCCTCATCACCGGCCCCGGCCTTGTTCACCCGGCGCGCAACGATCCACTCCTGCAGCGCCGGCGGCGGCCGCCGAAGCACGTCCTTGCCGGCGGTGCCATCGAGCCAAGCGGCGAAGGCGTCAGGATGCAGCATCGCCGGCATGCGATCGTGGTAGCGGTCCATCCAGTCGTCAGCGTCGCGCACGACGATTGTGCAGCTGGTGATGAGCTCGCCCTCAGGGCTCTTCCAGCGTTCCCAAAGGCCGGCGAAGGCGAGCAGTCCGCCATCTGCTGCCGAAAAATAGTGGGGCACCCGGTCCGCCTTCTCGCCGGTCCACTCGAAGAATCCCGACGCCGGGATGATGCAACGCCGCGCGCGGAACGCCCCCCGGAACATCGGAGACGTGTCCGCCGTCTCCACCCGGGCGTTGAAGGTCGCCGGCATGCCCCTGAGCGGCTTCTTCCACCAGGACGGCACGAGGCCCCATCTTGCGGACACCAGCTCAGGCTCGCGCTCGCCCGCGATCAGGATCTGCACTTCGGTGGTCGGGGCGATGTTGTACCGGGCCCGGAGATTTCCGCCGCCTTCGGGTAAGCCGATCGGGCGGCTGAAGGCGTGGATCTGGGCCCACGTGTAGGCCTGCGAGAAGCGGCCACACATCGGCTCAGAGATCCGCCGGCGGCTGCCGGCGGGCCCGGTCGGCCATCCATGAGGCCGAACCGAGGACGCCCTGCGCCAAGGCCGGAACGTACAGGTCGGCATTCAGCTTGGGGAAATGCAGCGCCAGGCCGAACGGCTCGAGCTCGATCTCCGCCAGCTCGGCCGGCGTGGCGCGCTCGAGGCCCTGCACATCGCTGGGCACCAGCTCGAGCAGCGCACCGCCCATGAGGCCGATGATGAGGCGGCCGCAGGTAGGGTCGAAGAAAGCGCTCTCCGCCCTGGGTCCGCGCAAGCGGGCCTCGCCCTGCTCCCTGGCCGCCTCGTAGTCCATTGCGCCGTTTCCCGGGCGGGCTCGCCCTGGTGCGAACTCCGGACCCTACGATGCCCGCGCCGGCCGGCGCCCTGCAACCTTCTTCTTCGAGGCCGGCAGAGGTGCGGCCGGCGGCGCCTTCTTTCGCACCTGGCCGAGGCCGCTCTGCTTCGCCAGCTCCGAGCGCGCCGCCGCGTAGTTGGGCGCGACCATGGGATAATCGGCCGGCAGGCCCCACCTGGCCCGATACTGGTCGGGGGTGAGGTCGTAGCGGGTGCGCAGATGACGCTTCAGGGACTTGAACTGCAGCCCGTCCTCGAGGCAGGTGATGAAGTCCGGCTGCACCGAGCGCTTCACCGGAACGGCCGGAACGGGGCGCACTTCCTCGGCCGGCTCGGGGGCAGTCAACTTCCCGAGCGCCTGGTGTACCGTCGCGATGAGCGCGGACAGATCACCCTGTGCGACCGAGTTGTTGCTCACGAATGCCGAGACAATCCCGACTGTCCGGTCAATGTTCTCATCCGCGGAGATTGACGCGTTATCCTCGGCCATGGGGTCCCCCTGAGCAGGAATGCTCTCCTCACCATCTTTGACCTGATTTGCGGGCGCGCTGCAACTGACGGCTCCCATTGACGAAGAGACGTTGCCCGAGGACAAGAGGCGCGATTCAGATTTTGGAGGTCACATGCTGGGGCGTTTTCTTGTTGCCGCTGCCATGTTCGGCGGCATAGTCGTTTCGGCACAGGCTCAGACCCTCGCGGTGGACATAAAGGCCAGAGGTTTCACCAAGGCGGACGTTGAAAAGGCGATCGACGTATTCCGGCAAAACTGCCAGCCATTGGGCGGGAAGGGCTGGAGCGACATTTCCAAGGTAGAAGCCGAGGTCTCCGAGGAATACGCACCCCACCGCACCGCGAAGGGGTGGAAGACTACCGTTTTCCTCAAGTTGCGGCTCTCGAACGATCCCAAGAGCATCCCGGCCGCCGACAGGGACGCGGGCGTCATTGCTGGGCAAACCCTGCATTTCGCCCTAGGCGGTGGCACCTCGCCCGGCTTCTTCGCCACCAAGCGCGCCTCCCAGCTGCTCTGCGGGCTACCCGTCAACGACAGGGGCGGTGACGAATTCAAGGCTGTTCCGGCGTTCTCGTTCCTCGAGCGATAGCGGCAGAAGCCCTAGACCGGCGACCTTGTCCTCTGGCCCCTGGATAAGAGCCGCGGGCCTCAGGGCTGAAAGCCCCCCGGTTCCGGGGTCGGCTCGAAGCCATCAAGGCGATCGAACAGCTCCCCCGCGAGATCGTCGCAGACAGCCTGGATACCGGCCCAATCGTGCCACCGGGGATCGAGGTGTTTGTACTCGGTGAGATCGGTCTCGCTCAGGTCGAACGGCTGAGCGTTCGTGATCTGCGCCAGCAGCTGCTGCAGCGGCGATTCTCCGTTCTCCTGGGGATAGAGGTCATCGAACGTCCCGAGGGCATCAGAGGCCGCCTCCGTGCCCAGGGCGGCGGCCAGGGCAGCGAAGTCGATATAGTCGCGGGTCGCATTCCGCTTGAGGATCAGCACGGCCTTGATGCGAAGGATCTCGGCCGCGGTGGGAAGCGTGATCCGCGCGCCGTGGCGCTCGACCACGCATGTCTCCAGCGGCTCTCCGCGGATAAGCTGCCTGATCCCCGTCTCGATCCCGTCGAGGCTGCCGAGGATCAGGACCGGGCGGCGGACCCGCGCGGTCTTCCAGCCGGCCACCGATTCCAGTTGGGCCAGCACCTCGTCGAAGCGCGAAATTAGATCCGTCAGCACATGGTCCGCGTCCTGCGAGACCCGATGATGCGCGTGGACGGCCGACGCCGTTCCTCCGACCAGCACCGCATCCGGCAGAATGCTCTGCAGGCGTGAAGCGGCGATCAAGACCCGCTCCCAATCAGGCAACGTTGCGGTGCTTTTCGACATAGTGGTTCCAGAAGTGATAGCGCTGGGCATAGGGGTCCGAGACCCGGGCCGAGCAGACGCGCTTGATCTTGTCCAGCAACTCCGGCTGCCGGCGGACCGCGTTCCGCAGCTCCAACCAATCCCGCATACGCCCACGCTCAATCACGTCGTCGATCGCGGCGAGCGTGTATCGCTGGTGGTTCAGGTGGCGATGGAACATGGCGACGCCCTATAAGACCGACCTCGAGTCTCGCATAACTCTTGCGCCAAAACGAGACGTGGACAGGCGCTCGGTGTCCGGATGGAGAGGCGCAGGAAAGACCTGACTGCCATTCAGATCCAAAGAAAAAGGGCGCCGGCTTCCCGACGCCCTTTAACCTCTGCGGGGACAGTACGCCTCACCAGCCCTTGTAGCTGGGGACGCCCATCGGCACCGGCTGCACCATCGGCTGCGGCGCCACATAGACCTGATGAACCACCTGCGGCTTGGGATGGGCTTCATCCCAGATGGCTTTCAGCCGCTCAACCGAGAAGCTGAACATTTCGCGTGCGAAGCGCCACTCGGCATCCCCGAGGCGTGCGTGCCAGCCCTTGACGGTCTTGATCCGGGCAATCTCGAACGCGGCAGCGATCTGCAGGAAGCCGAGGTTCTCGGAGGTGCGCTCTTCCCGGTTGAACAGCCGGTCAAGATCCTGCGCGAACTGCGCGGCCACGGTGCCGTAGCAGGGCAGCTCCTGTCGCATGACCGCGAGCATGGCCTCAGCAAACGACTTCGTCTCGACATGCACCAGATTGCCGTCCAGACGGCTGAGAGCGTCCAGCCACTGGCCGGCGAACTCTCCGTTGAACTCCTCACCCGCAAGCAGTCGATCATAGAGGGCGAGGAACTGGCTGACACGCATCCGATAGCGCACCGGGTCGCCCTGCCGTGCAAGGCTTCGATCGTCATAACCGGCGAGCAGATCGCTCATTTTCGACATGACAGCCCCCAAATTCCTACCCAACGCAACCTAGAGTAGCCCAACGCTAAGGCTTTGACAAGACCTAATTTTTTAGGCTGAACAGCCGATCTTTATCAGCTGTTTGGACCGCTTCCCCCAGCTCGTTTGTCCGAAGCCCCCATCATCCCCCGCAAGCGCGCTCCCGCGCCCGAGAGGAGATTTGCGGACCCCTGGGCCCCATGGTGCCCCGCAGTCCGGAGACCACCGGCCGCGTTCCCCATGCCGCGGGCGACATTGGCAATGCCTCCCGCAGGATTGACCGGCTGCATCACGTCGCTGCCGAAGCGCGCCGACCACAGGCTCTGCACGCCGATTTCCACCCAGCGCAATGCTGCGTCGCCAAGCTCGGAAATGAGCGCACAGCTGTTCGAGACCACGATCGTGGCGGCGATGCCGTAGACCACGATGGCGGCGACCGACGTGATTGCCGACGTGACCGGCCCAGCGTCCAGGGGGATCATCAGCGCGAACACGCTGAAGAACATGCTGTTGAGGATCGCGAAGGCGGCGAACATGAGCAAGAGCGAGACGATCAGGCCCATGATGATGAGGATTGGTCGAGCCAGCAGGCCGAAGAGCAGGAGATAGCCCTGGCGGCTGGCGCCGATCAGCGAAGGCTCGCGGGCGGGGAAGAAATGCGTGAGCACCCAAATCGGAACCGCGATCAGCGCCTCGAGCCCCACCACCAGCCAGCTGATGACGGCCCCGAAGAAGTAGACAAGGGGAAGGAGCGGCAGGACGCCGCCAATCCAGAAGCCAGCACCAACCAGGATGATACCGAGCCCCCACGAGGCTGCAGCTGTCCGCTGCAGCACACCCGTCACGAAGGGAATGTTGAACCCGGAGGCCACGTCGGAGACCACGCTGCCCCCCAACGCCCAAAGGCCCGCGTCCACGAACCCGACCCCGATCTGCGTCAGGTTGAGGAGCGGATCACTCCACTGCGAGGTGCCGTTGGTGCCCGTGACCTGCAACTTGGAAAGAACCCACCGGAAGGCGGAGGAAACGCCCGCCGCGCTGGAATCAGGAACGCCCACCTGGCCGGCGGTTTCCGAGGGCGTCGCCTTGCCGAAATCGGCGAAGTCGGCATCGAACGACCGCATATAGCCCACGTCGCGCTCGTAGCTCGCGGCGATGACCTGCCAGGTGCTCCCCGTCAGGCGCGGCTGCGCGCCATAAAAGCCGGTGGAGAGGGGCTGGAGGATCGAGGACAGGCTGACCGGAACGGTGAAGGAGAAGTTGATGCCGTTGACGATGTTCTGGAAGAACTGCGCGATGTTGATGTTCGCGCGCTGCCACGAGATCGCAAAAACCCAACCGGCGGCGGCCGTCTGATCCAGGTAATCCTTTGCCAGGTTCTGGATTTGGCCGCTCGCGCCGGACAGCGTCGAGTTGACCGAGTTGCGCAGCGCGCTCTGGGCCGCGGTGACGCCCTGCTTGATGGTCGTCTGCACCTGGGCATCGTTGCGCGCCTGGGTGTAGACCAAGTTGGCGATGCTCTTCGCGGACGCGTCAATCTGCCCCCAGGCCGCGTTCAGCCCGCCGTTCACGGCATTGACGGCGATCGCATTCATGACTTGCCAGGTGGCCGCGTCGGCGGCGGACGTGACCGTCTCGACGTTCCCCCACGCGTTGTTTTGCCCCTGCAGGGCCACTTCCGAAGCCAGGGTGTACTGGACGGACCCGCACAGCGTGTTCGATCCGTTGAACCACGTTCCCGAGTCCGCGAAGGTCTGCGTCGTCGTGATGGTGCCGTAGCCGGTGGCCTTGATCGGCTTTGCGACGATGGGCGAGCCGCGGGAGGCGCTTCCCTGCCCGAAAACCTCGGCAATCTCGTTGAGCCTGTAGGCGCAGACATAGCCAATGGCTCGGGTCCGAATGGCCCCGGCAATCATGCCCCGCAGCTTGTAATCGTCCTCGGGCACGGTCGCGACCTGGCTGTAGCCGCCGGAGGCGATCATGGGCGAAATCTTGGCCCAGAGGTTGTCGGCTGCACCGGAGCCCCAAACAAGGATCTGGATCACCAGCAGCTGCGCCAGGGTAAACCCGGAGCTCACCGGCAAAATCATGATGGCCCCCAGCCCGACGCGGGCCACGGTGTATTTGACGCTGTTTCCGCCCATCGCCTCGCCTTCGCGAGCGGTATCGGCGACCCCCACATAGATCGTGTAGGTGATGAAGATCGAGCCGACGACTGCCACCGCAACGTTGAAGAAGGCCGCGGCAGTCGCGATCATGTTCGCGTCAGAACAGGTCGTGCCCTTCCAAATCGTGTCCACCGTGCAGCCAAGCACGCGGCGCAAGGAGATCAGGGCATAGTCGTTCTGGACCGGATTGAAGATATTGGTGAAGCTCTCGCCTGCCACGGCCGGCCCTCGCGCTCATTCTAGATGAACGACGATCAAGCACGATAAGCGGCGATTTGTCGAGGTTGGCACACCCTGCGGATCATCCTACCGCACGCGCATTCAATCTTTATACAACTTGCGGTTTAGGCCTCTTCAGCTAGACTGAGTTTGGGATCGGCTGCAACGCCGCTGGCTCCCGCATCCTAAGGCGTATCCGCGATGGGACCCACCTCTTAACGCGTCAAAGTCCCAATGTCGCTTTGGCTAAGAATTCCGCACAGACGGTCAACACACTGAGGGGGCTCTCATGAAAGCGCTTTGGACAGCAATAGCTTTGGGCATATCTCTTGCGTCCGTATCCCAGGTACAGGCCCAACAACCACCCCAATCCTACGGAAGCGATACCGTTAAACGCAGCTTCACCATTGTCCCACGAGATATTGATAAACAAACTTTGGGCGGAGGCACCTTCTGCCTCACGGTTCTATATCGCAATAATTACTACTATTATTATAGTGAAAACTATGCCGAAGCCAATACAACAGACGGCCCTTGTGAGAGCAACGGCCCCCGTACAGACATGAACATCGCCCTCAACTGGAAATACAACGGCGATCGACTACAAGGAAAGAGCTGCGATAATACATCGCAGTGCGACTTCAGCGAACGGAACTACGGCATCGGTAAAAAAATTGATTGCGCCAGTGCCACCGCAGGACGGAACGGATGGAGTGCTAGAGTTTCGACCGACCCGGTATCATGCCCCTAAGGCGTCTCTGAGGGCTGGAGGCCGGTGCGCCGGTCTCCAAATCAAGCGGCCCTGTTAACCGTCAGCCCGACCTTGTATCCCGCGTCGCCCGCCATTTTCACGAGCATGTCGAGGCTGAACTGCGCAATCTTGCCACGCTTCAGATCGGAGACGCGAGGCTGAGCCACGCCAAACAGCTTGGCCGCCTCGGCCTGACTGAGCTTCATCTCGGCAATATAGTCGAGCAGCGTTGTCATCAGCTCCGCCCGGAGCTTGAGGTTTGCCGCCTCTTCGGGAGTATCCGAGATCGCATCCCAGACGCTGGAATAGCGGTTATCACTCATCGACCGATCTCCTTATACCTCGCCTTTGCCAAATCTATATCACGAGGCGCTGTCTGTTGGGTCTTCTTCTGAAAGCTGTGAAGTACGTAGATAGCGTCATCGAACTTGGCCACGTATATCACACGGAATTCGCCATTGGCCTCTTTAACCTTGATCTCCATAGCGCCGGGGCCGATGGTCGTCATCGGACCCCAACTGGCCGGCTCTTTCCCGCGTTGAACCTGCTCCAGCTGGAAGCCAGCTTCCTGCCGCGCCTCCTCGGGAAAGTCCTTGAGATCCTTGAGAGAGGTTCCCAGGAAATCCAACGGCTTCAAAATCGGAGACGCCGGCGGCCCCGCGACTTCAGGTTTGGACTTGGGCGGGGATCTGCGAGCGGCCATAGGCAAATTATACAAGTTTTTATATAATCGTAAACACCGGCGATCGAAGCGCGCCGACCGTGCCGCGCTATGGGCGTCCCACTACACGGCAGCTTTCTTCCTGAGCCGAACGCCCGCGCCTTCGCCGTTCTCCGGCACGAAAATGATACCAGCATCCTCAAGCGCCGTCCGGATGGCCTCGGCGGTCTCTGCGCGGCCACCAAGATCGCCGTCGCTCGCCTCGAGGCGCTTAATCGTCGGTTCGGAGATTCCGGACGCCTGCGCCAGGTCGCCCTGCGACCAATCGAGCAGCGCCCGCGCCGCCTTCACCTGCCTAATTGATACTTTTAGTATTGACATCGGCGCCCCTGCCCATCATCAATACCTTTAGTATCAAACATCGGGGTCGGGAGCAAACGGCATGTCGTCAATCACCCACCGTTCCAGCACTGTCGGGCGCTGGCACACCAACCGGCGGACGCAGACCTCCAGCCGCGTCATGGACGTTGATGAGCGGAGGTTTCATCTCCACGTCGCGCCGCTGACACTGCCCGCGGACGCTCCGGTGCCAGCCAAGACGTGGTTTTTCGACGTAACTGAGCGCGCCCACGAGGGCGTGCGTCCCATCTTGCGCGGCTCCGGCTATTCGATGGAGGAGGCAAAGCGGTTCGCTGAAACAGCCGTCCTCCTCGCGTCGGCAGACCCCTCGGCCGCCGCCGGCCACTTCATTCCCGTCTACCCCGAAGCGGGCATCGTGCCGTCCTGCCGGCGCGCGGCGGCCTGATGCCCGAAGCGCTCATCACTTCCGAGCTCGAGCACCTGGTGCGCTCCGGCGCACCGGTCGCCATCGGTGTCTCGGGCGGCAAGGACAGCCAGGCGGCCGCGCTGGCGACCTTCCGCACGCTTGACCAGCTGGGCCACGCCGGCCCCCGCATCCTGGTGCATGCGGATCTCGGCGTGGTCGAATGGAACGATTCACTGCCCGTCTGCGAGAAGCTGGCGCGCCACCTTGGCGTGGAGCTCCTGGTGGTGCGCCGCAAGGCTGGCGGCCTGATGGAGCGCTGGGAGAGCCGCTGGGCCTCGAGCGTCGAGCGCTACACCTCCCTTTCCACGGTCACGCTCGTGCCGTGCTGGTCCACACCCCAGCTGCGCTTCTGCACGAGTGAGCTGAAAACAAAGGTCATCCTGCCCGAGCTCAAGCGTCGCTTCCCCGGGCAGGTCGTCATCAACGTCACCGGCATTCGCCGCGCCGAGAGCGCGTCGCGGTCCCGCGCAACGGTCGCCAGCCCCGAGGCTGACGGCCGGGTCTGGAACTGGCGGCCGATCGTCGAGTGGAGCGAGCAAGAGGTCTTCGCCGCCATCGCCGGCGCGGGCCTGCAGGCCCATCCCGCCTATACCGACTTCGGCATGTCGCGCGTCTCCTGCCGCTTTTGCATCATGAGCAGCCTGCCAGACATGCGGGCGGCCGCGGCACAGCCAGAGGCGCGCGAGCTCCTGATCCGCATGGTGGAGCTCGAGATCACCAGCACATTCGCCTTCCAGGGCGCGCGCTGGCTCGGCGACGTGGCCGCCCAACAGCTCGGGCCTGCGGTCCTCGCGCGCGTCGCTGCCGCGAAGGAAAGCGCACGCCGCCGCGCCGCGGCGGAGAAACGGATCACGAAGGCCATGCTCTACGTCAAGGGATGGCCCACCCGCATGCTGACGGACGAGGAAGCCGACATCCTCGCCAGCGTCCGGCGCGAGGTCTGCCAGATCGTGGGCATCACGTCCGCAGTCGTGGACCGCGACAGCATCCACCAGCGCTACGCCGAGCTGCTCTCCAACAAGACGGCCCGCAGCGGTGTAGCCTCAACCAAGACGGAGCCGCACCTTGCCCACCTCTGAAACCCTCATGCGGCTCGGCCGCCTCCTCGAGCGGGTGCGGGAGGCTCCGGAGAGCAGCCGCGCCCTGGATATCGATATCGCGCTCGAGCTCGACGGATTCGAGCGCGAAGGAGACGGCCTGATCGGCCAGCACCAGGAACAGGGCGGCCGGGTCGTGGGCGCTCCAGAGCACCTGGCCCCGCGATACACCGGCTCGCTCGACGCCGCGGTGGACTTCGTGCGCCGCCGGCTGCCGGACCTGGAATGGACGTGTGGCAAGAGGCAGGGCGTCCATATCGGGCGGGTCCGGCCCTCGCCACTGTGCATCGTGGAAGACGACGCCGCTACCGCGCCCCTGGCGCTCATGGCGGCCGCTCTGGGCGCGCTGGATCAGCTCGCGCGCGCCGCCGAAGATGGAAAGGTTCTGGCATGACCGAAGTTGTGAACGGGTACGCCATCCGCGTGACGCAGGCGGCGATCGAGGGTTTCCTGGCTCTGTACGGCGACCGGAGCCGCTACCCTGGCGACACCGCCGATGAGCGCCGCCGCGACGCGGCGCTGGCAGCCCAGCGCCTCCGGCTCCTGCCCAGCGAGACCGGTGGTGTCCTGCTGACCGCCGTCACGACCGACGCCCGAGCTGAGCTGTCCTTGCACGGCTTCATGGAGACCTACGAGCGCAATTCGGATGAATGCACCGCCGTGATGTTGCAGCGCCTGCCCCTGGCGCTGACGCCGTTCGTCAGCCGGGTGGAAGAGGGCGAGGGCCAGCAGTGCTGACCTTCGCCGACTGCGAGCCCCAGGATTTCCTCCGTCTCGCCCTCGTGGACGGAACCGAGATCCTGGGCAGCCACATCGTGCAGGCGGGCATGCACTTCCTGCACGTTCGTGACGGGTCGGTCTATGGAACCATTGCCGGCCCATTCGCCCCCCAACAGGCCGTTGAGCGGACCGCAACGCGGTCAGAGATCCTGCAGGACCGGAAAGCCCGCCTGCGCGGCACGCCATTCCCGGGCCGGGCTCCGGAGACCCGCGAGGATTTCTCCTATCGCCTCGAGCTCCTTGCGCGGGCGATCGCAAGCGAGACGGACGACGCGCGCCGGCAGGAGCTGCGCTACCAGTTCGACGACGTGGCCGACACCATCTGCCTCGCCACCGCCAAGCGCACATGGCTGCTCGCGGCCGGCCGCTTCGCGCTCACGTCCAACATGCCGCCCACGCTGCGGGACCTGTGGTTTGACGATGTGGCATCGCCCTCTCTCATCCGCCGGCCCCGCCCCCGCGACTTCGACCCGAATCGCTCCGAGCGCGCAAAGCGGGACCGCGTCCCGGCCGAAATCCTGGCGGAGCCGCGTTCCATCCCGAACATGCTTTCGGCTCTCAGGAGCCGGGGCCTCAAGGCCGTCATCGCGCTCGCGGGCGATCCCGCCTACGAACGGGCGCGCATCCAGGTTGATCTGGCGCCGGGTCGGCTGACGCGTTTCGACCTCGATGCCTCGCGCGCCGGCGGCGTCACATCCTGGCGGTGCCGGTGGGCTGGAAACGACAGCGCGGCGGCGAGGAGACGCCACCGCGCTGCAGTAAGATCAGACGCCTACGCTCTCATGATTGAGACCGTAGGCGGACGCACCAGGTGATTTAGACGCTGGTGCCGCCGATGCCGGCGAGGACCGGGGCCGCAGAGCCCATGAGGATAGCGGCGGCGAACAGAGTGTATTTCAGCATGGACATGGGACAACTCCAGGTCAGGGGTTGGGGGTGTGCAGCGTCGAACGGAACCTCTCGCAGAACCAGGCCATCTGCTTCTCCTTCGAGAGCGCATCGACCTCGCCCGGCGTATAGTCGAAATCCTGAAAGCCCGGATCGAGCTCGACGAGCTTTCGGTAAAACCTCAAGGCGGGCTCCTCGACCTCAAGGAAGGAGGCCTGCTCCAGACCATTGTAGATGGCCTGCCAGAGGTAGGGGAATTCCTCGACCAGCGCCCAATGCTTCCCGAGGGCATCCTGCTCGAGGAACTGCGCCTTCAGCTGATCGCACGTCACAACCTGGCCGGCGGCGTTCGGGTAGCCGCGCTTGTACTGCTCGAGATAGATCTGAAACAGGTTGATGACGAGGAGGGCGCGCAGACGCTTCACTCGACCCGTCGCCTCGCCGTCATGGACCTCGCTCTGCAAAAGCCGGTCGGCAAGAACGATCCCTTTTTCCGCAGCGGTCTGGGCGACGATGAGGTGGTGCGAAAACCGGCCCCCGCACCAAGTCGCCTGTCTGTTCCCGTGAATCGCCATGGAGAAGCTCACCAGCAGGCGAAAGTAAAAATACTCCAGCCGTCTGAGACCATCCTCCGGATGGTTCTCCCTGAGCACGTCGTCGAGAACACCGTCATTGATCTCGAGGAAGCGCCTGAGCGCTTCGCTACCAGGCTTCCGCTTCAGTTCGACGAGTTCCTCATGCGCCTCACGAAGGTGCGGGCTCAAGGGCGACGGAACCAATCGCTTGTAGGCCTGACAAATCAGGTTTCGCGTATAGGGCTTCGCACGCCCTGCCTGTCCGGGCCGGTTCCTCAGCCGACGACCATTCGCGAAGAGACCCGTCTCCTCATCGATCTGGGCCTGACTGAGCCCGGATACCAAGCGCATCTCCAGCAACATTGCAGTCAGCATGGGGCGTCGCTCCAGTTCTGGTTTCGGCTCTTAAAATAAGGGCTCACCTGAGCACGCAAAAGCGCATGACAGGTCAGCGAAGCTCGTTTTCGGGGGGCGGGGCGCCCGCCACGGCGCCCCCAGGAGCGATCCTGTGCCCGCTCGTAGCACTCAATGGGCGCGCTCCCATCGCCTTGACCGAGCTGCTTTCCTGGCCTCGCCATCGCGCCTTCGAGCGGGACGGCGAGACACTTCGCAATCAGAAAAGGATCTAAAATGGGCAACTTCGTGAAGCGCGCTGTGGCGGTCGGCGCCACGGCCCTCATCATCAGCGGCACCACGGCCCCCTCCGTCCATGCGGGGGGGCTGATCGCCGATCTTCTGAAGCCGGTCATTGGCGAAAAGGCCGCTCGCGAGCTCGACAAGAAGCACGAGGAGCTGGGCAAGCCGCTCGACAAGGCGGCGGCGGCCGGCGTGGCCGTCGTCATCACGACGACCACCGGCATTCCGGTTCCGCCGGCGCCCTAGCCAAGACGCTCCGGCTCGGCTGGCGCTTCGACCAGACAACCGCGGCGCCGGAGAGTGCCGCGGCCAACGAGCGGAGCCGGGAAGCCGCTCCCCGATCCCGGTACAGTCCGTCAAGGCGGCGATAGCCATGCCGGCGACACGAAAAAGGGCGGCCCATAGTCCGGGCCGCCCTTGGCAGTCTCAAGGTCCTCGGCGCTATATCCCGGACCTGATAACCCGTCCCGTCACTGACCGAACAATTGCGCCGCCCGCTGCTCCAGGTCCGCAATCGAGATGCAGAGCTCCCGCGCCAGCGTCGCGAGCCGGTAGGGAGCCGTCTCCGTGAGAGCCTGGTGGATCTGCACGCGTTCGGCGGCGGATGGCACCTCCCCAAGCAACACGGCCCGGAGGCGCGCCGACGGGAGCACGCCATAGCTCACGCTTCCATAGGCCGCCACCGATTCCAGGGCAGAACGCATCTTCGCTCCTACAATGCCGGCGCCGGCGCAGCTGCACCCACGTCAAACTCACGCTGGCGTGCGAAGTCCTCGCGGAGCGCCGCGAGGAAAGCATCGCGGGCCGGCCGATCGGGCTCATACTGGAACCCCGAGACTTCGGCGAAGTACCCGCCTGCAGTCGCATTCGTTCCGGCTTCCCGAACTCGCTCCGTGACTGACAGCGCAATGGTCCGAGCAAACACCTCACTCGGGCTAAGATAATATTCCATCCGCGTGGCGATCAGCTCTTCCGGAAGCAGCCGCGGGGCAGTCTCCGCAAACACCCGCCGGGCGCTGTCCATCACGCCGTGCTCTTCCATCAGGCCATAACGCTCCTGACGGGTCGCAGGCCGCATGTGGTCTACCGCATGGGCGAGCTCGTGAATTCCCGTTTGACCTTTGTAGGGGGAAAAGCGCACCACCGCCGCCTGTCCGCTCGGCTTGTACCGGATGTTGCCGAGAGTTCCCTGATTTAGGTCCACCTCTCGCGCCACGAGCACCTGGACGGCCTGCCCGGCAAACATCTCGGCAAGTCCGCCTTCGCCGGCAAAGCCGAGATGTTCCTGCATAGCCATCAGGCAGGCCGCGGCGCGCTGCCGGGTCTGCAGCGCCAAATCCTTGGGAATGGTGGCATCCACCACCCGCAGAGGCGCGACCCGGCCAGGGACGGGATCAGTTAGGCCCACGAACTGCAAAACCTCGTGGGACACATTGCCAGGAAGCGGGATGATACCGTCCATGGCGGTGAAGGGGAGACCCACAGCGATTTGGTCGATCGCCCGGAGCCAGATTCGATCGGCCGGTACGACCTCGTGGAGTGCGTCAACCAGCAACCGAGCGGACCCAATCAAGTTCTGCAAGCCCGGAGAGGCCTGGTCCACGAAGAAATCAAGCTCCTCCCGCCCGTCCGCCGCGGCGATCAGGCGTCGCTCATGCGCCGAAAACACCTTGCTTCCCCGCCTCAAGGCATCGAGGCCAAAGCAGATCGCCAGGGTGGCGTCGGCCGCGTCGTGATGCGTCAGAAGCCGCCGCCACAGCGGAATGGCGCCTCCCTCGAAGGGCGTGACTTCGGGCCCCGAGCCCGGCCCCTTGGTGAACCCCATAGCCTGGCGAGCGGCTTCCACCTTCCGGAGGATGTCATCCCTCTTCCAGTCGGGCACGCCGGCGACCTGACGCGCCACCGAGGATGGGTCCGGAGCGCTTTCAGGGGCCGTCTCGACGGAAATGATGGTGGCCTTCGCCTTCCGGGCAACCCGCGACGCGTCCTGGATCTTTACCACCGCGGCGCTGCCCGCCGCGTCCTGGTCATGCTCCTCCCGGAGGGAAGCAAGACGCGGCGCGCCCTCGGAGAAGCGCTTCATTTCCGCGGCTGCCTTTTCGGGCGACCAGTTCAGCGAACCGCTATCGGTTCGCCCCAGCTCCGTAATCTCCTCCTCGCGAGCGAGATACGCGATGGCCGCCGCCACCTCGCGCCAGGTCAGCCCGTCGAGCAGCTGCGGCTCGTAGTCGAACCGCTGGGCCAGAACCTCCACCTGGTGCCCCCGCTGCCCGTACACGGCGAGCAGATGGGCGCCGAAGGCGTCGGCATCGAGCTCGCCGACGGGCGCGCGGTAGGGCGGCAGCACGTCGTCGAGAGGTGCAACCTTGGCGACCTGCTCGCTGCTGCGAAGCTCCCGCATCATGAAGTCGCCGGAGGTGATGCACTCCGCCGCTGCACCCATGAGGTCCGCGAGGCGCCGCGCCTCGGCGCCGGACAGGCTGCCCATGCCGCCGGTCAGTTCCTCGATCCCCTGGGCGACCTCATTCGCCTTCTTTGCACCCTCGGTTGCGAGACCGGGAGGCAAGTTGAGCAGTTCCACGACTCCGTCGAACACGTGGACGAAGCTCTGCAGCTCATGGTGCCCGATGGTTGTCGAGGTCTCCTCGAGACCAGGCACCCGCGCGGCCAGCCGCGACGCCACTTCCGTCGAGCGGCGGGCCAGGAATTCCCAGGTTGTCGCAACACCGAGCTGATCGGCCGTGTCGAGCAGCTGCCCGACGACGGAGAGCGCGGCGTCCACGGTCAAGGCGTCCCCGGCCTCCTTGTCGAGGCCGGCCCGGAACAGGCCGCCGTCCAGCAGCTGGTCCAGCTCGTCCACCTGCGGCTGCCACTTCTCATCGGTCAGCGGCGCGGCCGTGCCGGCGCGATCGAGCTCGTAGGCCGCGTCCGCAATGCAATCCACGGCGTCTTGCGCGGCCTTCTGCCCGAGCTGGAGCACGCCGCCGGCCTGGTTGAGCTGGCGCTCGAGCTTCGTCGCCAGCATCAGCAGCGCTTCGCCGGCCTGGATGAGGTTCCACCTGGTGAGGCCGTTATCGCGCGGGACGCTCAGCTTGCGCAGTTCCTCGTCGCGGGCGCGGATCTTGTCCTGCATCCCCGCACCGCCGGGAAGGGCCGCGGCGGGCAGCCACTCTTCCATGCGGACGGCAAGCGCATCGAGCCCTTCGATCAGATCCCGGCGCGCAATCGCCAGTTGACGCACGAGCCGATCCAGCTCCCGCGCAGCGAGAGCGATATCCCGGCCGTTCAGAACCGCATCCTCATCGACGCCACCGATCAGCGTCGAAACGGCCTCCGCATAGATCTGATCCGCCTTAACCCAACCCGTCTTGAGCTCCTGAAGCTCCTGGCTATCGGCCGTCTTGGCGAAGCCGGACCGGCTGAAAACCTCTTCCAGCCATTGCACCAACTCGCCAGCGCTCGTCTCGTACAACTCCGCCACGGACCAACCCACATCCGCGGACGCCATACGGTTCGATTCACGGCTTTCCCAATGGGAGGTCCCGTCACCAACCTCTTCGCGCGCGCCAGCCCGATACTCGTCGAGCGCGTCGCGCGGCGTCCGCAGAGCGACCGGCGACATGAGCACAAGTTCCTGGCCGGGGATGCGCAGGCCACTGAACAGCTCACGGACGGCCGCTGCAGCCGCCGTATCGCCCGCCGCGCTCAAAGCCAGCACCGCCGCCTCGAGGTGATGCCGGGCAGCACGGTAGTTGCTCGCCAGATCCTGCGTGTGCAGGTCCAGGTTCGAAGGCACGGGATCGGAAGTCAGAGCCATCCGAATGCGCTCCGGCGGGAAGAACGGCGCCAGGAGCTCAGCATAATCCCTTGTGCTCTTGATGTCGCCGTAGTGGTCGAAGTCGCATCCATTGTCATAGGCGACCCAACCGGCGAGAAGCGCCCGCGCCTGCGCCTCCTCCGAGGCGGGCTCGCGAAGGCGGAGCCGGGTAAGGGGCACCCCATCGGCACGATGAACGAGGTCGAGGCGGGCTTCCGGGTGAAAATCGAACCAGCGCTGCATGATCGTGCCCCCCTCAGTCCGCATACTCTTCATCGGCCTCGCCCGGCGGATCGTCGTCCGAGGCCTCGATCATCTCGCCGCCGCCGCCGGCGTCGCCGTCCTCATCCTCATCCACAGGCACCAGCCCTTCGACGGGCGCCGGCTCCTTCGTTGCGTTGAAACGCGGCGCCTCCTTCCAGCGCGCCGGCCGGAGGTGGCTCATGAATTCCGGCTCGGCCACACGCCGATCCACCGTGATGGCCTCAGCGCGAGATCCCATCTGGTCGATGAAGAACGCGCCGTCCTGATAGCTGAGGGTCCGAACCTTCTTGCGCCGGCGCCCGGGCTCCGAGGTTTCCTTCTCGGTCACGACGGCCAGCGCGCTGAGGGTCACTTGCGCGCCCTGCGGGCCCATGTCGCCGGCGGCGACGATGAAGCTCGCCTCCTGGTTCTCCAGCTCCCTCTCGACGAACAGCCAGACGCTGCCGTCGTCGTTCGTCCAGAACGCAAACGAGCCGAGCGGCGGGCACGCCTGCACGGCGAAGAGGTCTTCCAGGAAGTCATGGGCCGAAACCGCCTTGAGGTCCCGTCCGTCGAGGCTCTTGCCGCGAAGGATGTTGCGCGCCAGCGCAATGCGGCCCACGGCATTCTGGGCCGCGCCATTCTGCTGCGTCTCACGCGAAAATGCGTTCATCGGGCCGCTCCTACTCGTCGAGATCGTCGATGAAGCCCGCCTTGCGCGCCAGGGCAACGCGCGAGGCCAGGAGCTTCGGGAAGAAGGTGGTCAGGAACCGGGTGCCCACATCGGAGAAGATCCGCTGGAACGCGCTCTCCGAGGCCTCCGGGGCCACCAGGCGGGACAATGCCGCCGCGCCGGTCGCCAGGCGCTGCTTCCGCTCCCGGTCCTGGGTTTCGACGATATCGCCCATGCTGCGGACGGACTGCCAGGCGCCGAACTCATCCTCGGCCCCCATGTCCCCCGGATCGTCGTCGAATGGCGGGAGATCATCGTCGGCCTCGTCGGCGCTGATGAACTGGCTCTGGAGATCCGCCGGCGCCGGGGGTGGCCCCGCCCGCGCGGGCGGTTCATCGAACGGAATATCGTCATCGTCGAAGGCGCTCATGCGACCGTGCTCCTGATGAGCTCTGCCAGCAGCACCGCCGCCGACACCGCGACAGTGAAGACGGCGAGGCCGATATTGAACCGGCTGTAGGGGGTCAAAGCGTTCCGGCTGCGGCGACGGACCATCACAGGCCTCCCGTCTCGAGGGCGAGCAGCCCTGCCACCACGGCCGTCAGCCGGGCACGCTGCTCGGTATCGACCTGCCGCAGCTTCATGTTCATCGCCCTGAGGCGCGTGAGCTCGATCAGCAGACCACGCTCTGCCTGCCCGGCCAATCCGGCCGACCAGGCGTCATAGGCGGTTCCGCCGCCGTATTGCTCGATCAGCTTGTCCAGCGCCTCGAGCATCGAAAGATCGTCACCGAAGTTGCCCGAATTGAAGTCAGTGCCCCCGTGGGAGCCCTTCGAGGATGCGGCGGCGACCGCCGCCAGCGAGGCCAGCGCCGGCGACCGCAGGCTCTCCACCCGGCGGGCCTGCTGCATCATGACTTCGCCCTCAACGCTCTTCAGGCGACTGTCGGGCTTCGCCGGCGGCAGACCCGCCATGTGGGCCATGACGATGCTCTTGGCGCTGTCGTCCGCCGTGGTGTCGAACAGCACCGCCGCATCGGCGCGCGAGACGTTGTTCAGGCGGAGCTTCACCGCGTCCGGCAAGGGCTTGGCCGAGCCGGGAGACACGTCCAGGCCGGCCGTCCAGGACAGGGCGGTCTCGGACCTCACCTGCAGCGCCGCGTTGACGCCGTTCATCATGCTGATCGTCTTGCAGGCGTTGACGCCCTGCCCCGTGCCGATGCCGTACTCTTCCTGCGCCTTCACGACGCGCTGATTGCGATCCTCCTGCATCAGCGTGGCGGCCAGCGCCTGGTTGACCCCGACCTTGTTCGTGTTCACGCGCTGCCCGCTGGTGTCCACCTGCTTGGTGAAGACCTTCACGGCCGAGGTGTACATCTCGTTGGAGAGCGCGAGGCTTTCGGAGACGGCTGTCTGCAGGCCCTGCACGAGGCCCACGAGCGCGCCCTGCGTCGCGATGTGCTGCTGCCGCCAAACCGGATCGACGACGAAGCAGGTCTGGGCCTGCGCGACGGCGCTCGAGACCAGCACCGCGGCCGCGGCAGCTCCGCAGAGGATGAAGGAGCGAAGAGAAGCGCTCATCGGGCACCCCCCGCCGCCGGTGCCACGGCGGGCTCGACGATCGCCGGTCCCATCGCGGCCTTGATGCGCGCCAGCAGGTAGGCCGCTGTCACGGCCTCCTGGCGGACGCCCGACTTGAGGTTGAAGGCCAGCGTCACGAGGTTGGCCGCCTCCACGCGGATCGCGTCCTGCAGGACGCCCCGCTCCGGTTGGTCCGCCATCTTGGCCGACCACGCCTCGCCGCCATCGGAGGCCAACCAGTGGGCGTTCATCGCCCGCAGCTTCTCGACTGGCCCGCCCGTGGCGTAGTCGCTGGCGATCGAGGCCATGACGTAGGCGGCCGTGGATTTCAGAGCGTCGCGCCCCGCCTTGTCCACCTTGCGTGCATCGCTGCCGGCGCCGGCGGTCTTCTCCTCGAGATCCGGCGGTCCCATGACGAAACTGATGTACTGCGCCGCCTTGGTGGTGTCGCCGGCGAACAGGGAATTGGCGTCGAACGGGCCCGACGCGCCGACACCGCTCGCCCAGGCGTTCTGGGACCCGTAGGCTCCCGGCTTCCAGGAGACGGTCTGCAGGATCTGCGCGCGAGCCTGCGGCGCTGCCTTCACCGCCGCATAAAATGACGATGCCTTGGTGCCGACCGCGCAGGCGCCGTAGCCCGTTGCCTTGTAGCGGTTCTGGGCGGCAGCGATCTCCTGGTTCCGGGCGGAGGTGGTGATGGCGCCTGCGGCCGCCTCGCCCGCCTTCTGCTCCATGAGCACGGTCTGATCGGTCGATGCCGATTCCTGCTTCGTCATGACCTTCAGCGCGGACAGCAGCCGCGCCCGGTTGGCCTGATCGAGCGCGAGCATGGCGGCCTGCGCCGACTCGATCTGGCCGCTAACGACGCCCTGCAGCGCGATCGTCTGGGCGTTGACGCGCCATTCGACCCCGGCGCACGTCTGCGCCGCCGCCGGCATCGTGCCCAGCACGAGCAATGCGAAGCCTCCGATGACACCGCCTATTGCCGCTGCGCGCATAGCTACTCCTCATCTCCGCCCACGGCGCCCGCCACCACCGAATAGAAAGCCCCGCGCGCCGCCGTCATGAACGCGGCCTGGCGCCGGGCCTGCAGCCGATCACCGGCCTCCGCGCCGTTGCGCGCCTGCGCCTTGACGGTCGGCAACGGCGCCACGGTGTCGATGTAATCTCCGGCCGTCATCGCCTCCTCGGGCCCGAGGTCGCGGCGGAGCATGAAGGGGGCCGCATCGGTGTCGCCCGCCGGCATCCCACTGGCGGCGGGCGAGCCGGAACACCAGCCGAGCTTCTGGCGCTCTTCCTTCGTGCAATAGAACGTCCGGCGCGCCTCGAGGAGGCTGACCGCCCGGGCGGACGCATCTCCGCCCGAGGTGAGCCACGTCTGATCGGCGGCTGCGACGGCCTGGGCGACCTTGGCGCTGGACTTCTCGGCAATGGCGTTGGACTGCATGCCGAACTTGGAGGCGCAAACCCCGTAGCCCTGGGCCGTGCTCGCGCCGTAGGCCGTCTTGGCCTGGACGGCGCGGGCGTTCACGCCATGCTGCCCCAGGACGGCGGCAAGGGCCTGCCGGCTCTGGCTCTCCATCGTCCGGTTGCTGTCCGGCGTGGCGTCCACCTGTTTCGTCGAGACCTTGACCGCCGAAACCAGCAGCTCGGTGGAGAGCTGCCAGGCGGTGAGGCCGGCCTGCGCCGAGGCCGGAGTGACCTGCAGGAGCACGATGAACGCCGCAAAGCAGAACCGAGACTGGAAGCGCATGCGTTCACCTCACAATGAAGGGCTGTCACCACCACTGATCGCAGGAGACCGGCCGCCGGCGACGAACCGGCGAATGGCGGCGTGTTCGCGCGGATTGTTGCGCCGGAGGAAGGCCAGAGCCTCTGTGTGGTAGTCGCTTCCGTCCTCCGACTGCTGCACCACATGCAGCCAGGCATCGCCGTCCGTCTCGAAGGGCCCGTCGAGGCGCTGCATCTGCCAATGACCGTCTTCCGACCCCGGGCATTCCGCGATCACCCAGCCTTCGCCCGAGGCCTGCGTGTTATCGAACATGGGCCCCCTCCCCTACTTGCCGAACAGGAGGGCGCCGAAGTCGGACAAGATCTCCTGCACCGTGGTGGCGGCCGAGCCCGAGGACGTGGTCGTGTCTGTGGACGACGTGGTGGTGGGCAAGGTCGTGGACGTGGGCGTGGACGATGCCGTGGTGGTGCTCGAGCTGGTGGACGAGGAACCGAAGATGCTGCCGTAGTTCGTGGTGCTCGAGCTGGTGAGGTTGTACTGGCCCGCGCCGCACGTGCTTGAGACCTTGATCGTCCCGCCGTTGCCGAGGATGGACCTCAGCGACGCGGAGAGGTTGCTCGAAAAGCAGGTCGAAGACGAGTTGAGCTGCGATATCAGGCTGTTCAGCTGCTGGTTGAGCACCTGGCAGACCTGCTGTTTCGCCGCGTTGAGCACGCTCGAGATGATGCTGTCCACGCCGCCGGTCAGAAGACCCGCCGTGTCCGGAATGAACCGCGAGAGGTCGAAGGACTGCAGAAGGTTGCTCGAGATGCAGCTGTTGGCGCCCGAGAAGAAATCCCCGGGGTTGACCTTTGCCGCGTCGATCATCTGGACCTGCCGCTGCACTGCCGCATCCGCGGCCTGTGTCACGAGGCAGTTCTCGTCGCTGGTGGTATCGGCCCTCGCCGCCGGCGCAAAGAGCACCGCGACCATGAGCACAAGGCTGGCAATACCGGAGATGATCTTCACAGCAGGGCCTCCGTCTGACCGTCACGAACCGCCTTCAGGACATCGCCTGTCGCGGCGAGCACGCGCGGATCGAACAGGCCGACAATGTCGAGGGCGCGCCGCGCGGCGGCCTCATCACTCTCGGCTCCGGCCCGCACCACGCGCCGGAGCGGCATGACGAGATGGTCGTAAACCGCGGAGGTCTCGACCTCCCGCGCGCCAACGCCCGATGTGTCCTCGTCCTGCGGTCCGTAGCCGGTGCTGCCGTCCATCGCTCACGCGCTCCTCACACCACCGACCCTGATCTGACGCCGGCCTGCGAGCGCGCCGCCGCAAATCACCACGTCAGGTAGATCAGTCTCGATGAGTGATGATAAACCACGATCTGCGATGGATTTCCATACTGAGAGATCGTTTCGACGGGGAAACGCGAGAACCAGCCGCTCCCGCGACCCGTCGTAGCGCAGCTCGGCGTGCCCTGACGGGCCATCCGAGATAGCCGCGCGCTGGAGGTCGTCTAGATCGGGGGCAGAGCTGACAACGTCCACGAAGCGGCGCACGAGCTGGGCCGCGCGATCGCGGGCCTGCGCGTCAAGATCGAGCTGCTGCTTGGCCTCCTCGCCCTCGATCTTGCTCATCGCGGCTTTGAGGGCCTTGCGAATGCAGAACACCGAATAGTGCGGCTGGGCCCGCGTGCTGCGGATCATGGAGATCAACAGCCCCTTCGGCTGATTGCCCTGCAGCAGCGCATAGATGGCATGGGCCAGCAGGGCGCGGCCGAACCGTTCGATGCCGTGCCGCACAAGCGCACGGGAAATGCCGGGGCCGCTCTCGCTGGCGGGGAAAGCCCGCAGCATCGCGGCCTCAAGATCGCCCATGGTCCATTCAGCGGACGGGTCGAGGCCCAGCAGCAAGGCTCGGATTTCCGCAGCCCGCGGCAGGAACGCCTGCACGTCAGGACGGGAGATCTCCGCAATCAGATCGCCAATCGCGGTATCCGAAATTTCGTCGTCGGAGCCCTTAGAGTCTAAGTATTTCAAATTATTTATATAATTAAGACTCTTACTAGAGGCGTCTGACCCTCCGGAAAGTTGGCGGGTGGGTGCCGAAATATCGGCGGGGACAGGCTCTTCTACGAGCGCGATTTCGCCCCCCAGAACCGACGCCGGGCGCGCTTCAAAGCCGACGAGCTGCGCACAAGGGGTGATGTCGATCGTTGTGCGGGCGCCGTCGTCGCGCACAACGAGACCCGCCGCGCGCAGAGCGCTGATCGAGGCCCGCACCGTCGAATGGCTGCGGCCGAGCAGGCGGCCGAGCTCGTCCACCGTCACATCCACGATGATCCGCTGGGCCGCCTCCATGAGGCGTGCAGCACCGGCCACCTGGAACAGGGTGAGCCGGTCCAGGCCGGTCACGCCGGGCCACGCGGCGATGCGCGCGAACAGCTCGCCGCGCTCGCTGTAGGTCAAAAAACGGGACATTGGCTCCTCCGGTGTGGAGGAGACGCAAGGAGGGGAAGGCTGTCCTAGACGCCCAGATCGGGCGCCGAAACCCACTTGCAAGCAGGCAAAAGCCGGGTATTATCTGAGAGCAATGGTTCTCAGATCGCTAGCCGTGGTGGGTCGGCGCTTCTGGATTGAAAGGCTCGGGGTTGCCGCCCCGGGCCTTTCCTCGTTTTAGATCACCCGTCGCTCATCGCATCTCCGGTATGAAAAAAGGCTGGTCCGCCCGAGGGCAATCCGCCCCTGCAGAGCGCGCGAATCAGCGCTCCGCACGCGGAATGATTGGGCAGCATGAGCAGATTCGCGGCTAGCAGCAAATGCCACGCCGCAAGTATTTGAATTAGCGGAATAATTCGCCATTTTCTACGCCCCCGCCATGGCTGGGGAATGGGTATTGGGTGCAGGCGAATCGGACATGCCGTTCTCCATCTGAAGGGCCACGTCCTTCTTCACTTCCGAGGCGACCGCCTGGGCCTCCTCGAACAGGGCGCGCATGGGCCCGTGGAGGGTGAAGCCTTTCTCGTGCTTTTCGGCGTGCGCGACGAGCTGTTCCCAGCTGGCATCATCGTCAAGATGACCGGCGATCACGCCGGCCGGAACCTTCATGGTGCCAAACTTAACCCGCCAGTTGATGTCAGTGCCGGAGACGGGCAGATCGCCCTTGCCGTGGGTCAACACCAAAATGTCCCCCGTGTTGGAGGGCAGGAGAACCGCCCCCTGGCGGTCGGCTGCGACGCCCTTGGAGAGGCGCGACAGGCGTTTCTGGTCAAACCCGCCGACCTCAATGCCGCCGTGGGAGGCTTCCGTGAGCCGGACCACGGGTTCGCCGGGGCCATCGAAGGGGTTTGGTCCGACCGAGATGGCTGCCGGCACCTTGGCGGCGCGCGTGATGCCCTCCGCCAGCCGCTTCGCCCACGTCTCGAATGCTGGGCCGGCGGCTAGCCTCTGGAGGGCGGCGGTCAAGCGGGAGCGTTCGCGCTCGGGCTCCTCATAGAAGGCGATCCGGCCCAGAGCCTGGATCATCTCCCGGCGCGGCTCCGCCGCGTTCGCGGCGTAGCGCGCCTGGGCCGCGCGGAACGTCTGCGAATAGGCGGCCCCGTAACGCTCTTCCTGCTTCGCCGCCTGCTCGCCCTGCCGGCCGGCGTTCGCCATGGCCTCGGCGTAGTCCACCGTCGCATTGAACAGGTCCATGACGCCACGGAGCACGACCCGATCGTTCGGGGCCGCCACCGTGCGCTCTGAAATGGCCTGATCCAGCTGCTTCATCAGCTTGGGCAGCTTGTTGTTTTTCAGGAGCACGGCGTGGCGCAGCTCGCCATCCTCCGCGGTGTAGATGATCTTCTCGCCGAGGCGCTGCTGCACCGACATGGAGACGGCCGCGAAAATGTTGCCCTCGAGCGTGTAGCGCTTGCGGGTGACTTCGCCGGGCAGGGTCCGATCGAAGAAGGTCTTTGCCGTGGACCGCGTGATCTCGTGCAGCTTCGTCGGGTCCTTGAGGACCATGTCCATGAGGTTGCCGAGCTGGCGGCCATGCTCCTCATCCATGCCTTCACGCAACGCGGCCAGCACCTCGAGGCCATTCCGGATCGCCCGCGGCGGAAGCTTGTTCTCCACCGGCTCCCCATCCTCGGCCGCCTGCTTTGCCCGCTTGGCGGCCTCTTCGGCGGCGAACCGCTCGCCGCCGAACATGGCGGCAAGGGAGATCGTCAGGGTCGATTGCTCTCCAGGTACGGCGAAATCGACTTCCCACTGCCCAAGGGCGAGCGGGTTTTCCTCCGCGAACCGCACGGATCGGATGACGGCGGGAACGAGCGCCGCATCCGCCTCGTGGGTCTCCCCCCAGCTCGAGTAGAACGCGGTGTCCCGGACCGCAGACACCACGTCGGGATTGAGCCCGACCAGCGAGCCGGGCTCGAGGTTGGGGACGATGCGGGCGAGGAAGAGCGCCCGATCGACCGCGTCAAAGATCCCCTTCTCCATAGTGTTGGGCCGGGGGGTGCTTTCACGGCGCCGCAGCACATCATGCGCCACGGCACTCGGGATGATCTCGAGGCCCAGCGAGCCCATGCCCGCGTCGCGGTTGAGCACCCTGTCGAACAGGCCGGCACGGAAATCCACGCCGTTCTGGACAAGATCGTCCAGCTCGGAAAACCGCTCGGCGAGGCCGATGTAATGGCCGTCGTCGGTCCACCTCTCCCGCGTTGCGGCCACGGCTTCCTCGACGCGGTCCCAGCGGACCGGGCGAACCTTCTCCGTGTAGGAGATTTCATTGAGCGTGAGAGGCTTGCGGAACGTCTGCTCGGCCGACATATCACCGGCGATGAGCATCCGGTTTTCCTTCACCCGCGCGCCCCACTCGTAACGGGACAGGCGAAGGGGGTTCTCGCCGTTGGCCTCGAGATCGGCGACGAGCAGGCGGAAGGAGCTTTCCACCTCCGCGAGGATCTGCGTCTGCTGGGCAGACGGCAGGATGATGAGCCGCCCCATGAACTTGCGGGCGATGCCCTCGGGTTCCGTCTCACGAATATCGATGCCGAACCGCTCGGCGAGCGCGGGAGCGTTGGACAGAAACGCGTGAACCACCTTGTCGCCGATGGCGTTGAGCAGGTCCGGGGCGTTGTCGATGTTGGTGGCGTTCTCGCGGGTGGCCCGCGACGCCGAGCTGAGGGACCGGTTCTTGCGATTGTACATCGCCGCCAGCCGGTCGGATGCGGCGAAACCCGGCATCGGGATCGTGTAGCGGCCGGGCTGGACCTGGCCCGTCCGATGAATGCGGCCATCGATCTGCCGCTCATGGGTGATGTCACCCTGCAGCTGCAGCTTAATCATGTTGCGCTGGCGCAGGTCAGGTCCGTTGCGCGGGCTCGCCTGCATCGAGATGCCGGACGATGCCGAGCGGTTCATCACCAGCACGTCCACATCGCCGTTGTTGAACGCGCGCACGATCTCCTGCATGGGCGGCTTGTCGCGGGGCGAAACCTCGTACCCGCCGTCCGCTGTGGCGCTCACCTCGTAGCGCCGCCGCGTCAGCTCGCCCACGGACAGCTCGTAGCGGGCAAGCCGCTCGCGGATGAGGTCGATACCGCTTGTGGTGAGGTCCCCCAGCCCCGCGTCGCGCACGCGTTCCCGGAAATCCTCGAACCAGGGCTCGAGCTCCCTGACGCGGATCTTCTGCACCTCGCCGAAGCCATTGCGCGAAGAGATCCAGAGCATGCTGCCGGCGGTGCGGGCCAGCAGGTCCCCGAGGTCGGGGAGCCGAGTGACCTTGCCCTTCTCGAGCGCTGCGTTTTCGGGGGCCTCGTCGTCCTCGTCCGTGTCGCCTTCATCGCCGGCGAGCAGATACTCGACCATGCTGTCGCCGACGTTCTCCACCACCAGGATCGGCTTCTGGCCGCTGGCGATGGAACCGAGCGTCAGCTCTTCCGCGAACTGCGCCTGGAAGGCGAACATCATGTACTGCGAGATCGTGTGGAAGCGGGTCGCCGGCGACATGGATGTCACCTGGACCTGCGAGGTCTCCGGCTTCTGGCCACCGTTCGCCCGCTCCTCCTCGCTCTTGAGCAGCTTTTCGAGGGCGGACGCCTTGCTCTTCACCTCGCCGCTCTTCTCCATCATCTCGCCGAGGAATTCGCTGACGATGTCCATCTTCTCGCGCAGGTGCTCGTATTTCTCCGGATTGAGATCGACGAGGTTGACGAACTCGCGCATGACGCCGGCCTGGTCCATCTCGCGACTGACCATCGTGCCGGCGCGCGCCATTTCGTAGGCCAGGGCCTCCTGGATGGCGAGCGGCGAGCTCTCCACCAGTTCGAGCAGCTGGTCCGTGGTCATGCCCACGTTCGGCAGGATCGGGGCGTAGAGCTTGATGTTCTTGAGCGACTTGAGCGGCGTTGCCGACGAGTAGATCGGGGTCGCGCCAAGCCGCGACGCCGCTTCCACGATCTCCACCATGCGATGACCGCACTTGGACACGTCGCCGGCAGCGCGGTGCGCCTCGTCGATCAGGAGGATCGGGGGACGGTCGAACTGCTCCATCCACCGGATGACGGCTTCGGCCTTCCAGACGCCGCCGAGATGCGACAGCTGGCTGTAGGTGCCGAGCAGCATGTTGCACGTCGCCGGGATCGTCTTCGTTTCCTGCGCCTTGCGCGCCGTCGCGGCGTCATAGCGGAACAGCACCGTGGGGGCGCCGTTCTTGTCGCGGCCCTCATAATCGAGCACCCGCGACTCCTTGCAATTGTTGAAAATGAAGGGGCGGATGTGCTTTGGCAGCTCCGCCGCCTTCAGGCCGGTCACGTCGCAGAGGTCGCGGCCGATCAGATCCTGGAACAGATCCGGGCGCTCGGTGAAGAACACCACCGGACGCTCCTGGATCAGGCCCATGGCGGCGTGGCCCGCCAGGAACCGGCCCTTGCCGACACCCATGTTGTCGGAATTCAGGAAGCCGGCGCCCCGCTCGGATGCGGCGAACGACAGGGCGAACGCATCGATCTGCTCCGGGCTGAACCGCTGCTCCATCTGCGGCAACGTCATGCCGAGGCGATGGGAGACCATCTCATCGATGTCGCCGAAGCGGCGGCGCACGTCGGCCAACGCCGCCATGATCGGGCTCGAGAGCGACCGCTGAATGCGGGTGGAGGCCTCCCCGAGCTTGCTCATCGGCTCGTAGGGCAACAGGAACGGATCGTCGTCAACGACGAACTCCGCAACGGGAAGCGGAGCGGGCATGGCCCCAACGGTGCCATCCGCAGCCGCCACGACCGACGTAAAGCCAGCCAGGGGAACCGGAGCCTCCGGTTCGGCAGGTGCGGGCTTCTCTTCCGGTGCCGCCGGCGCCGGTGCCGGCCGCCCGGCACGGGGACCGCGAACCGCCGGCGCTCGCGGCGCGCCAGTGCGGCGAGGCGGGGCGGCGCTCGTGGCCGCCTCTTCGTCCTCCGCATCCTGACCACCACCGGCCGGCGTCTCCCCAGCCCCGGCCCCGGCCGCGGGCTCGGGAACGCCGTTCGGAACATCGGCAGGCTCGGCCACGGGCCGTGCCGCAGGAGGGGCAGCAGAAGGTGTCACCGGCGGCGCTACCGGAGCAGCCCCTCCTGCGGCCGCCGCGCGCGCGGCGGCCGATGTGGCGGCCTTGTCGCGTTCGGCGCTCCACATCTGGAGCGCGGCCTGCAGAGCCTGGTCGCGGGTCCATCCCGTGTTCGACGGACCCGGGCTGGCGTGTCGCGCCACGGAGCCGGTGTCGTCGCGCCTGAGCACCGCCCAGCCACGGCGCGTCTCATCCAGGCGCGCTCGCGAGCCGTCCGCCAGGGCGACCACCCGCAGGGCGACGAAGTGGCCGAACGCTTCCGCCGCGTTGTCCGCTTCCGCCACGTCCGCCCAATTCGGGCCGGAAGAGCCTCCATCGATCCCCATGAGCCGGCGCGGATCGCTGCTCGCCTGCGCGCCGGGGGTGTAGTCGGGGCGCCGTGCCCCCACGAGGGAGCGCATATTGGCGCCGGCAATGTCAGCCCATGCGTCGAGCTCATCCGTCGTGCGCAGGACGGGGATCTCGGCCGGGGAAGCCTCCACGGCTTCTTCGGCCGACAGCGGCACCGCCCGTTGCGGTCCCACGGCATAGAGCTGGACCGGGAAGGTCGTGCCCATCTTCCGATAGAGATTGCCGTCGAGGACCGCTGCTCCGGCGATGTCATAGACCGACCGCAGCCAGGTATCGAACTCGCGGCGGGAGCCTTCCAGCTTGCCCTCGTTCACGAAGTCGCCGGCGATGACGATGAAGGCCCGGCCGTCTGCCTTGAGGTGCTGCAAGGCCTCGAAGGCGTAATGATGATCGGGCCGGGACAGGCGCACCTTGCGGCCGTGCAGGTCCGTCGCCATGCGCTGTTTGTAGTCCGTGCCAAAGGGCGGGTTCATAATCAGCATGTCGAATTGCTGACCCTTGCCCACTCCGGCGGCGAATTCCTCGAATGAGGCGCCAATCACCTCGGCACTGTTCCCCAGCGCGGTGCGGGCCCGAGCCGCGCGGGCGGGGTCGATCTCCACGCCGGTGATCTTCGCGCCATGCGCCGCGAGGGCGCTCGCCAGGACGCCATTGCCCACCATCGGCTCGAGCGCGGTCTCGCCGGGCATGGAGGACAGAATGGAGGCGGCGGCGGACGCCACCGTCAGGGGCGTGGAATACTGGTCGAACCGCAGCGTCTCCAGCCCCCTCCCCTCGCGGATGGGAAGACGGGCGTTGAGCCCGCTGGCCACGAGCCGCGGATTGTTGCCCTGTTCCAGCGACCGCTGCACGTAGAATGCGCAGTGCGCCTCCACGTGCTCATGCCAGTCGTTGAACGTCAGTCCGGCGGTGTCGCGCAGCTCGGGCGGCACCGCGTGCTCGTAAAGCTTGGTGAACGACGCACGGTAGAACCGGACGTTCTCCTCGTACATCATGCGGGCCGCGCCACGGGCGCATCCCGACAGCTCTTCGGGCGTCGTCGCCCGGAAAAAGAAGTCACGAATGTCACCCTGCCGGCGTCCGTCCGGCGACATCTCCCATTCGCGGTAGACCTTGTTGGTCTTCAAATGAAGGGCGACCCGCCCCAAGGAGGTTTCCACGACCCGCGCGCCATAGCGCGACACGCCGATGGGAGTGGGGTCGAAAAACGCCTTGTGCATGCCGAGCGTGCGCGAGAACGCAAGCCGCTGCTCGATCAGCGCCTTTTCCGAGACCTCCAACTTCTGCAGGCTCTTGGGATCGAGGCCGACAGCCTTCCAGAAGGTGCGGGTGTTGAACTTGTCGTGGGGCGCGAACAGAAGCAGCGTGCCCTTGGCCTTGCGCGTATCAACCCCCAGCCGACGCAGCTGGGCGATCCCCAGCTTCTCCGCCACCTCCGACACGGCCTCCTCGCGGAAAGCCGAGGCCTCCGGGACGAACACGCACAGCGCGGGCGCTGGCAAATGCGAATAGCGCCCCGCGAGGAATGTCGCGGCGACGCCGTGCTCCCGGAGGTTCGGGATCAGGACGGAGGCCATATGGGTAGTCCTTCTCGATCGGTTGGCCGGGGACCAAGATGCCGCCGAGACATGATGAGTGTCAATAAGTTGTGTTTTGCCGTCATAGACCACCATCCGCGGAGGCGATTAACAACGGTTCAACGTCGCTCATTGCGTCATAGACGAAATCGGCATCCGCCAGCGCCCGGAACGTCACCCGCACGGTGGCCTGAATGAAGCGGCACGCCCCTTCGGGATCGATGCTCCGGCCCGGTTCCAGCTCGAACCCGGAGAGCTGGACGCCGTAGACCGAATTGGGCTCTGCGCCGATCACGGGGCGCAGAGTCACGGCCGATCGGCCGAAGACGCGACCCACCATGGCCGCGGCCGACGCGGCGATCAGCGGCGAGATGAAGCGCGGTTCGACCCAGAGGGCCGTAATGCCCTCCGTTGTCGCGGCCTCGTTGGAGGCCAGGACCTTGCGCAGGCTCTCCACCCGGCCGGGAGCTGAATTCTGGGGCTTCACCAGCCGCAGCAGGGCCTCCCGCTGCCGCGGGCCGAATTCTGAAGGGCTCTGCGCCAGATGCCGCGTCGCCGCGGCCTCGATCGCGAGGTTGTGCAGCGTGCGCACCATGCCGGGGGTGACGTGCAGCGTCATCGAGCTCTCCACTGGCAGCCGGCGACGTGGACGATGTAAAGCGCCACGAGCTGCTGGTAGGGACCGCGCCGCTTGCGGGCGCAGTAGAAGAGGTAGGCGGCATAGAGCGCGATCAGCACCACGCCGATCAGCGTCTTCCCCGCGATGATGGCCCCGAGAAAGCCGAGCGGCCCGACCAGCAGCAGCGAGCCGTGCAACCCTGCGATCGTCGAGATGGGGACGGCGGTCCAGCGCCAGTCGGTCCACATCGTCCAGTCCGTGTTCGGATCAAGCATCGCGGCGCTCCGAGATCTCGCACAGGATGGTGGCGATGCCGGTTCCCACGGACCGGAAGGAGCGCTCTGGCAGCTCGCTCAGGGTGCCGCCGTGGTGCGCCACCAGCTCGCGGAAGGCGTCGAGTGCCTTCCACCGTTTGGCCTCGCGGAACATGACCGACGCGCTCATGACGGCGAGGAGCCGCCCGCCCGGCCGCAGGAGCCCTATGGCGCGCGTGACATGATCGATATCCGTGCCGCCGGCGAACGGGGGGTTCATCACCACCAGGTCGTAGCCCGGGAACGCGCCCGGCTGTGCCGCGCCCCCGACAAGGTCGGAGACCGCGTCGCAGGCCAGGAAGTCAGCCTGCCGGACGCTGGCGAACATCTCCGCCTCAGTGAGGGCCGCGACGTTGGCCGGGTCGATCTCGATGCAATCGACCAGGGCGCCAGCGCCGGCGGCCGGCACCGCCAGGGCACCGCGGCCGGCGCTGGGCTCGAGCATGCGCTCGCCGGCGGTGATCGCCGCACGGTCCACCAGATGCGCGGCGAGGTCGGGCGGGGTGTAGAACTGCCCCAGCGCCTTGCGCTCGCTGAACACCCGGCCGGTGGCCAGGATCTCATCCAGAACGGCTCCGGCGTCGCCCGGGAAGACATGGCCGGATTTCATCCCACCCCAACGGGCGCCCGCCTCGCGCAGAACGCGGTCGGTCTTGAGGTAGAGATCGCGCGCCACCGCTCCGGGGATACGCAGGGCGTGCCCCTCGGCAACCGCCGTGCGCAACACCCCCAGCACTTCGGGAGAGACAAGCATCATGCCCCCTTCCGGGCCTCGCCGCGCCAGAAGCGCGGGCGGGCCACATCCACATGCGTGAAGGTCGGGTAGATTCCGATCCCGCCGGCCGCGACCACGGCTGCAGCGGCCGCCACTGCGTTGGGGGCGAAGCCGGGCACCTTGATATCGGCGGCCTGCCCCATGAGGTGCATGGAGTTGCGGGCGGCACCTTCGGTGTTCGTGTTGCTTTCGAGCGTGCGGAACCCACTCTGCAGCACCAGCGGCACGGCCGAGCCGTGGATCTCCGACAAGCCCGCCTGCAGGCGGGACAGGAGTTCGATCAGTTCCGGGCGGATCTCCACTGCGGTGTCGCTGCGATAATCGCGCATCGCCCAGGACAGAGTGACCAGGCCCGCCGGCAGCCAGTCGCCGCCCGGAAGGCGGAAGTCGGCGAAGACCTCTTCGCCGGACAACCGGCGCAGCCAGAGCGCGGTGGGCCACCCCCGCCGCGCCTCAAGCGCCCGGCGCATGTCGGCGGAAACGCCCTGCCCTTCCGCGAAGGCGAGGCCCGGCAGGGAGGCCAGGAGGGGGCCTACCAGTGCCGTTCTCACAAAGTCACGTCGTGAGAACGGCATGGTCTGGCCCCCCTGCCGGAACTGAGACCACACGGGAGTGGGGCGCCGCCAGGCGCTCCGCTTCCCTGCGGTAGCCATAGCGGTAGAGCGCGCGGATCGCGGTCTCCGCCGAGATATCTCCTTCCTCGAGCTTGCGGGCGACGGTGGCCGACATGGGGCGCCCCCCCTCCCCCCGTCCGATGATCTCGCGCATCCGCTCGAATGCACCGCTGGGCCCGGCGCGCTCCACCTCAAGCCGCACGTCCTCGGTGATGAGCTGCCATTCGCGCAGGCAGATCCGGCCCCCGCCGATGCGCGGGACGAGCACCTGGGACACCAGGAGATGGGTCGAGGACACCACGTCGTAGAAGCCCGGGACCTGCTGGTCCGCCGGGAACCGCTGCGGCAGACGCCGAAACACGTGGGCAACGCTCGAAGCATGCGTCGTGGCGTAGACGGTGTGCCCGGTGTTCGCGGCCTCCGCGGCGGCCGTGATCGTCTCGGCGTCGCGGAGCTCCTGGATTTCGATCAGGCTCGGGTTGCGCCGCATCGCGTTGCGGACGCCATCCGCAAAGCTCGGGACATGCAGGGGCACCTCGTGCTGCGCGATCGTGCAGCACGCCGATGGAACATCGGTGAAAAGGAATTCGATCGGGGCCTCATAGGTGATGAGATTGCCCGTCAGATGCGTGTTGCCGGCGAGGATGTTGCGCTTGAGCGCCGCCGTCGTGGTCGTTTTCCCCGACCCCGTCTCACCCGCGATGATGACGGCGCCCTGCGACGGCGCCGATTCGGCGACGATCTCTGCCTCGAGCGCAATGTCCTCGGGCATGGGCGGCTCACTGCGGATGTAGCGCAGAACGATCTGCATCCCCACTGAGCCGTCGAAATTCATGGCGGTGATGTTGACCCGGAACCGGTACCGCAACAGATCGCCCTGCTCGTCGCGCTCCTCGGGGTCCGCGTACTGCACGGCTGTGTCGAAGGCCTGGCCGGCCATCAGCCGGGGCATGATGCTGTCGTTCGCCGCCAACGCGACGGCAACGCGCCGAAGATCCTCAATCTGCAGCCAGTGACCGGTCAACGAGAACAGATGCCCGTTGATGAAAGCGAGAACCGGCTGGCCGGTCTGAAAGATGATGTCGCTCGCGCCGAGCTTCGCGCATGCAACAAGTACGCGCCGGATATCCTCCTTCGACGCCACTCCGAAGCGCGCACCCGCAAAGCGCTGCCCCTTCGCGCCGAGATAGGTGCCGATCCACGACGCCATCGCCTAGCGCTCCGGTGGCGTCGCTGCGACCTGCGCTGCGACCTGGGCGGCCTTGGTCGCCTGAGCCGCAGCGGAGCTCGCGGGAGCCGCATTGGAAGTCGGAACGCCGGCGGGACGCTGCGGCGGTGGTGGGGGCGGCGGTTCGGCCCCGGACTGGCTGCGGGGCGTCGGGCGCGGAGGCACCGTGCGGTCGCCCAGATATGCGCTCTTGGACGCCAGCTTGAACGATGGAGAGACGATCAGCTCAAGCGTCACGTTGCCGACCGCGGCACGATTGCCGTGCTCGGTCACGCTGAGGTCGTTCCCCGTCCGGGACACCTTCGGCAGGGACACCGCCCCGCTGCCGGCGAGGCTGTGATAGAGCCTCATGCCGTCGTAATCGCGGATCAGCCGCGACAGGTTGACGGCGAACAGGGCGCGGGCCTCCTCGATCCCGTCGAGCCGGGCCTGTTCTGCCAGTTGCTCGTAGCTCGCCCGCTCCTCCTCCGTGCGCGGCACGAAGTCCGGTCCCCGAAACGGCGTTGTCGGCACCGTCGAGATGTTCAGATAGTCCCGCCAGTTGGGCACCTTGAGTGCCAGGCGGGCCGGCGCGACGATGCGGTAGGTGCCGAGCGACAGGCGCACGAGCTTGTCATTCTCCAGCTCGCCGACTTCGCGGACCTCGGTGATGACGGGGGGGATCACCATCCCTTCAACCAGGAGCGGGCGAAAATCGAAACGCCCTTCCAGCGCCGGCGCGACCTGATCGACGGAGATATTGAGGCGGCCGACCTCCTCGGAGAACCCGGCCCGCAGGCCGACCCCGCGGGCGCTGCGCGCCAGAAGCTGGCCGCGAATGCCCTGGGCCATGGCACCCGGCGCATTATAGCCCGCGACCCCGCCGGGCGGATCAACGACGGCCGCCGATGGCGTCGATTGGCCCGGGCCAGTCCCGAACTGAGCCTGCGTCTGGCCAGGAACCTGCCCGGGCGCCGCATAGAGCGCCTGGGCCTGCGGGGACAACTGCTGCTGCTGCTGCCAGCCGGTGTTCGGATAGCCATATGACGGCGTCGGATATCCGTAGGTGGGCTGCTGATACACCGGCGGGTAAATCGTCTGCGCCGCGGCCGGAACCGTAAGAGCTGCCGAAACCGAGGCGCCCAGAAGAATGAGGCTGGCAGATGACAGCAGCCGAACGCGCAACGGCACGGATTGGAGGACCATCGCGACCGGCTCCCCTGCGATCGATCGAACAAAGGTATTCGTCGATCAGGAACATAACGACTCGATAACCCTCGTCAATCCCGGGCACAAAATGGGCTGCAAAGCAGCTTATCGAAGCACAGCGGCATTTATCACGAAAAAAGCCCTCCTGCGGACGGGCGAGGAGGGCTTCGAGTTGGCTGGATAAGGGGTCGAGGATCAGGCGCAGGCCAACGCCATGCTCACGCGGGAGCACCCGCCAAGTGCCGCGCTGGTGCGCGAAAGAGCGGACGTGGACGAAGCAGCCAAAAGCACGGCTGCCTCGGCGAGCATCATCGCCTGTTCGAGGGAACACCCGGTCCCATCGTTAAGCAGGATATATGCGGCACCATCCGGAAGCTCGGAGACGTGGAAAAGCCAAGTCTTGGCGTCCACTTGCGAGATCTGAATGAAAAACCGGCGCTCGTCCTGGACATCGTCTCGACACCAAAAACGTCCATCAAGGACGGATCTCCAGCGGCCTGGTGATGCAGGTATATAATCGCTCGTATTCATCACGGCCTCTTCCACGAAGGCCGTATTTGACCCCCTCATGCTCCGGCCCTCGCATTCGTTAGAGTAGCGACGGCATATCCGGGACAAACCCTCGATCACCGCCGATAAGACTTAACAAGCTGTGCATTGCTCGTGTCAATCCTTAAGGGTTCTGTGAGAAGGGGTGTTGAAGTGCCGCGAGGCCGTCCCCAAAATGGGGGATGACTCCGGTTACTTTCTCTCGATGCGAATAAGCCGGCTTAGGAGATGGACGCATTCATCGGATGGGCGCGTGCTCTGGGCGAATGCACGTAGCGTAATAGCCAGCTCCGCATCGATAAAACTGGTAGGCAGACGCAGGACGAATTCTTGGCTGTCATCCCGGAAACTCACGGGTGGTACGCGTCTACGCCGTCGCTCCAAGTAACTTGCTGCCCCTACGGCGGGGGTGGGCTCCATGGCATGCAAAAAGCGCATGTCTGGCGAAGATATGTATGCGCGGCATGCATAGATTGAGAAACCGTTTACAAAGTCTCTCTGTAGTACAGCGTTGAAAGCTTTGTGTTTTAGGCAAATTGTATACAGCGGCGCATCCGGGCCCACGACAGTCGCATCCGTGAACAAGGCGCGAACGGTAGTGAAGGTATCTCCTAACTCTTCAATCCACGCGGTGATCGTGTCCTTTTCAACCGATGCGATCGCCTTGGAGGCCTCAAACGGCACGATTTCCCCAGAGGAGTTGCGCACAAGAGCGCGTTCACCCGAGGATGAGTATTGATACTGCAAAGCTTCTGATGGCCCCAGAACTGCGTCTGACGCACTGCCCAAGAATTGGGCTTCCCATCGCGGATACAAACCACTGTCCGGCAGCGGCAAAGGCTCAATGCCGGCCTCCGTCGTTGCCCATATCCGTGAACTCCCCCCTGCGGCATAAATGAGCGCCTGCCGGCTGTCCTCCTTCTTCTCAATCCACTTGCGCTGGACGGCGGCCAGGCGAATCCCCTCTATCGCTTCGGGGCTCAAGACGCTGACCGTCCGCGGGACCGACAACGGCTCGTCATCGAGCGGCTGCACCTGCCCGGCTAGACGCGAAAACGCAGCGGATAGCCGAGAGGCGTCGTTGCCATCGCTCGTCATCACCACAAGGTCGTGCGACAGCGCCCTGCCCCCCAGGGCAGCGATCGCCGCCACCGCCAGCAAGGCGTCTTCGTCGTCAGCGCCGCCGCCGGTTGGAAGCACCGAGCCTGAGCGCCGAACGAACGGTCCCGGCGCAACGGGAGGGCCACCCACGCGGACGATCCCCCCACCCACCGCGAAAAGTGCCGGCGCTCGATGGCCGTAGAGCAGGGCCTGCGTTTCAACCTCGCTCACGGGGCCAGCCACAAGCCGGGCCGGGAAGTGGACCGCAACCGGCGCGTCGCCGTCAGTCTCGCCCGGGCGGGCGGCGGATACCCACCTGCTGGTCAGATCGAGGAAGATCGGATCGAAATCTTTCATGGGCCTCACGTTGTGCTTCGGACCAGGCGGCGCAGCCTCACAGGCCGGCCGCGGCCTCGATCGCGGCGCGCTTGCAACGCAGCCACGCCCTCGCGGAAATCAGCTTGTCGGTGTCCGTCCAGCCCGGGCCCGTCGAACGGCGCTTCAGCCGTGAGCGGATCAGCTTCAGGCGGCGCGGCACCCGCTGCCAGTGCTCGCCGCAGATCCACTCGGTGCCGGGCCCCAACGGCGGCTCGTTTTTCCGGTCGCCGCGGGTCCGCTCGCAGAACGGAACGCAGCACCTCACCCGAATGGCAACACCAGGACCTGGGATCGTGCCGGTCCGGCAGGTCGAGCACTGCAAGGTGCCGGCCCATTGCGTCCACTCGAGCTCGCCCGAGCAACGCGAACAGCAGCCGCCCCGGAAGACAAGCCGGCCCCGCGCCGGTTCATCAATCTGCGACGAAGACTTCGCGGTCATGCCGGCCCCCCGGAACCGCTGGCGACGGCATCGCGTTGCGATTCACCATGAAGCCCGACTGGAAAAGGCCACTGGCACGGGTTCTCCGCCTCAAGGGCGGTGAAGAGCTCCGCACGCTCCGCGACGCAGGCGAATTCGCGCAGCGCAGGTGGGGCCAGGTCCGGAAGTCGGCCGCCATCCAGCACACCGTGGAACTGCTGATGCGCGCCGCGGAGACGGGCGACGCCGGTGACATCGCCGAGGCCACAGCACAGCTCGAGCACACGCTGGTGAGCCGTCACGAGATCTAGGCCAGGCATGGTGTGACCTCCTCAATGGGAGGATCGGCTTCAACGAAGGGGCGGGATCGCAGCTGACGGCACACGGCTCGGGTCACGTCGCGCCCCGGCATTTCCCATGACATTGCGTGGAAAAGGTCGCACCGGGTCCACCGGGACGGAACCCGCATGCCAGCCCTCGCCGCTTCGGTGCGCAGCTCAGAATTCCACAGAAGCTCGAGGAGATCAGGCGAGGCCAATGGCTTCGACCGGCCCTCACGTCCGCGGCCGGGCAGCTTCCAGCCGCCTCGCGTGTCCCCTGCGATCTCCGGATATCGCCACGTCTCAGCGCCCGAAGGCAGCTCGGGCCCCTTCCAGATCGCATAAGACCCCGGCAAAGTCTGGAACTTCCGGACCTCGAACCACTTCGCTGCGGCCACCACCGCGACGAAGTGGCCATAACGCGTGAAAGCCTTGGTCTGCGCCTCGACCCGGTCGAGGGTATCCTTCTCCGACTTGATCTCGAACAGCAGGATGCGTTCGGGTTCCACCGCCGCCACATCGACGCGGCGGCCGCCGCAAACGAGCTCGTGAATGATCCGGGCCTGCGGCAAGTGGGCACGAAGGTACAGGACGAGGGCGTCGCGGATCTCCCACTCCGCCGCGGACCCGCGGCGAACCCGGGCCGGCGTCTCCGCCGTCGCCGCGACGACATCAACCGCGGACATGACCAGCCGGCGGCGCGAGGCCCGCCCTCTCCGACAGAACACGCCCCGGCCGATGCCACGGCCAGAACCCCTGAGCCCCGCGAGCGGGAACAGGTTCGTCGAAGCGCTCCACGTCAGACAGGGGCCAACCGAACATGCTGTGATCCTGCCGGTCGCTGTCATTCAGCCCGGCAAGGCCCGGCGCGATCTCGTTTGCAGGCACGCCACGCCCAAGGACGGCTGTCCCGAGGACCGCCGACAAAGGGAGAAGACCGGGCGCATCGAGCGCGCGCTTGAGAAAGTCGAGCGCGTCCGCCAACAGGCCCGTGGTCCACGCATCCTCACCGGCAAGCCGGTCAACCAGGTCACGCACCTCGGCCGGCCGGACCGGCCGTGCCCCGGCGTGGATCGCGATGCGCCGCCCAACCCTTCCCGCGGGAGGACGGCGGGACCGGAACTCGTAGGGCTTTACGCGGTAGACGATCAGCGAAGCCCAGGGCTGCCAGACGGTCAGCGCCCCGAGGGTGCCATCGTCTTCGATCGCCTCGAGCACGGAAGGTGCGTTCATGACCGTCCCCTCTCAGGCGCTGGGCCGCCCCGGCGTGTTGTCGTTCAAGCCCGGCGAACCGGGCTGACGGGCGGGCCAGCCACATAGCGTGGCCCGAGACGCCGCCCGAACAGGCGGCGTCGGACGGCGAGGAGCGAGCCCGAGCAAGGGAGCGAGACGCGCGGAGAGGGCTCTCAGGAGCTTCTGCGTGACGAAGGTCTGCCAATCCAAATCCATCACAGGCCCTTCTGCGAAAGCTGGTCGCGAACGAACTGGTCGGACGCCGCCTGGCGCTGCGACGCTGACAGCGTGGCGCACCCTGCCAACAGCAGGGCAGCGGCGACCACGGCGAACCTCCGTAATGACGACATCATGGGCACTCCGGCTTCTGCGACCCACTCGGCCGCAGACCGCATCATGTGCCCGCCGTTAGCGACGATCAACGCAAATAAGCGTCGATAAACGACAACGAACGCATTTCCGCGCCTCCTACCTGTGTTACGCTGATTGCCGGACGGTAACGTAGGTTAGGAATGAATATGGATAACCGGAGCGAAGGGCCGCCCAAGGGCGGCGCCGAGGCGAGCCGGAGGAGCGAAGCGACGGAGCGCGAGTACGAGAGGCGGGCGCGACGCTTCCTCGAGTGGCTGAAAAGCCGCTCGATGCCCGCCGATTGGCAGGGGCTCGTGCTCGCCTACGAGGCCCTGACGCGGGATCTGAAGCCGGCGAGCCGGCGGCAGTACCGCGCTGCGCTGCGGTTTTGGATCGAGCGCTACCTGTCGATGCTGGCTGCAACGCAGTTCAGCGAGCAGGTGGCCGAGATCGACCGCCGATGGCGGGCGGCGCGGAAGGGGGGAAAGGCGGGCGGGGGTGGTGGGCGCAAGGGCGGCGGGCTCTTGAGACAGATGCCGGAAGAGGTTCGGCGGCAGATCGCGACAACTCTCTATGCGCTCGGAACGACCTACGGCCTCATCGCGGGTGACATCATTCTTGCCGGTCCCGTGCTCGGTTTGCGGCCGAAGGAGTGGGCGGAAACGACCCTCGAAGGCGATGTTCTGCGGGTGAAAAACTCGAAATATATCGAGGGGTTACGGGCCAACGGCCCGGTGCGGGAATTGGTGGTGGATCGGGCGAAGATGGCGCCCGACGAAATCGAGGCCATGAGCCGTCTCGTGCTCTCCATGCAGGGGCGGACCTGGGCCGCGTTGCGACCCAAGCTGCAGCCGGTTCTCAAGGCGGTGATCGGCGATCTCGTGAGCGGGGGGATCATCGCGAAACGCTGGAAACGCCTGCGTTTCTACGACGCCAGGCACCAATATGCGGCCGAGCTGAAAGCGACGCTGGATGCCACGAAGGGCGAGGTGGCGGCGGCGATGGGGCACGCCAGCGCGATGACGGCGCTGCACCACTACGGGCGGCGCAAACGCGCCGAACGGCCTTCGGCGGTGCGGCCAACGGCCGAATCCGTCGCGGCGGTGAAGGCGAACACCGTGGCGCGGCTGACGGCGCAGATGGTGAAGCGGCGGAGGACCGGGCCCGAAGGGGCGGCCGGGCCTGCCGCTTCCGGAGCCGGGGCGTCGGTGAAAGTGGACAAATAGGATAGAATTCAATGGCTTGCGTAAGAACGGGCCGATATGTCGCGACTGATTGAGGCTTATCGAGACACATAAGGCGTTGTCATCCGATATCATCCGATGTAATCGGATATCATCCGATGTAATCCGTTATCATCGATCGACGACGGAGCAATGCGGAGAGCGCGAGGACTGCAATGCCGATGACGCAGGTCGAGGCCAAGGGTTCCGCCCGCAAGCCGGGTGTTGGGAAGGCAGCGCCGCCTCGGGCGGCCAAGAAGGAGACTCCGGACGTGAACATCCCTGTCACTGCAATCGAGGGCGAGGTGGCGGACCTGTCCACGGCGCCGAAGCCGGTGGCCCTCCCGGGCCCGGCTCTCTGCGTCGCCGTGGACGATGGTCATTCGGAGACCAAGATCGCCTATCTCCGGGATGGCGTGAGCGGGCCGATCGTCACCACGTCGTTCCCCAGCCGAACCGCCCGCGGCCTGATCGAGGTCGATGCGCACGGCGGCGCAGGTGCGAACGCCTACCGCACCTATGATGAAGAAGAGCGCGTCGGCGGCGGCGATGGCGATATCATCATGATTGTCCCCCGCGGCCGAAATGCCGAGGAGACGGGCGACAATCGGACCCAGGACTATCCCACCAGCGACCGTAACCGGGCCCTCGTCCACCATGCGCTGCACCTGGTGGCGCCCAAGGGCGCTCAGGTCCGGATCGGGACCACCCTCCCCTATTCCGACTTCCACCAGCCGGTCACGGGGGCACACAACGTTCGGCTGATCGAGGCGAAGAAGGCCAACATCGCCAAGCCCGTGCGGCTCATCGACCGTAAGTCCCTCGCGAACCTGCCGCTGCCCTACGAAGTGGCCGACCACGGCGTGTACTCCGAGGGCGTCGCCGCGTTCTTCGACTGCATGCTCAACCTCGAGGATGGCGCCCTCAGCCTCAACGCTCCGTTCTGTGAGCGCTTCGACTATGTCCAGTCGTTCGCGGTCGTGGATGTGGGAGGCAAGACGACGGATATCGTCTACGGCACGTGGTCGGGAAACCCCGAGGACCAGCCGATGATTAACATCGCGCAGTCCGAGAGCCTGAAGGCCGGCGTGCTCGATGCCGCCGACGATCTCGAGAGCCTCATCAAGAACCAGTTCAACGTGCGCTCGGTGGTGGACCGGGAGAACGCGCTGGTGAAGCGGAAGGTGCCCATCTACGGCGAGCTCCGCGACATCGGCAGTCTGGTCGATGCCGCGATCAAGCCGCTCGCCACGCGCATTCGCGAGGCGGTCTATCGGCACGCCGAGGACGGAAGCGGCCTCGCCTATGTGATCTTCGTTGGCGGGGGCAGTGTGCTGCTGCAGCAGCACCTCGAAGTGCTGTTCGATGCCAGCCTCGTCTATGTGCCTCCGGAGCCGCGCTTCTCCAATGCGCGCGGCGTTCTGAAGATCATGCTCGCAGAGGGAGATGGCGCCGACCACTGATGGCCGGCGTGCTCATGGCAGCTCCGTTCCCAAGGACGGAGCGCGCGGCAGAGGGGTTAGCCGTGACGAATAAAGAAGAACTGCCCGAAGCGGCAGGCCGGAGCCCGCGGCAGGGCGAAATGGTCAAGCGAGATGGCTTCACCTGGCCGCTTGCCCTGGCTGGCTATCGAGATCTGTACGACCACCTTTACACCCATCAACCCCCCGGGCGCCGTCGCGCCGTCATGCAAGAGCTGATGCTCAGGGGTCTGCAGGCCCAGACAGGTGGAGCGCTATCGCCCCCGCCGGTCGTCACATCGCAAGCGTCGGTGATGCCGCCGAAGGCACGGCCGACCCCTGCGGTGCGTCCCCCCTCCGATCTACCGCCCACCTCGCCGGCACCAGCGGGCGGCAAGGTGAAGCTCGGGGCGGTCAGAGGGTTCAAGGCCTGAGACTTGTTCGTATCGGCCGAGGAGAAGTGTCCATGATCCGCGTCCGCACCCCGGTTGACCTCCTACGTCTCACGCGCGGGGTGTTCCTTCCCGCGGGCCTCTTCAGCATCAGCGGCCCCCTCCTCCTTGGTGAGCTGGTGCCGCAGCCCGCCGCCGGGCTGTCCATCGCGCTCGGGCTGCTCTTCGTGCTCCTGGTCTACTGCGAGCATGTGCTGGCCCCCCGGCTCCCGGCGGAGCCCACGGGTCGGGCAGATGGAAACCACGACTTCGTGCCGAAGCGGGTCCGGCACGCCTGGCACGATGCCGAAGCGATCTTCTGGCGGCACATGCCCCCTGACCTCGCCGATCACGCCCGAGCTGAGCTCGAAGCGGCGCGCAGAACGATGCGCCGCGCCATCTATGGTGGAGACTTCTGATGCGAATGCCGCGTGTTTCAATCGACCTGCCCGCGGCAGGTCTCAGCCTGATCCTCATCGTCAGCGGCGGTGGCGCCCTGGTGAAGGGCGGCGAGCCTGGCTTCCTGGTGGTTTGGCTCGGCTCGGTGTCGTTCTATCTGCTGTTTGCAGATCAGTCGGCGCGAGGGCATCGCGCGCAGCTCGTGCGCAGATACCTGATGGCGGCCGTTGCGTGCAGCATCGGAATCGCCTCCGCGGCTTCGCTGCTCGCCGGCCCGACCACAGCCAGCGTCATTCTCCACCTTTGCCTGATCGTGAACGGCGTGGCCACGGGACACGTCGCCTACGGCCTGTGGCGCGCGTCGCGGCTGGCTGGCGTGGAGGCCGCTCATGACTAAGTGGGATCTCGGCTCAAGGCCGAAGCCCTTCGCGCCGGCCTCCCGGCCGCCGGCGATCGCGGCCGCGTTCTTCGCCGGAGAGTGTGCAATCGCCGGACTGATCGTGTTCCTGGTGGCCGTCGAGCTCAGTCCTCCGGGAAGTGAGGCGGCGGCTGCTCTTCCTCAGGGAGCGGTGGTGCTGGCGGCGTGGCTCTTCACGACCGCCCTCCTCACGATTGGCGTTGGCATCTCCGTGGGCATCTCAACGTTGCTCAAGGAGCGGCGTGCCCGTGCTGCGCACCGCGTGCGCCATGATGGAGGCGCTTGATGCTCAGTCGGTGTTTTGCCCGTCTCGGTAGGTCGGTCGTCTTGCACGGGCTCGTCTTCATCGCCGTCTGCACCATCTCGAGCGGCTGCTTCATGGCGCTCACGCTGCTTGCCACCAACCCCGTGGTGGCCGCCGTCTTCCTCTACGTCGTCGCATTAATGGGACTAGCTTTTTTGTTGGCCTGGTGAGGGGCGGGCGGGTGCGACCCCGACCACGAAATGGATAAGGCGAAGATCATGATTGATGCACACTCCGTCCGGCGCGCGCCGGCCTTCTCGATCGACCGGCCGGCGGCAGTGTCTGCCGCGCTCGTAGCCCTGGGTGGCTTCTTCGCGATGCACGACGCCGGAGAAGGCTGGGATGGCGCCCTCATGGTCATGCTGGGCGTCGCCTCCCAATACCTGCTCACGGCCGACCGCCCTCCGGTGGTGGGTCCGCGGTTTGTCACGGGCCGCATGAGCATCCTCATCGCGATCCAGGTTGCCATCCTGGGCAGCTGGCTCGCGAGCCTGCTAGCGGACCCGATCGTTGCCCGGTTGGTGCTGCTCGGCGCGCTCCTGTTCAACGGCATCGTCTTAGGGTGGGCCGTGAACATGACCATCAGCAACCGTCGAGCCCGGGCCCTGGCGAAAGCTCTCGAAGATAATCGTCGTGGAGCACGCCGATGAACAGCGAACCTCGCAAAGCCCACGGTCGTCGGCTCTCGGTCAACTGGCCCGCGGTGGTGATATCTGGCTGTTTGCCCGTTGTGGGGTATCCGGCGCTGCTTCACGGTGGCTTCTACGGTGCTCTCATGGTCGTGCTGGGCGTTTCGGCGGCCTATATGATCCTGGCGCACCTCACCGTCGCCCAGATGGCTATCCGCCGTTCGCTTGTGCTCGGTCTGCTGCTCGGTCTCCTGTTCAGCACCGTGGCCGGTTCACTCGCACTGGGTTACGCAGCGTCGTCTCCAACATTCGCTCGGCTGGGGCTTCTGACCACCCTCCTGTTCAACGGGGGCGTGTTCACCTGGGCGTTGGACGCCGCGATCTATCGCCGCCGCCGAGCGATGGAGGACGAGGCCGCCGATCGCCGCCGGCGCGAGAGCGAGAGGGAGGCGAATCTTGACTGACGTTTCCTCTCATCAGGCCGCGGCACGCCGCGAGCTGCTGCAGATTTTGCCGGCCGGGCTACTTCTCGGTGTGACCCTGCTCGCGAACTTCGAGTTGTGGGAGATCGCCACCGCGACTGCCGTGTTCGCCGCCGCCGGCGTCTGCTTCGTGGTCAGCGGCGCCCTCGTCTTTGGCTTGAAGGTCGTTCTGGGGAAATTCTTCGCCCGCCACGGCGTGTCCGCGCGGGTGCGAGCCCTATGCGCCGAAGGCGCCTTCATCGGGCTGATCGTGGTCGTCTTGCTCGCCCAGCTCGTGGAGTTTCTGCCAACGGCGGATCGCGGTGCGGCTCTGCCCATCGTCGTGGCCGGGTTGGCGGCGTGGGTCGTCTTTGTGGCGGTGCTTGTCGGCGGAGCGGCTGTTGCTGCCCGGCTCCAGAGGCGTCGCCGCCTTCATCGCAACGCTCCGAGAGCGGGCACCTAAGGGAGAGCGCAGATGATCTACCCACGGAATGAATTCAACGACGGGGTGGCGGCGTTGGCGGGGTTTCTAGCGGGGTCAGTCGTTGGCGGCATCCTGATGATGGCCGCAATCCTCTATGCGAGGACAAACGACCTGGTGGGGCCAGAGTCTCCCGGGTGGACGATCGCTCTATTCGTCCCCTCGCTCGCCATCGCGCTGGTGGGCGGTTGCACGTGGCTCTTCTACCAGCTGTTCCTGCGCCTGCAGCGGCGCATCGAGCTCCGCTGACATGGAAGCGCGAGATCTCCCGCCCCCGGCGAAGCGCTGGACGCCCGAACAGACGCGCGTCCTCAATGCCGAGGGCGCGGTGTCTATCGTCCACGCCAGGTCTGGCGCCGGCAAGACGACGGTCCTTCGCGGCTACGCCAAGAAGCGCCCCCAGCGCCGCATCCTCTACCTGGTCTTCAGCAAACCGAACCAGATCGAGGCGGAGGCCTCATTTCCCTCGAACACGAAGCCCCAGACCAGCCACTCTCTCGCCTTCGGCGTCACCGGCCTGCGCTATCGCCGCAAGGGGCTGGCCGACACAAAGCCGGTCGCGGTGAGCCGCATCTTTGGGACGAGCAACGCCACCGCGTCCGCCGCCATCGGGCTGGTGAGGAAGTTCCTTTCGTCGGGCTGCGATACGGTCGCAGCGGTTGTGGACCCCCGCAACATGAAGGACCGAAGCGCCCTGCCCTATGCCGAACAGCTCTGGGAGCTGATGAAGGACCCCAACCGGCGGGACGTGCCCATGCCGCACGACGGCTACCTGAAGCTATTCGACCTCGAGGGGCACGTCGTGAAAGGCTACGACGCCATCCTTTTCGACGAGGCCCAGGACGCCAACCCTATCACCGTCAACATCCTCAAGCGGCAGAACATCCCCCTTGTGGTCGTAGGCGACCACTATCAGTCCATCTATGGGTTTCGCGGCGCAGTGGACGCGCTCGAGCAGTTCTCGGGGGAGCACTTTATGCTCACCAACACCTTTCGGTTCGGTCCAGAGATCGCCCAGGCCGCCAATTCGGTGCTCTCGATGTTCGGGGAAAGGGACCTCATTGTCGGCCGTGGCGGGCCGTCCCAGCTCCACAGGGACGGCAAGCCGGAGGGCCCCTACACGTTCCTGTCGCGCACCAACGCGGGCGTCATCCACCATGGCATCGCTTCGGGCACCAAGAAGCTGCACTTCGTCGGTGGGTTCGAGAACTACCGGACCGAGCGGATTCTGGATGCCTACTTCCTCTACGCCCGAATGCCGGGCGAGGTCCGGGACCATGAGTTCCGTGAATTCTCCCGGTTCGATCAGCTCGTCGAGTACGGCGAGGAAATCGACGACATGGAGATCAACGCGATCGTGGAGATCGTGAAAGCGTTCGGCATGACGACACCCCTCCGTCTCGACGACCTGCGCGCGCGATCCGCGGTGCCGGCCGAGCAGGCGGAAATAACCATGGCGACATTCCATCGCTCCAAGGGCCTGGAATGGGACAACGTTGTTCTGGGCGACGCATTCGACTGGTCGAAGTTCCTCGAGGAGGACCCGCGCAAGCGCCTCGCGAAGTTCCGAGAAGAGCTGAATTTGCTCTATGTGGCGGCGTCTCGCGCGCGAAAGCATCTGTGGATCAATGCGACGCTCGAAGCGATCATGCGGGCCTATCCCGTTGGCTAAGCCACCCATCGGCCTGGAGCCACCCGCGCAGGCCTCCCTTTTCGGAGATCCCGAGGACGCCCACGATGCCGGCAGCACGGTGGCGTTTCCGCTCGATGCCGGCGTTCGCGGCGACGCCCTGTTCACAGGCCCGAATTCCGAATATCGCCTTTGGCTGTCCCGCGTCTGGCGGCTCGACGCTGCCGGCGCCTTCGATGTGCCGTTCGCGCTCTGGATCGGCATGAATCCAAGCACAGCCGGCCCGCGCGTCGATGACCGCACAGTTCGCCGAGAGATCGAGTTCACCCGCAAGATGGGCCTCGAGAGCTATGTGAAGGTCAACGTCTGCGATTACCGGGCGACGCAGCCGAAACGGCTGCTCGCGAGCGACGTGTTGCCGCGCAGTCCTGATAATCTGTCAACCATCATCAGCCTCGCGGAGCGTGCAGCGCGAGTCGTGCTCGCTTTTGGGTTGCTGCCGAAGCAGCTTCGCTTTATGGCTGACGAAACGGTTCTGGCCCTCTCGTCGCGGGGTATTGAACTGTCCTGTGTAGGGTTCACCAAGGATGGCCTCCCTCGTCATCCTCTCTATGTGCCCGGCAGCAGCGAGATTGTCCCCTTTAAGCGGGGCGAATAGTGGCAAAGCTGCAACACGACGCGCGATCAACGTCGATAAGCCACAATAAGCCTTGATTCGTTCCGGAGATCGCCGCAGATTTGCGAAGGGTCAGGGTCAGTCTGGCCGGATCGCAAGGGAATTCCTCTTATGAAGCACCTGTTCGCCGCATCGCTCATCGCCGTGGCCGCCCTGGGCGCGCTTGCCGCCCCCGCCACCGCCGCGGATCTCGCCACCTATCCGATCAAGGCTCCGCTGGCGCCGCCCGTTCCCGTGATGAGCTGGACCGGCTTCTATATCGGCGGCGCGGTGGGTGCGACCTTCGGTTCGACCCCCTTCAACGTGGAGCAGTTCGGCTACACCACCAACGTGGGCGAATACGGCTCCAGCTCGTTCTCGGCCGGCCTGTACCTGGGCTACAACTGGCAGGTCGCGCAGAGCTGGGTGTTCGGCCTCGAAGGCGAGGCCAACTGGCTCAACCAGTCCTTCTCCAACAACAACGGCCTGAACAGCACCTTCCTGAAGTCGGACTGGCAGTTCGCGATCTCCGCCCGTGGCGGCTATCTGCTGACCCCGTCCTCGCTGCTCTTCGCCAAGGTCGGCTGGGCGTTCACCGACGCCAACATCAACAACATCTACACCCTGCCCGGCGTGACCTACAACGACGGCTATCGCAACGGTGTCCTCGTCGGCCTCGGCCTCGAAACCCTGATCGCCAACAACTGGACGGTCCGCCTGGAAGGCGACTACACCATCAACACGCAGAACGCCTCCATCGGCGTGCCCGCCGCCGGCGCGAAGATCCAGTTCTCGCCCGACTTCCTGACCGCCCGCCTCGGCGTCGGCTACAAGTTCTGAGCTCTCAGTCCTCCCCTCTGGCCCCTGACCTAACCCCCTTGCTTGCCAGAGAAACTGAAAGGGCGGTCCTCCGGGACCGCCCTTTTTTCTTGCCTTCCGCTGCTCCACCCGGAGATCCGAAATGACCTATCAGCCTCCCGGACTGTCCCATGATGTGCAGCGCGAACGCGCGCTGATGCTCTGCGGCGCGATCGTGCCGGTGCTTTGCGCTCTCGAGGCGGCCGGCCTGGTGGGCGACAGTCCGTCCGAGCGCATGGACCTCTTCCATGTGGATCGGATCGACAATCTGGTGTCTTTCAGCCGCCTCACCAAGGGGGACGGCACCTTTATCGACTTGCGCAGCGACGCGCCTGCGGTCCTCGCCAGCCTCGAGCTCGCCTGCATCTCGCGGCCGCTCGCCGAGGTGGTCAGCAATCTGCCGGGCCACGCGGCCTCGAGGCCGCGGCGGCCAATCCAGATGTCGCATGAGGAGGCAGCAGAATTCCGGATTGCCATCACGGCCGACGATCGCGATCTCGATGCCTGGGCCCGCCGGCGGGCGGGTCAAGTGGCGCGCCAGGAGGCCGCCGGCACCCCGCTTTCGGACTTCGCGGCGGCCCGGCGCACCCTCTACGTCCAGAACGCCCTCGTTCTGCGCCAGGTGCGCGCGTTTCGCGGTGTGGCTGCGCTTCTCGGCCTCTAGATCGGCGGACAACTCGGCCGGCGCTACGGCGCGAGGTCACAAATGAAAAGGCGCCGCGGGAGTCCCGCGGCGCCTTCTTTGTTGGTGGGGTCGTTCAGTTGCAGCGGACGAACAGGGCGTTGTTGATCTCGACTGCATTCGGGCCCTTCACGAGAACGCTTACCGATCCATCCCCGTCACCATCGGCCTCGGCGGCCGGCTTGCACTTGAGGGGCGGAGCCCGATAGGTCGTTCCCTTCGCGGTCCACTTGGGCAGCGCGCAGACGCGGCGGCCACCCGAATCGCCCTCGATCCAGCTCTTGTCGGAGATCTCGACCCATGCCACCGGGTTCGAGCACATGGCTTTGCGCTCGGCGTCCGTCTTGGGCTCTTCATTCGATTGGGAGACCACCCACTTGCCCGGCTCCATCGGTGCCGGCGGCGCGCCGGCGCCCTGGGCGGTTGCTGCCGCCCCCACCAGCGCCCATACGGCGGCCGCGATCAACCCTGCCCGCTTTGCCTGTTTCATCATCGTTGTCCCTGACCTTTTTCAACGATTTGAAGGGGTCATCAAACTTGCCGATCTGATCGCCCCACGCGTCATAGCCGCTTATCACCTCTGTTGCGAAGAGCTCGGCGCCAAAATGCTCCGGTCTCATCCGCTCGAGGATCTTGTGCATCTGCGGGGGCTTGCGTGAGTGCTCCCGGCGCAGATAGTCGATGTGGCTTTCGATCAGACTGTAGTCGTCGGTTTCAATCCAGTCCTCGGTTTCGATCAAATTGCGTTGGTTTTTCACGTAAATCGTCGGCTTGCCGATGGTGCCCACCAGAAAGGGTTCCGTCGAGGACCGGAAGATGTACCCCGTGCCGAAGCACGCCTTGCCGTATTTGGTCCTTTTGACCCATGCCCCCCCCGTCTTGTACTTGAAACCCCAAACATCCATGAGCCGCATGGCCTGGTTCAGGTGCGGCCAGGTGCTCCACATCACCAGGAGGCAGTCGTCGGTCGCGAGGTGGGAGACCGGCAGCTGCATCATTTCGGGCAGCGGCATGGTCCGATAGTGCTTCTCGGGGCTCTTCTCGTAACCCTTCGCGGAGCGCATCGTGTACTGCCATGCCGGGTCGGCGAGAATTTTGCCGTACTTCATCGGTGTCAGCGTCGGGAACGGCCACGCTGGTCGCGTAGGAAGGCCGTGGGCGGCCGGGAGCGCTTCGGGGGTTGTCATCGCGCGGACGCGCTCCCCTCCGCCGTCAGCAGCCGCGGGGGAAAGCGGAACTGCTGGCACATGGCCATGTCGAGAAGGGCGTTTTCGTCCGGGGGCTCGTTGGAGCCCGGCCGGCGCTGCTGCTCACGAGCGGTGAGCGCATCGAAATATACCTGGTCGGTTGTGGGCAGAACCTTGATGCCGGCGAGCCGCGCGAAGCTCTCCGCGCCGTGCATCGCCATTTTGGCGTCGAGTCCGTGGCGGTCCATCAAGATCGTCGCGGCCTGGTAGATGGCGGCCGAGCTGGTGAACACCTTCTTGGCGGCCTCGATCGCCGTCGTCAGGTCCAGCGCCTCGGGTCCGTCTGCAAGGATCTCCGCAATCGCGGTTCCGGTGACATAGACGATCATGCGTGGCCTCCGTTGGCCTTGCCGAGGCCGATCTGCTCCTGCAGCGGCTTGATCCGGTCGCGCAGGCTCATCTCGTTGACCTGGCGCTTCAGCTCGTTCTCCACGGCGACCTTGACGGCCTCCGTCAGGCCGACACCGAGCTTGCGCGAAAGGGCGCGAACGGCCCGCTCTGTTGCGTCATTACGAACGTGGAAAGCCATCAGCAGCGCCCCCTCGGCATGGCATAGAGAATTTCGGAGTACCGCAGCTTCTCGATGAGCGTCGCCGCGCTATAGGCGTGCTGTTCGCACACCTGCACGCGGGCGACCTGAACCCTCTCCTCGATCTCGGTGCGGACACACTGGCAGATGACGAAGCTCGCTGCGGCGCGCAGCGCCCACGGCGAAACCTCGACGGAATCGCCGGCAATCACACGCCGGAAATGAGCGTCCAGCCGGCCATCGGCCGGATGGGGCTGCTCGAGCGGACAGGTCCGGTGGGACGGCAGATCGAGCACATAGCTCTGCAGCACCTGCACCGGGGCGAGAAAGCGCGGAAGCTCGGAACGCTCCAGCTCCACCCGCAAGCCCTGCCTGGTGCGCAGCACGCCGAACCAGAGCAGGTTCTCGATGTGGCGCAGCTCGAGATAGTCGATCGGGGACAGTTCGACGCCGCAGCGGTGCGCCTGGCGCCCGAGGGCCACGAGGCCACGGCCGAGGCTGTCGGCGCGTGCAGCCGCAGGACCGGGCGTGCGCTGGAATGCGCCGCGCTCGATGGCGTCGTGGAAGGTGGCCGCGAAGTGCGCGAATGTGACGTGCATCATGCCCCCCTGTCGTTTCCGGTTAAGCCGCCGCGCTGGTGGCCAGCGCTTCGCATCTCAGGCCATTGGCGAGCTCGCCGAGCACGTCCGCATGGCACGGTGCGCATGCCGTGCAGCTGACGCCGAAGGGCTTGCCCGCCTGGTGCGCGGCACAGAGCCGGCACCAGCACGCGAGGTTTCGGCCCCGGAGATCCGGAAGCCGCGTCTTGATGTCGAGGAAGTAGCCCTCGCCAGCGCGGCCGCCGCGCGCGATGGCGAGGCATGCGTGGCGCTGCCACGTGGCCGGCTGCGTCATGCAGATGGCGAAGCGCCGGACGCTTGCAGCGCGCTCGTCGGGCGTGTCGTTGACGATGACGAACGGGTTCCCGAGCCGGGTGGCGCGGTCCACCTTCACTGTGTTCGGAGGCATGCGCCAGCCGGCGCGCCGCTGCAGCTGGATGCGGGCCGGTCTGGTCATGCGGCGAGCCTCGCGGCCTCGGGGCGAGAGTCGTGGATACGACCCTCGAGGAGCCGTCCGGCCTGGCGCCGGCCGACACGGACCATGGCGGGACCCCACTTCCAAGGATGCACCGTCTCACTGCCCTTCATGCCAAGCCGTTTGGCATCCTCGGCCGGGAGCCATTCGCCATTCTGCTTGTGGTGGAAGGCGACGCCCGCCGCAGCCGCCTGGTCGCGCAGCTGGACGGCCCAGCGCGGGTTGAGGGGCGGAGCCTTGTAGGGTCCCTGATCGGTCGGCCCGCCGGTGATGATCCACTGCAGCTGATCGATATGGCGGGACGCGTCGATCTCGCTGAGGAACGGCTCGATCGAGACGAAAAGGAAGGCCGATCCCAGGGCGCCCTGGGCCTCGACGAGCTGGGGCATGCGCTGATCGAAGCGAACCTGGTCCTCGCAGCTCGTGCCCAGCGCCACGTTCGGCGGCAGGCCGCCGGCGGCCTCGGCCATGGGGATGATGTTGCCCGGGCGCTTGGTGAGCGCGAGGTAGAGGAGGTTGGGGGTCTCCCGCATCACGTCGAACACGGCGCGCCGCAGCGGCTCCGGCGCGCGATTGTCGAAGATGTCGCCCAGGGAGAGGGGGAAGACGAACGGACGCTCACCGCGTTTGGCCGCTTTCCGGTCAAGCCGATACGGCAGCCGGAAGGTGCGTTTCGCGGCCTGGCGCCGCTCTCCATGAGGTCCCCATTCGACCCGGCCGAAACGCCGTTCCATGAGGTGTTCCGCATAGCAGCCGTCGCAGCCCGGGGAGACCTTCTGGCAGCCCGTCCAGGGGTTCCAGGTGGCATCCGTCCAGCTGATGGAAGTGATCTCGCCCATAGCCGTCTCCTCAAGCCGCAGCCGCTGCCGGAGCGCTGCCGGCGGTGCGCGCGCCGCCGGCGGCCGAAAGCTTCCAGCACTTCTGGGTGAGATAGTTCGATGCCTCCTCCTCGAGGTCGCCGGCGCGCTGGAGGCGCCGGCACGCCGTGAGCACGCGGGCGGTGGTGATCCCGTGCCACTCGCTGAGGTCGGAGCCAGGCTTACGGAAGCTGCCTTTGGCCAGGATGTTGCGGATGACATAGGTCATGGCATCGGTGCGATCCGACAGGATCTTGATGATGTCGTTGTCCATGGCGGTGGCGGACCAGCGCCGGCGGGAACGTGAAGCCGTTGTCATGACGCAAGCTCCGGAGTGTCCACGGAAAGGGCGATCGTCAGGGGCTGGACCCAGATCGGGTCGCTCGACAGCAGGAAGGTTTCCCCGCTCCAGGCGAGGAGCAGGGTCCGGCCGAAGACGCCGGCGAGGGTCTGCGCCGCCGCCGGCGGCACGGCATTGCCAATCCGCTCGCGCCAAGCGCTGTCGGACTTGCCGTCCATCTCGAAGCTCTGCCACTCCTCCGGATCGAAGAGGGACTGCAGGGCGGCGAGCTCGAGGGTGGTGAAGGGCCTGTGCCAGGTGCCATCCTGAGCGTGGATGACCGCCACCAGGCGATCATTGGGCTGAGGCAGGGCAGCGGGGCATTCGTCAGCGCCTGCGTCCTGCAGGGGCGTGCGCGGGTCCGCAACGGACCATTTGCCTCGGTCATACTTGGCGTAGCCCGGCACGGCGACGCTGGTGTCAGCCCAGCCCATGACCCCGTAATGGCCCTGGCTGTTGTAGCTGTGCGCGCTCCGGGTCTCGCTCTGCAGGCCGGTGGGCCGGGGGTCGGCCACGGCGAAAGCCCCCTGCCCCGTGGTGCTGGCACCGATGACGCTGCCGGCGGGCTCCTCGTAATGGGTCACGCGATACTTGCCGCCACCGCCGAAGCCGGCGGCGGCGCGCGGATCGGCGACACACCCCGCCCCTGATCCCGGGCCGCGGTTGGTCCCGATCACGGCGGATGCGGGCTCGTCCCAGCCACCCACCGAGAATTTGTTGGTGTGGGTCGCCTCGGTGCCGCCGGTGCGGGGATCGGCGACGGCGAGGCCGCCTGCAGGGCCGCCCGGCCCGGCCACCGCCGGCGCGGTGCTGTTCCAGGGCACGATGCGGAACACGTTGTTGAAGCGCGGCGGACCGGGGATGCGCGGGTCGCAGATCGCATAGGGTCCGGTGCCCACCGACACGTCGCCCTTCACGACCGGCGCGGGATCTTCCCACCGGCGCACGCCGAGCTGAACGGACTTCGCATGCCCATTCACGCGCGGGTCGGCGATGCTGAATGCACCGGCGCCGGGCCGGCCGTTGCCGCTGATCGCGACAGAGGGATTGTCCCATTCCTTCACGCCGAGGAAACCCGCCCCTTCCCAGCTGCTGCTGGTGCGCGGGTCCGCCACCGAAAACCGGCCGGTGGTGGCCTCGGCCTGCGCCGTGACCGTGCCGCTGCTGGCGTCCCACGGGAGCACGCCGAGCGTGCCATCGCGCCAGCTCCGATCGGGGAAGATGCCGAAGTCGGCGAGGTGGCCGTTCTCGACGCGAAGCCGATTGAGCGAGCGCCAGTCGGAGCCAGCCTCGACGAAGGCAAGGCGAACCCATGTCTTCCATTGCAGGGCCGGCATCCGGTGCATGGGGCCGGCCCGCTCATCACCGGGCAGGGGCAGAAGATCCAGCACTTCGCCGACGCCGCGCAGGCGGCGCTTCGAGGGCTGGTAGAGATAGGGCGGAACCTTCTTGCGGTGGCGCGCCGCCAGCAGGTAGCGCTTGCGGGTCTGGGCGAGGCCCCCGAGCTCGCCGCAGTCGTAGACCGTCTCGGCGACGGCATAGTCATAGGCCTCGAGCAGGGCAATGATCTGGTCGATCAGGCCGCGCCCGCGCGTCGCGATGCGGGGCACGTTCTCGAACAAGAAGAATTCCGCCGGATCATCCTTGTACGCCTCGAGCGCCAGCCAGATGGAGCGCAGCGCCAGCCCGTTGAGGGCCTGGTACTTCGGCGACAGGGACAGGCGCTCCGAAAGCAGGCCGGAGAAGCCCTTGCACGGCGAAGACGTGAACCAGATGTGGGGCCGCTCGTAGCCCATGGCGCGATGCACATCGGCGATCGTGATCTCTTGCCAGCCCGGGGGCGGCTCGTGGCCGTGGAAATCCCGGTACTGCTCGAGGGACATGAGGTCGAGCAGCGTGCCCTTAACGCCGGCGAAGCGCTCGAAATCGCGGATCGCCGCCGGGTCATTGTCGATTCCGCCGATGTTGCGGAATTTCGCCCGCAGGTTTCCCACCCGGGCATCGCCCTTCCGGAAGCCATGGGCGCCGAAGCCCGAGCCGCAGGCCATGTAGCCGACGCGGATTTCTCTCACGAGGTCCATCTGCATGGTCATGCGTCCTCGCTTGCGTAGCGGGCCATGGCGTCGGCATCGGCCTGACGGCGCACCTTCTGGGCCAGAAGGGCCAGCAGCCTGCGCATCTCCGGCGAGCTGACCTCGAGGCCATCGAGCTTGCGGATTGCGTGCAGGATGGTGGTGTGGTCGCGCAAAAACATGCGACCGATCTCCGGCATGGACCGGGGCGTCATGCGCTTGCAGAGCGCCACGGCGATCTGTCGCGGCTCAACGATGGTCTTGTGCCGACGATGGGATATGAGGACGCTGGTTGTGATGCCGAAATGCTCCGCCACGACGCGCTGGATCAGACGGATCGTGATGCGCGAGTCGACAGCGTGCGGGTCGATGAGGTCGTTGCGCAGGCGCTCCACAGTGGCCGGCGTCAGCTCTTCTCCGCGCGCCGCGGCAAAGGCGAGACCCTTGAGCAGCCCAGCCAGCTTGTGGCCATCAAGGTCGGGGACATTCACCACGGTATCGAGCACCGCGGGCGGAACCTGAAGGCTGGGGGTGTGCAACTGCTGGGCGGTAATCATGTTGGTGGCGAGCGCCAGGGCGAAGTCCCGATCGAACGGGCGGAGCTCCACCACCAGGGCGTGGGTCAGCAACGTGCCCAGCTCGCCTTGCTCGAGCTGCCCCGGCGGCCTCGGTCCGGTCAGGATGAGCGGACCCCGATCGATCAATGCGCATGCAGCGATCTCGTGCCATCGATCCGCATCGTCAATGACCTTGGCCGCGGGGCAGATCGCCGCCGAGGCCTGGGCGATCGTGGTCTTGCCGAGACCGCGCCCGCCCCAGATGTACAGGGGCCCCGGGATCTTGCGCGCCGCCAGCATTTCGATCGCCGCCAGGGCTGCGTCGTTCTGCATGCCCCGCACGATCAGCTCCGGAAGGGGGCGGGCAACCGGGACCGCCGCCCTCGGGCGGACGCGAGGCGTTTGCACCGGGCGGAGGCGCTGATGCACTTCACGGGCACGCGCCCGCAATTCCTGGGCAGTCAGGCCTGCGGATGGATCATCCGGCTGCAGAGCGAGCGGTCGGTTGTGGGATGAGAGCATGGTGGGTTCTCCCGGCTACACGAAAATTTTCAGCGGCTAGACGGCTGGGCGTGCAAAAAGCGCCCGGCGGCCGGAGCAAGGCGCTCCATGAGCTTGATGGCGCCGGCGCTGGTGCCCAGGCGCCGCATGGTTCCCTTGAGAGGTCCGAAGCGGTGCAGATCCGCGACGAACGGCCCGCGCGGCAGCAGCGCAGCCCCGCCACACGGCATCCGCCCGGTTCGGTAGTGTCGCCGGGTGATGACCCATTCCTCGCCGCTTTCCGCGGCGGCGTGGAAGTGTTCGATGGCGTCGGGCTCTTGCACCAGGTCCTCGGGCGAGCAGTGTCCGATGCCGCAAGGATCTGGGACGCTGACGCAGGCCAGCGTGAGCTGGTGAGAGTGCGCGCCGCAGGGGCAGCCATAGTCGGTGAAGGAGGCCTCGACACGGCCGTGAAGCTCGGACGGCAATCCGGGGATCACGAGCCGGCCCTGCTCGACCAGCATGATGTCTGAGCTCCAGCAGGAGGCGCAGCGGGCCAGCCGGCCCTCCTCCACCTGCTCGGTCCTCATCACCAGGGGCGACGCCTTCAGCAGGCGTTGTCCGAAGGACCGGCGCGCCGGCGCCGGCCACACGGCCTGAACCGCGTTCATTTCGAGCTTCCCTTCCTGCTTTTGAAAACCTTGTCGATCGCGGCACTGGCGTCCGACATGAGGACCTTGTCCGGCCAGCCCGCCGGGGCCGGGACTTTCTTGTCGCTGACAAGAGTACGCAGCAGGTCCATCTGCTTGTCCGAGGCATAGCGGGCTTCGCCGGATGAGCTCGAGGACGTGGCCCGGCCGCCCGTTCGCCCCCCTCCCCTGCCCTTGCCCGCAGCGGAGCTCTTGCGCGCCCCGCTCGAGGAGCCCTTGCGGTCGGTCCCGCCGGACCGTGAGCCCATGATCTTGTCGAGTAGCTGGGAGGCCGCGAGCTTGGTGATGGAAGGCCACCCGTCCGGAGGCTCCACCTGCTTGTCAGCGATTGCCTTCGTGATGGCGGCGATCTGCTTCTCAGAGGCCGGCTCGGCGGACATGCGTTGCGTAAAGGCGGCATCCTTGACGCCGTTGTACTTCTTGATGTTGTCGTCGATGAAGGCCTTCAGCAGTGCCGCGCTGGCCAGCGCGTCTTCCGAGAGGGACAGACCCAGGATCTCGGCGATCGTCCGAGCGAATGAGGCCTGCTTTTCGGAGGGGGGGAACGGCGCGTTGGGATCGTAGCCCATGGCGCCCATTTCCTGGTGCAGGCGCGCGTGCATGCCGGCGATCACGGGCTGGTATTGGGCCTTGCCCTGCGCGATCTGGTCGAGCTGTTCCTCCGCGTCGCGGGTGAAGTCGAGCTCAACGAATGAGAACTTGCCCTTGAGCGCGCTCACCACCATGCGCCCCAGCGGGGTCGGCACGAGATATTTCTTCTGCTCCGCGACGTACTGGCGCTTGGTGATGATCGTCGCCAGGATCGAGGCGTAGGTGGACGGCCGCCCGATGCCTTCCTTCTCGAGCTCCTTGATGAGCGTCGCCTGGGTGTACCGGGACGGAGGCTTGGTCTCCTTGGCGAGGACTTCGCCGCTGTCCGCGGTCTTCCTGCTGCCGGGCTGCAGGATGGGCACGGCTCCCCCACTCCCCTCCCCGCCCTTGTCGCCGTCCTCCTCTTCCTCCTCGCCCTCTTTCATCGTGAGCACGAGGAAGCCGGGCGCCTTGAGCACGCGCCCGCGCGCCGTGAACAGGTACGTGTCGGGTCCGTTCTGCGCCTCGAGCACGTTCGTCGTCGCGAAATACTCGGCGGGAGCGAGCTGGCACGCCGCGGCACGCTGCCAGATCAGGGCGTAGAGGCGCTGCTGGTCGGCATCGTCGCCGGCGGCTTCGTTTTCCCAATGCGTCGGCCGAATAGCCTCGTGGGCTTCCTGCGCGCCCTCCTTCGATCCCCATCTGCGCGGCGACGGCGGGAGGGGCCAGTTACGGTCGGCGGCGAGCGCGCGGATCTCCGCGATGGCCTCGTCGGAGAGGTTCTGGCTGTCCGTCCGATGGTAGGTGATATGGCCGCCCTCGAACAGCTTCTGGGCGAGGCCCTGGGTGAATTCCGGCTTGAATCCCAGCCTGGCCGAAGCGGCCTGCAGGAGGGTCGATGTGGTGAACGGCGGCGACGGCTGGCGCTGGACCGGCTTCTTGTCGCTGCTGATGACCTTGAAGTCCCGGCAACCTGCCGCCAGGGTGGCCCGGCCCTTGTCGAGGAGATATTCCTCGCCGGACTTCAGAAAGGGCTTGGTATCCCACTCGGCGTTCCACGCGCCGCCGTCGAACACGACGCGGGCGCCGAAATGGTTCGTCTTGCGGAATTTCTCGATCTGCTCTTCCCGGTCCACCACGAGGCGCACGGCAGGGCTCTGGACACGGCCCGCGCTCGCGCCCGTTCCCACGGCCCGCGTCAGGATTGGGGACACCTCGTAACCCACCAGGCGGTCAAGGACACGCCGCGCCTCCTGGGCGCGCACCAGGTCATCGTCGATGGTTCGGGGGGAGCGAACGGCCGCGGTGACGGCCTTTTCCGTGATCTCGGTGAACGTGACCCGCTTGGGCGCCTTGAGCTTCAATGCCTGCTGAATATGCCAGGAGATGGCCTCGCCTTCGCGGTCCGGGTCGGTGGCGAGGAAAACTTCGGTTGCCCTTTCCGCCAGTTGGCGGAGGCGCTGGACGTGATCCTTGCTCTTTGGAGGGACGATGTAGCTGGGCCGATAATCCGGCGCGCTGACGCCCACGGCGTCCACCGGCAGGTCACGAATGTGGCCGAAGCTCGCGGCCACGGTCCAGCCGTCTCCGAGGAACTGCTGTATCTTCTTGGTTTTATTCGGACTTTCGACAATGAGCAGTCGCATTGCATCGCTCGCGCATGGGCCCGTGAAGGGCGATAAACGATGATAAACCATGCATAAGTCTACACAAGCATGTTGACAAGCCGCGATGAGGCCGCGATTGTTTGATTGCTGAGGTGTTGTGCGGTTTTTGTCTCAGCTGACCGCCCCTCGAGAATTGGAGTGACCGGACCTCTGAGCGTTTCCCCTTCTTGCGCAATCACTGGCGGAGCTTCGGCTCCGCCATTTTTTTTGCCGCTTAGGCGCGGCCGGTGCTGGCGGAGCGCCGGTCTTGCGGCGCATGGGGGCGGCGCCGATGCAATCCGATGTAATCCAATATCATCCGATGTAATCCAATATCATCCGATGTCATCCGATGAAATCGCGTGCGGTGTGTTTGCGGTCGGGGCAAACAAAAAGGCGCCCGTTGGGGCGCCTTCTGTCTCGTGCTGAAGTGGTACGCAGACCTACTTGGACTTGCCCTCGGCCATGTCGAGAAGCTGAACGATGGCGTCGATATACGTCAGCCTATTGTCGTCACAGTAGGTGACGAAGCGATTGACCTGATCCATGGGCCCTTTGACGTAGACCTGGTGCGAAGGCATGTCGGGATCGCGCCGCGATACGCGCTTCTTGGGCGTTAGCAGGGGGGCAGCCGGCGCGGCCCGCCTCTCGGGGGGCGGGATTACCGGCTTTTCCAAGTCGTTGGCCGGTTGCCGGCTTTGGAAGCCGGCCTGGCGCGCGACTTCATCGAGCTTGGCTGCCTGTTCCGGCGTGGGTTCGGGCGGTGGGGCGACGACGGGTTTCGTCGCGAATTTGAAGCGCGGACTGTCGCTCATCAGGCGACCTCTTCCATAATAGCCTCGGCGTCGAACTTTTCTCCCGTCAGCGCCGTCATGACTTCGGCGGTGAAGAGCCGTGCGTTCTTCTGAGCCGCGGCGAGATTGCTCACGTGCTCGGAATCGAGCTCATAGACCGTCAGGCCGTCCAGGAACTGCTGCTTGAAAGCCGCTCGGTCATTCAGATGGGTGTCGAGCACGGGGATGTGTGCGTCCTGCAGTGCCCGCCGGACGGTCCGTTCGATCCGGGTCGCGATCGCCGTAGATGTCCGGGTGAACGCGACGACATAGGGGATGGGACGCTCCAGGTGCTCTTCCTCCTGCACGATCAGGTTTGTCGCCCGGGCCGCCTGATCCGTGTCCAGCGGCGACGCCTGCATGGGGATGATGACCAGGTTGGCGCGAGAGATTGCACGCGAGACCAGAAGCGATGCCGTTCCCTCGAGATCCACGATGACGTGGTCGTAGCCCCCTGCCCTGGGGTCCGCGACCTCCTTGATGACTTTGAACAGGTTCTCTTCCGTAACGTCGTCCATGACGACCAGGTTCGATTTGGTCTTGGCAAGCGCCTTCCACGCCGACAGCGGGCGGTTGGGGTCACAGTCAAGGATGCAAACCCGCAGGCCCTGTTCGGCCAGGGTTGAGGCGACGACCAGCGCGGTCGTTGATTTCCCGGCGCCGCCCTTTGAGTTGGCGAAGACGATCACGGCCATTCCATGCGCTCCGTAGGCCAGCCACATGAGCTGGCAAGATAGGCAAGCTAGGCAAGCTAGCATAGCTGGGCAATCTATACGACCTTGCCAATCTCGGCAAGGCGGGCAGGCTTGGCGATATCGGCAAGGCGGACAAGATGGGCAAGGCGGGCCGTATTGGCCATCTAGGCAAGGTGGGAAAGATCGGCAAGGTGGGAAAGCTATGGATATATTTCCCACATATCCAAGGATATCCAGAGATATCCGGAGAGAGCGGCCGGGCATCGGGCGCTCCCCGCCCTGGCGCTACTCGTGTCCGGCAGTGCGGCCACCAGCGAGGGCGCTGGGACAGCGGCGCGCACCGATGACTGCCGATAAATTACGATCAACCGCGATAAGCGGCACATAAGCCGTTGATCGCCGCGATGAACTCGTTAAATTCAAGCTTACCATGCGAGCAATTTCGGCCATCATAGCGCTTGCCGGCGCGGTCTCAATCATCGGCGTCGCCGAAGCTGCGACCTGTCTCGTCCACCGAACCAATTCCGGCGGCGGAGAGAAGATCGTCTCACCCTACGGGGTGGACCGTACCGGACGAGCCTCCGCCGGTTGGCATCAGGGCCTCGACATCACGAACAGCGCAGGCATGGGCGATCCCATCCTCTCGGGGACCAACGGCACGGTCAATTTCAGCTACCAAGCCCGAGGCGCCGGCAACTATGCGACCGTCACGTCTGGCGACATGCGATTCCTCTACATGCACATGCGCCGTGTCCTGACCGAGCTGAACGGCAAGAGCGTGTCGGCAGGCCAGCAGATCGGCGAGATGGGATGTTCGGGCCTCGCGAACTGTCCGGTTCATCTCCACCTGGGCGCGATGATGCGAGGCGATGCGTTGCAGGGGAGCGGCGCAGCAGGGCGTGTCTGGCGCGAGGGGGCCGGTAAATCCGGCACGCCGTTGACGGCTGACCAGATCAAGAGCGCGATGCCCACCGCGTGGTACCTCGTGAACCCCGAGCCGTTCCTCGACCACCAGATCCCGTTCGACGGCTCGGGCGGTCAGCCGGCTGTCTATGGGCCCCAGATGGGCGGGTGGCGCAGCCAGACCCTTCCGCGAACCTGCTCGCCCGACCAAACGACATTCGAGAACCCTCGTCTTGCCAGCACCACGGGCACTGGCTCATCAGACGCGGCCCTGGATAGCCAGGCCACCAACAGATCGGGAAGCGAGGGCTTCGCTGCAACCATGGCCGGCCAGGAGCGGCGCGGCGTCGTCGTGGAGCTTGCGAAGCAGACCACTGCTGAGCTCGCGCAGACGGCTCAGTCCTCAGCGCTGGCCTACCAGGCCCAGATGGACAGCGCGATGGCGCATTTGCTGGTGGAGGAGGTGGATGGGGCGACACGGTAGTGATTACGGGAGGAGGGCAGGGGAGAGGGTGCCCCGAAGTCGGCGGTGTGCCGGGCTGGCTCTCGCGCTTGCCGGTGCGGTGCTGATGGGCTTGCCGCCGGCGGCCGCGGGACCGGCGTCCGAGGTCGGTTCAAAGCCCGGTCAGCCAGGCTTCTCATATCGAGCGCCGCCGCCCAGCGCCGCCTATGTGGCGCCGACGCCCGAGGCCGATCCGAGGGACACCCGGATCGACGAGCTGTTTCAGCGGGTCAAAGACCTGGAGGAACGCTTGGAGGTGATCGAGCAGAAAGCAGCGGCGCCCAAGGCGCTCAAATAACGGCATCCCACGAGAAAACCAACAATGCCAACGTCCAACTCCGAACTGACGGTCCTCACCTATGCGAAGGATATCGTCTGTGCCTTCCTGCAGAAGAACCCGCTCAACGCGAGCGATCTGCCGGGATTCGTTGAAGCCGTCCACACGGCTTTGAAGAAGGCGGACCTTCCCCAGGGGCGGCAGGGGCCAACTCCCGCCGTCCCCATCGACAAGTCGGTCTTTCCTGACCACATCGTCTGCCTCGAGACGGGCCGCAAATTCCTCACGTTGACCAAGCACCTCACGGCGATGGGCATGACCCCGGCCGACTACCGGGCAAAGTGGGGCCTGCCAGCGTCCTATCCTATGAACGCTCCGAGCTTTTCCGCCTCGCGAGCCGACAAGGCCAGGGCGGCCGCTACCAGGGCGCGCAGCCGGCAGGAGTCCCACGAGGCTGCTCCTGCTGCCGCCGCCGGCGGCGCTCCGGAATAGGGGAGGGGACTTTGGATCTCGGTCAGGTTCTCATCAACGCAAGCTCGAGCTTCACTCTTGGCGTTCAGCTGACGCTGTTGCTCGGCGCGATCTTCGGCGTCTGGGTCTCGGGCCGAGGGATGATCGACATCTACATCCTCGCGGCCGGCGACAACCGGTTCTCCAACCGGCAGCCGAGCATCTTCGGCGGCTTCATCCGCCTGATGCTGGGGGGCGCCATGATCGTGGCGCCTGCACTGCTGTGGATCGCGGCCAACACCTTCGTTGCCGGCGGGACGAACACGGAGGCCCTTTTCAACTATTCGAGCTCGTCGGGCAACAGTTACTGCGACCAGATCAGAGTGGCCGTGTCGTACCTGTTCATGCTCGTGGGCGTGATCGCGTGGTTCAAGGCTGGCGCCATCCTTCACGACAACGCATCCGGCGGGGGAATGGCCCAGCGCTCAGGTTCGCCGATGCTTTATTTCGTGGGGGGAGTGCTGACGTTCTTCATCACGGACGTTTCGACGATCCTAACGAACACCCTCGGCATTTCGGTCGGGCTGTCAAATGTCTGCACCGCCCTCCAGTAAGGGCGGTGCAGAAACAGCGTCAATCGTCGCTCTTGCGGCCGCCGGCTCTGCCGCGCGGCTTCTTCTCGGCCTTGATGGCCCCCGCCTCTTCCGAGCCAGCCGCGGGACGCATGCCCAGCGGCGAACCCCGCTTCTTGATGGTGTTGAACATCTGCTCCTGCCGAGCGTTATGATGATCCTCCGCCACCATGGGGTAATCGTAAGGAAGGCCCCAGCGGTTCACGTAGTCGATCGGGGACATATTGTGCGATTGGCGCAGGTGGCGCCGCAGGATCTTGAACGGCTTCCCGCACTCGAGGCAGTAAAGTCTGTCCTTGTAGACGGTTTTGCGAATCCGTTCGTCAACGGATGCTCCGGCCAAGGACCCTTCGAGAGCTTCGGGTGGCTCCGGCTGCTGCGCCGACCCGTTGGACAGGTCCGGGAACTGCGGCTGACCGGCATGGGCCGGAACCAGATCCCTGACATTGTCCTCATCGGTGCTGAACAGCTGGAATTCGACGATAGCCATCGTCTCCTCCCGTGTGAGGGAGGTTTGGCCCCGCCACCAGGCCTTCAACCTCAGCACCACGTCATTCAGGTCCGCCTGGTCCTTCCTTCTTTTCAAGGAAGTCGAGGTGTCGATCATAGAGTCCTCATTCCTTTCGACCGGCACTCCCCTGTCCAGCACCGATACATTGGGCGATCAAGCCACGTATGGCACGCGCGAGCGGCATTCCTCGGTATCCGTTATCGAGCCTCCATGCGTCAAGCCACGACTTGACAGCGAGTGGGAGCATCAAAAACGGCAACACGAGGACGATGACCATCGTTGATCCAGATCGAGTGTGCATGGCCCACAGCGAACCGGCGATCATCACCGAACACATGGATAGCACGATCCCGCTCGCTAAGGAACGGTGTTTTCGCACCACAATGGAGCGGTTAACCGACTGATTTTGTTGGAGATCGCGACGAAGCTGCGGGGATGTCCGCCCAGTTGCACCGGAAGGCCCCCATTCACACGACTGATTTGGGCAATGCGTTTCTGCGCCGTCCGTGTCGAGGCGCATCAGCTCTCCGCACGCCGGGCAGACCCCGGCGCGGCCCTTCATTCGTTCGATACGAAGCTCCGTGCGGCGCACGGCGGCGAGCAGACCGATTCGCGGTAAGGGCGGCAGCAGCTTCATTGAGGTGGCCTCAGTGACAATTTAGACGCGCGCAAAGGCGCGCATAGACATGATAAACGTTGATGAACGGTTGGACAGGTGGCGAATATCGGATAAAAACAAGGCTGAACAGCGCTAACCGCTTGGAGTGCTCATGTCGCAAGCTGATCCGCACGCCGTCGAGCCCGCCGCTCTCCCTCTGTCTCCGGGGGCGGGCAAGGGTGAATTCGTCATCAAGGTCAAGCTGAGCTGGCTGACTTCCGTCCTGCCGTCCGTGGTCGCGGTGGGGTTGGCGATCTACGCGTTCGGTCCGTGGGAGAAGGGCTCGGAAGCGCACAACCGCAATTACGAGCGCCCGGCGCCTTCCTTTCAGCCGGCCTATGGCGGTGCTCCGGGCGCCTATGTTCCGCCCGCATACGGTACTCCCGGTTCCTATGCCGCCGAACCGCGCCTTGCGCCGCCGCCGGCAGCGCCGCCGGCGCTGGTCCGCGCCCCCGAAGCGCCGCAGGCTCCTTCGGCCGCCAATGCCTTGGTCGCCACCAACGACCCGAATGCGCGGCTCCTCACCGACGCCGAGGTCTCGGGGCGCGTGCTCGAGCTGATCGCGAAGTTGCCTTCGGTCCAGGATTTCGACGGCCAGGCTGTTCCGCCGGCGAAGGCCATCCAGGTGTTCTTCGATCCACGCTGCCCGTACTGCCACAAGGCCTATGACGCATTGGCGGGCAAGCTACCGGTCAACTGGATACCGGTGGCGGCCCTCGGAGATGTGGCCGATGGCAATGCGCGCGCCCGGTCGATCCTGCAGGCGCCAGATCGCAGGTTGGCACTCAAGAAGTCCTTCGGCGGCGACGCCCTCCCTGCCGCCGGGCCTTCGCCCGAACTTGATGCGCAGCTCGGGGGCTCTTTCGAGGCCTTTGCGCAGATCACGCAGATGCTGAAATCGGCCGGGAGCCCCCAGCTGGGCGTTCCCACGTTTCTGGTGCCGCGGCCGGATGGGCAGGTCACGATCTACGTCGGCTACGACCCGGACATTCTCGCCAAGCTCACCCGCATCTATCGGGGGTGACGCACGTGGCCGTGCCCAGGTTCCCATCCTTCGGATTTCCGTCTGAGCGCCTGCCGCAGCCGCCATCGGCTGCGGCCGCCGGCGTCATACGGCTCGGCGGTGCCGCCTCGATCCTGCTCGGAGCCTTGGTGGCCTCCGTGTTCATCAACGTCGTTCTGGCCGGACGCATCGTTGCCGCGGCCGATGCACTGCCCTTTGTGGCGGATGGCGGCGTCGCCGGCTGCCAGGCCACGCCCTTTCGCGCGCGCAGCGGAGGTGCGCAATGAGCGCCAGAGAGACCTTGTCCGGAAACAAGTCGAAGGAGCGGATCTCGGAGGAACTCTACGTCCGCGAGACCCTCAAAAAGTACCTGTGGTCGATGATGAGCGTGCTCGGTGCGGGGCTGTTCTTCAGCATCATCCTCAACCTCCTGCTGGGCTACGCGATCATCTGGCGGTTCCCCGTCAAGCAGTTCCTGTGGACTTCCGACGCGAACGCGGTGTGCGCCGCCACGCCGCTGGACGAGCCCAGCGTGAGCCAGGCCCGGCTCAAGGATCTCGCGGCAACCGCGGCGGTGCAGATCAACACGTTCGACTATGCCAACTGGCGGGTTCTCATCAATGCAGCGCTCGACAAGTTCTTCACACCCCATGGGCGTGACGAATATCGGTCGGTGCTTTCGAGCACCGGCATCGTCCAGAAGGTCGTAGACCAGTATCAGGTGGTGTCAGCCGTAACCATGGCGCCCCCGAATATTGCCGCGGAGGGCAAGAAGGGCGGACGGTACTTCTGGGAGGTCGAAGTCCCCACGACGATCTACTACCAGACCAACGCAGACAGCAAACGCGAGAACCGTCTGCTGACCTTCACTATCGTCCGCGTCGAACCCTCTCCGATCAACCCGAATGGCGTCGCGATCGACGCCGTCACCTCCACCCAGCTGCTCACAGGGCAGATGAACCAGTTGAACGTGCCGAGGATCAACCGATGACGATGAGCACCACATCGCGCGCCGCCCTGCTCGCATCGGGGTTCCTGCTCGCCGCCTCCGGGCCGGGAAGCGCCCAGCAGCAGGCGACTTCACCTCAGGGGCAGATCATGTACGCCTGTCCGCCCGGTTATGTGTGCTCGCCGAGCCCTCAGCCCGGGAACATGCCCCCCAGGCAGCTTACGCAGCAGGAACTGGACACGGTGCGCGGCGCCGTGGTGCGGGACGCGGCGGGGGCCATCCTCACGCCCGGAGAAGTGCAGGATCTGCGAGACCGGGGCATCAATGCCCAATCGGCCGCTAACTGGCCTGGCCTTTCGCGTGACACGCTTCCCGAAGCCGAACCGCGCGTGATCCAGATCGCCGACGCCTCGAAGCGCGTCCCGGACAAGATCACCCTCGCCATCGGCGTCGTGACCCCCATCACCTTCCTCGACAAGCGCGGCAAGCCCTGGCCCATCGCCAGCGTCGCTTATGACCCACGTACCTTCTCGCAGGATGGCAACGGGTGCGGGAACAACCAGCAGCAGGCCCCGGCCGCGCTGACCGGTGAGCGGCCGACAACGATCACGCTGATGCCCTGCAGGTACCAGACGTTCGGCAACATCTCGGTCTCGCTCGAGGGGCTGGGCACGCCCATCGTCCTGCTCGCCCAGAGCGGGTTCGGCACCGGCAAGATGGACCTGCCCGTGACGGTCCGACTTACCGGGGCATCCCCGGAGACCGTGGCGCAGGCTCGGATCGATGAGACCGAACGCAAGAGCAGGGCCCTGATCCGTGCCTACAACACGGTGCCGGCTGTCCCTCCTGGGGTGGACCCTGAGCTCGATTCCTTCCTGACCGGTGTGCCGCCGAAGGGCGCGCAGCCCGTGCGGACGGACCTGCGCGAGGTGTCGGCCTGGCTCTACAACGGCCGGCTTTATCTCCGGGGGCCGGTGACGGTCATCAACCCGGCTTACGACGCCATGGGCGCCGGCACGGATGGCCAGTTCATCTGGCGCTTCAATACCCCGATGGCTCGCGTCCGCGTCGTGCTCGACGGCGGCGAAGAGCGCCCTGTGACGATCGGACTGTGAGGAGAGGCCCGTGAAGCTCGGTAAGCTCAAGTTCGCCGGGGCCGCCGCTGCGGTCGTGGTTCTATTCGCCACGGTGTATGTCGCCACGGATCGCAAACGGGATGATCTCGGCGGCGTCGCGTCTTCCAAGGTGGCTGGCGGAGCACCCGTCGCAAAGAACGACACGATGGCGCCCGTGTCACCCAGCGAGGCGACAAAGCGGGCGACCACCAACGCGCAGAGCGCGGAAGCCGCGCAAGCGAAGGAGCGCAGCTACGTCGCGCCGCCCGTCATCATGGCGTCCGAAGCCCCCCGCCGTGGTGAGGACCTGCCGCCGCCGGCTCCGCCGCCTCCGGTGACGACCTCGTCCACGGCTGCGCCGGTGCCGCCGGTCCAGCAACAGGCCACCTACTCAGGCGCTGGTGCGCAGCAGGGCCCGACCATCATCTACGCCTATCCGCAGCCGCTCGCCGACCAGGAGCTTCGCAAGCGGGTCGAAAGCCAGATCACGTCCGTCCTCAAGCCAATGGATGGCGGGTTCGTGCTTCGCAGCTTCCAGCAGCCCGCTCCGGCCGCCGGCTCGGGCGCCGCGGTTGCCGGCGGCAGCGGCTACGCTCAGGGTGGCCGCGGCGCGGTTGGGCCCGCAGTCCTTGCCGCCCGCAGCGGCGACGTGGCCTATGCCACGCTGGATCGCGGCTTCAACTCGGTCGATCCGCAGGCGCCCATCTTCGCCACCATCTTCGACTATCGCGAAGGCCAGGCGGTCGGGCCGCTCCATGGCGCCCGCGTTCTGGGGCAGATCACCTATAACCGCGAACAGGCGGCCGTCACCTTCAGCTCGCTGATTATGCCCAGCGGCTACCAGGTGCCGATCAAGGGGATCGGCATCACCGAGACGGACGGCAGGACCGGCGTCGCCCAGAACGTCGATTACCACTATCTCGAGCGCTACTCCGGGCTCCTGGTCGCCGGCCTGATCCAGGGCGCTGGCCAGGTGGGCCAGCAGCTGGTCCAGAACAATCAGGGCTACGTCGTCACGAGCGGCGGGACCTACGTGTCGAATTCGACACCGACGACGCTCCTGCAGGCGGGCCTGGCCGCTCTGCAGCCGGTTGGCAATGCTCTGTCGAACGCCGCGGCCCAGCAGTTCAACAAGCCGAACACGATCTCTTCGCCGCCGGCGATGGGCCTCGGCATCGTGTTCATCGAGCCGCTGCAGATCCCCATCGACCAGATCCAGCGATCGGCCGCCATCACGCGCGCCGCTGAAACCAAGCAGTAGGGGAGGGGGCTTTGGGAACATCGGCAACGCTCCCGTCGATCCTGCAGGGGTTGATCGACGACATGCCCAACCTGCTCACCATGCTGGTGGTGATGCTGGCCGCAGTGGGGCTCGCCATGGCGGCCTTCGCCCTCTTCAAGATCTACCAGGCTATCCAGAACGGCGACGGCGCCCCCGGCGGGTGGCTGGTGGCCTTTGCCTGCGGTGCCGGCCTGACCATCGTCGCAGTGATCGCCGGCCAGGCCTCCCTCCTGATCGTGGGAGCGGGATCATGACCCTTCCTTCATCTGGGGAGGCCGGACGTGACCCCCGGCACCCCCGGCCGGGCGCCTACTTGCCTGGCCTGACCCCCGTCGTGCGACGGCGGCTCGAGCTCACCATCGCGGCGCTCTCCGCCCAGGACGGGGCTCGCGAGAGCAAGCTCTATGTCATCCGGGATCTGGAGCTGCGCGCGCACATCCTCACGGACTTCATCACCAAGGCGGTCGGGATTACGTCGCCGCGGTTCGACGCAAGCGAAGAGGCGCGGACGCAGTTCATCGTGCTGATCGAGGAGGAGGGCTGATGGCAGGGCTGTTCGGCAGTCTTTTCGGCAGCAAGGCCTCCCGCCGCGGTGCGGGCTTCGCTGCGGTCGATCGGTATTGCGATGTCGCGGGCTTCTCCGAGACGGAGCCGGTCTTCTACGGCCACGACGCTTCCGACTGCACCCTGATCGAAATCGAGGGCGTGCGGACCATCATGTCCGGGGAAGAGTTCGAGACCGCGCTCCAGATCCACTTCGTTGGCGGTGTCTCCCAGCTCCTCAAGCGGGCCGGCCACTCCCTCACGATCTCCTATGAAAGCTCCGCCAATATCGAGGACGATCTGGAGCGCTTCGTGGGCGCCCAGCGCCGCAATTCCGACCTGAAGCAGCTCGGCGTCGAGGCCGTGACCGACGAAGGCGAAGCGATCATCCGGCGCGCCGCGCGCCGGGAGCGCATCCTGATGGCGGTCTGGACCTCGCCCAAGGCGGCCCTGGTTGAAGAGGTCAAGCGGGAAAGAGCCGAGAACGCGGAGCGCTGGCGCACGATGCCGCCGGCGCGCAATGCCACGCCCTCCCAGCTGGCCCTGGCGGCCCTCAGCGGCCCACATGCCGCCGCCGTGCGGAAAGTGGTGGACGCCCTCGAGTCCTCCGGTCTGAGGGTCCGTGTTCTCGGCCCGGACGAGGACGGCCGCCGGCGTGATCTCACCGAGATCCGCAAGGCGGTGCTTTACCACGAAACGCCGGACGGCTGGTCGCCCTTCGGCCCGACCGAGCGGACGTATCCGGGCGCCAAGGCGACCGTGGATGATGACACCAGCGAGCTGTTCTCGCCGCCGGTGGCGCAGCAGATCCTCTCGAGCGGCGCCATCGCATCGGCGAACCTGCGCAACATCGCCATGGGTGGCCGCAACTATGCCGTGGTCGCCGTCTCGGTCTTTCCGAAGATCCTCCAGCACTTCAACCAGCTCATCGCCTCGATCGTGAACCATCGGGCGGCCGGCATGCCGTTCCGCATCGCGTTCCACTTCGAGGATATCGAAGGCGCCAGCGGCTTTGGGCTGCGCAAGGTGCTCGCCGGCCTGGCGAGCTGGACGAGCCCGACTACCAAGAACCTCTTCCAGGCGCTGCGCACCCTGCAGGAGATCCACGAGCGCGATATGGACACCGTGTGCAAGGCCCGGATCATCGCCACGACGTGGGTCGAGCCGGGCGAGCCGCCGGAAATCCTTGAACAGCGCCGGAGCTACCTGGTGCGCGCCCTCATGAGCTGGGGCGACGCCCTGGTCATGGAGGCGCCCCACAATCCGATGCGGGCCCTCGCCGAGACGGTGCCCGGAATGACGATGCGCGCCGTGGTGCCGCCGGCAACGCTTGCGCCCCTGTCTCACGCCGCCGCGATGCTGCCTTTCCACCGGACGGCACCGATTTTCAGCCGAGGGGAGTCGGTCTTCCTTTCGACAGACGGGAAGTTGATGCCCCACGAGGCCTTCTCGGCCGACCAGAATTTCTGGCTGTCGCTGATCTATGCGACCCCGGGTTCCGGCAAGTCGGTGCTGCTCAACCGCCTCAACTATGATTTCACCGCGTACAGCGGAGGGCGAAGGCTCCCCTTCATCTCCATCATCGACGTGGGGGTGTCGTCGAGCGGCTACATCCAAGTGGTGAAGAATGCCCTGCCCGAGGGGCGTCAGCACGAGGCGATCTATGTGCGTCTCGAAAACGCCACGCATCACGCCATCAACCCGTTGGATCTGGGGCTCGGTCGCCGGTATCCGCTCCCGCGTGAATCGGCCTTCGTGGAGAACTTCCTTTCGACCCTGTTTGGCCTGCGCGGCCCCGGCACCGAGCTCTCGGAACAGCTCATCACGCGTGTCATCAGTCGCCTCTACAAGTCGAAATCGGACCTCGAGTTCACGAACGCCGCAAACGCCTGGCAGGCCGGCATAGAGCCTGAGCTTGATCGCCATGCCGAGGAGCTGGACCTACCCCTGCGGGACAGGACGAAGTGGTGGCAACTTGTCGATGGCTTCATGCTGGCCGGCAAGCCGATGCTGGCCATGCGGGCGCAGCGCTATGCGATGCCGCGTCTTGAGGATGTGTCGGCCATTCTCAGCGAAAGCATGATCCGGGAGGACTTCCCCCCCCTCCTCGTGCAGATGGCGCAGCGGTCGATCGAACGCGCCGTCGAGAAGTACCCGATCTTTTCCAACGTCTCACGCCTCGATCTTGGCGAGGCACGGATCATGTCGATCGACCTGCAGGACGTGGTCCAGCGCTACAAGAGCGAGGAGGCCGACCGCAACAACAGCCTGTTCTTCATGGCGGCCCGACAGGCCTTCCTGTCCAAGATCGGCGGGTATGCCGAGGAAATCCGGTCCATGGCGCTTCCGTCCGGAGACCTCCGCGGGGTCTATGAGGCGTACTGGCAGGCGCATTACGACGACATTGCCGAGACGCCCAAGCGTCTTGCCATGGACGAATACCACCTCACCGGCGGGACCGAGGGCATCGCCCGGCTGGTGCGCTCCGACGCTCGCGAGGGCCGAAAGTGGGGCCTCGAGATCATCCTGGTCTCCCAGCTCCTCGAGGACTTCAAGGGCATGAAGGACATGGCGTCCACCGTCATGATCCTCAATGCCGACAGCCAGCAACTGCGCGAGGAGGCGCGGAGCGTGTTCGGCTTCAGCGATGCGGTGAAGAAGGATCTCGAGCGCCACGTGCATGGCCCGCGGAAGGGTCGCGGGGCGAGCTTCCTGGTCCGGTACATGCTCCGGGAGGAAGAGCGCTGGGCGGTCATGACCAATCTGATGGGACCGCGCCTGCTGTGGGCCCTGACCACCAAGAAGGAAGACCGCCTGGTGCGCGACGAGCTGTATCGGCGCGTCTCGGTCAATGAAGCCCTGCGCATTCTTGCCCAGCGATACCCCGATGCGTCGGCGATTGAGCATTGGGAGCGGGTGCAGGCCTCTACAACGGATACGGACACACGAATTCCCAAGATCATCGTCGATCAGATCATGGGAGAACTACTTGCCGGAAGCGGCGAGCGCCCAAGTGGCAGACCCACCACCCTACTTGCAGCCCAATAGAAGGAGCATCCCCATGCTGCTCGGCCTGAAGTCCGAGATGTTCAGTGCGGCCGGCGAACCGCCCGCCATCCGGAGCACGGCGGGCCCGCTCGCCGCTGCGCGCGCCCGCGTGGCGCACGCCTATTACGGGTGCCTCGCGTCGGCCAGCGTCGTCTGCCTCTCCGCCCTGCCGGCGGCGGCGCAGACCTCGACCACCGATCCGGCCGCACCGCTCGATTTCCTGAAGACGGCCCGTTCGACGGCCTCGAGCTCCAATCTCAACACCACGTCGGTGACGACGTTCGGCGGCAACATCGCGACGATCGTCGCCATCGCCGCCGGCGTGGTCGGTCTCATCCTGGCGGCGGTCAGCGGCAAGAAGCTCTACGACGCGGTGCAGAACGAGAACAGCCGCGAGAACGTCGGCGCCTCCGTCGCCGGCCTCGCCATCGGCGCCTTGCTCACCATCATCGGCATCATCGTCGGCGCCACGACCAACTTCGCGACCGGCTGATCCTGGGCCGGCGGCCGGCTCGCGCCGGCCGTCGTCGCCCTGCATTTGCGATCTGATGATGGAGAGGTGTGATGGACCGGGACCGTGCGACGATCGACAAGCTGGCGCAGGACTGCGGCCTCGCGCCGTTCACCTATTCGCCCGCGGGCGGGGAGGAGCGCTCGGAGATCTGGGGGGCGTGGGCCGATCGCGTCGAGGGGATATCGACCAACCCCGACGTTTGGACCGACCCACAGGCTCACGAGGAGGCGGTGCGGAGCGCCGACGCCTATGCGGGGCATCCGCGCGCGAAGCCGCACCGGCTGCCGAACGAACCGCAGACGAGCCCTCGGATCGCGGACTACTGGCCTTTCGTGCGGGCTTTTGACCGCTTCGAGCGGGAGAACCGGGCGCTGGACGGCGTCCAGCCCCTCGTGAAGGCCGAAGCTCACGTGGAGCGGCCCCTGGTCGTCATCGTTCATCCCGGCGATCTGGTGGAGGGCCTGAAGGACCATGGGCCGGATTACGACATCACCGCCGACGCCATGCACGACCAGGCGCACGACATCCAGCTGGAACTCGGCGCCGGCGCGGAAGTGGTGGTGCTCCACAACGGCGACAGCCTCCGCCTGTTGAAGGAAACCGACTGCCTCGGCCAGCAGCACCTGGCGCGCGCCGTCCAGGCCGCGATGGACACGGGCTTCGTCGCCTGGGGCCGGGACATGGAAGCGGCGGGCCGCTGGCTCGTGGAAGGGCTCGGCGCGGCGGAACGCCCCTACGTCCTGCTGACCGGCACCTATGCCGGCGTCGAGCATGGTGCGACGGCGATGCTCGGGGCCCTGCTCGAGGAGCACGGCGCCGAGGTGCGGATCAGCGACAACGTGATGGCCCGCCAAGGGTCCTACGACAATCGCTGGGAGCCCGGGTCCAATGCGGTCGCCGTGGCGTCCGCCGGCATGGGGATGTGACGCATCATGGCGAATGGTGGCTCCCCCCGCGACTTCAATGAATGGCTGCTCGCCGGCCTCCTTGTGGCCCTCGTAACCTTCGTGGGTTCGATCCTGTGGCTCGTGCTGAGCCCGGTCCTGGGGCCGGTCTACCGGATCAGCCGCCTGGTCGAGACGGTGGGACTGTGGAGCTTCACCGGGTGGGGGCGCTATTTCGCGATGGTGCCAAGGAAGGGTGGCTACGAGTTCTGGTCTCTCTTTCTCTCGAGTATCCCCTTCGGGGTGTTCTTCTCGATCCTGATCGGCGTGATGGGCTATTCGGCCTGGCAGAAGGTGCGGGCCGCCCATATCGGCAATTTCACCGCCCACGATGAGCCGCCCAGCTATCGAGACATCATGGGCAAGGTGGCGCCGCTCTATCCCCACAATGCGTTCTTCCTGCGGTTCGACATGAGCGCCTACCCGCAGGACCGCGGCGCCGCGGGCATGCCGATGACGGCCCAGGAATTTCTACGCTCGGCGGACGCCATCTCGGTGGTGGGTGGCCTCCCTCGGTTCGACCTGGAGAAGGCCCGGGCCGGCCTCATCGCCAACTTCGGCCCCAAAAACCCGTTCCTGCGCTGCTACGACACCTCGGGACCGCGGCCCCGCCTGACGGCGTCCCGCGATGACGTGAGCGCGATCGTCGCCGACCTGCCCTGGCACCACGCCGTCGTGCTCTATGCGACGCTGGCGCGGATCAACGCCATGACCGGCAAGGACGAGAAGGCCTTCCTCTCCACCATCAAGCGCGTGGATGAGTACATGCGCGACGTGTGGCGCGAGATCATGAAGGCGGTCGAGGCCGAGAAGACCCGCGAAGTGGTGCTGGATATCCACGACGGCCTCGCTACGGAGAAGCCGCCGGTGGCGCTCGCCGCCTTCCTGCAGGAGCGGGCGCCGGAATTCACAGTCGTGAAGAACGCCCGCCTGGCCCTTCCCCTGCTCATCACAGGCAGTGCGACGGCCGACGAGATCGCCGACCTGAACAAGCGCATCCCGATCACGGGCGTGGATGAACCGAAGGCGCGCCTCGCGATCGACCCGGTTCTGGCGCGGCGCGGCTTCATCGCCGGCGTCCTCGCGCACGCCCTCGAGGAGACGCGCAAGTCCGGCATCTTCCCGCCGAACGGCTTCCTGTGGATGCGGTTTATCGACCAGCCGCTGTGGCGCTCCCTGATCTATGTCGGGATGGCGACGCCGTGCGCCGAGGCCTCCGGCCTGTTTGAGCACTACCGGGCCGAGACCCGCCTCGGGGCGGCCATCCCGGAGCCGTTCGTCGAGGATGCGCCGGCGGCCCTGGTGCGTGAGGCGCGCCGCTACGTCCTCAATGTTGATGGCCTCCCCCATTTCGACGCCAGCGTGAAGAACAGCCTGCTGCTCTCGCGCGAGGAGCAGGAGACGGCTGCATGAACGCAATGCACGTGGATGGCTTCACCAACCCCTCGCATATCGTCGTCAACGAGGGGCGATGGGATGCCGAGATCGTGGCGCGGCACAAGCCGGGCCACCTCTCCATCAAGACAGGGCCTCGCGGCCGCGCCTGGTTCATTGGCGCCGCGCCGGTCGCCCTCATTCGCCCGAGCCGGGGGCTCTCCTTTCTGTCTGTCGTGGGGTTCGAGTGGGTGAAGAACCGCCAGGCCGGCACCTACATGCGCGAGAAGTCCTTTCCCGAAGACTGGCTCGCACAACAACACCTCTTGCGACTGCTCGGTGAGAAGGAGCGCCTGCTGTGACCCAATTCTCCCACCCACTTCCCAGGAACGCCCGGTTCGTCAGCCGGGTCGCGGTGCAGGACAGCGGCGACTACAACGAGCGCGGCGCGCCGGCCGGCCAGATCGGCATCATCGACAGCGTGATCGGGCGCGCCGATGCGGTCCAGTATTCTGTGGTGTTTTGGCCATCGGGCATCGCCAACTTTTGGGAGCCGCACGAGCTCGATCAGGGCGCCGAGCCGCTGCTGCCCGGCGATCCTCGAGCGCCATCGCCGGCGCTGTTCGACGTGGTCAACCAGGTGAACCAGTGGTTCGTGTCCGACCTCGTGGATGAAGGCGCTGACCTCTTGTGCGTGCCGGTGAACGACGCGGCGGCGGCCGCGGCGGCTCTGCAGGGCGTGCTGGACGCTGGGCAAGTCTGCCCGCTGCTGGATGGGGACGAGCTCGCCGCGGCCGTGGAGATCCTGACGCAGGCGATCGCCGCTGCCGGGAAGGGGCGCGAGATCCAGCTTTCGTTCGAGACGGCGGATCAGCTGGCCGCCGCTGTGGGTGTCGCGGATCGTCTCGGAGGCGCCGACACCGCCCCCGAGCCCGAGCCCCTGCTCTCAAGCCCCTCGCTCTAACGCCAACCGCCGCAGTGCATCCGGAGCGCAAGCATGCCCGCCATGTCCGTCACCCTGGAAGAGAAGTCCCGCTACACCATCGTGGTCGAAGCGGAGGATCGGGAGGCGGCCGTGGAGGCCGCCACGGAGATGTTCTGCCAGTCGGAGAAGCCCTTCTCCGACTTTGAGGGTGAGCGCGATGAGTTGAGAGCATTCGACGTTGTCGATGCGCGGCCTTGGGAGGTGCTTACGGAGACCCGCCTGGAGCGGGAGGCGGCGGCCGAGGCCGCGAAGGCGGCGAAGTCCGAGAGCCCCGAAGCCCAGGCGATCGGGGACCACGCGGCATTGCTGAGTAGCGCCCTCGATTATCTGGAGCGCTATGCGGATCTGAACGACGAACCCGCCGGTGGAGATTGCCGCCGGCTGATCGCCAGCATCGCTAAGGTGGTGGGATCTGCCCCGTCCTCCTTGACGCCGGCAGAAGACGACAAGAAGAGCCTCGCCGAGGCGACCGCTCGCGCCTACGGCTGGGAACATGGCGGCGACGGTGACGGCATTTGGTGGGACACCAACGAGGCCGATAACTGGAAAGGGGCGGTGTCTTGGGGCACGACCTTCGCGTCGGCTGCGGAGGTCTGCGAGGCCCATGCGCTCGATCTACGAGCCGGTCAGATGTTTCACAACGAGGAAAGGTGTCGCCGCCTGACCGATGTTGACGGCAAGGCCATCGCCGCGTTGTCGGAGCGGGAGATGGAGGCCGTTTCCGAGCTGTCTCCCATGATTTTCGATGCTGGCGCGGACCCTCGTTATGCCTTCGTCGCGGCCATGGCATCGAGATCCGTCACTCAGCACGGCATCCTGATCGCCGTTGAGCTGCGTCTGGCTCTAACCGACAACGACGTTGCAACGCTCTCGGGCCTTCGGGAGTCGTGGGAGCCTCAAGGCGCCGAGATCTGGCTCACGGCCGGACCGCACGCCCTTTCCCCGCTGGAGATGTGGGCGTTCCTCCCCGACGTGATGGCCCATTCCGGCTTCGTCAGCATGATGACTGACCAGCTTTTCGAGGTGGCTGACGCAAATGCGCTGGATCAAGCGGGTGAGCCTGCGCCAGCGCCAGCGATGTGATGGAGACCAACATGAGCACGAAGGTTGTAATCGTTCATCCGGAGTGGGGGGTTTATCTGGGAAACGCCATGGGGCTCGGCTTCTGGTCGCTGCTGGACTCGGCGGGCCAGTCCGTGGCGGTGATCTTCGCCGGCGAGGCGGAGGCCGAGGCGCACATTCGGTCCTGGGATGAGAACAACACGCCCTCGGCCTACCAGCTGGTGCCTGTGGCCGCAGGTGGCCGGTGGGCTTCCTTGGCGGAGCTGCGCAACGCTGGCCTTGCGTCCCTCCTGGGAGACATGGAGGAAAATGCCAGGCGCGAGAGCCTGTTCCGGATGCTGTCTGACGGCGTGGTCCCGGATGGGAACGACGTGTGGTCCGAGCGCGCGGCGATGTTCAATGCCGCCATCCTGCCGGTTCTGTCGCTTCTGTCCGACCGCGGCTATGTGACCTTCAATCCGCAGCTCCTGCTGGACTTCTACAACCTGGACCGGATCGAGAACCTGATCTGGTTCGGGCTTCTGGAGCGCCACGACGGCACGGTCGTGAATCTGCGCGAGGAGGCGCCGCACGACTTCGCCCGCCTCCAGCTTGACCAGGTCTCCGGCCCTCTCAAGATCTATGTCGAGCAGCTGCCCGGCTATGCCATGGCAAAGCCGCAGGGGCCGAACCGGATCGGCCCGACCTCCGATGCGGAGATCCGCGCTGCGTTGGGCGGCAAACTCGATCCGAAGCGCATCACGGCATGGGCCTCTCGAGCGGCGGAGGTTGCGACTGTCACCAGCCCTGCCCGGGCCACGGTCTACGAGCAGCACGGCTTCATCACCATGCAGCTCGCCCGCTCGGCGGCCGAGCTCGGCGCAACACTCGCCTGATGTGGCCGGCGGCAGGCCGGCGCCACGCCCATCCCCATTGATGCAGGAGCAGGCCATGGCAGCCAAGATTGAGACGAGACTGATGATCGGCGGCGCTATCACACCGGCCGTCCTGAAGCAGCTGCGCCCGTTGCTCGACGAGTATTTCTCGGAGCCGCAAGAGCAGGTTGACTATGCCCTGGCCAAGGGATTTCCGATTACGATCGAGGAGGAGATCTATTTCGGAAGCACGGGTGACATCGAGGCCTTTTGCGAGCAGAAGGGGCTCCCGTTCCTCAAGTGGAGCAGCGGCTTGCCCGGACAGTATGACGCCTCGGTGCGTCATTGGCAGCCGGGCATGGACAAGCCGGCCGAGTTCGGGCCGGCCGAGGCTCGGTTTGCACGGTTGTCGCTGCTGGAAATGGAGGCGCAGGCCGATGACTATGGGGTCCGCCCGCAGGATTTGGCCCGGTTCAAGCGGGCAGCCCACGATGCCGTGCCGCCCATCAAGCTCGAGCAGGTGGCCACGCCTTCGGTATCCGCCGGCTCGGGTGTCCCGGCGGCACAGCCTCTTATCGAAGTGATCCGCAATCTCGTCAGAGCCTATGACGACGGTCTCAATGATGACGGACAACGCGGCGGCGCGCGGGTGCCCACGGGCGGCGACTACAATCGTCTGTTCGAGATCATCATGAGCGATCCGGTGCCGGCCGCGCGCCAGGTGCGTGCGCCCGCGGCGCTCGGCAAGGGGCCGGAGCAGGAGGCGCTGAAGGTCCTGCAGGCGTTCGTCTCGGAGTGCGGCGGCTATCCGCCCGACTTCCTGCGGGAGGTGTTCGGCCAGGCTGAGGATCTGGTCCTTAAAGAGCGGCGCCGCGCTTCGGCGCCGCCGGCCGCGAAGCTGCCGGCAAGCCCGATCGAGCCGGCGGCTGCGTTGGAGCAGATCCTCGGCGCCCTGCGGTTGGCAGCGCCGGTGGCGGAGGACGCCATAGCCGATATCTATCTCGAGGGGGTGCCGCTCGATCCCACCAAGGAGGCTGAGCAGCGGTCCAACCTGGAAGGCGCAGAGCGGGCCCTCGAGGCCGTGCGCCAGGCCATGGCGGTCGCTGTGCCGCTCCTGGAGCGCTTTCAGAGGGAGGCCGCGGCTGCTGCCGCGGCTGCCGCCGCGCTGGCGGCGAAGCCTCCGATGGAGGTCTATGAGGCCACTGCCAAGCTGAATGGATGGCGAACCGAAGGGCTGCATTGGTGGAATGCGCTCGACTATGTGAGCTGGGACGACGCCCAAGCCGTCGGCGTCCTCTATTCCAATGCCCGGACCCTCTGCGAAGCCGAGGATCTTGACCCCAAATTGGGAGTAGGAACGGTCTTCTCCGAGAACTGCACCTTCATCACCGATAAATTTGGTGATGTCCCCGCCGGGACGAAGGATGTCCCGCTCGAGATGGTCGAGCGCCTACGTCCCCTTCTCAATGGGGAAAACATCCGTGTTGCCATCAAGGACGGCCAGATAGGTCTTCAGATCGAGGAAGCGTTCGACTTCACGGCCCTGCCCTTCGATGCGAGGGTTGGCCCGGAACTGGCCAGCGCCCGCACTCGCTTCCCGGAAGCTGAGATCTGGCTCACCAAAGGCGACTACATCAAGGGCGGAGACACCGATATCGCGATGCGGGCGTTCATCCCGGCCACCCGTGTTGCGGAGGAGCTGGTGAGCGAGCTGAGCGACGCCATCTACTGCATGGTGGTTGATACTTCTGGCACCAGCTTCACCCTTTCGGCTTCGGCCTCTCCTTCAATTTGAAATCTCAGGGGGGCGGCATGTTCAAGAAGCTGGAACGCACCAGTAAGCAGGTGGGCGGCTTGCTCGCCGGCGATGCTGTGTACTCGGCACAGGAGGAGCGAGGGCTGACCACCCTCTTCCTCGGCCGGGCCGGGACCTTCGTGGAGGTGGGAGCATATGATCCCGTCTTCCAGAGCCAGACGCTTCACCTCGAGATGATGGGGTGGAGGGGGCTGCTGGTGGAGCCGGTTCCGGAGCTCGCCAACAACCTGCGGGCGTCCCGGCAGGCGGACGTGGCGCAAGTCGCCTGTGTGGCGCCTGAGGCGGCCGGAATCGGGCGGGTGGCGCTCCTCGAGCGCCGGGGGAACAGCACCATCGTCTTCAACCCGAGCAAGATCGGCCCGGAGGATGCCGTCCTGGACGTGCCGGCGGCGACGCTCGATGCCGTGCTCGAGGGCGCGGGCCTCTCCCGTATCGACTACATTTCCGTCGATGTGGAAGGGGCGGAGCCGGAGGTTCTGAGGGGCCTGACGCTGAAGCGGTTCCGGCCGAAGCTGGTTGTCGTGGACGATCGCGAGCGGTTCGGCGAGACCCGCGCGGTGATGAGGTCCGGCGGCTATTGTCTCGTCCGTCGTACCGGGCACAACGCGTGGTTCGTGCCGCTGGCCGTGGCGCGTCACCTGTCATGGCAGGCGTGGGCGCAGCTCGTGTGGACGTACAGCTTTGGCCGGTTCTTCCGGCGCCGTCTGCGGTCGGGGCTCGCCCGCACCGCCTGAGAGGGCGTAAGCTGGCCTACTGCCGGTAAAATGGCTGGTGGGCCGGCGGCACCTCGACGGCATCGCCGCACCAGTGTCGCGCCCGCGCCAGCTTGGCGGCATGGCCCGGGCGATAGGGCAGGGCGAGGCCGATAGCCTCCAGCTTCGCACCGACTTCTGCACCGTCCACCAGCACGTCAGCGAGCGTCCGACCGTACACATCAAGGCGGCCCGACCGGCGCAGCTCGATCGTTCGAGCCTGGACGAGCATCGTGCGGAGTGCCTCCTTGGCGCGCAGCCCGGCCACGAGCTCGGCCTCGCACCGGGGCTCATGGGTTTCGGGCGCGTCAATGCTCAAAAGCCGGATGCGCTCGCGGTGGACCGAAATGGTGTCGCCGTCGATGATGAACACCGCGGCATTGGATACCATCTCAGACGAGACAGGGCCGGTAGCCTGCGCGGCCGCCGGCGTTCCTCCCATGCCCAGCGCGAAGATCATCATCATTCCGGCCGCAGCGGCGGCGATGGGGGCCTTTCCTCTCTTTTCGAGCCAGCTCGCAGGCAGCTCGGCGCCGGCGGCGATGGCGGCCTTCCGGGCGCGGCTGGCGCGCTTCATCCAGAATTCGACGCGCATCGCCGCTTCCTTGCTCGGAAGCGCGATCGCCCGCAGCAGTGAGCGGACCCCGCCGTGGCTGCGCACATACTTCGCCCCCCGCGGCGAGGCGTGATCCCGCATGCGCCGGTCCACGTCGTTGGTGACGCCGCAGTAGATCGACCCGTCCCCGCATTCAACGAGATAGGTGCTCCACACCTGGTCGGCGGTCTTCGGCTGCACGGTCATCTCCAGTCAGAAGAGGGAGGCCTGCCGCGGCGTGGGCGCTGCAGAGGCCGGCTGCGCGGCGGGCGCCGGCGGGGCGGAAGGGCGAGGATCAGGGTCCGCGTCGGGCAGGCCCAAGGTTCGCCGACAGAGCGAGAGAGATCCTTGGGCCACGGGCATGCCGGCGGCATTCACCACCATGTAGTAGGCTGCGACGGAGCCGATGATGACGGGTTCGATGGTGTACGGGCCATCGTGGCGATGCTTGAGCATCGGCGCTGTTCCTGTCAGCCGTGGTGGGATCTGGGGCGAAGGCTGCGCACCAGCGCCCGGTAATAGTCAAGCACATAGATCCTGATTGCCGCGGACAGGTTTGTCGTGGCCCGCCGTGCATCGATCTCGTTGACCAGTGCGGTGGCTGTGATTCTGCGCTCGCGGGAGATGTCCTGCAGGGCTTCCCAGAATGGGGCTTCAAGCGTCACGGAAGTCTTGCGGCCTGCCACCACGACGGAGCGCTTGAGCTCCGAGCGTCTGATTTTGCTGGCTTGTTCGTGAGGCGACTTGGGCGACATCGGGCGTCCAATCATGTGCATGATTGAACGCATAACGTGTGCATGATAATGGGTCAATAACATGCACACGAAATTAGGTGTCGTTTGACTCCCTTTCATGCACACGTTAGCCATCGCCGCATGGGCCGGACTAAACTTTGGAGCGAGCGACTGCACGTCACGCTACCCGCAGGGGCGAAGACGCGCATTGCGGCTGTCCTTGCGGAAGGCGAAGACACGCTGGATCTGGTCCGAGCTGCCATCGACAAGGAAGTGCGTCGGCGCGAACGGGCGCAGAAGCGCTCCGTGCCCCAGGACGACGGCCGGAAGCTGCCGGCCGGCGGCGAGGGCGACTGATCCTCTTCACGCTGCATCCTGATCGCTGGGCGTCGTGCCAGTGTCCTTGCCATGGACAAGCCGAAGGCCTGTTCCGGGCATATCCGGCGGCCGCGGTGCGGGCAGCTCGAGGTCGGGCAGGAAGACGCCGCAATAGGCGTGGTACTTGCGGGCCTTCTGGTCTGGCTTCAGACGGGGATAGGGACACGTCCAGGCGATGCGGTCTAGCAGCTCCTCGATCGAGCACTCGGCGCCGTGCTTTTCCGCGAGGCGGGCCAGCCGCGCCTGGCCGTTGCGAGCGCACACCCTGCAGGCGATCCGGACGACCACCCAGGGGTAGTCGATGATTCTGCGCACCGGTTCACGCTCCACCGTCTGCGTCCCGCTCCGGAAAAGAACAAAGAGGGAACATAACAGAGGGGGCGGCGCTTTCAAACCTGTGCTTGAATTGCCCCAACGGAGGGAGGCGACGATGCAGATCGACGGACCCCGGCGGCCAGAGGGCCACCCGGACAGGGTGCTTGATTGCGAAATGAGCATGGAAGCCGCATTCCGTCAGCTCGCGGCCGCTGGCGAGGTGGCGGGATGGTCCGGCGATGAGGTCGCCCAGGCACTGCTCGGCCTGGCACAAGCCCACATTGATGGGCGGCGCGCAGACGGGGAATCGAACAGCGCCTCAGGAGCCGGCAGCGTCGTTGCGGGCGAGGAATAGCGACAGCGCCGTGCGCAGCCGTTCCACCATCAGGGGGATGCTGCGCCCGTCGAGGTTCGAGTTGCGCTCATACACCTCGAGGAACCCGACGCAGCTTGGGGCCGCCAGCGGGTTCGAGCGATGCGCTGAGACCGTGACAGTGCCATCCGACGCGGAGGCCAGGCAGAGCCTCTGCACAGCCAGCATCACGTCCGCCTTGCGGGTCGCTCGATCGTCGCCCGGGTACCGGTCACGATCGCCGTACACGGCGAGAAAGCCTTCGACCAGCATCGGCGTCACGCGCAGGGCGTAGCCGTTGAGTTGGGCGGGGGAGGTCATCCTCTGCATCACGTCCTCGCATCCTTGTCGGCGCCGGCGCAGCTGGAGCAGACCTCCTCAGCGATCCACGTGCAACCCTCCGGACAGCCAATGGCGTCCGTGCAGCCGCAGTGGCGGCAGGCCCTGATCCCCAGCGCCGAGAGACGGGGGAGCCGGGCCTCGCCATTCGAGAACGCTTCCGGGGCGTGCTGCTCGAGGTGCTGCTGGATCACCTGCATCGCCTCGATCTCGGCCGCGGCATAGCCGTGGTCGGGTATCAGGCCGGCGGTCTGGCCAAGGCGTCCCAGGGTCATCGTGATGGCCGCAATGCCGATCTGCTGCTGCACCTCGGGGGGGAGAGCTGCCCAGATCGCGGCCGGCTCGGTGAAGCCGACCGGGGCATCTCCGAACACAGTGGTTAGGTCGAACATGCTCTCCTCCTTTCCTGGAGCGCAGGATACATCAGATCGCAGAAGCCTGGAGCGCCTCGCTGCCCAGGTTGGCCCCGCCCAGGTTGGCCGCACTTCGCAGGAAGGCCACGGCCTGGGGGCGAAGGTGCGCCGGCAATTGCTCGACGATCGTCGCGGCCTCGTAGGCCTTCGCTCCCATGAGGGGGAAGCCCGCCTCATTCTCCTCCTCGGTACCGAGGAGCAGGTAGGAGACCGAAATGTCCAAGGCAGTTGCCAACTTGACGGCAGCCACGCAGGAGAGGCCGTTGCGGCCGTTCTCGTACTTCTGCATTTGCTGGAATGTCACTCCGATCACCTCGCCCGCCTTCTCCTGGCTCAGTCCCTTGCGCATGCGGGCAAACCTGAGGCGAGCGCCGATAGCCGTGTGCCGCTCCTGATCTTCGCTATGATTCCTGGGCATGGTCATTCTCCGGTAGAGGGTGCGAGGGGGAAGAGGTCCGGCGCTGCCGGAGCGGCGGCCGTTGCCGCCGCCCAAGCGGCTTCGCCGGCAGGGGTCAGGGTGATGGAGATAGTCTCGCCGCCGTAGCCGCCCCAGACAGCCAGTTGGCGCGAAACGAGACGGCCCACGACGGAAGGGTTCGCTCCGAAAATGCGCCATGCAGCCGTGCCGCAATTGACCTGCCGCACCTTGCCATCTCGGATGAGGCCCAGCGTCTCGAGCGCCAGCGGGGTGAGCTTCATGGTTCAGCTCATCCTCTCAAACCGATATCCGGCCTGGCGGATGTCGCAGGGCTTGGCGGTCGTGATGTAACGGTCGTCCCACTCCGCCGCGCCAGCGCGGGCGAGATCGACAGGACCGTTGACGCGCTTCGCCATCCGCCCGGCCCGTGACCGAGCGGCGCTGTCGCTACGCAGGGGGACGAGCGTCACCTCCGCCTTGCTTGCGGTGCTGCCGAACTCGTCTCCGGCATAGGCATGAAACTCGAATTGCAGCATGTCCATCTCCTGTCGTCGGAGTGTTCTGGGGCGCGTGGCTAGGAGCCGCGCATTCTCTCGGATTCCAGCAGTGGCTGGATCACCGCGCACAGGCGATCACGCCGCCGGTCCGCTCCGGGATCGCGGGAGGCGTTCGAGCCGTGCCCGAGCTCCAGCAGGACAGCTTCGGCGATCCTGGTCGCCAGCTCTCCCCAATCCGGAGCACCTGCGGGCGCCGTCGCGGGCTTACCCACGCCGGCGGCAGGGATGTCGTTCCGCTCGATGAGCATAGCGATCATCTCATCCCGCGTGAGCGGCCAACCGTTGGCGCGCTTCTCGGCGTCGGTCGCGAGGAGGAAGCCCGTGCCGGTGTGATGGGCGACGCTCATCTTGAGCCACCCATCGGTCCAGTCCGACAGCGGAACGTTCTGCGGATGCTGGGCTCCAAGGTGCGGTCTTGGGAGAGTGCGGGTCATGGAAGATCTCCTCACATGAAGCCGAGCCATTCGCCGGCGTCGTTGCGACCGAGGCTCAGGCGATCGTGAAATTCCCGCTCCGCAGCGGTCATCTCATCGTCCCCGTCGTGGCCGTAGCGCAACTCGTGCTCGTACTCGGCAAGCCGTGCGTCGATCTCGGCGTCGAGCTCGTCCTCGCCCAGGGAGGCCGCGATCTCGGCGTCACTGGCGCCCTCCTCGATCATCGAGCGGATGGCGCGGACGGTGAACATCGTTCGGGAGTTGTGCCGCATCTGGTTGGCTCCTATCGTCGGTTATGAAGGTCAATGATCGAGCACCAGAGGCGGCCGTGCCGCCGGGAATGCTGGCGTCATTGACGTTGGTTGTATTTGACCGGGACTTATCGTCATTGTCAATACTAAAAGTATCAAACAAGCGTCGCCGCAACCCGATCCACTCCGACCCCCAAAAGGAGATCCTTATGGCGTCAGAAACACAGCGCGCGGCGGTTGAGCGCATCGGCAAGCAGTACGGGTTTTCAATCGAGCCAACCGGGGGAGGGGCAGAAGCTCTGCGCCGCGGCACCGCCGATGGGGGCGCGCTCGTCGTGACAGCAGGTGAAGACGGGCTTGGGCTCGAGGCAGACGTAAGCGCTCAGGATTGGTACGTCGGCCGCTACCACGCGGATTCGGGCTTCATCTTCACGCTGGAGCCCGGCCGGTTGGAGGAGGTCCTGGCGGTGGCGGGGCTGTTGCCCCCGCCGGCCCAGGGCGTCGAGGTCTGTCTTTCCTGCCAAGTACGCGCGCAGGAGCACGGCGCTGGCCTGGTGCTCGAGCAGGTTCGATCGGGTTCCACGTCCGAAAATCCTGTGAGTGCCCTGGCGGTCAACTTCCCGGAAGCGAGCATCGAGCTCGATGAAGGCGGGATCATCCGGGCGCAGCTGCCAGCGGCCGCTCTGGACGCAGGCCGCCTCGATCAGCTCGCCACGGCTCTGGGGGAAATGGCGGGCATCGCGCCGGATTATATTGCCGGTGCTGAGGGGCTGGCGCCGTAGCCGCGCTGGCGCCGGCGTGACGGCTACTTGGGTGCGTCCGGGGTGACTGGCTCCCTCAAGGCCGAGATGCCCGCCTCGATCTTCGCGAGGAGATCAGTGATGCCTTCCTGGGCTTCATCGTCCTCGAACCCGAGGATGAAGAGCCGCGCCGCGGCCAGGCCCTCGAGCGCCGCGGTGCGCTGGGCCTGTCCAAGCCCATGAGGTGCCTTGAACATCAAGCTTCGGGTTCCGTCATGCCGCGTCCAGGGAAGGCGCCAGCAGACGTTGAACCACCAGAAGCCGAAGCTCGAGAAGGGGCCGTCGTACCACTCCTGCGCATAGCCGAAATAGCGGAGACGCGGGCCCAACCAGTTCGGGGTGTAGTAAAGCCAATAGTAGTCGTCGATGCCGCGGCGCGACCATTTGACAGCGCCTTTCGTGAATTTGAGCATGGTGTGATCCTCAAGATGAAGGGGGTGATTGCCGGGGCGGCCAATTGGAGGCGCCCTGGCGGATGGAGTAATTCCCGGGCGGCTCACTCGTAGTGGGGGCGGCTCTCCGGGAAGTGGGCGGGCGCAGTGTTTTCGTAGACATGCGCCTCGTGCCGGCCGCCATCGTACAGCACGCTGCCGACCGAGCGCTTGCTGCGCTGGAGACGCGTCAGCAAAGCATTGGCGCGACGGGCGACCGCGAACGCGCTGGTCTCGGTCCTGCGCACCGCGAATACACGGACGAGCGTGCCAGTGTTAAACCACCAGCCACCTTCCTCCGACCCCCCGTAGGCCTTATTGATCTCGTAAAATGCGATGACGTAGCTCATTTGGAAGTCCTCAATCGGAGGTGCGGACGGCACTATCCTTTGCGAAGGCTTCTCCGGCCGTTTGTGCGGCGCCTGCGGTGCCGAAGCGGCGAGGGGAGCCGTCCTTACGGCAAAGTCGGAGCCCCCGAACCTCGACCTCGTAGATGGTGCCGAATTTGCGCATGTTGGGGCGTGGGATGACGACGATCTGAGACATGGTCCGCCCTTTTCAGCGACGCCTTCAGGAGGCGCAGTTGGCGCCCACAAGCCACGCCGCAGCGCCGTGCTCATCCAGATACGAGACCGCAATGGCAGGCCCGAACTTCTGGCAGTTGTCCTCGAGCCAGGTATTGGCGGTGGCCTCGTCGTCGAACGTCCGAGAGGCGAACAGGATGCCGGCCGCCATGCCAAATCCACCCGAGTATTGGTGGCCGTTCTCGTGACGATCCTTCTCTTGGGCGTCGAGGAATCCTGCCTCGACCTGCTTTCGGATCAATTTTCCGTCCATCTTCATGGAGTTGAACACAGCACCCATGGCAGCTTGCCTCATCTGGCGTGAGCTTCCGCCGTTGCGAAAGTAGCAACATTGCTACATTGCCAATCGGGGTTGTGCAAGCTAAAAATAGCAACGTAGCAACAATGCGCGGAGGCGGGCATGCCCACCACCTTTTCAAGTCGGGATTTCAATCAGGATGTTGCTCGCGCGAAAAAGGCGGCGCTCACGGGTCCGGTACTCGTGACCGACCGAGGCCGTCCGACGCATGTGCTGCTCTCATTTGAGGCTTACACCCAGCTGCAAACGGTGCAGCCGACGCTGGACGTGCTGCTTGGCATGCCGGATGGCGACGACATCGACTTCGAGCCTGCTCGCCTGGGCGATGTCACGAGGCCTGTAGAGCTGTGAGCTATTTGCTGGACACCAACGTCCTCTCCGAGCTGCGGAGGACCGCGCGGGCCGATGCCAATGTCTTGGCTTGGGTTCGGAGCGTTCCGACCTCCAGCCTCTACGTGTCGGTGATTTCGATCCTCGAGATCGAGAAAGGTGTGCGCCAAGCAGAGCGCAGTGATCCTTCAAAGGGGCTTGTGCTGAGGCGTTGGCTGGATACCGGAGTTCTGGCGGCGTTCGCCGGCCGCGTGCTGGACGTGGACGTGCCTGTGGCCCGATGCTGCGCCGGGCTCCATGTCCCAAACCGGAAGTCCGAAGGCGACGCGCTCATTGCCGCGACGGCGATCGTTCATGGGCTCGCGGTAGTGACCCGAAACGTTCGGGACTTCGAGGGGTGCGGGGTCCCTATAATTGATCCGTGGGTCGCGGCGTAGCGCCGCCTCAGGTTGAGGCGGCGCTCATCGAGGCACGGTATGAGGTCAGCGCGCCGCCTTCCCCTGCATCCAGCGTTTGCGCTGGTAAGCGATCGCGCCATCCGTCACACCGAAGAATTGCGCGAGCTCCACGTTCCGCTTGTTCTCCTCGAAAAACAGACGGAGGCGCTTCAGGCCGGCGTCGGTGAATGCTCCGTCGCGGATGTAGGTATCATCCTCGCTGCCGAACTTGGCCTCGTGGAGCTTCCAGAGACGGTCCAATTCCTTCTGCGCCGAGCGCAGAGCATCGCCCAGGAGCTCGAGCGCAACACGTTGCTCGTCGCGTTGATCGGAAATCGTCTTCAAAGCCACGGCAGCATCTCCGCAATGATAGATCATTGGGGAAATATAATAGATCACTTCGGACAGCGCAAGCCGGAGATGGGTGAGCGCTGTGAAGGCGCCTGGAGAAGAGCCTTGCCCACGACCTGGCGGCCTTCACCGGTGGCCTGAAGATCCACCCAATCGTCGCATTCGCCGCGGCGTGCCATTTCTCGCGCAGCCGCCTTATTCGGAGCGTCGATGATGGCAGTCCGCAGGACGATCTCCTTCACGGTCACAGCATAGAGCGGCATAGCCAAATCCTCAGCTGAAGCGTTCATCGCGGGAGCAGGGCGCCCACGCCGGCGAGGCGCAGGCGCCCTGGGCTTGGTCCGTCGTGCCAGCCGGTGCAGCAATCTGGGCAACCAGGCTGAGGCGCGGGGTAACGACGATCCGTGAAATGGCGCGCCTAATTGGCTGTGAGCGCTTTGATGAGTTCGCGGCCGGCCATTTCGGCCTCGGCATACTCATCGAGCGCGTTCGCGATAGCGCCGTCTTCGTCAGTGAACATGCTCTGCATCTGCTCGATCTGCGTTGCCATTTCGCTCATGGCGCTGAGCATGAGTTGAACCACTTCTGCGGGCGTGCGCGACATCTCAGTTCCTCTCGACGGTGGTGGGGAAGTTGGCTGGAACCGCGCAGAAGGCCTGCCAGTGGGCATTCAGACGAGCGGCATCCGTTGCTGGCACCAACAGGGAGTGGCACCCGGAGGGGCCGGAAAGCACAAATCGGCGTTCGGCGGCTGCGCAGACCGCCGTAGCGCTTAGAGTGACCTGTCCCCAACGGGTGCAGGCGTTGGGGGTATTGAGCAGGAAGTCGCGTCTGGCGGCTGTGATCGTTGCAGGCTGGATCATCGTCACGGGTGGTGTGCCTCCGCTGGATCGAAGAAGATTGGCGTGGGTCAATCGTCGAACGTCTCCAGTTCGCCGATCGCGTCGGCGTCAGAGTCGAACAGCAGGTAGTCGCAGCTCAGCGAGCGGGCGAGACGGCGGCACTCGACGACTTCATTCGGCCACCCTTCATCAGTGGTGCTGTCGTCTTGGTCTCCTGCCCAGACAAGGAACCCATACGTCGTCTCATGGACATGAGTGGGCACGGAGAGAGCCCACTCGTTTCGCGTGCTGGGGGTGAGGTGAGCCGTCGAAAGGTCCAGGAACTGGCGAATGTACCGGGGACGAGGGGAGGAAGTCGCGGCGCTGCTCATGGTTCGCAATCCGTTGTGGGAAGCCATTGATTGACAATTCTCATAACTCCTATCATAATGTCAAGCACAAGAGTTATGATAATTGCAAAATAGGCGTTCCATGAAGCGTGGCTACATTCGGCTTTCACGTGCGGGCCCCCCGCTCGAGGCGCAGCAGGACGCATTGCGGCGTGCCGGCATCGAAGACTTCAAGCGGGTGTTCGTGGACGTGATCGTTCCTGGGCGCCGGGGCGGGGTTTTGCCCGAGCGCGAAAAGGCCATCCTCAAGCTCTTGAGTGGGGATTATCTGGTCGTCGCGAATGCTGGTCGCCTTGGCACATCACAAGCTGATGTCCTCGCCACCCTCGAGAAGGTGGGGCAACGAAATGCCGCCGTCCTCGACGCAGAGACGGGCGAAACCATTCGATGGCACCCGGACGTTGTTCGGGTGCTCGCGTTCGCGCAACGCGCGGAGGGCGTTAACCGCAAGGAAGTGGCTGCCAAGATGAGCCAGCAGCGCGCGGCGACCGGCCGCTTGGGAGGAGCGCCGCCCAAGAATTGGAAAGTAAGCGAGGAGGTTGCCCGTGGCCTGTGGGACGATCTCTCTCGTACCGTTGAATCTGTCGCCGAAGAGGTCGGCGTCAGTGTGCCCACCCTTTATCGCCGCCTCGGCCAGCGCGGCGCACGCAACGACTAGGAGAAACTTGATGTTTCACATCCGTAAAACCTTTCACTCTGTTCACGGCTTCATGAGTCGGAAAGTGAAAATCATTGATGTGATTACGGTGACGTGCATTCTCATTGGAACGGTTGGCCTTTTTTACGTAAAGGGCCATGGAGGCTGAGCGGCGATCCCAAGGCGCGCCAGGCGATGGCTGCTGGGGGATCTGTTGAGCATCTAGACGCCAGGATGGCGTCAGGCATAGGAGCGGGCAATGGGCGGAGACGCGAAGGCTTGGCGACGGGCGGCGACGGCCTACGCGGGCATAACGGCGCTGTTGTCGTCCGTCAGCATGCTGGGAGACCGGCTTGTGCCGGGACAGACGGATGCGCGCGCGGCGCAGTTGGCGGGCGATGCGCTTCCCGTCTTTGCCATTCTTGGTGCGTTGGCGCTCCTGCTGTCGCCCGTTGCATGGTCCGGCGCTTTCAAGGTTCTGGGCGAATTTCGTCGAGGGGTGGGGCGGCTTCCGGATTATGGCCCGCATCCAGGTACAGGGCTCCTTATTGCCCTGACAGGTGCGGGAGCACTCGCGGGTTCTCGCGGCGGCCTGATGGGAGCGATTGGCGGAGCGGCCTTCATGTTCATTTGTATTGGCGCGATGTTCGCGTTCGGCGCCGTGGATCGGGCTCGGGGTCAGGCCAGGCTTGACCGGAAACGGCGAGGCGAGGATCGGTGATGGTTGCGTCTGCTGTTGCAAGATAGCAGACGCTCGCCGGATCAAATCCAGGTGGCTCTGTCGGTAAACCGGTCATAAGCAGTTACGCGAGCAAGCGGGATCTGGATGCTGGCGCGGCGATAAATTTCTGAACGTAGATATGACATCTCATCTTCAAGTTGGCTTTCGCAAACGTCGATGACCCACGCTTTGCCTTGAGCGGGCGTGGTGTCCACCCATTTGTAACCTCGCGCCTTCAGCTTGTCCTTTTGCTCAAATGGGGTGTTCGAGGCCCAGATTCTAATGCTCTCGGCGCGGGCCGCGTCCAGGAGCCGTGACATCGCAGAAACGCCTGACTTCGGCAGCGGCCGCGCCAGTAGCTCGATCACGGCTCGGCAGTCGTCACCGGCGCGGTGGGCGCCGTGAAACAGGCCGCAGCTGTTGAGCAACTGGCCAAGCCTAACGCCGGCGAATCCTTCCTCCTTCCAGGGCACTTGCGTGAGCGAGCACGCCCACGGCTTGTCACGAAAGATCGGAAAGGAGCGCTCGACGACGTTGCGATCGAAGTCTGCGTTGTGGGCGATAACCAGGTCCACCTCAGAGACGAAATTTGCGACCTCCTCGGCCCCGATCTCACACCCTGCCACCATACTGGCGTCTATGCCTGTGAGCTGGCTGATTTCGGAAGGGATCGCCTTTGCCGGCTCCCGTAGGCGCTCAAAGCCCTCGCCAACGTCGAAGATGGTACCGTCCCGCCCATAGGTGAACGGCACCATGGCGAGCTCGATGATTTCATCGTCTGCGGCGAGTCCGGTCGTTTCGACATCGAGCACCAGGCCTCGCCAGATCCTCTCACCTGGGGGCGCCACAGCGATCGCGTTTCGGGGCTGGAGCCTGCGCAGGACCTGATAATCGCCGGAAGCCTCTAGAGCGGCCGCCATGGCTTCCAGGTCGTTGGCTTGCTGGTCGTTTTCCATCGCGCTCTGCCTTAAGGAGTGGGCTCGGGGCCGGAATTCTAGTTCAACGATCGCCATCGAGCTCACGAGTGCGTCTTTCCATGGCCTCGTCAAACTCTCCTCGCTCGAAAGCCGCGCGTTCTTGGATGGCCTCTTCTCGCGTAATCCCGAACGTCCACCGATGGCATGCGATCGGCCGATCAATCTCTACGAGCTGACCCTCCTCAAGGCCACAGTAGAGACACCAGATCACGCGTCGCTCAAAGCCGAACGGCGCCGCGATCTCGATCCGGCATTTAGCGCACAGGCAGCCGAAGCCTTCACCTCTGCGAACAGCATCTCTGCCTGAGGCTGCATAAAACTCCGGAAGGGAGGATGCGAGCTTTAATAGGGGCGCGCGCATCGGAGCTAATCCGGTGACGCCATAGGTGTGGGGCTGGCCGTTGTGACGAGGAGTTTCCCGAGCGTCGCGATCTCCCCAGGGGGCAGTTGGAAGACGACCCACCCGTAACCCGGATGACGAAAAGCGAGCGTTGCAGCTCCATCCGGCGCCATCGTCCCACGCCATATGGGATCGGAGACGGGTAGAACGCGAGATCCAGGGTCGAGCTCACGTACCACCTCCGGCGCCATGTTGGCGCGCACCATCGCCAAGCGCTCGATGGTGCCGCTGAGCTCTGCGGCATCCTGTTTAAGGAACACGCCTGGAACCTGGTCGCCCTCCAGGATCAGGGTTACTGCCTCGCGATCGTCCGCCAGGACGGCTCCAAGCTGCACCTGCATCGCGCGCTCCAATCCGCTGTCGCTGGGCCCGAGACGAATCTCAGCCGAAGATGATGCCGGCGTCCAGGGCGCCGTACATGCGCGCAAGCTTCTGCATGGGAGAGCCGCCGATCAGCCCTGGATCGACATGGTAGGCGGCATCGATCACGGCCTGGAGCTTACGGTAGTTCATGAGGCCGGGCCGGAGGGAGCACCAGCGGAAATA
>NZ_JBAFUS010000008.1:0-141174 GCF_043193615.1 Xanthobacter aminoxidans | reverse complement strand
TTCGCTCCTTGGGACAAGAGAATCTCGGGGCACCCGCACGACGGGCGCGTGCCTGCTCGCGTCAGCCGCGGCTGTTGGCGCGGAATGCGTCCCAGCGCTCGGGTGTCCAGGAGAACAATCCCATCACGCCGCTTCCACCGCCATTCTGGAGGTCGCGACCGCCATCGATGGTGATGCAGTCGCCGTTGATGTAGGAGGCCCCGTCGCTGAGCAGATACGCGACGAGATTCGCGATTTCCTCGTGCTGTCCGGTGCGGCGCAGCGGCACCTCCATCTCCTCGGACAACAGCTTCGAGCCGTCGGGATAGAGCTGGCTCCAGGCCGCCTTGGTCGGGAAAAGGCCGGGAGCGACCGAGACGGTGCGGATGCCGTGCGGCCCCCATTCCACCGCGAGACTCTTCATCATGGCCAGCACGCCGGCCTTGGCCGCGGCCGAGGGCACGGTGAAGGCCCGGCCGGAATTGGCCGCCGACGATACGATGGACAGGATGCTGCCGCCGCGTCCTTCCGCGATCCAGCGCTTTCCGGCGGCCACCGAGCAATAGAAGGACCCGTGCAGCACGATATCGAGGACGGCATCGATGGCACGCGGCGACAGGGTCTCCGTGCGTGCGATGAAGTTTCCGGCGGCATTGTTGATGAGGGCGTCGAGAGGGCCTTCGCTCCAGATGCGGGAGAACATCTCGTCGACCGCCCCGGCATCGCGGATGTCGCAGATGGCGGTAGCGACCTTCGCCCCGGACGCGCGCCGCAGCTCCTCCGCGGTCGTCTCCAGCACATCGGCCCGCCGGCCGCAGATCACCAGTTCGGCTCCCAGTTCCGCAAGCCGCGCGGCGAAGCTCTTTCCCAAGCCGGAACCGCCGCCCGTCACGAGGATCTTCTTGGTCTTCAGGAGGTCAGTCACGAACATGTCGGGGCATCCATAATCGAGGCAGACATCACGCGGCTCGGCCGTTGGCCTGCGCAGGCGCGGTTCGGGGCAGTCGTCCTTCGAGGCCGCCGAGACGGTCGAGGACTGCGAGGTGGTGAAACGTGTCGCCAAACGCGCGTTCGATCATGGCCGTGCGCTTGAAGCACCGGCCGACGCGGCATTCTTCGGTCACGCCGATCCCGCCGTGCAATTGCACCGCCTGCTGCCCCACGAACCGCAGCGATGCGTTGATCTGGACCTTTGCCGCCGCCAGCATGCGCCAGCGCTCTTCCCGGTCCGGCAGATCGACGCTCACCGCAGCGAGCAGCGCCATGCTGCGCGCCTGCTCCAGCGCCACATACATTTCGGCGGCGCGGTGCTGCAGGGCCTGGAAGCGGCCGATCGGCCCACCGAACTGCTGGCGGGTCTTGAGATAGGCCACGGTCTCGTCGAGCATCGCTTCCAGGATGCCCACCGCCTCGCCGCAGACGGCAGACAGCGAAGCGGCTTCGGCTCGGTCCAGTGCCGCGAGGGCGCCCTTGTCCGAGGCCAGCAAGGCATCCGACGGGAGCGCGACGTCCGAAAGCCCAACGATGGCGAGGGTCGTCCCGTCGAAGGCGGGAAAGGTCCGCATCCGGACACCCGGCAGGTCGGCCGGGACCAGGAACAGGGCGATCCCGGTCTCGTCCCCCGCCGCACCGGAAAGGCGGGCGCTGACGATCAGCTCGTCCACCCCGTCGATGGTCGCGATGCCGGTCTTCTTCCCGTTCAGCACGAAGCCGGAGGCGGTCCTTTCCGCCCGGGTCTCGACATGGGCGAGCCGGTAGCGCGCATGTTCCTCCTCATGCGCGAGGCAGGCCGTGCGGGACCCTTCCGCGATTGCTGCCACAAGTCCCCGAAGCCGCGGCGTCTCGGGGCAAAGACCCAGGATCGCGCCCGGCCCCACCGCGCACCCGATGTAGGGCACGTCTGCGAGGTGCCGACCCACGGCCTCCATCACGATCTGAGCCTCCACGTTTCCACCCGCAAGGCCGCCCATGTCTTCGGGGAAGGGCAGGGCGAGGAGGCCGAGTTCCGCGTACGCGGCCCAGATGGCCCGGCGGTCGGTCGCCCGGCGCTGCGACTGCAGGCGCTCCACGCTGTCGGCAAGCAATGTCTGCTCAGTGGAATATTCGAGGTTCATGGACTGCTTCCACGCGTGCCAGTTAGAGGCCGAGGATGGCCTTGGCGATGATGTTCTTCTGGATTTCGCTTGATCCACCGTAGATCGTCGCCGCGCGGGCACCCAGATGGATCGCCGCCGCGCCCTGCGCCTCCGCGAAGCCCCCGCCCAGCGCGGCGAGATCGGCATCGAGAGGAGCCCCGAGCCGGCCCGCGGCATCCAGCAGAAGCTGCGCGCTTGCCTGCTGGGTCTCCGCCCCCCGAAGTTTGAGCACCGAGGACGCGGGATCAGGACGCCCATCGTTGCGCCGCCGCTGCCGATCGATGATCCGCAAGGCGGTGATCTCCAGCGCCTTCAGGTCGATCTCCAGGTCGATCACGCGACGGCGAAACCCCTGATCGTCGGTGAGCGAGCCATCCAGCCCTTCAATCCCGCACGCGAGGGACACGGCCCGGCTGACGCGACCCTGGGACAGGCCGACACGGGCGATGCCGGTGCGCTCGTTGCCGAGCAGGAACTTTGCGTAGTCCCAGCCTTTGTTTTCCGCGCCGATGCGGTTCGCCAAAGGCACGCGCACATCGTCGAGAAAGACCTCGTTGGTATGATGTGCGCCGTCGATGGTGATGATGGGCCGTACGGTGATGCCCGGCGTGCGCATGTCGATCAGCAGGAATGAAATGCCCTCCTGCTTCTTCGCCGCGGCATCGGTGCGGACCAGGCAGAACATCCAGTCGGCAACGTGCGCGGTTGAGGTCCAGATCTTCTGGCCGTTGACGATGTATTCGTCGCCTTCCCGGCGCGCCGACGTGCGCAGCGCGGCGAGATCCGAACCCGCACCGGGTTCAGAGAAGCCCTGACAGAACCACCAGTCGAGGCTGCGGATGCGGGGGAGGAATCGCGCCTTCTGCGCGTCCGAGCCGAAGGTGTAGACGACCGGCCCCACCATGTTGATGTTGAAGGACAGTGGCTCGGGCGTCGGCACCCGCAGCATCTCCTCCATGAAAATGTAGCGCTGGACGGGACTGAACCCCGGTCCCCCGTGCTCGCGCGGCCAGTGGGAGGCCGCCCAGCCCCGCGCGTCCAGGATCCTGTGCCAGGCGACGACGTCCGCCTTGTCGAAATGGGCGACGCGGCCGGCCTTGGCGCGGATGTCGGCCGGTAGGTTGTCGCGGATGAAGGCGCGGACCTCGTCGCGGAACGCAATCTCTTCGGGGGAGAAGGACAGATCCATCGCGAGCCTCACAGCACGGCACCGCACGGGTGGCGGAGCGTCGGGCTTTTGTTGTGTCGGCCCTTGTCGAAGATGCCAAGAGGACGTGCGTGCCCAAGCTCCAAGCGACACATATGCGCTCATGTGCGGATGGGCTGAGCGATCCTTTTGCGGCCCTGCCGGGCAGGCGGATCAGGCGACGGCTTCGACTTCGCGATGTCCGAGCGCCTGCGAGGCGCGGCTGGCGGCGAGAACGGCTTCCTGGCGAAGGAGCGCCCGGTTCTGCTCGGCACGCGCGGCGGGAGCGGCGACAAGAAGAGCCGCCACCACCGCGCCTTCGGCGTCGCGCACGGGCACGGCGACCCCCGCGGCCCCTTCCACGGCTTCGTTCGAACTGAAGGCGACGCCGGTACGCCGGATCTCGGCGATGATCTTTCGCAGCTCGGGCACCTTGGTCACGGTACGAGCCGTGAGCGGCTTGAGGTCGGCGTTCTTGAAATAGGATTCACGCCAGTCCTCAGGCTGGAAGGCCAGCAGGAGGCGGCCGGCCGCGGAGCAGTAGAGCGGGCGCGTGACGCCGGCCGGGACCGAATAGCGAACCAGCTGGGGGCTCTCGATCACGTCCACATAGGCGGCCAGGGCGGCGGCGCGATCGAGCACCGCAACGATGACGGTTTCGCGCGTCGCCGCCGCCAGATCGTGCGCGAACTGGCGGATGAGGGAGGGCTGACTGCGGGTCGAGATGATGCTGGAGGCGAGGCTGAAGGCCCTCGGCCCCAGAGTGTAGACGCCGTGGATATATGAGAGGTAATCTTGTGCCACCAGTGGCCGCAGCAAGTTCAGAAGGCTGCTTTTCGGAGATGCAAGCAGCACGCTCAGTCGCGCCAGTGTCAATCCGTCGGGAGTCTGCGAAATGACCTCGAAGATCCCGAGAATCCTCAGCGTGGACTTCGGTGCGCTTTCGATCACCATGATGTATCCACCGCCTGAAGGGAAAGACAACGCGCGTTGACAGGCCGGGCAGCCCCTGAGAACGATTAACCCACCTCCAATCGTGCAGCAACCCGGCGCCAGTCAGTCATTGGGAGGGGCCTCTGCGTCTGGCGGTCATGGTGCTTCAGGGCTGTCCCCGCACACGATCTGCGCCCAAGCCGTGCGCTCCGTTATAGCTCGGAGGTCCGGGCGGCCAGCTCGGGTCCGGGTCAGATGACGCCCTTGCGCCGCAGCTCGGCCCGGCGAGCCTCGTCATAGCCGTAGCGTTCGAGGGTCTCGTCGGTGTGCTGGCCGAGAAGGGGAGGCGGTCCGTAGCGGTCGATGGGCGTATTCGAGAAGTGCAGGGGGCTGCCGATCAGCGCCGTGCGCCCGTTATAGGGGTGGTCCACCTCGATCTTGAGCCCACGGGACACGATGTGGGTGTCCTCGAAGACTTGCTTGAAATCATAGATCGGGCCGGCGGGTACTTCGGCCGCCTCCAGCACGGCCAGCCAGTGGGCGGCCGGCTTCTGCACGAAGATCGCTTCAAGCTCGGCGGACAGCGCCGCCCGGTTGCTGATGCGCGCCAGGCTGTTGCTGAACCTGGGATCACGAGCCATCTGCGGGTGGCCGATCGCCTCGCACAGACGATGGAACTGCGCGTCGTTGCCGGCGGTGAGCATGATGCCACTGTCGGAGCAGCGGAACATCTGCGAGGGAACGCCGCCGTTGCCCTGCGTCCCCCTGCGGAAGGGCGGCACGCCCGAGGTGAGGAAGATCTGCGCATAGTGCGAGAGCGCGGCAACCATGGATTCGAACAGGGAGAGATCGATCTGCTGGCCCTCTCCGCCATTGTGGTCGCGATGGCGCAGGGCCGCGAGAATTCCGATCACCGCGTTCAGGCCGGTGACGATGTCGGCGATGGAAGGCCCCACTTTCATGGGGCCGCCGCCGGGCTCGCCGTCCGGCAGGCCGGTGACGCTCATGAGGCCGCTCATGCCCTGGAATACGGCATCATAGCCCGGCCGCTTGCGGTAGGGTCCGGTCTGGCCGAAGCCGGTCAGCGAGCAATAGACAAGCCTTGGGTTGACTTGGCGCAGGGACGCATAGTCGAGCCCGTAGCGGGCAAGGTCGCCCACCTTGAAGTTCTCGATCACGACATCGCAGTCGCTAGCGATGGTACGGATGATCTCCTGCCCCTCGGGAGACGCAAGGTCGGCGGTCACCGACTTCTTTCCGCGGTTGCAGCTCAGGTGGAAGAAGCTCTCGCTGGTGGGCGCGCCGCTCTCGTCGGGGAGATAGGGCGGGCCGAAATAGCGCGCGTCGTCGCCCTTTCCGGCACGCTCGATCTTGATGACCTCCGCGCCGAGATCGGCAAGATACTGGCCGGCCCAGGGGCCGGCCAGTATCCGCGACAGGTCGAGCACGCGGATGCCTTCCAGCGGCAGAGCGCTCATGCAGCCTGCTCCCGGCCATCGGTGCGGGCCTTCACCATGCGGGCCGGCGTGTAGATCATCACCACCTCCCCGCGCTGGTTCCGAACCACGTTGCGCGTACGCACGATGCCGCGGTTGGGGCGGGATTTCGAGCGGCGGGACTCGATGACTTCGACCTCCACATGGATGGTGTCGCCGGCGATCGAGGGCCCCTTGACCTCCAGATCCATGTTGAGGAAGGCGAAGCCGGTGTGCTGCATGGAGCACTGGGTCAGAAGTCCCTCCATGAAGGTGAAGACCAGGGCGCCGGGCGCCACGCGGCCCCTGATGTCGGATTCCTTCGCCTGGAATTCGAAATCGGTGAACAACACTTCCGTCATGCCCGTGCAGGTGACGAAATTGATGATGTCGGTCTCGGTGATGGTGCGGCCGATGGTTTTGAAGCTGTGCCCCACCGGAAGGTCTTCATAGTAAAGTCCGAGGCCAAGGACGTCCATTTTTGCTCTCTCCTTCGAAATCTGCTGAAGTCGGACCGCCTGCTCAGTCGAGCACGTTGCGGGCGACGATGTTGCGCTGGATCTGGTTGGTGCCTTCGATGATCTGGAGCACCTTCGCGTCGCGGAAGTATCTGTTGATCGGATATTCGTTGGACACACCCGCCGCGCCAAACAATTGCACGGCGTCGGTCGCGACCTTCATGGCGGTGTCGGTAGCGTGGCACTTCGAGATGGCTGCCAGCTGGGCGAGGGCCTTGCCCTTCACGCCGGCGTCGACCGCCGCCGCCGCCTCATAGACGAGGTTCCGTGACGCCTGGGTCTGGATCACCATATCGGCGATCATCCAGCGCACGCCCTGGAAGTCCGAGACCGCCTGCCCGAACGCCCGGCGCGACTTGATGAACTCGATGGTGTGGTCGATCGCGCCCTGGGCGAGACCGACGCCCCGCGCGCCGATGATGGGGCGCGAGTCGTTGAGGGCCGCCATGGCGACGCGGAATCCCGTCTCTTCATCGCCGAGCATGGCTTCCGCGGGCAGGTAGCAATTGTCGAAGAAGAGGGCGTGCGATGGCACGCCGCGTGCGCCGATCTTGTCTTCCTTGCGCCCGACCTCGAAACCGGGGGTTCCCTTTTCGACGATGAAGAGGTTGATCTTGCCGCGCTGATCGTCCTCGCCGGTGCGGGCGGCGACGAGCACGAAGTCGGCCATGCCGGAATTGGTGCACCAGATCTTCGATCCGCTCAGCCGCCAGCCCTGACCGTCCCGCTTGGCGCGGGTGCGGATGCCGGCCACGTCCGAGCCGCTCTGGGGCTCGGTGAGGGACAGCGCACCGCGCAGATCGCCGGAGGCGAGGCCCGGCAGATACTTCCGCTTCTGCTCCGGCGTGCCGCCGGCGAGGATCGCGCCGATCGGAACCCACTGAACGACAAGGAGATAGGCCGTGTTGTAGCAGATGCGCCCCAGCTCCTCGACAGCGACGCAGGCCGACAACATGCTGCCGCTGCCGCCGTATTCGGGAGGAAAGGGCAAGGTGAAGAGCCCGAGCTCGCGGATGAGATCGAACATGTCATGGGGATATTCGGCCGTGAGGTCGATCTCCTGCGCTCGGGACGCAACCCGCTCGCGAGCAACCCGGCGCACGAGGTCCTGCACCTGGATCTGATCTTCGTTCAACCACCCGCTCACTGCCGTCCTCCCGCCCGTCGGCGCAACGTCCCGGACCTGAACCGCCGCGCCGCGAAGGCCGGCATGATCCGGGGCGAATACCGTTCCCAAATTGCTTAGCGGAGCGGATTTACAGCGGCCATGTCGTCAGGCCATTCCGCGCATATGTGGAGCTTGCGCCCGATGGCGGCGGCGAGGAAATCGCCACTCAATCCGCATGTGCGTGCGCTCTTTTCTTGCCGGTTGACCCGGCGTTGGGCGCGCATGCTTGGATTTTGGACCCGGGGGGCATAATTCCACGCTGCCGGGGTCATCATGAACGGGGAAAATATGCGCGAAATCCTGGGCTGCGCCGTCGCGGCGCTATTGTTGGTCGGGCCTGCGGCCGCGCAGTCGAGCTATCCGGATCGCCCGGTCCGCCTGATCGTTCCGTTCGCGGCCGGCGGCGCCACGGATGTGGTGGCTCGGCTCATCGGATCCGAGCTGTCGAAGGCCTTCAATCAGACATTCGTCGTCGAGAACAAGCCCGGTGCGTCCGGGATGATCGGCGTGGACGCCGTCGCCAAGTCGAAGCCCGATGGTTACACGCTGGGGGTTTCGCCGGGTACGCCGCTCGTGGTGGTGCCCTACCTTGATCCCAAGTCGCCGTTTCGTCCGGAACGGGATCTGGAATTCATAACCCCGGTCTACGACGCTCCGTTCATCCTCTGCGCGCGACCTGATCTGCCTCAGAAGACACTTGCCGCGTTCCTGGCTGCGGCGAAGACGGACACGCGCGAGCCGAGCTATGGCACGGTCGGGATCGCGAGCGTCAACCATGCCCTGCATGAGGAGATGGCGCGCCGCTCCGGCACCCGGATGCTCCATGTCCCCTACACCGGAGAAGCCCCGATCATGCCGGCCCTCATGACCGGGCAGGTGGACATCGCGTTCATCACCCCGGCGTCCGCCACGGGCCTGATCAAGGAGGGGAAAATCCTGGGGCTTGCGTCCGGCGGACCCGGGCGGGTGGCCGCCTTGCCTGACATGCCGACCATCTCGGAGGTCATGGGATGGCCCGACTACAGCGCCCATACCTGGACGATGCTGATCGGGCCGAAGGGCATGCCAGAGGATGTGACGGCGCGCCTCAACGCGGCGACGACCAGGATTCTGGCGGACCCCGAAGTCCAGTCCCGGCTGGCGAAGCTGGGGCTGGTCGCCATGGGCGGGAGCCTCGCGGACACGGCCGCCTTCGTCCGGTCGGAGGCGAAGCGGTTCCAGGATATTGTCCGCCTAAACGACATCAGGCGCGAATGAAGGCGCGCGGCGCGCCTCCCGCATCGGGCGGGCGCGCCGCGCATCCTGAATTCCTCTCAGCCTGCCGCCGACGATTCCCTGGCGGGGGGCGCTTGCATTTCGGCGGCCGCAACACTTCGCTCCGACCGAAGCTGATCGATGACCTGCTGCGTATGCTCGCCGAGCCGCGGCGGCAGGCGGCGCACGCCGGCGGGGGTGCGGGAGAAGTGCGTGGGCACGGCCATCGTCACGAACCGCCCCTCGGTGGGATGCTCCACGCGGTGAAAGAAGTCGGTCTCCGCGAGGTAGGGGTCGTTGTAGATCTGCTCCAGGGTCATCACCGGCCCGTTGGGAATGTCGGCGGCATCGAGCCGCTGGCGCCAGTCTTCCGTCGTGCGCGTCGCCATCGCCTCGGTCAGGATGCCATAGAGCGTATCGATGTTCCGGGAGCGGGGAGCGATCTCGGTGAACCTGGGATCGCCGAGGAGGTCCTGCCGATCGATCGCCCGGAACATGCGCCGCCATTGCTCGTCGGTGTTGGCCAGAAGGCAGATGTAGCCGTCCAGCGTGCGGTAGGGCCGGCGATGCTGGGTCAGCATGCGGCTGTAGCCAAGGCCCAGCTCCGGCTGGTCGAGGACGCCCGCCCACAGATGCTCCAGCATGTTGAATCCGACCATGGTCTCCATCATCGGGACATGCACCTCCTGGCCGAGGCCGGTGCGCTCACGCGCATAAAGAGCCATGCCGATGGAGGAGGCCAGCACGTAGCCGCACAGCTTGTCGCAGATCACGGTCGGGAAATAGCGGGGCTCGCCGGTCGCCTGGCCGTTCAGCGCGGCAATGCCGCTCACGCCCTGGATCACGTCGTCGAAGGCCGGCCATTCGGCGCGCGACGACCCCTGCCGGTAGCCGCCAGCCGAGGCGTAGACGATCCGCGGGTTGCGCGCGGACACCGTTTCATAGTCGATGCCGAGGCGGCGCGCCGCCCCAAGCCGCATGGAATGGACGAAGACATCGGCGGTCTCGGCCAGTTCGAGCAGCGTTGCCCGGCTTTCCGGCTGCTTGAGGTCGAGCACCACGGAGCGCTTGTTGCGATTGATGTTGAGGAAGAAGGTCCCCATGCCTTCGCTGCGTGAAGGACCCACGAAGCGCGTGTAGTCGCCTTCGGGCGCCTCGATCTTGATGACGTCGGCGCCCATGTCGCCGAGGATCTGGGTCGAGACGGGGCCGAGCACGTTCACGGTCAGGTCGAGAACCCGGATGCCGGCGAGCGGACCCTGCGCCGGAGTCTCTTCGTCGTGGTTCAATGGCATGGCTTCGGACATGGAGGGCCCCGGATCTCACTGTTCTGTCGCTACGTGCGGCGGGGCGAAGTGCCCGGCCGCGTTGAGTTGGACGCGTCGCAGGCGATAGACCGCGCCGCACCTGAGCTGCGCGAACGGTCTCGCCTTCTTCGCCTTTCGATTCCGCCGCACCACAGAACGGCGCTCGCTGCTCGCGATCAACCGGGAACGCCGGGACGCCGAGGATGAACACGCATGTGTCACCCGCCGGGACCGTGCGGAATGCGCATATGCGTGTGATCAACCGCCCCGCGATTGACCTTCACGGCCTGTCGAGCCCCCAAATTCCACACCAGCCCATCCAGAGGCGGGACGAGGGAGACACCCATGGGTCGGAGGTTCGCCACCTTGATCGCGGCCGGACTCTGCTGCGCGCCGGCCGTGTTGCCGGCCTGGGCGCAGGGCTTTCCGGACCGGCCGGTTCGAATTGTCGTTCCCTTCGCGCCGGGAGGCTCGACCGATGTCACCGCCCGCGTTCTCGCCGATGATCTGAGCACGACGTTCAAGCAGCAGTTCATCGTGGAGAACAAGCCGGGGGCGGCGGGCACGACGGGCATCGACCTCGTCGCCAAGGCGAAGCCGGACGGCTACACCATCGGCCTCAGCGGCGTGGGGCCGACGGCCATCATCCCCATGATCGACCCGCGCCTGCCCTACGATCCGGTCCGCGATCTGGACACCATCGCAGCGTTGACGGCCATCGACGTGGTCCTCGTCTCGCGCCCCGACTTCGGCCCGAAGACGCTTCCTGAACTGCTCGCCTATGCCAAGGCCAATCCCGGCCAAGTGTCGTACGGATCGACAGGAGTCGCGGGGCCGATCCATTTCGGTCTCGAGAACCTCGCACGCCGAGCGGGCGTGAAGATGCTGCACGTTCCCTATGCCGGGGACTCCCAGCTCATCACCGCGCTCCTTTCCGGGCAGATCGATATCGCCTTCCTGACCTTCGCCGGGGGGCAGGGGTTCGTCACCAGCGGCAAGGTCCACGCGCTCGCGGCCGGCGGTCCCAAGCGCATCGCCACCATGCCCGATCTGCCGACAGTGGCCGAGATCACCGGCTTCGCGGATTATGACTGCTACACCTGGAACATCCTGGTGACCGCCAAGGGCACGCCGCCGGATGTCCTGCGCAGGCTGAACGAAGCCGTCAATGCGGCGCTCGCCAAGCCGCAGACGCGCGAACGGTTCGCCAGTCTTGGCCTGCTCATCCTGGGCGGGAATGTCGACGACGCGCGCAGGTTCGTCGCCGCCGAGATCGAGAAATACAGGAAGATCGAAGCCGAGACCGGCATCCGCCGGGAATGAAGGCGTCTCTTCAACACGCTCCGAAACCATAGCGGGAGTTCGCCGATGCTGAGGCTTTTCGTTGCGGTCGCTGTCGCTCTGTTCGCATGCGGCAGCGCCACGGCCCAAATCTCCTACCCTGACAGGCCCGTGCGGCTCATCGTCGGCTTCGCGCCGGGCGGCGCCACGGATGTGGCGGCTCGCCTGCTCGCCGCGGATCTGACGAAGCTCCTGAAGCAGCAGGTGGTGGTGGAGAACAAGGTCGGCGGCGCCGGCATGATCGGCATGGATGCGGTGGCGAAGGCGAAGCCCGACGGCTACACCGTCGGTCTCGCGGGAGTCGGGGCGACGGCCATCACGCCCTATCTTGATCCGAACCCATCCTACATCCCCACCCGAGATCTCGATGTCGTCGGCAAGTTCTACACCGCCGACTTCGTGCTCGCCGCGCGCCCGGACCTGCCGCAGAAGAGGCTGAAGGATCTGCTGGCCTACGCCAAGGCCAATCCGGGCAAGGTGACCTTCGGCTCGGTGGGCGTGGCGAGCCTCAACCAGATCCATCACGAGGAACTGGCGCGGCTCGGCGGCGCGAAGATGCTCCACATTCCCTATCCCGGTGAGGCGCCGATTGTCCCGGCGTTGCTCACCAGCCAGATCGATATCGCCTATCTCACCCCCCAGGCCGCCGATGCCTTCGTGCGCGAAGGCAAGCTGAAGCTCCTGGCGTCCGGAGGGCCGCAGCGTAGCCTGAGCTATCCGGACCTGCCGACCGTGGCCGAGCAGACGGGGTGGCAGGATTATGCCTCCTATTCCTGGACTGTACTGGTCGTCCCGAAGGGGACACCGGCCGATATCATCACGAAACTCAATGGCGCGCTGAACGCCGTTGTAGCGCAGCCCGCTTTCCGCGCGCGCATGGAGAAACTCGGCCTCACCGTGGCGGGCGGCACGGCGGCGCAGGCGCAGGCCTTCGTCGCCGACGAGGTCGCCAAGTTCCGCGAGCTCGTCAAGTTGAACGGCATCAAGCGCGAGTAGGCCGCGCCCCGCACGCCGCCCCGGCAGTCAACGGAGACGAGAACCATGGGCACATACCGCGCCGGCGCGGCAATCAAGACCGTGGGCCTCGTGGCCGGCGGATACGTGGGCGCGGGCTGGGCCGCGTTCCTGCTCGGGCGCGGGCTCTGCGTCCGCGCCTGGCTCCGTCGGTCGGAGGCAGGGGACGAACTGCGCGCGGAGATCGACGCCCTGTGGCCGGACCTTGAGCGCCTGGGCCTTGCACCCGGCGCCGACCGCGCGCGCCTTGAGGTCTTCACTTCGCTGGAGGAGGCGCTCGCGGGCTGCGACTTCGTGCAGGAGAATGCCGCCGAGAATGCAGCGCTCAAGGCAGAGCTCTACGCCCGCATCGACGGATGCGTGGCGCCCGATGTGCTCATCGCCAGCAGCACGTCGTCCTTGTCCATGACGGATATGCAGGCGGGATGCCGGCATCCGGAGCGCTGCGTTCTCGGCCATCCCTTCACGCCCACCCACCTCATGCGTCTCGTCGAGGTGGTGGGCGGCGGGCGAACCGATCCGGTCGCGGTGGATGCGGCGATGGCCACCTACACCTGTTGGGGAAAGATGCCCGTGCGGCTCAGCCGGGAGATCTTCGGCCATATCGGGAACCGTCTGGCGACGGCGCTGTGGCGGGAGGCGGTCAATCTCCTTCTGGAAGGGGTCGCCTCGGTGGAGGACATCGACCGCGCGGTCGTCGAAGGGCCCGGTCGTAAATGGGCCATCTCCGGACCGTTCGAGAGCTATCACCTGTCCGGCGGCAAGGGCGGGATGACCCGCTTTCTCGAAAGCTACGCGGCGGGGATCCAGCGCCGCTGGGACGATCTCGGCACGCCGGTGCTCGATGCGCCCACCCGTGCCCGAATCTCGGAATTGGTCGAGGCCCGCCTGTCGGACGTGCCTGTCGAGCGACGGGCGGCGCAGCGCGGCGCGTTGCTCGTGAACCTCATGCTTGCCCTGGCGCCGCCCGCCGAAGCCTGACATCCGGCGGGCGAAGGGACGTGCTGCCTCTCACGGCCGGATGGAAAAGCGTGTCTCTCCGGCCTTGCGAAGCGGGGCGGCGATGCCGGCGAACTCGCACAGCAGCCGGCGGGTGTCGCGGGGATCGATGATCTCGTCCACGCCGAACGCCTCTGCCGTGCGGAAGGGAGACCGAAGGCGCTCCAGCCGGGCGGTGATTTCCGCGCGCCGCGCGTCCGGGTCCTCCGCCTCCGCCAGTTCGGCCCGATAGGCCGCCTCAATGCCCCCTTCCATGGGCAAGGAGCCCCAGCGCCCGGATGGCCAGGCGAAGCGCATGACGTGATGGGTCTGCGGCTGGTGCGCGCCGCCGCCGACACCATAGACGTTGCGGATCAGCACCGAACACCACGGGACGGTGGACTGGTGGATGGCGGCGAGCGCGCGCACGGCGTGGCGCATGGTGCCGGCCTTCTCCGCTTCGAGCCCCACCACGAAGCCCGGGCAGTCCACGAGATGCACCACCGGCAGGTGGAATGTCTCGGCGAGATCGACGAAACGCATGATTTTCTGGGCGCTCGCGGCGGTCCAGGCGCCGCCGGAATGCAGGGGGTCCCCCGCCATGAGCGCGACCGGCCACCCGTCGAGGCGCGCGAGCCCCGTGATCACGGAGCGTCCGAACGCCGGACCCATCTCGAAGAAGCTGCCACGGTCCACTACGCGATCGATCACACGACGCATGAGGTAGGCGTGGCGCGGGTCGCGCGGGACGATCGCAGCCAGCTCATCGCATGCGCGATTGGGGCTGTCGCGGCATGGCCCCCGCGGCGGCAGCTCCCAGACGGAATCGGGCAGGTAGGAGAGGAAGCGGCGCGTGAGCGCGAAGGCCTCCTCCTCGTCGTCAGCCGCCATGTCGATGGTGCCGGCCGCGAGCTGGATCGCGTGGCCTCCGAGTTCCTCCTTGGTCCGCTTCTCGCCCAGCTTCTCGACCACCGGCGGTCCGGCGACGAACACCTGCGCCTTTTCGCGCACCATGATCGACAAATGGCTGACGCTCACCCGCGCGGCGCCGAGGCCGGCCACCGGACCGAGGGCCAGCCCGACGACGGGCACCGCGGCGAGGGTGGCGCAGCACAGATGCAGGCCGCCCGACTGCCCGCCAAGGCCGCCCGGAAGGTTGGCAAACCCGGTCTTCTCGATGGAGCGAACCGAGCCGCCACCGCCGGAGCCTTCCACAAGGCGGATCAATGGCATGCGATATTCGCGCGCCATGGTTTCCGCCATCTTGAACTTGTCCCAGATGGCGGCATCCGCCGAACCGCCTGCCACCGTGAAATCGTCGCCGGAGACGACGACCGGGCGTCGCATCACCTTGCCGCGGCCGAAGACGCAATTGGCCGGGGTGAAGCCGGAGAGCTGGCCCTCGGCGTCGTACTGCGCCTTGCCGGCGAGGGATCCGATCTCGCGGAAGCTGCCCCGGTCGAGCAGGCTCTCGATGCGCTCGCGCACCGTGAGACGGCCGGCCCGGTGTTGGCGCTCCACCCGCTCCGTGCCGCCCATCTGCTCGGCAAGGACGCGGCGGTGCTCCAGCTCGTCGATCTCGGGTTCCCAGCTCATGTCGCGCGGCTTCCTGCCGGGGAGCACATCATGCGCCGGTGAACACGGGCGCGCGTTTCTCGCGGAAGGCCGCCACCGCCTCCGCATGGTCGGCGGTCTGGGTGAGGCGGATCTGGTGCTGCGCCTCCGCGGCGAGGACCTCCGGGAGCGTGCCGGCCCGGGCGATCTCGAAATTGCGCTTCATGTAGCGATAGGCGGCCGTGGGGCCGGAGGCCATTCGGGTGGCAAGGCGCGCGATCTCGTCCGAGAACGCCTCGTCCGGAACAACCCGCGTGAGCAGCCCGATCCGTAGCGCCTCCTGCGCATCGATCTTCTCGGACAGGAGATAAAGCTCCTGCGCCTTGAGAGGGCCGACCAGCCGCGACAGGAAGAACGAGCCGCCGAAGTCCCCGGCGAAGCCCACGTTGGCGAAGCTCGTCACAAAACGCGCGCTCTGCGTGGCGATCCTCAGATCGCACGCGAGGGCGAGCACCAGTCCCGCGCCTGCCGCCGCCCCGTTGATGGCGGCGATCGTCACCTTCGGGCACTGGCTGAGGGCGAGGATGGAGCCGTGCTTGCGCTGGAGTTCATCGTAGCGCTCCTCCAGGGTGCCGGTGCGCCCCTGCATGGCCTTCACGTCGCCGCCGGCACAGAAGGCCCGCCCGGTTCCGGTGATGACGATGGCTCGCACGTTCGGATCACGTCCAAGGCGAGGGATCGCCTCGATGAGGCCGTCGAACATGGCGAGGGAGAGGGCGTTTGCGGCCTCGGGACGGTTCAGGCGCAGTGTCGCGACACCGCCTTCGAGCGTTTCGACCAGATCCATCGAAGCATTTCCCCGAATTTGTTCTGTCGACCGAGTGCTACCATGGTCCTGCGAGACTCGCCCGCGGTCCAGTTGTCCTCCATCGAGAGCACACATATGGGGTTTTGCCGGCTGGCGGGTGGACAGAAACGGGACGGACCGCCGAGGATTCGTCGCTGACGGGGTGCGGGCGATCGCTCGGCCAAGCCGTTCGGAGTTTCCCATGATCGCTTTGGAGAGAAGGGCGTGTCGCGCCCCGGCTTCGATTCCGTCGCAACTGCAATGCCTTCGCCACCAATGCACGAGTGCCGAATGAACGCCCCCGTGACAGGCGCTTTTCACGACCTCGCCAGAATCCAGGGGCGGCTCGATCGCACGCCGTTCAACGCCTGGCTCGGGCTGCGCGCCGTATCCGCGTCGCCCGACGGCGTGGTGTTCGAACTCGAGGCGCGGCAGGAGTTCGTTTCCACGCCGGAGCGTCAGATCGTGCACGGCGGTGTCCTGGCGAGCCTGCTCGATGCGGCAGCCATCTACGCGGTTATCACCGCGACGGGTTGCCTTCAGACGACCGTGGATCTGCGTGTGGATTATCACGCCACTGCCGCCGTGGGGGTGCTCCGCGCGCGGGGCGCGCTCGTTCGGCTTGGCAAGACCCTCTCCTGCTCCGAGGCGCGGGTTGAAGACCATTCCGGCAGGCTGGTGGCGAGCGGGCGCGGAACCTTTCTCAATCTCGGCCTGCCGGCCTGACCGTTCCTCCCGGGGGAGACCCCTTGCTCCCTCACTTGCGGGCGACGCGAAAGCGTCGCCCGATCTTTTTGCGCGGAGGCCTCCTCCGGTCACGCGCGCCGCGCGCCGGGCGGATCAACACATTCATGTCGGTTTGGCCCGCCGAGTATCCAGCCGGATTTACCAGGTACGCGGCCCGTATATTGTTACTCAAAGTAATGGACAATATATATTACGTTAGGTGAGGTTAAATGCAAAATAAAAATAACATGCCGGGTGGGGGAGGAGGGCTGGATCAGCCGCGGTCCTCGGAGATCTGGAGGGATCGTCGCGCCGGTCTCCTGATGGCGGGCATCGGGGCCTTCGCCGCGGTGACGGGAGCACGATACGGCATCGGGACATTGAGCCGGATCGGCCCCGGCTTCTTTCCCACCGTGCTCGGCATCGTGCTTGTCGTTCTGGGCCTTGCCATCGCGTTCACCGCCACGCTGGCGCAGGACCATGAGGCCGGTCGTGGACACGCGGCCCAGGACGCGCCCGTGGATTGGCGCGGCTATGTGGCCATTGTCGCCAGCATGATCCTCTTCATTGTCCTGACGCCGGTCCTCGGCCTCGTCCCCGGCACATTCGCCTGCGTGTTCACGGCCGCGATGGGCGACCGGAAAATGACGGTGCTGAACTCTGCTGTGCTCGCCGCCGTCATCAGCGTGGCCGGAGCCCTGTTGTTCATCTGGGGCCTGCGTGTCGGCCTTCCCTATTTCGGTTCCTGAAGGATCTTGCCATGGAAGCCATCGACGGCCTGATCCACGGTTTCGGAGTCGCGTTCCAGCTCCAGAATTTCGCCGCCTGCCTCGCCGGCGTGTTCATCGGCAATGTGGTCGGCGTGCTGCCCGGCCTGGGCGTCATGACAGCCATCTCCATGCTGCTGCCGCTGACCTTCGCGATGCCCCCCGTTGCCGCGATCCTCATGCTGGCGGGCATCTATTATGGCGCGCAGTACGGCGGAGCGATCTGCTCCATCCTGCTCAACCTGCCCTGCCATCCACCGCACGCAGTCACCTGCCTCGACGGCTACCCGCTCACGCTTAAGGGCAAGGGCGGCACGGCCCTCGGCGTGACCATGCTGGCCTCCTTCCTCGGCGCCTCCTTCGGCATCGTTCTGATGGTGTTCTTCGCGCCCTATCTGGTGCGCATCGCCCTGAACTTCGGACCGGCGGAAATCTCTTCCCTGATGCTCCTGGGGCTGCTCGCGGGCTCGACCCTGGCCCGCGGATCAAAGCTGAAGGGCATGTCCATGACATGCCTTGGCCTGCTCCTGGGAACGATGGGAACCGACATCAACACCGGTCTCCAGCGCTTCACCTTCGGGTTTCCCGAACTGGACGACGGACTTGAGATTGTCGCGCTCGCACTCGGGCTGTTCGGCGTGGCCGAATTTCTCAAGAGCGTGAACGCGGTGGCCCCGGTTTCGACCTCGGCGACGCGCATCCGGATCGCCGACCTGTGGCCCAGCCGATCGGAACTTCGCACGGCAATCGTGCCCGCTCTGCGCGGGACCCTCGTGGGCAGCCTGTGTTCCATGATCCCCGGCACCGGCCCCACCATCGCGTCCTTCATGGCCTATGGCCTTGAGAAGCGCGTGTCCCGCCGGCCGCAAGAGTTCGGTCACGGAGCGATCCAGGGCGTGGCCGCCCCGGAAGCTGCGACACACGCTGCCGTGCAGGGCGACTTCATTCCCACCATGAGCCTCGGCATTCCCGGTGATGCGGTGATGGCGCTCCTGCTCGGGGCGCTGGTGATCCAGGGCATCACGCCGGGACCGCAACTCATCACCGAGCATCCGGACATCTTCTGGGGCCTCATCGCCAGCTTCTGGATCGGCAACATCCTGTTGATGGTGATGAACATGCCGATGATCGGGCTGTGGGTGAAGCTGCTCTCGATCCCCTATCGCTACCTTTATCCGAGTGCCCTCTTCTTCGTGTGCATCGGCGTCTACAGCGTCCGCAGCGACATGTTCTCGGTGGGTACAACGTTGGCCATCGGCGTATTCGGCCATGTGCTGCTGCGCCACGGCTTCCACCCGGCCCCCATACTGCTGGGTTTCGTGCTGGGCCAGAGGTTCGAGGAGAACCTGCGGCGGGCGCTGCTCCTGGCGCGCGGCGACCTCTCCATCTTCGTGACCCGGCCCATCAGCCTTGCCTTCCTGCTCACGGCGGTGCTGCTGCTGGGCGCCCAGCTCTATTTCGCCCTGCGGCGGCGCGACGAAATCCAGCTGCCGCCGAGCGCGTCTCCGATCCTCGACGAGTAAGGGGCCGCAGGGGGATCTTCGGGAAGAGAGAAAGCGCGGCGCGCAAGCCGGCGAACGTGCGGATGTCAGAAAAGAAAAAAGGCCGCGGATCGGATCCGCGGCCTTTCTGCATTCGCTAGGTTCAAGCGCTCGATAGGGGCGCCCGGATCAGGCGATCTCCGCGCGGCCGTTGCCGATGGCGACGACGCCGCGCTCCACGGAGCGTGTCTCGAAGCTGACAACGGGGCCGTCCTGCCAGATGCTCACGGCGAAGGTCTCGCCAGGGAAGACCGGTGCCGTGAAGCGTGCAGAGATCGCGCGCAGTCGGGCCGGATCGTAGCCGCAGACGCTCTTGAGGATCGCGTGCCCCGTCACGCCGTAGGTGGCGAGCCCGTGGAGGATGGGCTGCGGGAAGCCTGCCTTGGCCGCCACGTCGGGATCGCTGTGAAGCGGATTGTAGTCGCCGCTCAGCCGGTACACGAGTGCTGCGTTGGGATTGGTCTTCAGTTCGCAGACCACGTCCGGCGCGCGCTCGGGCACCTTGTGGGGCGCCGGCGTCGGCCGGGCCGGGCCGCCAAAGCCTCCGTCGCCGCGGCAGAAGGTGCTCTGGGTGATGCTGGCGATGCGCTCGCCCGTCACCGCGTCGGTCAACTCCCGCTCCGACACCACCACCGCGCCCTTGCCGGCGCCCTTGTCGATCACATCGACAACCCGCGTACGGGTGACCAGCGTGCCCTCCACCGGAAGTGGCCGGTGGAGCACGAGGCCCTGCTCGCCATGAACCACCTTCACGTAGTCGATGCCGGTGTCGAGGTTGCGGATCCAGGAACCGGGGCTCGCCAGAACCACGGCCATGGTCGGCAGGGCGCAGAGGGCCTTCTCGTAGACGAAACGCAGCTGCTCGCGGTCCGTCGGGTCGTGACCGAGACCGACGCCCAGAGCATAAAGCATGGTGTCGCGCGCCGTGTAGGTCTGCCGCACGTCGGGGATGGCCAGCGCCATGAGTTTTTCGTAGTCGATGGCCATCAGATCGGATCCCAGGTGAAGACGTCGCTGGATCGCTCGAGCGGCGTCAGCCCAGCGGCGAAGGCGCCCTTCGCGACGGAATCGACCAACTCCGGCGTCCATCCGTCCGACATCTGCACGGAGCGAACCGGGCGCGGCTGACTGAACAGATAGAGTTCGTTGTTGCGGACCCCGAAGATCTGGCCGGAAACGTCCGCCGCCTTGTCCGAGGCCAACCAGACCGCCAGCGGGGCGATCTTTTCGGGCGTCATCTGCTGGAAGCGTTCGACCCGTTGGCGCTGTTCCTCGGTTTCGGTCGGTAGCGAACTGGTCATGCGGCTCCACGCGAACGGCGCGATGCAGTTGGAGCGCACGTTATAGCGCTGCATGTCCAGGGCGATGGCCCGCGACAGGCCGACCATGCCCATCTTGGCGGCCATGTAGTTCGCCTGGCCGAAATTGCCGATGAGTCCGGAGGTGGACGTCATGTGCACATAGGCGCCGCCGTTCTGCTCGCGGAACTGGGAAGCCGCTGCGCGGCTGAGCAGGAAGCTGCCCATGAGGTGCACCTGGATGACATCGTTCCAGTCCACGTAGCTCATCTTGTGGAACATGGTGTCGCGCAGGATTCCGGCGTTGTTCACCACGACGTCGAGGCGGCCGAAGCGCTCCACCGCGGCGGCGACGATACGCTCGCCATTTGCCGGTTCGACGATGGACAGCGTGCTCGCGAGCGCCTCGCCGCCCATGGCCTCGATTTCTGCGACGACTTCCTGTGCCGGGCCTGCATCCTGTCCACTGCCCGCGAGGCTTGCGCCGATGTCGACGACGACCACGGCAGCGCCTTCGGCAGCCATGCCGAGGGCAATTGCCCGGCCGATGCCGCGTCCGCCGCCGGTGACGACGGCGACCTTTCCGGCCATCATCTTTTGCATGCTCATTACGGTCTTCCTCAGCCGTGCATGGTCAGGCCGCCCGAGACGCTGATGGTCTGGCCGGTGATGAAGGCGGCGTCGTCGGACAGCAGGAACGCGATCATGCCCGGATAGTCATCGGGCCTGCCCAGCCGCCCGAGAGGGATGGCCCGCGCGAGACCTTCCGCGATCTTGCCGCCGGTGGGCGAGCTCTTGGCGAACTCGTCGAACAGCGGCGTGTCGGTGGGGCCGGGACAGACCACGTTCAGCGTCACGTTCTTGCGCGCCATTTCGCGGGCCATGGTCTTGGTGAAGGAGGCGATGCCGCCCTTGCACGCGGAATAGACCGCCTCGCCGGAGGAGCCCACGCGCCCCGCGTCGGACGCGATGGAGACGACGCGGCCGAAGCCGCGCTGCGCCATGCGGGGAACGACGACGTGGTGAAGGTTGAGGGGGCCGTAGAGATTGATGGCGATGACCTTGTCCCAGAAGGCCTGGTCGGTGTCGAGGAAGGGAATGGGTTTGTCCCAGCCGGCGACATTGGCGAGCAGCTCGACCGGCCCCGCCTCCGCCTCGAATGCGTCGACCGCCGCGGCGACGGCGGCGCGATCGGCGATGTCACAGGCATAGGCGATGGCCTTGCCGGGACCCTCGGCAAGGCGCGTCGTTTCCTGCGCGCCATCGAGGTCGCGGTCGAGGATACCGACGACACACCCCTCGTCGACCAGACGCAACACCGTTGCGCGGCCGATGCCGCTTGCTCCGCCCGTCAAAATTACGCGGCGACCCTCGAGACCTCGCATCGTAAACCACTCCCTGTCGCATTCGCATGGGGAGACAAGCGCGCCCTTTCCGGCACGCCCACCCAAGCTCGATCCTGCGTGAACACCCGCACCTGTCGGCCGGCCCCCCGGCGCGTCATGCGGCCACCGCTGTGCGAAAGTGGCTGCGCCCGCCGTGCGAGCCAAGGCCTTGGCGCCGCGAAACACCGCTTCAACACGTATGTGGAGGTCGCGCCGTTCTCGCCCGACGCACTGTCCCGTCTGCGCCTCAGCAAATATCGTCCGGGCATCTCACCGGAGCCGCTCATGCAGGAAGGCCCGTTCATCGTCGGAGCGTTCGAGCATCCGACCCGCAAGGCACCCGACAAGACGATCGCCCTGCTTCATGCGGAAGTGGCCGCGGGTGCTCTCGCCGATGCCGGGCTCACGCCCGCCGATGTGGACGGCTACTTCTGCTCGGGCGACGCGCCCGGCATGGGGCCGCTGACCATGGCGGACTATCTTGGTCTGCGTGTGCGGCACTACGACAGCACGGACGTCGGCGGCTGCTCCTACATCGCCCATGTGGCCCACGCCGCGCAGGCCATCGCCGCCGGCAAGTGCAATGTCGCGCTCATCACCCTTGCGGGTCGTCCGCGGAGCGAGGGCCTGACCACCATGCCCGTGCGGACGGCGGACGAGCGCAATCCCGATTCCACCTGGGAAAACCACTTCGGAATCCAGACCATCAACATGTACGCCATGGTCGCCATGCGTCACATGTATGAGTTCGGCACCACGCCGGAGCAGCTCGCCTGGATCAAGGTCGCGGCTTCCCACCACGCGCAGCACAATCCGAATGCCATGCTGCGTGACGTCGTCAGCGTCGAGGATGTAGTGAACTCGCCCCTGGTGGCCGATCCGCTCCACCGGCTGGATTGCTGCGTGGTCAGCGACGGCGGCGGAGCGCTGGTTGTTGCCCGGCCGGAAGTGGCGCGCGCGCTGAAGCGTCCGCTGGTCGCCGTGCGAGGCTGCGGCGAGAGCCTGAAAGGCACGTTCGGCGGCGAGGTGGATCTCACCTGGTCGGCGGCGCGCGCGTCTGGAGCCGGCGCCTTCGCAGAGGCGGGCGTCACGCCGGCCGACATCAAATACGCCTCCATCTACGACAGCTTTACCATCACCGCCCTCATGCAGATCGAGGATCTCGGCTTCTGCGCCAAGGGGGAGGGTGGGCGCTTCGTCGCCGATGGAAACCTCATCTCGGGGATCGGCCGGTTGCCCTTCAACACCGACGGCGGCGGGCTATGCAGCAACCATCCGGCCAACCGGGGCGGCATCACCAAGGTGATCGAGGCGGTGCGCCAGGCGCGCGGAGAAGCGCATCCCGCGGTGCAGGTGAAGAATGCCGATCTGGTCATCGCGTCCGGCATCGGCGGGCTTCTCGGCGCGCGCCATGCCTCCGCGACCCTCATCCTCGAAAGGCATTGACCCCATGGTCGAGCGCGCCATCCCGAGCCCGGTCATCGACGCCGAAAGCGCGCCTTTCTATGCCGCCGCGCGGGAGGGACGGTTCCTTGTCCGCCGCTGCACCGAGACGGGCCGCTTCCACTGGTACCCACGGGCGCTTTGCCCCTTCTCCCTCAAGGAGACCGAATGGGTGGAGGCATCGGGGCGAGGCGAAATCTACAGCTACAGCGTCATGCGCCGATCCGACCCGCCCTATGCCATCGCCTATGTGCGGCTGGAGGAAGGGCCGGTGATGCTCACCAACATTGTCGAATGCGACTTCGACGCGCTCGCGGTCGGCCAGAAGGTCGGGCTCGTATTCGTTCCAACCGCCGGGGAGGGCACGCCCGTGCCCTGCTTCCGCGTGGTGCGCCCCTGAGCAGGTCGGCGCGGACACGTCATCGGGAGAATGCAATGGGACCCCTCAAGGGCATCAAGATCGTCGAGCTTGCCGGGATCGGTCCCGGCCCCATGTGCGCCATGTTGCTGGCTGAACTCGGGGCGACCGTGCTTCGCGTGGAGCGCCGGGCGCCGGTGAAGCTCGGCATCCAGAGGCCGCTGAAGTACAATCTTCTCTTGAGGGGGCGGCCGCAGATCGCGGTGGATCTGAAGGAGAAGGCCGGCATCGACTTCGTGCTCTCGCTGGTCGAGGAGGCCGACGCCCTGATCGAGGGTTTCCGGCCGGGCGTCACCGAACGCCTCGGGCTGGGGCCGGACGCGTGCCTCGCGCGGAACCCCAGGCTAGTCTATGGCCGCATGACCGGCTGGGGCCAGACCGGGCCGCTGGCGCAGGCGGCGGCCCATGATCTCAACTATATCGCCCTGACCGGCGTGCTCGCCGCGATCGGCCGTAAGGATGCTCCACCGACACCGCCGCTGACCCTCGCCGGCGACCTGGGCGGCGGCGCGCTCTACCTCGCCTGCGGCATGCTCGCGGCGATCCTAGAGGCGCAGCGCTCCGGCGCGGGGCAGGTGGTGGACGCCGCCATCTCCGATTGCGCGGCTCATCTGATGACGAACTTCTTCGGGATGCATGCGGCCGGCCTCATGTCCCTGGAGCGGGGCACGAACTTCTCCGATTCCGGCGCGCCCTATTACGATTCCTATGTCTGTGCGGATGGGCACTACATCTCGATCGCCCCCATCGAGGAGCGCTTCTTCGCGCAGCTCCTGGAGCGGCTCGGCTTCGATCCCGCGAGCGTTCCGCCGCAGGACGACCGGGCGCAGTGGCCGCGGATGCGTCGCCTGTTCGCTGACCGGTTCCTTGAACGGACAAGAGCGGAGTGGTGCGCGATCCTCGAGGGGACGGACGTGTGCTTCGCGCCGGTCCTCACCATGGCGGAGGCGCCGGCGCATCCGCACATGCAGGCGCGCCGCGCCTTCGTCGAGATCGATGGCGTGACCCAGCCGGCTCCTGCGCCCCGCTTCAGTCGCACCCCGCCCGCCGATCCCACCGCGCCGAAGGCGGCGGCCGATACGCCGCCGGCTGAAGCTTTGGCCGGCTGGCGGGTTGCCGATGCTATCGCTGAATGGGCCGCCCGCGGCGCCATCGGCTGACAGATTCCGGGCATGTCGCCCCTTCTTGCGGACAAGGCTTCCCATGCCGCTTCTTCAGTTCGTCAATCGTGTTTGGTTTGAGCAAGGGGCCGTCAAGCGGATCGGCGGCGAACTCGGGCGCCTCGGAATCCGCCGACCCCTGGTGTGCACCGACAAGGGGATCGTCGCGGCCGGCATCGCCGATGCGGTGAAAGCCCACTGGCCTGCCGAAATTCCCTGGATCCTCTTCGATGAAACCCCGGCCAATCCGACCGAAAGCGCGGTGCGCGCCGCCCTCGCGCTCTATCGGGCGGAGGGTTGCGACGGCATCGTCGCCATCGGCGGCGGCTCGCCCATCGATCTCGGCAAGGCGGTGAACCTGCTCGTCGGGCATCCTGAACCCCTCGCCCAGTATGAAACCGCGAAGAAAGGGCTCGGCAAGATCGGGCCGGTGGGACCGCTGATCGCCGTCCCCACCACCGCGGGCACCGGCACCGAGGTGAGCGTTGGAACGGTGATCATCACGGACGATGGGCGCAAATCCACCATCGCCAGCCCCTATCTCATCCCCGACGTCGCCATCTGCGATCCTGCGCTCACCCTGGGCCTGCCGAGGCTGCTGACCGCCGCCACCGGGATGGATGCGGTGACCCACTGCATCGAGGCCTATCTGTCGCCGCTCTACAATCCCATTGCCGACGCCATCGGCCTCGATGGCCTCTCCCGGGCGGTGGCACGAGGGGCGCTGGAGCGTGCCGTCTCCGACGGTTCGGACATCACGGCGCGGACCGAGATGATGATGGCCGCGCTGGAAGGCGCCCTGGCCTTCACCAAGGGGCTTGGCGCAGTCCATTCCATGAGCCACGCGGCGGCTCGGATCGAGGGCCTGAAGCTGCACCACGGAACGTTGAATGCGGTCATCCTGCCGACCGTGCTGCGCTTCAATGCCCCCCATTGCGCGCCGAAGATGGCCGCGCTCGCGCGTGCCATGGAGCTGCCGGATGCGGCCGCGCTGCCCGAGGCCATCGAGGCGCTGAATGCGCGCCTCGGCCTGCCGCGGACGCTCCACGAGATGGGCGTCGTCGAAGCCGCCATCCCCGAGCTGGTGGCCTATGCCGATGCCGACGTTTCGAGCCTGACCAATCCCATCCGGCCCACCAGGGAGGACTATGCACGCCTCTTTGCGGGGCTTGTTTCCGGCTGAGGGACGTCGGCCATCCCCGCTGCCGATGGCAATCGGTGGAAGACTACGTTGCGCACATACATGCGCATCACGCCCGGCCCGTGCGGCGCGGGGCTGTGTTCGGCTAAGTGATACTCAGGAACGCAGAGCCGGGGCCCGACGCATGGACTTCAAGACCATTCGCTACGTGGTGGATGACCGGGTCGCCACCGTCACGCTCCATCGTCCAGAGCAGATGAACGCGCTCAATGACGAGATCGTGGCCGAGCTTCACGAGGCGATGTCGCTTGCGGATCGAGACCGCGCCGCGCGCGTCATCGTTCTCACCGGTGCCGGACGAGCCTTCTGCGCCGGCGGCGACATCAGTGGATTTGGTGCGACGGATCCGAAGGCCCTTCTGACCAAGCTGCCACGCCCGCTCGATCTGAACCGGCGCGTCGACTACCAGATGCGCCACATCTATTTCCCGCGCCTGCGCAAGCCTGTGATCGGCATGATCAACGGCGCGACGGCCGGTCTCGGCCTCATCTATGCGCTCGCCTGCGACCTGCGCTTTGCATCGGACACCGCCGTCTTCACCACCGCGTTCGCGCGACGCGGGCTCTCGGCGGAATATGGCATGGCCTGGATTCTTGCGCGGGTCGTCGGCCAGGCCAATGCGCTGGACCTGCTGCTCTCCGCCCGCAAGGTGCTTGCGCCTGAGGCGAAGGAGCTTGGCCTCGTGAACAAGGTGTTCCCGGCCGCGACGCTGGCTGACGAGACCTATGCCTATGCGCGCGAAATGGCGCAATGGTGTTCGCCGCGTTCGATGCGGGTCATCAAGGAACAGGTCCACGAGGTTCCGTTCCAGACGCTGCACGAGGCGGTCCTGATGGCGGACCGGGACATGGTGGTCTCCAACGCAGGTGCCGACTTCCGCGAGGGGACCGCCAGCTTCCGCGAGAAGCGGCCACCGCGGTTCCAGGATGACGAGGAGTGACGCGGTGATCCCGACTTCCATGCAGGCGCTCGTCGCGACCGACTATCAGGGGCCGGCCTCGGTGCGGATCGCGCAAGTGCCCGTTCCGACGCCCGGCACCGGCGAGGTGCTCATCCGCGCCGGAGCGAGCGCGCTCAATTTCCTCGATCTGCTCATGCTGGAGGGGAAGTACCAGGTGAAGCCGCCCGTCCCCTTCGTTCCCGGCCGCGACCTCGCGGGCGAGGTCGTCGCTCTGGGGGGCGGGGTGACTGGGTTGGTGGTGGGCCAGCGCGTGGCGGCGCAGCCGGCGTTCGGCGCCTTTGCCGAATATGCGGTCGCGCCGGATTATGCATGCCAGCCCTTGCCGGACGCGGTGGATGATGTGGTGGGCGCTGCGAGCGGCATCGTGCTTGCCACCGTGGTCGGTGCGCTCAAACTCAGGGGGCGCGTGGCTCCCGGCCAACGGGTGCTCATCACCGGCGCCGCGGGCGGGGTGGGGACCGCAGCCATTCAGTACGCCGTTGAACTCGGTGCGGTCGCCGTGGCCCTCGTCTCCTCCGCCGCCAAGGCCGAGGTTGCTTCGCGGCTGGGGGCAAAGGTGGTGGTGCGCTCGGACCTTCTGCCATCCGGCAAGGGGGCGCTTCGCGATGCGCTGAAGGCGGAAGGCATCGACGACGTCGATGTTGTGGTGGACATGGTCGGAGGCCCGGATGTCGATGGGCTGTTGCGCTGCCTGAAGCCGGGGGGGCGGTTCGTCATCGTCGGTTTCGCCTCCGGACACATTCCCCGGATTCCGGCGAACTATCTGTTGCTCAAGGACATCGAAGTCCATGGCTCGTCCCTCGATCGCCTGTTCCGCACGCGCGATCCCGACCTGGCGAACGGCATCCGCGAAGCCTTCGATCTGATGGCGCTCGGGCGCATGCGAGCCGCCGTGGACGTGGTCCTGCCCTTCCGGGATTTTGCCGAAGGTGCACGGCGCCTGGCCGCGCGCGAGACGGTGGGCAAGGTCGTCTTCAAGGGGTTCTGAACCATGCAGCACCCGACGTCTCATCCCGATGGCGCGGTCCATCTCGACCGCGACGGGGCGGTGCGGCTCGTTCGCATCGACCGCCCGGCGAAGCTCAACGGCTTCACGCCGAAGATGATCGGCGAGCTTGCGGCAGCGCTGACCGAGGCGGAGCACGATGACGAGGCCCGCGTCACCCTGCTTCATGCGGAGGGGCGCCACTTCACGGCCGGGCTCGACCTCGCCCAGGTCTCGGCGGCCTGGAACCGGGGGGAGGAGGTCTATCCCCGTGACAAGCTCGACATCTGGAACCTGCGACCGCCGTTGCGCAGCAAGCCCCTTGTCGTGGCGGTCAAGGGCATCTGCTACACGGTCGGCGTCGAGCTGATGCTGTCTGCCGACATCGTCGTTGCTGCGGACGACTGCCGGTTCCGCCAGCACGAGGTTCAAAGGGGCATCATGGCGGCAGGCGGGGCGACCATCCGGATGGTGGAGCGCGCGGGCTGGGGCAACGCCATGCGTTATCTGCTCACCGGAGACGAATGGGACGCTTCGACGGCGCTGCGGCTGGGGCTGGTTCAAGACGTGGTTGCCGCTGGCGAGGAGTTCGCCCGTGCCCGGCAGATCGCCGACGTCATCGCGACGTCCGCGGCGCCTCTGTCCGTGCGCGCGACCATGGCCAATGCGCGGCGCGCGCTCGATGCCGGGGCGGCGGCCGCGGCGGCGGAGTTCGACGCCATTCGCGCGCGTCTGCGCGCCAGCGAGGACGCCGGAGAAGGGCTGAAGGCGTTCGTCGAGAAGCGTCCCCCGGAATTCAAGGGACGCTGATGGGGCCGTAACGGATCGAAACCCGCGCGGCCAAGCGAGCGCGGGACGCCGCGGCCAGCAGGTGCAATCCACCCCGGCCGCCAGCTCCTGCCGAAAGACCGCCCCCCGAGGGGGCGCGGTCTGGTCGGTTCGCGTTCTCTCCAGGCCGCAGATGCCTCAGCCCGCCGCTTCCTGCATCTGGGGCGGGGTCACCGCCGGCTGGTCCGACACGAGGCGAAGCCGGAATTCCCCTTCACTATCTGCCCCCTTGTTGGCGAGATAGTTTGCCATCTCCTCCCGCGCGACCGTCACCAGCTCGCTCTCGCGGGCCTGGAGCGTGTCCACGCAACCGCCGATGCCGATGACCAGCAGCCGCGAGGCCAGTTCGGACGGCAGCTTGATGGCGATCATGCCGTAATTTTCCACGACGCGGTGCTTCGAGAAGGCATATCCCCGCCGCCGGACGCGCGTGAGCTGGGGCAGGAGCTCGGCGATGTCGACTTTTTCCTGCGCCTCGGTGGCGTAGGCATTCAGGCGATGGACGAGGCGACGCACGTCCTGATCCGGCAGCGCAGAGAGCAGCGCGTGGCCGACGCCGGATGTCGCCAGCGGTCGTTTCATGCCTGTTTGGATATGGTGGGCCACCGCCTCTGGCTGCTTGAGCACATGAACGTACTGGGCGAAATCGCCATTCCGCGCGCCGATCAGGACGAGCTGGCCAGTCCGTTTCTGGATGGCCCGCATCATCCGAAGAAGCGCTCCGTCTTCGAACAGCGAAGGAGAGATCCAGCTGCCCAGCAGCGAGACACGGTCGGTCGGCAGATAGGTTCGCGCCCGCGCGTCATACTGAAGGTAGCCCATCGTCGCCATGCTGCGCAGAAGAGCCGCGGTGCTGGACTGGGGATAGCCGAGGGCCTCGGAAACGGTAACGACATTTGCAGGGCAGCGGATCTCGTCGAAGTATTCAAGAATTTCCAGGGTCCTGACGGCTGATTTCACGACGTGTGCTTGATCTGCCCCGGTCGCGGACACTTGAATGAGCATGACAACCCTCCCTTGGCACCACGGCTGTTCCGCCGTTTATGAACGCCATTTACATATCTGAATAGCGCTTGGCGGACGTGTCAAGCAGGCCTGCGCCACCTATTGAGCACGGTTGTGTCTTTTCCCGTTCCGGTGCGGCAAGCGCTTGACCCTGAGGCACCCGGCACGAAGTCTTCCCCGCTCCAGAGCCCGCCGGATCGCGGCGAATACGAAGCCCGGAAGGGAGAAGCATGAATCTCAAATTCCTCGGCGCCGAGGACTTCTGGTGCGGCGCGCTCCTGATCGCCATGGCAGCATTCTTCCTGGTTGCGGGAAGCGACCTCGCCGTCGGGACAGCCCTGCGCATGGGGCCCGGCTACGCCCCGCGCGTGCTTGCGGCCTTCGTTGGGATTGCCGGCATCTGCCTGAGCGCTCGCAGCCTGCTCACCGAGGGACCGAGACTGCGCGCGTTGCCTCTGCGCCCGCTCGTCTTCGTGCTCGGTGCCGTGGCTGTCTTCGCCCTTCTGCTGGACCGGGTCGGGCTGGTGTTCACCACCTTCGCGGTCGTTGCGGTTGCGAGCGCCGGTATTGCCGGCCGTCGCATGGGGGAGACGCTCGGCCTGGCCGTGGCTGTGGCGGCCATCTCTGCCCTCGTGTTCGTCTATGGGCTGAAGCTCAACATCCCACTTTGGCCCTCCCTCTGAGCCCCGCGCCATGACCGAGATCTTCTCCAACCTCGCAATGGGCTTCTCCGTCGCCCTCGCTCCCTCGAACCTGATGTTTGCGCTGGCGGGCTGCCTGGTGGGCACGCTGATCGGCGTGCTGCCCGGCCTCGGGCCGGTCGCCACCATGGCGATGCTGTTGCCGCTGACCTTCTATGCGCCCCCCGAGGGCGCCCTGATCATGCTCGCGGGCATCTATTACGGCGCACAATACGGAGGTTCGACCACCGCCATCCTCGTCAACCTGCCCGGCGAGAGCTCGTCGGCCGTGACCTGCATCGACGGCTACCAGATGGCGCGACAGGGCAGGGCGGGCTCGGCGCTTGCGATCGCGGCGCTCGGATCGTTCTTCGCCGGCACTGTTGCGACGGTTCTCATCGCCTTGTTCGCACCCGGACTGTCCCAGGTGGGCCTCGCGTTTCAGCCCGCTGACTACTTTTCCCTCATGGTGCTCGGCCTCGTCGGGGCCATGGTGCTGGCGCACGGCTCGCTCATCAAGGCGTTTGCCATGGTGGCCCTCGGCCTGCTCCTCGGCCTGATCGGCACGGACGTGAACACCGGCGTGCAGCGCTTCGCATTCGGCATCCCGGATCTATCGGACGGCATCGACTTCGTGCCGCTGGCGATGGGCATCTTCGGCCTCAGCGAGATCATCATGAATCTCTCACGGCACGAGGACGAGCGAACCGTGCTTGCGAGCACGGTGAGCCGCCTGTGGCCCAGCCGTTCGGATTTCGCGCGCGCCTGGCCTGCCACGTTGCGCGGCACGGCGCTCGGGTCAGTTCTTGGCATCCTGCCCGGCGGCGGAGCGCTCCTCTCGTCGTTCGCGGCCTATACACTGGAAAAGAAGCTCTCGAAGCACCCGCAGGAATTCGGCCGGGGCGCGGTGGAAGGCGTCGCCGGTCCTGAATCCGCCAACAACGCGGGGGCTCAGACCTCCTTCATTCCCATGCTGACCCTCGGCATTCCGTCCAACGTCATCATGGCCATGCTGATCGGCGCCATGACGATGCAGGGTATCGCTCCCGGACCGCAGGTGATGACTGAACGCCCACAGTTGTTTTGGGGCATGATCGCTTCCATGTGGGTCGGAAACCTGATGCTGGTCGTCATCAATCTTCCCTTGATCGGCATCTGGATCAAGCTGCTGAGCGTGCCCTACCGTCTGCTCTATCCGGCCATCGTCGTATTCTGCGCGATCGGCGTCTACAGCGTGCACAACAGCACGTTCGACGTGGGGATGACGGCCTTTATCGGCTTGGTGGGCTATGCGCTCATCCGCGTCGGCTGCGAGCCGGCACCGCTCGCGCTCGGCTTCGTGCTTGGCCCCATGATGGAGGAGAATCTACGCCGCGCCATGTTGCTCTCGCGCGGGGATCCGATGATCTTTCTGTCCCGGCCCATCAGCCTCTCCTTGCTGATCGTGGCCGTGCTGCTGCTGGCGACCCTCGTTCTGCCCTCGCTTCGCAGCCGGCGGGAGACCGTGTTCCAGGAGTGAAGCGGCGCTCAGGACGGGGCACGTTGGTGGAGCCGGGCCGGGCAGGCCCGACCCGGCATCATCGACCGCAATGCGGAGCCGAGGGCGTCACTTGACGCCCATGCGCGCCAGCACGTGGTCGTCGAGGGTGCGCTCGTAGGGCTGGGCGTCGGTCAGGTCGAAGATGCGCGTCTTGTTCTCGGCGAAGTCCTCGATGGTGACGTTCCGCTCGCGCGAGCCGTCGATCACGGCGCCGGTCGCCTTCACGAGCTTCACGCGGGAAAAATATCCGCCTCCGGCTGCGATGATCTCACCCGTGACGTCGCAGGCCTCGCTCGCAAGCCACGCCACCGCGGGAGATACCTGTTCGGGCCGCAGGATATCCTGCAGGGTCGGCGCATTCAGGCCCTGGGTCATGCGGGTCTCGGCGACGGGAGAGATGGCATTTACCTTCACGTTCGCCTTCGCGCCTTCGATCTTCAGATTGTTCATGAAGCCGATCATGCCGGCCTTCGCCGCACTGTAGTTGGTCTGGCCGAAATTGCCGACGAGACCGGAGCCGGACGTGGTCAGGATCACCCGGCCATAGCCTTGCGCCAGAAGATGCGGCCAGGCCGCCTTGGTCACATACACGGTACCGAGCAGGTGAACATTGAGGACCAGCTCGAAATCATCGAGCGTCATCTTGGCAAAAGACCTGTCGCGGATGATCCCGGCATTGTTGACCACGATATCGATGCGGCCGAAATGGTCGAGCGCGGTCTGCACGATGGATTCGGCCCCCGCGCGATCGCTGACGCTCGCGTAATTGGCCGCGGCCTGCCCGCCGGCTGAACGGATTTCCTCCACCACGCGGTCCGCGGCGCGCTCCGATCCGCCTGCGCCGTCGACGTTCCCGCCGAAGTCGTTGACGACCACCTTCGCGCCCCGCGAGGCGAGCAGAAGGGCGTGCGCGCGCCCAAGCCCGGCGCCTGCGCCCGTCACGAGCGCGACCCTTCCATCAAACCTGATCATGTGAAGCTCCAGCCAAGTGTGAATCTGCCGAGACGGTCCAGCAGCGCATTCAAACCGGTGGGGCATTGTCATGGGGCGCGCCGCCCTGTCCATGGCCCCAGGCGCGATCCCTCATATGTGTGCTCGCGCCCCCTGGGGCCGGCGTCCTATCGGTGAGCCCTCAAGCTGGCGAAGGCGTCGCGCTCCAGCTCTTCGCGGAACTGCGGCGCGGCGATCTCCACCATGCGGCTGACCCGCTGTGCGAGCGACAGGCCGCGCAGGTCCGCGGCGCCGTATTCCGTCACGAACACGCCTGCATCGGACCGCGCGGTGCTGACCGGTCCGTCCAGCCGGGCGACGATGCGGCTGACTGGGCCATTCGGTCCACGGGCGGTCGCGGGCAGGGCGATGATCGGCAGTCCGCGCAGGGATCGCGCGGCACCGCGCAGAAAATCGGCGGCGCCGCCCACGGCGCCGACGTAGCGTCCGGCCGCCACTTCGGCGTTGACCTGACCCGTGAGGTCCACCTCCACGGCCGAATTGATGGCAGTGAAGCGGTCCATTCCCGCGAGCACCGTGGGATCATGGGTATAGGATGTCGGCGCGAGCCGGACCGATGGATTGCGGTGCAGGAGCCGTGTCAGTCGCTGCGTTCCCGCCACCAGGCCGGTGACGGAAATGCCGGCATCGCGTGTTTTGAAGGCATTGGTGACGGCGCCCCGCTCGATCAGATAGCCGAGCCCGTCGTTGATAAGCCCGGTATGGATGCCGAGGTCGCGATGACCGGACAATTGCCGTGCGATCCGATCCGGCAGGGCACCGAGGCCGACCTGAAGCACCGCGCGATCCTCCACGAGGGCAGCCACGTGCGCGGCGATCCGCGCCTCGGTCTCGCCGGTGGAGATCGACGGTGGCTCGTTCAGCGGGCGGGCCGTGCGCAGCACGGCATCGATGTCGTCAGGCCCGAGGGTCTGAGCACAGGGAATGGCAGGCGCGTCCTCATTCACTTCCGCAATGACGATCCGGGCGCGCTTGACCAGCGGGGCGAGGTATTCACAGGCGAGGGCGAAACCGTACCGCCCCTCCTGATCCGGCGGTGTGAGCTGAAGCATGAGGACGTCCACGCTTTGGCTCAGCACGTCCCCGAGCGTGGAATAGTGCACGGGCAGGATATCAAGCCTGTCCGCAGCGGCGAGGTGCCGGTTGAGACCGGTGCCGCAATACGACACGAACCGAACGTGATCCGTGAACGCCACGTCGACGGTGTCGCTCCAGCTGACACCGATGAAGGCGGTAAAGCCGCCGATCGCCGCGCGCTGCGCCATGAGGGCGCGGGTGAGGGTGAGGGGCTCCGCCGCAGCCTGCCCCCAGCAAATGGTGTCGCCTGCCCTCACGAAGCGCGCGAGATCCGGCGTGGTGGCGTCGAGTTCGACCGGCATGAAACTCAAGCCCGCTCGAAGATGGCCGCCATGCCCTGTCCACCGCCGACGCACATGGTCTCAAGACCGTAGCGGGCACCGCGCCGCTTCATCTCGTGCAGCAGCGTCGTCATGATGCGCACCCCGCTGGCACCGATCGGATGGCCAAGCGAAATGCCGGACCCGTTCACATTCAGCCGGCCCATGTCCTCGAAATGCCACGCCTTCAGCACCGAGAGCACCTGCACCGCGAAGGCTTCGTTGAGTTCCACGAGGTCCATGTCGGCGAGGGAAAGCCCTGCCTTGGCGAGGACGCGGGCCGTCGCCGGCACCGGTCCGATGCCCATGGTGGCCGGCTCGCAGCCGGCAGCCGCCCATCCGACGAAGAAGCCGAGGGGCTCCAAGCCTAGCTCAGCCAGCTTGTCCTCTGCCACCACCAGGCAGGCCGCGGCGGCATCGTTCTGCTGGCTGGCGTTGCCGGCGGTGACCGTGCCGTCCTTCATGACGGGCCTGAGCTTTGCCAGACTTTCGATGCTGGCGTCCGGCCGGATGCCCTCGTCTCGCCGAAAGAACAGCGGCTCGCCCTTCTTCTGCGGCACAGGCACCGGCACCACCTCGTCTGCGAACAGGCCGGCATCCCACGCGGCGCTCGCCTTCCGATGGCTTTCGACGGCGAATGCGTCCGCCACCTCGCGGGTGATCCCGTATTCTCGGGCAAGGTTCTCCGCCGTTTCCACCATGCCCGAGATGCGGCCGAAGCGCCATTCCGGCTGGGACCGCTCACGGCCCCGGTCGAGCCGGTCGTGGAGTTGCAGGCCGCCCGAGCGCGTGCCCCAGCGTGCGCCGGTGGTGTAATGCTCGATATGGCTCATGCATTCGATGCCGCCAGCGAGCACGACGTCGCAGGCGCCGGTGGAAACCATCATGGCGGCTGTCGAGATGGCCTGGAGCCCGCCGCCGCAGCGCCGGTCGAGCTGCATGCCGGGCACCTCGATTGGCAGGCCGGCTTCCAGTGCCAGCCAGCGTCCGACACAGGGCGTCTCGCTGTTGGCATAGGACTGGGCGAAGACGGCGTCCTCGATCCGGGCGGGGTCGACCCCTGACTTCTCAAGCACGGCCTTGATCACCAGGGCGCCGAGCTTCTCTGTCGACACATTCCTGAGGGAGCCGCCGAACAGGCCCACCGGCGTGCGGAGGGGGGCGACAATGGCTGCGCGTCGCATGCGGGTCATCCTTTGCAATCCGCCGCGTTTCAGTAGCTGCGGGGTAGACCGAGCACATGCTCGGCGACGTAGGCGAGGATCAGGTTCGTGGAGATGGGGGCGACCTGATAGAGGCGGGTCTCGCGGAACTTGCGTTCCACGTCATATTCCTCGGCGAAGCCGAAGCCGCCGTGGGTCTGCAGGCACACGTTCGCCGCCTCCCAGGAGGCATCGGCCGCCAGCATCTTCGCCATGTTGGCCTCGGCGCCGCAGTCGAGCCCGGCCTCGTAGCGCCGCGCAGCGTCATGCACCATCAGCTCGGCCGCACGCATGGCCGCATAGGCTTTGGCGATGGGGAACTGAATGCCCTGGTTGCCGCCGATGGGCTTGCCGAAGACCTGCCGCTCGCGCGCATACTTCACGGACGTGTCGGTGAACCACTTGGCATCGCCGACGCACTCGGCGGCGATCAGGATGCGCTCGGCGTTCATCCCCGAGAGGATGTAGCGGAAGCCCTTGCCCTCCTCGCCGACGAGATTTTCGGCGGGCACTTCCATGTTGTCGAAGAACACCTCGCAGGTGCTGTGGTTCATCATGGTGCGGATGGGCCGGATGGTGAGCCCGTTGCCGAGCGCCGTGCGCATGTCCACGATGAACACGGAGATGCCGTCCGTCTTCTTGGTCACCTGATCGCGCGGCGTGGTGCGGGCGAGCAGGAGCATGAGGTCGGAATGCTCCGCCCGGCTGGTCCAGATCTTCTGACCGTTGACGATGTAGCGATCGCCGTCGCGGCGGGCGAACGTGCGCAGCGAGCTGGTGTCTGTGCCGCTCGTGGGCTCGGTCACGCCGAAGGCCTGCAGGCGCAGCTCCCCGGTGGCGATCTTGGGCAGGTAGCGACGCTTCTGCGCTTCGGAGCCGTGCCGCAGGATCGTGCCCATGATGTAGAGCTGGGCATGGCAGGCGGCGCCGTTGCAGCCCTCGGCCTGGATGGTTTCCAGGATCGCCGCCGCTGCCGACACGCCAAGGCCCGTGCCGCCGTATTCCTCGGGAATGAGAACCGAGAGGTAGCCCGCTTCCGTCAGGGCGCGGACAAAGTCGGTGGGGTAAGCGCGGGCCTCGTCGAGCTTGCGCCAGTAGTCTGCCGGGAAGCGCGCACACAGCTTTCGGACTTCTTCCCGGATGTTGTCGTGCAAGCCCGAATCGTGAGCAGTCATCGTCGTCATCCTGTTTGCTCTGTGCTGCCCGGCTCAATGGAGCGCCCGGGCGCTAAAAATGGAACCGGAGGCGGCGCGCGGCTCAGCCCGGCAGGCCGAGGACGTTCTTCGCCAGAATGTTGCGCTGGACCTCGCTCGCGCCGCCGTAGATCGTGGACGCACGCGCCGCCAGGAACTGGCCTGCGGGATTGAGGTCCCGGTTGCCGTTGATCGGTTCGAGCCCGGCGGCCGCCTCGCTGCCGATCTCCAGCATCAGCTCGGTGATGCGCTGGTAGAGTTCGCCCTGGTGCAGCTTCAGGAACGAGATGTCCGGCCCGAGCTGCCCGCCGGCCCTGAGGATGTCTGCGAAATGCTCGTAGAGGGCCTTGTGGTCGGCGAGATCGAGGGCGAGGCGGGCATAGCGGTCGCGGAACACCGGCTCGGTCCAGCATCCCACATGGTGCGCCAGCACCTTGAGCCGCTCCAGCGCATTGGCCGACTGCCGCGGCGAGCCGAGGAAGATACGCTCGAAGCCGAGCAGCGCCTTGGCCATGCTCCAGCCTTTGTTGATCTCGCCGACGAGGTTCTCGCGCGGCACTCGCACGTCGTCGAAAAAGACCTCGCAGAACTCGTCCTGCATCTCGAGGTTCAGGATCGGCCGCACGGTGACGCCGGGGCTGTTCATGGGAACGAGCAGGAAGCTGATGCCCTCCTGCTTGCGGGCCGCAGGATCGGTGCGAACCAGCATGAAGATCCAGTCAGCGTCCTGGGCCAGCGTGGTCCAGATCTTCTGGCCGTTGACCACCCAGTGCTCGCCATCGAGCACCGCCCGGGTCTGCACATTGGCGAGGTCGGACCCGGCGTTGGGCTCGCTGTAGCCCTGGCACCAGATGTGCTCGCCGGAGATGATTTTCGGCAGGAATTCCTGCTGCTGCGCCGTGCTGCCGTAGCGGATGAGGAGCGGCCCGAGCAGCATGATGCCGTGGTCCGGCATTCGGGCGGCTCCAAACTGCTCGAACTCCTCCATGTAGATCAGCTGCTTGGCGGCAGACAGCCCCATGCCGCCATGGGTGCGCGGCCAGCCCGGCGCCAGCCATCCGTGGGCCGAAAGGGTCATGTACCAGCACCGGATTTCGTCCCAGTGCAGCCGCTTGGGCGGGTTCCGCAGATCTTGCGGATAGTGCTCCTTCAGGAAGGCCCGTGCGAGCGCGCGGAACGCCTCGTCGTCGAGGGCATCGAAATCGTCGAGCCGGTAGAGCGAAGTGGTCATGTGCGCTTCCTCAGGCAGTCCGAGCGGGGGCGGGGCTGGCCTCGGCGCCGTCGCCGAACGTCAGCGCGGCGAAGCGGGCGCGATGAAAGGCCGAGCCGCCGAACGCGGGGGCGAGCACCATCGCCTTCCGCAGGTAGAGGCCGATGTCGCATTCGTCGGTGAAGCCGATGCCTCCGTGGAGTTGCACGGCTTGACGCGCCACCAGAAGGGCCGCGTCCGAGGCGCGGGCCTTGGCGCGCGAGACAGCTGCGCGGCGCTCGTCGATGCCGACGTTCGTATCCGCGATCCGCGCTGCATCCTCGACGCTGACGCGGGCGAGAACGGCCTGGAGCTTCAGGTCGACGCAGCGGTGCTGCAGGGCCTGGAAGGTGCCGATAACGGCGCCGAACTGCTTGCGTACCTTCAGGTACGCGACGGTGCGCTCCAGCACCGCGTCGGCGAGACCCAACAGGTAGGCCGCGGTGGCGAGGCAGGCATCGTCAAGCCCATCTTCGAGCCGCCCCGGGAGCTTCTCCACGGGCACGTCTTTGAGCACCAACGTTCCCGAATGGCTTCCGTCCTGCATGGTGACAGCCTCGATCACCAGGCCCGGAGCGTCCGAACGCACGAGGAAAGATCCATCCCGGCTTGTCACCACGAACGCATCCGCGCCACGGGGCGAAGGAACGAACAGCTTGCGGCCGCTGATCCGGCCCTGCTGCACGGAGGTTGCCGGGGCCGTGTCGGGATCGGCGGCCTGTTCCTGGAAGGCTGGAAGGACGACGAGGCGCCCCTCCAGCGCCGCGGTGCGCTCAGGCTCGGCCAGGACGCGCACCGCGAGGGCGGCCGGGATCAGCGGCTCCGGGACGATTGCGGCACCCAGCTCCTCTGCCAGCGCGCACATTTCCAGCATTCCGAGACCGGAGCCCCCGTCTGATTCCGGCAGGCGCAGCCCCAGCCAGCCGAGATCGCACATCTCTTTGAGAATCTGTCGATCAAAGCCGGTCTCGGAAAAGCGGAGCTTGCGGGCGCGGCCGACATCCCCGCGGTCCGCGATGCCCGCGGCGCTCTCCCGGATCATCCGAGCGCCTTCCAGGCGTTCTGCGGTGATCGTCATGCGTGTCCTCCAGAATGCGTCTGGTCTGTCTCGGTAGTGCCTTGCTGGCCACCCGATAGCATGACCGACTGCGCTTTGCGGTCGGCCGTCACGAAAAGCACAGGTGTGTTCAATGGGCCCTGCGGGCTGCCGGACAGCGAAGGCGCAAGGTGCGCCTTGGAGTATATAAGTTGACATAAATTCTCGCGGGGAGATTGCTGCAGGGAGAAAATCAACGCAAATATAATAATTTAAAATTCAAGTGCCCATCCATCGCGCGCGATATGCGCAATATGTTGACTGAAAGTCAGGCTGCTGACATCGTCGTTTCCCTAACGATAAATGGGGGAAACGACCATGCTCCGGATTGCCGCCGCGATGGCCCTCTCGCTCTTCGCGGGATCCATTGCCTATGCCGAGATGACCGTGAGGGTCGGCGTTCTGACCGATCTCACCGGCCCTTACGCTTCGCTGTCCGGGGAGGGCTCCATCACGGCAGCCAAGCTTGCCGCGGAAGAGTTCGAGGCGAGCAATCCGGGCGTCAAGGTCGACGTGATCTTCGGCGACCATCAGAACAAGGCGGACATCGGCTCGGCGATCGTCCGCAAGTGGTACGATCAGGGCGACGTCGATGCGGTGGTGGACATCACCAATTCAGCCGTGGCTTTCGCGGTGAACCAGATCACGCGCGAGCGCAACAAGGTGTTTCTGGCCTCCGGTCCTGCGAGCCCCGATCTTTACGGGAAGGCTTGCGCGCCTACGACGGTCCTGTGGACATACGATACCTACGCCATGAGCCAGGGGACCGGCCGGGCCCTCGCCAAGTCCGGCGGCAGCAAGTGGTTTTTCATTACTGCGGACTATGCGTTCGGGCACGCTTTGGAGCGCGACACCACGCGCGTCGTCGAAAGCGAAGGCGGCAAGGTCGTCGGGCAGGTGCGCGCTCCGCTCAATACGGCGGACTTCTCGCCCTTTCTGTTGCAGGCCCAGTCTTCGGGGGCAAACGTGCTCGGGCTCGCCAATGCGGGGCTCGACATGATCAACACGGTCAAGCAGGCCTCGGAGTTCGGCATCGCGCGGTCCGGGATGAAGCTCGCCGGCCTGCTGGTCATGATCACGGATGTGCGCAGCCTCGGCCTCAATGCTGCGCAGGGTCTGGTCGTCACCGAGCCCTTCTACTGGGATCTGAATCCGGCAACGCGAGGGTGGTCCCAGAAGTTTGCCGAGCGGGCGCGGGGCAAGATGCCGAGTTCGGCGCAGGCAGGGGCTTATTCCGCCACGCTGCATTACCTGAAGGCGGTCGCGGCGCTCGGCTCCAAGACCGATGGCGCCGAGGTTGTCCGGAAGATGAAGGCGATGCCGACCTCCGATCCGGCCTTCGGCAACGGCATGATCCGCAAGGATGGCCGCAAGCTGCACGACATGTTCGTCTTTGAGGTGAAAACCCCCGGCGAATCCAAATCGGAATGGGATCTCTACAAGCTGGTCGCGACCATTGCGCCGGAGCAGGCCTTCAAGCCGATGGGCGACTGCGTGGCGCTGCAGTGAGAGGCGCCCGGAGACCACCCGGTGGACCCGCCCGCCGGGCGGTCTCCGCATTGTAATGTGCAGGAGCCGAAAGTAGTTTTGGCTGCGAATGGCTCGGGCGGGTGCTGGCATGGGGCGAAGCGCAACCCGAGCGCATGACGGAACCGAGATGAAGAACCGTTCGACGTCCGCTGCAGCCTCCACAAGCCTCACGGCGCTGCACAACCGGCTGTTTTTTCGCGTTTTCCAGGTCGGAAACATGCTTCAGCGGCAGGCCGCCCAGGAGATCGGGATCAGCTCTGTTCAGTGGGCTGTCCTGGGGGCACTCTCAAGTCCTCGCTATCAGGAAGGCATGACGGTGACTCAGCTGGCCGAACACTTGGCGGTCAGCCGGCAGAACCTCGATGGTGTGCTCACCAGGCTGGAACGCGACGGCCATGTCGTTCGCGTGCCCGATGCCACGGACAAGCGCACCCGCCGCGTGACCATGACCGAGGGCGGCTGGGCCTTCTGGAACGGGCTGCAGGCGACGATCGAAGCCTTCTATGCCCAGTCCATCCATGATTTCAGCTTCGACGACAAAGTTGCCTGTGTTCATTTTCTGAACAAGCTGCTCACCAACATGCGGAATGTGAAGCTGGGCTAGGCGGGCGCCGCTGGTTCTGCCGGGCGCCCGCCTGTGCTGCCTATGCGTTCACTGGCTGGCGATTGAACTGCGGCGTCCGCTTTTCCCGGAACGCGGCGATCCCTTCCCGTGCATCCGCGGAGACGAAGGCTTCGGCGAGCAGGTCGGCTTCCGCGTCAAGGCCTGCTGCAAGCGGGAGGGTGGATGCCGCCTCGATCGCCTGGCGTGCCAGAAGGCTTGTGCTCCGGCTGAAGGCGGTGAAGCGTGCTGCGAAGGCGAGCCCGGCCGCGGTCGCATCCTCGCCTTCGACGACCGCCTGGATGAGGCCGATGCGCTCGGCTTCCGTGGCATCGATCGTTCGTCCAGAGAGGATGATCTCGGCGGCACGCGCCGGCCCCACGAGCCGGGGCAGGCGCTGGGTGCCGCCGTATCCGGGGATGAGGCCGAGCTTGATCTCCGGTAGGCCCAGCTTTGCGTCGGGCAGCGCGATGCGGAAGGTGCACGCCATGGCGAGTTCGAGGCCGCCGCCGAGCGCGAAGCCCCGGATGACGGCGATGGACGGCATCGGGAGGTGATCGAGCTTGGCGAACGTCGACTGACCAAGCAGCACCGCGCGGTGCTGCTCTTCCCGTGTGCGGCCCTCGATTTCCTTGATGTCGGCGCCTGCGCAGAAGGCGCGGTCGCCCGCGCCCACGATGACCAGCGCGGAAGCGTGCGAGGCTGCGACGGTATCGAGCGCGCGGCCGATGTCTGCAATCACTCCCGCGTTCAGCGCGTTGTGCGCTTCGACGCGGGCGATCACCATGATTGCGACGTCATCACGCCAGTCGATGTGGACCGCCATGGCATTCTCCTCTTTCCGCCAGCGCCGTGCCCGTGAATGTCCGGGTTTGGTGTCAACATATTTACGTGTTTTTCCGCGATGAGCGCAATTCCTTGCGGATATCGAGGTTGGGTGGATGGTGATTTTTAAGGGGGGAAGGTGCCGCTCCGCAGCAGTCTCTCATATGAGAACACATACGTGTGAAACGTGCGTGTAGAATGGTCATCGGGGTCGAGTCTGCGAGAGGATTGAAGCCGCAGAAGGTGCGAATCCAAATTAAGTAAAGATATTGACGGTTATTCGGGGCGGATCTAGGTTTGGAGAAAATACAAACCGGATCGGGAGGAAAGATGTCGCCGTACCCAAAGCTCATGGAGCCGCTGCACCTTCGCGCCACCATGCTGCGCAATCGCATCGTGATGGGCGCAATGCACACCCGCCTGGAGACCCTCGATCGGGCCAACGAGCGTCTGGCTGCGTTCTACGGCGCGCGGGCCCGTGGCGAGGTCGGTCTGGTGCTGACCGGCGGATACGCGCCCAACCCTGATGGCATCTTCGAGCCGGGCGCTCCGGCCTTTTACGATGCGTCGAGGATGGATGAGCACCGCGCCATCGTCGGTGCCGTCCATGACGGCGGGGCGAAGATCGCGCTTCAGATCGTTCATTCGGGGCGCTATGCCAAGCACGACCGGTGTGTGGGTGCATCCACGCTGCGGTCACGCATCAATCCCATCGGCCCGCGCGCGCTGACGACCGAGGAAGTCTGGCGCACCGTCTCCGATTTCGCAGCCACCGCGGCGCTGGCGCGGGAGGCGGGTTACGACGGCGTCGAGGTCATGGGGTCGGAAGGCTACCTCATCAACCAGTTCACGGCCCCGTTTACCAACCAGCGCGAGGACGAATTCGGCGGCAGCCTGGAAAATCGCGTGCGTTTCCCTGTTGAAATCGTGAAGGCTGTTCGGGAGAAGGCCGGGGACGATTTCCTTCTGATCTATCGCATCTCCGCGGTGGATCTGGTCGAGGGCGGAATGCCCGGCGATGAGGTGCAGGAGCTGGCGCGGCGGGTCGAGGCCGCCGGGGCGGACCTCTTCAACACCGGGATCGGCTGGCATGAATCCGCCATACCCACCATCGCGGCCGCAGTGCCTCGCGCGGCCTGGAGCTACGCTGTCCGGAACGTCAAGGAGGCGGTGGGCATTCCCGTCATCGCCTCGAACCGCATCAACACCCCCGACGTCGCGGAAGACATCATCGAAAGCGGCGTGGCGGATCTCGTCTCCATGGCGCGGCCCCTGCTTGCGGACCCCGATTTCGCCCGGAAGGTGCGCCTCGGCCGTGCCGACGAGATCAACACCTGCATCGCCTGCAACCAGGCCTGCCTCGATCGCATCTTCACGGAACGCACGGCCACCTGCCTGGTCAATCCCCGGGCCGGGCGCGAGATCGAATTCGCGGACGCCCCGGCGCTGTCACCGAAGCGGATCGCGGTGGTGGGGGGCGGGCCTGCGGGCATGGCATTCGCCGTGAATGCGGCCGAGCGTGGACATCAGGTGACGCTCTACGAGGCCGCGAGCGAACTGGGCGGCCAGCTCAACATGGCCCGTGCGGTGCCTGGCAAGAGCGAGTTCAACGAAATGCTGCGCTACTTCCGCACGCGCCTCAAGGCGCTGGCGGTCGAGCTGCGGCTCGGCCACGCCGTGGAGGCGGAGGAGCTGACCCGGGAGAGTTTCGATGAGATCGTGGTGGCCACGGGCGTGCGCCCGCGCCGCCCGGATATCGCCGGCCTCGATCACCCGAAGGTGCTCTCCTACGTGGATGTTCTTTCGCGCAAGGTGCCCGTGGGCCGCCGCGTGGCGATCATCGGGGCCGGCGGCATCGGCTTCGACGTGGCCGAGTATCTGGTGGGAGAGGACAGTGAAGCCCTCGTGCCGGAAACCTTCCTCAGCACCTGGGGGGCGGATGCGGAGCTGCGCAGTGCCGGCGGCCTGACGGAGCCGGCCGGTGAGCGGGCGCCGCCGCGCGAGCTCTTCATGTTCCAGCGCAAGCCGGAGGCGTTGGGCCGGCGGCTCGGCAAGTCCACGGGCTGGATCCTCAAGACGAAGCTCAGGCGCGCCCATGTCGCCATGATCGCCGGCGCCGAATATCGCGCCGTGGACGATGCCGGCCTGCACTATGTCACCGACGGAGTGCCGCACGTCCTCGACGTGGATCAGGTGATCCTGTGCGCGGGCCAGGAATCGGAGCGCACCCTGTACGACCGCCTCGCGTCCCTCGGCGCTCCTGTGCGGTTGATCGGAGGCGCGGACGTGGCGGCGGAGCTCGACGCGCTCCGTGCCATCGATCAGGCCACCCATCTCGCCGTCGCCATCTGAGGAGAGCGGCATGACCAGCAAATATGATGTCGGTCTGGAGCGGCGCGGCGCGAACTTCCGGCCGCTTACGCCGCTTCATTTTCTCGACAGGGCTGCCGACGTCTACCCGGACCGCACGGCAGTGATCTACGGCGAGTCGCGCTACACGTGGCGCATGTTCGCGCAGCGTTGCCGGCAACTCGCGTCCGCGCTCATCTCTGCCGGGATCGAGCGGGGCGACACCGTATCCATCTTCTCGCTCAACACGCCGGCCATGCTGGAGGCTCAATTCGGCATCCCGCTGTCAGGCGCCGTCATCAACTGCCTCAACAGCCGCCTCGATGCGCCTGCGGTCGCTTTCATCCTGGCGCACAGCGAGGCGCGGATCGTCCTCGTCGACCGGCAGCTCGCGCCGGTGGCGAAGGAGGCTCTGCGCTTGATGGAGGCGCCGCCGCGCGTCATCGATATTGACGATCCGGCCGGCGCCGACTTCCCCCTTCTCGGCGACACCGAGTACGAAGCGTTCATTGCCGCCGGGGATCCCTCCGCCGAGCTGCGCTGGCCGGAGGACGAGTGGGACGCCATCGCGCTTAACTACACCTCGGGAACCACCGGCGATCCCAAGGGTGTGGTGTATCACCATCGGGGGGCCTACCTGAACGCCCTCGGCCAGATCATCAACGGGCGCATGACCGGCGCGCGTCCGGTCTATCTGTGGACGCTTCCGCTCTTTCACTGCAACGGCTGGTGCTTCGCCTGGGCGCTGGCGGCGGTGGGGGGCACCCAGATCTGCATGCGCAAGGTTTCCGCCGAGGGCATGTACGAGGCGATTTCCGAACACGGCGTCACGCTTCTGTGCGGCGCTCCGATCGTGCTCGGCTTCCTCGCCGATGGCGCTCCGTCAGGTTGGACGCGGCCCGCCGCTCCAATCCGTGTGCTGTCGGGCGGCGCCTCGCCGCCCGCGCCGGTGTTCAAGCGGCTTGCTGAACTCGGCTTCGAGGTGGTCCACCTCTATGGCATGACGGAGATGCACGGGGTGACCACCCTGTGCGAGCCGCAGGAGGCGTGGGACGACCTCGATATCGACGAGCGCATGAAGCATGTCGCCCGTCAGGGCGTCCGCGCCGTCCTCGCCGATGAAATGATCGTGGGTGACCCGGTGACGCTCCAGCCCGTCCCCCGGGATGGTCAGACCATCGGCGAGGTATTCATGCGCGGCAATATCGCCATGAAGGGCTACCTCAAGAACCCCAGGGCGACCGAGGAAGCGTTCGCGGAGGATTGGTACCATACCGGCGACCTCGCCGTGATCCATGATGACGGCTACATCGAGGTCAAGGACCGCTCCAAGGACATCATCATCTCGGGCGGAGAGAACATCTCTTCCATCGAGGTCGAGGAAGCCCTCTACAGCCATCCCTGGGTGGCCGGCGCAGCCGTGGTGGCCGTACCGGACCCGAAGTGGGGCGAAACCCCCTGTGCGGTCGTGGAGCTGAAGCCTGGCGCGCCGGGCGGCATCACGGAAGCCGACATCATCCGCTACTGTCGCGAGCGGCTCGCCGCCTACAAATGTCCCCGCCATGTGCTCTTCGAGCCATTGGTCCGCACGGCGACCGGCAAGCTCCAGAAGTTCAGGCTGAGGACGCACGCAGCCGAGCAGCTCGCCGCAAAGGGTCGGATCTGAAGCGCGGCGCATCCGTCGCCCTCCGCAATCCCCAGGGCTGCCGGCCAATACGGCAGCTTCATCTCGCACGGACAGGGAGTTCCACATGACCGGTTTCACCGACATCCTCTACGAGGCGTCGGGGGGCGTCGCCCGCATCACCATCAATCGCCCGGACAAGTACAATGCCTTCCGGGGGCAGACCTGCGAGGAGCTCATCACCGCCTTCAACCGGGCCGGCTGGGACAAGTCCGTGGGCGTGATCGTACTCACCGGCGCAGGCGACAAGGCGTTCTGCACCGGTGGCGACCAGTCGGCCCACGACGGCGGCTATGACGGCCGCGGTCTTGTCGGCCTGCCGGTGGAAGACCTGCAGACGGTCATCCGCGACATGCCCAAGCCCGTCATTGCGCGGGTGAACGGCTACGCCATCGGCGGCGGCAATGTGCTGGTGACGTGCTGCGACCTCGCCATCGCGTCGGAGACCGCGCAGTTCGGGCAGGTCGGGCCGAGGGTCGGCTCGGTGGATCCCGGCTTCGGGACCGCCCTTCTCGCCCGCACGGTGGGTGAGAAGAAGGCGCGGGAGATCTGGTATCTCTGCCGGCGCTACAAAGCCCAGGACGCGCTGGAGATGGGGCTGGTGAACCGCGTGGTGCCGGCGGCCGAACTCGATGCGGAAGTGGCCCGGTGGTGCGAAGAAATTCTCGCCTTGAGTCCCACCGCGATCGCCATCGCCAAGCGCTCCTTCAATGCCGATTCCGAATCCATTCGCGGCATCAGCGCCCTCGGGATGCAGACGCTTGCGCTCTACTACGAAACCGCCGAATCCAAGGAGGGCGTGACCGCCTTCATGGAGAAGCGCAAGCCGCGGTTTCGGAACACGGGCGAGTGAAAAGCCTTTCCCGCCGGCTTGGGCGGGCGGGACACCAGGAAAGGGAGACCTGAGGGGCAATGACCGACGTCAGGCAGCTTGATCTTGCCCTTCTGCGCAGCTGGATCGGCCGCGAGGAGACCGCGGAAGAAGTGGTGACGCACGCGCTCGCGGAGCGCTTCCGCGCGACGTTTGACGAGGGCAGGGGCACGGCCGAGGCATCTGCGACCGCCCCCCGGATGCTGCACTGGTGCCTTGCGCCGCCGGCGGTGCCGATGGGGGAGCTGGGAGCGGACGGCCACCCCGCCCGTGGCGGGTTTCTGCCGCCCGTTCCATTGCCGCGCCGGATGTGGGCTGGCGGCGATTTGGTTTTTCATGGGGAGATTTTGGCGGGTGACGCGGTGCGCCGCATATCGCGCATCGCGGATGTCTCCGTGAAGGAGGGGCGCAGCGGTCTGCTCTGCTTCGTCACTGTCTGCCATGAGGTGAGCGCCAACGGTCGCGCTGTGCTGTCCGAGACGCAGGAGATCGTCTATCGCGATCACCCCGCTGCCGACGCGGGGCCGGCGCGGGGTGGGGCACCGGCTGCGGAGGGAGAGCACAGGCGGAGTATCGATCCTTCTGCGGTGCTCCTGTTCCGCTATTCGGCCCTGACCTTCAACGGCCACCGCATTCACTACGATCTGCCCTATGCGACGCGCACGGAGGGCTATCCCGGCCTCGTGGTGCAGGGACCTCTTCAGGCCACGCTGCTGGCCCGCTTCGCGGAACAGATCCACGGCGCGCCGCCGTCGCGTTTCTCCTTCCGGGGCTTGGCGCCGGCCTATTCGGGTACGCCGCTCGTGCTTCATGCCCAGTCGGAAGATGGCGGTCTGAAGCTGTGGAGTGCCGTGCCGGGGGGCCCTGTTTCCATGAGCGCGCGGGCGGACTGGTGATGGCGAGTGACCTCGATTTCTGCGTTGCCCTTTTCGTGCCGGCGAACCGGCCGGAGCGGTTTGCCAAGGCGGCAGCGGCGCGGCCCGATGCCGTCATCCTCGATCTCGAAGACGCCGTGCCCGCCGACGCCAAGGCGCCGGCACGCGCCGGCCTGCGACGCGACTTCACGGAATTGCCGGTCATCGTCCGCGTCAATGGCGCCGGCACGCCCTGGCACGACGCGGATCTCGCCGCCGTCGCGCGTCTTGCGCCGACGGCCGTGATGCTGCCGAAGGTGGAGCGGGGCGAACAGCTCGATGCCGCGGCTGCGGTGCTCGGGCCGTCAATCCCCATCGTCGCTCTCGTGGAGACCGCGGCGGGGCTGGCGGCTGCCCGCGCCGTCGCATCGCACCCGGCGGTGGGGCGTCTTGCCTTCGGCTCGGTGGATTTCTGCGCCGACCTTGGCTGCGCGCACGAGCGCGAGCCGCTGCTTCCGGCGCGCATGGAACTGGTGCTGGCCTCCCGCCTCGCGGGGTGCACGCCCCCGCTGGACGGCGTGACCACGGATATCCGCGACCCCGCGCTTGCGCAGCAGGATGCGCAGCATGCCCGTGCCCTCGGCTTCCGCGGAAAGCTCGCCATCCACCCGCATCAGATCGCTGCCATCCGTGAAGGTTTCCGGCCCAGCGCGGCCGAGATCGCCTGGGCCGAGGCGGTGCTCGCCAGCGGGGACGGGGCGCAGAGCGTCGGCGGTGCCATGGTGGACGAACCCGTGCGCAAGCGCGCCCGCGCCATTCTCGCATGGCGGGGGAGCCCGGCCCGTCGCCGTGACGGAATGTAGGCCCTTGGACAATGGGCGTGCCCGACAGCGCGGTTATGTGGATTATCGCCTTCTGGAGCGTCGTAGTGGCGACGAATGCCCTTTCCGGAAACCAATGGGGAGGCCCGCGTTCGGACTGGCCGGGCGCGCGGTGTTCGGGTACGCGTGGGTTTGACGGATCCAGCACCGCTCGGGCCGAAAGGAATGCATGATGATACTCGGCGTGGAAGCGGCTGTGGCGGACGGCCTGAGCACGGTGGCACCCGATTTATTGCGCGTGAAGGTGCCGCTGCCCTTCCCGCCGCGGGAGGTGAATGCGTGGCTTCTCCCCGGCCCTGACGGGTGGACCCTGATCGATTCCGGTGTTGACGATGCGCCGACCCGCGCGCTTTACGAGCGCGTGCTGGCAGACCGGCGGCTCGGCGGCAGGCCCGTTGACCGGCTTCTCGTCACCCATTTCCATCCGGACCACGTCGGTCTCGCCGGTTGGCTCCACGCGCGTACTGGTGCCGAGATACACATGAGCCGGGTGGAGTGGATGCAGGCGCGTCTGCTGCTGAATGAGCGGCCGGACGAGGTGATTCCCCAGCTCGTGTCGCATTTCGGTCGATGCGGCGCTCCGGAGGCATTTCTGGGGTTTCTGGAGCAGCGTGGCATTTTCTATCACCAATGGGTGGGACCGTTGCCGCGCCGATATCACCGGCTCCAGGAGGGGGAGAGGGTCAGCCTCGCGGGTACCGCGTGGCGGGTCATGATCGGCGAGGGTCATGCCCCGGAGATGGTCTGCCTGTACAGCGCCGAGCGCCGGATCCTCATCGCCGCGGATCAGATTCTTGAGCGGATTTCGCCGCATATCGGCACGCATCCGTCCGATCCGCGCGCCGACCCGCTGGGGGCGTTCCTGTTGTCTCTCGAGAAGTTCGAGGCATTGCCCGAGGACACGTTCGTGCTGCCGTCCCATGGCGAGCCATTCCACGGACTGCATGCGCGCATCGCTGCGCTGCGGGCGCATCACGCGGACCGTCTCTCGATGTTGCTGGACTTCTGCGCGGTCCCGCGGACGGCGATGGACACGCTTGATGTGCTGTTCCGCCCCCTGCCGATGGAGCAGTTCGGTTTCGCCCTCAGCGAAGCCCTGGCGCATCTGCACCATCTGGAGCGTCTGGGGAAGATCGATCGCGATCTTTCCGGGCATCAGTGGACGTTCGTGCGGCGCTGACGGGCAGGGCGGTTCCGGCCCGCGAGGGCTACAGCGGAACCTGTTCCAGCAAGGGCTGGCCCGCAAAGAAGCCGCGGATGTTGCCGAAGATGAAGTCGGCCTTTTTCTCGGTCGTCTCCACCTGCCCGGCACCGATGTGAGGGGTCAGCACCACGTTGGGGAGCCGCAACAGGGCAGATGCAGGCGAGGGGGGCTCCTGGGTGAACACATCGAGGCCCGCGCCGCCAAGCTGCCCGCTGCGAAGCGCATCAACGAGGGCTTCCTCGTCCACGAGCAGGCCGCGCGCCGTGTTGACGAGGAAAGAACCGGGCTTCATCCGCATCAACTCCCGCCGTCCGATGATGTGCCGCGTTTGCGGCGTCCCCGGCAGGTGGAGGCTTACGATGTCGCTCGTCTCAAGCAGCGTATCCAGCGCGACGTGACGGAATCCGGTCTCTTGCCAGGCGGCATCGGGCGCCGAGCGGGAGTAGCAGAGGCCTTCGACATCGAAGGCGCGGAGCAGCTTTGCGAGCTGCCGAGCGATGCGGCCCATGCCGACGAGGCCGACCGTGCGTCCGCGGAGCACGTGGGATACGGAGCGCAGTTCGACGTGTAGGAATTCGCCTCGTCGCATCGCGGCATCGGCGTGCGAAAGATGTCTCTGCGCCGCGAGAATGAGCATCAAGGCATGCTCGGCCACCGCGTCCGCCGTTGCCGTCGGACAGCAGGCGAGGGCGATGCCGCGACGTTTGAGGACCTCCCAGGCCACGCGGTCATGCCAGCCGACCCCGACCATGTGCACCAGCTTGAGGCGGGGAGCGAGGCTCAGCGTCGCCTCGTCCACCGGCTCGCCTCCGCTCACGATGGCATCCGCCGTGGGAAGGGCTTCCGCGCGGGCCTGAGCGGTATCGGGCAGCACGAGATCGAATGCATCCGGACAGCGCCGCGACAGCAGCGCCCGCATGCGCTCATCGACGGTCGCAAGGTAAAGCACGCGCGGGCGATGCAGATCGGCTGACACGGGTGCGTCCCTCGTCCGTGGGTACACCTGCGCTGGTAGGCCCGAGGCTGCGTTGCAGCAAGGCGGTTTGTCCCATCCTCCTGGGTTAAATGGCACGACGGCTTGAGGGGGCGGGCGCGCGGCTTGTTCAATGAGGCTCTTCCTGCCGCTGGAGCACCCGCCGTGATCGTCGATAGCCAGATCCATGTCTGGGCTGCGGAAACACCCGATCGCCCCTGGCCGGCCGAGCGCATGAGCCATCCTCAAAGGAGCGCCCCGTTTCTGCCGTCCGATGCGCTCTGCGAAATGGATGCGGCGGGTGTCGCCGGCGCGGTTCTCGTTCCGCCGACCTGGGAGGGTGACAGGAATGATCTCGCCCTCGCTGCCGCCCGCGCGCACCCCGGACGCTTCACCGTCATGGGCCGCCTCGCACTGGATGCGCCCGACGCGCGGGACCTCGTGGCCGGCTGGCGCGATCACCTGGGGCTCTCCGGCTTCAGGCTCACCTTCCACACGCCGGCGTTGCGCCGCCATCTCGATGACCCGTCTGCCTCATGGCTGTGGCGGTCCCTCGAAGACTCCGGCGCACCCGTCATGATTTCCGTGCCCGGCATGGCGCGTGCGCTCCAGCCGGTCGCCGAGCGCTATGAGGGGCTGAGGATCGCGGTCTGCCATCTGGCGAGACCGATCGGCGGCCAGGAGGAGGCGGGCTTTGCCGACCTTGACGATATGCTTGCCCTCAGCCGGTTCGCCCATGTCTCGGTGAAGGCTTCGGCAACACCCTGCAACACGCGGGATGCCTATCCCTTCCCCCGCGTGCACCGTCATCTCCTGAGGGTCCGCGATCATTTCGGGGCCGAGCGGATGTTCTGGGGATCGGACCTCACGCGCCTGCCCTGCACCTACCGCCAATGCATCGATCTTTTCGCTGAGGCCCTGCCGGGCCTCAGCGAACCGGAGCGTGCACAGATCCTCGGGCGCTCTCTCTGTCGCTGGCTGAACTGGACGCCCACTAGTCCCGGAAGCGGGGCGCGATCGCCTTGATGACGGCGGCGGCTTCGCCTGCTGCGGCCGCAAGTTCGCCGCAGTATCCGTCCCGCACCGCACCGATTGCCCAGATGCCCGGCGACGTGGTGGCGAAACCGTCGTCTGCACATACGTGGCCGGTGTCCGTGCGGGCGACGTCCATGGGCAGGAATGCGCTGTTCGGGATGCCGCCGATGAGCGGAAACACTCCACGGCAGGCCACCTCCTCCAGTCGCCCGCTGCTGCAATCACGCAGGCGGACGCCCGAAAGTCCGTCATCACCCAGCAGGGCATCGACCTCCATGCCCCAGATGAAGCGCAGGTTTGCCTTGCCGGTGGCGCGATCAACGAGAGCGCGGCGTGCGCGGGCATTTCCCCGGACCACGACGGCCACTTCTCGGCAGATGTCGGCCAGCGCGGCCGCGGCTTGAAATGCGGCATCGCCGCCGCCGACGACCAGAACATCGCGCCCTCGGTAGAAGCCTCCGTCGCAGGCCACGCAATGAGAAAGCCCGCGCCCCGCCCAAGAGGCTTCGTGTGGCACGTTCAGCAGGCGCCTGCGGCACCCGCTCGCCACGACAACCGCGCGGCACCGATGCGCGCCCGCTACAGTGGCAACCCGCCTCAGCGCGCCTTCCTGCTCGATCGCGATCACATCCGCCTCCACGAGGGTGACGCCCGACTGGACCGTCGCTTCCAGCAGGCTCGCAGCGAGACCGTGGCCGGAGACGGGCGCGATGGATGGGAAGCCATCGACCCGGTCCAGGGTGGCAACCTGCCCGCCAAACAGGGGGCTCGCCTCAACGAGGACGACGGACATGCCGGTCTGCGCGGCATGCCAGGCCGCAGTCAGGCCGGCGATGCCGCCGCCGATGACCGCCACATCGTGAGCCTGGCGCTTGCGCATGGTCATGCCGGAAGGTTCCTCGCGTCGCTTCGCCGCCTCATGCCTCCCGACCCGCGATCAGATCGTCCCAGGCACGGGGCAGCAGGATGCGCTTTCCCACCGGATAGCCGAGCGTGCCATTGTGGGAGAGCGTATAGGCGTTCGTCCGCATGGGGTCTCCGGTCACCGCGATGGTGAAGTCGTCCGGGTGGAAGACCAGCGGCACGAGCCGTCCGGGATCGTCCGATGCGTGGAATGATTTGGGGACCTTCCCGAGCCGTGCCAGGGCGGCGAGATCGCAATCCACGTGGTTCGTCCAGTCGCGCATCAGGCGTTCGAGCTTTTCGGCAGGCATGCGCGCATGCTCGAACAGATAGCGCTTCACGTCGTGCTTGGACCAGCCGGCGCCGGCAAGGCGCTCCGCCAGGATGGGGCTGAGGAGCAGCATCGGCCGCAACATCCCGAACGTGGCGCTCATGGTGAAGGTCATCTGCCAGGAGGTCTGGCGGAGGATCGCATCCGCGATGTAGGGCAGCATCGCCTCGGGTGTGTCGCCGTTGACCGAGACGATCACGTCGCCGCCGGTGTAGCGAGCAAGGCTCACCACGTTCTCGCCGCGGCTGAAGCCGAACTCCGCGCTCATCGGCTCCCAGCCGATGCGCGCGAGCACGTCCTCGTTCTCCGCGATCGCCACCCGCCATGTGCCGCCGAAGGTCGCCTTGTCGGTCTTGTGCGGCAGGAAGCCTGCGACGTTCCTCAGAAGAAGACGGAGGAACCGTCCGACGGACGTATTCGCCCTAAAGCCGTCACGCATCACCCCCTGCTCGAAATTGAATCCGAGCTGTTTGATGATGGGTCCATTGACGACGATGAGGGTTTCTGCGCCGGGTGTGTTGCCGCTGTGCTCGACGCCATATTCGGGATCGCACAAGGCCTCGGCGATGGCCAGCAGCACGGGCATGTAACGAGGGGCGCAGCCCGCCATCACGCCGTTCACCGCCACGCTCCACACGCTGGCATTCCGCTGGTCCGGGAGCATCACGCCAAGGCTCGCGTCCGGCGCCAGATCCGTAAAGCGGAGGAAGGCCTCCACGCGGTCGAGGGTCGGCGGGACGACGGGGAGGCCGTCGCTCCATTCGTTCTCCTCGAAACAGGTGTTCACGGCGTCAAAGGATCCGGCGAACACGATGGATCGCTGCGCGGGCTCGGTGGACAGGACGGCCGCCTGGGGCTGTCGCGTGAGATTTTCCACGATCTGCGGGAAGGTCACGTCCGCAATGTTGCGTGCTAGCTCTTCGTCGCTCTGCACGCCGGGGTGGCCAGGGATCGCGGCAACCGGAAGGTTGGGCATGCCAAGGCCGACCGCGGTGAACGCTGCCTGTTGCAGAAAGCCCTCGCAAACCAGTGTCGAGGACGGGATGCCTGCAGCCTCACACGCCGCGCTGGCCCGCAACACGGCGGGCGTGCAACTCCCTCAACACCCCAGACCGGAAATGGCAGCGACCGCGCCGAGCGCGGTGAGCCGGCTTCCCAGCTGGGCAACGAGCGCTTGCTCGTCGTTTCCGTGGATGTTGCCGATTTCCCTCCAATGGATGAATTCCACGCCCGGGAACCGCTCCCGGAGCAATTGCTCCAATTGAAGGAAGATGCGGTCGCCCTTGAAGAGATAATCCCAAAGCTGAACGATCTTCAGACCCGACAGATCGGACGTGCGGGGCGCCAGCGGCTTGAGACTGCCGCGGCGCTCTCCGCGCGGCCAGACCACCTCGAAATGGCCGTCAGTGCACTTCGGCATTTCACTCTCCCCGTTTGTCGGAGAAGGATCCGATCGCGGGTTTGCGCGTCAAGGTCTCGCGTCCTGCGACGGCGTAAATCCCAGCCATGTGGTGTTCACAAGGCTCCGTTCGCAAGCGCCGGCGGCATTGTCCGGCGTTCCGGGCTCGCGGCTTCCGGCAACGTTAAACTCCACATCCATGCGCAAAATCCGCAGGCGGAGCAAAGCCGGGGGACGCGCTGGACAATGCTCGTCCGCGCCGTTCACAGTGACGGCGGATGCAGTGCGATGCCCCATGGGCAACCAGGCTGATCGCCGGCGCAAGAAGCAAGCAATAACCACCGCTGACCCACCCGGGAGGAGAGGATATCTTGACCGCGAAGGCTGCCATTCGGGTGCACGGTCTTACCAAGTGTTATGGTGTCGGGAGTGGAGCGCTGGTCGCGTTGAGCGATATCGGCTTCTCTGTTGGCGAAGGAGAGTTCACCGTCTTCGTCGGACCGTCGGGTTGCGGAAAGTCCACCCTGCTGAAAATTCTGGTGGGTCTCGACCGCGCAACGGCCGGGACCGCCGAGATCCAGGGAGAAGCGATCACCGGGCCGAGGCGCGACACAGGCGTGGTGTTTCAATCGCCGGTCCTGTTTCCGTGGCGGACCGTGCTGGACAATGTTCTGTTGCCCATCGACGTGCTCCGGCTCGACCGGAAGCAGCATCTGGCCACGGCGCGCGAGCTGCTGTCGATGGCCGGCCTTTCCAGCTTCGAGCGGCACTATCCCTGGCAATTGTCGGGCGGCATGCAGCAGCGCGTCGGGATCGTGCGCGCGCTTGTGCACGATCCCAAGCTGCTGCTCATGGACGAGCCCTTTGGAGCCCTCGACGCGCTGACGCGCGAAAACATGAACATGGAGCTGCAACGCATCTGGATGGAGCGCCGCAAGACCGTGATCTTCATCACCCACTCCATCACGGAGGCGGTGTTGCTGGCTGATCGCGTGCTCGTCATGACGCCGCGTCCCGGCCGCATCGTCAGGGATATCAGAATCGACATTCCGCGGCCGCGCGACCTTTCGGTCGCCAATACGCCCTTGTTCGGAGAATACGTGCGCGAGGTTCGCGAACTTCTGAACGCCACCGGAGCAATAGATTGATGTTCGGCATCCAGCATCACGTTCTACGGCTGCTTTTCATGGTGGCAGTCATTCTTGGCTGGGAATTCCTGGCCCGCTTTTTCGAAGTCCCCGCCTTTATCCTGCCCACCCCGAGCGCCATCGCCGTGGCGTTGGTCAGGGGCGTGCAGTCGGGTCTCTACATCTCGAACGCCTGGGTCACCCTCGCGGAGACCTTCCTCGGCTTTCTGCTCGGCGTCTTTCTTGCGCTGTCTCTGGGCACGGTCGTCGCGCTGAGCCGCCGGACGGAATTCTACCTCTATCCGTTCATCGTGATGTTCCAGTCCATGCCGAAGGTGGCTCTGGCTCCCATCGTGGTCATCTGGTTCGGGCTGGGCATGACCTCTAAAGTGGTCAGCGCCGCGCTCGTCGCCTTCTTTCCGCTCATGGTGAACACCATCGCCGGGCTTCGCTCCACCGACCCCGATCGCCTCAGTCTCATGAAGAGCCTCAACGCCAGCCCGCTTCAGATCTTCACCATGCTCCAGTTGCCGAATGCCCTCCCGTACATCATGGCCGGCATCGAGGTGGCGATGATCTTTTCGCTTATCGGAGCGATCGTCGCCGAGTTCGTGGGCGCGGAGGCAGGGCTTGGCATGCTGATCCAGAGCATGAACCTGTCTCTCGACGTGGCGGGGCAGTTCTCAATCCTGATCATACTTTCCTTCTTCGGGCTGGGATTCAGTGTGGTCCTGCGCCTTCTAAAGAAAAAGATGCTCTTCTGGGATGCATCCAGCCGTTCCGAAAAGAAGGGAGGAGAAGTCGCATGAAGAAGAACATCCTTTGGACGGTGGCCGCGTCATGCGTGGTCGCCATCGGGGCCACGCTCCATGTGGCTGCAGCGCCTGCGCTGGAAACGGTGAAGATTGGCATTTGCACGCCGGCCTTGACCATGGGCGTGGCCCCGTTCGCTGTTGCCGAGAAGATGGGCTACCTCGCCGCAGAGGGATACAGGGTGGACTTGGTCGCGGCCGGCACTGCGACGGACTGCGCGAAGTATGTCGCGACCAGGCAATTCCCCTACGCCCAGTTCTCAATCGAACCGATTGTCACCATGCGCCAGCAGGGCGTGAAGATGACGACCTTCTATACGCACAACCAGGGCAATGTGTACGGCATAGCGGTGCCGGAAGACAGTCCGATCAAGAGCATTTCGGACCTGAAAGGCAAGAAGGTCGGCGTGACGTCGCTCAGCTCCGTCGGCGTGTTCGTTGCCCGCGCGCTGCTGCAGCAGGCGGGGTTGCAGCCCACGGATTTCACCCCGGTCGTGGTCGGCCAGGGTGCGCAGACGGCCGAACTCCTGCGCAGCAAGCAGGTCGATGCCCTGAGTGCCTACGACACCCAGTTCGCCCTGGTGCGGAATGCCGGCGTGCCGATGCGGGAACTGCCCGTGCCGGACGAGTTTTCCGGCATGCCGACAACGGGCTTCGTCGCCCTGGAAAGCGTGTTGCAGGCCAATCCCAAGACTGCGGAAGCGATTGGCCGGGCCTGGGCCATGGGAACGGTCTTCGCGATGGCCAACCCGGCCGCGGCGGTCAGGATGACCTGGGAGCAGTATCCCCAGACGAAGCCCTCCGGGAGATCGGATGAGCAGGCGCTGGCCGATGACCTCAGCGTCCTGAAGGCGCGCCTTGAGAACCTGAAGCTTGAGAAAAGCCATGTTACCCGCTGGGGCGAGAACAACCCGGCTTCCTATAAGCGGTATCTGGATTTTATCACCAAGTGGAACATCGTGAAGCCGGGCGTAGATGCGTCAGAAGTCTTCACAAACGCATATGTCGCAGGTTTCAATACGTTCGATGTGGCCAAGGTCGAGGCGCAGGCCAAGGCTTACCGCTGAACGAAGGTCGATCATCAGCTGGCGGGCGGCTTTCCAGCACGGGCCGCCTGCGGGTGTTCAAATAAAAAATGGGGCGGGCAAGGCCGCCCCCCCTCGTGATGTCTCGGTGCGCCCCGTCCGGCTGTCTCAGCGCAGGCCGAGCGTCTTGGCGATGATCCCGCGCAGGATCTCTCGCGTTCCGCCATAGATGGAAAATGACGGGGCGTGCAGCATCACGTGATGAAGAACGCTCGCGTACGTTTGCGCGGTGTCATTCGCGGCGGCGGGGGAGATCCGATCCATTTCATCATCCGGAACGAGCGCCTGAAGATCCACAAGGTCACGGGCAATTTCCGGGATGGACTGCTCGAATTCGCTGCCCATGCTCTTCACCACGGAAGCTTCGCTGGCTATGTCCCGCCCGGCTTCCAGGGCCGCTGCCAGGGAGAACGACATGGAGCGCAAGGTCACGAGATGGGCCAATAGCCGACCGACGGCGATCCGGGCCCGTTCAGGCGCATCCGGCCCGAGCTGACGCACCAGCTCGCGCAGAAGGATGTAGGATGTGAGGAAGCGCTCGGGGCCGCTGCGTTCGAAGCCGAGTTCCGCGTTCACCTGCTTCCAGCCTTCCCCGGCGACACCGACGAGAGCAGCGTCGGGAATGAAGCAGTCGGTGAACACCACTTCGTTGAAATGGTGCTCGTTCGCCATGTTGCGGATGCCGCGGATTGAGATTCCCGGGCTTTTCAGATCGACCAGGAACTGGCTCATGCCGCCGTGTCGCTCCTCGCTGCTGCCGGTGCGGCAGAGCAGGATCATGTAGTTTCGGCGGTGTGCGTTGCTGGTCCATATCTTCGCGCCGTTCACGCACCAGCCGTCGCTCACCTTGCGCGCGCGAGTCTTGATGTTGGCGAGGTCGGAGCCGGCGTCCGGCTCGCTCATGCCGATGCAGAAGAACAGTTCGCCAGCCGCGGTGGCCGGTAGCAGTGCCATCTTCTGTTCCTCGGTGCCGTAGCGCAGCAGCAGCGGCCCGCTTTGGCGATCGCCCGTCCAGTGCGCGCCGATCGGCGCGCCGGCCGCCAGGAACTCCTCGATGACCACATATCGCTCGATGACGGTGCGTCCGTGCCCGCCATATTGTTTGGGCCAGGTCATGCCGATCCAGCCCTTCTCGGCCACCTTCCGGCTGAAGGCGGGGTCGAAGCTGTGCCAGGAGCGCGCCGCTTCTTCCGCGGGAATGTCGCGCATCGCCTCGGCGAGGAAGCCGCGAACCTCCTGACGCAGATCGGTCAGGTGCTGCGCGTTCGGCGGGATATCAAATCTGAAGCTCATCTTGATTGCTCCGCGAGGGCCGGCGGCCCGACCTCTGGTTGCTCTTTCCGCACAAGGAGCGCGTCGGCGATGGTGAAGCCGGATCCATCGGCGTGCATGATCACCGGGTTGAGCTCGAGTTCGCGGACGTCCTCGCGCCATGCCACGGCGATCTCGGAGATGCGGGCAATGAGACGGCATAAGCCTTCAAGATCGAGGGGCGTCCGGCCGCGGAAGCCGCTGAGCAGGGGGGCCGACTTCAGCGCCATGAGCATTTCGCGGGCTCCATCGGGCGTGACGGGTGCCGGGCGGTAGGCGACGTCCTTGAACAGCTCGACGGCGACCCCGCCGAAGCCGACCATCATCATGGGGCCGAAGGTGTCGTCCTGGAGCATCCCGATGATGATCTCGGGTCCTGCCGGGGCCGAAGCCTGGATGAGCATGCCATCGATCATGCCGTCAGGGGCATAGGCGCGGGCATTGGCGAGGATCGTGGCGTACGCCGCGCGCGCGGCCTCCTTCGATCCGATCCCGAGCTTCACGCCTCCTGCCTCGCTCTTGTGCGGGATGTCAGGAGACTGGATTTTCATCACGACCGGAAAGCCGATGCCTTCGGCGGCCGCTGCGGCCTCCTCCGCGTCACGCGCAAGCACTTCGCGGGGAATATCGATACCGCAGAGCTTCAGCAGGGCCTTCGCCTCGTACTCGCACAGCACGGAGCGCCCCCCATGCAGCTGCGCTGTCGCAACCTCGGGCACAGGTGCCGGTGCGTCGGCGGCCACCGGCTCGGCCCGCAATCCGGCGAGCCTTGCGATGGCGCTCGTGAGCCCGGGCAGATTGGTGACCATGGGTACGCCCGTCTCGATCATGGCCATGCGCCAGATTTCGGATGGCTGCACATAGGAATAGAGGCACACCGGGATCGGGCTGTCCGCAACGACGCGTGCGAGTTCCGCGAGATCGAGGTTGATGTGCGTGCCCCCCAGCGAATGCACAATGATGATCGCATCCACCTCGCCGGAGCGGGACAGCAGGGCGATGGAGCGCAGGAGTGCCCCTGTCCGAACGCCGGTTGCCGTGATGTCGATCGGGTTCACCGCCGAGCCATAGGATGGCAGCATGCCTTCGATGGCCGCCCGCGTGGGGGCGGAGGGCAGGGGCAGGAGGAGGCCGCTGCGCTCGGCGGCATCCGCGGCAAGCGCGCCGGCCCCGCCCGACACGGTCACGACAGCGACACGGGGACCCGGCGGGCGACGCCCGGCGAGGAGCAGAGCCACGGCCGCGAGGGCTTCGTCCAGATCGAGCGGCTGCAGAATGCCGAGGTCGCGGAACATGGCATCATAGGCCACGTGCCACCCCGCGACGCTCGCCGTGTGGGAGAGGGTCGCGCGCTGCCCGGCCGCACTCTGGCCGATCTTGATTGCCACGATCTGCTTGCCCTGGGCTCTGGCGCGGCGGGCGGCGCGCACGAAGCCGTCCGGGTCGCGGATCGTCTCAAGGTAGAGGAAGATGACCGACGTATCCGGGTCGTCCACGAGATAGTCGAGATAATCCGAGAGGGTGAGATCAGCCTCGTTGCCGCTGGTGATGATATGGCTGAACGCGAACCCGAGGCGGCGCCCGTGGCTGAACAGGGCAAAGCCGACGCCGCCGCTCTGCGCCACAACGGCGACGCGGCGCGTCCCCAGCACGGGCAACGGCTCGCGCGCGTGCTCCAGCGTCGGGCTGAAGCTTGCGATGATCCCGCCGACGGCATTGTAGAAGCCTTCGGCGTTGGGGCCGATCACCCGCATGCCGGTGCGCCGCGCGATCTCCCCGATGCGAGCCTGGACCTCGGCGCTGCCGTCCCCGCCCTCCGCAAAGCCGGACGTGATGATGACCGCGAACTTCGTGCCCGCCGCCGCGCAGCGTTCCAGTTCGTCCAGCACCTGTTCGGCGGGAATAGCGATCAGCGCCACGTCGACGCTGCGCCCGACCGCTGCGATCGAGGGGAAGCAGCGCAGCCCGTCGATCTCGGCATAGCTGGGATTGATCGGGAACACGTCTCCCGAGAAGGCGCTCTTGCGCACATAGGCGAGCAGACGGCCGCGAATCTTGCCGATGTCCGGGGACGCGCCGACGACAGCGATGCTCGATGGCCAAAGAAGGGAATGAAGAGGATGCACGTGCGTCAGGCCTTGCTGGAAAATGCCCACAGATGGTCCGCGCCGGCGGCGAGCCCCTGCCGGCCGAGGCGCTCGGCCCAGACGGCCTCGCGTCCGAAGTCCTCGCGCCAGGCCCAGAGGCGCCGCGTGGTGTAGTGGAGCGTGTGCTCGTGCGTGAAGCCCATGGCCCCATGCACCTGGTGGGCGATGGCGGCGGCGGCCGTGGCGGCTTCGCCTGCACGGATCTTGGCGACGGCGGCGCTGATTGCGAGCGTTTCCAACGGTTCGTTTCGCGCCAGCGCGGCCAGTCCCAGCTCCGCCGCCATGCCGGCGGCTGCGACATGCGCCGCCATCACCGCGACCATCTGCTGGATGGCCTGGAATTTTCCGATGGGGCGGCCGAACTGCACCCGGTCGTTGGCGTAGCGGACGGTGCCGTCGAGCAGGCCATCGAGCGCGCCCGCTATCTGGAGCGCCCGCATCACAGCCCCGCAGCAGGCGATCCATCCGGGCGTCAGGAAGGCCGGGGCCGGTCGCACGGCCTCCGGGGGAAGCGGGACGGCATCGAAGATGACCGTGTCACGGGGCTCGTGCGCCACATTGCGGGCTTTTACGAGACGCGCCGCAGAGGGATCGACGCTCACGACGAAGAGGCCAGCCCGGCTCTCGCTCTGGGGCATGCCATCGCCTAGGGCGAGCATCGCGAGGTGGGCGCACCGAGCCCATGGCACCGCGTTCACGGCGCCGCTCAGCAGGTAGCCACCCGCGTTCGAGGGCGTGATCCGCGGAAGCGCCTCATCTTCCCGGGCCGGAGCGAATGTCAGGACGGCGCTCGTGCGAGGAAAGCCCGCGCGGTCGAGGATCCACGCTGCCACCATGGTCTCGGGAAGGGGGGCGGGCACCGTGAAGCGACCCGCCGGGCGCAACAGCACAAATCCCTCCGCAAGGCCACCAAGGCCGCCTTCCGCCTCCGGCAGGCATGCGCCTTGAAATCCGAGTTCGGAGAGCGCGGCCCACAGCGCCGCCGGGAACTGCCCCGCCTCTGCCTGCTCGAGCACATCGCGCGTGACAAGATCTCCAAAGACACTTTCCGCAACGGCTACGGATTGGTCCTGCATCTCTCGCGTCGTTTGCGACGCCGGGTACGCTTCCTGGGTGATCAAGCGATGCTCCCGCAGAACTTTGGCGCCACAGCGCGATGACTGACCGATACGACATCGGGGGGAGCGGACCAACGGCGGCACCGTTTTTCGCATTCTCCTGCGGTTTCCCGTGTGCGGCGCCGCATGTTCGGCGGCTTTTGCCGGCGGGTATTGCGGCCCCCACACCCCGGCATTTTTCCCAGATGCTTGTTCAATTGTCCGGAGCGGCCAGCTTTCCTTCCGAAATCGCTGTTGCGACGTATGGTTATTGAAAAGGGAAGGGAGTCATCATTGACGACGGTCCGACAGTCTCGGCTGATGATTATCGGCTCTGGCCCCGCCGGGTACACCGCGGGGATTTATGCGGCTCGCGCGGGGCTTGCCCCGTTGCTGGTCACGGGCCTGACCCCCGGAGGCCAGCTCACCACGACAACAGACGTCGAAAACTATCCCGGCTTCGCTGAGGCGGTCCAGGGCCCGTGGCTGATGGACCAGATGCGCGAGCAGGCCGAGCACGTCGGGTGCGAGCTGGTCTACGACGCCGTCGCGGAGGTTGATCTGTCGGAGCGGCCCTTCAAGATCCGGACGGAGGCGGGAGATGCGTTCCTGGCCGACACGCTTGTGCTCGCCATGGGGGCTCAGGCGCGCTGGCTCGGGCTGGAGGCCGAGCGGGTCTTCTCCGGATACGGTGTCTCGGCGTGCGCCACCTGCGACGGCTATTTCTTCCGCGGCAAGGAGGTCGTGGTGGTGGGAGGTGGCAACACCGCCGTCGAGGAGGCGCTCTACCTTACGGGACATGCCACGAAAGTCACCGTGGTGCACCGACGGGACAGGTTCCGGGCCGAGCAGGTTCTTCAGGACAGGCTGCTTGCAAATCCCATCGTGAGCGTGCTGTGGAACCATGTGGTCGAGGACATCGTCGGCACCACCGATCCAACCCCGGTGGTCACCGCCCTGCGTCTGCGAGACCTCGGCACGGGAACGGCCCGAGAGATGCCCACGGACGGGCTTTTCGTGGCCATCGGCCATGATCCCTCGTCCGCCCTCGTCCGCGGCCAGCTCGACCTCGATGAGGCGGGCTATGTGAAGGTCGCCCCCTGGTCGACCCGGACCTCGGTTCCCGGCGTCTTTGCCGCCGGCGACATCTGCGATCCGGTGTTCCGTCAGGCGATCACTTCCGCGGGAATGGGGTGCATGGCAGCCATCGAAGCCGGCCGTTTCCTCTCCGAGCACGCGCCGTCCCCATCCTCGGAGCCCGCCGGCACCCGAGCGCAGGCTCCGGTGGCATGACGGGCCGCCACGGCCGTCAGGGGAGGGCAGGTGCCGCGCGCCGGGGTGCCACGGGCACTGTCTGCGGCCTTGATCCGCCCGGCCAGGACGGGATCGCGCACATCTTGATTCCAGCGCCACCCGTGACGACGGGGATGATGGCGTAGCCGGCGCGCTCGGCGAGGATGGTCTCGACCTCGACGCGCGTCAGGCCCAGCTCACGCAGCCGCGAGGCAAGTTCCGGCGGGAGCAGGAGGATGTCGACGTCATCGGGACGTGTCTCGCCCGAGGTGCGTCCCGCGCATTTCGCCGCGTGAAGGACGTCTACGGGTGGAAACAGAATGTCGCTCGCGCTGCGGTACACACGGGGCAGGACTTCGATGGTCCCGGTCGCCCCCACGACCGTGACGACGTCCGCGCCATCCGCACCTCCCTGCCGGTCAGCAAGGGCCGCCAGAATGGCCTCCTGGTTCTCGGCACAGACGAAGGTATATTTCCCGGGCTGGCCGATGGTCGCCATGTCGACGCCGGGCTGGGCTCCGCCCAGCGCGCCGAGGACGAATTGCAGCGCGCGTCCCAATGTGGCGTTGGCGGCGCAGCCGGGTCCCAGGCCGTTTCCCCCCGGATTGAAGCGAAGCCTCGTGACCTGCGGTCCCGAGACAATGACGGCGACCGTTGCGGAGCCGGTCGTCGTCGCGATGCCGAGCAGGTTGAACGCCGGTGCGAGCATGGCATCGACCGCCGCTGTCAGGATGGCCAGCACGCCCGGACGGCAGCCCGCGAGCACGCTGAGGTAGGCCAGGTTGCCCATGGACGCCTCGCCGAACAGCGGCGGGACAGGGCCGAGGCTGCGGTCCGGGTCCCGGCCGTCCAGCATGGCTTCGATGGCATCCCGCGTCGGGACTGCCAGCGGGAGCCCGTCTCCCAGGCCAAGCGGCTCCATGTCCCTGCGGGTGTCGTGCCACGGAGCCGCCGCGTCGAAGACCGGCGCGTGGACCTCGCCGATGCGGATCATGGGTCGATCGCGGCGGAGCACATCTGGGTGTATCCGAAGCTCGGAATCCAGGCGGAGTGCTTGCCCGCGCCGCCGGCGACGAGCACGTGGATGTCGGCGGGCGACGGCACCATGGTGTAGTGATCATCCACCGGGAAATGCTGGACGTTCTGCTCGTAGTGGCGGCGGTTGTCGGCGCCGATCCGGGAGATGTGCACGCGCGCGCCTTGGTACAGGGCCTGCTGGATCATCTCGACGGACCATCCGTCCCGATGGAGGGTCGCGGCGTGCTCGGGCCCCAGCACCACGGCGAACGGGCCTTTCGCATAGATAGTGTTGGCGCCGGGCTGGCTGATCGCCTCGGCCAGCATCTTAACGATGCCCTCGGCGCTGTTGCTGCCGTGGTCGTTGATGTTGTGCGGCCCTTCGCTGGCCATGCAGGAAACGAGGCTGGCATCCCTGGCAAAGCCCCGCCGCACGCCATAGGGCTCCCAGGGGCTCTGTTCCTCGTTTTCGCCGAAGCAGAACGTGATTTTCGCCGGGGTGCCCTGGGTGGCGTTGTCCATCTCCCCCGGTCTTGCGCCACCGATGTTGCGCAGGATGAGATTGAGCGCCCGACCGATCGTCAGGTTGGCCCGCCAGCCCTGTCCGAAACAATTGCTGCCGCACGCGATGCCGAGCCGCGTCCGGATCGGGCCACTGACGATGATAACGATCCCGCAGGGATGCGTCGTTGCAAGCATACCGTGCAGGTTGAAGTCAGGTTGCAGCACGGCGCGCAGCGCCGCGAGCACGACAGGGAAGTCCGAGGGGCGGCAACCGGCCATGACGGCGTTCGCTGCCAGGCTCTCCGGTGTCGGTAGAACCTGCCGGGGAGAAATGGGAGCCCATGGCTCCCGAACCTCCCCGGCACCCGAAAGGAAGCGTTCCACCGCCTTCTCGGTCGGGATGACCAGAGGAAGGCCATCGCTCCAGCCCTGCGCGATGGCGAACTCCGTCCATTCCTCATCGCGGAGGTCGAGATCGAAGGTCTGCCGCGCGGCGAGGTCGTCCAACATCTGCATGCGGCCCATCCCGGGTTCAGCCACGGCCGATCTCCTCCTTGAGCTTGCCGAACGCCGTATCGATGCGCTCGGACAGCTCGTCCGGACTGAGCCCGCCCACCGGATGCCGGACCACGAGCAAGCGGGGTTCGACCTTGCGGGCCTTGGCCTGCGCCATCACGAGGCCACGGAACGTCTCGGTCACGATGACCCAGCTGCGCACCCCCCGTTTCTCAAGTTCTACGCTGTCGTGGAAACTCCACGATGAGCAGGAGCCTCAATCGCCGAGGGCGACCAGCGCCATCCTGTACTTCTGGGCGACCGCATCGATCATCGCGGAGGTGGCCGCCACGCTGGGGCCGGGCTTGAGGACGAGATCCACATTGTCGACGGGCCGAAGCTCGGCGAGGCGGTCCCGAAGGCCAAGGAGCAGTTCCTGGCTGTTGGGCTTGCCGTTGCTGAAGAGGGCGATGGGCGAGGATGTCCACTCCGACAGCCCGGCCGTTTCCTTCACCACCTCGCCGCGATTGTGCGTCGCGGGCAGAAGAGCATAGCTGGGATTCACGATGCGCATGGTTTCTCCTGTGCAATTCGGCATTTTGCCAGCAGGCGCTGGTTCCGCGGGCGTCGGCCGGGCCGGCGGGACATGGCGGAGGAGAATGGGAGTCGAACCCACCCAGGACCGCCATGCGGCCCTGCCCGGATTTGAAGTCCGGACACCCCACCGGGGGCGACTCTCCTCCCTGCAACGGTCAGGCTCATGAGCCCGCCCCCGCGAACAACGTGCATGAATCTCTCAGCGCTCGTCGGCTATCACCGGAACGTGCCGTGAAGCGCTTGCGATCGAACAATTCGAGCACCGCGACCGCAAGGTTCCGCCCCACCCCGACGGTGTCCCGGAACTCGGCAACCGTGAAACCCTGCCCGCGATGGGAAAGGCTGACCGCGGCCTCGGCCATCCGCACCAGCGTCGCGCGCGGCAGAAAATGGTCCGGTGCAGCCTCGACCAGAGCGCCCGCCCGGGCCATCCGCTTGAAGACCTGCCGAACCTGAGCCTCATGGAGGCCGGTGGTGCGCGCGATGTCGGCAAGCCGCGCTGGAATGGGCTCGATCTCCAGCAAATGGCAGGTCTTTGACCAGATCTTGCTGTCCGTCTCCGAAAGGCCGGTGGAATGATGCGGCAAACGCACCTCCCCGCGCTCGACGAGGACATGTCCTTCGACCGACCAGGCGCGCAGGAGAGACAGCAGGGCGCTCCGGGAAAGCGGCTCACGCAGACCTCGCCGCAGGCCATCCAGGCTCAGTCCGCTTTTCGTCGGTTCGAGAGCATGGAAGGCGTGCAACTGTGCAAGCACTGCCGCGCGAAGAATGGCGTCTGCTGCGGGAGCGATGGCAAAGGTCCGCCCGTCGGCTTCCAGCACCGCGAGGTCCGCGATCCGTGCGGCGTCCTGAGCCTCCTCGATCGGCAGGTCCCGGTCCTCGGCGAACGCCGACAGATCGACGAGGCCCGGGGCGATCCGCGACAGTGCGGCCAGCGCCTCCGCCTCATCGGCCGGGCGCATCGCGGCGAGCTGCGCAAGGCGCCGGATGGTTCGGCGGCCGCGCCGCGGCGCCCGGGGATCGACGATCGTGCCACCGCCGATGGTCCGGGAGCAGCCGGCATCGCGCAGGACGATATGGTCCCCATGGCGCAGCGGCGCCGGCCGATCCAGCACAACCTGGACCAGTCCGGATTCGCCAGCGCGCAGTTCATCACGCTCGATCGGCACCAGATGCCCCGGGATCTGGGCCGCGCCGTGATGCGCCAGCACCGGGGACCATGCCTTGATCATCAGGCCCGGATGGTGGGCAAGGCAAAGCTCGATGTCTGCGCGATCACTGGTCCATGCCGCCGTTGGGGCCAGCACCCAGTCTCCGCGCTCGATGGCGTCCTTGCGAATTCGGCGGCCTGTGAGATTGAGGGCGCAGCGCTCGCCGGGGCCGGCGACGGGCACCGGCCGTCCGGCCATCTGGATCGAGCGCACGCGCGCTTCGAGACCGGAGGCAAGGCAAACCTCATCCCCGCCCCGGACATTGCCCGAAGCAACGAAGCCGCTGACCACCGTTCCGATACCGGCGAGGGTGAAGCTCCGGTCCACCGAGAACCGCAGCCGCCGGTCCGAACATGCATCGCGCGACGGCGCCGCAAGCCGGCCCAATGCCGCCCGCAGGTCTGTCAGCCCTTCTCCGGTCTCGACCGATACCGGCACGATCTCCATTTGCGGACTGAAGGAGGCCTGGAGGCTGCGGATCTCTTCGATGACCTGCTGACGGCGTGTGGCGTCTGCAAGATCCGCCTTGGTCAGGGCGAATACGCCGCGCCGCACGCCCAGGAAGCGCATGATATCGAAATGCTCACGCGTCTGCGGCATGATTCCGTCATCGACTGCGACCACCAACAGGACGCTGTCGATGCCGCACGCCCCCGCGATCATCGTATGCACAAGGCGCTCGTGGCCCGGCACGTCGACGAAACCGATCGTCCGGCCATCCTGGAAATCCGTGTAGGCGAAGCCGAGATCGATCGTGATCCCGCGCGCCTTCTCTTCCTTGAGCCTGTCGGTATCCACGCCGGTGAGGGCTCGGACCAGCGCGGTCTTCCCGTGATCGATGTGGCCTGCCAGTCCGATGATCATAGGGAGCGCCCCATGGCAGAGCCGGAGGTCGGAAGGCCGACATGCCGGTCCGATGACTGTTCTCTCAAGCCCTGGCTGCCAGTTCCGCGCGCCGGTTCGATCATGAGCGCAGTAAGGTTGGAGGCTCCGCGCCGTGCAAGTGCGCGTCGGGGATAGGAGATTTAAGCCCACATATGTGGGATCAAGGCGCGCGCGTTGACACCTTGTGGGCACCGTGACCACTGTTGCCGTCCGCTTGACAGGAGCGTTTCAGTAGGAGCGTTTCATGGGCAGACCTCCAGCTCAGAGGCTCGACAAGGAGCGGATCGGCGCGTTTCCGTCGCTCCCGTCCACGGTTGTGAAATCGGCCGGACGAACCGCGCAAATTCTGGAATATTTCGATGACGTCCAAAGAGATGTCAGTATCGTCGAGGTGGCCGAAGCGCTGCGGTCGCCGCAATCGAGCATCGGCGTCATCCTGAAAAGCCTCGTGGAGCTCGGCTTCCTGGAGCTGACTCCGCGCCGGACCTACGCCCTCTCCTACCGTGTCGCGATGCTCGGGAGCTGGATGGACCACAGCCTGTTCGGACGTGGACAATTGCGCTCTCTCATGGAGCGCATTTCCGCCGAGAGCGGCGAGTTCGTCGTGCTGGCACAGCGCGTCGGCATGCACGCCAAGTTCATTCAGGTGGTTCAGGCCGCCAAGCCGGGCCGGCGCCACATCACCGTTGGCACGGAACGTTGCCTTCTGCGTTCCGGCACGGGACGCACGCTCCTGAGCATGCATTCGGACCTTGAGGTGGCGAAGCTGATACGGCGGTTCAACGCCTCCGTCGATGACGTGGGGCGGGTCGACGCTGCCGAGGTCATGGGGACCATCAATTCCATCCGCCAGAACGGCTATGCCATGACGCTGGACGCGGTGACGCATGGCGGGGGCGTCATATCGGTCCCGGTGACACGCGACACCCGTCCGGGCTTCGCCCTGGGGATCGCCAGCACGTCGATGACCCTGCGCCGCAACGAAACCGCGTTTGCGAACCTGCTCCGGGACGGCGTCCAGAGGCTGTTCGCCTCGCCGGGGCGGGGCAACGGCCCCGTCGGCACCAGCCTGCGCCCGGTCGCCCTGGCGGGGTGAGGGGGCGCCGATCCATGCGCCCCGTCCCGGACCTTGTGCGGTGTCGGGAGCGGCGGGGCAAAACACCCTCTATTCCGCCGACGTCTTTCGGTCTCGCGCCTCAAGGAAGCGGCGCTTGGCTTCAGCATGCTCTTCGGACATCGCGAGCATGGGCTGAAAGGAGATCTCCTGGCGAAGCGCGGCCTCAAGGCCCTCGGAAAAGGCTTCCTTCAGCATGGCCATCGCGGGCGGTGAGGCCTTCGCGAAACGCAGTGCGACCGCCTTCGCGGCGGCAAGGGCTGCTCCCGGCTCGACAACTTCGTCCACAAGGCCGATGCGACCGGCTTCCGCTCCGTCCAGCACGCTCGCCAGAGCCGTCAGCTCCTTGGCCTTGCCGAGCCCGACCCGGCGCGGCAGGCTCCACAGGGTTCCGAGATCGGGGATGAACCCCATCCGGATGAAGGCGCAGCACAGTTTCGCGTCGCGCGCCGCCACGGCGTAGTCGGAGGCCGACATCAGCGAAAGACCGGCGCCGTAGCAATTGCCTTCCACGGCCGTGATGACGGGTTTGCGTCCGGCGATCAGGAGGCGGACCAGCTGCATGCTTGTCCGCTCCATGCGCGAGCGCATCGCCAGCGCGTCGCGCTCGTTGAAGCTCGCGATGTCGCCGCCGGCCGAAAAGTGTCCGCCGGCCCCGGTGAGCACGATGGCGCGACAGGTGTCGTCATCGTTCAGGTCGCGCAGGCGCCCCAGAAGCTGGTCGCGCAGCTGTGGCGAATACACGTTCATCCGCTTCGGTTCGTTCAGGGTAAGAATGGCGAGGGGCCCCTCTCGCGTGCAGAGCACGCGGTCTTCGTCGGCTTCGATCATGATCGCGTTGCTCCTCAGTTCCCGGCAGGGCCCGCTTCGGCGACCCTTCATTTCTTCCAGTCGGCGGCGGCCTTCAGGACGGCTTGCTGGTCGAAGCGGTTGAAGGCCGGCACCAGAGCGTTGGTGTAGAGATCGGTGGGGGGAATGCCGGGCTGGATCATTTTCCATTTCAGCAGGAAGTCGACGTAGGCGGCATAGTGGGCCGGATTGCTCTCGCCCCAGTCCGAGACCCCGCCCAAAGCGAGATCCCAGTTGGCGAGGCGCGCTTTCAGCACGGCAACCTCGTTGGCCAGCGCCTGTTCTTCGGGTGTGCCGACGGGCTTCAATTGGGGAAAGTAGTCCCATGCCATCCGCACGGCGGCCTCGGGATTGGCCTGGGTGAATTCGGAGCCCATGGCCCACAGCCGGCCCAGCGCCTCCAAGGCCGCGCGCTTGTCCCGCAGCGTCGATTCCAACGCGACGAAGCCGGTCGTGGGAAACGCCCGATATTCCTGCGGGAGAGGGAGGAGCCGCAGCGGGGTTCCGGCATTCCCGATCATTGCGAACTGGGTGTCGAACATGCTCACGGCGTCGACCTGCCCGCGATTGAGCAGGGCGGCCGCCTGGGCGCCGGTGCCGGCGGCGGAGAAGGCGACGTCTGTCTGCGGATTGAGGCCGACGGTCGCGAGGAACGCCCGCCCGTTCAGCACGCCGACCGAACTCATGGACGTGACGCCGATGCGTTTGCCCTTGAGGTCCGAGAGGGTCTTGATGGCGCTGTCCTGCGGCACGGCGATGCCGTAGACGTTGCCTTGGCTGAATGTGTAGAAGGTCGTCATCCTGACGCCCTGAAGACGCATCGCGATGATCTGCTCGATGGAGAATTGTGCGGTGTCAAACTGGCGCGTGGCCAGATACTTCGCGCAATCGGTCGAGGTTCCCGCCACGATGAAGTCGAAGCGCAGGTTCTCCCGTTCGCTGTAGCCGAGTTTTTCCGCGACCGCGAACGGTGCGAGGCTGACGCTGACCGTGGGCGCGCAGACCCCCACCCGCAGGGTTACAGGCTCGGCTGCCGCGCAGGCGATCGAAGTCGCGGCGAACAGCGAGGCCAAGGCCCACCTCATCATGATGCACCTCCGATCATCTGCCATCCCGTCTGTAAAGGCTGCGCCCGGCGCGCCTTCAATTTTCGGGCGAGAGCACCACCACGGCATCAGCGGCGAGGGCGCCCTTCGGGCGCACCAGCAGCGGATTGATCTCGAACTCGCTCATGAGGTCGCCTGCAGCGACGGCGAACTGCGAAAGCAGCGCAACGGCGTGGGCGGCGGCTGCCACGTCCGCCTTCGGCGCACCACGGAAGCCGTCAAGCAGCGCGAAGCCCTTGAGTTTGCGGAACATCTCTTCCGCGACCTGGGGGCTGACGGGCGCGAGGCGGGTTTCCGCGTCGCCCAGGAGTTCTGTGAAGACGCCGCCGAGACCGACCGTCACCATCCAGCCGAAAACCGGATCGCGGGTGAAGCCGACCAGCACTTCGACGCCATCGGTTACATATGGCTGCACCGAGATGCCGTCGATGCGGGCGTCGGGTGCCAGGCGCTGGGCGCTGGCGAGGATGTCGTCATAGGCCGCGCGCGCCGCCGCTTCGCCCACCACGCCCAGCCGGACGCCGCCGATTTCCGTCTTGTGCAGGACATCCGGACTGACGAGCTTCAGGACCGCCGGCTCCCCGAGTGCGAGCACGGCTGCGGCCGCCTCCTCCGGTGAATGGACCAGCCGATCGGCAACGGCATCGACGCCGATCTCCTGGAGTAGCACCTTGCCCTCCACCTCGCTCAGCGCGGTACGTCCGGCCTCCTTCAATCGCGCGAGGCTGGCGCGCGCCGACAGAACAGCGGGAGAGGGCGGAATGTGCGCGTCCTCCGCTGTTGCCTTCGCATTGCTGAGGTAGGCACAGAGGGCACGCGCGGCTCGGGTCATGTCGTTGAAATAGGCGAAGCCGCTGGCTTCCGCCTCCTCCCGCGCATTGCACAGCGTGTCGACGGTAATGAGCAGCTTTTTTGGCCGTTCGGGGTCCCGCGCGATGTCCGCCCACGGCTTGCGCATGACATTCGCTGAGCCGCAGGTGACAATTGCGCTCACGGCATCCGAGCGTCCCACCAGACGCACCAGTGTCGGCAGGGTGGCATCGTCGTTGACCACATTGGCCGTCATGTCCACGGGGTTCGCCACCATGCCGTAGGCAGGGACGAGAGTCCGCAGTTCCTTTTGGAGTTCGGCATCGAACGTCGGCAGCGGATGGCCTCCCTCGGCGAACTCGTCGGCGAGCGCGACGCACGCCGCTCCCGACACGGAGAGGACACCGACGCCGCCCACGGGGGTGCCCGCGGCGAAGCGATGCAGGTAGGAAATGTCCACGAGTTCCGCGACGTTGCGCGCTTCGATCACCCCCGCCGCCCGGAATGCCTCGCGATACGCCCGGTCGTTGCCGGCGAGCGCGGCGGTGTGGGACTGCGCCGCCTCCGCGCCTTTGGCACTGCGTCCGACCTTGTAGGCGACGAGCAGCTTGCCGTTGCGCTTCAGACGCCGCGCCGCGGCAAGGAAGCGGGGGCCGTCCCGCACCTGTTCCACATAGGAGAGGACGACGTCGATGTCGGGAGCGTCCGCGAAATATTCGATGAAGTCCGACAGGTCGAGACAGGCCTCGTTCCCGGTCGTGACCACATGGCTGATGCCGAAGCCGGCCTGGCTGGCGCTGGCGTAGATGGCGGCTGCCAGAGCCCCGCTCTGAGACACGATGGCCGCGCGCTTGGAGCCGGACTGGGGGGCGAACAGGTTGAAGCTGGCGATGGCTCCGCTGTTGAAGTTGGCGACGCCAAGGCAGTTGGGACCGATGATCGCCATGCCCGTGCGCGCGGCGATATCCCTCAGCCGGGCCTGACGGGCAATGCCTTCCTCGGTGCCGAGTTCGGCGAAGCCGGCGGAGAAAACGATGGCGGCCTTCACCCCCAGCGCGGCGCAGCGCTCGATCTCGTCGAGGCCGGCATCGGCGTTGACCGAGAGCAGCGCCGCGTCGGGCGTCGCGGGCAGGGAGGCGACATCGGGATAGCAGGGAAAGCCCTGCACCTCCCGATAGCGGGGATTGATGCAGTAGATGGAGCCGGAATAGCCATAGTCGCGCATCTGCGCGAGAGGCCGTCCGCCGATCCGGGTGGGATCGGGCGAGGCGCCGATCACCACGATGGATGACGGATCAATGAGGGCTTTAAGATCGGGCTTCGGAACAGCGAATGCTTTCTGGCCAGACGAAAATACGGTTGAATTCATCTGGCTATATGCTCCGTTCCTATAGATCGGAGGCAATTTTAGGTGTTCGCGCTGCGCGCAGCCAGTGTTCGTAAAGCCCTCTTGATCAATCGACACATATCTGTCGCCCCACCGCGTCTGCGTCCGGCGCCTGCCGACCCGTGAGGGCGGACATTCTGGATATGGCTGCGCAAGCCCCGTCCAGCATATCGTCGAAGATCGTCTCCACACTCTGGATCGACGTGGCGAAGGCGGCCGCCGGCCCGAAGTCGAGCATGCCCCGGGACCGGTCGCCGGTGCGGTAGGCTTCGCGCGCGAGCTTGCCTGCGACGTGGGGCCGGTAGGCGTCGAAATCCGTCACCTTCCGGTCTTCCAGCGCCAGCAGTTCCCGGGCGCTGTCATTTTCGAGCACCCGGTGGTGATCGCGCAGGATCTGCTTCACCACCACGCTCTGGGTTCCGTCGCTCTCGGCGATGAACTGCTTGTAGGACGGGTGAATCCACAATTCCTCGGCCACCAGCATGCGGGTGCCCATGACGATCGCATCCGCGCCCATGGCGAGCGCTGCCGCGAGCTGGCTGCCGGTTCCTATGCCCCCGCCCACGACGAGCGGCAGATCGATCTCCCGTGCCAGCACCGGAGCCTGAACCATGGTGGAAATCATGAAGACACCCGGATGGCCGCCGCAATCGGCGCCGACCACGGTGATCGCATCGACATCAAGGCGCGCCGCGCTGCGCGCATATTTCACGGCCGGCACCTTATGGATGATCTTGATGCCCGCTTCCCGCAGCGCCGGAATGATCGGCTCGGGCGAGGCGCCGGCCGTCTCCACGCAGGAGACGCGATTGTCCGCGAGCAGGGGGATGAGTCGGCGGGCCCGCTCGATGCCTTCGTCAAAGCGCGAAATGTAGATGTTGACCCCAAAGCCGAGATCACCGAGCGTCGCGCGGCAGGTGCGCACCTGTTCCTCGACCCAGTCCGTCTCGCCGGACGAGACGATGAAGCCCATTCCGCCGGCCTTCACCACGGCGGCAACATACGCGGCGTCTGACACGCCCGGCCCGAGCCCTCCGCACAGGATAGGATGTCGGATGCCGAGAAGCTCGGTGATCCGCGTTTTGAAGATCTGCGGTCGCATGGAAGACGCACTTTCGCTGTGGATCAGGAAGGCGGCACGCCGCCCGGAGCCGCGCAGGCCTGATCCGTCGGCGGCGCGGACCTGAGCCGCATTATCGGCAACCTGCGAAAGCCGCGGAGCGCGAAGACGCAGGCCAGGGATAATCAACACATATCGGTTGCGGTCGGGCATGACGGCGCGTGGGCCCGGCTCCATACTCCGCCTGTCCGTTGGGAGCAGGCCGGCGTTGCCGGACGTGGTTCGTCCCGCGCCTTTCCCACGATCCTTCCCTTCCCCGAAATGGCGAGCCCGACCCATGGAATCCATCGTCAAGGTCGAGCGTCCCGCTGACGGCGTGTCGCTCGTGAGGCTCAACCGCCCCGAGGCGCGCAATGCCTTAAGTCGCGCGCTCAAGGATGCCCTCGATGCTGCCCTGCTGGATGCGGAGCGGGCGAGCGACGTGCGCGTCATTGTCCTGACCGGCACCCCTGAAGCCTTCTGTGCCGGTGGCGACATCAAGGAACTCGGCGCCGTCACCGTCGAGGAGCAGCTCGCGATGCGCGAGCATCCGCTTTGGCGAACCCTCGGCGCGCTGCGCAAGCCGCTGGTGGTGGCCGTCGATGGCTATGCGCTCGGCGGCGGCATGGAGATCGCGCTGGCGGCCGACTTGGTGGTCGCCAGCGAGGGGGCGGTGTTCGGCCTTCCCGAGATCCGGCTCGGCATCCTGCCCGGCGCGGGCGGCACGCAGCGCCTGGTGCGGCTTGCGGGCCGCCAAAGGGCTCTTCGCTATCTCCTCACCGGAGACCGCCTGTCCGCACGCGCGGCGCAGGCCATGGGGATTGTCTGCGAAGTCGCGGCGGACGATGCGGTGGCGGCCGCGGTGGCGCTGGCCGCTTCCATTGCCGCGATGCCCCCGCTCGCGGTCCGCCAGATCAAGGAGGTCGTCCAGCTCGGGCCGGATGCTTCGCTGGCCACCGCCCTTGCCCTGGAGCGCAACGCCAATCTGGCCCTGTTCGGGACCGAGGAACGTACCCGCCGAATGAAGGCCTTTGCCGAGAAGGGCAGTGGCCGGGCCTGAGGCTGGCTTCCGGCTGCAGCCTCCCGCGCTCCGCCGCTTAAGCCTTGAAGGCGACGGAGAGCGAGATATCGGCGAATGTCTCGAACTCGTTGGCGACGGCCGCGGCCTTGCGACGGAGGCGATCGAGGGAATCCTCGCCGAGCGGAAGGCGGCCCGGCGGGTCGGGCATGCGGGCGATCTTCAACAGCACTTCCCCGACCTTTCTGGGATCGTTCGGCTGCTGTCCATCCCGCGCGTTCATGCGGTCGAGGGTGGTCTTGGTCGCACCGGATTGGTAGGCCGCGATGGGATGGCGTGGACGCTGGAGCGAGGCGCCGGCGAACCGGGTCCTGATCGATCCGGGCTCCAGGATCGTGACCTTAATGCCGAAGACGGCGACCTCCTGGGCGAGCGCATCCGAAAAGCCTTCCACGGCATACTTCGTGGCGGCGTAGAATGCGAAGCCCGGAGATGCCGAATAGCCGCCGCTGGAAGACGTGTTCATGATGTGCCCGCGCCCGCGGCTGCGCATGCCGGGCAACACCGCCCGCGTCACTTCCGCGAGGCCGAAGAAATTGACATCGAAGAGCGGTCGGTACTCGTCGGGCGTCGTTTCCTCGGCGGCGGCCATCAGGCCGTAGCCCGCATTGTTGACCAGCACATCGATGCCGCCGGTCCGCCGTTGGGCCTCGGCAACGGCGGCGGCGATCTGGTCCGGCCGTGTGACGTTCATCTCCAGGGCGATGACCCGGTCGCCGAAGCGCATCACCAGGTCTGCGAGATTGGCCGTGTCGCGCGCCGTGGCGACGACCGTCTCGCCGTGCTCCAGCGCGACCTCGGCGAAGGCGTAGCCCATGCCGCTGTCGCAGCCGGTTATGAACCAGGTCAGGGGTGCAGGTGTCGACATGTTTCCTCTCCGCCGCTTACTGCAGAAGATGCGTGACCGTCTTGCTGACGGTGTAGCCCTCGATGCCCTCGACGCCGCCCTCGCGTCCGTGCCCGCTTTCCTTCACGCCGCCGAACGGAATGCCAACCGTGGAGACGACGAGATGGTTGATGCCCACCGTGCCGCATTCGAGCGCGCCGGCGAGCTTGTCCGCCCGGGCGGCTGAGCGGGTGAAGACGTAGCCCGCGAGCCCGTAGGGCAGGGCGTTCGCACGCGCCAGCACCTCCGCCTCGTCGTCGTATCGCGCAATGATGGCGACCGGGCCGAAGGGCTCTTCGTTCAGGATGCGGGCATCCTCCGGGACATCGACGAGCACGGTCGGAGCGTAGAAGTACCCCGTGTTGCCGATCCGGCTGCCGCCTGCCAGCGCGCGCCCGCCCCGCTGCACCGCGTCGGTCACCAGTTCATCGACGGCGGCAAGGCGGCGGGCATTCGCGAGCGGCCCCATGGCAGTCGTCGCGGCCTCGCCCGGCCCGACCGGGATCTTCCTCGCAAGAGCTGCGAACTGATCCACGAAGCGGTCGTAAACCGACCGATGGGCATAGAGCCGCGTCGGCGAAAGGCAGGCCTGGCCGGCATTGCGGAACTTGGTGCCGGCGATGCGGGTCGCTGCCGTCTCCACATCCGCGTCCTCGCAGATGATGACCGGGGCGTGGCCGCCCAGCTCCATGATGGTGGGCTTCATTTCGCGCGCGGCGAGCTGGGCCAGGTGCTTGCCGACCGGAACCGAGCCGGTGAACGTGACGAGGCGCACCTGCGGCGCAGCGATGAGGTGTTCGGAGATGGCCGCCGGGTCGCCGAACACGACGTTGAGGACGCCGGGCGGCACCCCGGCATCAATGAAGGTCTGCACCAGCGCCAACGTGCTCGCCGGGGTCTCCTCCGCGGGCTTGAGAACCAGCGTGCAGCCGGCCGCGAGTGCACTCGCGATCTTGCGGCATGGAGTGAACACCGGCGCGTTCCAGGGCGCGAACGCCGCCACGACCCCGACGGGCTCGCGCACCACCATCTGGCGCAGGCCCGGTTCGGACGGGATGATCCGCCCGTAGAGCCGCCGGCCTTCCTGGGCGTCCCATTCGATGATCTCGATGCCCCGCAGGATGTGAACCTTCGAATCCGCAATGGGCTGCCCCTGCTCGCGGGTCGTCAGCCAGGCGATTTCCTCTATTCGTTCACGCAACAGCGCCGCCGCCTTCATGAGGATGTCGCAGCGCTTGAGCGGCGGTGTGCTCCGCCATCCGGGAAGCGCCCGGCTCGCCGCCATCACAGCCTTGTCGAGATCTGCTGCGCCTGCCACGGGCAGGCGGCCGATCTCTTCCTCCGTCGCGGGATCGAACACCGGCCGGGTGATGCCGGACGAGCCGGCGGTCCACTCGCCGTCGATGTAGAGCTTCGGTTCCGGGTATGCGAACGACATGGGCTAGGAAACTCCGGGAGGGTAGGGCTAGCGGCCTTCGAAGCGCGGGGCGCGCTTCTCCCGCAGGGCGGCGACGGCTTCCACGTGGTCGCGGCTCGACCGCACGATGGTCATGTGGGAGGAAACGAGGTCGAGGCTGGTGGAGAGGTCGGTGTCGAGGCCCTGGTAGACCGCGCGCTTGATGAGCCGCGCCGAGAGCGGAGGGCCGGCGGCGACGCGGCGGGCGAACGTGCGCGCCTGCTCCATGAGCTCGGCATCCGGATAGATGCGGTTGACGAGCCCGATGCGCAGGCATTCCTCGGCGCCCACATAGTCGGCGCTCCAGAACATCTCGAGTGCCTTTGCGGGCCCGACGATCCGCGGCAGATAATGAGCGCCTCCGGCACCCGGCACGAGCCCGAGCTTGAAGTAGGTTTCGGCCACTTTGGCGCCCAGCGCCATGAAACGCAGGTCGCACATGAGGGCGATGTCGAGACCGGCGCCTGCCGCAACGCCGTTGATCGCCGCGATCGCCGGCTTGTCGAGGGCAGCCATGGCGTGGGTGATGCGCTGGATACCCTTTGTCAGGCGCTCCTTGACCTGCAGCGGCGTCATCTCGGCGCTGCCCATCTTGTCCACGTCGCCACCGCTGCAAAACGCGCGTCCCGCCCCCGTCAGGATCACCGCCCGCACGGCGTCGTCCGCTGCGACCTCGCGGATGGCGGCTTCCCATAGCGTCAGCATGGGGTCGTTGAAGGCGTTGAGCTTGTCCGGGCGGTTGAGGAGGATCGTGGCAACGCCACCCTCGATGTTCAGGCGGATCTCGGCTTCTACTTCTGTCGAGGGAAGAGACATGATCTTTGGTACTCGGCGTGACGGCGGTATCCAACGGATCATCGGACGAAAAGAGTGAAGTCACCACCGGGCGTTTCTTATTCGCAGGGGGGTGGAAATTATCGCGTGATCTGCAATCCGGCGGGGGGATGACGCCGTTCTTGGGGGCGGAGGGGCCGTTGGATCTCCAACCCGTCTTTCGGGCACTCTTTGCCTTTCTGCGCTGCGCTGCGGCAGGATCAGCAAGGGGTTCCTGAGGGGGTGTCCGTCAATATCTTGACATTATTGCCCGCTTGCATTCTCCTAGCGAACAACAGACGTGGAGGCGGCGACAAGCTGCCCCGCCAATGGGAGGATGCCATGCTGATGCGAGGTTCGCCGTCAGGTCGCGATGAGGCCCATGTCGTCAAGTCCGCCGTCAGGACGCTGGAGATCCTCGAGTTCTTTGACGAGGTGCGGCAGCCGACGAATGTCGTGACCGTGTCGGAAGCCCTTGGATATCCTCAATCGAGCACGGCTGCTCTTTTGCGTAGCATGGTTGCCATGGGCTATCTGCAGTTCGATGCCAAGGCTCGCACCTACCTTCCGACCGACCGGGTGGGCCTGCTGGGGAACTGGATCAGTCCGCCGCTCTTTGAGGACGGGGCGCTCCTGCGAATGATGCGGGCGGTCCATCGTCGGACCGGCCAACTGGCCTTGATCGCCGCGCGCAACGGCGATTTCGCGCAATATATTCACGTACTGAAGCAGCCGGACGCCATCGCGTACCACATCCAGATCGGCATGAAGCGACCGCTTGCGTCCTCGGGAGCCGGGCGCGTGCTGCTGGCGGCCTCTTCCGATGGGGAGGTGCGAAGTCTGGTCCACCGGCTGAACGCCTACGCATCCAGCGATGCGGTGCGGATCGACCTGCCCGAACTGCTGAACGAGCTGACGGCGATCCGTCGCCGCGGGTATTGCGTTTCCAAGAACCGGGTGGTCGACAATTTCGGCTCGATCGCCATCAGGCTGCCGGCGGAGTTGACTTCGCGTCCGCTGGTGGTCGGGCTCGGTGGCCGCACGAACGTGATCGAGGAAAGGGAGAGCGACTTTGTCGCCATCGTGCGGGAGGAAATTGCCCGCCATCTGGTGCGGCCTTGCGGCGAAGGCGGGCCTTCGGTGAGTTTTGCGGCGGGGCACCTGCAGCCGAGCGCGGCCTGAGCTTCCGCCGAGGAGCATGAGGGGTGCGCGGGGGCAGCCCCTCGTCAGCGTTGGGTTTGGCGCCAGCGATTACTCGAGCTTCGCGCCGGAAATGCTCAGCATGTTCTTCCACATCTGAACATCCGGCGCGAGGAAAGCCTTGAATTGGGCGCTGTCCATCGGCTTCTTGCAGTCAAGGCCGATCTTGGCCAGCTTTTCCGCGACGGACGGCTTGGTCAGGGCGTTGCGGATGGCGGTGTCCAGACGAGCGGTGACGGCAGAGTCGAGGCCCTTGGGGGCGATGACGCCGGTCCAGGGGAGCACCACGAGATCCGTGACGCCGGATTCCTTCAACGTCGGTACGTCTGGAATCAGGTCGGAGCGCTGATCCGACGTCACGGCGAGAATTTTGATGCCTCCCGACTTCGCAAGTTCTGCCTGCGACGCATAGGCATCGAACATCAGGTCGATCTGTCCCGAGAGGAGGGCCGTCACGGCAGGGGCGCTTCCCTTGAAGGCCACATGGGTCATCTGCGTGCCGGTCAGCTTCTTGAACCATTCGCCGATCAGATGAGGAGATGATCCGGCGCCGGCCGTGCCATAGAAATACTTGTCCGGGTTTGCCTTCAGCGCGGAGATGAAGCCGCCGACGTCCTTCACGGGCATTTTGTTCGGGTTGACCGAAAGGACCATGAGAATCGAGCAGGCCAGCGTGATGGGCTGGAAGTCCTTGACCACATCATACTTCGTCGAATTGTACAGCGAAGGCGCGACGACGACGCCGGGCGTGGCCACCAGGATCGTGTAGCCGTCGGGCGCGGCCCTCGCCGCGTATTCCGAGCCGATCATGGTGCCCGCGCCGGGCTTGTTGTCGACGATAACCGGCTGGCCCAGGCTCTCCCGCAGTGCCTCGGCCATGATGCGGGCGAAGGCGTCTGTCTGGCCGCCGGGTGCATAGGGCACCACAACCGTTACGGGTCGGGTCGGGTAGTCGGCGGCGCGGGCCGCGCTGATCGGAGCGGCCGCCCCCAGCGCCAATGCGATCAGGGTCGCCAAGCTACGACGAAGTGGCTTCTGCAAGGAATCCTCCCTCTCTGTTCCGCCTCAAGCGATCGGCGATCTGAGAAATTTATGAACATATATTCATTTTTAATGCAGATCCCACGCGACACTCAGGTGGCGTGGGGCGGCTGCTCCGCATCTCGCCAGAGAGCAGGATGGTGTTGAGTGTGCGCATAAAGTCAATGGTCGCCCCATCGATTGCACGATGGTGTCATTTTGAGGTTCGTGCGACCTGGAGACGGGCGTGGCATTGACATTCCCGACCCCATAATAAATCACTGTTCATAATTCGGCCGCGACACGTCGTGGCACGAGGCATTCCATGAAATGCAGGCAGGGAGACGCGAATGGCGGCGTATTTGATTTGCGAGGTGGATCAGATCGATGCGGAAGCCGCGTCGACCTATCTGCCCCAGGCCGCTGCAGCGATTTCCGCGTTCGGGGGGCGCTATCTGTCTCGTGGCGGCGAAACACGGCTTGTCGAAGGGGAAAAACAGCCCGGCCGCATCGTCGTTATCGAGTTCCCATCGATGGACGTCGCCATGCAGTTCTATGAGTCGGATGCGTATCGGGCGCCGCGAGATCTTCGTCGCGCAACGACGAAATCCCGTCTTGTCCTCGCGGATGGTCTCTGAGGGGCGGAAAAGACGTGACGGCTATGTTGCTTCCAGACGACCAGATGGTCGATGACAGCGAATTGCGGTTGCTCGGGGATAGCGCGGAGGCCTTCCTTGCGGCGCGCGCATCCAGCGGGCGGCTGCGCGCGGGCGGTCCGGTCCTTGATCCGGACATATGGGCCGCCATGGCCGAGCAGGGGTGGCTCGGCATGTGTCTGCCCGAGGCCCAGGGCGGGCTCGGGATGGACGCTTCCGCGGCCTGCGTGCTCACCGAGGCGTTCGGTGCCGCGCTCCTTCCCGAACCCTTCATCGCCATGGCGCTGATGCCGTCGCTTCTCCTCGCCGCCCTGCCGGGCGCCGGGGATGAGATCGCAGCCGGTATCGCCGCAGGGGAGCGCCTTGTGACCGTCGCCTGGCAGGAGGCCGCGGAGAACCTCGCTCCTCTTCCAAGGGATGCTGTGGTCGAGCGGAACGGTGATCACCTTGTGCTGCGCGGGCGCAAGGTCTGCGTTCCGGCCATTGCCAGCGCGGGCGAATGGCTCGTCACGGCGGTGCTCGACGGGGCGAGCGCGTTGCTGCGCGTGGGGCCGGCGTCGCCGGGCGTGGAGGTGGAGCAGGTCCTGCTCGTCGACGGCACCCGCATGGGCGCCGTGTCGTTTGCGCAGGTCCGCCTGGATGAGACTGCGGTTCTGGCTCGGGGTGACGAGGTGGAGCGGGCAACCGCGCGGATGATCGCCGGCGGCCAGCTCGCTCTGGCGGCGCAGCTGTACGGCATCGCCAAGGCGAGCCTGCACATCTCATTGCGATACATGGAGACGCGGGTCCAGTTCGGCAGCGCGATCGCGCGCTTTCAATCCCTCAGGCATCGGGCGGTGGACCTGAAGATCGGTCTTGAACTGGCCCGGGCCGCGCTGCGGGACGCTCGTCGTCCCCATGGGGCCGGAGACGAAGCCATCAGCGCCGCCAAGGCGAGCGCATCGGAGGCGGCGGTGGCAACCAGCCGTGCCGGCATTCAGCTGCACGGCGCGATGGGCTTCTCCGATGAAGCCGACATCGGGCTCTACCACAAGGCCGCGTTGACCGGGGCCGCATGGCTCGGCAGCGCGCGCCTTCACCGGACCACCTCGACCCAGGGCAGAGGACGCGACCGTGAATCGGCTTGAAGAGATTTCCGCTTCCGTCGTGGCGCATCGGTCGGAACTGGCGGATGCCGAATTCCGGGCCGCGTGGCGCGCGTGGCTGGAAGAGCATTGCGATGTGCAGATGCTGCGTCCGGCGCGACGGCTGGCCGGAGCCCCCCTGAAGGCTTGGCTGCGCAAGCTCAATGTCCATGGCTGGCGCGCCCCGGGCTGGCCGCGAGAGCACGGCGGCATGGGCCTGTCCTTCGCCAAGCAGCTCATCTATCGCGAAGAGCTGGAACGGCTTGGTGTCACACGTTGGCTCGACCTTGGTGAAACCCTGCTCGGCCCCATGCTCATGCGTCATGGCACGCAGGAGCAGAAGGCCACTTTGCTGCCGCGCATTCTTGATTGCTCGGATTTCTGGTGTCAGGGCTACTCCGAGCCGAATGCAGGATCGGATCTCGCCAGCCTGCGGACCACAGCGGTGCGTGACGGGGACGACTTTATCGTCAATGGCCAGAAGATCTGGACCACGTTCGTTCAGGACGCAACGCACATCTTCACCCTGGTCCGCACCGGGCGCTACGAGCGCAGGCAGCAGGGCATCAGCTTTCTTCTCATAGACATTGAGACGCCTGGAATCACGCGGCGCGGCATCCGCAATATTGCAGGCGATAGCGAGTTCGGCGAAGTCTTCTTCGACGATGTCCGGGTGCCGTCCTCGCAGCTTCTTGGCACGCTGGACGAGGGGTGGACCATCGCGAAGTCTCTTCTGGAGTTCGAGCGGACCAGCATCGGAAGCCCCTTCCTCGCGGATCTCGCGCTGAAGATGCTGAACAGCCTCGCGGAGCGCTGCGGCATCGCGGATGATCCCGTGTTTGCAGCCCGGATGAAGGGGTTCGCGTCCGAGCTTGACGTCGCGCGTTTGCTCTATGCCGACTTGTGCGGGCGGTTTGTCGCCGGCGAGAAGCTCGACAGCGAGTTCTCCATGATGAAGCTTGTGTCCACCGAGCTTTTCCAGCGCACCGCGGAGTACGCGGTGGAGGTGCTGACCCCCTACCAGGCCGGACATCACGACCAGCCCACGCGCGTGCTGTTCGAGGAGCTTAACCATCTCTACCTGATCTCGCGACCGGTGACGATTTTCGGCGGCACCAGTGAGGTCCAGCGCGACATCATCAGCCGCTCCCTTCTCGCTGTCTGAGGCGGGTTCACCCCTTTTTTCTAGCAATCGCGACGGCCGAACAGGAGGCCTCATGGGATACATTCGTCCACTCCAGGACTACATGGAGTTTCTTTCGAAGGGGAAGCTGATGCTTCTCAGGTCGCGGTCGACGGGTGGGTACGTCTTCTATCCCCGCGTCGCCGAGCCTCGGACGGGAGCCACCGACCTCGAGTGGGTGGAGGCCTCGGGCCGGGGGGCGATCTATGCCTGCACCATCGTGCGCCAGCGCCCGCCCACGCCGCACTACAACGTCGTTCTGGTCGACCTCGCCGAGGGGCCTCGCATGATGTCCACCGTCGTCGAGATGGAGAACGAGGACATCCGCATCGGCATGCCTGTCCAGGCTGCCATCATCGAGCGCGACGGAGTGCCCCTCGTCGTGTTCAAGCCCGCCAATACCTGAGGATAGGATCGAGAGCGTGGACGACACCTTTCCCCGCGGTCGAACCGCAATTGTCAGTAATGCCACCTACGGGTTGGGCGAGGCGCCGGGCCTCAGCTCCATGGACCTCGCCGCGCATGCGAGCGTGACCGCGCTCTCGCGCATCGGCCTGACGCCGGCAGACGTGGATGGCGTGTTCATCGGCCTGCCCGACGATTATCTCTCCGGGCTGACCCTGTCGGAATATCTCGGCATCAAGCCGCGCATCTCGGACAACAACCGCACCGGCGGGTCGGCCTTCCAGACCCACGTCGCCTGGGCCGCGATGGCGCTGGCCGCCGGCCAGTGCGACGTGGCCCTCATCGCCTATGGGTCCAACCAGCGCACCGCCTCGGGAAAGCTGGTCCAGTCGAACCGCCCGTCTCCCTACGAGGGACCCTACCGGCAGCTCCTGCCGATCTCCTCCTATGCGCTTGCCGCCTCGCGCCACATGCATCTCTACGGCACCACGAGGCGGCAGCTCGCGGAGGTCGCCGTGGCCGCGCGCGGCTGGGCGAAGCTCAATCCGGAAGCGTTCATGCGGGACGACCTCACCATCGAGGATTGCCTCGCGGCGCGCCTGGTTTCCGATCCGCTGGGGCTCAGGGATTGTTGCCTCGTCACGGACGGGGCCGGTGCCATCGTGATGGTGCGGGCGGACAGGGCGCGGGACTTCACGCCGAAGCCGGCCTACGTGCTCGGCGCGGCCTCCGCCGTCACGCACCGCGACATCACCAACATGCCCGACCTCACGGTGACGGGCGTGGCCGAGGCCGCGCCCCGCGCCTACGCGCAGGCTCGGGTGAAGCCGGCGGATATCGACGTGGTCGAGCTCTATGACGCCTTCTCCATCAACACCATTCTCTTCCTGGAGGATGCCGGCTTCTGCCCGAAGGGCGAGGGCGGCCGCTTCGTGGAGGATGGCGCAATCGGACCTGGCGGCCGGCTGCCGGTCAACACCAATGGCGGCGGCCTCTCGTGTGTCCATCCCGGCATGTATGGGCTGTTCACGATCATCGAGGCGACGCGCCAGTTGGCCGGGGAGGCGGGTGCGCGGCAGGTGGCCAACGTGGACCTCGCCTTCGCTCAGGGGAATGGCGGGATGCTGTCCAGTCAAGCCGTGGTGATCCTCGGCAGCGAGGCGACCCTCTGACCCCCCGGCAGACCGATCACGCGGCCCCGCGTCATGCCGCGCAGGACCCGTTTCGGCTGGATGGCCGCACCGTCATCGTGACCGGTGCGGGATCGCGCGGCGAGGGGATCGGCAACGGTCGCGCCATCGCGGTGCTGATGGCGCAGGCGGGTGCGCGCGTCGTGGCCGCGGATCGCGACGCTTCGGCGCTCGACGCCACGCTGGCGATGATCGCCGAGACCGGTGTTCCCGGCCTGGGGGTGGTCGCGGACGTGGGGGATCCGGCGGGCTGCGCGCAGATCGTGAATGGCGCGCTGGAGCGGTTCGGGCAGCTCGACGTGCTCGTGAACAATGTCGGGATCGTCGGCCCCGCCGGGACCGCCGAGGACGTCGATCCGGAGGCCTGGGACGACGCCTTCCGGATCAACGTGAAGTCGGTGATGCTGATGGCCCGCCATGCGGTTCCCGCGCTGCGGCGTTCGTCCGCCGCGGCGATCGTCAATGTCTCGTCCATCGTGGCGCAACGCGGCGGACATCCGAGCCTGTGTTACCCCGCCACGAAAAGCGCTGTACTGGGAATGACCACCGCCATGGCATCGCACTATGGGCCGGCGGGCATTCGCGTGAACAGCGTGATGCCGGGCAACGTCTTCACGCCGATGGTCACAACCCGTGGCATGTCGGAGGAGATGCGGCTGCAGCGCCGGGAGAACAACCTCCTGAAGATCGAGGGGACGGGGTGGGACGTGGGTTATGCGACCCTATTCCTGGCGAGCCAGGCGGCCCGCTGGATCACGGGCGTGATCCTCCCGGTCGATGGCGGCCTGACCTCGTCCGTTCCCCTTCCGACGCCTCCCGTCAGCCGCGGCTGAAGTGTGGGGCCTTCGGCGTTGATGGCGCCGCCGGCCTCGCTGCCCGGTCTTCACGCAGGCCATACTTTCGGAGGACATGCCGATGAATTCCCGCGTAGATTCAAGAGTCGCGGTGGTGACGGGAGCCGGGCGGGGCATCGGGTTTGCCTGCGCCCGGCGTTTCCTCGCCGATGGCTATTCCACCATCCTGCTTGACCGTGTCGAACCCAAGGACGCCATCGGCTCGCTGGGACCCCGGGCCTCCTTCATGGCGTGCGACGTCGGCTCGGCCGCGGCGGTTGCCGCCGTCTTCGAGGCGGTAAGGGCTGAACATGGCCGGCTCGACGTGCTGGTCAACAATGCGGCCATCAACATTCCCGCCCACTTCCTTGACCTGACTGAGGCCGTCCTCGACGAGACGCTCCGGGTCAACGTCAAGTCCGTCCTTCTGTGCGGGCAGGCCGCGGCACGGCTGATGATGGGAAACGGCGGGGGCGCCATCGTCAACATCGCCTCCGTGAGCGCGACCATGTCGACGCCGACCAGCGTCCCCTATGCGACGTCCAAGGGGGCGGTCGTGTCGCTGACCAGATCCATGGCTCTCGGCCTTGCCGGCCACGGCATCCGCGTCAACGCCGTTGCGCCGGGCACGGTCGTGACGGAAATGACCCGGGAGCGGCTGCTGGGAGACGAAGCCGCGCGCCGCCGCATCCTGTCCCGCACGCCAATCGGCAGGGTGGGAACTCCCGAGGAGATCGCAGGCGTCGTGGCCTTCCTCGCCGGCCCGGACTCGAGCTTCATGACCGGCGAGGTGGTCAATGTGGAGGGCGGCCGCTTCTGCCTCAACTATGTCATGGACTGAGGCGCCCCGGATTGTGCTTCATTCCAGCGAAATCTTCGCCTTCGCCGTGACGAGCCGCCATTTTTCCAGATTGCTGGCGATGTAGTCTTTCGCGCTGACGGGGTTCGAATCCGCGATCGGGTCGATCAGCGAGGCGCGAATCTCGTCCTGGAAGGCGGTCTTGGACATGACGTCGTGCGTGATGTCCGCCAGCTTGCCGACGACCGCGGCCGGGGTGCCGGCCGGAGCGAGGACGGCATTGAAGGTGCTGGCCAGCATGCCGGGAAGGCCCGCCTCGCGGGTCGTCGGTATGGCGGGCGCGTATGAGGCCCGCTTGTCGCTGCAATAGGCGAGCAGGCGAAGGGGGCCGCTCTCCTGGGAATAGGGCAGCATGCTCGTCAGCGTTTCGATGAAGAGGTCCACCTCTCCCCTGATGAGACCCAAAAGGGCTGCCGCGCCTCCGGTGTAGGGCACGTGGACGAGGTCGAGGCCGCCCGCCTCCATCTTGAAAAGCTCGAGCGAATAGTGGGCGATGGCGCCGATGCCGGTGGACGCGGCAGAGTATTTCCCCGGATTGGCCTTGATCTCCCGGATAAGGGCTTCGAGATTCTCGACCGGAAGTTTGGCCTTGTTGACGCCGATGACCATCGGCGTCTCCCCCACGATCGCGATGGGGCTAAAGCTCGAAACGGGGTCGTAACCGGCCTTGGAGTTCAGCAGGGCGTAGAGGATCAGGCTCGATGTCGCGAACGACAGCGTGTACCCATCTGGCGTAGACCGCGCCACCGACGCATTTGCGATGCTCGCCGAGGCTCCGGGCTTGTTGTCAATGACGACCGGGACGCCGAGGAGGGGGCTGACACGTTCGGCGTAGCGCCGCGCGAAGATGTCGGACTGACCGCCCGGCGGAAATCCCACGACGAGGCGGATCGGACGGTTCGGGAAATCGTCCTTGGCCAGCACGGCACCCGGCGACATCACCGCAACACCGGCGCCGACCTTCAGAAATGTCCTGCGATCCATTTTGGTTCTCCTCCCATTCTTGTTTTGTCGGTTCGGGTTGTCCTGGCCGCGCGGTCTGACGCCGCCTTCGGGAGGCTCAGGCGCCGCCGCCGCGATGTTTCACGCGCGGCTGGGTCTCTTGCTGGGACTGGCCTTCGGTGGGGTTCGCCGGCCAGCCGAAATGGGCTGGGCGCTTCTCCCGGAAAGCCCGGACCGCCTCAATGGCGTCCGGCGTGCAGACCAGCGCGGCCTGAACGTCCCGTTCAAGGTCCAGCTGGTCGCCGAACGAGTTGAAGGGGGCGGCATCGAGAATCCGGGTCTGTTCGGCGAACGCCCGCGGCGGGCCTTCTCTGAGGCGATGCGCCAGTGCCGTCGCTTCGCCCTGTAACGCCTCGTCCTCGACGCACTTCCAGACGAGGCCCCACTGCTCCGCCTGTGCCGCCGGCAACCGATCGCCAAGCATGGCAAGGCCGAGGGCCCGGCTGCGGCCGAGAAGTCGCGGCAGGAACCAGGTCATCCCCATGTCAGGCACCCGCGCGAGACGCAGTGCGAACGGGAAAAGGAAGTAGGACGACCGGGCTGCAAGAACCATGTCGCAGACCAGGGCAAGCCCGCAGCCGCCCCCGACGGCGGCGCCGTTGACCGCCGCAATCTTCGGCCGGTCGAAGGCATAGAGGTCACGCATCAGGCCGTTGATGGCGTCATCCATCAGGGCCCGGAACCGCCGGCTCGGGTCCGCTTGGCCCTCCTCCTCCTGCATGAAAGGCGCGCCGAGGTCGATGCCGGCGCAGAAGGCGCGGCCCGCTCCGGTAAGCAGGAGCACCCGGGCATCGGGTTTGTGGCGCAGTTCGCTCAGGACAGCACGAAGCTGCACGATCATCTGAAGATTGACCGCGTTCAGGACGTGCGGGCGATTGAGCGTTATCCGCGCAACCCCGTCTTCCACCACGGTCTCGATCATCTTTTCCATTGAGCCCTCCATCGGCACTCGAACAAAAAATAAATGAGTAGTCAATTTTATTGTGTGAACAGTTCCTCGCTGATACCTTTCCCGCGGGGATTTGGCATGTGGATGCCTATTCATAATCGTGGGGAAAGATGGATCAGGATCTTGCGCCCGAGACGATCGCTGCCCGGCTGGGCGTCGTGCTTCAGTCCGAGCGGATCGCGCGCATGAAGCAGCAGGGCTTCTGGACGGACGAACGCCTCGTCGATTGCCTCGATCGCGCCGTCCTGGCCCACCCGGATGCCGAGGCGATCGTGTCCGCCCGGAAGGACGGGGGCTGCGTGACGCGCCTCACCTATCGCGAACTCGCCGGGGAAGTGGAGCGCATCGCCGCCGGCCTTGCCGCACTCGGCGCCCAACCGGGCACAATCGTGTCGGTGCAACTGCCGTGCTGGTGGCAGTTCGCAGCCATCGTGCTCGCCTGCACGCGGCTCGGCTGCATCGTCAATCCGCTCATGCCCACCGCCAGGGCCCATGAGCTGAAGGCGGCGCTCAGCCTGTGCGACACGCGGATTTTCTTCATTCCCCGCAGCTTCCGGCAGGTGGACTATCCGTGTCTCCTTGATGGAGTGCGGAAGGACCTTCCCGGGCTTCGCCATGTGGTCGTGGTCGACGAGGCGGCACCGGGCGGCTTCGAGGGGCTGCCGTCCGGTGTGGCCATCCCGAAGGCCTTCACCCATGCCGACGCCGTCACGGAAATCATGTTCACCTCGGGCACCACGGGCGCGCCCAAGGGTGTGATGCAGACCTCGAACACGCTTCTCGCCGCGACCCGTGCCTTTGCGGAGCGCAATGGTCTCGGCGCCGGCGACACGATCTTCATGGCGTCGCCCCTCGCGCACCAGACCGGCTATCTCTGGGGGATCTTCCTTCCGATCTTCCTTGGTGCCCGCGTCGTCTACCTGGACCAGTGGGTGCCGCAGCGTGCGGCGCAGCTGATTGCGGCGGAACGCGCCACGTTCAGCGTCGCCGCCCCCACCTTCCTGACGGATCTCCTCGGCGTTCAGGAGGCAGAAGGGGCTGATCTTGGGTCGCTGAACGCCTTTCTGCTCGCCGGAGCACCGGTGCCGAAAGTGCTTGTGGAACGGGCGGCGGAGCGCCTCGGCGTCCGCATCGGCTCGGCATGGGGCATGACCGAGGTGGCACTCGTCACCATCTCCCACCCCTCGGACAGCGCCGAGCGGGTCTCCGCCACCGACGGCGCGCCGCTCCCCGGCACGCAGATCCGCATCGTGAATTCTGGCGGCGTGCCGGTGCCACCGCGCGTGGAGGGGCGATTGCAGGCGCGGGGGCCGTTCAATTTCGTCGGCTATCTCAAGCGTCCCGACCTCAACGACACCGATGCGGACGGCTGGTTCGAGACCGGCGACCTCGGCTACGTGGATGACGCCGGCTATCTCAGAATCACCGGCCGCGCCAAGGACATCGTCATTCGCGGTGGCGAGAAGATCCCGGTCGCGGACGTGGAGAACGTGCTGTACCGCCACCCGGCGATCGCCGACGCGGCCATCGTGGCCGTGCCGGATCCGCGGCTCGGCGAACGCGCCTGTGCCTATGTCACCTTGCGGGGCACGGACGGCTTCGACATGGCCGAAATGACCCGCTTTCTCGCCGCGTGCGGCGTGACCCGCACCTATTTCCCCGAGCGTCTCGAGATCATCGCGGAAATGCCCCGCACGGCCAGCGGGAAGATCCAGAAGTTCCTGTTGCGACAGCGGGCTGAGGTGGACACGGCCACCGCTTCGGCAGGGTAGGGGAAGGGCGGAATACCGCGCCGCCTCAAAAATGAATCAAGCTTCAGGAGGAGGAAACATGCGAGCTGTTCTGCTGGCTGCGCTTGCGGCAGGGTTTATGGCGGTGTCCGGATTGCCGGCCGCATCGGCCGACGGATCGACCGGCCCGGTCCGCGTGGGCGTGCTTACCGACATTTCCGGCTATCTGTCGTCGGCCCTCGGTCCGCCGACGGTCGATGCCGCCCGCATGGCTGCGGAAGACTTCGGCGGCACCGTCCTCGGTCGGCCGATCGAGGTACTCGGGGCCGATCACCAGAACAAGGCCGATATCGGCGCGGCCATCGCCCGCCGCTGGTTCGACGAGGATCAGGTGCAGGTGATCACGGGCATGGGGAATTCTGCGGTTGCCCTGAGCGTGCAGGGGCTGGCGGCGGAAAAGAACCGGATCGCGCTCTTCGCCTCGGCGGCGAGCACGGCGATCACCGGCAAGAGTTGCACCCGCAACGGCCTGCACTGGACTCACGACACTTACATGTTCGCCAACGCCTTGCCGAAGACGCTGCTGGCGCAGGGCGTGGACAGCTGGTTCCTGATCGCTTCCGACTATGCGTTCGGGCGCTCGCTGGCGGACGAGACGCGCAAGGTCATCGAGGCCCGGGGCGGCAAGGTGGTCGGGGTCGTCTATCATCCGCAGGGCACCACGGACTTCTCTTCCTTCCTGCTCCAGGCGCAGGGCTCCGGGGCCAAGGCGGTCGCCATCCTAAATTCGGGCAACGACACGGTGAACGCCATCAAGCAGGCGTCCGAATTCCAGATCACCCCCCGCCAGCGCCTGGTGGTGGGCATGCTTCTGGTCTCCGACGCTTATGCCATCGGCACCCAGCTGGGGCAGGGGCTTGAATTCTCGACCATCTTCTACTGGAACCAGAACCCCGAAGCGGCGGCTTTCTCGCGCCGCTTCTTCGCTCGCAACAAGGTGATGCCGACCGAGGCGCACGCCGGCGTCTACAGCGCGGTGACCCATTATCTGAAAGCCGTGAAGGCGGCGGGGACCACGGATGTCACGACGGTGGTCGACAAGATGCGGGCGACGCCGGTGAATGATTTCTACAGCGACAACCTCGAAATCCGCGCGGACGGCCGGTTGATGCGCCCCGCCTATCTCGCGCGGATCAAGGCGCCGTCGCAGCAGAAAGAGCCCTGGGATCTCTACGAGATCGTCGCCCGCATCGATCCGCAGGATGCATTCCGCCCGCTTGCCGAGGGGGAGTGTCCTCTGGTCATGAAGAAGTAGGCCCGGGCGACCGGATGCCGGCTCATCGTCCGGCATCCGCCCTTCCCGTCGGGCCCCTGGTACAGGGCCGGCGGCGGAAATCAGAGCGGGCGGCCATCCAGCAGGTTGTGGCGTGAGAAATGCGCCTCGCCCGCGTCGTTCAACATGCCGCGGATGATGACGCCAAGGGTCTTGCGGGCATAGTCTTCGAAGCTGATGACCTTGCGCAGCCGCCAGTTCTTGAGCCCCCAGGCGTGGGCGGAGTTGATGATCCAGTAGGTGGCGAGTTCCGGATCGACGTCCATGCAGAAGCCGGCGCGTTCGCATTCCAGAACGCAGTCCACGATCAACTGGTTGGTCTGAAGCTCTTTGGACTTCAGGATCGCGATCTGCTCCTTCTCGAGGGAGGCGCTCTCGCGATAGGCGAACAGGGTGGCCTGAACGCGCTGATCGATCACCTTGTAATAGGCGATCGCCGCGGCCTGGAGCCGTTCCAGCGGGTCCTTGACGCCGATCAGCGCGCTCGGGACGTCGCGGTTGTAGGCTTCGAGGATTTCCAGGATCACCTGAAAAAGCAGGTCTCGCTTGTCGTTGAAATACTGGTAGATCAGGCCCGAGCTGACGCCGGCGGCGGCCGCGATATCGGCGACCGTGGTCTCATGGTAGCCCTTCTGCTCGAAGCAGCTGAGCGCCCCGGAGAAAATCTGCTGGCGCCGCTGCTCCGTCTTGCGGTGGCGGCGCGTCGGCGTCGTCCCGCTCTTGCGGGCGGGTCGACGCGTTGGCAGCACGGTCTGATCCATCCAGCCCCTTATCCCTTCCGTCTGGCCGCGAAGTCGGGGGCACGCTTCTCGGCGAAGGCGACCCGACCCTCCTGGCACTCCGGCGATTCCAGATACAGCTGGAGGCCGGCATCGGCGAACAGCGCCTGCGCGCCCAGTCCACCGGTCTCCAAATTGAACGCACATTTAAGAAATTTCAATGCCGTCGGGCTGAGTGCGACAGTCTCCCGCGCCCAGGCTGTGGCTTCGGCCATCAGGCTGTCCCCCGGCACCACCTTGTTGACAAGGCCCCAGCGCTCCACCTCCGTCGCCGTGTACTGGCGACAGAAGAACCACATCTCGCGTGCCCTGCGCTCGCCGATGAGCCGGGTGAGATGGGTGCCCCAGCCGGCATCGAACGATCCGACGCGCGGCCCGACCTGTCCGAAACGGGCGTGCTCGGCGGCGATCGCCACGTCGCACACCGCTGCCAGGACGTTGCCTCCACCGATGGCGAATCCGTTCACCGCGGCAATGACCGGCTTGGGAATGGAGCGGATGGCGACGTGCAGGTCCTCGATCTCCCAGCGCCCGTTCTGGCTCAGGCCATAGCTTCCGGTCTCGACGAATTCCTTCTGGTCTCCGCCGACGCAGAACGCCTTGTTGCCCGCCCCGGTGAAGATCACCGCCCCCACATCGTCATCCGCCCAGGCGGCGCGGAAGGCGTGCAGCAATTCCTCCACCGTGCGTCCGCGAAAGGCATTGAGCCGCTTTTCGCGGTCGATGGTGATGGTGGCGATGCGGTCTGCCACCTCGTAGCGGATATCCGTGTAGTCCATGAAATGCGCTCCTCAGCGGGCACCGGCGAGAAAATCGGCGATGCGGGTTCGTGTGTCGGCCTGGTCGAACAGGCGGCGATCCGCCTCGCGTTCCTCGGCATATCCGTCTCGCGCCGGGTCGCCGGCGGCAGCGATGAGGGCCTTCGCCTCGCGAACGGCCGCTGGCGCGAGCCCGGCGATGCGGGTGACCACCGCCTCCACGGTCGCCTCCAGCGCCTCCGGAGGACAGGACCATTGCACGAGGCCGAGCCGCTCCGCCGTCGCGCCGTCGAGCGTGTCTGCGGAGAGGATGATGCGGGAGGCGATTCCCCGTCCGCACAGGCGGGTCAGGCGCTGGGTGCCGCCGGCGCCCGGGATGAGCCCGAGGCGCGCTTCGGGCAGGCCGAGCTTCGCCTTGTGCGATGCGATGCGGATGTCGCAGGCGAGCGCCAGTTCGAGGCCGCCGCCGAGCGCCGCGCCGCCGATCTCGCACACCACCACGGCCGGAAGGGCCTCGATGCGGGCGAACAGGCGCTGGAACTCGGACACGTCGCCCACCATGGCGTCCGCGCCGTCGGCACGGGCGAAGAGGGCGCGGACGTGGTCGAGATCCATGCCGGCGCAGAAGATCTTCTGGTCGGAGCGGATCAGGAGGGCCGACAATCCAGCCGCGCCCTCCAGCTGGTCCAGCAAGGCGTGGAAGCCTGCGAGCCATTCCGCGTTGATGGCATTGACCGGCGGGCGGCACAAAGTGAGGACGGCCTTCGGGCCGTCGAGCTTGAGGTCGAACATCAGCGGTTGCTCTTCTTCTGCGCGAACGATCGGCCGATCAGCTGGCGATGCACCTGGTTGGTGCCCTCCCAGATCTGGGTGATCTTGGCGTCGCGCATCAGGCGCTCCACCTCGTATTCCCGGCAGTAGCCGTAGCCGCCGAACAGCTGGACGGCCTCTTCGGTCACGCGCATGGCGACGTCTGTCGCCTTCATCTTCAGCATGGAGGATTCGATGCCGAAGTCGTCCGTGCCGCTTTCCACCATGTCCGCCACACGCCACAGCCAGCTCTCGGCCAGCACGATGTCGGTGGCGAGATCGGCGAGCAGGAACTGGATGCCCTGGTTGTCGATGATGCGCCGGCCGTTCTGCCTGCGCTCGTTGACATAGGCGACCGCCCGCTCGAACGCGCTCCGCGCGATGCCCAGCGCATGGGCGGCGACGCTCGGGCGCGACCGGTTGAGAGAGCCGAAAAGGATGTCGAGCCCCTCACCGGGCGCGCCGATGAGGTTCGCACGGGGGACACGGCAGCCGTCAAAGGCGAGGACCGCCGTACTGGAGGCGCGGTGTCCCATCTTCTTCTCCGTGCCCAGCACGGAATGGCCGGGAGTACCCTTTTCGAGCACCAGCACAGAGATCGCCGCCTTGGGGTCCTCGATCTCGGACCACTTGCCGAACAGGAGATAGAGATCCGCCACGTCGCCGTTGGTGATGAAGCACTTGCCGCCGTCGACGATCATGTCGTCCCCATCGGGGGTGAATCGGGTTTTCATGCCCGTGGCGTCGGACCCCGCGCCGGGCTCGGTGATGGCGAGGGCCGCGAGGCCGCCATCCGCGATGCGCGGCAGGAGACGCGCCTTCTGTTCCTCGCTGGCGAAGGCCACCACCGGCTTGATCGCGTGGAAGTTGGTCGCCCAGATGATGCCGGTGGATGCGCAGGCGCGGCTGATCTCCCGGACGCAGGCCAGATAGGCGCGATAGCTCAGCTCGGCGCCGCCATAGGCCTCCGGAATGAACATGGCATTGAGGCCGAGGGCGTTGATCGCCTGCACGTTTTCCCAGGGAAACGCGCTGGTTTCGTCGTAATGCGAAGCCTTCGGTGCGAACTGGTCCCGCGCGAGCGTGCAGACGCTGTCGAATAGCATGCGTTCGCTCTCGCTGAGGTCCAGCTGAGCATCGAGCCTGTCCAGTATGGTCATGGGGGTCAGATCACTCCTTGGCGACTCAGGCGATCGATTTCGGCGGCATCGAGTCCGATCCAGCCGGCGAGCACGTCGCGCGTATCGGCGCCCAGCACCGGCGGGGCGCGGCGTGGCCCGCAGGTGGACCCGTCGATGCCGATGCCGAGGCCGACCTGGGGAATGGTGCGGCCGTTGTCCTCCATCCGGTAGAGGAAGCCGCGAGCCTGAAGTTCCGGATCTTCCACCATTTGGTCGATCCGGTTGATGGGGCCGCAGGGGATGCCGGCGGCATCGAAGAGGTCCAGCCAGTGGGCGCGCGGCTTCGTGAGAAGGCGCGCCTGGATATGCGCCACGATCTCCGCCCGCGACGCATGGCGGTCGGCGTTGCTCCCGAAACGCGGATCGGCGCCGAAGGCCGGGTCGCCGATCGCCTCCCAGAAGCGGCGCCACAAGCCGTCATTGCCGAGGCCGAGGGTGATCGGATCGTCGGCCGTGTCGAACGCCTGGTAGATGGCGATGACGCTGTCCTTGCCGCCGGAGCGGCGGGGCACCTCGCCGGAGCCGAGATAGGTGACCACACGGGGGGTGAGAAAGCGGCTCATGCTCTCGAACATGGAGACGTCGATGGTGTGGCCCCGTGCGTTCTTCGCGCGGTCGTACAGGGCGGCGAGGGTGCCGATGACGGCATCCATGCCCGAGAGAAGATCGGCTGCAGGGGTGCCCACCTTCTGCGGCGGGCTGTCCGGCTCGCCCGTGAGGTCCATGACCCCGCTGAAGCCCTCCGCCACGATATCGTAGGAGGTCTTGTCGGCCCGCACGCCATCGAGGCCAAAGCCGGTGATGGAGACGAACACGAGGTTCGGGTTGAGGGCGCGCAGCGTCTCCCGGTCCACTTTCAGCTTTTTCTGAACCCGCGGAACGAGGTTGAGCACCACCACGTCGCTGACCGCCACGAGGCGGTGCAGCACCGCGAGGCCCTCCGGCTGGGCATAGTCCAGCGTCACGCTCGCCTTGTTGCGGTTCACGCTCAGGTACCAGAGCGACTCGCCGTCGAGGAAAGGCGGTCCCCACGCCCGGGAGTCGTCGCCGCGCCCCGGTCGCTCGATCTTCGTGATCTCCGCGCCGAGGTCGGCGAGCAGCATGGTGGCATAGGGGGCGGCGATGGAGGTGGTGAGGTCAAGCACTCTGACGCCGGCGAGCAGCGTGCAGGGCGGTGCGTCAGGTGCTGGGGGAAGGCGATGCAGCGGCAGCATGGAGCGTCCGTCATAAAATAATTACTTGTTCAATCATTTTTGACTGAAGGCGCTTGGCGCTGTCAATAGCGGAACACGCGCGCCTGCCTTTGCGAGGCCGGCCCGGTGATGCGCCAGATCACGCATTCGCAAAGGCTACGGCGCACGATAACGCCGATCTGCGAAATGCCCGGTTTGGACGGAAGCCTGCCTTCAGGTCTTGACGAAGATCGGAGGAGCGCGATAAAAACTGAATATAAATTCAAAAAAGGCAGTTGCAGATGGCCTGGGAGTGGAGCGCCGCCGCGGTCGCCGGTGCGGGAACGATGGGCGCCGGCATCGCGATCACCATTGCGCGCTCGGGGCTGAACACCTTCGTGTTCGACGAGAGCCCCGATGCCCTCGACCGCGCAAAGCGGCAGGTGGAGGCGTTTTTCGAAAGCTCGGTGCGCAAGGGCAAGCTCGATGCCGCGGCCGCGGCCGCGGCGACCGCGCGCCTGTCCTACGTCAAGGACGTCTCAGCCCTCGCCGAGGCGGACGTGGTCGTCGAGGCGATCTACGAGGAACTGGCAGCCAAGCAGCGGCTGCTCTCGACCCTGAATGCGGTGTGCCGGGATGACACCCTTTTTCTCACCAACACCTCGACGCTTTCCATCACCGAACTCGCGGCGGGTTCGGGGCGGCCGGATCGGGTGGTCGGAGCGCACTATTGCCTCCCGGCGCAGCTGATGCGGCTGGTGGAGATGTCAACGGCGATCCAGACCTCGGCGGCGAGCTGGGATCAAGCCTGGGCCTTCCAGCGTGCCACCGGCCAGCATCCTGTCGAGACCAAGGACCGGCCGGGCTTCGTGCTCAATTTCTTTTGCGTGCCCTACCACAACGACGTGATCCGCATGGTGGAGGCCGGGGTCGCCGAGCCCGCCGACATCGACAAGGCGGTGAAGGCGGCCATGGGCTTCGCCATGGGGCCGTGCGAGCTGATCGATCTCATCGGGCTGGACACGCAGCTGCGCGCCTCGGAGGCGTTCTTCTCGGTCACCAACAATCCGCGGACGTTCCCCCCTCCGCTGCTGCGCCGGATGGTGGCGGCCGGGCAGCTCGGCCGCAAAACCCGGCGTGGGTTCTTTGATTACGGTTCCGACGCCCTGTTCGGCGCCTAAGACGAGAAAAACCAAGCGCTGGCGCCGGATGGGCAGCCGCGAACGTGGGGAGGTATGATGCCGGACCTGAGCTATTCGATCGCGCGGACAGGCGAAAGTCGCGCATTTCCGGGCGCACACGCTTTCATCGATGGTGCCACTGCCGAAGGTGCGGTGCTTGTGCTGCTCGGCCCCGCGACAGCCGCGCGCTGCAGCGCGCCGGAGCGGACGGCGGTGCTGGTGGAGCTTGGTACGGAATGCCTGGCGGCCTATGAGCGCGAGGAGGATCCGCCGGCGTCGTCGAACCTGGTCGGCTTCGCGCGCTGGCGGCTCGGCGCCAATCCTCCATCGGATCTGATCGAACTGGTGGCCGGCCGCACCACGCGCCCGGATGCGCTCGATGCCGCCCAGGCCGTCTTCGAAGCGGCGGGCTTCACCGTCAGCCGGTGCGCGGACCGCGCCGGCCGCATCGTCGACCGCCTCCTGCGACCGCAGTTCAACCTCGCCCTCACGGCCCTCGACGACGGCCTTGCGACGGCCGAGGACATGGATCTGTGCCTCAAGCTGGGGCTTGGATATCGGCAGGGCCTGCTCGCGCCGCTCCTCGGCTCCGGGCTCGCCGACCACTACGACGTGACGCGGGCGCTGTTCGAGGTGTACGGGCAGGCGCAGTACGCCCCGCCGCGTCTGGCGGTCGTGGCGCGCCAGAAGGCGGACAAGGCTGAACCCTCCCATGCCTCCCTATTGCGGGAGGCCGGGGAATGAGCATCTACGACGACCTGCCCCTGGACCGGGTATGCCATGCGCCGCTCACGCCCCTGCGCTTCCTCGATCGGGCGGAGCAGTATTTCGCCGACCGAACCAGCGTTGTCAGCGGCGAAATCGCGCTGACGTGGCGGGAGACCGCCGCGCGATGCCGGCGGCTGGCCTCGGCGCTGGCGCGACGCGGCGTCGGTCCCGGCGACACGGTGTCGGTACTGGCGCCCAACGGCTTGGCCATCTACGAGGCGCACTTCGGCGTGCCCATGACGGGGGCCGTGCTCAATGCCGTCAACACGCGCCTCGAGCCCGAGACCGTCGCCTACATCCTCGCCCATTGCGAAGCCAAGGTGCTTCTTGTCGATACCGAATTCTCCGAGCTTGCCCGACAGGCCCTCGCCACGCTCGCGCACCCGCCTCTGGTCGTCGACATCGCCGACCCCGGCGGTCCCGGAGGCGCGCGGATCGGCTCGATCGAGTACGAGGACTTGCTGGCGGAGGGCGACCCCGCCTTCCGCTCGGCCCAGCCGTCGAGCGAGCTGCAACCCATCACGCTCGGCTATACGTCCGGCACCACCGGAAAGCCGAAGGGCGTGGTCTATGACCACCGCAATGCCTTCGTCGAATCCCTCGGCAACATGCTCGCCCTCGGCGTCAGCGGGCGTCCCCGGCTGGTCTGGGTGGTCCCCATCTTCCACGCAAACGGCTGGTGCTATCTGTGGCCCATGGCTGGGGTGGGCGCCACCAACATTCTGGTTCGCAAACCCTCCGGCGGCGCGATCCTCGGACTGATCGCCCGCCACGGTGCCACCCATGTCTTCGGCGCGCCGGTCATCGCGCAGATGATCGCCCAGGTTCCGGCGGCGGAACGGCCCGTCCTGTCGCACAAGGTGCGCATGCTCACGGCGGGCGCTCCACCGACCGCGGCGCAGTTCCTCGCTTTGGAGCAGATGGGGATCGATCTCGATCAAGGCTACGGCCTGTCCGAAGTGTGGGGACCAGCCATTTTCCGCGAGCCGCAGGAGGAATGGGCTGCCATGGCGCCTGCCGAGCGGGCGGCATTGAAGGTGCGACAGGGCATTCCCAACCTTGTTCTGGACAGCGCCATCGTGGCCGATCCGCTGACCCTGGAGCCGGTTCCGCGCGATGGCGCCACGCTGGGCGAGGTGATGTTCCGCGGCAATGTGGTGATGCGCGGCTATCTCAAAAATCCGGAAGCGACCCGCGAGGCCTTCGCTGGCGGTTACTTCCATTCCGGCGACCTCGCGGTCTGGCACCCGGATGGTGCGATCGAGCTGAAGGACCGGTCCAAGGACATCATCATCTCGGGCGGCGAGAACATCTCGTCCATCGAGATCGAGAATGCCATCTGCGCCCATCCCCATGTGCTCAGCGCCGCCGTTGTCGGGGTTCCGAGCGCGCGGTGGGGCGAAAGTCCGTTCGCATTCGTGGAGATCCGGGACGGTGTGGCGCTCGATGCTGCGGAACTTGAGGCGCACTGTCGGGCGCGGCTCGCCAGCTTCAAGGTTCCCTGCGGCTTCGCGTTCGGGCCGATCCCCAAAACGGCGACGGGAAAGGTTCAGAAATTCCTGCTGAGGCAGCAGGCTCGGGAGAATGCGGCATGAGCGACGCGCGGGAGCTGGCGGGCAAGACGGTTCTTGTCACAGGGGCGTCCTCCGGGCTCGGACGGCATTTCGCGCTGATGCTGGCGCGCAAGGGCGCGCGCGTCGCCGCCGCGGCCCGGCGCACCAGCCTTCTCGAGGATCTCGCGCGCGAAGCGGACGCGCTGGGCTGCACCATCGTGCCGGTCGCCATGGATGTGGCGTCCGTCGACGCTATCAAGGCCGGCGTCGCCGAGGTGGAGGCGGCGCTGGGGCCGATCCATATCCTGGTCAACAATGCGGGCATCGCGGTGCAGGCCAAGGCGCTTTCCACCACCGAGGCGGAATTCGATCGGGTGTTCTCCACCAACGTCCGCGGCGCCTTCTTCGTGGCCCAGGTCTGCGGCCAGCGGATGATCGAGCGGGGCATTGCCGGCCGCGTCGTCAACATCGCGTCCGTGGCGGGGCTCGTGCCCATGCCGCAACTCGGCGTCTACGGCATGTCCAAGGCGGCGGTGGTGCAGATGACGCGGGCGCTGGCCATCGAGTGGGCGCGTCACGGCATCTCCGTCAACGCCATCTGCCCCGGCTATGTCGCCACCGACCTCAATGCCGCGTTCTTCGGTTCCGAGGCCGGGCAGAAGATCACGGCGGCCCTGCCGAAGCGCCGGATCGCGCAGCCGCATGATCTCGACGGAACCCTGCTGCTGCTCGCCTCGCCCGAAGCCGGCGCCGTCATCAACGGCGCCATCATCTCCGTAGACGACGGATACATGCATTCATGACGGCCACGCGCAATCTCAGGGACGACCTGTTCGTCGCCGGTCCGCCGCCGCGCCTTCTCGGCAGCCGCTGCCGCGAGACGGGGGAGCTGTTCTACCCGGTGCAGGTGATGAACCCGGTGACCCATCGGGCCGGCACCATGGAAACGTGCGAGCTGGAGGGGACCGGGCGGCTCCTCAACTTCACCCGCATCCACCGCGGCATGCCCGGCTACGACTCGCCCCTCGTTCTGGGGATCGTGGAGCTGGACGCTGGCCCGACATTGACGGCCCAGATCACCGACTGGGCGGGAACCGACCTGCACATCGGCCAGCGGCTGGATCTCGTCATCGGCACCATTCGCACCGATCCCGACGGCACCCGAGTTCTCGGACCGAAATTCCGCCCGATCAAGGATGAGAACCTATGAGTGCGGTCCATGTGATTGGCGCCGGAATGACACAGTTCAAGCCGCATCCCACGGTCGAGGTTCACGAACTGGCGCGGCAGGCCGCCTGGGCGGCCATCGAGAGTTCGGGCGTGCGCCCGGAGGATATCGAACTGGCCTATGCCGGCCACGCCTATCAGGGGCAGTGTTTCGGCCAGAAGGTGCTGCTGAAGATCGGCATGACCGGCATGCCGGTGGTGAATTGCGAGAACGCCTGCGCGAGCGGCGCATCGGCGGTCTGGGGCGTCGTCAACGCCATCAAGGCCGGTCAGGCGGATATCGGCATCGCCATCGGTGCGGAAAAGCTCGCCTCGGCCAAAGGGGGCTTCACCCCGCTCGTTGCCGATGATCTCGAAAGCAGCATGGGCCGGGTCATGCCCTCCGTCTTCTCCATGATGGCGCGCAAGCACATGGACCGCTATGGCACCACGCTGGATCAGCTGGCCCGCATCGCGGTGAAGAACCGGCGCGGCGGGGTGCGTAATCCCTATTCCCCGTGGCGCGACGAGATCACGGTCGAGGACGTGCTCGCCGCGCCCATGATCGCCGAGCCCTTGACCCGCCTGTCCTGCTGCCCGGTGTCGGATGGCGCCGCCGCGGTCATCCTCGCGTCCGATCGGGTGGCGCGGCGCTACACGGCGCGACCTGTGGAAGTTCGCGCCGCCATTCTCGCGTCAGGCATCCGCAACGGCGTCGGCATGGCGGACGACCATTCCGAGATGACCATCCGCGCGGCCCGCCGGGCCTATGAGGTCGCCGGGATCGGTCCGGAGGAAGTGGACCTGTGCGAGCTGCATGATCCCTTCACCATCGCCGAGCTGGTGCACTACGAGGACCTCGGCTTCTGCGCACCGGGGGAGGGAGGGCGCGGCGTCGACGAAGGATGGTTCGACATCGGCGGGCGCGTCGCGGTGTCGCCCTCGGGCGGCCTGCTCGCTCGCGGTCATCCGCTGGGTGCGACCGGGGTCGCACAGATCGCGGAAATGTTCTGGCAACTGCGCGGAGAAGCCGGCGAGCGGCAGGTGCTGGGCGCGCGGGTGGGTCTCGCGCACACGGTCGGCGGAGGCGTCACCCAGATCGAGGCGGGCGCCACGTCGGTTCACATTCTGGTGGGATGACGCGATGGAACTCGAACTCGAAGGGAAGGTGGCCCTCGTCACCGGCGGTGGCATGGGGGTCGGGCGCGCCATCTGCAAGCGCCTCGCGGCCGAAGGCGCGCGGGTCGCGGTCAACGACATCCTGCCGGAACGCTGTGCGGCGGTCGCGGCCGAGATCGCCGAGGCCGGCGGCACGGCGCTGGCGGTGCCGTTCGACATCATCGACCTTGACGCCGCCCGTGCGGGCGTGGCCCGGATCGCAGAAGCGCTCGGTCCTGTGGACATTCTCGTCAACAATGCCGGCGTGGTGCCGGAGCGGCGCACCGGAGAGATCGGCATGCCGACCTTCCGGGAGATGGCGCCGCATTTCTGGAAGAAGATCGTCGATCTCAACTATTATGGCGTCATGAACTGCGTGGCCGCCGTGGCGGATTCCATGGTGGAGCGGCGCACCGGCAAGATCGTGTCGATGGTGTCGGACGCTGGCCGTGTCGGCGAACCGCGCATGGCGGTCTATTCGGGGGCAAAGGCCGCCATCATCGGTTTCTCCCGCGCCATCGCCAAGGAACTGGGGCCGCACGGCATCACGGTCAATGCCGTGTCCCTGTCGGCGGTCGCCCACGAAAATCCCATCGCCGGCTTCCAGAAGCTGACGGCGACGGTGGAGAGCGATGAAACCCTGCGCAAGGTGCTGCGCAACTACCCCATCGGCGAAGGCCTGGGCCGCCTGACCCGGCCGGAGGACGCGGCCGACGCGGTCGCCTTTCTGGCCTCTGCCCGCGCCGCCTACATCACCGGTCAGGTGCTGGGAGTGAATGGCGGCTTCGTCATGGTCTGAGCCGCGCACGGCACCGCACGGCGGATGAGGAGATCACCAGGATGGATGCTCGCGAGGGGCAGGATGCGTCGCGCCCGGAGGGGGGAGCTTTGCCCCTGCGTGGACTGAAGGTGGTCGATTTCTCCACCCTTCTGCCCGGCCCGTTCGCCACGCTGATGCTGGCAGAGGCCGGCGCGGACGTGGTGAAGATCGAGCGTCCGGGCAAGGGTGACGAGATGCGCGGCTACGAGCCGCGCGTCGGGCCGGACAGCGCCATATTCGCGCTGCTCAATCGCGGCAAGGCCAGCGTTGCGCTGGATCTGAAGTCCCCGGACGGTCTTGCGCAGGCAAAGGAGCTTGCGCGCGGCGCGGACATCCTCGTCGAGCAGTTCCGCCCCGGCGTCATGGCGCGGCTCGGCCTCTCCTACGAGGCGCTTTCGGCGGAAAATCCGCGTCTCATCTACTGCTCCATCACGGGCTACGGACAGGACGGGCCGAAGGCGCATGTCGCCGCGCACGACATGAACTACGACGCCGACGCGGGGCTCCTCTCGCTGGTATCCGACAGTGACGGCACCCCGTCGCTTCTGCCGATCCCGCTGGCCGACATCGGCGGGGGAACCTATCCCGCCATCATCAACATTCTGATGGCCGTGATCGAACGCAGCCGGACCGGGCGCGGGCGCCATCTCGACATCGCGATGACGGACAATCTGTTCCCGTTCCTCTACTGGGCGCTCGCCGGCGCCGTGGCTGGCCGATGGCCGTCGCCCAATGGCGAACTCATCACCGGCGGCTCGCCCCGCTATGCCATCTATCGAACCGCTGATGGCCGGCACCTGGCGGCGGCTCCCCTGGAGGATCAGTTCTGGCGGACCTTCTGCGCGGTGCTCGGCCTGAGCGAGAACGCGAGCAAGGCCGACGTGGCGACGGCCGTGGCGGCGCGCCTCTCGGGCGACCTCATGGCCGCATTCGCCGGCAAGGACGCCTGCGTGTCGCTCGTCGCCTCCATCGAGGAAGCCATGTCGGACCCCCATGTCGCCGCCCGCGACCTCTTTCGCCGCCGCATTGCGAGCAAGGCCGGAACGATCGCCGCGTTGCCGCTGCCGCTCGTGGAAGCCTACCGCGATCCTGAAGAGACGAAGCCGTTTCCCGATCTCGGGTGACGGCGCAAAGGGTTGAAGGGCGCGCAGTCGCCCGTGCCCGAGAAAAACGAAAAGAAAACAACGGTGGAGGAAACGCCATGTCCAGGAGCAAGCATCCCATAGGATTCACGCTGTTGACCCTCGGCGCGCTTATCGCCTGGGCCGACATCGCCCAGGCACAGGTCTCCGACGATATCGTCAAGATCGGGGTGCTCGACGGTCTTTCAGGCCCTTATGCCGACCTGCAGGGCCCGGGGGACGTGGTGGCCGCCCGGATGGCGGTGGAGGATTTCGGCGGCAAGGTGCTCGGCAAGCCGGTGGAAGTGGTTGCCGGTGATCTCCAGCACAAGGTGGACGTCGGCAGCACCATCGCGCGTCGCTGGTACGATCAGGAGAAGGTGGACGCCATCTTCGGCCTCGGCGATTCCGCCGTCGCTCTGGCGGTTCAGGACATCACCCGCGAGAAGGATCGGATCAACATCGTCATCGCGGCGGGGACGCCGGCGCTGACGGGCAAGAACTGCTCGCCGAACGGCATCCACTGGACTTACGACAATTACGCCATTCCGCGCGCCACGGCTCTGGCGACCCTGAAGGATGGCGGGAACACCTGGTTCTTCATCACCGCGGACTACGCCTTTGGCCAGTCGCTTGAGGAGAGCACGCGCCGGGTGGTGGAGGGCAGCGGCGGAAAGGTCGTGGGGGGCGTCCGCGCGCCCATTAATACCACAGACTTCTCATCCTTCATCCTTCAGGCGCAGGCATCGGGCGCGAAGGTGATCGGCCTTGCCAATGCCGGCGCCGATATGACCAACACGATGAAGCAGCTCGTGGAATTCGGTGTCGCGGGGAATCGGCAGCGGCCCGTCGGTCTGCTGGTGACACTCACCGATGTGCACAGCCTCGGCCTCAAGGCCGCCCAGGGGCTGACCTTCACCGAGGCCTTCTACTGGGACCAGACGCCGGAGACGCGGGCCTTTTCCAAACGTTTCCAGGCCATTCACGGCAAGCCTCCGACCATGATGCAGGCGAGCATATATGGCGCTGTCATGCACTATCTCAAGGCGGTCCAGGGTACCGGCACGGACGGTGCCAAGCCGGTGATGGCAAAGATGAAGGCCACGCCCATCAACGATTTCATGACGAAAAACGGCGAAGTGCGGGCGGATGGGCGCGTCATCCGGGACCTTTATCTGTTTCGCGTGAAAAAGCCGGAGGAGTCGAAGGGCGAATGGGACCTGCTGGAGCAGGTCGCGACCATCCCCGGCAAGGATGCGTTTCGTCCGATGAGCGAGGGGGGCTGCCCTCTGGTCTCCGGCCAGTGAGGATCTGAACGGCGGGGTGCGGCCCATCCACCAGTGCTTCGAACCGGCGGCGGCGCGCCGCCGGTCTTGTTCCGCCGCCGCCGGCGGCGGTCTTCAGCGAGTCGTTCTCCGATGCCAGCCCACGCCAGCTTTCCCCATCTCTTCACACCGCTCCAGCTCAGGGCGAAAACGGCGCGCAACCGGTTGATCGTACCGGCCATGGCGACCCATTTCGCCGAGCCTGACGGTTCAGCGGGCGAGCGCCTTGCCGCCTATCTGGAGGCCCGCGCCGAGGGCGGCTTCGGGATCGTGGTGACGGAGAATATCGGTGTGCACCCGGGAGGGCGGGTGATGGCCCGGATGCTCATGGCGGAGGATGAGTCCCGGATCGCGGGTCTCGCGCGCCTCGCCACGGCGATCCGCGGCCACGGGGCTCTCGCCATCGGGCAGATCAACCATGGCGGCCGGCAAACCTCCAGCCGCCTGACCGGGCAGGAGCTTGTCGCCCCCTCGGCAATCGCATGCCCGCTGATGCGTGAAATGCCCCGCGCTCTGTCGGCGGACGAGATTCCCGCGTTGCAGGAGGCCTATGTGGCGGCGGCGGGGAGGCTGGAGAAGGCGGGATTTGACGGCGTGGAGATCCACGCCGCCCATGGCTATCTGGCCGCCTCGTTCCTTTCCGCCTATTCGAACCGGCGCGAGGATGCCTATGGCGGCTCGCCGGAGAACCGCCTGCGCTTCCTTGCGGGCATCGTCGCGGGCATTCGGGCCCGTTGCAGTCCCGACTTTCTTCTCTTCGTGCGCATGAGCGTGGAGGAGTTCGTCCCGGATGGACTCGTTCCGGAGGACGTCGTGGTGATCTCCCGGCAGCTGGAGGCGCTGGGGTGCGACGTGATCTCCCTGTCCGTGGGCGTCTATGAATCCTACAACCAACTGACCATGTTGTCCGGCGAGCCGGAAGGCCCCTGGCTGGACCGCGCCGGCGTGGTGCGGCGGGCCATCGGCATTCCGGTGGTGGGGGTCGGTCGCATCAAGCGCCCGGAACGCGCAGAGGCGGCGCTGGCGGAAGGCAAGATCGACCTGGCGGCGGTCGGGCGTGGATCGATCACCGACCCGGGTTTTCCGAACCGTTTGTACCGAGGCGCGGGGCCGGCGGCGGTTGCCTGCATGTCGTGCAATCTCTGCCTCGGCCGCAGCGCACGACCGGAGATGATCTGCCCCGTCAATCCCTTCGTCGGCCGCGAGCGAGATCTGGCTCCGCCCGCCCCGAAACAGGGCATGCGGCTGCTGGTGCAGGGCGCCGGCTTCGCGGCCCTCACGGCCGCCTGGCTCGCGGCGCGCCGGGGCCTTGATGTCACTTTGGCCCATGGCGCGCAGCCGCTCGGAGGCATGCAGGCGTGGCGGAGCCGGGTGCCGGGTCAGGCGGAATATGCTGTCGCCGTGCGTGCGGTCGTGGAACGCGCCCGCGCCGGGGGCGTGGACATCCGGCCCGGCAGCGTGGCCCCCGCAGGTTTCGGCCTGATCTGGCGCGAGCGCCGCCTCGAGCCGGCTCGCATCGATGCGGCATCGGCGTCAAAGACGGTTGTGACCGCCTACGCCGTGCTTGCCGACACCGCGGGCTCGATCAAGGGCCGCGTGCTGGTTGCCGGGGATGACCTTGCCGCCGCGGATGCGGCCTTGCTCTTGGCGGATCGAGGCCTCGCCGTCACGCTCCGCACTCCTGCGCGGGACATCGGGTTTGACGCTCATCCGGGCTTTCGCGTTCTCAACCGCCGACTGCTGCTGGAGCGCGGGGCGCAAATTGAGGTGTCGGTCGCTGATCCCTTCGATCACGTGCAGAACTTCGATGCTGTCGTTGTCGGCAGGCTCGACGCTGCGTCTTCGGTCGATCCCCAGCTCTGGAACACCGACTGGGGAAATCCGGCCGATGCCCAGATCGACGATTGCTACGAACCGGGCGCCCTGGCTCAAGCCGTCTATCGGGCCGTAGAGCTGACGCAATCCTTTTGACATCCGTTGGTTTGCGACGGTGAGCTTTGGATCATAGAGCGGCAGAATGCGGTCGGGCCGGCCGTTCTCCCCCTCCCGTGAAGCCAAATTCCGCCAGCGGCCGATCTCAGGTTCAAGCGCCCTGACATGATCGGCGGGAGCGTCATCGGCTCGCACCGCACCCTCCGCCGGTGTCCAGCCGAGGCGCGCCTCTTGGACAGGAAACCAGCGCCAGCGAGATTGACACTGCGACGTGCCAGCCGGCCCGCACCGAGCTCCGGCCGGTTTGCGTTCGCGGGCACTTCCCCCTTGCGGTGCGCAGTTTGATCCGATACCCCTACTATAAAGATATAAAACTTACTCACGAGTTTTGCAGTCGCCTTGAACTGCGGAACCGATGAGTTTTGATGGGGAGGAGCGGGTATGGTTCGGATGGGATCAGGAGGAGGCGCGCTGCTCGCGGGCGCCGCCATGGCGCTGTTGCTCGCGCCGGTTGGCGCCGCGCGGGCCCAGACGCCGGTCAAGATCGGTGTGGTGGAAGGCCTGAGCGGACCGCCGGCCATCGTCGACTTCGGCGAGAGCTACCTGCAAGGCGTCAAGCTGGCGCTGGAAGACTACAAGGCGAAGGGTGGCAAGACGCCTATCGAGCTTGTAGTCTATGACGACGAGGCCAATCCCCAACGCGCCGTTTCGGTGGTCCAGCGCCTGATCCAGAACGATGGCGTCGCTGGCGTCATCGGCACGGTGTCGAGCGGCAATGTCATGGCCTTTGCCCCCGTGCTCCAGCGCGCCGGCGTGCCGCTCATCGCCGGACCGTCAGCCGCCACGGACATCACCACCAAGTTCATCGACCAGAAGCCGAGCTTCATCTTCCGCTGCTCGATGATCGAGAAATACCAGATCGACGCGATCCTCGATTGGGCGGTGAAAAACTACAAGAAGATCGGCCTGCTGCACTCGACCACAGGCTACGGCAACTTCGCCGCACAGGAGGCGACCGCCGGCCTGAAGGCACGCGGCGTGGAGCTTGCGGCAGTCGAGGCGGCGGCGCCCGGCGTCAACGACCTGACGCCACAGATGATCAAGATGCGCGATGCCGGCGTCGATCTCATCCTGCATTTTCACGAGTCGTTCGAGCTGCCGTATCGGCCCCTGCCGCGGCTCGACTACAAGCCGACCTTCGCCGGCAACTGGGGCCTCTCTTCGCTGAAGGTGAAGGATATCGTGGGCGTCGAAGCGATCCAGGGCACCGCCATGGGCCAGGCTCTCGACCTCTCCGATCCCAAGGCGCAGGCCTTCAACAAGCGCATGACCGAGAAATACGGCAAGGACTATCGCTGGCCGGTGGTCGCCGCGCTCGGCTATGACGCGGGCCAGATCATGTTCGCCGCCGTGGACAAGGTCGGCAAGTCGGACCCGGCGAAGCTGCGGGACGCCATCGAGAACATCGACGGCGTCCAGGCGGTCTCGGCCACGCCGGCGAAGCCGTTCGGGCCGAACGATCACGAATGCCTCGGCCAGGGTGACATCTTCCTCGGTATCTGGAAGGGCGACACGGTGGTGCCGGCGCCGAAAGTGATGCCCCAGAAGTAGCCGCGCCTTTCGGCCGCCGGGTCGATCACGGTCCGGCGGCGCGAGGGGAGGGGGTCAGGCCTGCGGCTTCGACCTCTTGCGCGTGGGCTTCGGCGACGCCGGGGCCGCAAGGCCGGAGATCAGGAGCGCCGCGAAGCTCTCCATGATCTCCTCCGGCGTGTTGGGGCCGGAGTCCCGGTACCAGGCCGGAATCCAGTTGACCACGCCGAGGGCGAACAGGCTCGCGAGCTTCGGGTCGCAGGGGCCGATGGAGCCGTCGGCGACGCCAAGGGCGATCAGTTCCTTCGTGGCGGCGCTGATGCGCTTTCGGCGCGCCACCACGTTCGCGCGATCTTCAGGTGCCAGCGAATCCACGTCGGTGAGCACCGGGCAGTTTCCAAGGTCGCCGAAGATGCCTTCCATGTAGCGACGCAGGTAGATGATCAGCTTTTCGAGGCCCGTCCCGTCATGGGCCGCGGCGAGGGCGAGGCCCGCCTCGCCATTGTCCATTGCCACCTGGTGGCAGGCGTAGAGCAGCTCCTGCTTGCTCTTGAAATACTGGTAGAGCGTCGGCTTCGACACGCCGAGAACCGACGCCACATCATCCATGGACGTGTTGGCGAAGCCGCGGCGGTTGAAGGCGGATGCCGCCACCCTCAGCACCGCCTCGCGCTTGCGGCGGCGCTGCTCGTCTCTGTCGAAGGCCGCACGCCCCGGCGCGGGAGCGCGGGTCGCCGCGCTGGGAGTGTCACTCATGAACTGGCAGGTCCTGCTTTCGGCGATAACGAGGAGCGGCTTCCCGGAGAACGCATCCGGCGCGCCGACCTCCGAACAAATACTGTGTCGCATGCTTGCATAAAACTCGCAAAACAGCTAGCCTGACTCATCAGTAAATATAACTACTAAATGGTAGGGAGGGCCGATGAGCATCGCCACGCTCATCCTGCAGACCGCGCGACGCCTGCCGGACAAACCCGCGATCACCGACGCCGACGGTACCCTTACCTACGCAGCCTTCGCCGAGCGGTCGGCCCGGATCGCCGGCGGTTTGCGCGCGATGGATCTCAAGCCGGGCGCGCGTGTCGTGCTGTTCATGGAGAACACCGGCGCTTTCTTCGAATGCCTCCTCGGCTGCTGGATCGCCGGCCTTTGCGCCGTGCCGGTCAACGCCAAGCTGCATCCGCGCGAGGTGATCGGCATCGCGGCAGATGCGGAGGCCGAAGCGCTCTTCACCACGCCCGGCCTGTCCGAGGCCCTCGCGGCCGAGATCGATGCCCTCGCCCAGCTCGCGGTCATAACGACCGGCTCCGAGGCCTATGCGCGCCTTGTCGCCGCCGAGCCCATCGCCTGCGAGGATGCGGCGCCGGAAGAACGCGCCTGGCTGTTCTACACCTCCGGCACCACCGGCAAGCCCAAGGGCGCGATGCTCAGCCATCGCAACCTCCTGGCCATGTCGCTCGCCTACTATGCCGATGTCGATTCCATCGACACCGATGACACCCACATCGCATGCGCGCCGGTCTCCCACGGCGCAGGTCTCTACGCCTTGCCCTTCCTGATGAAGGGCGCGCATCAGGTGGTGCTGTCGGGCTTCGATGTGGAGGAGGTGCTGGAGGCCATCGCGCGCTACAGCAAGGTCGCGCTTTTCGCAGCCCCCACCATGCTCACGCGCATGGTGAACCATCCGGCGACGCTCTGCGCGGATCTGTCCAACCTGAAGACCATCTACTATGGCGGCGCGCCCATGTACGTCGCCGACCTGAAGCAGGCCCTGCGCGTCATCGGCCCGAAGCTGTGCCAGATCTTCGGCCAGGGCGAATCCCCCATGACCATCACCTTGCTGCCGAAGGCGCTGCATGTGCGCGCCGATGGTGCCCCGGCCGATGACGCCGTACTGGGCTCCTGCGGCTTCCCGCGCTCCGGGCAGGAGGTGCGGGTGGTCGACGAGAACGGGCATGATCTCCCGCCCGGCGAGGTGGGCGAGGTCATCACCCGCAGCGACTGCGTGATGGAAGGCTACTGGAACAACCCCGCCGGCACGGCGGCCGCCCTGCGCGACGGCTGGCTCTACACCGGCGATGTCGGCAGTCTCGACGCGCGCGGCTACCTCACGCTGCGCGACCGCTCCAAGGACCTCATCATCTCCGGCGGCAGCAACATCTATCCCCGCGAAGTGGAGGAGGTGCTGCTGCGCCATGAAGGCGTGCTGGAGGTGTCCGTCATCGGCGCGCCGCATCCCGACTGGGGCGAGGAGGTGGTGGCGTTCGTCGCCGTCCGCCCGGGGGCGGAGGTCGATGCCGCGGAGCTTGACCAGCTCTGCCTCGACAACATCGCCCGCTTCAAGCGACCCAAGCGCTACCGCTTCGAGGCGACGCTGCCGAAGAACAACTACGGCAAGATCCTCAAGACGGAGCTGCGCCACCGGCTTGCCGAGGCCGATGCCGCAGCGGGTGTCCAGGACCAGGGAGCCACCTCATGAGGCCGGTCTTCGTCGCCGGCATCGGCTCCTCGGCCTTCGGCCGTCATCCGGAAACGTCCATCGAGGCCCTCGCCATCCGCGCGGCGGACGCGGCGATCCGCGAATCCGGGCTCGATCGTGGCGACGTCGGAGCCCTCTATCTCGGCAATTTCGTCGCGGGGCCGCTGCTCGGGCAGGAGGTACTGGCGGGGCTGGTGGCGGACGGGCTCGGCCTGCCGCAGATTCCCTGCACCAAGGTGGAGGGTGCCTGCGCCTCCGGCGGCATCGCCTTCCGCCACGCCTATCTCGCGGTGGCGACCGGCATGTGCGACATGGCGCTCGCCGTGGGCGCGGAGAAGATGACCCATGCCGACACGGCGGCCGTCACCTCGGCGCTCAACTGCGCCATGGATTTCCGCAGCGATGGCGTAAGCGGCCTCACGTTCCCCGGCCTGTTCGGCCTCGCCTGGCGCCTCTATGAGCAGCGTTACGGCGCGACGCGGGACGACATCTCTGCCGTCGTGCGCAAGAACAAGGGCAACGGCCTGCGGAACCCGCTCGCCCAGATGGGCGCGGAGCTCTCGGTCCAGGAGATCGGCAACGCCCGCCTCATCTGCGATCCGTTGCGACTTTACGATTGCTGCCCGGCCAGCGACGGCGCGGCTGCCGTGCTGCTCGTCGCCGGCGATCGCCTGCGCGATGTGATCCCGCAGCCGGTGCAAGTGCTGGCGTCGGCACAGGCGCGGGGCAGCGCACGCATCGCCGGCCATCCGGACCTCTGCACCTTCGAGGCAACCGTTGCTGCCGCACAGGCGGCCTATGCGCAGGCCGGCATCACCGCCGACGAGGTGAGCTGCGTGGAGCTGCACGATTGCTTCTCCATCGCGGAGATCATCGATGCCGAGGATCTCGGCCTGATGCCGCGTGGAGCGGGGGCCGCCTATGCCGCCGAGGGCCGCACCGCCGTCGACGGCGACAGGCCCATCAATGCCAGCGGCGGGTTGCTGGCCAAGGGCCATCCGGTGGGTGCGACCGGCCTCGGCCAGATCTATGAGAGCGTGCTCCAGCTGCGCGGGGCGCACCCCAACCAGGTGAAGGGGGCGAAGGTGGCCCTCACCCACAATCTCGGCGGCACGGGCGTCGCCTGCACCGTCAATATCCTGCGCGCCACCGACGCCTGAGCGCGCCCCCCGCAACAGCATCGGAACATCCCATGGGCGACATTCGCTGCGACCGCCACGGCAAGGTCTGGCTCATCACCATCGACCGCCCTGCGGTGATGAACTCCCTCGACTTCGCCGCCAATGACGAACTGGTTGAAGTCTTTCGTGACTTCGACCGCGACGACGGCGCCCACGTGGCGGTCGTCACGGGCGCGGGCGACAAGGCCTTCTGCGCCGGCGCCGACCTCAAGACCTACACGGTAAACTTCGCCCGCACGCCTGCCCCGGAGTTCCGCACCCGCTACACCAACGGCCCGGGATTCGGCGGCATCACCCGCTCGGTGGAGATCGACAAGCCCATCGTCGCTGCGGTGAACGGCTTCGCCATCTCCGGCGGGTTCGAGCTGGCGCTCGCCTGCGACCTCCGCTTCTGCGCGCCCAACGCGGAATTTGCCCTGCAGGACGCCAAGTGGGGCTTCCATGCCTGCGACGGCGGGCTCATCCGGCTGCCGCAGATCGTCGGGCTGGGCCATGCCATGGAGATCATCCTCTCCGGCGATCGCGTGAATGCCGAGCATGCGTTCCGCATCGGCCTCGTCAATCGCATCGTGCCGGCCGAAGAGCTGGTGGCCTTCACCCTCGACTATGCGCAGATGCTGGCGAAGCGCTCGCCCCTCTCCCACCGCTTCGCCAAGGAGGTGATGCGCCGTGCGGTCGGCATGCCCATGGGCGAGGCCCTGCGGCTCGAATCCCGCTCCTTCTACGATCTCGGCCAGAGCCAGGACATCGTCGAAGGCACCACCGCCTTCCGCGAGAAGCGCGAGGCCGATTTCCAGGGTCGCTGAGTTCTTCACCATCGATCACAGCCATTTGGATCACAACCCGCCCATGTCCTCCGTCCTCTCCGCCTCGCCTGTCATCGAGATCCTGCGGTGTGCCGACTGCGGCCAGCTCGATCCGGGCCCGCGCGAGCTTTGCGCCTCCTGCTACAGTCCCAGGATGGAACCGGTGACGGTCGATGGCGACGGTGTCCTCGTCTCCTGGACGCTGGTGCGCCGTCCGCCGACCCGCTTCCAGGCGGACGGGCCCTATGCGGTGGCGGTGGTGGACCTCGACTGCGGTGTGCGCCTGACCGGGCGCCTTGCAAGCGTGCCGTTCGAGGAGGCCGACGCGCCGCCGCTCGGTGCCCGCATGCGCGTCTGCGGCGGAACCGCTGGCATGGCGCTGTTCGCGCCGGCCGACGCCGGCCGCTGAGTTTTCGCACGACGAGGCCGGCGCAAGACCGGCCGGAGAAAGCCTCCGGGAGAACGCATGCACACGAGACCGCCCGAACCGCATCCGTCCTTTCCGCCCTGCCGGGGAGGGGCGTCATGACCCTCCTCAACTTCTTCCAGCTCCTCGTCAGCGGCATCGCGATGGGCGCCATCTACACGCTCACCGCCAAGGGCCTGTTCATTACCCATCTTGCCACCCACCGGCTGAATTTCGGCCAGGGTGATTTCCTCATGGTGGGCGCATTCGCCTCCATCGGCATGCTCACCGCGGGCGTTCCGGCGCCCCTCGCGGTGCTCGGCGTGCTCGTCATCATGGGCGTACTCGGCTATCTCTTGGAGCGCTTCGCCATCCGCCCCCTGGACCGGCTCGGCGACCGCGCCGGAGCCTATTCCTGGGTGCTCACCACAGCGGGATCGGCGCTGATCCTCCAGAACATCGTCGAGCTCGGTTTCGGCAAGTCCGCGCAATATGCGCCGCCCCTGTTCTCCAAGACCCGCGACAACGTCATCAACATCCTCGGTGTCGGAATCTTTTTCGAGGAGGCGGCGATCATCATCACCGCCTTCGTCGTCGTGGGCGCCTTCTACTGGTTCCTGTTCGGCTCGCGCTGGGGCAAGGCCGTCTATGCCGTGGCCTTCAATCCGGAGGCGGCTTCCCTCTTCGGCATCGACGTGCGCGGCGTGGTGGTGCTGGTGTTCGTGCTCGCCGCGCTGATGGCCGGCATCTCCGGCGTGCTGGTCGGGCCGCTGGTGTCGGTGCATCCGCACATGGGGCTGATCTTCACCATCAAGGCATTGGCGGTCGCGGCGGTGGGTGGCTTCACCAATCCCGTCGGGATCCTGGTCGGTGGCCTGCTGTTCGGGGTCGCGGAGGCATTTTCCAACTATTGGGACAGCGCCTTCGGCGACCTCTACCCGCTGCTCTTCGTCATGGCCCTCCTCGCTGTGCGCCCGTCCGGGCTGTTCGGCGAGCGACGTGCCGACGTGCGTTGAGGAGGCCCAGATGCCAAGCCTTATGCCACGCATTCCCCGCCTTGCCGTCTATGGCCTCGCCGCCGCCGCCATCGCGATATTCCCGCTGGTCGCTCCGAACCCCTTCTTCGTCCATGTGGGGCAGACCTTCGCCTACACCGCCATCGCGGTGATCGGCCTCAACATCCTGCTGGGGCTCTCCGGGCAGATGTCGCTCGGTCACGGCGGCTTCTATGCTGTGGGTGCCTACGTCTCCGCCATCCTTGCCACCACCTATGGCTGGCCGCTCACCGTCTCCATGGCGATGGCGCTCGCCGCCTGCCTCGTCGTGGGGCTGCTGGTGGGGGCGGTGGCGCTCCGCACGCGGGGGCTCTACCTCGCCATGGCGACGCTCGCTTTCGGTTTCATCGTCGAGATCGTGGCCCAGCGCTGGGTGAGCGTGACCGGTGGAACCATGGGCCTTATGGGCGTGCCGCAGGTCGACTTCGGCAATTTCCGCATGGGGCCAACCTATTTCTTCTGGTTAGCCGCCGGCCTGCTGCTGCTGGTGCAGATCGCCAGCGACTATGTGTTCGGCTCCTCCATCGGCCGCCGTCTCAATGCGGTGAAGGAAAGCGAATCCTTCGCCGCGACGGTCGGGCTCAACGTGCCGCTCTGGCGCATCGGTGTGTTTGCGGCCAGTGCGGCGCTGGCGGGACTGGCGGGCGTGCTGTTTGCTCACCAGAGCGGGTTCGTCTCCTCCGATGCCTTTAACATCCGCCTCACGATCTCGCTGCTGATCGCCACCGTCATCGGCGGGCTGGGGCGTTCGGCGGGGCCCCTGCTCGGAACGGCGATCCTGATCGGCATCGCCGAAGCCATCGCCGCCGTCCACGATATCGGGCTCATGCTCTATGGCGGCATCCTGCTGGTGGTGCTGCTCCTCTTCCCCGAAGGCGCCATCGGCCTGTTCGGCCGGCGGCGGGCGAAGAGCGGCGTCGCGGCGGATGCCGTTTCGGCCTTCCTTCCGGCCCTTGCTGCACGCGGCCGGGCCGCCGGGCGGCTCGACGTGGAGGGCGTGACCAAGAGCTATGCGGGCGTCGTGGCGCTGCGCGACGCAACGCTCTCGGTCGAGCCCGGTACGGTCCATGCGCTGATCGGCCCGAATGGGGCCGGCAAGTCCACCTTCATCAACGTGGTGGCGGGCCTCTATGCGCCAACTGCCGGCCGCATCCTGATCGGCGGCTCGGACGTGACCCAACTGCCGGCGCATCGCCGCGCGCGCCTCGGCCTCGTGCGCACCTTCCAGAACCTTCAGCTCATCCAGGGCGTGAGCGTGCTGGAGAACGTGATGCTGGGAATGGAGCGCCGCCGCGGCCTCCTTGCCGACGTGCTCGATTTTCTCGGTGGCAAGGGCCATGAGGCCCGCGAGCGGGCGGAGGCTGCCTCCATCCTCGCTTTCCTCGGCATCGGCACCCTTGCGGACATGAAGCCCAAGGACCTGTCCTATGGGCACCGCAAGCTGGTGGAGCTGGCCCGCGCCATCGCCCAGAAGCCCGCCATCCTGCTGCTGGACGAGCCGGTGGCGGGCGTGAACCCGCAGGAGGCGCGGGAGGTTGCGCGTATCGTCGGAAAGCTCCGGGACGCCGGCATCAGCGTGCTGCTGGTGGAGCACAACATGGAGTTCGTGATGGGCCTTGCCGATCGCGTCACCGTGCTCGATTTCGGCAACCGGATCGCCTGCGGCACGCCGGCTGAGGTGCAGAAGGACCCCAACGTCATTCGCGCCTATCTCGGCGCCGTGGAGGATGCGGCATGATCGAGGTCGATCACATCGATGTCGCCATCGGTCCGGTCGGGATCCTGCATGACGTTTCCCTGCGGCTGACGCAGGGGCGGCTGGTGACGGTGATCGGCGCCAATGGCGCGGGCAAGACCACGCTGTTGCGCACGCTCTCCAACATTGTCACCCCGCGCTCCGGGGCGATCCGCTTCGGCGGCATGCCGACCGCCGGCATCAAGCCTCATCTTCTGGCGCGCGCGGGACTGGTGCATGTGCCTCAGGGGCGCCAGATCGTTCCCGGCCTGACTGTGCGCGACAATCTGGTGATTGGCGCCGACCGCGTGGCCGGTCTCGACGCCGACACCATTGCGCAGGGGCTGGAGCGGGAGTTCGCGCGCTTCCCCGTGCTGAAGGAGCGCCAGCACATCCTCGGCGGCAACCTCTCCGGCGGCGAGCAGCAAATGCTCGCGGTGAGCCGGGCGCTGATGATGCGGCCGAAGGTGCTGCTGCTGGACGAGCCGTCCCTCGGGCTCGCGCCGCAGGTGGTGACGACCATCCTCAAGGCGCTGCGCAGCCTTGCCGACGATGGTCTCGCCGTGCTGCTGGTGGAGCAGCTCGCCCTGCTCGCGCTCGATACCGCAGACGAGGCCCATGTGCTGCAGCGCGGGCGCGTCGCCCTCAGCGGACCGGCCCACGAACTGCGCCGCGACCGGGCAGTGATCGAGAGCTATCTGGGATAGCTCCCGGTCGCCGCCTTTGCCGGTCACAGGACGCCGCCGCCGCGTCTCCGCCCTCGCCTGAGGGGAGCTTTCACGCGGACCGGGGCGCCTGGCTGTCGATGCGCATGAAGAATTGGGTGCGCGGGACGAAGATGCGCTGGAACGAGCCGTAATGCGCCGGGCTCGCCGAACTGAAGATTTCCACTACCATGCCGATGGTCTTGGCTTCCACTCCGATCTTGGAGCAGATGTCGCGCGGTAGCGGCTCGATGCGGATGTCATAGGTCATGCGCTGGACCGTCAGGTTCAGCTCACGGCGCAGGTTGACGCCTTCCAGTGCCGTCCGCTTGTCCTTGCGCGCCTGGTCATAAACCCGCGCATCAATGATGAACTGGCTGTAGACGAGGAATTCGTGGCCGATGTCGACGATGCGGTCGATCTCGACCACTTCGTCTTCCACCCACTGCATGTGCATGTTCCAGGACCCGCGGCTCCTGTGCCGGTGAATGCGGTCCACCTGGGGGAAGACGGGAAAGAAGTTCTCGCGCCGCTCGTCGCTGAACAGGAAGTGCCAGACCGTGTCCACTTGGCGCGGCTCGCGATTGACGAAGCTGCCGGCCCGCCCCTGCTTGCGATCCACCGCCCCGTCCTGCACCAATTCGCGATAGGCCTTCTGCACCGTGCCGAGACTGAGCCCGGTGGCGAGCGCCAGATCCTTCTCCGGCGGCAGGCGGTCGCCAAGGCTCCAGTATCCCTCGCGAATTCCCGCCAGCACCGCGTCCCGCAGCTGGAGGTATTTGGGGGACTGGCCGGGGTCCTTCGGCGCAAAGCGGCGCCAGAAGTCGTGGCCCGCCTGGGACGCCGGAGCCTTGGTCGCGGCATCTGCCTTGTCGTGCGTCGCACGCGGAACCCGAGGCTTTGTCATGGGAGATTCCGAACGCAGGTGAGAGGGCGGTGGTACTGACATTCCCCCAACGAGGCAAGGCGCCGGCACGTGGCGTGTCCGGTGCCCGCCACGAGGGGTCAATCGCCGGGCAGATCGTGGACGTTGCTGAAGAATACGTCCTTCCATGAGGTCGGCAGGTTCTTCAGCAGGCCGGTCTTGTGCATGTATTGCGCGAAGACCATCACCTTCCGGGGCGTCGGCGAAAAGGTCATCATGTTCGGATCATTCAGGATCGCCACGATCTCGGCCACCGACAGCTTCGAATTGTCGAACCGCTTGAACGCCTCCGCCGCCGCGGTCTTGTCGGCGGCGATGAGGCCCATCGCCTCGGTCAGCGCCGCATAGGTGGCGGCGTAGAGCTTGGGATTGGCCGCCCGCCACTTGTCATTGGCATAGGCGGTGATCAGCGTGTTGGCGCCGCCGGTGACGTCATAGGAGCTGAGGATGGTGCGCACATTCGGATTGGCGAGCTCCATCTGGATGAAGGGCACAGTCGTCACATGCGTCCTGGCGACGGCCCCGCCCGAGAGCAGCGCGGCGACGCCGTCGGGATGGGACATGGTGATGGCCAGCGTGTCGAACTTGTTGCGCTGGTCGAAGCCGAAGGCCTGGGCGGTGGCCATCTCCAGGATCAGCGCATGCTGCGTGCCCTTGCCGGCGGCCATGGCGATCCGGTCGGTGGGCTTGAAGTCCTTGATGGATGTGATCGCGGGATCGATGGTGTTGAAATAGATCGGGGAATCGCAGATCGCCATCATCCCCTTGACGGGGGCGAACTTCACCGTCTTGTCCCACAGATTGAGCATCACCGACGTGCCGGCCATGGCGATGTCGGCATTGCCGGAGATCAGCGCATCGGTGATGGCCGGGCCGCTGGTCAGCTGCGTGTAGACCACCTTGGCATCGGGCAGGCCGAGGGCTGCCGCATGCTTTTCGATCAGCTTGTTTTCCGCTGCGACGATCATGGGCAAATAGCACAGGCCGAGGCCGCTCACGACACGCACCTCGGCCGCCGCGGCGGGCCTCGCGAGGGGCGGGGCGATGCTGGCGGCAAGAGCGACGGCCAATGCGGCCAGCCGGGCAAAATGTTTCATCTGGATCCCCTCATTGTCTGGAAGGTTCCGCGCCAGTTCGGCGTCTCGTTTGGTGATCGATGAAACGCGACGCCCGCAGGCGCCGCGTTCCCATTTTCAATGCCTCAGAGCAGGCGGTCGTTCTGCGGTCCCTTGAGCGGGATTTCCATGAGATCTTCGCCGAAGAAGATGTTGCCGCCATAGACACGCGAGATGTCGGCGACCACCCGCTCCCTGAGGCCGGGCCGGTCGAACTGCTCGGTGATGTGGGTGAGGACAAGGTTCTTCACCCGGGCGGCGCGCGCCAGCTCCGCAAGCTCCATGTGCCCCATGCAGCTGTGCGAGAAATCGGGGCTGTAGTTCGTGCCGGAGAGGTAGTGGCACATGTGCACGAGCACGTCGCAATCCCTTGCCAGCACGTGCATGCTCTCCGCCGGCCCGCTGTCGCCGGAATAGACGAAGACGCCTTCGGGCGTCGTCAGGCGGTAGCCGAGGGTCACGAGGAAGGGCTGGAAGTGGTTCACCTGATCCGTCTCCAGCGTCCAGCCATCCCCCTTGATGACGTCGCCGGGCGAAAGCGTCGTGACCTCGGGGGCAGGGCGCGGCCGGGGCAGGGTGCCGCCGCGGGCCTTGAACAGATCGAGGCTCGAACCGTGCGACGTGCGCGCCACCAGATCCGCATTGTACACGCCATCGAGCCCGAACAGGCGCTCGGTGATGTGGGCGATGGGCGCCGGCCCGAACACTTTCAGCTCGGGGATGCGGTCGGCGCCCTGGTCCCAGCGCGTCAGGAGCAGGCGGCCATAGTCGCCGCAATGGTCATAGTGCAGGTGGGAGAAGAAGAGGTGGGTCACCTTGGTCGCGGGGATACCCAACTCCAGCAGGCGATGATGGGCGCCGAAGCCGTGGTCCATGACGATCACGTCGTTGCCGGTCTCGATCACATAGCCGGAGGACATGCGGCGCAGGGACGGCGTGGGCGTGCCTGTGCCGAGAAGGCGAATACGCATGGGACTGCTCTTTTCCTTGGGTTGTATGTGCAGGGTGAGGTCAGCCGCGGCTCATGCCCCAGCGGCGGATGGTGCGGGCCTCGATGGTGCGGAAGATCAGTCCTTCCACCAGCAGGCCGATGATGATGACGCAGGTGAGCCCGGCGAAGACCTGATCGGTCTCCAGCTGGTTGCGTTTCTCGAACAGGAACCAGCCAAGCCCGCCCGAGCGCGAGGACACGCCGAACACCAGCTCCGCCGCGATCAGCGTGCGCCAGGCGAAGGCCCAGCCGATCTTCAATCCGGATAGGATCGAGGGGAAGGCGGCCGGGATCAGGATCAGCGCCACGTAGCGCACGCCGCGCAGGCCGTAGTTCTGGCCGGCCAGCCGCTGGGTTTCGGAGACGCCCAGAAAGCCCGTCAGCGTGTTGAGGGCCACAGCCCAGAGCACGGAATGCACGATGACGAAGACGAGGCTCGGAATACCAAGTCCGAACCACAGCAGCGCCAGCGGCAGGAGGGCGATGGCGGGCAGGGGATTGAACATGGCGGTCAGGGTGGCCAGAAGGTCGGCGCCCAGCCGCGAGGAGACGGCGAAGGTGGTCAGCATGGCCGCAAGGGCGATGCCGATGGCATAGCCCGTCATGAGCACCTGGAGCGTGGCGCCGATGCGCTGGAGCAGGACGCCGTGGATGAGGCCATCCCACAAGGCGCGCAGGGTATCCGTCAGCGTGGGGAACATCAGCGGGTTGGAGAGCCAGATGGCATAGACCTGCCAGGCCACCATCAGCGCCACGACGATGGCACCGCGCCTGACCCCCTCCATGTTCGCGAGGTGCTCCCAGAGCGAGAGCGGGCGCTCGATCTCGGCCGCATCGCTCACGGGGGGAGTGGTCCGCTCGAATTCCGGCCGGATCGGCGGAGACAGCCGGGCGACCGGCAAGGGGGTGATTTCAGCCATGGTGCCCCTCGGCGAAAAGCATGGTGTTGATCTTCTGGGACAGGGCCATGAAATCGCTGCCGCCCTGGTGGTCATGCCCGTATTGGTGGGCGTTCAGCTCCGCCTTCACCTGGCCGGGATGGGGCGAGAGCACGAGGATGCGCGAGCCGACCACGATCGCCTCCTCGATGGAGTGGGTGACGAACAGGACGGTGAAGCGGGTGTCGTCCCACAGTTGCAGCAGTTCGTCCTGCATCTGGCGACGCGTCAGGGCATCGAGGGCGGCGAAGGGCTCGTCCATCAGCAGGATGGCGGGCTCCATGGCCATGGCACGGGCGATGGCCACGCGCTGCTTCATGCCGCCTGACAGCATGTGCGGATAGGCATCGGCGAACTTGCCGAGCTTGACCTTCGTGATGCTGGCCATGGCCCGCGCACGGGCTTCGGCGCGGGGAAAGCGGCGACTGACCAGGATGGGGAACATCACGTTCTCCAGCACGGTCTTCCAGGGCATCAGCTGGTCGAAGTCCTGGAACACCATCATGCGGTCGGGGCCGGCGCCGTCGATCATCTGGCCGTTCAGCCGCATGAAGCCCGCTACCGGTTTCAGGAAGCCGGCGACACCTTTCAGCAGGGTGGACTTGCCACAGCCGGAAGGGCCGAGCAGCACGAAGCGGTCGGCCGGATAGACTTCGAAGCTCACGTCGCGGGTGGCCGTGACGAGCAGATCGCGGGTCTTGTACTGGAGCGTGACCCCGGACACCTCCAGCAATGGCCTCGTTTGTGAAGGCGGATACGTCTGGTCTTTCGGATGCATGGCGGCAGCGTTCATCGGCCCCCTCGTTGTTCCGGCTCTGGTTTCGCCTTCGACAGTGTCCGAACGGGACGCCGGCGCGGCGAATAGCATTTGTGATATGTAGTGAAAGATAAAACGCTATATAGTTTATTGTCAAGAGAGCCGTAGCGGCGCCCGAATGGCGCGGAACGGCCGTGGTGCCGGCGGATGTTTCCATTCGCCCGGGGCGTTAGCTGGCGTGGAAGCAGCGTCGGCAGGCCATCCCTTCTCGGGGTCCGAGATGCGCAGCCGGGCGGAATTCGGGCGTATGGGGATCAAGTGGACTCCCGCGTCGCCGTGCCGGCAAAAGGCGGGCCATGTCCTCATTGTCGAGCGGCTTGAGGGACTTCGGCCTTGTCGCGGCCGTTGATCGTCTGGCGCAAGCAATGCCCTAGCTGTCACCGACGCTGCCGCCGGCGGGCGTGATGCCCGCCTTCGCAAGGCGCTGGGTGTCGGGGGCTCAGCTGTTGCGAGCTGCGGTTGCCATGACGCACCGGACCGCCGCGATGAAGCGGGGCGGTTCACACCGATGCATCCCGCCGACGATGGCGGGAAAAGCGGCGGGCTGGGACCAGCGCTGATGCCGCGCCGGCCACGCTGGCCTCCTGTCCGCTCGTGGACCGGACTACGCGTCCCTGAGGGCCCCGGTGGCATCCGCCGGAAGCCCGCTGAGCCGGCGCAGCGGGATGACCTTCGGGGCGTCCACGCCCGCGAGCGCGCCGAGGTCGAGGCGCGTGTAGTTCATGCCGGCGTAGTCGCGCACGAAGAACAGCCGCTGGCCAAGGTCCGAAAGGCTGGTCCAGCAGGTAAATTCCGTGGCGTAGGGGTGGGCCCCATCTTCCTGGAGGCCAGCCACCTCCATATGGCCGCCGCCGGAAGAATCGATCGAGATGCCACGGGGCCGATCGAAATTGTTCATCATGTGGGCGAGCGCGCAGACCGCCGCATCGGGCGTGTCGGCCTTCTCGGCGAACTGCGCATAATAGACGGCCCGCACGAAGCGCCCGACCGAGGTGCTCGAGGAGGGGAGGCCGGCCGTGGCGATGCCGGAATCCGGCTGGCGCGCCTCGTAGCCGCCGAAGGTGGCGGCCGAGCGATCGACGTTGCTGAGGAAGGTGTAGTTGTCGAGATTGGTCAGGTGCCAGTCGAAGCGGGGACCGTTCGTCATCACCCCGACGGGGTTGTCGTAGAGCTGCATCTCGCCTTTGTGGAACTCGATCACGAGCGAGGCGCCCGATGCATCGTTCACCACATAATGGAAGGGCGAGACCGCCCCCTGCAGAATGGACAGGGCCTCCAGGACGACCGGCTGCGTGCCGAGCGCCGCCTTTACCTCCGCGACGCACGCGAACCGGCCCAGCACCCAGCTGCCGAGGTCGGAGGCGGCGAGCACGGCGCGCGTCATCTCCACCGCCTGCCCTCGGCCCGCGGCAGACGGGTAGGACAGCACGCTGAAGGTGACGCCCTTGTCGTTCAACCCCTCGATGACCTTCAGGTCCGCGATGCCGAGCGGCGCCTCCGGCGTCGGCAGCCGCCAGGGCATGGTGATGGCAAGAAAGGCGTGATCGAGCGTATAGGCGAGAGACGGATGGCCGGAGACCTCCGAGCTTACCGAAAAGCCGGCCGGGAAGTAGGCCAGCTCGTACGGCAGCTCGACGGTCAGCTCGAGCGTACGGCCGAGGTACTTCCGCCCGGCTGAGTCGCTGTAGACGAGCGCTGTGCACATGCCGGCGGTTCCCCCGAAGCTGAAGCCTCGCACCGTGCGGGGCACGACATTTGGTGGCATATTTCGTGCCGCGCGCAAAGGCCGCGTACAACCGCGCTTCGCCGTCTTTGCCGTTTGATTTACCGTTAACCGTTTGTTAAGACTTGAAGATGGGACGACGCACGGGAATACCGCCTCGAGGCGACCTCCATCCCTGTGCGGGTTCAGTGGCGGAGGATCGTCCCGAGTGTCCCATCGATTGATCCGCGATATCGGCAGGGGCATCGGCGGCATGAAAAGCCTCCCCGTCACCGTCGTCATGGCCATGGCGCTCGGCGGCTGCGTGCCGGCTGGCGCGCCTTCCATTCCCTTTTTCGGCGCCTACTTTCCGTCCTGGCTGCTGTGCGCCGTCATCGGAATCCTCGGGGCGCTGCTGGTGCGGGTGGTGCTGGTCCGCCTGGGCATCGACGACGTGATTCCGGCGCGTCTGGCCGTCTATGTCTGCGTGGCGGCGGGCATCGGCTTCCTGGTCTCGATTGTCAGCTTCGGGCGGTAGGTCGTGGAAGAGTCGGAGCAGGCCCATCCCCGGCGCGCGGTCGGTGTCGTCGTCAGCCTCGTCGCGGTGGCGGCAGCCGTGGTGTTCGGCTGGCGCTATGTCCGCAATGCCGAACTCAATCCCCTCTCCCAGGACGCGGTCGTCACCGCCGATACGGTCAACGTCGCGCCCGCCGTTCCGGGACGCATCGCGCGGATCGAGGCGAAGGACAATGGCAGCGTAGGCAAGGACGCGCTCCTGTTCGCGCTCGATGCCACCTCCTACAAGCTGCAGGCCGAGCAGGCTGCCGCGGACCTCAGGATCGCCGAGGCGGCGCTGGCGGACCGGGAGCGCGCCGTGTCGGCCGCGCGCTCAAACGCCGTGATCGCGCAGGAGCAGGTGGCGCGCGCCCGCTCCAACCTGGATCTTGCCAGCCAGACCCTCTCGCGGCTGGAGGCGCTTAGGCCCAAGGGCTATGTGAGCGCCCAGCAGGTGGACGATGCCGCCACCGCCAAGCGAGACGCCGAAATCTCCCTCCGGCAGGCCCTGCACCAGCAGGCGGCGGCCGATGCCCTCGTGAGCGACGCGGCAGCCGCCGCGGCCCTGGTGGACGCGCGACGGGCGGCGCTGGGGCTGGCGCAGAGGGCGCTCGCCGATACCGAGGTCCGCGCACCGTTCGACGGCAAGGTGGTGGGCCTCGCCGTATCGCCGGGCGAGTTCGTCATCTCCGGCCAGTCGATCTTCACCCTCATCAACACCGGGGCATGGTACGTCTCCGCCGCCTTCCTCGAGACCGAGCTGCCACGGATCGCCCCCGGGGATTGCGCCACCGTCTATGCGCTGGCGGACCGCGACCGACCCATCAGCGGCCGGGTGGAGGGGATTGGCTGGGGCGTCGCGTCGGAGGAGCTCATCAAGCTGCCGCGGACGATGCCCATCGTGCCGAAGTCGCTGGACTGGGTGCGTGTCGCCCAGCGTTTCCCGGTGCGCATCCGCCTCATTGATCCGCCCGAAGGCCTCATGCGCATCGGAGCCTCCGCCACAGCGACGGTGCATCATGGCAGCCGCTGCTGACCGGCCGTGGCCGGCCATGGCGCGCCAGGCGTGGCGCGATCTGCTGCCCTTTCCGGGCCGCTTCGGACTGGCATGGCGCGTGGCGCTGCTGTGCGCGCTCGTGGCTGCCGTGGCGATGCTCTACAAGGTGCCGGAAGCCGCCATCGGCTGCTATCTCGTGATCTTCATCGCGCGGCCCGACGGAGCGGAGTGCGTCGGGCAGGGCATCGGCCTCATCATTCTCGCCGGCATTGTCGTGCTCGCCATGGCCCCCCTGATCGCGGCGACGGCTGACAATCCGATGCTGCGCATCGCGATTCTGGCGCTCCTCTCCTTCGTCTTCGTGTTCCTCGGCGCAGCCTCGCAGCTGGGCGAGATAGGCTCCATCATCGGCCTCGTCATCGCCTTCGTACTGACCCTTGTGGACCAGCTTCCGGCGGGCGAGATCGCGACGCGCGGCCTGCTCTATGCCTGGCAGATGGCAGCCATGCCGATGGCGCTGATGATCGTCTTCAACATCGTGCTCGGCACCCCGCCCCACCGGCTGCTGCGCAGGACGGTTGCTGAACGCCTGGTGGCGGCCGCCGATGCCCTGGCGCTGTCGCCGGCGGCCGCACCGGGACGGCTCGCGGCGCCCTTCGCCGAAGGCATAAGCGCCGACGGCCAGAAAGTGATGCTGGCCCGCCTGTTCCACACCGCTCCCTCCGCCGAGGTGACGTGGTTGTCGGGGGCCGCGCGCACCAGCTACCAGCTGCTGCTCGCCGTCGCCGCCCTGCCGGCCGGGATGATGGAAGAGACGCGCGCCCAGCTCGCCGATCACTGCCGCAAGGCCGCCGGGCACGTCAGCGCGGGCCGGCGACCCGAGGCGCCGCAGACGGATGCCGCGCCCGAGACCGAGACCCCGGTGGACCAGACGCCGGTGTCCGCCGCCCAAGCCGCCGTGACGGCGGCGCTCGCCGGCCTTGCCCGGGCGGACGGCGGCACCCGCGCGGTGGCGCCCAAGCCCCCCTTCCTCGCGGTCGACGCCTTCACCAATCCCGACTACCAGCGCTATGCCCTGAAGACGACGGCGGCGGCGATCATCTGCTACCTGACCTATTCGCTGATCGGCTGGCAGGGCATCCACACCGCGATGATCACCTGCTACGTGGCGGCCCTCGGAACGACGGCGGAGACTGTCCACAAGCTGGCGCTGCGCATCTCCGGATGCCTCCTCGGCGCCGGGTTGGGCTTCTTCTCCATCCTGTTCGTCATCCCCCACCTGGAATCGGTGGGTGGGCTGATGGTGCTGGTTTTCCTCGGCATCCTCCCGGCGGCCTGGATCTCGTCGGGCAACGAGCGCATCTCATACGCCGGCGTGCAGGTTGGGCTCGCCTTCCTGCTGACCATCCTCAACGGGTTCGCACCGAGCCTCGACATGTCGGCGGGGCGCGATCGCATCGTCGGCATCCTGCTCGGCAATCTCGTGGTCTATCTCATCTTCACCGGCATCTGGCCGAAGAGCGCCGTCCTCGACGTCCGGGCTCGGCTGTCGCGGGCTCTCGACGCGCTCGCGCGGCTCGCGGCACGGGAGCCTGGGGAGCGCGCGCAGGCGGTGGACGACGCGTCTCTCGTGGAGACCGAGGCGGAGAAGGCGCGGCAGCAACTGCTGCTGCTGCCGTTCGAGCCGGCGTGGCTGCGCCCGGCGCGGGTAAGGATCGCGCGTCTCGACGCACTGATCGCGGACGTGCGCGCGGCGCTGCCGGTTCTCCTCTTCGCCGGAGCGTCCTCGCCGGAGATCTCGGCGCACTTCGCCCGCGCCGCGGAAGAGGTCGCCCGGGGCAGCGGCGGGGACCTGCCCGACAGGAGCGAGGCAGAGGGCGATCCCGGCGTGCTCGCGGTGCTTGTGCGTCGCATCGAACGGCTGGCGGCAGGGTGACGGAATGATGCGTCAGCCACCTCGCCCACAGCCAACGGTCCTCAAGGATATCGCGCGCCACGCGCTCCTGATGCTGGCGTGCATGCTGCTGGCGGCCTGCGCCCTCAACGCGCTCGACAGCGCGCCGGCCGATCCCGCGCAGCCCTGGACACCCAGGCAAGCCGAGGCGCCGGCTTCCGCGCCCGCGGCGGACGATAGGGCCGCGGCCACGGGCACGGGAGCGACTTCGGCATCCACAACACCGGCGCCGAATTTCGCCGTGCCCCCCGAGCCCGCCGCAGCGCTGCTGAAGCCGACGCCCGATATCTCGCCGGGCAGGACCTACGGCCTCGCCGAGCTGATCGATCTCGCCCAGAGCCAGAACGCCGCCACCCGCATCGCCTGGCAGCAGGCCCGGCAGGCGGCGCTGGCGGCGGGCATGGTGGAGGCGACCTATGTGCCGCTCATCACCGCCAACGTGATCGGCGGCTACCAGAGCTTCACCAATCCGCTGCCCCTCACCATAGGTAATGTCAATCAGGTGCAGAGCTCGGTTTCCGGGCTTTCGCCGCAGGTGGCGCTTCAGTGGCTCGTCTTCGACTTCGGCCAGCGCAGCGCGCTGCACCAGACGGCGAAGGAAAATTCCAACGCCGCCAACGTGCTGTTCAACGGCGTCCATCAGAAGATCATCTACGATGTCACGCGCAGCTATTTCCTCTACGGCGCCGCGCGCAGCCGGGTCGACGCCGCCACCCAGACCCTCGCCAACAGCCGCGACATTCTCGATGCGGCGGAGGCGCGGCTGAAGAACGGCATCGGGAACACGGTGGAGGTGGCGCAGGCGCGCCAGCAGATGGCGCAGTCGCGCTTTGCCCTCGTGCAGGCCGAGGGTGGCGAGCGCGATGCCTATCAGGTGCTGCTCGGCGCCGTGGGGGTGAGCCCGGTCACGCAGATCCGGGTGCGGCCGGCGACTGGGCGCAGCCTGCCCGAGAGCATCGGGACGCCGACGGAGAAAATGATCGAGGCCGCCCTTGCCCGCCGGCCGGACGTGCTCGCCTCCTTCTCAGCGATGAAGGCGAGCCAGTCGGGCATCGCCGCAGCGCAGGCGGAATTCCTGCCCAAGGTTTATCTCAGCGCCGTGGCCGCCACCGGCAATACCAGCCTGTCGGCGTCCGGGTTGCCGAACATCGGGCAGATCTCCTCGGCGTCGGGCGTGATGGTCGGGGCGACCGTGCCCATCTTCGACGGCGGGCTCAGGGCGGCGCAGGTGCAGAATGCGCAGTCCCTCGCCGCGGCGACCGAAGCGGGCTTCGAGAAGGTGCGGGACACGGCCGCCCGCGAGATCGTCGCCAGCGCCAATACGCTGCGCTCGGCGCTCGCCTCCTACCGCGCGGCAAGCGCCCTCGCGGACGCCGCAGCCGTCACCTACGACGCGGCGCTCTCCGCCTACAAGGCGGGGGTGGGCAACATATCGGTGGCCACGGCTGCGGACAGCGGTCTTCTCGTTGCCCGCCAGGCCCGCTCGGATGCCCACGCCGCCTCTCTGGCCGCGGCGGCCAACCTCGCCTTCGTCCTCGGCGCCATGACCTCGCGCGATGTTCCCATGGGATTGGTGGCGCGGTAACACCGCTCTGCCCCGATTGCGCCGTGAGATCCGGCCTGGACGAGCGGCGACATGCGCGCCTCCGCTCGCCACACCTGAGCGCGGGCGTTGTAGGGGCGTTCTCAGGCGGTTCCGCTGCGCCGAGGACGAGCGCGGGTGGCGAGCACGTTGCGGATGGCGAAGCTGGAATGGATGCGCAGCACGCCCGGCAGCGTGGAGAGAATATCCGTATGCACCCGCTCGAAATCCCCGGCGGTCTCCACTTCGACCCGCAGGCGATAATCGGCGCCTCCGGTCATCAGGTAACACTCCCGGATCTCCGGATATTTGCGGACGGCGCTCTCGAACCGGCGCAGGAAGTCTTCCGTCTGCCGTTCGAGGGTAATGTCCACCATCACCGACATGCCGGCGTCCGGGGAGGTGCGGTCGACGATGGCCGTGTAGCCCTTGATGGCGCCGCTGGTTTCCAGAAGGCGGATGCGCCGCAGGCAGGAGGACGGCGAGAGGCCGACCTCCGCCGCAAGGTCCGTGGTGCTGATGCGCGCGTTCAGCAGCAGCTGGCGGATGATGGCATGGTCGATGGCGTCCAGACTGCGCATGCGTGATTCTTCGAGTTCATGCCAAAATGTTGCGTTGATACGATCATATCGCAGCTATCGCGCACATAAAGCCCGGATTGTGCGCAGTCCTTGCGCTAGCCTTGTTGTCGGTCGCAAGAGGGCGGACGATGCACGGCACGATCTCACATTTCGACACGAGCGCAGCCGCCGGTGGCGTGCTGACCATCGATTGCCGAGCGCTGGCGGACAACTACCGCCGCCTGCGTGCGCAGGTGGCGCCCGCGCGGGCCGCCGCGGTGGTGAAGGCGAATGCCTATGGTCTCGGTGCGCTCGATGTGGTCCCCGAGTTGATCGCCGCCGGCTGCCGGGATTTCTTCGTCGCCCATCTGGGCGAAGCGCTGGAGCTGCTGCCCGCGGTGCGCGATAAGTATGGCGCGCGAGGCCTCGCGCCGCTCCGCCTTTACGTGCTGAACGGCCTCATGCCCGGTTCCGAGGGGACGTGCGCGGCGGCTGGCATCGTTCCGGTCATCAACAGCCTCGACCAGTTGGAGCGCTGGGCGCGGACAGCGGCGGCGCGGGGCGAAAAGCTGCCCGCCGTGCTGCAGTTCGACAGCGGCATGTCCCGCCTCGGCATGGCGCAGGAGGAGGCTGGTGTCGTTGTCCGCGAAGGCCTCGCGGAGGGCCTCGATATCCTTGCCATCATGAGCCATCTCGCCAGCGCGGACGAGCCCCACAATCCGCAGAATGACGACCAGCTGCGGGTTCTGCGGACCATCGCGGCGGCGTTTCCCGATGCGCTGGTGTCCTTTGCAAATTCCAGCGGCGCCTTCCTCGGCGCGGACTATCACGGAGCGCTGGCGCGGCCGGGCATCGCGCTCTATGGCGGGGCGCCCACGGCGGCCGGCAAGAATCCCATGCGTCCGGTGGTACGGCTCGATGTTCGGGTGATCCAGACCCGGACCGTGCCGGCCGGTGCCCGCATCGGCTATGGCGGCGCCTTCGTGGCACCGGCCACCATGCGCCTTGCCACTCTCGCGGTGGGCTATGCGGACGGCCTGCCGCGCTGCCTCGGCAACCGGGGCGCGGCGTGGTTCGAGGGGGTGCGCCTACCCATGGTCGGCCGCGTGTCCATGGACAGCCTCATCGTCGATGCGACCGCCTTGCCGGAAGGCGCGCTGGCCGAGGGCGCGCTGGTGGAGCTGATCGGCCCCCATCAGAGCCTTGAGGATCTCGCCGCCGCCGCAGGCACCATCTCCTACGAGCTGCTCACCCAGCTCGGCCGCCGCTATCACCGCCGCTATCGCTGACGGCGCGCCAACACATCGCAAAGAGAACTCACATGAACATCGTCGTGCTCGGAGCCGGCGTCATCGGCGTCACCTCTGCCTACTATCTCGCGAAGGCCGGCCATTCGGTCACGGTCATCGACCGCCAGCCCGGACCGGCGCTGGAGACGAGCTTCGCCAATGCCGGCGAGGTCTCACCCGGCTATTCCTCGCCTTGGGCCGCGCCCGGCGTGCCGGTGAAGGCGATGAAGTGGCTGTTCATGAAGCACGCGCCGCTGATCCTGCATCCCACCGCCGATGCCGCCACCTGGCGCTGGATGCTGGCCCTGCTCCGCAACTGCACCGCCGAACGCTACAAGGTGAACAAGGGCCGCATGGTGCGCCTCGCGGAATACAGCCGCGATCGCCTCGCCGACCTGCGGGCTGAGACCGGCATCCGCTATGACGAGCGCATGCAGGGCACCCTGCAGGTCTTCCGCACGCAAAAGCAGATCGATGCCATCGCCAAGGACATCGAGGTGCTGCGTGCCGACGGCGTGCCGTTCGAGGTGCTGGACCGTGCCGGCTGCATCGCCGCCGAGCCGGGGCTGGGTGAGGCGGCGGAGCGCATCGTCGGCGGCTTGCGCCTGCCGGGCGATGAGACCGGCGACTGCTTCAAGTTCACCGAGGCGCTGGCGGACCTGTGCCGGGGGCTCGGCGTCACGTTCCGCTTCGGCGTGGACATCCGCGGGCTGAAGCGCGCGTCGGGCAAGGTGACGGCGGTCGAGACCGGAACGGGTGACATTGCCGGCGATCTCTTCATCGCCGCGCTGGGCAGCTATACGCCGGCGCTGCTGGCGCCGCTCGGGCTCCGGCTGCCCATCTATCCCGTGAAGGGCTATTCCATCACCATGCCGGTCGTGGACGAGGCCCGCGCGCCCATCTCCACCGTGATGGACGAGACCTTCAAGGTGGCCATCACTCGCCTCGGCTCCCGCATCCGCGTGGGCGGCATGGCGGAGATCGCCGGCTTCAACCGCGACCTTCACGACGCGCGCCGCGGCACCCTGCTGCATTCGGTAGGCGACCTGTTCGCCGGGGCCGCGGATACGCGGGAGGTCAATTTCTGGACCGGCCTGCGGCCCATGACGCCGGACGGCACGCCGATCATCGGTGCCACCTCCTGCTCGAACCTTTACATCAACGCCGGCCACGGCACGCTGGGCTGGACCATGGCGTGCGGCTCGGGCGCGGTGCTGGCGGATCTCATCGACGGCCGCCGCCCCGCCATCGAGGCCGGCGACCTCGCCCTCTCCCGCTACGCCTGAACGGGGGGCGCGAGCCCCCTGTCGCCGCACCTGCCGGAGCGCCTCCGGGCCGGCTCCGCCCGGATGGGGTGGTACGCATGCAGAGTTGGTGGCATGGCCGGACCTGCTGCCTTACTGGTGGGCCGCCCCCTGATGATGGCCCAGATAGGCGCTCACCAGCTTCTCGTCGGCCATAAAGCGGGGCCAATCGCCTTCGCCGATCTCGTGGGCGACCCGCCCGATCGCCATCACATAGGCCCGGCTGGTTGCGCTCGACGCGATGGCGATGTTCTGCTCCACCAGAATGATGCTCATGCCGTCGGCGCGTAGCCGGCCGAGAACATCCAGGATGTCCTTGACCACCTTCGGGGCAAGGCCGGTGGAGGGCTCGTCCATCAACATGATGTCCGGCTGGAGGAGAAGCGCGCGGCCGATGGCGACCTGCTGTTGCTGGCCTCCGCTGAGCAGGTCGCATCGCACGTACAGCTTTTCGCCCACCGCAGGGAAAAGATCGACGATCCGCTCCAGGGTGAACACGCGCCGGCGTCCCCGGCCTGCCCGCTCGGCCAGGGCCAGATTTTCCCGCACCGTCAGCTCGCCGAAGAGGTTCCGGTTCTCAAGCACCACGGCGAGACCGAACCCACTGCGCAGATGCGGCGGGATACGGGTGATGTCCTTGCCGCCCAGGCGGATCTCGCCGTCCCGCGCGGGCAGGAGACCCGCCAGCGTGCGCACCAGCGTTGTCTTGCCGGCACCGTTGGCCCCCACGAGACCGACCACTTCTCCCTTGCCGATGCCGAGATCGATCCCTTTGAGGATTGTCAGCGCGCCGTAGCCGGCGCAGAGGCCCTTCACGCTCAACATCTCACACCCCCAGATAGGCTTCGCGCACGGCCGTATCCTCCTGGACGACCGCCATGGTGCCCGAGGCGATGATCCGCCCGAAATTCAGCACGTGGATGGCTTGCGCCACGCCCATCAGTTCCATGTCGTGCGAGACGAGCAGGATGGCGATCCCCTCGTCCGCAAGGAGCCTCAGCTTCGCGATGAGCACCTCGATCTCGGTGGTGGTGAGGCCCGAGGAGGGCTCGTCCAGCATCAGGAGGCGCGGCCGGCCCTGATAGGCCCGCGCCAGTTCCAGCAGACGGCGCTGGCCGGCGGTCAGCAGCGGCGAGGGCCGGTCGAAGACGGCGCCAAGATCGAAACGCTGCGCGGTCTCGTAAGCCTGCGCGCGCATGTCCGACATTTCGCGCCGCACCGAGGGGAGGCCGGCAAGGCCGGCGAAGAAACCCGAACGGCCGGACTTGAATGCGCCCACCATCACATTCTCAGCGACGGTCAGTCGCTCGAATATCTTCGGCGTCTGGAAGGTGCGCACCAGGCCGTCGAGGCTTCGCCGGCGCACGCTCTCGGCACGGATGTCCCGCCCATCGAACAGCACTGCGCCCGACGTGGGCGTCAGGAAGCCGGAGATGATGTTGAACAAGGTCGTCTTGCCGGAGCCGTTGGGGCCCATCAGTCCCGTAATGCCCACCGGCGGAGCCGTAAAGCTCACGTCGTGAAGCACCTGGAAGCCGCCGAAGCGGTGGGCGATGGCCTTCAGCTCCAGCAGCGGAGCTTCGGGCGCGTCGGGGGCAATGCGGGGAGCAAGGGTCATGGCATGGTCTCCCCGCGGTCAGCGGCGCCGGACCTGCGCCTCGTCAGCTCGATCAGGCCGCGTCCGAGACCCCACAGGCCATCCGGGAAGAACACCACGGATGCGACAAGCGCGAGCCCGAAGAGGACGCGGTGGATGTCGCCCAGAGCGCTGAGCAGTTCCGGCACGAGGCCGATGAACAGGGCACCGATGATCGCACCTGCCGGAACAGAGGCGCCGCCGATGACCGGGACGAGCAGGAACAGGATCGACTTGTCCACGCCGAAGCTGTCCACGTTCACGAACCCCACATAATGGGCGAACAGGCTGCCCGACAGCGCGCCGAGCCCGCTCGACAGCATGAAGATCCAGAGCTTCAGCCGGGCGTTGTCGATGGCCATCACCATGGCCGCATCCGGAGCGTCGCGCATGGCCTGCAGGGCAAGGCCGATGCGGCTGCCCATCAGATTGTGCATGGCAAGGATGATGGCGAAGGCGATCGGCCAGACCAGATAATAGTACCTTTCGGGCGTATCGAAGACGAAGCCGCCGATCGCCAGCTTCGGCACGCCTGGCACGCCGAGCGTGCCGCCGGTGATGAAGTCCGCCTCGAAATAGATGTTGGTGCAGATGATGCCGAGCGCGAGGGTCGCCAGCGCCAGGAAGTAACCCGACAGCCGCAGGATCGGCCGGCCGATGAGCGCGGCGATGGCCATCGAAAGCACGATGCCGATGGCGATCCCCGCTGGCGCCGGCCAGTTCAGCCGCGCCGAGCAATAGGCGCTGGCGTAGCCGCCGATACCATAGAACGCCGCCTGGCCGAGATTGACGATCCCGCCCTGCCCGAGGAGGAAGCCGACCCCTGCGCCGGCGATGGCATAGAGCCCGCAGAACACCAGGAGATCCACGGCGTGGCGTTCCAGAACCAGCGGCAGGATGAGGTACAGGCCGGCTCCGAATGCAAGAACGGACAAGGTGGCCGCCGACGGGCGGGCGGTCCGCAGCCGTTGCGCCGGCAGCTCGCCGGCAATTCCGGGCGGGGCCAGAGAGGTCTTGTTCGGCAGCATGGCTCAGCCTCCCTTGCGGCCGGCGCGGCCGAGGATTCCATCCGGAACGAAGATCATGATGACTATGAGCAAGGTGAGGGCGACCGCATCCTTCATCCCGGATGAGACGAAGACGATGGACATCGCCTCGAGGATGCCGATGACGAGGCCTCCCACCAGCGCCCCGAGCGGATTGGAAAGGCCGCCGAGGATGGCCGCGGCAAAGCCTTTCAGCGTGAGCAGCGGCCCCATCTGGTAGCCGACGCCGATGAGCGGGGCGACGAGGAGGCCAGCCAGCGCCGCCAGCAGGCCGCCCAGCGCGAAGGTGGCGGTGCGCATGGCGCGGACATTGATGCCGGTGGTGGCGGCGCCATCGGGGTCGATGGAGGCCGCCATCATCGAGAGACCCAGATGGGTGTGCCGGTAGAACAGGCGCAGCGCCAGGATCAGCGCGGCGGAGATGGCGATCACCCAGAGCGCATGTTCGCGGATGATGGCGCCGAAGACCTCGTAGACCTCGTCTCCCAGCGGAGGCAGCAGGTGCTCCTCCCGTCCGAACAGATAGAGTACCCCGGCCGAGAAGGTGAAGCCGAGGCCCACCGTGAGCAGGAGGAAGGATTCCTCCCGCGCCCGCCGCGCGAACAGGGCGCGGATCGGGCCGAGCTCGACGAGGATGGCGATGGCCATCCCCGTGAGCGCGCCGGCAACGACGGCCAGCCAGAGCGAAAGGCCCCATATGTCAGCCGCAAACACGGCCGTGGCTGCGCCGACCACGGCGAGCTCGCCCTGCATGGCGTTGATGACGTGGCTACCCTTGAAGATGACGGCGATGCCGAGCCCCACAAGGGCATAGACGAAGCCGTTGGTGACGCCGGCGAGCAGCGCCTGGGTGAAGAGCATCAAGGCCAAGGGATGTCCCCCTCTTTGGGTTCAGGAACCGGCCTTGAAAGGCAGGCGGACAAACTTGCCTTTGTCGAGCTTCGAGAAGACGTAACTTTTGAGCATGAGCCCGGTCATGTCCTCCTGGGAGAAATCGAACCGGGCCATGGCGCCGTCGAAGGGCCCGCGGATCGCCTCGCACAGGGCGCCAGGCTGGGCCTCCGGCCCGACCTTGGCGAGCCCGGCCGCCACCGCATTGAAGGCATCCCAGGCGCTCGCCTCCATGGTCTTGGGCAGCACCCCGTATTCCTTGCGGAAGGCATCCACGAACGCGGTCTGGCTGGGCAGAGGATCCTCGGCAACGAGGAATTCGGCGAAGACGATGTTGTCCGCCGCATCGCCCATGGCCTTCACATACTCATAGGTGGCAGTGCCGAGAGCCGAGAGGAGCGGCGCGGTGAGGCGGATCTGGCGGGCATTGCGGAAGGGCGTCGCCGAATTGCCGATGACGGCGATGGCGTCGGGAGCTGCGGCCTTCACCTTGGCGGCCTGCGTCGTGGCGTCGGTGGCGCCCACTTCCCACTTTTCCACCGCCACGATCTCCACCGGATAGTCGGGGCTCACCTCACGGATCTTCGTCATCACGATGTTGCCGTAGGCGGAATCATGCAGGACGCCGAGTTTCTTCGCGCCCAGCGCCTTGGTCGCGACCTCGAGCAGTGCGCGGGCGTTGAGGTCCTGCGACGGCAGCATGTGGAACACGCAGCGCCGGGTCTTCTCCATGGGAACGCCAAGGCCGGTGAAGGCCATGACGGGGATCTTGGCCGGGTCGGCGACACCGCCCACGGCGAGGGTGGAGGCCGTCAACGTCGGGCCGATGATGGCCTGCACCTTCTGCGAGAAGATCAGGTTGTTCGCTTTTGTGACCGCGACGTCCGGGCTCGACCCGTCATCCTCCATAACAAGCTGGACCGGGCGGCCGTCGATGCCGCCTTTCTCGTTCACCAGCTTCACGGCCAGTTGCAACCCGTTGCGCTGCGGGATGCCGGCGCCTGCGCCGGGTCCGGTGGTCGACAGGATAGCGCCGATGCGGATCGGTTCCGCCGCTTCGACAGGCTTGCCCGTACCCGCAAGAGCGAGGACGAGCGCGGGCACGGCCAGAAGCGCCCGGCACGACACTGATTGCTTCATGTTCTTCCTCCCAGATTTTATGATTGTTCGACACTTCAGAAACCGACGCGGTCACCTCCCTTGAGGGCGAGCATCGACCGCGCGTCGCTTGGCGTTGCGATCTCGTGGCCGAGCTCTTCCAAGATCTTGCGGACTTTCCTCACTTGCTCGGCATTGTTTGCAGCGAGCCGTCCGCGGCCGATGAAAAGGCTGTCCTCCAGCCCCACCCGCACATTTCCCCCCAGCATGACCGCCTGGGTCGCGATCGGAATCTGGTGTCGCCCTGCAGCAAGCACCGACCAGACATAGTCCGCGCCGAACAGGCGGTCTGCGGTGCGCTTCATGAAGAGGACATTGTCCATCTCGGGACCGATGCCGCCGAGGATGCCGAATATCGTCTGGACAAAGAACGGGGGTTTGACGAGCCCCCGGTCCACAAAGTGGGCGAGGTTGTAGAGGTGGCCAACATCGTAGCATTCGTGCTCGAAGCGCGTGCCGTGCTCCTCGCCCAGGAGCTTTAGGATCCGCTCGATGTCGCGGAAGGTGTTGCGGAAAATGAAGTCATCGGTGCTCCGAAGGTAGGGCTCTTCCCAATCGAACCGCCAGTCCTTGTAGCGGTCCGCCAACGGGTAGATGCCGAAGTTCATGGAGCCCATGTTGAGCGAGCACATTTCCGGGCGCGCCGCCAGCGGGGCGGCGAGGCGGTCCTCCACGCTCATATTCAGGCTGCCGCCGGTGGTGATGTTCAGCACCGCATCGGTCGCCTGCTTGATGACCGGCAGGAACTGCATGAAGACCTTCGGGTCCGGCGTCGGGCGACCGTCCCTCGGATCGCGGGCGTGCAGGTGGAGGATGGCCGCGCCGGCCTCCGCCGCGGCGATGGACTGGGCCGCGATGTCCTCGGGCGTGAACGGCAGGGCGGGCGACATGGTGGGGGTGTGGATTCCCCCGGTGATGGCGCAGGTGATGATGACCTTGTTGGCCCGTTTCACGCTTCATCTCCTTGACCGGGCTCTCCTTGGCCGAACTTGCGCACCGCGTCCTTCAGATGGTGAACGAGCGCAGCGCGCAGCTGATCGGCATCCCCCGTCCCCCAGCGTCGAAAACCTTCTCCGGACTTCATGCCGAGCCGGCCTCGCGCGACGAGATCGCGCAGATAGGCCGAGGGCGCAGCTTGGCGGTTGAGGGCGGGCAATATGGTCTCGTGGATGGCGAGGGTCAGGTCAGTGCCTACGAGGTCCGCATTTTCCAGCGGCCCGAGGACTGGGAGGCGCAGCCCGAAGCTGGCCTTGACCACCGTATCCACCGTCTCGGCATCGCAGATGCCCTCTTCCACGAGGGAGATGGCCTCCCGCCACAGCGCGTGCTGCAGCCGGTTCCCGACGAAGCCCGCCACGTCGCGCCGCACATGGACCGGCGTCTTTCCCGCTGCCGCGAGGATGTCCATGGTGCGCGCTACAATGTCCGGCGCGGTGCGATCCGTCCCGATCACCTCGACCAGCGGGACCAAATAGGGGGGGTTCCACCAATGGGTGCCGAGCGCCCGCTCCGGCCGGGCTAGGCCGGCCATGATGCTGCCGATGGGGATGACGGAGGTGTTGGTGGCGAGAATCGCCTCGGCCGGAGCGTACGCCTCGATCTCGGCGAACAGGGCGCGCTTGGCGTCGAGGTTCTCGGTCGCCGCCTCGATGATGAGATCAGCGCCGGCAACGGCGTCCGCGAGCTTCTGGCAAGGCAGAACCCGCTGCGCGGCGGCAGGGTCCTGCCCCAGTGCGGAGAGGTTGGCACCGATGCGCGCGCGCAGGGACGCCAGCGCCTCGGGCATCGGGTCGAACACCCGGACCTCGTGGCCCCGCTCCGCGAATACCTGGGCGATGCCATGGCCCATGAGGCCGGCGCCGACAATGGCTATGATTGGCTGTGCGGTCATGCCCTTCTCCTCCTACATCCACTGCAGGGTGCGACCCGTCCCGGCTGGATGCCGGAACGGGTCAGGTCGGGATACAGCCTCAGAAGGGGGTGCCCGCCTCGATGCGGTAGGCCTGCTGGGGATCCTCGATGGCGACGAGGCGGATGATGCAGCCGTCGCCGCGGTCCCAGTTCCAGGGGAAGAAGGCAAAGGTCACGCGCTTTCCGGTGACGGCATCGAGATCGCCGCCCACATTCTCGATGCCGAGAATGCCGTTGGTGAAGAGCTTGCGGTGGACCGGCTCCCACTCGGGGTGATCGTCCTTCCAGTCCCGGCCGCCGGACCACGCCTTGTATTCCTCGGCGAGGTGGGGATGCAGGGGGCCGTTGCGGTGGGGGCCGATGGCGGTGGCCAGCGGATGGTCGTTGGCCTGGGTATCGTGACCGACCACCTTCACCCGCTTCTCGACGAACCAGTCGCCGGCCGAGGCGACAAAGCCCGGCGCGTAGCAGAAATACTCGGCATTGTCGTCGTAGAGCTTGTGCCAGCCGGTGTTGACGATGACCACGTCACCCGGGCGCACATGCGCCCCTGCGGCCTTCTCAAGGTCGTCGTAGGTGATGGGGTCCCACTTCTTCTTCGGGATCGAAACGACGATCCCGGTGCCGAAGAAATGCGGCAAGGGAACTTCATCGATGAAGGGCGTGCCTTCCACCACGTGGGCCGGCGCATCGATGTGGGTCGTGTTGTGCATCGTGGTGGTGATGCGCTGGGTCAGAACACCAGATTTCGCCATGTAATGGATGCGTTCGATCTGCACATCCTGGAAATATGGCCAGTTCGGCGACTGGAATCCGAACCGGTGTGACAGATTATAGAATTTCAGTCCCATGTCATTGTGAAAATTTGACTGAAATCTGATGCCACGGATCGTGACAGTCATCTAACGCCTCCCAGCGTCTTGCCCTCGGCGAGGGCGGATCTTTTTCGTTGTTTCCGGGATATGGCGCAGGAAGGGAGTGGTCAAACAGAATGATACATGTGTATTGTAATGCGATACACATCCATGGAGCGGGCGATGACGGAGGATGGAGCGGCCATCCGCGAAGGGGGCGGGATCCAGGTGATCGCCCGGGCGGCGGCCGTCCTGCGGTCGCTGAAGAACGTGCGTTCGGGGCTCAGCCTGGCGCAGATCGCAGGCCGGGTGGGTCTCCCCCGCTCGACCGTGCAGAGGATCGTCAACGCCCTGCTGGTGGAGGACTTGGTGATTTCCGCAGGTCCCGAGGGCGGCTACCGCCTCGGGCCGGAGATCCACGCGCTCTCACGCTCGGGAAAGATCGACATCGTCGAGCAGGTGCGCGCCCACATCGTCGCGCTCTCCCAGGCGACGGGCGAGACCGTGGACTTCTCCGTGCTGCGCGGGAGCGAGGTGCTCTTCCTCGATCAGGTGACGGGAACGCACAGGCTGCGGGCGGTCTCGGCGGTCGGTGACATTTTTCCGCTGACAAATACGGCCAACGGCAAATGCTGCCTTGCTCTGCTCGAACCCGAGCGAGCACGGGCCCTGGTTCGCAAGGAACTTCCCGGCACGAAACGACTGGACGCCGTGCTCGCCGAAATCGCGGAGGTGCGACGGACGGGCATCGGCTTCAATCACGAGGAGCACACCGTCGGGATCAGTGCCGTGGGCATCGGCTTCCGCGATGCCGCAGGTGGAATCTATTCGATCTCCATTCCCGTTCCCACCTCACGCTTCGAACTCGTGCGCGATGATGCAATCCGCCATCTGCAGTCGCATAAGAGCCAGATCATCGAAGAGTTGGGCGCCGGTAACAAAAACGTCCGCATGGCGTGACTGTCGTGGACGCGAATATTAGACGTAAGGAGAACGGACCGCAGCGAGAACACAGTCCAATTCTGAGCGAGGGCAAATAGGGGCAACGTCACGTTGGAGAAAATCCGGTCGGCATCAGAAGAAAAATTCTCTACTTGCGCGATGCCGACCGAAGAGGAATGACTACTCTGCCGCGAGCGTCGGAACCACGGTTGCAACGATCGACGCATCGAGTGCCTCGAAGGTCTTGAGGCCGATGAGATCGTAGAGCTCGGCCCGCGTCTGCATTTCGCCGACCATTGCCTGCGTGGAGCCATCGCGCGCAAGCGTCGCGTAGAGCGTTTCCTGTGCCTTGTTGGCCACCCGCAGCGATGACACGGGCCAGATCACCAGACGATAGCCCATAGCC
>NZ_JBAFUS010000007.1:0-157956 GCF_043193615.1 Xanthobacter aminoxidans | reverse complement strand
GCTTGGGCTTCGGTGCCTGCGGCGCTTGGGCTTCGGTGCCTGCGGAGGGAGAAACGTCCGAAGGGGCCAAAACGTTCATTTCCGATGCCCGCAACCCGGAAACACTTGTTCACACCCGTGACATCAAAAGCCGCGGCGCGGTCCAATTTGCGACATGCGGAGGGGCAAAATGGCGCCTGTCTCCGGCCCGCTGCGGCGCGGCGGGGAGAAAGAGGAGATTTGGTTCGGACCACACAGCGAGGGGCGGCACCCGACGCTGCGACCGGACACCGAAGGGTGTTCCGGGCGTTGCCTTCCAGATGAAAGGTGAAGCCCCGATGAGCTTTTATCCCGGCCGGCCCGACGCCGGCAGCCGGACCCTGCCCTCTCTCCGCAAGCTGGTCCCCGCTCTCTCGCAGCGCCAGCGGGCGCGCCTCAGGCCCTGGCTGATGGCCCTCGCGGTGGCCGGTGGCGCGGCCGCTCTGGCGGCGCTGGCCCTGCATCAGATTCCCCTGCGCGCCCGCATCGCCCTGGAGGCGGATGTGCGCGCCCGCTTCAGCAACGCCCCGGTGCTCGCCATCGGCGACAGCATCACCTATCAGGCCGCCCCGCGCAGCCTGTGCGGGGAAGAGGTGCTGAACGCCGCGGTGCCCGGTGACAAGATCGACGATCTGGTCTCCCGCGCCGGATCACTGGAAGCCCACCTTCAGCCCGCCCGCGTGGTGATCGCCATCGGCGCCAACGATGCGGTGAAGCCGAAGCATTCCATCGCCGAGTGGCGGACCCTCTATCGCGAGATCATCTCCCGCTTTCCCGGCAGCCAATTGGTGCTGGTGGAGGTGAACCCGGTGGAACACGGCCGCTCGCCCTATGCGGACATGCTGGACCAGACCTACGTGGCGCAGCAGAACGCTGCCATCCGCGCCATCGGCGCCGAGACGGGCGCCGTGGTGGTGCCGGCGCCGCAATCGGTCTCCACCACGGACGGCATCCATCCGAGCCGGGCCGGCGCGCTGCTGTGGCGGGCGCGCCTGTTCTCGGCCGCGTGCCGGTGATCCAGCGACGCCTCAGCCCTCCACGCCGCGCACGGCAAGCACCGCCTTCATGCGCTTGACCGCGAGGTCGGGATCAGTCAGCAGCCCCGCCGCGTCGGCGAGGCGGAACAGCTCGGCGAGGTGGAGCGTGGAGCGGGTGCTTTCCTGCCCGCCCACCATCGTGAAATGGTCCTGGTGGCCGTTGAGATAGGCCATGAAGACCACGCCCGTCTTGTAGAAGCGCGTCGGCGCCTTGAAGATGTGCCGCGACAGGGGCACCGTCGGCCCGAGAATGTCGTGGAAACGCGCGGTGTCCCCCGCCGCCAGCGCCGTGAGGGCAGCGGACGCCGCCGGGGCGATGGCATCGAAGATGCCGAGCAGCGCGTGGGAATGGCCCTGCGCATCGCCCGCGACCAGCTCCGCATAGTTGAAATCGTCGCCCGTATACATGCGCACGGCCGGGTCCAGCCGGCGGCGCATGGCGATCTCCTTGTCCTTGTCGAGGAGGGAGATCTTCACGCCGTCGATCTTCGCGGTATTGGCGTTGATGACGGCGACCGCCGTGTCCATGGCCGCGTCGAGGTCGCGCGTGCCCCAGTAGCCGGCCAGCGCGGGATCGAACATGTCGCCGAGCCAGTGGATGATGACCGGCGCCGACACCTGCGACAGCACACGGGCATAGACCTTCTCATAATCCTCCGGCGATTTCGCCACGCGGGCCAGCGCGCGCGAGGCCATGAGGATGATGCGCCCGCCCACCTTCTCCACCGCCGCGATCTGCTCCTCATAGGCGCGGATCACGTCGTCCAGCGAGGTCGCCGCCTCGGGGGCGAGATGGTCGGTGCCGGCGCCGGAGAAGACCAGCGCCTCCGGCCCGTGCGCCTTGGCCGCTTCCACCGAGCGGCGGATCAATTCCAGCGAGGTCGGCCAGTCGAGCCCCATGCCGCGCTGGGCGGTGTCCATGGCTTCTGCAACGCCGAGGCCGAGGTCCCACAGGCGGGCGCGGTAGGCGATGGTGCGGTCCCAGTCGATGGCCGCGTCGAGCCAGGGGTCGCAGTCTTTCAGCGGGTCCGCCACCACATGGGCGGCGGAGAAGGCGATGCGGTTCATGGGGCCGGAGGCGCGGGCAGGATAGTCGCGCGGGGCGGAGAGGCGGAAGGTCTCCAGCCCCCCGCCCACCACGGGCAGGCGGAGCGAAAGGGCGGTGGCGCGGGCGTGCTCGTTCATGGTGGCGATCCTGAAAAGGCGGCGCGGGCGCTCAGGCGAGCGTCCCGTGCGGGATGGGTTCGGGCACCGCGGCCGGCGCGATGGGGGTGAGGCTTGTCCAGTCGGGCTCGGCGGCGCGGGCGAAGCCGGGCGCCTCCAGCAGGCTGCGGGTGGGCAGCAGCCCGCGCGAGACATCGAGGCCGAGCCGGCCGTTGCGCTGGGCATAGAGATCCGGATGGGCGTCGAAGAAGGCGCGGGCCTCCCGCTCCGGGGCCGGGCCGAAGCCGTCCACATAATGGTGGCCGTTGCGCTCGCCATGGGCGAGGCCGAGGGCGGCGACGAGGGCCGTGTCCTGCTCGATGCCGAGGCCCGGCTGGCAGGTGAGATCCTCCGCCGAGATGAGGAAGGGCGCGCGCGCCCCGCCCGCATTCCACGCCTTCACCCGCGCGGCGTTGAGGATGGCCTTGTAGAGCCCCTTGCAGCTCTTGGAGGAGACGCCGCGATAGCCCAGCGCCGCCGCACGCGGGAAGGCGTCCGGCGCATCGTCCGCCTCGTCGATGATGACGGGCAGGCCATCCAGCCGCGGCAGGGGCGCGGCGAAGGTCTGGGCGCGGTCGAACGGTTGCTCGATGTAGAGGAGCCGGGCGCGGAAGGCGGCAAGGCGCGGGCCGTTCAACGCCTCGGCGAGGGCCATGAGGCGGTCGGGGTCGTACTGCTCGTTGGCGTCCAGCGTCGCCACATAGCCCGGCGCCGAGGCGGCGAGGATGGCGGCGATCTTTTCCAGCCGGGCGATGTCGGCGGCAAGGTCGCCGCCGATCTTGATCTTGAAGAAGGCGAGCCGCGCGGCGGCGATCTCGGCGGCGAGGCCGTGCGGGCCGTCGAGGGGGTCCATGAGCCCCACGGTGTGGCGCAGCGCCACCGCCGGGGCGGGCACAAGCGCAGCGAGGAAGGCGCCGATCTGGCCGGCGGAAAGATCGGGCGAGAGGCGCCCGTCGAGCCCCATCACATTGGCCTTGAGGCCGGCCACGAGGCCGAGGCCCATGGCGCGCAGGAGCGCATCGAGCACCGCTTTGTCGAGCAGCGCCGGGCCGAAGCCGGCGGCGAGCGGCGGAACGCCTTCGCGCTGGCCCCACATGAGCTGCGGTGCCCGCGCCGCCACCGACAGGCCGAAGGCGCTGGCCGGCAGCGCATTGGCATAGATGCGGGCCGCCTGGGCGAGGCCCCGGCGCAAATCGTCCACGGTGTCGAGAGGGCTCTTTGCCGGCGCCTTGTCGAACCAGCGCGGCATCATCATCTCGGCGGCCATGCCGGTGGCGGGGCCGAAGCCCTCCACGTCAGCCGCCACCTTCACGAAGGCCTGCGGCGCCGTCTCCACCACCGAGGGGCCGAAGCGGAACGGGCGGACGAAGGGCATCAGCCGCTCGCCGATCTCCACCTCGCGGATGGTGATGCGCGGAAAGGGCATGTTCGTCCTCTCTGTCCTGCGGATCTCAAGCCCGCGCGGCGTTTGAGCGAGGCCCCATCGTCCCGGTCGCGACCGGGACGATGGCCTGAGACCTCAGTCCAGATGGCCTTGGGCGTAGAAGTGGCCGCGGATGGTCTTGGCGAGTTCGGCGAAGACGGGGCTCGCCATCATGTCCAGCGCGCGCGGGCGGGGCAGCGGCACGTCATAGATGGCGGCCACCGAGCCCGGGCGGTCGGTCATCACCACCACCCGGTCGGCGAGGAAGATCGCCTCGGGGATGGAATGGGTGATGAGCATGATGGTCTTGCCCGTCTCGTACTGGATGCGTTGAAGCTCGAGATTCATCTTCTCGCGCGTCATGGCGTCGAGCGCGCCGAACGGCTCGTCCATGAGCACGATCTTGGGGTCGTGCACCAGCGCCCGGCAGATGGCGGCGCGCTGCTGCATGCCGCCGGAGAGCTGCCAGGGATACTTGTTCTCGAAGCCGTTGAGGCCCGCCGTCTTGAGCAGCTGGCGCGCCCGCTCCAGATGGCTGGCGCGGTCCAGCCGGCGCACCTCCACCGGCAGCATCACGTTGCGCAGCACCGTGCGCCAGGCGAGCAGCACCGGGCTCTGGAACACGATGCCCACATCGTCCGGCGGCTCGGTCACGGCCTTGCCGTCGATGAGGATCTCGCCGGCCGAGGCGGGGATGAGGCCGGCCACCAGCTTCAGCAAGGTGGACTTGCCGCAGCCGGAGGGGCCGACCACGCAGATGAACTCGCCCTCGGTGATGTCGAGGTCCATGGGCTTCAGCGAGGGCACCTCGCCGTCGCGGGTGCGGTAGGTCTTGGCGAGGCCGCGGATGTCGATGAGCCGGCGGCGGGCCGAGGGGCCTTCGTTGCGGGCGATCACGCGCAGGGTGTTGGGTCTGGCCATGGCGCCCTCCTCAGACGGTGACGAAGGCATCATGGCGCTGGCTCGCATGCCACGGCACGATCAGGCGCTCCACGAGGTCGATCACCCAGAACAGCACCACGCCGATGAGCGCGAGCACGATGAGGGCGGCGAACATGGTGGGCAGCTCGAAATTGCCGATGGAGCGCTGGAGCACGAAGCCGAGGCCGGAATTCGAGCCCACGAACTCGCCCACCACCGCGCCCACCACCGCCAGCGTCACCGACACCTTCAGGCCGGCGAAGATGGCCGGCATGGCGTGGGGCAGGCTCACCATGGCGAAGGTCTGGAGCCGCGAGGCCTTCATGGAGCGGGCGAGGTCGCGCATGTCGGCCTCCACCGACTTGAAACCCTGCACCCCGGCCACCACCACCGGGAACACCCCGAGCAGGAAGGCGGAAATCACCTTGGGCACGATGCCGAAGCCGAACCACACCACGAACAGGGGCGCGATGGCGACCTTGGGGATGGACTGGGAGAACACCAGCAGCGGATAGAGATAGGCCTCGATGGTGCGCGATCCCGCGATCAGCATGGCCAGCGGAATGCCGATGGCTGCCGAGAGGGCGAAGCCGGCGAGGGTCGCGATGGTGGTCGGCACCGCCTCGCGCGCCAGCATGGCGCCATCGTTGCGGAAGGCGAGCATCACGTCCCACGGGGTGGGGATGAGATAGGCCGGGATCTGGAAGATCCGGACCGAGAGATCCCAGATGGCGATGAGGATCACCAGCAGGCCCACCGGCCGCGCCCACGGCGCGTCGATGACGGCGAGCACGGGATTCCTGTGGCGCGGCGACGCCATGCGGCTTCCTCCCTCAGGTTGCGTTTCAGCCCGGCCGGGACTCTGCGGTCCCGTTTTAACTAACTAGTGAATTACATTTCCCGGCGCGTCCGTTGTCAAGCCCATCCGGCCCCGCCAAGGCGGCACCGCGGTAGCGCGAGAGCCCTATTTTCTTCCGCATCTTCGCCGCACTGCAGCGAAAGCCTTGAGCCGACGGCCCTTTCCCGCTTATCTCGGTAAGGGAGGCTTCCACGATGCCGCGTCGCTGTCCAGACACACGGGCGAGACTGCCCCGGAATGGGGACGCCTGAGCCGTGCGCCTCGTCTGCCTGCCCCATGCCGGCGGCTCCGCCGTGCTCTATCGCACCTGGAAGGCCGCGCTCCTGGGCCTTGCCACCGTGGACAGCCCCGAGCTGCCCGGTCGCGGCAGCCGCCACGGCGCGCCGGTGCCGGCGAGCCTTGCGACGCTGGCCGAGGACATCGCCGCCCCCCTCCTCCACCGTCCCGCGCCGGTGGTGCTCTACGGCCATTCCATGGGCGCGCTGCTGGCCTTCGAGATGGCGCGGGCGCTGGCCCGCCAAGGCGTCAGCGTGGCCGGGCTCGTGCTCTCCGGCCGGGCGGCGCCGCATCTGCCGTTTCCCCGGCAGGACCGGCACCTGATGAGCGATGCCGCGCTCATCGAGGAGCTGAAGCGCTTCGGCGGCACGCCCGAGGTGCTGTTCCGCCGCCCCGAAATCCTCGCCATGGCGCTGCCCGCCCTGAAGGCGGACTTCCGCATGGTGGACACCTATGCCTTCACCCCCGGCCCGGCGCTGGCCTGTCCGGCGGTGATCCTCGGCGGCGCGGACGATGCCGGGACCCCGGAGCCGAGCCTTCATGCCTGGCGCGAGGTGATCGCCGGCCCGGTGGCGGTGGAGGTGTGGCCCGGCGGGCATTTCTTCGTGCGCGAGGACGAGGCGCGCCTTCTCACCCTGCTCAAGCGCACCCTCTCCGTCTGGCGCGCCGCCCGTGCCTGAGCCCTCTTGGCCGGTGGACGCCGCGCGCCTTGCGCCGGGCGCGAGCCTCCTCGCCATCGCGCGGGTCGCCGATGCCGTGGCCAATGCCGACCTCGCCATCGCCCTGCCCTCCGAGGAAGCCGCCCGCATCGCCCGCCACGTGAAGGCGGACGACCGCGCCGCCCGCACCGCCGCTTGGAGCCTCGCGCGCACCCTGCTCGGCGCCGCCCTCGGCCTCGCCCCCGCCGCCGTGCCGGTGGTGCGCGGGGCGAACGGGCGGCCGGGGCTCGGCATCGTGTCGGATCTCGACTTCAACCTCACCCATTCCGGGAGCTGGGTGGCGGTGGGGCTGGCGCGCGGCGGCACCATCGGCGTCGATGTGGAAAAGGCGCGTGGGCTGGATTTGTGGACCCGCCTCGCCCCCGACTTCATGCATGACGACGACCGCACCCGCTGGTCCGCCCTCCCCGAGGCCGATCGCGCCGCCGCCGCCCTGCGCCAGTGGTGCGGCAAGGAGGCGGTGCTGAAGGCGACGGGCGAGGGCCTCGCCGGCGATGCCCGCGGCGTGCGCCTGCCCGAAGGCGGTGGCCTCGTGGTGCGTGCCGGCCGCGCCTTCCTCACCGGCAGTGGCTCCCTCCCCGCCGCCGCCTACGCCTTCGCCGTGGAGGTGGACGCACCGATGCTGTTCCTTTCCGCCGGAGCGGGGTGGGAACGGCTCGCCGGCTGAGGGCCATGCGCCGTCTGGAACCACCGTCGTCCTCCGACTTGATCGGAGGACCCATCCCGCCGCCGGTGCAAACGTCGACATGGGCCCGCCGGTCCCGCCGGAGGGCGACGGAGGTGAAGCGAGGCAGCGCGGCCGTGTCGCCTCATCGCAGGGATGCGCTAGCATGGCCTTAAACGAGCCGGTTTCATCCGGCTCGATGGCGCGGAGGGGGACCATGCCGAGCAAAACACCCAATGCCGGGGCGCATGGCGCAAGCCTCGCCGACCGGCTCGCGGCCCTGTGGGATCATCTGGGGCTCGACGCCGCCCATGTGGCGACGCAGATGCCGGGCAGCCTCGCCGGCTTCGCGGCGGCCCATCCGGCGCGCATCGCGGGCCTGCTGTTCCACGAGCCGGTGGGCTGCGAGCCCGCCGCCTTCGCATCCGTCGCCGGCCGCCTGACGGTGCTCGCCGGGGATGGCGGCACCTCCTCCCAGATCGCCGGAGTGATCGCGGCGGCCCTTCCCGAGAGCCGTCGGCGCGTCCTCGAAAACTATGCGCAGCCGGGCTGGGCCGACCATGTGCGCGACCGCACGGACGCGGTGGTGGACGCCCTGAAGGATCTGCCGAGCACGCCCAGCGTGCTGGCCCGTGCCGCCACCAGCGGCGCCCATGCCGGCATCAGCTACGACATCAGGGGATCGGGGCCGGCCCTCGTGCTGTTCCCCCTCTTCCTCGCCCCCACCCAGTGGGACGCGGCGCTGCCCCGCCTCGCCGCGCATTTCACCGTGATCCGGCTGGGCGGCGCGCATCTCGGCGGCGTCTCCCTGCTGGAGGACCGCGCCAGCAGCCCCAGCTATCGCGGCATGTTCGGGACGCTCCTCGACATCCTCGATCCCGGCCCCGCGGATCACATCCTCGACGTGGGCACCGGCTCCGGCGCGCTGGCGCGGATCGCGGCCCGGCGGGCGGGTCATGTCACCGCCTGCGACATCAATCCCTACATGGTGCGGGAGGGGGCGGACCTCGCCGCGAGCGCCGGCCTGTCGGACCGCATCACTTTCCGCGAGGCGGATGCCGAGCACCTGCCGTTCGCCGACGCCAGCTTCGACCATGCCTACAGCGTGACGGTGCTGGAGGAATGCGACGCCGACCGCGCCCTCGCCGAGCTGTTCCGGGTGGTGAAGCCCGGCGGACGGGTGGGCGTCATCGTCCGCGCCATCGACGGCCGGCACGTCTTCAGCGCCGACCTGCCCGATGCGATCCGCGCCAAGGTGGAGGTGGTGCCGCCCATGGTGTCGCCCGGGGGCGTCGCCGACGCCAGCCTCTACCGGCGCATGCGGGCTGCGGGCCTTGTCGATCTCGTGCCCTGCCCGGCCATGCCGTCCTTCGAGAACGGCAGCGGGTTCTGGCGCTTCGTCGTCGGCCGGCTGGAGCCGCGCCTCTCGGCCGAGGAACTGGCCGTGTTCCGGGCGGACCTCGCGACCGCCGAGGCCGAGGGCAAGCTGTTCGTCACCTTCCCCCATCACGGGGTGGTGGGCACCAAGCCCGCTGGCTAAAGCTGCCGGTTGAGGTTTTCGGCGAAGGAGAGGATGTGGGCGCGGGTGGCCTGCTCGGCGGCGTCGGCGTCGCGGGCGGCCAGCGTGTCGACGATGGCGGCGTGCTCGTCCACCACGCGGCGGTGGTGGGCGACATCGCGCAGGGAGACGAACCACACCCGCTGCGCCCGTTCGTGCAGGTTCCGCAATATCTCGCCCAGCACTGGATTGCGCGCGCCGCCGGAAATGGTGAGGTGGAACTCGCGGTCGAGGGCCATCAGCTCGGTGATGTCCCCATCCCCGGCCGCGGCGGTGCCCCGGCGCACATTCTCCTTCAGCGCGGCGATGACGTTTGCATCCGCCCGCTCGGCGGCAAGACGCGCGCAGAAGCTCTCGTTGAGCAGGCGCACCTCCACCATGTCGCGCACCTCGTCCTGCGAGATGGGACGCACGATGATGCCCTTGCGCGGCAGCACTTCCACGAGGCCGTCGCGCATGAGCCGGTCGAAGGCCTGGCGCACGGGCGTGCGGCCGAGGCCGAGGGAGGCCGCCACCTGCGCCTCGCTCAGCGCCTCGCCGGGGCGGAAGGCGCACATGATGATGCGCTGCTTGATGACGTCATAGGCCGTGTCGCGGAGGGAGCGGACCTGCGGCGGCCCGACATCCTCGGAGATCTCCCGACCCACGTCGCGCGCATCGAGCTGCATGGCGCCTCTCCCTGACCGGTGCCGGTCGTTCTGCCTTGGTCCTTGCCCCCTGTCCTGCCCCCGCTCAGCCGGCGATGGGCAGCACGGTCACGTCATACCCATGGCGGATGGTCCGGCCCAGCACCGGGTCCTCGATCTCGAACTCGAACCGCGCGGCCGGGCGGATGCCGCCGATGGCCGCGAGCGTGCCGCAGAACATGGCGGTGCCGTCGGAAAAGCCGGGCCCGTAGCCGGCGATGATCTCCTCCGGCGGCAGCATGGCCGCCACCGAGCCCTGCTGGTAGAGCACGCGCGCGCCGTCGATGACCGCATAGGAGCGGATGAGCAGGCTGTCCCAGTGGGGCAGCACCTCGTCCAGCGCCCAGAGGGTGGCGGCGACGGGCTTGTCGCACATCTGCTTGGACACGGTGATGCCGTAGGTCTCGACCTTGCGGTCGGTATGGTCGGAGCCGACGCCGAGCCAGCGGCGTCCATCGGCCTGAAGGATCATGAACTCCACCTCGCCGGAGGACTCCGGCCCGGTGGATTCGATCTCGCCGGCCGTGGTGAAGCGGGCGGCGGCGACGCGGTAGTAGATGGGCGTCGAGGCCGGACGCGCGACGCCCAGCTCCTCCAGCTCCACGATGTGCTTCTCCAGCGCGACCTTGTCGCGGCCGGTCCAGCCCGCGATCACCGCATGGCGGATGGCGAGGGTCTCCGTGCGGCTCTCGCCGCCGGCATGGAGGGTGAAGGTGAGCTTCGTGCCCATCGGGATCTCTCGTTCAGGAAAAGGGAAAAGACCGGCGCCTCCGAAAGGGGGAGGAAAGGAGGCGCCGGCCGACGCGCCAACCTGGAGCGCGATCCGGGCAGGGCAATCTGCTCGGTGAATCGCCCTCCAAACTGAGACAGAGAACGCGTTGCCCGATCAGCCTGCGATGCAAGCTGACCGGCGCGTGCTCTGGTCAGTTCGGCGTGCGCGTGTCGAGAAGGGTCCACTTTCCGCCCTTCACCTCGAGGATGTAGACGGGCTTCACGGCGTCGCCGTCGGTGAAGGAGATGGCGCCTTCAAGGGCCTGGTAGTCCTTCAGCTTGGCGAGCTGGTCGCGGATGGCGGCGCGCTCCTCGGCGAGCTTCGCCTTGTCGCCAGTGACGCCCGCGCGCTTCATCGCCTCGGAATAGAGGTAGACGATGTCATAGACCGAGGCGTCCATCTGGTTCGGGTCGGTGCGGGTCAGGCCGGCGGCCTTGGTGCGCTTGCCGAACTCGGCGGTGAAGGCCTTGGTCTTGTCGTTCACCTCGGGGAAGAAGGTGGTGCCGATGGTGAGGTTGTCGCCGGCGCCGTCCATGCGCTTGGGCAGCTCGGGATCGGCGATGGTGGTGCCGCCGACGATGCGGGTGGAGACGCCCTGGCGCTTCAGCTCCTTGGCGAGGTTCACCGCGCCCTCGGGCGGCGAGCCGAGGCCGACGATGTCGGGCGCCATCTGCTTCAGCTGCGCCACCTGGGGCGACAGGTCGAAGGCGGCGAGCTGGAAGTCCACCGAGCCCTTGGAGGGGATGGCGTACTTCTCGAACATCTTGGGCACCACCACCGTGCCGATGGACTTGGACACCACGTCATCCGTGGCATAGGCCGCCGCGCCCGAGGCCATGGGCAGCTTCTTGTCCTTGATGGAGCCGAGCACCTGGTCGATGACCTTGCCCTCGTCCGTGGTGTTGCGGAAGCCGTAGGTGAAGCCCTTGGTGAGGCCAGGGGCCGACGAGGCCATGGACATCTGCGAAATGCCCTCGCGCTCGCCCACCGGGAAGGTGGTGCGCACTTCCGAGGACGAGAATGGGCCGATGACGGCGAGCGCATTGGCATCCTGCGCGAAGGAGCGCAGCGCGGTGGTGGCCTGCTTGGGATCGCCGGCGGTGTCGAACTTCACCACCTTTATCTTCTTGCCGTTGATGCCGCCCTTGGCGTTGATCTCCTCCACCGCCATGTCGACGGCCACCTCATTGGTGTTGGCGAGGCTCACATAGGGGCCGCTCTTGGCCATCATGTAGCCGAGGACCAGTTCGCCCTCCGCCCGCGCCGCACCGGAGGCGACCAGCGCCGCCAGAAGGCCGGCGCCGAACAGCACGCTCTTCTTCATGTCCCGTTCTCCTCTTGGCTTTTGTTTCCCGGCCCCGGTCTTCGACCGGCGCCGGGTGCGCACGCTCAATCGCCGCGCGGGCTTGATCCAAGGGCCCATGGGCCCTTGGCGGTGTCTCAATGGGCGGCCGACCCGCCGCCCAGATACGCGTCCTGCAAACGGGGATCGGCCGCGAGCACGTCGGGCGCGCCGGCCATGGCCACGCGGCCGAGTTCCAGCACGGTGGCGGAATGGGCCGCCTTCAGCGCCTTGCCGGTGTTCTGCTCCACCAGCAGCACGGAGAGGCCGTCCCCGTTCAGCTCGCGGATGAGATCGAACAGCTTGGAGACGAACAGCGGCGAGAGGCCCAGCGACGGCTCGTCCAGCATCATCAGGCGGGGCTTCGCCATCATGGCGCGGCCAATGGCCAGCATCTGCTGCTCGCCGCCGGAGAGGCAGGAGGCGGCCATGTGGCGGCGCTCGGCGAGATTGGGGAAGCGGTCATAGATGGCCGCCATCTCCCGCTCCACCGCCGCCGTGTCGCGCCGCATGTGGGCGCCGAGCCGCAGGTTCTCTTCCACGGTCAGGGTGATGAGGATGCGCCGGCCTTCCGGCACCAGCACCACGCCGGCCGCCATGCGCCGGTGCGGCGGCAGGCGGGTGATGTCGGCATCGGCGAAGGTGATGCCCCCCGCCTTGGCCGGCACCGCGCCGAGGATGGCCTTGAGCAGGGTGGACTTGCCCGCGCCGTTGGCGCCGAGCACGGTGACCACCTCGCCCTCGTTGACGGTCAGCGACACGTCCGAGAGCGCCGCGACGCGGCCGTAGGAGACGGACAGGCCGGAGACTTCGAGCAGCGCCATGGCTCAGGCCTCCTCGTCCGTGCCGATATAGGCCTCGCGCACCAATTTCTCCTGCCGCACGCGGGAGAGAGGGCCCTCGGCGATCTTCTCGCCGAAGTTCAGCACCACCACGTTCTCGCAGATCGAATCCACGAAGTGCATGTCGTGCTCCACCACGAGGAGGGTGACGCCCTTGGCCATCAGCGCCATGAGATGATCGCGCAGGGCATTGGTCTCGCTGGGATTGAGGCCGGCGGCGGGCTCGTCCAGCATCAGCAGGCTCGCGCCGGCCAGCGTCGCGCGCACGAGGTCGATGCGCTTCCTCACCCCATAGGGCAGCGCGGAGACCATCTCGTCGGCCCAGCGGCCAAGGCCGCTCTCCTCCAGCGCCGCGCGCGCCTCGCGCTTCCAGCGGTGGTTGGGAAAGAGGCGGTAGGGGGTGAGCAGCGCGCCGAGCGAGGAGGCGCGCACATGCTGGCCCACCAGCAGGTTTTCCAGCACCGAGAGGTGCGGCATCAGCCGGATGTTCTGGAACGAGCGGGCGACGCCGGTGGAGATGCGCATGCGCGACGGCATGTGCGTCACGTCCTGCCCGTTCACCTCGATACGCCCGGCATCGACGCCATAGACGCCGCTGACGAGGTTGAACACCGTGGTCTTGCCCGCCCCGTTGGGGCCGATGAGGGCGGTGGTGACGCCCTTCGGCACGGTGAAGGACAGGTCGCGGATGGCGCGCACGCCGGCGAAGGATTTGGACAGGCCGGTTATAGCGAGAGCAGCGGACATCACGCGGCCTCCGCCTTGCGCCGGAACAGGCGGAACAGGGAGGACGTCACCAGCCCCTGCGGCCGCACGGCCATGAACAGGATGATGAAGACGGCGAACAGGGCGTAGCGCCACTGGTCGGAGGCGCGCAGCAGCTCCGGCACCAGCGTGAAGAAGGCGGCGCCCACCAGCGGCCCCCACACCGTCTGCGTGCCGCCGAACAGCACGTAGAGCACGGTGAAGACCGAGAGCAGCACGTTGAAGTGCTGCGCCTCGACGAAGCTGTAATGGTGCGCGTAAAGCCCGCCGCCGAAGCCGGCCACCGCCGCACCCAGCGCGAAGGCCGCGACCTTCATGCCGCGCACGGAGACGCCGAGCAGGTCCGCCACCGTCGCATCGCTCTTCACCGCCGTGAGGCAGAGCGCGAAGCGGGTGCGGGAGACGAGCAGCATCAGCACCACCACGCCGGCCGCCGCCGCATAGACCACGTAAGGGCCGGCATAGTCGGTGACGGGATAGCCCGCCGCGCCGCCCACCACTTCCAGATTGAGGAAGATCGCGGAGATCACCTGGCCTAGGGCGAAGGTGGCCATGGCGAGATAGATGCCGTGGGTGCGCAGCACCGGCACGCCGATGAGCAGGCCCACCAGCCCCGCGAGCCCCGCGCCGAGCGGGATCGCCGCCCACATGGGCCACATATATTCGTTGGTGAGGAAGGCCGAGGCATAGGCGCCGATGGCCATGAAGCCGGCGATGCCGAGGTTCAATTGCCCCGCCGCCAGCGGCAGGTAGACCGCATAGGCGGCGATGACGTTGAAGGCGAGGACGACGAGGACACCCGTCAGATAGCCGCTCATCACAACTTCTCCCGGCTGGCGGCGCGGCCCATGAGGCCCTGCGGACGCACGATGAGGATGAGGAGCAGGAGGCCGTAGACGGAGATGTTCACCACGTCCGCGCCGATGAAGGAGATGGACAGCACCTCCGCGAGGCCGATGACCAGCCCGCCCAGCACCGCGCCCCAGATGGAGCCCATACCGCCGACGATCATGGCCGCGACGCCCTTGAAGCCGACGCCCTCGCCCATGAAGGGCGACACTTGCTGGTAGTTCACCGCGAAGAGAATTCCCGCCAGCGCCGCCAAGAGCGCCGAGGCGATGAAGAGCTGCGGCACGAGGCGGGAGATGTCGATGCCCATGAGGAGAGCCGTCTCCCGGTTCTCCGCCACCGTGCGGATGCGCCGGCCACCGGCGGTGGAGGACAGATACCAGGACAGAAACGTCACGAGGCCGAGGGAGAGCGCCAGCGAGATGAGCTGCGCGATGCCGATGACGAGGCCACCGAGGCGGATGTTGAGGTCCGGCAGCAGGGCCGGAAACGCCTGCTGGTCCGAGCCGTACTGGATCAGCATCAGGTTTTCGAGCAGCACCAGGAAGCCGAGGGAGGAGACCAGCGGCACTTCCGGGTCGCCGCCCTGCATGGGCCGGTAAGCGAAGCGCTCCACCAGGAGCGAGACGAACGCCGCCGCCGCCAGCGCGCCCGCGGCAGCGATGAGGAAGGGCCAGCCCGCCTTCATCAGCCCGAAGGCGAGCATGCCGCCCACCATGAACAGGCCGGGGAGCGAGAAGTTCAGGAAGTTGAGCACGCCGATGGCGAGGGTGAAGGCCACCGCCACAAGCATGTAGATGGCCCCGAGCATGAGGCCGTTGACGATCTGCTGCGCGAGCATGGGCCGGGGCAACCTTCCTCTCGTACGCCTTGACGCGGGCGCTGCCCTTCCCCCTCCGCCTGAGGCGTCGCCCTACGGAGATTGCGGACGGCACGGAAGCGGGGCAGCGATTAGGTTTGATACAAAGCTATTTTGGGCGTGCCTTCAAGCTGAAATTTCAGGCGGATTTCACTGCATTGCAGCAAGCGCCCTCCCCGCCTGTGCGCTGCATCGCCAAGGGCTTGCGCCGAGTTGAGAGGGTTGCGCGCGCAGCGCCTGCCCTCGGCACGGGCGCCCTTCTGCACACGCCTGCGGCAGAGCGGCCGGTGCCCCTCCGCCCAACCCTCCGCGCCCGGCGACGCCCTGCAGGGCTCCGGCCCCGATCTTGCTATCGCCCCTGCATCCCCGTTCGCGATGCCAGGGCGTGTCACAGGTCGGCCAAAAATGTCGAAGCCCCGACATCGTTCGAGACATGAGGCTGCCCCATGAAACTCATCGTCGAACGCCTGGTGGTCGAAAGCCTGGTGGACGCCTTCCCGGACCAGGCGCACCTCCTCGCCCAGCCGCGTCTTTCGAGCCGCATGGAGCTGGGCCTCGATGCGCTGAAGCCCGATGAGCTGGCCCACCTGCACGAGCTGGTGCTGAAAACGGGCGGCACCACCATTCGCGGGCAGGAGGAGCAGCTCGCCAATCTCGTCGGCGTGTTCCGGGACGACGGCCGGCGCTTCGGCCCGGACGAGCTGGAGGATCTGGCGGGGGCGATCGCGCTTTACTTCGTCAAGCACTGCATTCGCGGCTGGCTGTTCCGCATGAACCCCTCGGGCAAGCCCGAGCCCTATCTCATCACCCGCCTCGACTACACGCCCCCCGGCGAGGAGGAGGCCGGGCGGCTGATCGTGGAGCTGAAGGCCAACAACCGCGGCAAGACCCACGTGGAGAATCTGCTGATCCGCTCCAAGGACCTGCGCGGCCTCACCATTCCCGGCACGCTCGCCGCCAAGGGCTGGCTGATGGAGGACGCAGGCCTGCTGCAATCCTTCGACGACCAGATGGTGCGCTATTTCGAATGGCGCGGCCGCTATGGCGAGCAGTTCTCCGGGCGCGGCACGGGCCTCTTCGCCGAAGCCCCCACCGCCAACCGGCGCGACACCGACTGGGCGCGCAAGGCGACCGTGGTGCTCTCCTCTTCCGGCAGCGAGGCGCGGCTGGTGAACGACGAAGAACTGCTGGGCGAGCGCACGCTGGGCACGGAGACCTCCGGCTTCTTCCTCGACAAGATCGTGAAGAAGGCGGACAAGCAGAACCTCTTCCACATGGCGGTGGACGAGGCGCTGCGCGCGGCGAAGGACAGCATCCCCAAAGGTGCCTTCACCGACATGCCCGTCCATCCCCTGATCCTGATGTTCCATCTGGAGCTGCACCACCATGTGTGGGTGCATGTGGACGACATCCGGCCTTACGAATACCACCCGGAACTCAAGCAGAAGCTGGTGCTGCCGCCCGAGCAGACCGACCTCATCGACATCCTCACCGCCGAGATGAACACGCTCATGGACGACGTGGTGGCGGGCAAGTCCGGCGGCACCACCGTGCTCTGCGCCGGCCCGCCCGGCGTCGGCAAGACGCTTACCGCCGAGGTCTATTCGGAGATCATCCAGCGCCCGCTCTACCGCGTGCATTCCGGCCAGCTCGGCCTCGACGTGGCCCACATGGAGCAGGCGTTGAAGGATGCGTTGACGCGCGCCCAGCGCTGGGGCGCGGTGATGCTGATCGACGAGGCGGACGTCTACATCAAGCGCCGGCAGGACAACCTCACCATGAATGCGGTGGTGGGCGTGTTCCTGCGCGTGCTCGAATACTTCAACGGCCTCTTGTTCCTCACCACCAACCGGGTGGACGACATCGACGAGGCCATCGTCTCGCGCTGCATCGCCCTCATCAAATATCACTCCCCCGGCCCGGACGACCGGCGCAAGATCTGGCGGGTGATGTGCGACCAGTTCGGCCTCATCCTCTCCAACGAACTCATCGACACGCTGGTGGAGATGTTCCCGGAGACCTCCGGCCGCGACATCAAGGGCCTCGCCAAGCTGGTGGCGAAATACTGCTCGCAGAAGGGCGTGCCGCCCTCCATCGACGCCTTCCGCCGCTGCGCCATCTTCCGCGCGCTGGACGTGCCGCCGCTCGCCTGAGCCGCGCCCGGATAGGGCACCCCCATTGCCCTTGACTTACCCGCCCGGTCCCTCGGGCGGGTCGTTTTTGTCTGTTGAAATGACGAAAGGGCGTCACGCCCCGTTGAAATGAACCGTCCCGAAGCCGGAGACGTCATAGCCTCCCAGTTCCGCCGCCCGCGCCTCGAAGGCGGGGTCCCGGCAGAAGGCGACGAGCTTCTGGAACGAGGGCTCGAAATAGGCCCGGCGCCAGACCATGAGGTCGAAGCGCTCCTCCACCAGCGGCACGAAATCGAGATTGTGCAGGCGCGCGGCAGCAGCGATGCCGAGGCCCACATCGGCCCGCCCGGTGGCAACCGCGAGGGCAAGATCGGTCTCCGAGCGCTCCGCCGTGCCGGCGCAGGTGAGGGCGTCACGGCCCATCCCTTCCGCCGCGAGCAGGCGATCCAGCACCAGTTCGCTGGCCGCTTCCTTCTGGCGCGTCTGGAATTTGAGGCCCTTCACGTCAGCGAGGCAGGTGGGCGGATGGGGAAGGCCCGGCCGGCAGATCAGCCCGCGCACGCGCCGCGCCCATTCCACCAGCACCCAGGGCGCGCGGCCAAAGCGCTCCTCCACCACTCCCGCGTTCCAGTCGTCGCCCTCCGGCACATGGAGGCCGACGGCGATGCACTCGCCCCGGTCCGCCCGGTCGAGGCCGTCGAGCGCGCCGTCCATGAGGCAGGCGATGCCGGAGCGCGATTCGCGCAGCGCCCATTCCAGCAGGGGATCGTGGCCGCCGGTCATCACCGCCGGCGGGGCGTGATGGTCCGAAGGCGCTGAATGGTGGGCGCCATCCGGCGCGGCGGCGTGGACCGGGGCGCTTTCCGCCGAGCCGGCGATCCAGTCCTGGATTTCCTGCCGTGGAAACAGCAGCTTGCCGGTCACCCGCCGCACCGGAAGGCTGCCGGTGGCGACGAGGTCGTAGACCTTGCGCTCGCGCACCCTCAGCAGCGCCGCGAGCTCGCGGGTGGTGAGATATTCCGACATCCGGCCCGGCCCGATTGGCCTCCACCACGCAGGGCGCGCCGGAGGAAACGACACTCTTCTCTTATGTTCACATGAATACGGCTTAGAGCGCGATCCGATCAAGTTGAATCAACTTGATCGGTGAATCGCCCTCTCACGCGAGGAAAGAAAACGCGTGATCCGATCTGATTGCGATGCAATCAGATCGGCGCGTGCTCTGGCGGCCGTGTCGCAAGCCCAAATTGTAACCCTGCGACGGGGCACCGCTGGTGCGGCGCTTGCTTTAGACTGCCGGGCACGCCAGCACAGGCGGAACGCTTTCCAGCCGGATTTTCCCCTATGACCCCTGCCGCGTCCCCTGCCCGCATCGGCATCGTCACCATCTCGGATCGCGCCAGCTCCGGCACCTATGAGGATCTGAGCGGCCCGGCCATCGAGGCCTGGCTGCGCCGCGCCATCACCAGCCCGTGGGTCGCCGACTATCGGGTGATCCCGGACGGGTTCGAGAGCGTGCGCGACACCCTCATCACCCTCGCCGACGCGGAGCACATGGACCTCATCTGCACCACGGGCGGCACCGGGCCCTCCCCGCGCGACCTGACACCGGAGGCCATGGCGGCGGTGATCGAGAAACCGCTGGCGGGCTTCGGCGAGCAGATGCGGCGCATCAGCCTCAACGAGGTGCCCACCGCCATCCTGTCGCGGCAGGAGGCGGGGGTGCGCGGCAAGACGCTGATCGTGAACCTGCCGGGCAAGCCGGCCTCCATCGCGGTGTGCCTCGCGGCGGTGTTCCCGGCCATCCCCTATTGCCTGGACCTCATCGGCGCCGGGCGCATCGAGACCGATCCGACCGTCTGCGCCGCGTTCCGGCCCAAAGGCGCGTAAGGCCGCCTCAGACCACCACCACGCCGCGATGCTTGGCCTCGCCCTCGGGCTCCACATGGATGGTGATGATCGCATCGTCCATGTCGCGCTCGAAGGCGTTCTCGATGCGGTCGCAAATGTCGTGGGCGGCGGCCACCGTCATGTCGCCGGGCACCACCAGATGGAATTCCACGAAGGTGATGCGCCCGGCATGGCGGGTGCGCAGGTCGTGCGCCTCGATGGCGCCGGCGGCATGGAGCGAGACCAGCTCGCGGATGCGCGCCACCACGTCCGGCGGCGGCGCGGCGTCCATCAGCCCGCCCACGGATTCCTTCATCAGGCTCCAGCCGGTCCACAGCACGTTGAGCGCCACGAGGCCGGCGATGAGCGGATCGAGCACCGGCCAGCCGGTGACGGGCACCAGCACGAAGCCGATCAGCACGCCGACGGAGGTGACCACATCGGTCAGCACATGCTTGCCGTCGGCGACGAGGGCCGGCGAGCGCATGCTCTTGCCCACCCGCAGCAGCACCAGGCACCAGATGGCGTTGATGACCGTCGCCGCGCCGTTGATGAGCATGCCGGTGAAGGGCTGGTCGGGCAGGTGCGGGTCGAGGAAGCCGTAATAGGCCTCGCGCATGATGGTGACGGCCGCCACCACCACGAGCACGCCTTCCAGCACCGCCGAGAGATATTCCGCCTTGTGATGGCCGAACTGGTGGTTGTCGTCGGCGGGGCGCGCGGACACGGTGATGGCGAACAGCGCCGCGGCCGAGGCGGCGACGTTGATGATGCTTTCCAGCGCGTCGGACAGCAGCGCCACCGAGCCGGTGACCCACCATGCCAGCGTCTTCAGGCCGAGGACGACGGCGCCGACCAGCACGCTCGCCGCCGCAATCCAGAGCACCTTGCGGCTCATGTCGGCCTCCATTCTGCACGCCGTCGGGGGCGGCGCCGCGGGTCCGTCCCGCGCGGTCGGCAGGACGTACCGAACCCCGCGCCCCGGCGCAACCGCGCCGGGGTCGCAGTCCCGGACAAGCTGGAGGTTACACCCGCCTTACACCGCCCCTTAGGGCAGCTTCATGTGCTCGAGCGAGCGCTGGATGGCTTCCGGCCCCACCATGATGACGCCATCGAACGGGGAGCTCATCTCCAGGATCAGGAAGATGGCGCCGGCCAACGACAGCGCGCACAGGGGAAAGACGATGAGCGAGACGAGGTTCACCGGCGAGAACAGCCCGAAGCTGGCGAAGATCAGTGTCAGCCAGATGATCAGCACGACGATGAACACCGGCGGGATCTCGGTGACGGCCTCGGCGATCAGCGTCCAGCGCAACGCGTTCAGTGTTTTGAACCGGTCGAGCGCCTCCGCCTTGAGATCGGCCTGCTCGGCACCGGAGGGCTCGAGGATGCGGATCTCGTGGCCGACGCGCTCCAGCATCTGCTCCGACTTGAAGGAGGCGACCAGCACGGGCGCGTTGTTGGCGTCGGGCCAGGTCTCGTTCATGGCGTGGACCGTGTAGGCGCGCAGGGCCTCGCGCGCCGGCTTGGCCGCCGGCCCGTAGTGTTGGAGCGTGGCATCGAGAATGGTGAGGAACGTCGCATATTGCTGCACGTCCTTGCCGGTGGTGTCGAAATTGCCCTTCACCGAGGCGGTCATCAGGCCGAGGATCAGCGACGCCATGGCGGCGACCATGCCGACCCCCAGCTTCACCGCCTCCTGCGTTTCCTTGGAGAGGTGATGGGCCTTCAGCCAGCGCTGCGAACCCATGCCGAACAGCGCGCCGCCCTCAAGCGCGAGGAAGACCAGTAACGCGACGTGCCAAGCCTCCATGGCTTCCCCCCGGCCTGCACTCCCGTCTGAGTCTTGCTTGATTATCGGCGCAGGCGACCGAACGTATCGCCCGATACGATGCCGGCTGTGTAGCGTAAAGGGAGAAAATCGCGCGCGGGCGGCCGACCCTGGCGAAATCGGGCGGCGATCAGCGGGAGGCGGCTGCGATCAGCGCCCGCTTGCGGGCAAGGTCGGCATAGCCGGCGACCACGTCCGCGCCGATCACATAGGCGGGCGGATCGAGCACCCGGAGCGCGGCGGCGAGCGCCACCCCCTGGGTAAGGATGTCCGTAATGTCCGGCTGGTTGGCGGCGCGGAACACCTTGTAGTGGTCCAGCCCCTCGGCACGCACCACGTTGAGCGCCTTCACCCCGTCGATGTCGCCGGTGGTGGCGGCGAGCGCGAGGTAGAAGTCGCCGAACTTGGCCGGCTGCATGGCGAGCACGGCCAGAGCCACCCGCGCCGCCTCGATGGAGCCCACGTCCACCCGCGGCGTCTGCACGATGGCATAGGCGAGCCTGGCGTCACCGGCGAGCAGCTCGCGCATGTCGAAGGCGGAACGGCGCCAGTCGGGGGCGTTGAAATCCACCAGCTCGGTGACGAGGGGCCTGGTCTTCTGCGCCCCCAGCACGGCCTTGCCGGGCATGGCGTCGAGCAGCTTGCGCGCGTCGGGCGTGACGGGATCGGCGACGGCGGGGGATGCCGTTGCGGCAAGAAGGCCGGCACCGGCGGCCAGAAGCCCCCGGCGGGTCAGCGGACGGCAAAGCTGCTCGGCCCGGGCGCCCACGCCCGCCGGCCCTATTCGGCCGCCTTGGTGGGCACTTCGCCCGCCGCCTGCGCCTCCGCATCCTCCTGCGCCTTCAGCACGTCGGGGTGCGGCATGGAGATGATGTTGTAGCCGGAATCGACGAAATGCACCTCGCCGGTCACGCCAGCCGAAAGGTCGGAGAGGAGATAGAGGGCCGAGCCGCCCACCTCCTCGATACTGACCGTGCGGCGCAGGGGGGCGTGGCGCTTCTGGTAGTTGAACATCACCCGCGCATCGGCGATGCCGGCGCCCGCCAGCGTACGCACCGGGCCGGCGGAGATGGCGTTCACGCGGATGCCCACGGGGCCGAAATCCGCCGCCAGATAGCGCACGGAGGCCTCCAGCGCCGCCTTGGCCACGCCCATCACGTTGTAATTGGGCATGACGCGGGTGGAGCCGCCATAGGTGAGGGTGATCAGCGAGCCGCCGTCCGGCATCAGCGCCGCGGCGCGCTTGGCGATCTCGGTGAAGGAGAAGCAGGAGATCACCATGGTGCGGGAGAAGTTCTCCCGGCTGGTGTCGGCGTAGCGGCCCTTCAGCTCGGACTTGTCGGAGAAGGCGACGGCGTGGACCAGGAAGTCGATCTTGCCCCAGCTCTCCTTCAGCGCGGCGAACACCGCGTCCACGCTGGCGAGGTCTTCCACGTCGCACGGCAGCAGGAGGGAGGAGCCGACGCTCTGCGCCAGCGGCTTCACCCGCTTGGCCACCTGCTCGCCCTGGTAGGTGAAGGCGAGTTCCGCGCCCTGACCCGCCAGCGCCTTGGCAATGCCCCAGGCGATGGAATGATCGTTGGCGACACCCATCACCAGGCCGCGCTTGCCCTTCATCAGGTCCTGCATAACCTACCCTCTTGCGCCTGAGACGCCGATAGCAGACGGCGCCCGGCCACGCCATCGCGTTTCGGCCGGCGCCGGCTCACCATTGATGACCAATCCTGAACGCCGCCCTATCGGAGCAGCGGGCGTCCAGCAGTTTCAGGCGTCCACCTGCCTCAGGCGTCCACCTGCGTCAGGCATCCACGTGCTTGATGACGAGGCTGGCATTGGTGCCGCCGAAGCCGAAGCCGTTGGACAGCACATGGCCGAGCTTCACGTTGTCCACCCGCTTGCGCACGATGGGCATGTCGGCGAAGGCCGGGTCGATTTCCTCGATGTTGGCGCTCTCGGCGATGAAGCCGTTCTGCATCATGAGGATCGAATAGATGGCCTCGTGCACGCCCGTGGCGCCCTGCGAATGGCCGGTGAGCGACTTGGTGGCCGAGATGGGCGGGCACTTGTCGCCGAACACCGCGCGGATCGCCTCGATCTCCTTGAGATCGCCGATGGGGGTCGAGGTAGCGTGGGGGTTGATGTAGTCGATGGGCGCCTTGATGCCCGCGATGGCGAGCTTCATGGCGCGCTCGGCGCCCTCGCCCGAGGGGGCCACCATGTCCACGCCGTCGGAGGTGGCGCCATAGCCGGCGATTTCGCCATAGATGCGCGCGCCGCGCGCCTTGGCGTGCTCCAGCTCTTCCAGCACGAGGACGCCGGCGCCACCGGAAATGACGAAGCCGTCGCGGTTCTTGTCATAGGCGCGGGAGGCCACCGCCGGGCGGTCGTTGAAGTTGGACGACATGGCGCCCATGCCGTCGAACAGCACGGAGAGGGTCCAGTGCAGGTCCTCGCAGCCGCCGGCGAAGATGATGTCCTGCTTGCCGTACTGGATCAGCTCGTAGGCATTGCCGATGCAGATGTTGGTGGTCGCGCAGGCGGCCGAGATGGAATAGCTCAGGCCCTTGATCTTGAACCAGGTGGAGAGCGTCGCCGAGGCGGTGGAGCCCATGGCCTTGGGCACCGCGAACGGGCCGACGCGCTTCGGCCCCTTCTCGCGGGTGATGTCGGCCGAGTCGACGATGGTCTTGGTGGAGGAGCCGCCCGAGCCCATCACGAGGCCGGTGCGGATGTTGGACACCTCGTTCGGCTCAAGGCCCGAATCGCGGATGGCCTGCTCCATGGCCACGTGGTTCCACGCGGTGCCGCCGCCGTGGAAGCGCATGGCGCGGCGGTCAACGACCTCTTCCGCGTTCAGGGTCGGCGCACCGTGCACCTGGGACCGGAATCCGAGCCGGGAATAGTCCTCGGCGAAGGAAATACCGCTCTTGGCTTCGCGCAGGCTGGCAAGAACCTCCTGCGTGTTGTTGCCGATGGACGAGACAATGCCCATCCCGGTGACGACGACGCGCCGCATGTCAAATCCCCATTGGAGTGCACCCAGTGTCGCCGCAGATCGTGGCGAGGCCTTGTCAGGCGCTCGCGGCGCCTGCGGGCTGGGGTGCCGTCTCGGCCTGGAACAGGCCCACCTTCAGATCCTTGGCGCGGTAGATCACCTCGCCGTCCGCCGCCAGCCAGCCGTCGGCGATGCCGAGCACCAGCTTGGAGCGCATGACGCGCTTGAACTCGATGCCGTAGACCACCTTCTTCACGCCCGGGAGAACCTGGCCGGAGAATTTCAGTTCGCCAAGGCCCAGCGCCCGGCCGCGGCCGGACGAGCCGAGCCAGCCGAGGTGGAAGCCAACGAGCTGCCACATGGCGTCAAGGCCGAGGCAGCCGGGCATGACGGGATCGCCCTTGAAGTGGCAGGCGAAGAACCAGAGGTCCGGATTCACGTCCAGCTCGGCGCGCACCATGCCCTTGCCGAATTCGCCGCCGGTCTCCGAGATTTCAGTGATCCGGTCGAACATCAGCATGGGCGGCAGCGGCAATTGCGCGTTTCCGGCCCCGAACAGCTCGCCACGTCCGCACGCGAGGAGATCCTCATAATCGAAGCTGGTCTGCCGGTCCGCCATTCTTGCCAGTGTCGCCGTTTGCCGCCTCTGCACCGCCCGCAAGGGCAGCCGAGGGTTGCTGTTGATGAGCCCGCAAGGGCCGCCCCCGCCATCGGTGGCGGGCACTCCCTAACATAGGCAGGGGCGCGCTCAAAGTCATGAAAGCGTCACGGGTGGCACGATGCGCGCGATATCCGGCCGCGCCGGGCGAACCGGATCGGCAACTCGGGCGTTGCCCTTGGGGCACTGGGCTATGGTATCGCCAAGGGGCGGGACGCATCGGCGCCCCGGTCGCGATATCGGGCGGGAGCATGCAATGCCGATTCTCAAGGAGTTCAAGGAGTTCGCGGTCCGCGGCAACGTGGTGGACCTGGCCATAGGTGTCATCATCGGTGCCGCCTTCGGCAATATCGTCACCTCGCTGGTGGGCGACGTGTTCATGCCGGTCATCGGCGCGGTCACGGGCGGGCTCGACTTCTCGAACTATTTCATTCCGCTCTCGAAGTCCGTCACCGCCGCGAACCTCGCCGACGCCAAGAAGCAGGGCGCGGTATTGGCGTATGGATCGTTCATCACCATCGCCATCAATTTCATCATCGTGGCGGGCGTGCTCTTCCTCGTGGTGCGCGGCATCAACGCCTTGCGCCGGGCCGAAGCCGGCAAGCCGCCGGCCGCGCCGACCAAGACCGAAGCCCTGCTGATGGAGATTCGCGACATCCTCGCCTCCGAGCGGCCCGCCGCCCGCCCGCCGGTGTCGCCCACCCCTCCCACCCCGCCGACCATGTAAAGCCCAAACCGGGGCGGCTCAGGGCTTGGTGCCCTGCGCCGCCGGCGCATCTTTCTGCGCCAACGCATCCTGCCGGCGCAGGAAGCCGCGCACCACCGCCACCGACTCGTCGGGGCGGTCATTGAAGATGCCGTGGGCGGCGCCGGGGATCACCGCGAACTCGGCACCGCCGGGCACCTGCTCGGCAAAGGCCGCGACGGTGGAGATTCGCGTCTCGTCATACTGGCCGATCACGAACAGGGTGCGCGCCCCGTCGAGCCGCGCCAGCAAGGGTTCCCCATCGTAATCCTTCAGCGTGCCGGTCTGGGTGAACTCGCCGGCGCCGTTCATGGCCACATACAATTTTTCGTTGAGTTTCAGGTTCTGCGCCGCCTCATAGGCCTTGCGCATGGCCGGCAGCGGCTCGCGGCGGTTGAAGGCGGCGTAGAAGGCGCCGGCGGCGGCATCGCAGGTGGCCTGCGGCGGCGGGGCTTTGCCCTCGCAGGCGTCGATCACCGCCTGCACGTCCGCCGGCAGCGCCGCGCGGCGGGCAGTCACATCGGCGATCCAGCTTTTGCCGGAGATGAAAGGGCTGGCCAGCACCAGCCCGGCCAACGTCGCGGGCTTCCGCGCCGCCCACTCCAGCGCGATGGTCGCGCCCCAGCTGTGCCCCAGCACATGGAAGCGCGCGAGGCCGAGCGCGGCGGCGACGGCGTCGATCTCGTCGGCGAAGCGGGGAACGGTCCAGTTGGCGGGATCGTCGGGATGGTCGGAGCGGCCGCTGTCGAGCTGGTCGTAGAGCACCACCATGCGCTCGTCGGCCAGCTCCAGCGGGTCGTGGAAGGTGGAATGCATCCCGCCCGGCCCGCCATGGAGGAGCAGCACCGGCAGTCTGCCGCCCGCGCTCACCCCGTTGGTGCGCACATAGATGCGCCCGCCCTTCACCGGAACCATCAGCTCGCGGTCCGCCGGCGGGAACACCGCCGGCCGCGCCACGGCAGGCCGTACGGTCGGTAGAAGCGCCGCCGCGCCGAGAAGAGAGAGGAAGGCGCGTCGATCCAGCCCGGCCATGATGCCCCACCGTCAGGAGGAAGGAGCATCAGGGGTAACAGAGTAGCCGCCGCGGTCAAGCGCGGCGTGCCACCGGGGGATCAGCGGACGTCCGCGCCCACCGCGTCCGCCACATGGGCGAAGCCGTCGGCCTTCAGGCGCGCGGCAAGGTCGGTCTTGATGCGGCCGACGAGGCCGGGGCCGTGGAACACCAGCGCGGAATAGAGCTGCACGAGGCTCGCCCCCGCCCGGATCTTGGCATAGGCGTCGGCGCCCGAGCTGATGCCGCCCGAGCCGACCAGCGGCAGGCGTCCGCCCACGAGGCGATAGAGCGCGCCGAGCCGCTCGGTGGAAAGCGACATGAGCGGCTTGCCGGAGAGGCCGCCGGCCTCGCCCTTGTGCGCGCTGTGCAGGCTCGCCGGGCGCGACAGGGTGGTGTTGCCCATGATGATGCCGTCGATGCCGGTCTCGAGCGCCACCTCGGCCACGTCGGCAAGGCCGGCATCGTCGAGGTCGGGCGCCACCTTCACCAGCAGCGGCGGGCGTTCGGCCGGGTCGGGCACCGAGGCGTTGCGCACGCCGACGAGATGGGCGAGCAGCGCCTCCATCTCCGCCCGCGCCTGCAGGGCGCGCAGGCCCGGTGTGTTGGGGGAGGAGATGTTGCAGACGATATAATCGGCGAGCCGGCAGGTGGCGGAAACGCCGGCGGCGTAATCCTCCAGCGTGTCCTCGCTCTCCTTGTTCTTCCCCACGTTGGCGCCGAGGATGCCCTTGCCGCCCGCCGAGCGGCGCTTGGCCAGCCGGTAGACGAACGGGGCGAGGCCCTCGCTGTTGAAGCCGAAGCGGTTGATGACCGCCTCGTCCTCCTCCAGCCGGAACAGGCGCGGCTGCGGGTTGCCCGGCTGCGGGCGGGGCGTGACGGTGCCCATCTCGGCGAAGCCGAAGCCCATCTTCAACAGGCCGTCCGCCACCTCGCAATGCTTGTCGAAGCCGGCGGCGAGGCCCACGGGATTGGGGAAATCGAGGCCCCACACGCGGGTCGCGAGCACCGGGTCGTCATGGCCGGAGAGGTTCGGCATCAGACCCCTCGCCATGGCGCGGACGGCATAGCCGTGCGCCCGCTCCGGGGTCACCAGCCCGAGGAAGGGCCGAACAAGGGCGTAGAGATCCATGAAGGGCGTCACTCGCCGGTGGTGGCGGTGCCGCCGTGGGCCTTGGACCAGCTGTGCGGATCGTTGAGGAACGATTCGATCTCGGCCACCTGCTTCGATTCGAAGCGGTTCATCTTCTTCACCTGCGCCAGCACGTCCCACCAGGTGGCGAGGCGGTGGAGGCTGAGGCCGGCGCTGTCCAGGATGCCCGAGGCCTCGGAGAAGATGTCGTAATAGAAGAACACGAAGCAGTGCTGGCACTCCGCCCCGGCCTCTCGCAAGGCATTGACGAAATTGACCTTGCTCTTGCCGTCGGTGGTCAGGTCCTCGACCAGGAGCACCCGCTCGCCGGGGGCGAGGTGGCCCTCGATCTGGGCGTTGCGGCCGAAGCCCTTGGGCTTCTTGCGCACATACTGCATGGGCAGCATCATCCGGTCGGCGACCCAGGCGGCGAAAGGAATGCCCGCCGTCTCGCCACCCGCCACCGTGTCGAACTGCTCGTAGCCGATCTCGCGGTAGATGGTGGAGATGCCGAAATCCACCAGCGTCTGGCGCACGCGGGGGAAGGAGATGAGGCGCCGGCAGTCGATATAGACCGGGCTCGCCCAGCCCGAGGTGAAGATGAAGGGCTCGCCGGAGGAAAAGCGCACCGCCTCGACCTCGAGCAGCATCCGCGCCGTCTGCTCGGCGATGGTAGCCTTGTCCGGGAAAGCAGTGACATTCGCCATGAGTGAAGCCTTCGTCGCGGTTTCGTCGCTTGTGTGTGACGCGCATATATCAGAGCGGAGCGGCATTGCGACAGGCCCGGTGACGCGCGAGGGGAAAAAGCGCAGCAGGTCGCCCGGAGGCGCCGGCCCGGCCGGGCTCAGGCGGACGGGGGCTCCGCCTGCGCCAGCAAGGCATCCACATAGGCCTCCGCGCTGGTCGCCTGCGCGAACCGGCCGGCGAGCTGCGCGGCGCGCGCATGGCTGTCCCTGAGTCGGCCGGCCAGCCGCAGGATCGCATCGGCGAAGGTGGCGGCGGCGTAAGGGGCGAAGACCTCCCCCTCGGCCGCGCCGCTGGCGACCGATGTGCCGGCGAACGTCCCGGCGGCGGCCACCACCGGCCGTCCGGCGGCGGCGGACTGGGTGAAGATGCCCGAGCCGCGCATGCCGAACACCTCGGGGTCATAGGGCAGCAGCATGGCATCCACCTTGCGGGATTCCGCGGCGAAGGCCTCGTCCGTCAGAACCCCGTCGATGACGCGCACATAAGGGAGCGCACGCAGCGCACGCTCGGCCGCCGCCGTCTCGGCCTCGTGCCCGCACTGCTGCACCTGGACCACGAAATCCGCGGCGAGGCCCTGCGCCCGGCACAGGCGGATGGCCTCGGGCAGGAGATGAAACCCCTTGTCGTTCTTGGAAACGCCGAAGAAGCCGAACACCGGCCGCTCCGGCAACGGCCGCGCCCGCTCCACATTGCCGAACGGAACCGGCAGGCGGATGGGATCGATGCCGTAGCCCTCCCGGTAGAGATCGGCGATGGCCGCATTTTCGGTGCCGAACACGAGGCTGCGGCCCAGCAGCGGCCGCGCCAGCGCGAACGCCTCCCTGTAGATGCCCGGTCCCAGCTGGCCGGACCGTCGCCAGGGCAGCCAGTCGGGCGCGAACATCAGCTGGCAGACGACGCGGGGCCGTCCGGCCTCGGGCAGCGCGCTCAGCGCCTGGACGACACCCATGATCTGGTTTTGCATGACGTTGGGGAAGATCACGAGCGTTCCCCGCGCCAGCACACCGGCGGGCAAGGCCTCCAGATCGGCGCGAAAGCCGGAGTTGAGCCGTTCCGCGCTGAGCCGCTCCCGCAGAAGGTGCGAGCGGGCATGTCGCAGGCGCACGGCGCCCCCGAGGCGGTGCCTGGCCATCTCCCACCGCGTCGGCTGGACGCTGTCATAGAGCGATGCGCTGAAATGGGGGATGGCACCCAGCTCGTCCGCCATCTCCCGATTCATGCTGCGCATGCCGAAGATCCGCACGCGATGGCCCCGCGCCGCGACCGCGGCCCCCACCGTCCTGACCAGGCTGTAGCTGTGCCCGCCAACGGCATTCAGACCGCCGTCCAGAAATACAACGTCCACCGATCCCCCTTGGTGCTGACGCACGGCATGCTCATCACGGATGAACGCCGTACCGCCGACTCCGGGCCGAAAAGGGGCAGCGGCGCTGGACCGCATTCCTGGGACGCGGCTCTCGCGGATCGCCGCCGGGGCAAACGGTCGTCCCTCACCCCTTCCGGGCGAGGCTCCGGGCGTGCTCCAGCGCCATTTCCAGCCGGTCGTTGCCCCAGAACAGCTCGCCGTCGGTGGTGAAGAAGGTGGGCGCGCCGAACACGCCGCGGGCCTGCGCCTCCTCGGTCTGCGCGCGCAGGCGCGCCTTGTTCACCTCGGATTCGGCGTCGGCGATCACCTCGTCCCAGAAGTGTCCGAGGCCGGCGAGCACCTGACGGATGGTCTCCCGGTCCGAAATGTCGCGCCCCTGCGCGAATTCGGCGGAGAACAAGGCGCGGGTGAAGGAGGGGCGGCACGCATCGTTGAGGTGCATCGCCACCCGTGCCGCCAGAAGGCCGTTGGCCGGAAAGGTCGCCGGCTTGGTGATGGGCGGCAGGCGCTGGGCGGCGGCGAGGCGGTCGAGATCCCGCCACATATGCGCACCCTTCAGGGGATAGACGTTGAACGGCGAGCTTGCGTAGCCCTGCGCGGCGAAGATGGGGCCGAGCAGGAACGGCTTCCAGTGCACCCGCACGTCCGCAAGCTCGGCCAAAGCGGCGATGCGGCAGGCGGCGAGATAGGAATAGGGCGAGGCGAACTCGTAATAGAAATCGAGGCTGCCGCTGGCCATGGGCGTCTCCGGCCTGTAAATCGCGGCGGAAGAGTGCGGCGGGGGAAGCTCCGCGTGCAAGGGTCTGAATCAATCGGCTGAATCAATCCCGGATCGGAGCTGGCGACGCGGTGAAGTGGGTGTTGTTCTTCGCGCTGGTGATCGGGGCCGCGGTGGCGATCCTGTTCACGGTGTTCCCCGAATGGGACATGGCCATCTCCAGCCTGTTCTGGAACGCCAGCCGTCGCACCTTCGGCGTCGCCGGCCTCGGCTGGGCGGCCAATATCCGCACCCTCGCCAACTGGCTACCCTGGGTCTTCGCCGGCCCGGCCTTCGCCGCCATCATCCTCAAATTCATTTTCCCCCGGGGTAAAATGTTCATGCCGGCGCGGGCGGCGGTGCTGCTCGCCGTCACCATGGCGCTGGGGCCGGGCCTCCTCGTCAACGGCATCCTGAAGGAGCATTGGGGCCGGCCGCGGCCGGTGCATGTGGACTCCTTCGGCGGCAAGGACACCTTCCGCCCCTGGTATGCCACCGACGGCACCTGCCCCAGCAACTGCTCCTTCGTTTCGGGCGAGGGCTCGCTGGGCTTCTGGCTGGTGGCCCCGGCGAGCCTCGTGTCCGGCCCGGCGGGGGCGGTGGCGATGGTGGCGGCGGTCTCCTTCGGCGCACTGGCCGGCGGGTTGCGCATCGCCTTCGGCGGGCACTTCTTCACCGATGTGGTGTTTTCCGGCGTGCTGGTCATCCTGCTGATCGTGCTGATGCGACTGTGGCTCTACGACCGGTCGCGCAGCCCCACCGATGCCTCCCTTGAAGACGCCATCGGCAACGCGGGCCTCGCTCTCCAGGCGAACCTGCGCCGCCTTCTCGGCAAGGCCTGACAAGCCGCCTGACCCGCCGCCGGACTCCATCCTTGACCGAGACGGCTTGCCACGCCGCCGCGCGCGCCTATAGTCCGCGCCGATTTTCCCCGAACATCCGAGAGACGTGATGGCGCGTGACGTGAAGAAGGTGGTGCTGGCCTATTCCGGCGGGCTCGACACCTCGGTCATCCTGAAGTGGCTCCAGACCACCTACAATTGCGAGGTGATCACCTTCACCGCCGACCTCGGCCAGGGCGAGGAGCTGGAGCCGGCGCGCAAGAAGGCGGAGCTGCTCGGCATCAAGCCTGAGAACATCTTCATCGAGGACGTGCGCGAGGAGTTCGTGCGGGACTACGTGTTCCCCATGTTCCGCGCCAATGCGGTGTATGAGGGCCTGTACCTGCTCGGCACCTCCATCGCCCGCCCGCTGATCGCCAAGAAGCAGATCGAGATCGCCCGCAAGATGGGCGCCGACGCGGTCGCCCACGGCGCCACCGGCAAGGGCAACGATCAGGTGCGGTTCGAGCTGGGCTACTACGCCCTTGAGCCGGATATCACCGTCATCGCCCCGTGGCGCGAATGGGACCTGACCTCCCGCACCCGCCTGCTGGAGTTCGCCGAGGCGCACCAGATCCCGATCGCCAAGGACAAGCGCGGCGAGGCGCCCTTCTCGGTGGACGCGAACCTCCTGCACTCCTCCTCCGAGGGCAAGGTGCTGGAAGACCCGGCCGACGACGCGCCGGAATATGTCTACCAGCGCACCATCTCGCCGGAGGAAGCTCCCGACGAGGCGACCATCATCACCATCGCCTTCGACAAGGGCGACGCGGTGGCCATCAACGGCGAGGCGCTCTCCCCCGCGAGCCTGCTGACCAAGCTCAACGAGCTGGGCAAGGCCAACGGCATCGGCCGCCTCGACCTCGTGGAGAACCGCTTCGTCGGCATGAAGAGCCGCGGCATCTACGAGACCCCCGGCGGCACCATCCTGCTGGCGGCCCACCGCGGCATCGAGAGCATCACCCTCGACCGCGGCGCGGCGCACCTCAAGGACGAGCTGATGCCCCGCTATGCGGAGCTGATCTACAACGGCTTCTGGTTCTCGCCCGAGCGCGAGATGCTGCAGGCCGCCATCGATTACTCGCAGGCCTATGTGACCGGCGAAGTGACGGTGAAGCTCTACAAGGGCAACGCCACCGTCATCGGCCGCAAGAGCCCCTACTCGCTCTACAACCAGGAGCTGGTCACGTTCGAGGAAGGCGCCGTCGCCTACGACCACCGCGACGCCGCCGGCTTCATCAAGCTCAACGCGCTGCGCCTGCGCACGCTGGGCAGCCGCGCCCGCAAGATCTCCGAGTGAGCAAGATTTCCGAGTGAGCAAGATCTCCGAATAGGATCGCGACCGCCGGGGACAGGCGCCTTTTTGCGCTTGCCCCCGGCATCGGCTTGGACAAACTCCGTCCCGGATAGGGGGCGGAATTCATGGATCGTCGGGACCTTCTGAAAGGCGCTGCGGGCTCCACTTTGCTCGCGGCCACCTCCGGCCTCGCGGCGGCGGATGCCGCCCTGCCGGTGCTGCGCATCCATCCCGCCATCGGCGCCGCCCGCATCGGCAACAGCCCGGACTATTACCTCGCCCCCGAGACGGCGGCCGGCGAACTGCCGCCCTCCGGCGAAGGCCTGTGGGGCGGCCTGCCCCTTGATGCCGCGACCGGCCAGCCCCTCACCGCCGACGGCTTTCGCGACGGACAGGGACGGCTCAAGCGGCAGGCCGTGCGCTTCCGCATCTATGCCTACACCCGCACCGGCTGGCCCACCGGCGAGAGCACCGAGATCACGCTGGGCGCGGTCATCGGCGGCAAGCGGGTGGTGGACATCGTGTGGCAGGTGCACGTCGCCAACAAGAAGCTGAACACCTTCGGCATGATGAACCCCATCGGGCATTTCCCCGCGCTGCCGGGGTTCGCCGACGGCAAGCTGATGCCCATCCGCCGCCCGCAGGACGGCCCGCTGGAGAGCCCGGACCGCCTCAGGCGCCTCGTCATCGATCCCGGCCCGCGCGCCCTCTCGGCCCGCACGGATCAGGGGCGAGTCCTGGCGTTCGATCGCGCCACACCCGCGAGCTGCCTTGCAGAGGCGGGCGGCGGCGGAGCACCGGTGCGTCCCCTGCCCACCTATCCGGTGAGCTTCCCGCAGGACCATTTCCGGCTGCACACCCCGGCGGACCCGGTGACCCGGCTCGGCGACGTGAGGACCGAGGCGGGCACCGGCCGGCTCATCTTCGCTGCCGGCTTCGGCGCGGCGGAAGGCATCACGAGCGATGGCAGCGCCCCCTCCGTCAGCGATCAATGGGGCGCGGAAAATACCGACTGGTTCGACGACATGAGCGACGGCCCGGTCTCGGCCCGGATCGTCTTCGAGGATGGCACGTCGCAGGATGCGGCCGGCGCCTGGGCGACCTGCGGCGATCCCGGCTTCGCGCCGCAGACCCGCAACGTCGTCACCGCCTGGGACGAGGTCTACGACACCTTCGTGCGCGCGCTCGCGCTGGAGCCGGCGCTTTACGCCGATGGCGCCTTCAACGACGGCTTCTCCGCCGCCTTCGCCGACGATGCCGCGCCCCTGTTCCGCGCCATCATGCAGCAGCGCTGGAACACCAACCTGCCGGCGCCCGCCATCGCCGCCCACAACCGCATCGGTGCCATCACCCCCGCCGACAGCCCGACCGAGAAAATTCCCGACTTCAGCCGAACCATCCGCAACCCTTCGGACCCGGCGAGCCTCGTCCTGGGCGCGCCCGTGATGCCGCTGGCGCTGGGCGATACCAACCGGCCGTTCCTGACGCTGACGCCCACCCAGTACCATCTGCTGCGCCAGTGGCACAAAGGCGTGTTCACGCCCGGCCGCCGCCTGAAGCTCGGGGCGGGTGAGGAACTGGACCGGGTGGCGCTCGCCAATTGCCTCGGCGGGCGCTTCAGCCCCGGCATCGAGGTCTCCTACCCCGTGCGCGACCCCAATCTCTACGTGAAGGATTGGGCGAACGGCTCCGGCGGCGCCTTCCGCGTCAACGCCGCCGTGCTCGACTATTCGAAGGCCCGCGCCGACACGCCCTTCCTGTCGGTGGGCTACATCCCCCTGCGGGACCGGCCGCTGGAGCCGGGCGACATGACCAAGTTCATGGCTGTCCCCTGGCACTCGGACTTCAACCATTGCGCCTCCCACCTGCGCGATCCGAACCCCGGCAACGACCAGACGCTCTATTGGTCCTGGCCCGCCGAGCGGCCGGTGGCGGTCTATCCGCAGGCGCTGGCGCGCTTCGATCCCGCCACGGGGTGGGTGCCGGGGCGCCAGCTCTTCGCCGTGCGCGGGGCGGGGACGACCACCGTCTATCCCGCGAATGCCGGGCGCTTCCAGAAGGGGTCGGACTTCCTCGTCAACTGGCACAAGGTGGGATTCGTGGTGCAGGCGAGCCGGATCAATCCGGACGCCCGCCCCGCCGCGCCGGAAGACCCGTTCCTCGAAGTCGCCTGCTTCTTCGAGAATGACACCAGCCAGATGGTCGCCCCCTGGCCCACCTTCAACACCCCTCCGGCGCCGTGAGCGCATCGACGGAGGAGGTGGGCATCGCCATCATCGGCGCCGGCCCGGCCGGCTGCGCCACGGCCATCGCGCTGGCGCGGCACGGCATCGGGGATGTCATGCTGTTCGAAGCCGGCACGGGGGATGCCCCCCGCATCGGCGAGACCATTCCCGGCGCCGCGCTGCCGCTGCTCTCCCGCCTCGGCCTCATGGATCGCTTCACCGCGCGCGGCCACCTGCCCTCGCTGGGATCGACCGCCGTGTGGGGGAAGGTCGAGCCCCACCACAATGACGGCTTCGCCAATCCCTTCGGCGGCGGCTGGCACCTCGACCGCGCCGGCTTCGAAGCCGATCTGAGGGCGCTGGCGGCGGGCGTGCCGCTCCATGGGGGGCGCCTGCGGATGATGTCGGCGGAGGGGAGCGGCCACCGCCTCCGCTTCGAAGGCGCGAACGGGCCGTTCGAGGTCACGGCCGGGCTGGTGGTGGACGCGAGCGGCGTGCGCGCGGCGGCGCTCCGCAGCCTCAAGGTGGCGCGCAATCCCGTGGATGCCATCGCCTTCCACTGGAGCCTCCTCGCCCTCGCCGAGCCGGAGGAGATGCCCGCCCGCACCTTCCTCGAAGCCGTGCCGGAGGGCTGGTGGTATGCGAGCAGCATTCCCGGCGGGCGCGTGGTGGTGGGCTTCGCCACCGATCCCGATGCCGGCGCCCGCTTCGCCGATGCCGCCGCCTTCCGCGTAGCCATGGCCGAAACCCGCCTCATCGGCCCCCAGATCGCGCGCGGCCGCCCGCTGGACGCCGATACGTCGCCGCGCATCGCCATCGCGCCCACCGCCATCCTCAGCGCCGTCGCCGGACCCGGATGGCTGGCCGTGGGCGATGCCGCCGCCTGCCTCGATCCCCTGCTGTCGCAGGGCCTGACGCGCGCGCTGGAGGACGGCATCGCCGCCGCCGACGCCATCGCCGGGGCGCGGGCGGGGGACGCGGGCGCTTTCACCGTCTATCAGGACCGCGTGTTCGCCCGCTTCACCGCCGGCGTACGGCTGCGCGCGGGCTTCTATGCAGCAGAGACGCGCTGGCCCGACGCGACCTTCTGGCGCCGGAGGCAGGTTCAGGCCGCCGCTTAGGGCTCAGTCCGCGCCCTCGCCCGGCCCCGGAATGAGCACGCGCAAGGCGTTGAGGATGACCACCACGTCGATGGCCTCCTGCAGCAGCGCCCCCTGCACCGGCTGGAGATAGCCGAACGCCGCCGCCACCATGCCCGCCAGCGACAGGCCGATGCCCCAGCGCACGCTCTGCCGCGCGATGGCCAGCGACCGGCGGGCGATGGCCATGGCCTCGGCGAGGCGATCCAGCCGGTCCACCAGCAGCACCGCATCCGCCACCTCGGCGGATGCCGCCGCGCCCCGCGCGCCGAGCGCGACGCCGATGTCGGCGGCGGCGAGCGCGGGGGCGTCGTTCACGCCGTCGCCCACCATCATCACCGCGCCGCCATTGGCGGTCTCCCGCGACAGGGCGATGTGCGCGATCTTGCCTTCCGGCTTCAATTCCCCAGTCCAGGCGTCGAGGCCGAGGTCGCGGCCCACCGCATCCACCGCCTCCGCCCGGTCGCCGGAGGCGAGCGCCACATGCTGCACGCCGCCCCGGCGCAGCGCGGCGATCATGTCGGCGGCGTCGTCCCGCACCGGATCGGCGAACAGCAGCAGACCCGCCGGACGGCCATCGACGGCCACCGCCACCACCGCGCTCGCGGGGGGAAGAAGCGCGCGAAGTTCGCTCCAGTCGCCGGACGCGCGGGCAGCCACATAGGCCGTGGCGCCCACCGCCACCGCCCGCCCCTCGACCCATCCCTCAAGCCCCGCGCCGCCGTCCTCCTTCACCCCAAGGGGCGGCGAGAGCGGGAGCCCCCGGTCCTGCGCGGCATGGACCAGCGCCCGCGCCACCACATGGCTCGACGCCTGATCCAGCGACGCGGCGAGGCGCAGCACCTCCTCAGGGTCGAAATCGGGCGCGGTGCGCACCTCTTCCAGTTCGGCGCGGCCGTGGGTGAGGGTGCCGGTCTTGTCCACCACCAAGGCGCGGACGCGCGCCAGCTTCTCCAGCGCGCCGCCGCTCTTCACCAGAACGCCGCGCTTCGCCGCCCGCGACAGGCCGGCCATGAGCGCCACCGGCACGGCGAGGATGAGGGGACAGGGCGTCGCCACCACCAGCACCGCCAGCGCCCGGCGCGGATCGTGGGCGAGGATCGCCGCACCGATGGCGAGGGCCAGCGAGACGAAAAGGAAAGCGAGCGCGTAGCGGTCGGCGAGGCGCACCATGGGTGCGCGGCTGGACGCGGCCTCCTCCACGAGGCGCACGATGCCCGCATAGGTGCTGTCCGCCGCCGGCCGCAGGATGGCGAGATCGAAGGCATCACCGGCGTTCACCGCGCCGGAGGGGGCCTCCTCGCCATCCTCCAGCCGCGCCGGGCGCGTCTCGCCGGTCAGGGAGGAGAGGTCCAGCACCGCCGGCCCGCCGATGACCGCGCCGTCGGCGGGCACGGTGTCGCCGGAGCGCACCAGCACGCGGTCGCCGGCCACCAGATCCACCGCCGCAACGACCACCAGCCCGCCGTCGCGATGGAGCATCGCATCGCGCGGCGCGCGGGCGACGAGGGCGGTCATCTCCCGCCGGGCGCGGCCTTCCGCGAACCGCTCCAGCTGCTGGCCGCCCGCATACATGAGCGCGACCACGTTGCCGGCCAGAGGCTCGCCGAAGGCCAGAGCCGCCGCCATGGAGAGCGCGGCCAGCACGTCGAGGCCGAACCGGCCCGCGCGCAGGGAGCGGGCGATGTCGAGGAGTAGCACCGCCAGAACCGGCGCCGTGCCCACGGCGAAGGCGGCCGAGGCGGCAGCCTTCATCCCGGCGAGCTGGAGCAGCAGCCCCACGGTGAGGGGCAGCACGGCGGCGGCGAGCAGAAGGTACCGGTTCCGCCCGGCGGCGGCCTCGCTGTGGATATGCCCCGGCTCCGTCATCTCTCCCCCGGTGCGGCGCTTTGGTCGCACTGCCGTCGCTGTTGTCGCGCGAACATCAGATTGTTAGAAGAGTTCTAAACAGGAGTCACCCGGCATGTTGTCGTTTCTCTCCGGCCGCCGCCGGTTTGCAGACCTTTCGGAGCGGGAAATCCTCGCGCTCGCCATCTCCTCCGAGGAAGACGACGCGCGCATCTACATGGAATATGCCGAGGCGCTGCGGAGCGAATATCCCGACACGGCCAAGGTGTTCGAGAGCATGGCGGCGCAGGAGCGCGGCCATCAGACCAGCCTCACCCGCGAATATGAACGGCGCTACAGCGGCACCGTGCCGCTGATCCGCCGCGAGAGCATCGCCGGCTATTACGGCCGCCGGCCGGTCTGGGCCGTGGTGAACCTCGGCATCGAGCGCATCCGCGCCGAGGTGGGGCGGATGGAGGACGAGGCCGCCAACTTCTATCTGAAAGCGCAGAAGAAGACGTCCGATCCCGACACCCGCAAGCTGCTCGAAAGCCTCTACCAGACCGAGCTGCAGCACGAGGAGATCGCCGGCAACCTCGCCGACCGCTATCTGCCCGCCGACAAGAAGAAGGAAGAGGACGAGAAGGCCCGCCGACAGTTCCTGCTCACCTTCGTGCAGCCGGGCCTCGCGGGCCTGATGGACGGCTCGGTCTCGACGCTGGCCCCCATCTTCGCCACCGCCTTCGCCACGCAGGATTCCCACACCACCCTGCTCGTCGGCCTGGCCGCGGCGGTGGGCGCCGGCATCTCCATGGGCTTCACCGAGGCCCTGCACGACGACGGCGTCATCTCCGGCCGGGGCTCGCCGCTGAAGCGCGGCCTCTCCTCCGGCATCATGACCGCGGTGGGCGGCCTCGGCCACGCTTTGCCCTACATCATCCCGGAATTCTGGACCGCGACGGCCATCGCCATCATCGTGGTGTTCGTCGAGCTGTGGGCCATCGCCTTCATCCAGAACCGCTATATGGAGACGCCCTTCTGGCGCTCGGTCTTCCAGGTGGTGCTGGGCGGCGCGCTGGTGCTGGCGGCGGGCATCTTCATCGGCGGCAGCTGACCCATATGCCGTTGCGGGAGATCATGTCTCCCGCTCCCAAGGCGTGAGAGGGTACCTCAGATATCGCGAGGCACCTCATGCACGCCATGGTCCTGAAAGAGGTCGGCGGTCCCCTTGTCGCCGAGGAACGGCCCGATCCCGTGCCAGGGCCGGGGGAAGTCCTCATCAAGGTCGGCGCCTGCGGCGTCTGCCGCACCGATCTGCATGTGGTGGACGGCGAGCTGCCGCAGACGCTGCTGCCCATCGTCCCCGGCCATGAGATCGTCGGGCGCGTCGCGGCGCTCGGTGCGGGGGTTTCTCATCTCACGATCGGCGAGCGGGTGGGCGTCGGCTGGCTCGGCCGCGCCTGCGGCTGCTGCTCCTATTGCGAAGAGGGCGCCGAAAACCTGTGCGACGCGCCGGTCTTCACCGGCTGCACCCGCGACGGCGGCTTCGCCAGCCATACGGTGGCCGACGCGCGCTTCGTCTATCCCCTTGGTGAGGCCGGCGAGGACATCGCGCTGGCGCCCTTGCTCTGCGCCGGGCTCATCGGCTGGCGCACGCTGAAGATGGCGGGTGAGGGCAAGCGCATCGGCCTCTACGGCTTCGGCGCCGCCGCCCACATCATCGCCCAGGTGGCGCGCTGGCAGGGGCGCGAGATCTACGCCTTCACCCGGCCCGGCGACACGCGGGCGCAGGACTTCGCCCGCACGCTGGGCGCTGTCTATGCCGGCGGCTCGGATGCCCCGCCGCCGGAGCCGCTGGACGCCGCCCTCATCTTCGCCCCGGCGGGCGAACTGGTGCCGCAGGCGCTGAGGGCCGTGCGCAAGGGCGGGCGCGTGGTGTGCGGCGGGATCCACATGAGCGACATCCCCGCCTTCCCCTATCGCTGGCTGTGGGAGGAGCGGAAAATCCTCTCCGTCGCCAACCTCACCCGCGCCGACGCCCACGAATTCCTCGCGCTGGCGCCCAAGGCCGGCGTCTCCACCCACGTCACGCCCTATCCCCTCTCCGAGGCCAACCGCGCGCTGGACGACCTGCGCGGCGGGCGGCTGGAAGGGGCGGCCGTGCTGGTGCCTTGAAACTCTCTGCTCTCAGCGAAACTCAGGCACGAACCATATCCTTCACACGTTTCGAGAATTTCTTTTCAATTCGCTCCGCCTCTTTTTGATCCGGCGTAGTTTTAACTGACCTATAGATAATACCATCAAAAATAATACCATTTAGGATACAGTTTTGAAACACCACGTTCCCCCCGCCGTCAATCCTAGCGATCGAGCTAATCATCTTAAAGAACGGGTCAGACGGAGAGCCGAGATGCACATCGTCTATTGTCATTGATTCTGGAACGCCAATTTTTTCGAAAATATCGATCAGCAATTTATACGTCTTCCTACGACCAATTGTATCCACGAGCGACGTTACGAGGTAATAGCGCCAGTCGCCTAGTGAGTGGTCGAAAATCCACATTGCACCTTGAGCCTGCATCGCCAGCGCATCGGTCGCCGCCAGAACGGCCGCGCCCGCATCAATCAGATCGATTGGTAAATCCTGCGCAGCCATTGCCAGACTCCATCTCGATCGTTGCACACTGCGACAAACAAGTCATTAATCTCCTGCTTCGGAACTTTCATATCGGGAAAGCGAGCGTTGCTTTTCCAATCTCGCACAGTGAGCCAGGCCGCACGCAAATCTCTCGAAACACCGGGCTGCTTAAGATCGACATGAAGTCGTGCGGCCGTCGCGCACATTGCCAAATTGTGCCAGTTCGCCCCCTTATGATCCGCCGGCATTTCTGAGAGATTGTTCCGTTTTAGATACAACGCCTTAAGACCAAACTCGATCGCCTGCCCCGCATGGAAATATGCTTCAGCTGCTTTGCCGCTGATTTTGAGAATTTTGGCGGATTCGAGCTCGCTTTCGGCTCGTCGCCACCACTCGTCTGCCGAAGCCCCCACCATAAGTCCAAGCTAGCGCCCAACAGCGACAGGTCAAGGCGACCGCCATTTTCTCCTCAGCGCTGCATCACATATGTTCCCGGCGCCGGGCAGAGCACCGGATAGCCGGGCGCGCCCAAGGGCGGCAGCGCGTGGCCGGGGGCGGAGCGGGCGGACAGGAAGGCCTCCCACGCCGGCCACCACGAGCCATCCTGCGCCGGCGTCGCCTCCACCCACTGGTCGGGACCGAGATGGTGGTCGCCGTGGCGGGTTTCGTGCAGGCGGAAATGCCGGTGCTTGTGCCCCGGCTCGCTGACGATGCCGGCATTGTGCCCGCCGGAGGTCAGCACGAAGGTCACGTCCGTGTCGGTCAGCTGGTGGATCTTGTAGACCGAGCGCCACGGCGCCACATGGTCCCGCTCCGTGCCCACCACGAACAGGGGCACGTTGATGTCCTGGAGCGAGACCGGGCGCCCGTCCACCTTGTAGCGGCCGGCGGCGAGGTCGTTGTCGAGGAAGAGCTGGCGCAGATACTGGGAGTGCATGCGGTAGGGCATGCGGGTGGCGTCCGCGTTCCAGGCCATCAGGTCGTTCATGGGCGTGCGCTCGCCCATCAGATATTCGTGGACGAGGCGCGACCAGACGAGATCGTTGGAGCGCAGCATCTCGAACGCGCCGGCCATCTGCCCGGAGGAGAGGACGCCCTGGTCCCACATCATGCTTTCGAGCGTGTAGAGCTCGCCGGGGTCCACGAACAATTGCAGCTCGCCGGCTTCCGAGAAATCGGTCTGCGCCGCGAACAGCGTGACGGAGGCGAGGCGCTCGTCGTCGGCGCGGGCCATGGCGGCGGCGGTGATGGAGAGCAGCGTGCCGCCGAGGCAATAGCCCACCGCATGGACCTTCTCGCCCGGCACCACCGCATTGATGGCATCGAGCGCCGCCATCACGCCGTCGCGGCGATAGTCGTCGAAGCCGAGGTCGCGGTCCTCCGCCGTCACGTTGCGCCAGGAGAGGCAGAACACCGTGTGGCCCTTGGACACGAGATAGCGGATCAGCGAGTTCTCCGGCGAGAGATCGAGGATGTAATACTTCATGATCCAGGCGGGCACGATCAGCACCGGCTCGGCGGCGACCGTGGCGGTGGTCGCGCGATACTGGATCAGTTCCACGAGGTGGTTGCGGAAGATCACTTCGCCCGGCGTCACCGCCACATTGCGGCCCGCCTCGAACGCCTCCGCACCCACCGGCGGCTGGCCGGAGGCCTTGCGCGCCGCGTCCTCCATGAAATTGCGCGCGCCCTGCACGAAATTGAGCCCGCCCGTCTCCCGCGCCCGGCGCAGCACCTCGGGATTGGTGAAGGGCGAGTTCGACGGGGAGAAGACATCGAGCAGCTGGCGGGCGGCGAAGGCCACCACCGCCTCATTGTGGGGCGCGACGCCGGGCACGCCGTGGGTGGCATTGTGCCACCATTGCTGATTGAGCAGGAAGGACTGGTACCAGAAGCGGAACGGCCAGTCCTGCCACGCCGGGGCGCTGAACCGCTCGTCCCCCGGCAGCGGCTGGATGCAGTTGGGAAAGCTCCGGTCGAAGCTGGAGGCCACCATGTAGGCGCCGAGCCGCGCGGACTTGCGCCACGCCTTCAGCGCCAGTTCCGCCTGCTTGCCGGGGGCGGCGGCCAGATGCATCCACCAGTCCATCAGCGACAAAGTCAGCGCCGTGGGCGAGAGGCCCGAGGTGGCGCGGGCGGAGAGCGCGGCGGCGGCGCGGTCCACCGCGCGCAGGGCTTCCGGCCCCGGCCCGTGCTCGAAATCCTCCTCGTCATGGCAAGCCATGCGCGCCCAGGCCTGGGCGATCAGCCGCCCGGCCTCGGGCAGCTTGGAGAAATCCATGGCGGCGCGGGCGAGATCGGCGCCGGGAGCCGGCGCCTCCGACGTGGACACGGCGGGCGCGGGAGCCGGCTCCGGCGCGGCGGCGGGCGCACCGCCCACGGTCTGGGGCTGGATACGGGGCGAATTGGCGGGCAGGTTGACCATCGGCCGATCTCTTCAGGGCGCGGGAGGCGCCCGGGACTTGAAACGGATGCCGGAGCCTCGCCCGGCAGCGCGCCGGACGCTTGAGCTTTGCGACCTCAGCTTTTGCCGCTTCTCGCGGCGCTTTGATGACGATCAGGCCGCGCCGAGGCTGAGCCGGCAATGATACGCGTCAATTGGACGCCACGCGCACGGTCTCCCGGCAGCTGTCGCGAAAGGCCTTGGCGCTGCGGCGGAACAGCGCCGCGTGCTGCCGCTGCGCCCGCTTGCGCAGCCGCTTCTGCGCCCGGTCCATGGCGAGGCCGAGCCGCTCCCGCGTGCCCTCCGCCAGCGCATCACCCGCCGCGTCCAGCATGGGGCGCAGGGTTTCGATGTCCTGATAGGCGCCGAGCAGGTCCCGCAGCCGCTGCGCGGCGCGGGCGCGCTTGGCCCCATGGCCGAAGGCCTCGGCGAGGAAACTCATCTGGTAGCGGTGGGTGACGACGCGCTTGCGCGCCTCGTGCATGGCCTCGGGCGTGTCGAAGGGCGCGCGGCGGGCGTGCCTGTAGGCCTTCACCAGCCCCTTGGCCACGTCCGCCTCCCGCGCCTGTGCCGCCAGCGTGTCGGCCAGCGCGGCGCGCGCGGAGACGAGAAAGCCGCCGAGCGTGGCGCGATGCTCCCCGCCGTCCTCGGCGGCATCATCGCCCAGCACCGCCGCGGCGTCGGTCTGGTCGCAGGCGAGGAGGAAGCCGCCCTGGGCCATCACGTCCAGCGCATCGCGGGCCGCCACCTGGTCGCGGGCACCGGAAAGCTGGCGCGCCACCTCTGCCGTGCGCCGCCGCTCGGCCTTCGCCTCATCGCCCGGAACGAGGCGGAGCAAGGCCCGATACTGCTTCATGGCCTTGCGGGCGTCGTGCACCATCTCCACCGGATCGGGATCGGCCACCGCCGCGGCCACGGTCTCGATGGTCGCCGCGAGAGCGTCCGCCAGCGCGTCGCCCGCCGCGCGGGGCGGAGGCAAGGGCGGGGTCACGCGTTCGGCATCGGGGGTCGCGACATCCAGCATGGGCATTTTTGCTCCGGAACCGGGGCTCAACGGTCGCACACCGGGCCGGTTCCGTCCCGGTCCAGCATCAAGGCGGTGGCGATGCCACCCGCACCGGCGATGGCGCACAGCGCGCGGCCTGTCTCCATCGCTCTCAATCGATGATACGCCCGTACCGCCAGGATTGCACCCGACGCGCCGATGGGATGGCCCCGCGCCAAGGCGCCTCCTCCCGCATTCACCCGAGCCGGGTCGAGCCCGAGCCGGCGGAGCGCGACGAGGGCCTGCGCCGCATAGGCTTCCATGAGTTCCACATGATCGATGGCGCCCGGGGCGATGCCGAGGCGAGTGCACAGGGCCTCCACCGCTGCGATGGGCGCAAGGGCGGGAACCAGCGGGTCTCCGCCGCGCGCCAGACCTCCGGCCATCGTCACATCCCCCGCTTGCGCGGGCCCCAGCAGAACGAGCCCGGCCGCATCCGCCTCCACCGCGATGGTGGCGGCGGTGACGCCATGGGCCGCATCCCCCGCCAGCACCGGCAGCCGCGCCATCAGCGCGGGCGACAGGCGGCGCGCGAAGGCATCGGCGGCAAGGCCGGCCACCGGCACGATCTCGCCCTCCGCCGCCGGCACCGCCAGCGCCCGGCGGTGGCTCTCGGCGGCGAACGCCTCCTGTTCGGCGCGGGAGATGCCCTCCGCCTCAGCCATGGCGGCGGCGGAGGAGTCGAGGGCGATCTCGCTCTCCGGCCAGGGGGTGAAAGCCGGCTGGCGATAGAAATCCGGCGCGCCGTCCTTCTCGCGCGGACGGTGGGCGCGCAACGGCGCGGTGCTGAAGCTCTCCGCCCCGCCCGCCAGCACATAGCGCGCCTCTCCGGAAGCGATGCGCGCCGCGCCGAGACGGATGGCATCGAGGCCGGAGCAGCATTGGGTGTCGAGGGTGAGCGCCGGCACGCGCTCCGGCAGCCCAGCCGCCAGCGCGGCGACGCGGGCCATGTTGCCGCCGCCGGAGAGGGCGTTGCCGAGGACCACCTCGTCCACGTCCTCCGGCCCCACCCCCGCCGCCTCCAGCACCGGGCCGATCAGCGCCGCCGCCAGCTTGTGGGCCGGCACGTCGCGGAAGGCGCCGCCGCGCGGGGCGACCGCCGTGCGCATGGCGGCGAGGAGCGCGACCTTCATGGCAGAAGCTCGCAGCGGTCGGGCCACAGGCGGGCGATGGCGGGGAAGTCGGTCTTCCCCGTGGGCGTCAGCGGCCAGTCCGCCACCCGCGCATAGAGGCGCGGCACCTTGAACAGGGGCAGGCGGGATTTCAGGAAGCCGATGAGGTCGGCGCGGGCAGGCGCTTCGCCCTCGGCGAGCGAGAGAAAGGCCACCAGCCGTTCGCCGCGCTTGCCGTCCGCCACCCCCAGCACGGCGGCGGCGGCGATGGCGGGGTGGGTTTCCAGCACCCGCTCCACCTCCTCGGGAAAGAGGTTCTTGCCCGAGGTGACGATCATCCGCCGGGAGCGGCCGACGAGGTGGAGGAAGCCCGCGTCGCTGAGAAAACCCATGTCGCCGACGCTCACCTCATCGCCCTGCACGTACAGGTCGGGGCTGTCGCCGGTGGCGTAGTCCATGAACAAAAAGGGGCTCGCCACGAACACCCGTCCCGTCCGCCCCGCCGGCAGCCGCCGCCCGGCGGCATCGCGGATGGAGAGGCGCACGTCCGTGAAGGCGCGGCCCACCGAGCCCGCTGGCACGTTTTCCGCCTCCTTCGCCACGGTGACGAAGGAGAGCTCGGAGGCGCCGTAGAATTCCGCGAAGGCCGCATTCGGCAGAAGGTGCGCCAGCATCTGCCGCCGCCCCGGCGGCCATTTCGCGCCGGAGCAGAGCACGAGACGCAGGCCCGGCAGGGTCTCGCTCTCGGCGGCGAGATGGTCCAGCAGCAGAGCGATCTGCGTCGGTACGCCATAGAGCACGCTGGCGCCATGAGCGCGGGCCAGCTCGACGGCGATGCGGGGACGGAAGCTCGGAGAGAGCAGCACATGCGCCCCGGCATCGATGCCGCGCGCCAGTGCATAGAGGAAGAGCGAGTGGGTGAGCGCGCCGGGGGCGAGGAGCACGTCGTGGGCGCCGATGCCGAATTCGGCCGTGTCCGCATCGAAGCTCGTCGTCCAGGAGCGATGCGCGCGGCGATAGCCCTTGGGCAGGCCCGTGGAGCCGGAGGTGAAGCCCACATAGAAGGGCAGGTCGGGAGCGGGCTCCGCCATCACCTCCGCCGGGCCAGCGCCAATCGCCTCGGCCAGCCCCGCCGCGCCCTGCCCCGGATCGAGCCGGATGTCGCCCGCCTGCGCGCTCACGAGGAGGCCCGGCCGGACCCGTTCCAGCACCTCGACACGCTGACCCTCCGGCCAGCCGGGATCGAGGATCTGCGCCTCCCGTCCCGCGCGGGCGGCGGCGAGGAACAGGATGGCGAGGGCCGCGCCATTGGGCAGATCGAGCCCGATGCCGCCCGCCGGGGCCCCCGCGAACCGCCCGGCGCAGCGCGCCACCAGCGTGTCGAGCGCGGCATAGGTCAGCGTTTCACCGCCGCAGGTGAGGGCCGGCGCATCCGGCCGCTCCAGTGCGTGGCGGGCGAGGTGGCGCGTGATGCTCACGGCCGGTGCGGCGCCGCCACCGACCAGCTGCGCAGGACGGTGGTGGCGAGCACCGCGGCGCCCACCGCCTTGATGAGGTCGCCCGGCAGGAAGACGGACGTGCCGATGAAGGCCTTGGCGAGGCTGATGTTGGCCATCATCGCCAGCCCGGGAAGGCCGAACGCATAGACGGTGAGGATGCCGCCGGCGATGGCGGCGATGAGCGCCGTCGCCAGCGCCGGCAGATTGCGGGCGGCGAGGCGCTCGGCCAGGACGCCGGTGACGTAGCCGCCGGCGACATAGCCGATGAGGAAGCCGGCCGTGGGGCTCGCCAGAACGCCGAGGCCGCCGCGCCCGCCGGAGAGCAGCGGCGCGCCGAGCAGCACCACGAACACGAACAGGCCCGTCGCCGCCGCCCCCGCGCGGGCGCCGAGCAGCAGGCCGGCCAGCATCACCCCGAGGCTCTGGGCGGTGATGGGCACGCCGGCCGCGAGGGGCAGATAGATGGGCGGCACGAAGCCCAAAGCCGCGATGAGGGCGGCGATGAGGGCGATGCGCACCAGCGTGCGCGTCTCGAAGATCTGGTGGTCCATGGGTCTGTCCCTTTCAAATTCTGGGCTTGCGCGCGGGGCGCGAGCGCCGCGGCGCGCCGAAGCCGCGGGCATCGAGGGCTTCCGCCACCTGATCGGACATGGCGAGCGCGCCGGAGAAGAAGGCGCCGATGAGCGGCAGCCCCGGCCGGCGCGGGCTGCGCGCCCGCCAGGCTTCCTCGCGCCCCCGCCAGGTGTCGAGCAGCACCGGCACGAAGCGCAGCACCAAGGCCACCGCCAGCGCGAGGCGCTCGGGATCGAGCCCGAAGCGCCTGAGCGGGCGCATGGGCAGGGCCAGCGCGTCCATCATGTCCTGCATGCGGGTGGAGAGGGTAACGAGATCGGCCAACAGCACCATCACCGCGATGCGCAGCACGCTCGCCAGCGCCACCTCGACGGACGCCGCCCACACCTGCAGCGCGAAGATGACCGCGAGCAACGGCGCAAGGCTGCGCCACTGGGCCAGCCGCCGGAGACCCGGGCGGCCGAAGCTGGAATAGACGATGAGTACGGCGGCCAGCGCCATGGCCAGCAGCACCGGGCTGTCCAGCGGCACGATCAGCACCGAGAGCACCGCGAGCGCGATCAGCTTCACCCCGGCAGGCAGGCGATGCAGCAGGCTGCGGCCGGAGAGATAGCCGGCGATCACGGGAACGCCCTTCCGGCCTGCCGCCCAATCGCCAGCTCGGCGCGGGCGCGCGCGTCGGCCTCGTAGAGCGGGACAATGTCGGCCGGCGCCCCGTCCGCCGCCACCTCGCCGCCCTTCAGCCAGATCACGCGCTCGAAGCCCGCGAACAGGTCCACGTCATGGCTCGCCATCACCAGCGTCACGTCGAGCGCGCCGAGGCGTGATGCGAGGGTGAGGCGGGTGGTGAGGTCGAGGCTGGAGAAGGGCTCGTCCAGCAGCAGCACCGAGGGGCCGGCGGCCAGCGCCGAGAGGATGCAGACGAGCTGCTTCTGCCCCTCGGAGAGATCCGACACCGCCCGATCGCCCCAGCCGGCGCAGCCGTGGCGGGCGAGCAGCCGGTCGGCGGCCGCATTGGCCTCGGCCTTGGGGGTGCCCTGCTGGATGGGGCCGAAGGCGATCTCCTCCCGCACCGAGGGGAAGATGATCTGGTGGTCCACGTTCTGGAACACGAAACCCACCGTCGCCGGCAGCTTGCGGCGGTCGCGGCGGGTGTCGAGCCCCTCGACCGTCACCGTGCCGGTATCCGGCAGGATCAGCCCGTTGAGGAGCCGCAGCAGGGTGGACTTGCCGGAGCCGTTGTCGCCCACGAGGCCGATGCGCCGCTCGGTGAGGGTGAGGTTGAGATTGGAGAAGACCGTGCGCGCGCCACGCGTCACCTCGACCCCGGCGAGCCGCGCGAAGGGCGCGGTGGCGGGGCGCATGTCGGCGGCGGCGGGCATCTCGCTCATGACCTCTCCTCGATAGCGCTCTTCCGATAAACGGTTCGCGCGGTGAGGCAAGAGTCCAGGCGCGCGCGCCGACGGCATGGGAGGCGCCCTGACGGTGCATCGCACACCGGAACGCCTCCAAACCCGGATTGATTTCCGCCGCCGCCGGGCGCATAAATCCCGCCGATCAAATCGATTAAAATCCGGCGCACCCGAACGCCGGAGTAGTGGAGAAAGCCATGTCCGGTCCTGCCGACCAGGGGAAAAACGGAACGATCGAGCGCAAGGGCGACCAGCCCGAGAAGCACGGCCTGAAGCTCAGGTCGCAGCTGTGGTTCGACAATCCGGACAATCCCGGCATGACCGCGCTCTATCTGGAGCGGTACCTGAATTTCGGCCTCACCCGCGAGGAATTGCAGTCCGGCAAGCCCATCATCGGCATCGCCCAGACCGGCTCGGACCTCTCCCCCTGCAACCGCCACCATCTAGACCTCGCCCACCGCGTGCGCGCGGGTATCGAGGCCATGGGCGGCGTGCCGTTCGAGTTTCCGGTCCATCCCATCCAGGAGACCGGCAAGCGGCCCACCGCCGCGCTCGACCGCAACCTCGCCTATCTCGGCCTCGTGGAAATCCTCTACGGCTATCCGCTCGACGGCGTGGTGCTGACCACCGGCTGCGACAAGACCACCCCGGCCTGCATCATGGCCGCCGCCACCGTGAACATCCCGGCCATCGTCCTCTCCGGCGGGCCGATGCTGAACGGCTGGTGGAAGGGCGAGCGCACCGGCTCCGGCACCGTGGTGTGGAAGAACCGCGAGCGCTTCGCCGCCGGCGAGATCGGCTATGACGAGTTCATGGATGTGGTGGCCTCCTCCGCCCCGTCGGTCGGCCACTGCAACACCATGGGCACCGCCTCCACCATGAATGCGCTCGCGGAAGCCCTCGGCATGTCCCTGCCCGGCTGCGCCGCCATCCCCGCGCCCTACCGCGAGCGCGGGCAGATCGCCTACGACACCGGCAAGCGCATCGTGGACATGGTGTGGGAGGACCTGAAGCCCTCGCAGATCCTCACCCGCGAGGCGTTCGAGAACGCCATCCGCGTCAATTCCGCCATCGGCGGCTCCACCAACGCCCCCATCCACCTCAACGCCATCGCCCGCCATGTGGGCGTGCCGCTCTCGGTGGACGACTGGCAGGCCGTGGGCCACAAGATCCCGCTGCTGGTGAACCTCCAGCCGGCCGGCGAATATCTCGGCGAGGAATTCCACCGCGCGGGCGGCGTGCCGGCGGTGGTGGCGGAGCTGATCGAGCAGGGCAAGATCCACGAGGGCGCGCTCACCGTGAACGGGCGCACCATGGGCGAGAACTGCAAGGGCAAACTCTCCTGGGACCGCGAGGTCATCAAGCCCTATGACGCGCCCCTGAAGGAGGATGCCGGCTTCATCGTGCTGCACGGCAACCTGTTCGACAACGCGGTGATGAAGACCTCGGTGATCTCCGAGGAGTTCCGCGCCCGCTTCCTCTCCAACCCCAACGATCCGGAGGCCTTCGAGGGTCGCGCCGTGGTGTTCGACGGGCCGGAGGACTACCACCACCGCATCGACGATCCCTCGCTCGGGATCGACGAATACACCTTGCTGTTCATCCGCGGCACCGGCCCGCTCGGCTATCCCGGCGGCGCGGAGGTGGTGAACATGCAGCCGCCGGCCGCCCTCCTGAAGAAGGGCATCCATGCCCTCCCCTGTATCGGCGACGGCCGTCAGTCCGGCACCTCGGGCTCGCCCTCCATCCTCAATGCCTCGCCCGAAGCGGCGGCGGGCGGCGGCCTCGCGCTGCTCAGGACCGGCGACCGGGTGCGCATCGACCTCAACACCTGCACCGCCGACATCCTGCTCTCGCCGGAAGAGCTGGCCCAGCGCCGCGCCGACCTTCAGGGACACGGCGGCTACAAGGCGCCGGAGAGCCAGACCCCCTGGCAGGAAATCCAGCGCTCCATGGTGGCCCAGTTCGACGAGGGCATGGTGCTGAAGCCGGCTGTGAAATACCAGCACATCGCCCAGACCATGGGCGTGCCGCGCGACAACCATTGATCGCGATGCGGACGGGCGGACGGTGCTTTCCCGTCCGCCCGCCGCGGCTCTAATCTCCCCCCGCTGCCACACCCCGGCGGCGAACGGGATTGCCATCATGACCTCGCCCGCCGCGTCCTCACCCGCAGACAAGCGCCGCGCCTTCCGCTCGCTCCACGAGAGCGGCTGCTTCGTGCTGCCGAACCCGTGGGACGTGGGCACCACGCGCTATCTGGAGGCCGCCGGCTTCAAGGCGCTCGCCACCACCAGCGCGGGCTACGCCTTCTCCACCGGACGGCCGGACGGCGCCGTGGGGCGGGACGAGATGTTGGCCCACATCGCCGATCTCCTCGCGGCGACGTCTTTGCCCATGAATGCGGATTTCGAGGCGGGCTATGCGCATGATCCGGCCGGCGTCGCCGAGAGTGTCACCCTGTGCATCGAAACCGGCGTGTCCGGCCTCTCCATCGAGGATGCGACGGGGGATGCGGCGCGTCCGCTCTACGATCTCGACGACGCGGTGGCGCGGGTGCGCGCGGCGCGCAAGGCCATCGACGCGTCAGGCGCGGATGTGATCCTCACCGCCCGCGCCGAGTGCTTCCTGGTGGGCCGGACCGACCTCAATGAGGTCATCACCCGCCTGAAGGCCTATGCGGCGGCGGGGGCGGACTGCCTCTATGCGCCGGGCATCAGGACACGGGACGACATCTCCGCCGTGGTGGAGGCGGTGGCGCCGCTGCCGGTGAACGTGCTGATGCCGGGATCGACGGGGCTTTCCGTCGCCGACCTCGCCGGGCTCGGCGCGCGCCGCATCAGCGTGGGCAGCACCCTGAGCCGTGTCGCCTGGGGCGCCTTCATCGCCTCGGTGGAGGAGATCCGCGACGCCGGCACCTTCCAGAAGTTCGCGGACGCCGTGCCCTTCGCCGAGATCAACGGCTTCTTCCGCGCCGGGAGCGACACGTGATGGCCGAAGATCCCGCCATCCCCCTCGGCGCGCCCGTGGACACCCTCCCCGCCCGCCGGCCGGAACCGACGACGCTGGAGGGCCGCCACGTCCGCCTCGTGCCGTTCGATGCGGCCAAGCATTCCGCCTCGCTCTTCGCGCTCTCCCATGGGCGGGAGAAGGAGGCCCTGTGGGCCTATCTCTCCCCTGCCCCCTTCCCCGACGAAGCCGCTTTCACCGCCTATTACGCCGAAGCCGCGAAGAAGGCGGACCCGCTGCTCTTCGCCATCGAGGAAACGGGCAGCGGCCGGGCGGTGGGCCATGCCACCTACATGCGCATCGAGCCGGCGCAGCGGGTGATCGAGGTGGGCAACATCCTCTACACCCCGGCGCTCCAGCGCACGCGGGGGGCGACGGAGGCCATGTATCTCATGGCCCGCCACGCCTTCGAGGACCTCGGCTATCGCCGCTACGAATGGAAGTGCAACGCGCTCAACGCCCCCTCCCGGCAGGCGGCGGCGCGGCTCGGCTTCACCTTCGAGGGGCTGTTTCGTCAGCACATGATCGTCAAGGGCCGCAACCGGGACACCGCCTGGTTCTCCCTGCTCGACAGCGAATGGCCGCGCGCCAGGGCGGCCTTCGAGGCGTGGCTCGCGCCGGACAATTTCGATGAAAACGGCCGCCAGCTCCGGCGGCTGGAGGACATTCGCGCGGCTCTTTAACCCGCGCGACAATGAAAGAGGAAAGACCATGGGTGGACGACTTCAGGGCAAGACCGCGCTGGTGACGGCGGCGGGACAGGGCATCGGCCGCGCCATCGCGGAAACCTTCGTGCGCGAGGGCGCGAGGGTGATCGCCACCGATCTCGACGCGGGTAAGCTCGCCGGCCTCGAGGGCGCTGAGACGCGCTCGCTCGACGTTCTCTCCACCGATGCCGTGACGGCGCTCGCAAAGGAGATCGGCCCGGTCAACGTGCTGGTGAACGCCGCCGGCTACGTCCATCAGGGCACCATCTTCGAGACCAGCGAGAGGGACTGGGACTTCTCCTTCGACCTCAATGTGAAATCCATGCACCGCACCATCTCGGCCTTCCTGCCGGGCATGCTGGAGACGGGCGCGGGCTCCATCGTCAACATCGCCTCGGCCGCCTCCTCCATCCGTGGTGTGCCGAACCGCTATGCCTACGGCACCACCAAGGCGGCAGTGATCGGCCTCACCAAGGCGGTGGCCGCCGACTTCATCCTGAAGGGCGTGCGCGCCAACGCCATCTGCCCCGGCACCATCCAGTCACCCTCGCTGGACGAGCGCATCGCCGCCGTCTCGGCCCAGACCGGCCGCTCGCTCGATCAGGTGCGCGCCGATTTCGTCGGCCGCCAGCCCATGGGGCGCCTCGGCACGCCGGAGGAGATCGCCGCGCTCGCGCTCTATCTCGCCTCCGACGAGAGCGCCTTCACCACGGGGCAGATCCACATCATCGACGGCGGCTGGGCGCTCTGACTCCAAGAAGGAGAACGCGTTATCCGATCTGATTGCGATGCAATCAGATCGGCGCGTGCTCTAGCGCGAAGGGATTTTCCAACATGCACATTCTGGTCATCGGCGGCGCCGGCATGGTCGGCCGCAAGCTCATCGAGCGCCTCGCCCGCGACGGCCGCCTCGGCGGCACCCCCATCACCCGCATCACCGCCCACGACGTGGTGACGCCCAAGCCCCCCGAGGCGCCGTTTCCCATCGACACCCGTGTCTCCGACATCTCCGTGCCCGGCGAGGCGGCGGCGCTGGTGGCGGACCGACCCGACGTGATCCTGCACCTCGCAGCCATCGTCTCCGGCGAGGCGGAAGCGGATTTCGAGAAGGGCTACCGCATCAATCTCGACGGCACGCGCCACCTGTTCGACGCGGTGCGGGTGATGGAGGGCTATACGCCCCGCCTCGTCTTCACCTCGTCCATCGCGGTGTTCGGCGCGCCGTTCCCGGAGGCGATCCCGGACGAATATTTCCACACGCCGCTCACCTCCTACGGCACGCAGAAGGCCATGGGCGAGCTGCTGCTGGCGGACTATACGCGGCGCGGATTCTTCGACGGCATCGGCATCCGCCTGCCCACCATCTGCGTGCGGCCGGGCCTGCCCAACAAGGCCGCCTCCGGCTTCTTCTCCGGCATCATCCGCGAGCCGCTTGCGGGGCAGGAGGCGATCCTGCCCGTGTCGGAGGATGTCATGCACTGGCATGCCTCGCCGCGCTCGGCGGTGGGCTTCCTCATCCATGCAGCGACCCTCGACGGCGCCAGCGTGGGCACCCGCCGCAACCTCACCATGCCCGGCCTCGCCGTGACGGTGGGCGAGCAGATCGAGGCGCTGCGCAAGGTGGCCGGCGACAAGGCGGTGGCGCGCATCAAGAAGGTGCCGGACCCGGTGATCGAGACCATCGTCTCCGGCTGGCCGCGCAAGTTCGACGCCGCGCGCGCGACCGCGCTCGGCTTCAAGGCGGAAGGCTCCTTCGAGGAGATCATCCGCATCCACATCGAGGACGAACTCGGCGGCAAGATCGCCGACTGAGGCCGGCGTTGCGCGCGGGCGCTCCTAGCCCGCGCGGCGCCAGAGCGGAGGCAACGCCAAAAGCCCGCGCGGCGCTTGAGCGAAGGCGACGCAAAACCCTACGCGGCGACCCCGGAGAGGCGGAGCGCAATGCGCTCCTCCAGCCGCGCGATGGCGGCGCCGATGTCCGGCAGCAGGCGGCGATAGGCGGTGCGGCGGGCCGGCGCGGGCAGGCTGCGGACCACTTCCGCGAGGCTCCAGGTCTCCAGCCGCAACAGGCCGAGGAAGGGCTGGCGACGGATGGCCCGCCGGCTCGCCTCGCCCAGCGCCACCACCACATCGAGGCGCGGCGCGCCGGAGAGCAGAAACACCCCGGCCGGCTTCGCGGAAAGCCCGTCGGCCGGGATGCTCTCCGCCTCAAGCGCGGCGACGAGGGCCGGATCGACCTGGCCCGGCGTGGCGGCGGCAGCGCTGAACGGGCGCAGATCGGGATGACGATGGAGCGCCACGGCTTCCGCCATCAGGCTGAGCGCCCCGTTGTCGGGGCACAGGAAGAGCACGGTCGGACGGCCGGGCATGCGAACCCCTTCATTTATAACGGGAATCGGTGAGCATCGCGCCCCCGCGCCCGCTGCTGATTCGGCACCCTAGTCCGATGGTGGGACGAGGGTGTGACACCCCGGCGAGGGCCGCCGGAGGCCGATCGCCGACGCGCTGGAACGTCCTGATAAGACTGGCGTTAACCATTCCGAAAATTTTCCGGGGGATGGATCACATGCTGGCGAACGTCGTGATTCGACACGGAATTCGCGCCGGCGCGTAGAATTTCGGAGAAGAGTTATGGCCAAGAAGCCGGAAGTCACCAGTGACGAAGTGAGCAGCCTCGCCGCGAAGGCCCTTCGCGATCCGGGCAGCCTCACCCACGCGGAGATCAAGTCCCTCGCGGCTTCCGCTCTGACCCAGTCCCCCGACAAGCCCAAGCCCGCTGCCAAGACTGCCGCAGCCAAGCCCGTTGCTGCGAAGACTGCCCCTGCGAAGGCGGCGGCTCCCAAGGTTACCGCTCCCAAGACTACTGCGCCCAAGACTGCCGCGCCCAAGGCCGCTGCTGCGAAGGCCGCGCCTGCCAAGGCCGCCGCTCCCAAGGCAGCTGCCAAGGCGGCGGCCCCCAAGACTGTGGCTCCCAAGGCTGCCGCGCCGAAGGCGACCGTGGTGAAGGCCGCGTCTCCCAAGGCTCCGAAGGCGGCCAAGCCGGCAGCGGCGAAGGAAGCTGCGCCGAAGGCAGTGGCGGAGACCCCGGCCAAGGCGGCGAAGGCGAAGGCCGCGCCCAAGGCCGCAGCTCCCAAGTCTGCGGCTCCGAAGGCTGCGCCCGAGGCCAAGGCTGTCGAGACGAAGGCCCCGGCCGCCAAGGCCGCCAAGCCGGCAGCCCCGAAGGCGACGAAGGCTGCCGCTCCCAAGGCCGCCGCGCCGAAGGCTCCGAAGGCCGCCCCCGCGCCCAAGACTGAGGCTCCCAAGACCGAGGCTCCCAAGACCCCCGCCCCGAAGGCCGCCCGCGCCAAGGCTGCGGCGGTGAAGACGGCTCCCGCCCCCAAGGCCCCGGCCAAGGCGCCCGCGAAGGCTGCCGCCAAGCCGGCCCGCGCCAAGAAGGCCTGAGAGCCGGTCCTCAACTGAGGCCCCAGAAATAGGAACGCCGCCGCCGGGCATCCCCGGCGGCGGCGTTCTCGCGTTCAGTGGTCGGCGGGATCAGGGGGTGAGGACGCCCGTGCTGCCCAGGTTGAAGATCTGGACGCGCCGGTTGATGGCGGCATGCGGATTCTTCACGTCCTGCAGGTTTTCCTCGCCGAGGCCCACGGCCTGGAGCCGGCGCGGGTCCACGCGGAAGGTGGTGGCGAGCGCCTGCATCACCGCGTCGGCGCGCTCCTGGCTGAGCTTGAGGTTGATCTCGCGGGTGCCGGTGGTGTCGGTGTTGCCCACCACGAGGAATTTGTAGCCGAGCAGGATCGGGTTGTGCATGGCATCGGCGATGGAGCCGAGCGTGCGGTAGGACGAGGGCTTGATCATCGCCGAGTTGAGATCGAACTCGATCTCCACGTTGATCTGCGCCAGCTGGTCGAGCTGGATGGCCAGCGGCGGGCGGCTCTCGGGCGGGCCGGTATACTTCATGTGCGCGACGGCGAGGCCGCGCAGGGCCTCGGCCGAGACGTTCGGCACATCGGCGACGCTGGCCTGAAGGCCCTGAACGATCTGGGCGTTGGAGGTGGCGACCTGGGCCGAGGCCGGCGCGGCGAGGAGCACCGGCGCCAGCAGCGCGGCGGACAGCAGCAGGGCGGAACGCATCTGGAATTTCATCTGTCCCTCCCCCTTCACTGCTGATTGTAGCCGGCGTTGATGAGGGCACTCGTGCAGGCCTGGCTCACCACCTTGGAGGCTTCGAGAAGGCACGAGACGATGTTGCCGTCGCCGGGCACCATGCCGGGGCAATATTGCGCCCGGTCACGGTCGCAGACCTTGTGGACCTCGCGCTGCGCGGCGGCCCGCGCCTCGGTCATCTGGCGGATGCCCTCGTGGTTGGCGGCGCAGGCGGGGGAAAGGCGTCCCACATTCTGGCTGAGGCAGTTGTAGATGGCGCCGTTGCCCAGGTTCTGGCCGCGGCAGAGCTTCATGATGTCCTCGCCGCAATGCTGCGCCAGGAGGCCGGCGGCCTGCGCGTAACTCATGGTCTGCGCCTGGGCGCTGCCGGCGGCGCCCGCCGCGCCGAGCGCCACCAGGGCCGCGAAGGCCAATCCTCGAAGTTTCATATGTCCCCCCATAGCCCGGATTCGCGAGCTGAGGGGGAATTGACCACTCCGCCTCCCGTTCGGTCAACCGGCGGGAGCGCGGCCGTGGCGTGCTCAGGATGCGTGGCGGTACGTGCCGGCCTCGATCTCGTCGCCGGCGGCCCCCACGAGGCCGAGCGGATCGGCGGCGAGTTCGATATCCGGAGCCTGAGGTTCAACCTCCACCGGCGCGGGCTCATCGGTCCGGCGCGGCGCGAGCGCGAGGTGGACGACGAGCGCCGCCACGGCCATGACCGGGACCAGCATGGTCATGGCGATGAGCGGCGAGGGCAGCAGCGCCGAAAGGGACGTGCCGACGAAGCCGCTGCCGATCTGCACGAAGCCGGTCAGCGCCGAGGCGGCACCGGCGATGGAACCGAAGCCAGCCAGCGCATTGGTGGTGCAGCCGGGCAGCAGCAGGGCGCAGCCGCAGGCCCAGAAGGAGATGGGCAGCATCACGCTGAGCGTGGACAGCCCCACCACATGGGTGCCGACCGCCATGATGGCCGCGCCGGTGAGCACCAGCAGCAGGCCGGGCAGGATCAGTTGCTGCGCCTTGTAGCGGTTCAGCAGCGGGCGGACGATGAGGGTGCCCAGCATGAAGGCGCCGGTCTGCATCATCATGGCGAGGCCGAAGCCGGTGGGCGAGAGGCCCACGCGATCGATGAGCAGGAAGGGCACCGCTGCCGCCAGCGTGTAGATGCCGCCAAGGGCACAGCCCGCCGTCAGCGCCGCCCGCATGAAGCTGCGGTTGGACAGGAGGCGCCGGTAGCTTCGCGCGACGGCGCGGGGGGCGGCGAGGCGACGGTCCGGCGTGCGGTTGGTCTCCGGCACCCGCAGCACCAGGACCAGCATGAGGCTGAGCCCGAACACGGTCATGGCGACAAACACCGAATGCCAGCCGAATGTGCCGAGCAGCAGGCCGCCGATGGTGGGCGAGACGGCGGGGCCGATGGCGAGGATGGTGCCGATGAGGTTCATCACCCGCGCCGAGGCCTGCCCCGTATATTGGTCACGCACCAGCGCACGCGACAGCGCGATGCCCGCCGCCGCACCGATGCCCTGCAGGATGCGCCCGGCCACCAGCCAGCCGATGGTCGGCGCCAGCATGGCGACGAGGGCGCCGGACAGGTAGATGCCGAAGAAGCCGAGCGCCACCGGCCGCCGGCCATAGGCGTCCGACAGGGGGCCGCAGACGAGCTGGGACACGGCGAAGCCGAAGAAGAAGACGGTGAGGGTGAGCTTCACCGTGGCAATCGACGCGCCAAACACCTCCACCAGCGTCGGCAAGGCCGGGGTGTAGAGGGAGAGGCTGACCGGGCCGAGCATGACCATCATGCCGCCGATGATCGACACCTCGCGCTCGGTCATGAGCGGTGCGGCGGTGGTCCCCGCCGGAGATGGCGCCCTCACCGCCGCGCCTCCTTGAGCCGGGCCTCGCGGCCCGCGCAGTCGCGGGCGAGATTGCCGCGGATGCGGTCGAGGAACTCGCGCAGCTGCGCGCGCTCCTCATCCGAGAAGCCACGCGTCGCTTCCTCGCGCGCCCGCGCCGCCGCCTGCTCGATCCCGTCCAGATAGGGCCGCGCCGCATCCGTGAGCGCGACAATCTTGGCCCGCCGGTCGGTCGGGTCCGCCTCGCGCACCACCAGCCCCAGCGCCTCGAGGCGGTCGAGGAATCCGACCAGCGTCATGGGCTCCACGCTCATCTTCTCGGCCAGCGCCGACTGACGCAGGCCGGGATTGACGTTGATGTGCGCCAGCGCCCGCGCCTCGCCGGGGGTGAGGCCGAGGCCCGCACCGTCGAACGCGCGGTCGATGCGGGCGCGATAAAGCCGGGCCGCATCCACCAGGACGAAACCGAGCTGGGGCGTGGCGGCGGGCGGGGGCGATCTCATAAGGAGACTATATAATAAGCTTTCCTTACCAACAAGCCGGAGACGTCCTGATGCATGTCATTGCGTGCCCGTCCCGAGGCGCTATGTGTCACTCCACATCCCTCAGGGAGATTTCGAATGCCCTGGTCCCTGACCATCGGCCGCCTCGGCGAGACCGCCATCCGCATCCACGTCACCTTCCTCCTGTTCCTGGTGTGGATCTGGGCGGCCTACTACCGCTCCGGCGGATCGCAGGCGGCGTGGGAGGGCGTGCTGTTCGTGGCGATGCTGTTCTTCTGCGTGCTGCTGCACGAGCTGGGACACGTGGTCGCCGCGCGCCGCTACGGGGTGAAGACGCCGGACATCACGCTCTGGCCGTTCGGCGGCATCGCCAATCTGGAGCGCATCCCGGAAAAGCCGTCGCAGGAGCTGGTGGTCGCCATCGCCGGGCCGGCGGTGAATGTGGTGATCGCCGTCGTGCTGCTGGCGGTGCTGAGCTTCACTTTGGCTGGCGGCGACCTCAAGGCGGAGGATCTGGCGAAGATCGAGGACCCGCGGACCTCCATGCTGGTCAAGCTCGCGGGGGCCAACATCTTCCTCGTGCTGTTCAACCTCATCCCGGCGTTCCCGATGGACGGCGGACGGGTGCTGCGGGCGCTGCTCGCCATGAAGATGGGCTTTGCCCGCGCCACCGCGCTTGCCGCCTCCATCGGGCAAGGCCTCGCCATCGGCCTCGGGCTGCTGGGCATCTTCACCAATCCCATGCTGATGATCATCGGCGTGTTCGTCTTCCTCGCCGCCTCGGGCGAAGCCGGCCAGGTGCAGCTGAGGGAGGCCTCGCGCGGGCATATCGTGGCCGACGCCATGATCACGCATTTTGAGACGCTCGGCCCGCAGGCCACGGTGGACGACGCGGCGGAGGCGCTCATCCGCTCCACCCAGAAGGAATTCCCGGTGGTGGACGGCGCCGGCCATCTGCGCGGCGTGCTCACCCGCGACGCCATGATCCGGGCGCTGAAGGACCAGGGGCCGTTAACGCCCGTCATCGAGGTGATGCAGCACGACATCCCGACCGTCGAGGCGCGCTCCAAGCTCGATGCGGCGCTGAAGCTCATCACCAGCGCCCAGGTCCCCGCCGTCGGCGTGCTCGATGTCGCCGGCGGCCGGCTCGTGGGCCTGCTCACGCCGGAGAATGTGGGCGAGCTGATGATGATCCACGTGGCGCGGGATGCGCGGGCGAAGCCGGGGCCCGGCGTCGGCTGAGGGCGACGGGCCTCACACCGAGCGCATCAGCCCGCCATCCACCTTCAAATTCTGGCCGGTGATGTAGCCGGCGCCCTCGGAGGCGAGGAAGGCCACGGTGGCGGCGATCTCGGCGCTGGTGCCGTAGCGGCCCATGGGCACGCCGGCGCGGCGCTCGTCGGTCTGCGGCAGGCTGTCGATCCAGCCGGGCAGCACGTTGTTCATGCGCACGTTGTCGGCGGCATAGGTGTCGGCGAAGATCTTGGTGTAGGCGGCAAGCCCGGCGCGGAACACGGCGGAGGTGGGGAACATGGCCGCCGGCTCGAATGCCCAGGCGGTGGAGATGTTGACGATCGCCCCGCTCTTCTGCGCCACCATGATCGGGGTGACGAGGCGCACCGAGCGGATCACATTCATGAGATAAACGTCGAGGCCCTGATGCCACTGCTCGTCGGTGATGGCGGTGATGGTGTCGCGCGGGCCGTGGCCGGCGCTGTTCACCAGCACGTCGATGCGGCCGTAGCGGGCCATCACCTGATCCACGAATTTCGCGATGTCCTCGGCCTTCTGGTTGGAGCCGGTAACGCCCAGACCGCCCAGTTCCGCCGCCAGCGCCTCGCCCTTGCCGGACGAGGACAGGATGGCAACCGCATAGCCATCCGCAGCAAGGCGCCGCGCGCATGCCGCGCCCATGCCCGAACCGCCCGCGGTGACGACGGCGACCTTGACCTCTGCCATGTTCATATTCTCCTTTTGGCGCATGTCGCGCACGTTCCCACCCGGAATGGCAGAAACGGCCACGTATAGGAAGGTCCTTCCGGCGAAGTGTCTGGTCTAACGTCCAAGTCTCCTTTATAGCCACGCTGGTTGCACTGCGAAGAGGAGCTGCTCGTGCGTGACCATCGGGGATATCGCGGGCAGGATGCTGGCGTGGTGAAAGGTAAGCGCATGCTTATGGGCGTGCTCGGCGCCTGCTTTTTCCTTTCTGCCTGCGGTGAAGCCCAGAAGCCGCAGGCGCAGGAGCCGCGGCCGGTGCGCACCGTCGTCGCCACCAACCGCGCGGCGAGCGACGCCGTGAGCCTCACCGGCGTGGTGGAGGCGCAGAACGAGGCCACTTACGGCTTCCGCATTTCCGGCCGCATCATCGACCGGCTGGTGAATGTGGGCGATCGCGTCACCGCCGGCCAGGTGCTCGCCCGCCTCGATCCGCAGGACGAGCAGAATGCGCTGCGCTCGGCCCAGGCGGCGCTCGGCGCGGCCAATGCCAACCTCACCCAGACCCGCAACCAGTATGAGCGCCAGCGCCAGCTCCTCGCCCGCGGCTTCACCCCGCGCGCCCAGTATGAGCAGGCCGAGCAGGCGTTCCTGAACGCCCGCGCGCAGGTGGACGACGCGGAAGCGCGCCTGCAGATGGCCGAGGACCGCCTCGGCTTCACCGAGCTGAAGGCCGACAGCGCCGGCGTCGTCACCCAGCGCCGGGCCGAACCGGGCGAGGTGGTGCAGGCCGGCCAGCCTGTGATCGAGGTGGCACGCCAGGACGGCCGCGACGCGGTGTTCGACGTGCCCGCCGCGCTGCTGTCCGGCATCCCCGGCGATCCCGAGGTGACGGTGGCCCTCGCTACCGATCCCGCCATCACCGCCACCGGCCGCGTGCGCGAGGTGGCCCCGCAGGCCGATCCGGTGACGCGCACCTTCCGCGTCCGTGTCGGTCTCAACAATCCGCCGGAGGCGCTGCGCCTCGGCACCACGGTGGTCGGCCGGGTGATGGTGGACCGCGGGCCGGTGGTGGAAATCCCGGCCAGCGCCCTCACCCGCCTCAACGACAAGCCCGCCGTGTGGGTGGTGGACCCCAAGTCCCAGACGGTGGCGCTGCGCACCATCGAGGTGCTGCGCTTCGGCCCGGCGTCCGTCAGCGTCGGCGAGGGGCTGAAGCCCTCCGAGATCGTGGTGACGGCGGGCGTGCAGGCCCTGCACCCGGGCCAGAAGGTGCGCCTGCTCGCCACCCCGGCGGGAGCCAGCCTGTGAGCGGCGGCTTCAACCTTTCAGCCTGGGCGCTGAAACACCGATCCGTCATCCTCTATCTCATGGCCATCTCCGTGGTGGCCGGCGTGATGGCGTTCCGCAACCTCGGCCGGGCGGAAGACCCGACCTTCGTCATCAAGACCATGGTGGTGCAGGCCAACTGGCCCGGCGCCACCTTGGAGGAGACCTTCCGGCAGGTGACGGAGCGGCTGGAGCGCAAGCTCCAGGAGGTGCCGCAGCTCAACTTCCTGGAGAGCTACACCAAGCCCGGCGTCACCACCGTGTTCGTGAACCTGAAGGGCTCCGCCACCGCCTCCGAGGTGCCGGACATCTGGTACCACGTGAGGAAAAGCATCGCCGACATTCGCCACACCCTGCCGCAGGGCATCGTGGGGCCGTTCTTCAACGACGAGTTCGGCGACACCTTCGGCATCATCTACGGCTTCACGGCGGACGGCTTCTCCCATCGCGAATTGCGCGACTATGTGGAGGAGGCGCGCTCCGAGCTGCTGCACGTGCCGGACGTGTCGAAGATCGAGATCCTCGGCGCGCAGGACGAGCGCATCTTCATTGAATTCTCCATGGCCGAGCTGGCAAGCCTCGGCATCGACCGGCAGGCAGTGCTCTCGGCGCTGGCGGCGCAGAACATCGTGCGGCCCTCGGGCGAGATCCAGACCGGCAAGGAGAACATCTCCATCCGCGTCTCCGGCGCCTTCGCCTCGGAAGCCGACATCGCCAACGTGAATCTGGCGGTGAACGGACGCCTCATCCGCCTCGCCGACATCGCCACCATCCGCCGCGGCTTCGCCGATCCGCCCCAGCCCATGTTCCGGGTGAACGGCAAGGACGCCATCGGCCTCGCCATCGCCATGCGCGATGGCGGCGACATCCTCGCCATGGGCGCCAACATCGACCGCGCCATGACGCGCATCCTCGCCAACATGCCGGTGGGCATCGACGCGACTTTGGTGGCCGATCAGGCGGTGACGGTGAAGAGCGCCATTTCCGAGTTCATGGAGAGCCTGTGGCAGGCGGTGGGCATCATCCTCGTGGTGTCGTTCATCGCGCTCGGGGTGCGGGCGGGGGCCATCGTGGCGCTCGCCATCCCGCTCACGCTCGCCATCGTCTTCGCGCTGATGCAGCTCGCGCATATCGACATGCAGCGCATCTCACTGGGCGCCCTCATCATCGCGCTGGCGCTGATGGTGGACGACGCCATGACCACGACGGACGCGACGCTGACGCGCCTCGCGGCCGGCGACGATCGGCCCACCGCCGCCTCCTACGCCTTCAAGGCCTATGCGGCGGCCATGCTCGCTGGCACGCTGGTGACGGTGGCGGGCTTCGTGCCGGTGGGCTTCGCCGCCTCCTCGGCGGGCGAATACACTTTCACCTTGTTCGCGGTGGTGGGCATCGCCCTCCTCGTCTCGTGGATCGTGGCGGTGCTGTTCGCGCCGCTGCTTCAGGTGCTCATCCTGCGCGCGCCGGCGAAGGACAAGATCCCCGATCCCGACGCGCCGCCGAAGGGCGTGATGGGGATGTACCGCGCCTTCCTCATCCTGTGCCTGCGCCTGCGCTGGGTGACGCTCGCCGTCACCGCCGGCCTGTTCGTGCTGTCGGTGCTGGCCCTGCCGCTGATCCCCCGCCAGTTCTTCCCCTCCTCCGACCGGCCCGAACTGCTGGTGGACCTCGCCTCGCCGCAGAACGCCTCCATCTACGCCTCGCAGAGTGTCGCCGAGGCGTTCGACAAGGTGCTGGCCAATGATCCGGACGTGGCCCGCTGGTCCACCTATGTGGGCCGCGGCGCGATCCGCTTCTATCTGCCCCTCGACGTGCAGCTGCCCAACGACTTCTTCGCCCAGAGTGTGATCGTGGCGAAGGACGTGGCGGCGCGCGAGCGGCTGCGCGTGAAGCTGGAGAAGGTGCTCGCCACCGACTTCCCGCAGCTCGTGGCGCGCATCTCGCCGCTGGAGCTGGGGCCGCCCGTGGGCTGGCCGGTGCAGTATCGCGTCTCCGGTCCGGAGATCGAGAAGGTGCGCGCCATCGCCTTCGACCTCGCCAAGGTGATGGCCGAGAACCCCGAGGTGGAGACGGTCAACTACAACTGGATCGAGCCCGCCCGGCAGGTCTCCATCCGCGTGGATCAGGACGAGGCGCGCCTGCTCGGCCTCTCCACCGCGCAGCTCGCCGGCGTGCTCAACACCGTGCTTTCCGGCCAGCCGGTGACGCAGGTGCGCGACGACATCTATCTCGTCAACGTGGTGGCCCGCGCCACCGACGAGGAGCGCGTGTCGCTGGCCTCCCTCGCCACCCTTCAGGTGCCGCTGCCCAATGGGCGCACCGTGCCCCTCTCGCAGATCGCCACCTTCGAATACGGGCAGGACTATCCCGCCATCTGGCGGCGCGACCGGGTGCCGACGCTCACCGTCCAGTCGGACGTGAAGCGCGGCGTGCTGCCCGAGAGCGTGGTGGAAAAGCTCGATCCGAGGATCGAGGCCCTGCGCCGCACGCTGCCGGCCGGCTACGCCATCACCACCGGCGGCACGGTGGAGGAGAGCGCGTCCTCCCTCGCCTCTGTCGTCGCCGTGGTGCCGGTGATGCTGCTGCTCATGTTCACCGTGCTGATGTTCGAGCTAAAGAGCTTCCAGCGGCTCGTCATCGTGCTGTCGGTGGCGCCGCTCGGCCTCATCGGCGTGGTGGCGGCGCTGCTCGCCTCCGGTCGGCCGCTGGGCTTCGTCGCCATCCTCGGCGTGCTGGCGCTCATCGGCATGATCACCAAGAACGCGGTCATCCTCATCGGCCAGATCGAGGCGGACCGCGCGGCGGGCAAGAGCGTGTGGGATGCGGTGGTCTCCGCCTCCTCCATGCGTTTCCGGCCCATCATGCTCACGGCGGTCTCCACCGTGCTGGGCATGATCCCCATCGCGCCCACCGTGTTCTGGGGACCCATGGCCTTCGCCATCATGGGCGGATTGCTGGTGGGCACGCTGCTCACCCTCATCTTCCTGCCGGCGCTCTATGTGGCGTGGTTCGGACCCGACACCGGGCCGGAGCGCGTCGCGGGCGCGGGAAAGACAGCGCCGGCCAAGACGCAGCCGGCCTGACCGGCACGCGGATGGCGGGCCTGCCCCGCCGCCGCCAAGGATCAAGAACACAGACGACCCGAGGATCGCCCGCCACGCCAAACGGCGACAGGCCCGCACCAGATGCGGCCTGCTTGTGAATGAGGTCTCAGATGGAACGGGAACCGGTACTCGTCGATCTCGCCCTGCAGGGCGGCGGCTCCCACGGGGCCTTCACCTGGGGGGTGCTCGACCGGCTCCTCGACGAGCGCTGGCTCGAGATCGAGGGCGTCTCCGGCACCTCGGCGGGCGCCATGAACGCCGCCGTGCTGGCGGACGGCTTCGCCGCCGGCGGCCGCGAGGGCGCCAAGCTCGCCCTTGAGAGCTACTGGACCCACGTCTCCGAAGCGGCCCGCTTCAGCCCGTTCAAGCGCTCGCCCTTCGACAAGATGCTCGGCCGCTGGTCCATGGACACCGCGCCGGGCTTCCTGATGATGGATTTCATGACGCGCATGTTCTCGCCCTACCAGTACAATCCCCTGGGCGGGAACGCGCTGGCGCCGATCCTCGAAAAGCAGATCGACTTCGAGCGGCTGCGCGCCTCCCCGATCAAGGTGTTCATCACCGCCACCAACGTGCGCACCGGCCGCCCGCGCGTGTTCCGCAACGCCGAGATCACACCCGACGTGCTGATGGCCTCCGCCTGCCTGCCCACCCTCTTCCAGGCGGTGGAGATCGACGGCGAGGCCTATTGGGACGGCGGCTATTCCGGCAACCCGACGCTGGCGCCGCTGGTGAGCGAATTGAAGTCCGACGACACCATCCTCGTGCCCATCAACCCGCTGGAGCGGCCGGGCACGCCCAAGACGCCGGGCGAAATCCTCAACCGCCTCAACGAGGTGTCGTTCAACTCGGTGGCGATCAAGGAGCTGTACATGATGGCGCTGCTCCAGCGCCACGTGCACGAGCTTTCCGGCGACTCGGAAGCCTGCAACTGGGCGCGGATGCGGGTGCATGTGGTGCGCAACCCCATCATGAACGAGCTGGGCTTCTCCTCGAAGCTCAATGCCGAATGGGACTTCCTCACCTGGCTGAGGGACGAGGGGCGCAAGGCCGCCGACCTTTTCCTCACCGAGCACGGTGCCGACATCGGCAAGGCCTCCACCGTCAATTTCGACCAGCTGATGGCGGAGCTCTGATCCATGGGTCTCATCGGCATTCTGGTCGGCCTCGCCGTCCTCATCTTCCTGGCCTTCCGCGGCTCCTCCATCCTCATCCTCGCGCCCATCGCGGGCCTGATCGCGGCCGCCTTCTCCGGCGAGCCGCTGCTGGCGAGCTGGACGCAGACCTTCATGCGCAACGCGGCGGATTTCGTCGCGCAATTCTTCCCGCTGTTCCTGCTGGGGGCAGTATTCGGCAAGCTGATGGAGGATTCCGGCTCGGTCACCTCCATCGCCAACTACATGACGGAAAAGCTCGGCCCCAGCCGCGCCATCCTCGCGGTGGTGCTGGCCGGCGCCATCGTCACCTATGGCGGCGTGTCGCTGTTCGTGGCCTTCTTCGTGCTCGCGCCCATGGGCGTCGCTTTGTTCCGCGCGGCCGGCGTGCCGCGGCGGCTGATGCCGGCGGCCATCGCGCTCGGCACCTCCACCTTCACCATGTCGGCCATGCCCGGCACGCCCTCCATCCAGAACGCCATCCCCATGCCGTTCTTCGGCACCACGCCGTTCGCGGCGCCGGGGCTCGGCATCATCGCCTCGCTCATCATGCTGGGCTTCGGCATGTGGTGGCTGAAGCGGCGGGAGAATGCGGCACGTGCCGCCGGCGAGGGCTTCGGCTCGCTCATCGCCGCGCCGGATGAAAGCGCGGACCTCGCGGCGGACGACCCCATCGTGCGCGAGCGCGCCTCGACGGCAGGCCCGTTCGACCCGTCCGAGATCCATTCCAGCGATGAATCTCCCCGCGCGCCACCGATCCTGCTGGCGGCGCTGCCCATTGTGGTGGTGATCGTCGTCAACCTGCTCATGTCCTTCGTGGTGCTGCCGCGCATGGACGTGAGCTTCCTCGCCGATCCCCAGTGGGGCGGCGTGACGCTTTCGGCGGTGGGCGGCGTGTGGTCGGTGATCGTGGCGCTGGCGGCGGCCATCGTCACCTGCATCATCATCAACTTCACCAGCGTGCCGGAGCTGCGCGCCACCATGACGGCCGGTGCCAACGCCTCGGTGCTGCCCATCCTCTCGGTGGCGAGCCTCGTGGGCTTCGGCGCCATCGTGGCGGCGCTGCCCGCCTTCACCGACGTGCGCAACTTCGTGCTGGGCATCGAGGGCGGACCGCTGGTGTCGCTGGCGGTGGCCACCAACATCCTCGCCGCCCTTACCGGCTCGGCCTCCGGCGGCCTCACCATCGCCCTCGACGCGCTGGGGCCGACCTACATGAAGATCGCCCACGAGATCGGCATGGACCCGTCCCTCATGCACCGCGTCGCCGTCATCGGCTCCGGCACGCTGGACAGCCTGCCCCACAACGGCGCAGTGGTGACACTGCTCTCCGTGTGCGGCGTGACCCACAAGGAAGGCTACCTCGACATCGTGATGGCCGCCGTGGTGGGCGCCCTCATCGCGCTGGCCGTGGTGATCGGGCTCGGCACGCTGGTCGGCAGCTTCTGAGCGGAAGGGAACGAGGCGATGCGCAAGGCGATCGTACGGCTGGTGACGCTGAGCCGCTGGGCCATGGTGCCGCTGTTCGCGGGGCTCTCGGTGGCGCTCGCCTTGCTCGTCGTCGCCTTCCTTCTGGAACTCGTGCGCTTCGCCATCGCCCTGCCGAGCATGAACGAGACGCACGTCATCATGGGCATCCTCACCCTCATCGACCTTGCCCTGGTGGGCGGGCTGCTGGTGGTGGTGATCTCCTCCGGCTACGAGAATTTCGTCGAGAAGATCGACCGCGCCGACACGCCCTCCTCGCCGGTCTGGATGACGCGCATCTCCTTCTCGGGGCTGAAGCTGAAGCTGTTCGCCTCGCTCATGGCCATCACCGGCATCACGCTCCTGAAGGCGCTGATGCGGCTGGAGACGGACGTGAGCGAGGCGCAGGTGAAGTGGCTGGTGGTCGCCAACATCATCTTTGTCGCCGCCTACGCCGTTCTGGCGCTGACCGACCGCTTCCACCCCTCCTCGCGCGAGGATTGAGGGGGCGAGCCCGCCGCGCAGAGCGGCCCCTCCCCTCCCCCAGCGTCACGTCCCAGCCGCGGCAAAGGCGCGCGATCTCTGGACTGGCGCGGCAAAATCGCTAATTTCGCGCCGCCGCCGGGCCGCAACCGCCACCCGGCAACCACCATTTCAAGCCGAACCTCATTTGCGGCAGCTCATTTCCGCGCGGGTTCGCCTGTTGACCGCCGAAGGACGTCGCGCCCCGTGACCCAAAACGCCCCCCAGCTTTCCCTGTCCCGCGACAAGATCAAGGTGCTGCTGCTCGAAGGCGTCAACGACAGCGCCGTCGAGATGATGCTCGCCGCCGGCTACACCAACCTGACCCGCCTGCCCAAGGCGCTGGACGGCGAGGCGCTGAAGGAGGCGCTGAAGGGCGTCTATCTGCTCGGCATCCGCTCGCGCACCCAGATCACCGCCGACGTGCTGGAGGCCGCGGACCGCCTCATCGCCATCGGCTGCTTCAGCGTCGGCACCAACCAGGTGGACATCGACGCCACCCGCATCGCCGGCATCCCGGTGTTCAACGCGCCCTTCTCCAACACCCGCAGCGTGGCGGAGCTGGTGATCGGCGAGATCGTGATGCTGCTGCGCCGCATCCCCAACCGGTCCGCCGCCGCCCATGAGGGCCTGTGGGACAAGTCGGCCACCGACAGCCACGAGGTGCGCGGCAAGACGCTGGGCATCATCGGCTACGGCAACATCGGCTCGCAGCTCTCCAACCTCGCCGAGGCGATGGGCATGCGGGTGATCTATTACGATCACACCGACAAGCTCCGCCACGGCAACACCGAGCCGGTGGCGACCATGGCCGAGGTGCTCTCCCAGAGCGACGTGGTGAGCCTGCACGTTCCCGAGACCCCCGCCACCCACGGGCTGATCGGCCGCGCCGAGATCGCCGCCATGAAGAAGGGCGCCTATCTCATCAACAACAGCCGCGGCACGGTGGTGGACCTCGACGCCCTCGCCGACGCGCTGAAGGAAGGCCGGCTGCGTGGCGCGGCGGTGGACGTGTTCCCGGTGGAGCCCAGCGCCAACGGCCAGAAGTTCGTCTCCCCGCTGCAGGGCCTGCCCAACGTCATCCTCACGCCGCATATCGGCGGCTCCACCGAGGAGGCGCAGGAGCGCATCGGTGCCGAGGTGGCCCGCAAGCTGCTCGACTATTCGGACACCGGTTCCACCATGGGCGCGGTGAACTTCCCGCAGGTGCAACTGCCGGCGCGTCCCACCGGCACCCGCTTCATCCAGGTTCAGCGCAACCTGCCCGGCATGCTCGGCCGCCTCAACGAGGTGCTGGCCCGCCACGCGGTCAACATCGCCGCCCAGTATTACGAGACCAATGCCGACATCGGCTATGTGGTGCTCGATGCGGACGCCTCCGCCGTGGACAGCCAGGCGATCCTCGCCGAGATCCGCGCGCTGGAAGGCACCATCCGCGCCCGCCTGCTCTACGAATACAAGGCCTGAGCGGCAGCCTCTGCCGATACGGCGGAGAGATGCGGAACAGACCGCGTGGTGTGGCCCCGCCGCACCACGCCCGGCCATGAGGCCGAAGATCCCCGTCCCTGATTTCAGGCGTGTGAATACATGCGCCGGCCCGGCACCGGCAGATCGGCGCAGAGGATGGTGCCGGTCTTCGATTCGGTGATGAAGAGCGTCCGGTTGTCCGGCCCGCCGAAGGCGCAATTGGTGGTGAGGTGCCCCTCCGGCGACCGGATGCGCAGCATCGGCTCGCCGAGCGCGCTGAACAGCCAGACCGAGCCGAGGCCCATGTGGCAGACGACGAGGTTGTCCTCCTCGTCGATGGCGAGGCCGTCCGGACCGCCGCCGCCTGAAAGCTGGATGAAGGTGCCCACCTTGCTCGCCGTGCCGTCGCGCATCAGCGGCACGCGCCATATGGCGTTGGCCCGCGTCACGGCGAGGAAGAGGACCGTCTCGGTCTTGTTGAGCACGAGGCCGTTGGGGCTCGGGATGCCCTTCAGCACACAGTCCAGCCGCCCGTCTGTCCGCAGGCGATAGAGGCAGCCGGACGGGTCATGCCAGCCGGTCTGGCCCTGGTCGGTGAAATAGAGATCGCCGTTGCTGGCGAAGATCAGGTCGTTCACGCCCTTGAAGCGCTGGAGCATCGCCCGTTCGAGATAGGGTTCCACCCGGCCGGTGGCGGGATCGAACACCATGATCCCGTGCCGGTGGTCGGCGATGAAGCCGCGGCCGTCCTTGTGGAACTTCAGGCCGTTGGGCTCGCCGTCATACTCCGCCTCGACGCTGACCTTCCCCTGCGGCGTCACCTTGATGAGACGCCCCCACGGGATGTCCACGACCCACAGATTGCCCGCGCGATCGAAGGAGGGGCCTTCAAGGAAGGTGGTCAGCGGCACGCCGCCGAACTGGACCTCGCTCCACTCGGAGCGGCGGCCCTCGATCCTGAGGGCGTCGGGCATCACGACGAACGGGCGGGCGACCACGGCAGGCGGGGCGGCGTACATGCGTTTCCTCCTCGCGCGTCCGGCTGCGGGCACACCGGCAGCCACTCGCCTCTGCGGGCGGTCGCGCGCTTGAGCTTTGCCTTCGGTTCTACACGCCCGGAGGGCCGGCGTGTAGCCGGATGAACGGCCGTATCCGTGTTGCCCGGGCACGCCAGCGCCGCCGCACGTACGCCGAATGTCCCTTGCCAGCGGGCCGGTTTGCCTGCGTTCATACGGCCACGCTTGGCCGGATCAACGGCGCGGCGACAGGGGGATCGTCCATGGATTTCAGGCGTTCGGAACGAGGCGTCTTCCATGCCTTCGCACTGGGCCTTGCGGCAGCCCTCGCTTTGTCGGCGCCGGTGCGGGCCGCCGAAAACCTCGACCTCTATCTCGAAGGCGTGCGCGCCAAATACGGCCTGCCGGCTCTGGCCGCCGCCGTCACCCGCTCGGGCGAGATCATCGCGGCGGGGGCCGTGGGCAAGCGCGCCATCGGCCTCGACGTCCCGGTGACGGTGGAGGACCGCTTCCATCTCGGCTCCGACACCAAGGCCTTCACCGCCACCGTCGCCGGAACGCTGGTGGAGGAAGGCAAGATCAAGTGGACGAGCACGCTCGGCGAGGTGCTGGGCGGCAAGGTGAAGGACATGGACCCGAAGCTCGCGGCAGTGACGCTGGAGCAGCTTCTCTCCCACACAAGCGGCATCCCCTCCGACAACGAGGAGATCGTCGGCATCTATTTCAATCCGGTGGGCTTCGAGAAAACCACCACCGCCTTGCGCCTCGACGCGCTGGAGCGCTGGAAGACGCACGCCCCGGAGGTGCCCAAGACCGGCTCGCCGTTCCAGTATTCCAACCTCGGCTACATCTTCGCCGGCGCCATGCTGGAAGAGGTTTCCGGCAAGCCGTGGGAGCGCCTGGTGGAGGAGCGCATCTATGCGCCGCTCGGCCTGAAGAGTGCCGGCTTCGGCCCGCAGGCCACCTTCGGCAAGTATGACGCGCCCATCGGCCACATGCTCGACGACAAGGGCAACGCCACGCCCATGGCCTGGGGACCGTCGGCGGACATTCCGCCCGTGGTCGGCCCGGCCGGCATCGGCCACATGTCGGTGCTGGACTTCGCCCGCTGGGGCGACTGGAACGCGGGCCAGGGCAAGCGCGGCCCGCACATCGTCTCGCCGGAGACGCTGGCCGTCATCCACAAGCCCCACGTCACCACCCCGCCGTTCAAGGACCCGCCCCCCGGCACCCCCTCCACCGGCGACTACGCCTTCGGCTGGGGCGTCGTGAAGCTCGACTGGACCAAGACGCCGGTGCTCACCCACAACGGCTCCAACAGCATGAACTTCGCCAAGATCCTGGTGGAGCCGGCGAGCGACATGTCGGTGGAGGCCCTCACCAACTATCCCGGCCAGAAGGCCGAGGCCGCCACCACCGAAGTGCTGAAGCACCTCTACGGGCAGTTCGCCCCGAAGTGAGAGGCGCACGGTTCCCGGGACAAGCGACGACGCAGCCGGAGCGCTGATCCGGGGTCCAGCGCAAGGCTGCCGCAAAGCCGTCATCGCCCGGCTAGTCCGGGCGATCCACGGTGGGGCCGGGTCGATCTTCCGGACATTGCTCCAGCGGCGCGGTGGATCGCCCGGACTAGCCGGGCGATGACCAGCGGATATGATCGCACGGGCTTCCCTCCCGGCTCACATTCCGCCGGCGCAACATGCATCCCCGACGCGAGGACGCCGCCCCCTACCTCCCCTCTCCCTTGATCTCGATCAACGCTCTTCAGCCGGCTAAGGCCCATGTTTTCACGCGGTTTTTCAGCCGCGGATGGCGCGCGCCTCGGCGCCGAAGGAGCACAGCATGGCGAGCAACGACGACCTCCCGCCCGCGGCCGGCACCGATGCCATTCCCGCCGAGATGGAGCGCTCGCTGGCCGAGGAGCGCCAGCTGGCGGCGCAGGAGGCGGAACTGTCCGCCGTCGCCGCCTTGTCGGCCTCCCTTGAAGCGGCCCAGCCCACCACGGCGGCGGGCGTGGACGACGTGAAGGCCGGCATCGCCGCCATCCTCGCCGGCGCCTCGCCCGACGACGCCGTGCGGCTGCGCAAGTCGCTGGGCATGCCCAAGCCCACGGGCCATCCGCGCGTGACCAGCGACGAGCTGTCCGACGACTGGCGCACCGGCGGCTATCCCTTCAAGTACAAGATGCTGCGGCGGGACTACGAGCAGCAGAAGTTCATCCTCCAGACCGAGCTTCTCAAGCTCCAGTCGTGGGTGAAGGATTCCCGCCAGCGGGTCATCATCCTGTTCGAGGGGCGCGACGCGGCCGGCAAGGGCGGCGCCATCAAGCGCTTCATGGAGCACCTCAATCCGCGTGGCGCGCGGGTGGTGGCGCTAGAGAAACCCAGCGAGGTGGAGCGCGGCCAGTGGTATTTCCAGCGCTATGTGGAGCACCTGCCCACCACCGGCGAGATCGTGATGTTCGACCGCAGCTGGTACAACAGGGCCGGCGTCGAGCGGGTGATGGGCTTCTGCACGGATGACGAATACCGCGAGTTCCTGCGCCAGGCGCCGGAGTTCGAGCGCAATCTCGTGCGCAGCGGCATCCACCTCATCAAGTTCTGGTTCTCGGTGAGCCGGGAGGAGCAGCGCCGCCGCTTCAAGGAGCGCAAGGTGCATCCGCTGAAGCAGTGGAAGCTCTCGCCCGTGGATCTCGCCTCCCTCGACAAGTGGGACGACTACACTCGCGCCAAGGAAGCCATGTTCTTCCACACCGACACGGCGGATTCGCCCTGGACGGTCATCAAGTCCGATGACAAGAAGCGCGCCCGCATCAATGCCATGCGCTACGTGCTGCATTCCCTGCCCTACAAGGACAAGGACCAGAAGCGCATCGGCCCGCTGGAGACGCTGCTGGTGGGCCGCGCCAACACGGTTCACGAGCGCGGCGAGTATGTGATGGGCGGGCGCTAGACCATTTTCACGCGAAGTGGATTCCGGGTCGCGTGAAGGACATGGGTCGCGTCGAAAACCTGAAGCCGTTCCGGCGAGCCGGAACGGCTTCGGGCACACGACGCAACGGCACCCCGCGCCGTGGAACGCGGGGCGAGCCACAGCGCGCGGCCGGTGGTGTCGGAATGACTTGTCTCGCCGACGGCATCGACGGTATGTCCTGTGCGGGCGCTGCCTTTTTCGCGCGGCGCCGGGGCCGCCCGAGGCATGGATAACACCACGCGTTCCGAACGCACGAAGGCCGCCGTCATCGAGGCGGCCCTCGCCATCATCGCCCGCGACGGCGCCGGCCGCCTCACCCTCGATGCCATCGCCAAGGAGAGCGGCGTCAGCAAGGGCGGGCTGCTGCACCAGTTCCCCAACAAGCGCGCCGTGCTCGCGGCCCTGCTGGAGTATCAGGCGGACTACTACACGCAGTTCGCCGAAGCCTTCGTGGCGGAGCACGGCGCGGCCTACGCCGAGCCGGCGCTCGCTGCGCAGATCGCCGTGTTCCGGGAGATCGTGAAGGGCTCGAACTCCATCGCGTTCGCCATCCTCGGCGTGGCGTCGCAGGAGCCGGCCTTCATGAGTCCCGTGCGCGAGCGCGACGAGCAGACCATCGCGCTCATCGTCAGCCAGGCGAGGGATCCCGGACGCTCGTTGGCCCGCCTGTTCTCCGCCCGCGGGCTCGCCCTCTCGGCCATGCTGGGCACCTGCCCGCTGGGGGACGTCGAGCGCGACCGGATGTTCGAATACCTGCTCGATGATCGAAACTGGCCAGCCGAGCCCCCCGCCCCTGCGGAAGCCGACGAGCCGCGGCGCTCCCGCCGGCCCACCTCCTGACCTGCACGGGCGGCATCCGGCATCCCCGGACACCGCAATTCCATCCCTGGACACCGCTTTGACGGACCAAGATACCGGGCGAAAATATTTCGGATAAAAACCGTCCAGACGGTTTGTTGTCAGATCAATCTGAGCTAGACTGCAGGGGTGATTGCAGCCCGTTGCCGGAGCCGCTAACCGAAATCGGACCTCGTACCGATGCGGTGGCCTTCCCCAACGGCAAAGCTGCCTCCCTCCGCCGGCGTGGCCGCAAACACCGCCGGTGGGGACAAGAGCTGCGGGCGGCATTGCCGCCCCCTTGCGCCGTCCGCAGCTCCCCCCTTCAGAGCTTCCCCCACAGGATCGCGATCTCGGTCAAAGCCCGCCGGGCCGGTGCCGCGCGCAATGACGCGCCTTGCCTGCCCCCGCGCAGGCGGCTCGCCTTTTGTCGGAATGTGGAGTAGAAATAAGATATCCACATCTCACAGATGCGGAATAGGGCGGTGTCCCTGCGCCGTCCGTTGCGTCGCGTTGGGACCGAAGAGCGAAGACAAGATGAGCCTGACCCATCTCCAGCGCCTCGAGGCGGAGAGCATCCACATCATGCGCGAGGTCGTCGCCGAGGCCGAGCGCCCGGTGATGCTCTATTCGGTGGGCAAGGATTCGGCGGTGATGCTGCATCTCGCCAGGAAGGCCTTCTTTCCCTCCCCGCCGCCCTTCCCGTTGCTCCACGTGGATACCACCTGGAAGTTCCGCGCCATGTACGAGTTGCGCGACGAAGCCGCGCGCGACGCCGGCATGGACCTTCTCGTCCACCAGAATCCGGAAGCACTGGAAAAGGGCATCAACCCGTTCGACCACGGCCCGCTGCACACCGACATGTGGAAGACGGAGGGCCTCAAGCAGGCGCTGGACAAGTGGGGCTTCGACGCGGCCTTCGGCGGCGCCCGCCGCGACGAGGAGAAGAGCCGCGCCAAGGAGCGCGTCTTCTCCTTCCGCTCGGCCAATCACCGCTGGGACCCGAAGAACCAGCGGCCGGAACTCTGGCACCTCTACAATGCCCGCAAGAACAAGGGGGAGAGCATGCGCGTCTTCCCCATCTCCAACTGGACCGAGCTGGATATCTGGCAATACATCCACCTCGAAGGCATCCGCATCGTGCCGCTCTATTTCGCCGCCCCGCGCCCCACCGTGGAGCGCGACGGCCTGATCCTGATGGTGGATGACGACCGCTTCCCGCTGCGCCCCGGCGAGGAGCCGCAGATGCGCTCCGTGCGCTTCCGCACGCTCGGCTGCTACCCGCTCACCGGCGCGGTGGAGAGCACGGCGGACACCCTGCCGCAGGTGATCCAGGAAATGCTGCTCACCACCACCTCCGAGCGTCAGGGCCGCGCCATCGACAAGGATGCCGGTGGCGCCGGCATGGAGAAGAAGAAGCAGGAGGGGTATTTCTGATGAGCGCGCCCCTCGATCCCGTCTACAAGACCGACGCCCTCATCGCCGAGGACATCGACAAGTATCTCGACGTCCACGAGCACAAGACCATGCTGCGCTTCATCACCTGCGGCAGCGTGGACGACGGCAAGTCCACCCTCATCGGGCGGCTGCTCTACGATTCCAAGATGATCTTCGAGGATCAGCTCGCCGCGCTGGAGGCCGACTCGAAGAAGGTCGGCACGCAGGGGCAGGAGCTGGATTTCGCGCTCCTCGTGGACGGCCTCGCCGCCGAGCGCGAGCAGGGCATCACCATCGATGTGGCGTACCGCTTCTTCGCCACGGAGAAGCGCAAATTCATCGTCGCCGACACCCCCGGCCACGAGCAGTACACCCGCAACATGGTGACGGGCGCCTCCACCGCCGACCTCGCGGTGATCCTCGTGGACGCGCGCAAGGGCGTGCTCACCCAGACCCGGCGCCACTCCTATCTCGCCCACCTCATCGGCATCCGCAACATCGTGCTGGCGGTGAACAAGATGGACCTCGTGGGCTACAGCCGCGAGGTGTTCGAGCAGATCGTCGCCGACTACCGGGCCTTCGCCACCTCCATCGGCATCACGGATTTCGTCGCTTTGCCCATCTCCGGCTTCAAGGGCGACAACATCACCACCCTCTCCCCCAACACGCCGTGGCACTCCGGCCCGACGCTGATGGCGCATCTGGAGAGCGTGGAGATCGACGCCGCCCATGACGCGCAAAAGCCGTTCCGCATGGCGGTGCAGTGGGTCAACCGGCCCAACCTCGACTTCCGCGGCTTTGCCGGCCTCATCTCCTCCGGCACGGTGAAGCCGGGCGATGCCATCCGCGTCCTGCCCTCGGGCAAGACCAGCACGGTGGCGCGCATCGTGACGCTGGACGGCGATCTTGCCGAGGCGGTGGCCGGCCAGTCCGTCACCTTGTGCCTTGCCGACGAGATCGACTGCTCGCGCGGCGACGTGATCGCGGCGGCGGAGGCCCCGGTGCAGGCGGCCGACCAGTTCGAGGCGGTCATCGTGTGGATGGACGAGCAGCCCATGCTGCCGGGCCGTCCCTACTGGCTGAAGCTCGGCACCCAGACGGTGTCCGCCACCATCACCGAGCCGAAGTACCAGGTGAACGTCAACAACATGGACCATCTGGCGGCGAAGACGCTGGAGCTGAACGCCATCGGCTCCTGCAACATCGCCACCGACCGGCGCATCCCGTTCGAGCCCTATGGCGAGAACCGGGAGCTGGGCGGCTTCATCCTCATCGACAAGATGACGAATGCCACCGTCGGCGCGGGCATGATCCACTTCGCGCTCAGGCGGTCGGACAACGTCCACTGGCAGGCCACCGACATCTCCCGCGAGCACCATGCCGCGCTGAAGAACCAGAAGCCGGCGGTGGTCTGGCTCACGGGCCTGTCCGGCGCAGGCAAGTCCACCATCGCCAATCTGGTGGAGAAGAAGCTCGCCCGGATGAACCGGCACACCTTCCTGCTCGACGGCGACAATGTGCGCCATGGCCTCAACAAGGACCTCGGCTTCACCGCCGCCGACCGGGTGGAGAACATCCGTCGCGTGGGCGAGGTGGCGAAGCTGATGACCGATGCCGGCCTCATCGTCATCACCGCCTTCATCAGCCCGTTCCGCGCCGAGCGCGACATGGTGCGCGGCATGATGCAGCCGGGCGAGTTCTTCGAGGTGTTCATCGACACGCCCCTGGCCGAGGCCGAGCGGCGCGACGTGAAGGGCCTCTACAAGAAGGCCCGCGCGGGCCAGCTCAAGAACTTCACCGGTATCGACAGCCCGTATGAAGCCCCCGCCGCCCCCGAGCTGCGCGTGGACACCACCGCCATGGATGCCGAAGCTGCCGCCGAGGCCATCGTGCGGATGCTGATCCCGTGAGCGGGGCCGGTCACACCGGCCCCGCCTCCTCCATCCGCACTTCCTTGAGCTTCTTGATGCCGAGCAGGCTCAGGGCGGCGTTCTCGTAGAAAGTCTCGCTCACGCCCTGCCGCACCTTGTGCAGGAAGTAGCGCTCGAAGCCGACCTTGGCGGTGTGCACCCAGGCGCCCTGCGACGACCAGTTGACGTTGCGTGGCGGGATCTGCGGCTGGGCGATGAAGGCGATTCCGCCGTCGCCGAAATCGGCAAGGCACACCGCGTTCCACGTCGCCACCGCCCGCGGCTTTTCTCCCGCGAGCAGCGCGGCGATGTTGGCGGCGGTGGCCGTGACCATGGATTCGATCATGAAGCCGGTCTTGGGCACGCCCACCGGCAGCGGCGTCTTGCCCATGGGCGGGATGGCGACGCAGACGCCGATGGCGAAGATGTTCGGATAGGCCGGGCTCTGCTGGTGCCGGTCCACGATGACGAAGCCGCGGGGATTGGAAAGCCCCTCATGGCCGGACACCGCCGGCACGCCGCGGAAGGCGGGCAGGATCATGGAGAAGGCGAAGGGCAGATCGTGGGTCGCCTTCACACTCGCATCCTCGTTCACCTCCTCCACGCTCATGCGGCCGGCCTCCACGCGGGCGACGCGGGCGTTGGTGATCCACTTGATGTGCTTTTCGCGCAGCGCGCCCTCCAGAAGGCCCTTGGTGTCACCCACCCCGTCGAGGCCGAGATGGCCGATATAGGGCTCGGGCGTCACGAAGGTCATGGGCACGCGGTCGCGGACCTTGGCCTTGCGCAAGGCGGCGTCGAGGATGAAGGCGAATTCGTAGGCCGGCCCGAAGCAGGAGGCGCCGGCCGCCGCCCCGACCACGATCGGCCCCGGTGAACGCACCAGCGCATCGAACGCCTTGCGCGCCTCGGCGGCATGGTCGGTGAGACAGACCGACTGCGTATGGCCGGCGGGGCCGAGCCCCTCCACCTCGTCGAAGGCGAGGTCGGGACCGGTGGCGATGACGAGATAATCGTAATCGAGCGTCTCACCGTCGTTCAGTTCGATGGAATTGGTCTTCGGATCGAGCCTTTTCGCACCCATGGGCATGAGGCGGATGCCACGCGACTGGAACACTCTGGTGAGGTCCACCGTGATCTCCTCGGGCTTGCGCCAGCCGACGGCGACCCACGGATTGGACGGCACGAAGCTGTAGGTGGAGCCCTTGTTGACTACCACCACCTCGTGTTTCGCCCCCACCTTCTCCTTCATCTCGTAGGCCATGATGACGCCGCCGAGTCCGGCGCCGAGGATGACGATCCGCGACATGGTTTCCTCCAATTGGTGCGCCCGCCGGTCCTGCCGGCGGATGCCGGGCACGCTCGGGACCTGTTGACCCCACGTCGCGCCTCTTGACATTCAAGAATTAGAATTTCATTTTTTTGAATGTCAAGGGATTTGGACGTCGTCACGACGCACCGTCAAGGAGGAACCCCATGAGCGAGATCGCACAGGCCCGGGGCGGGTCCGGTTCAGGCTTCGCCTGTTCGCTGAAGGCCAAGGCATGGTCGCCTTACGTGGCCGGCATCCTCATCGGCCTTCTGCAGGTGCCGGCCTTCCTGCTCATCGAGACGGCGCTCGGCGCCTCCTCGTCCTATGTCACCGTCGGCGGGATCGCGGCGTCGTGGATCGACCCGGCTGTGACCAACATCGACTATGTGGCCAAGCACATCGCCGCCACCGGCAAGAACTGGTGGCAGGTGGCGCTGGTGATCGGCGTCGCCATCGGCGCCTTTCTCTCCATGCGCATCTCCGGCGCCCGCCGCCAGCCGATCTCGCCCATCTGGTCGCGGGCGCTCGGCACGGCGAGCCCCGGCGTGCGCTATGCGGTGGCGTTCGGCGCCGGCTTCGTGATGCTGTTCGGTGCCCGCATCGCCGATGGCTGCACCTCCGGCCATGGCCTGTCCGGCATGGCGCAGCTTGCCGTGTCCTCCACCGTCGCCGTCGCCGCCATGTTCGCCGGCGGCATCGCCACCGCGCTGCTCCTGCTGCGCCGCATCTGACGCGAACGGACCACAAGAAAGGCCAAAGCCATGTCTCTCGTCCAATCCATCGTCATCGGCCTGCTCATGGGCACGGTGTTCGGCGTCGCCCTCGAAAAGTCCCGCGTGTTCGAGCCCGGCATGATCGTGGGACAGATGCAGTTCCGCAATTTCATCATGCTCAAGGTGTTCCTCACCGCCGTCGCCACCGGTGCGCTGGTGATCGCGGCACTGCACGGCTTTGGCCTCGTGAAGCTCGCCCCGAAGGCCACCTTCTACGCCGCCGACGTGGTGGGCGGCCTGATGCTCGGCGCCGGCATCGCGCTGGCCGGCGCCTGCCCGGGCACGGTGCTCGCGCAGGTCGGCGTGGGCTATCGCGATGCCCTCTTCACCCTCCTCGGCGGCATCGCCGGCGCCACCGCCTTCGGCTATGCCGAGCCGGTGCTGAAGCCGGTCCTCGCCGCCTCCGGGCCGGGCAAGATCACCTTCATGGACCTCACCGGCCTCTCCTATCCGGTGATGGCCGTCGGCCTCGCGGCGGTGCTGGTGCTGATCCTCGTGGGGCTGGAGATGTGGCGGCCCTGGCGCGCCGATCTCGGTGCCGACGTGGACGGTGACTTCGGCCCCGCCGCGCCGGTGAAGACCACGCGCTCCCACCTCGAACCGGCGGAGTGATCCCCATGTCCGCGCCACGCATCGTCATTCTGGGCTCCGGCTTTGCGGCGCTGACCGCCGTACGCGAGCTGCGACGGCGACGCGTCGGGGCGGACATCACGGTGGTGTCGCCCAACCCCGTGCTCACCTATCTGCCGAGCCTCATCTGGGTCCCGGCAGGGCTGCGGCGGGCGGAGGACCTGACGATCCCGCTCACAGGCTTCTTCGCCCGCCACGGCGTCCGCCACATCGCCGCGACAGTGGAGCAGGTGACGGACGGCGGGCGACGGGTTCACACCAGCGGCGGCGTCATCGAGAACGACGTGCTGCTCATCGCCACCGGCGGGCGCTATATCCGCAAGCTGCCGGGCATCGAGAACGCCTTCATCCCCTGCGAAGGCATCGCCGTGGCGGAAGCCCTGCGCCTGCACCTCGCGGCCCTCGCGCGCGGCACCATTGCCGTCGGGTTCGGCGCCAATCCGCAGGAACCCTCGGCGGTGCGCGGTGGGCCCATGTTCGAGTTCCTGTTCGGCCTCGACACCCTGCTGCGCCGGCAGGGCCGGCGGGAGGCGGTGGATCTGGTCTTCTTCAACGCCTCCACCCAGCCCGGCCAGCGCCTTGGCCCGAAGGCCGTCGGCGGGCTCCTGAAGGAGATGGAGCGGCGCGGCATCAAGACCCATCTCGGCCACAAGCCCCTGCGCTTCACGCCCGACAGGGTGGTGACGGAGGGCGGCGAGATTCCCGCCGACCTGATCCTCTTCATGCCCGGCCTCACCGGACCGGCATGGCTGTCGGAGAGCTGCCTGCCGCTCTCGCCCGGCGGCTTCGTCGCGGCCGATGCCACCTGCGCGGTGCAGGGCCTCGACGATGTCTATGTGGCGGGCGACGCCGGCTCCTTCCCCGGCCCGGACTGGATGCCCAAGCAGGCCCACCAGGCCGATCTCCAGGCCCGCGCCGCCGCCCGCAACATCGCCGCCGCCCTCGCCGGCCGGCCGGAGCGGGAGACCTTCCGGCCGGAACTCGTCTGCATCGTCGACACGCTGGATGCGGGGATGCTGGTGTTCCGCGACACGCGGCGCAACTTCGCCTTGCCCCGGCTCGGCCCGCTGCACCATGTGAAACGGATGTTCGAGGCCCACTATCTCAGCGCCTATCGCGCCGCCTGAGGCGGGTGCCGCCCCTTTCGCACCGCACAAAGATGCATTAAGCCCCCGGGACGAACGATCCCCAGAGCCCCGGGTGCCCTTGTCCCATGATCCGCCTCGACAACATCAGCAAGCAGAACGGCCGGCAGCTCGTCTTCATCGAGGCGTCGGCGGCGCTGCTGAAGGGCGAGAAGGTGGGCCTCGTCGGCCCCAACGGCGCCGGCAAGACCACGTTGTTCCGCATGATGACCGGGCAGGAGACGCCGGACGAGGGCCAGGTCTCGGCTGATCGCGGCATCACCATCGGCTATTTCAGCCAGGACGTGGGCGAGATGTCCGGCCGCTCGGCCCTCGCCGAGGTGATGGACGGCGCCGGCCCGGTCAGCACCGTCGCGGCGGAGCTGAAGGAGATCGAGGCGGCCCTCGGCGATCCCGACCGCATGGACGAGATGGATGCGCTCGTCGAGCGCTACGGCGAGGTGCAGGGCCGCTTCGAGGAGCTGGGCGGCTACGCACTGGAGGGCCGCGCGGCGGAGGTTCTCGCCGGCCTCGGCTTCTCCCAGGAGATGATGGACGGCGACGTGGGCAAGCTCTCGGGCGGCTGGAAGATGCGCGTGGCGCTTGCCCGCATTCTCCTCATGCGCCCGGACGTGATGCTGCTGGACGAACCCTCCAACCATCTCGACATCGAGAGCCTGATCTGGCTGGAAAGCTTCCTCAAGGGCTTCGACGGCGCGCTGATGATGACGTCGCACGACCGTGCCTTCATGAACCGCATCGTCAACAAGATCGTCGAGATCGACGCCGGCATCCTCAACACCTATTCCGGCGACTATGAGTTCTACGCCGGCCAAAGGGCGATGAACGAGAAGCAGCAGCAGGCGCAATACGAGCGCCAGCAGGCCATGCTGGCCAAGGAGATCGCCTTTATCGAGCGCTTCAAGGCCCGCGCTTCCCACGCCGCGCAGGTGCAGAGCCGGGTGAAGAAGCTGGAGAAGATCGACCGGGTGGAGCCGCCCCGCCGCCGCGAGGCGGTGGCCTTCGAGTTCGCCCCCGCGCCCCGCTCCGGCGAGGACGTGGCGAGCCTCAAGGGCGTCCACAAGAGCTACGGCAGCAAGGTCATCTACGAGGGGCTGGACTTCCACATCCGCCGCCGCGAGCGCTGGTGCGTCATGGGCGTGAACGGCGCCGGCAAGTCCACTTTGCTCAAGCTCATCGCCGGCTCGACGGCGCCGGACGACGGCACGGTGGCCGTCGGCGCCAGCGTGAAGATGGGCTATTTCGCCCAGCACGCCATGGACCTGCTGGAGGGCGAGCGCACCGTGTTCGAGACGCTGGAGGACGCCTTCCCCCAGGCCGGACAGGGCGCCCTGCGCACCCTCGCCGGCTGCTTCGGCTTCTCCGGCGACGACGCGGAAAAGCGCTGCCGCGTGCTCTCCGGCGGCGAGAAGGCGCGGCTCGTGATGGCCAAGATGCTGTTCGACCCGCCCAATTTCCTGGTGCTGGACGAGCCCACCAACCATCTCGACATGGCCACCAAGGAAATGCTGGTGGCAGCGCTGGCCGATTATGAGGGGACGATGCTGTTCGTCTCCCATGACCGGCACTTCCTCGCCGCCCTCTCCAACCGCGTGCTGGAGCTGACGCAGGACGGCATCCACCAGTACAATGGCGGCTATACGGAATATGTCGCCCGCACCGGCCAGGAGGCGCCGGGCCTGCGGAACTGAGGGGCTGCGGGCAGCGGGGCGCTCACAGCGCCCGTTCGCCCGCCTCCATCACCTCGATCAGCGCCGGCACCACGGTGGCGCGCATCCTGCGGCCGTAGAACAGGCCGAAATGGCCGGCGCCCGCGACGCTGACATGGCGGCGCAGGGCGTCCGGCACGGCGCGGCACAGATCGTGCGCCGCCTCGGTCTGGCCGGGGGCGGAGATGTCGTCGTCCGTGCCCTCGACGGTCAGCAGCGCCCCGCGCAGCGCCTCGGCCCGCACCCTGTGTCCGGCGATCTCCAGCGTGCCATGGGCGAGCGCATTGTCGCGGAAGATGGTGGAGACGTTCTCCATGAAAAATTCGGCCGGCACGTCCATCATGGTCCAGCACAGCCGGGAGAGCGGAAAGCACAGCGGGTCGTCACCATCGTCGAACAGCAGGCGCATGGGCAGTTCCCCGCCGGTGATGGACTGCCGCCAGAGGTAGAGGGCGAAGGTGTCGATCTGCCGCCACGCCGGGAATACGCGGCGCCCGGCGCCGGGCAGGCCCTGCGGCACCTCCTCCATCACCTGGGCTTCCAGCGCCTCCAGCGAGCGCTCCTGCAGCATCTTCCACAGGCGGGTGGGATTGCGCGCCGGGTCCATGGGCCCGCCCATCAGGCCGAGGCTCGCCACCGGCAGGCCTTCATCCGCCAGCAGGCAGGCGGCGGCGAAGGCGGGCAGCGCGCCCTGGCAGACGCCGACGATATGCACTGGCCCCGTCACCGCCAGCGCGCGGGCCATCTGCGCCGTCTCCAGGCAGTTCTCGGCGAAGCCGAAGCGGCCGGCGCCGAGCGGCAGATAGCGCGCATTGGGCCATTCGGTGATGCCCACCCGTCCGGCCGCTGGCAACAGCGCGGCAACGAGGTCGCGCATCAGGAACGGGAAGCCGCCGGCGATGGGCGCCACCACCAGAACGTTCCGGGCGGGTGCCACGCCATCGCGGGCATTCTGCCGCGAGAACAGCCGCAGCCGGCCGAACGGGAGGCTGGCCGGCACCGTATCGCCCACCGTGCCGCTCGCCAGCCCGAATGCGCGATAGGCCTCCTCGGTCGCGCAGGGGAGCGGGTCGGCCGCTGCGGGACGGAAGGGACGCAGATCGTCAAGCCACATGAGGCGCGGTCCGTCCTTTGCGGTCCGGGTGGGGGCGACGGCCCATCATAGCCGAACGCCCCCGGCGCACCATGGCTGGTGGAGGAGATTCTAAGCCGGCTTCAGAGCGACGCGGCCGCGCGGGCGGCCTGATCGTAATGGCCGGACAGGGTGCGCATCAGCGCGGCGATCTCGGAAAGCCGGGCCGGGTCGATGCCGGTCGCGGCCACCGCATCAGCGAGCAGCGCTTCGCGCACCTCGCGATAGCGCGCGCAGACGGCGCGGCCGGTGTCGCTCGCGGCCAGCGTCTTTTCCTTGCCGCGACGGCCGCCTTCCACGAGGCCGAGGCCCTGCAGCTTCTTGGCCGCATAGGTGACGAGGTGGGTGTCTTCCACGTCGAGCACGAGACAGAGGTCGGCGATGGTCTTGGGCCGGTCGCGATGGACCACGTGGTGCAGGATCAGAACGTCGAGGGCCGAGAGGTCCGGCACGCCCGCCGCCGCCATGCAGCGCACCATCCAGCGGCCGTAGGCGTGGGTGAGCATGTTGAGCCCGAACTCGAACTCCGACAGCGCCGGCAGCGCCCCGTCCGCGAGATGGGCGGAGGAGACGATGGAAGGGCCGGCCTTGCGACGGGCGGCGCCCTCGGCGGCCTTGCTCTCGCCGGCCTTGCTCTCGCCAGCCTTCTTGGGGGTGTCCTTGGTCACGGGATCGATCCTGACGAGACGGTCCTGGCTGGAGACCGGGGGCGGGAGAGCCCGTCCCCGGTCCGCGCCTTCACTTCTTGTAGGTGGCGATGATCTCCTGGCCCGCCGGGCCCGCCTTGGCGAGCCACGCCTCGGTGAGGGTTCCGCCGATCTTCTCGAAGCCGGCCTTCAGCTCGGGCGCGGGCGGGGCGACCTTCATGCCCTTGGCGGCGAGGATGTCCATATAGGCCTTGGTCTTCTCCTCGGAGAGCTTCCAGCCGCGGGCCTCGGCAGCGGCGGCGGCCTTCAGCACCGCCTCCTGGGTGGGCTTGTCGAGGGCGTCGAACGCCGCCTGGTTCACGAAGACGACGTTCTTCGGCAGCCAAGCCTGGATGTCGTAGAAATAGGGGATGCTCTCCCAGATCTTCACGTCGTTGCCGGTGGCGGACGAGGTGATGAGGGCGTTGACGACGCCGGTGGCGAGCGCCTGCGCCAGTTCCGCCTGCTGCACGGTGACGGACTGGGCGCCCACCGCCTCGCCGATACGCGAGGTGCCGGCATTGTAGGCCCGCCACTTGGCGCCCTTCAGGTCGTCCACCTTGGCGACCGCGTTCTTGGAGAACAGGCCCTGGGGCGGCCACGGAACCGCGTAGAGCACCTTGATGCCCTGCGCCGCGAGCTTCTTCTCCACCGCAGGGCGGGAGGCGTCCCACAGCTTCTTCGACGCGCCGTAGGAGGTGGCGAGGAAGGGCACCACGTCGATGCCGAAGATCGGGTCCTCATTCTCGTGGATGGAGAGGAGCACCTCGCCCGCCTGCACCTGCCCGGTGGCGACGGCGCGCTTGATCTCGGGCGCCTTGAACAGGACGGCGTTGGGCTGGAGCGTCACGGCGAGCTTGCCGCCGCTGGCCGCCTCCACGTCCTTGGCGAACTGGGCGAGGTTTTCAGTGTGGAAATTGTCGGCCGGATAGGCCGAGGCGAGGTTCCACTTGGTCTGCGCGGCGGCGGGCGCCGTGCTCGCCAGAGCGGCGAGGCCGGCGGCGAGGAGCGCGGGAGCAAGGGTGCGGAAAGGCGCCATGTCTGGTCTCTCTCTGGTTCCTGGGAAGGTCTCGAACGTGTTGCCCTCATCGCAGCGGCGCGGGTCTGCGACCTTCGCCGATGCGTTACGCTCATGTGCCGCGCGGACTGTGCCGAAGGCCCGCGCGGAAACGCCCGAACTGCGGCATCAGCCGCCCGGAAACACCCAGCGCGGCAGCACCAGGGCGATCTCCGGAAACGTCGTGATGATGATGACCGCGATGTTGAGGAGAATGAAGAAGGGAAATGCCGCTTTCGCCACCGAGAAGGTATCGCGCCCGCTCATGTTCTGCAGCACGAACAGGTTGAAGCCCACCGGCGGGGTGATCTGCGCCATCTCCACATGGATGACGAGGTAGACGCCGAACCACACGAGGTCGAAGCCCGCCTGCTTCACCATGGGCAGCACGATGACCGCGGTGAGCACGATCATGGAGATGCCGTCCACGAGGCAGCCGAGGATGATGTACATCACGGTCAGCGCGAGGGCGAGCTTGCCGGGGGTGAGGTTGAGCCCCTGCACCCACTCCGCCAGGGCCACGGGAATGCCCGTATAGGCCATGGCCGCGGTGGTGAAGGCGGCCCCGGCGATGATGAGCATGATCATGCAGCTGAGCCGCGTGGCGCTCATGACGCTTTCGACCAGCGTCTTCCAGGTGAGCGTACCGCTCCACCACGCCAGCGCCAGCGCCCCGGTGACACCCCATGCGGCGCATTCGGTGGCGGTGGCGATGCCCAGCACCAGCGACAGGAACACCGCCGCGATGAGCAGCAGGCAGGGCACGAGCCGCGCCGACTGCCGGAGCTTCTCGACGAACGGCATGTGCGGGTCGCGCGGCGGCGTGCGGCTGGGATTGAGCAGCGACCACAGCATGATGTAACCCGAGTAGAGCCCCATCACGAGCAGGCCCGGCAGGAAGCCCGCCAGGAACACCTGCAGCACGGAGACGTTGGCCGTCACCGCATAGACCACCATGGGAATGGACGGCGGGATGAGCAGGCCGAGCGTGCCGGAGCCGGCCAGCGAGCCCAGGCTCATGCCCTTGTCGTATCCGCGCTTGTCCAGCTCCGGCAAGGCGATCTTGCCGATGGTGGCGCAGGTGGCGGCCGAGGAGCCGGACACCGCCGCGAAGATGCCGCAGCCGATCACGTTCACATGCAGCAGCCGTCCCGGCAGCCATTGCAGCCACGGGGCAAGACCCCGGAACATCTCTTCCGACAATCGGGTGCGGAACAGGATCTCGCCCATCCAGATGAAGAGGGGCAAGGCGGCGAGGGTCCACGAGGCGCTGGCGCTCCACACTGTGGTGGCGAGCACCTGGCCGATGGGCACCGGCGTGGTGAGCACCATGGCCAGCAGGCCGACGAGTCCCAGCCCGAGGGCGATCCACACGCCGGAGGCGAGAATGGCGATGAGGAAGACGAGGAGGACCAGCGAAAGCTGGATGAGATCGAGGTGCGGCATGGCTCAGACGCCGCCTCCCGATGCGATGCGCTCCACCAGTTCCTCGGGCGAGGAGACGGGTTCCTTCTCGTAGCGGGGGCGATTGCCGCGGGCGACGTTGACGAACTCGTCCACCATGGCGATCAGCAGAATGGCGAGGCCGGCGGCGTACCCTGTCTGGGGGATCCACAGCGGCACCGCGACGACGCCCTGGGACATGTCGTCAAAGCGCCAGGAATCATAGGTGAGGCGCCCGGCGTTCCAGGTGAAATAGGCGAGGAAGGCGATGGCGACGACGAGCGCGAACAATTCCAGCGCCTGCCGCCGACGCCCGGTGAGCTGCTCCAGCAGCAGGCCGACACGGATCATCTCGCCATAGCGGAAGGTGTGGGCGAGGCCGAGAAAGGCCATGGCGGCCATGGACCATGCGGCGAAGTCGTCGCCGGACGGAATATTGATGCCGAACTGCCGGCCCACCGACAGGCCCATCATCAACAGGAAGATGATGATGAGAAACCCGGCGGCCACCACGCCGGACGCGAAATAAAGGCCATCGAGCAGCTTGCGGATCATCGGGGCGCCCCCGGGGTGTACGCCGGGGCCTGGGCGCAGATCCGCGCGGCCCCCGTTCGGTGACGGAATTCTTCGCTGGTCATCGGAACCCCTCTGGAGACCGGCGCCATTGTTCTGCCCGCCAAGAAGAACCGGCATTCAGGCGCTCTTGAAGGGATGTTCTCCCGCCTTCGATATTTCGTCAACAAATTGTTGACGTTTTATCGCCCTCATGACTTCCTTATTCGTGAGCGGGGCATCGTGCCTCGCGGGCGCGCCCTCGCTGCGTCCGAAACAGGGGAGCAGGAAGCCTGCCAACCCCGCCAGCCACCATCCAGACGGGAAACGGGGCCGATGTCGAGCGACGATGTGAAGACGAGCGCAGCCGCCGAAGCCGAAGCTGCGGCGCCCCCCTCTCCGTCCGCCTCCGCACCCTCCCCTGCACCTTGGGAATTCTGGATCGACCGGGGCGGCACCTTCACCGATATCGTCGGCCGCAAGCCGGATGGCAGCCTCGTCGCCCACAAGGTGCTGTCGGAAAATCCGGAGGCTTACCGCGACGCCGCGGTGCACGGCATCCGCGAACTGCTCGGCCTCCCTGCCGGCGCGGCGATCCCGCCGGGGCTGGTTTCTGCCGTGAAGATGGGCACCACGGTCGCCACCAATGCCCTTCTGGAGCGCAAGGGCGACCGCACCCTGCTCGTCACCACCCGTGGCTTCAGGGATGCGCTGAGGATCGGCTATCAGGCGCGGCCGAAGATCTTCGCCAAGAAGATCGTGCTGCCGGACATGCTGTTCGAGCGCGTGCTGGAGGTGGACGAGCGGGTCCGCGCCGACGGCACCGTGGAGGCCGCCCCCGACCTTGCCACCGTGCGCGCGGCGCTGGAGCAGGCGAAGTCGGACGGCATCGCCGCCGTCGCCATCGTCTTCATGCACGGCTACCGCTTCCCCGAGCACGAGCAGCAGGTGGCGGCGCTGGCGCGGGAGATCGGCTTCCCGCAGGTGTCGGTGTCCCACGAGGTTTCGCCCCTCATCAAGCTGGTGGGGCGCGGCGACACCACGGTGGCCGACGCCTATCTCTCCCCCATCCTGCGCCGCTATGTGCGGCAGGTGGCGGAGGAGCTGTCCGGCGGCGCCGAGGGGGCTGGCAAGGAAGCCGAGGGCGAAGCCATCCGCCTGATGTTCATGATGTCCTCGGGCGGCCTCACCGCCGCCGATCTGTTCCAAGGCAAGGACGCCCTGCTATCGGGACCTGCCGGCGGCGTGGTGGGCGCGGCGGAGACCGGGGCGCTCGCGGGCTTCGACCGCATCATCGGCTTCGACATGGGCGGCACCTCCACCGATGTCTGCCATTATGACGGGGAGCTGGAGACCGCCTTCGACACGGAGGTCGCGGGCGTACGCATCCGCGCCCCCATGATGCGCATCCACACGGTGGCGGCGGGCGGCGGCTCCATCCTGCATTTTGACGGCGCGCGCTTCCGCGTCGGCCCGGATTCCGCCGGCGCCAATCCCGGCCCCGCCTGCTATCGCCGCGGCGGGCCGCTGGCCGTCACCGACGCCAACGTGATGCTGGGCAAGCTGATCCCGGACTATTTCCCGAGGATTTTCGGCCCCGCCCAGGACCAACCGCTGGACGCCGAGGTGGTGCGCCGGAAGTTCTCTGATCTGGCCGAGGAGATCGGCGGCGGGCGCACTCCCGAGGAGGTGGCGGACGGCTTCGTCACCATCGCGGTGGAGAACATGGCCAACGCCATCAAGAAGATTTCGGTGGAGCGCGGCTACGACGTGACCCGCTACGCCCTGAACTGCTTCGGCGGCGCCGGCGGCCAGCACGCCTGCCTCGTCGCCGATGCGCTGGGCATGACCAAGGTGCTGCTGCACCCCTTCTCCGGCCTCCTCTCCGCCTATGGCATGGGCCTCGCCTCCGTCCGTGCCCAGCGCACCCGCGCGGTGGGCGAGGAGATGGCCGCAACCGTCATTCCCGGCCTGGTTGAGCTGAAGGCCGAACTGGCCGCCGCCACCCAGGCGGAACTCGCCACACAGGGCATCCGGACTGACTCGATCCTGACTGATGCAAAAGCCCACCTGAGATATGGTGGAACCGATACTGCACTCCCCGTTCAGCTCGCCGACATCGCGTCGATGACCGCCGAGTTCGAGACCAAGCACCGGGCCCAGTTCGGCTTCGTCTCGCCGGAAAAAACCATTGTGGTGGAAGCGCTTGAGGTGATTTCGGCGGGCGGCGGCGCCGGCATCGCCGAGCCTGACCTGCCACTGGATGCCGGTACCCCTTCCGATACCTCCCAGACCCGCTTCTTCGCCCGTGGCGCATGGCATGACGCGCCCGTGGTGAAGCGGGAAAACTTCAGGCCCGGCATGGGCTTGCAGGGCCCGGCCATCGTCATCGAGCCGAACCAGACGGTGGTGGTGGAGAAGGGCTGGCGGGCGGAGGTCTCGGCCAAGAACCACCTGATCCTCACCCGGACGGAAAAACTCCTGCGTTCAGAAGCCGTTGGCACCCATGCCGACCCGGTGATGCTGGAGGTCTTCAACAATCTCTTCATGTCCATCGCCGAGCAGATGGGCGTGACCCTCCAGAACACCGCCTATTCGGTCAACATCAAGGAAAGACTGGATTTTTCCTGCGCCGTCTTCTCGGCGCAAGGCGATCTCGTCGCCAACGCCCCGCACATGCCCGTCCACCTCGGCTCCATGGACCGCTCGGTGGAAACGGTCATCCGCGAGAACGCCGGAAACATCCGCCCCGGCGACGTCTTCGCCCTCAACGCCCCCTACAACGGTGGGACGCATCTGCCTGATATTACAGTGGTAACGCCGGTTTTCGACGACGCCGGAAAGGCCATCCTGTTCTGGGTCGCCTCCCGCGGACACCATGCGGACGTGGGCGGCGTCGCCCCCGGCTCCATGAGCCCGCTGGCCACCCATATCGAGGAGGAAGGCGTCTATATCGACAACTTCAAGCTGGTCGCGGAAGGCACCTTCCGCGAGGCCGAACTGCGCCATCTGCTCACCTCCGCGCGCTATCCGGCCCGCAATCCGGCACAGAATATCGCAGATCTCAAGGCGCAAATCGCCGCCAACGAGAAGGGCGTGCGCGAACTCCTGAAGATGATCGACACGTTCGGGCTGGATGTCGTGCAGGCCTATATGGGGCATGTGCAGGACAATGCGGCTGAAAGCGTCCGCCGCGTTCTCGATCGTCTTGATGACTGCTCCTTCCACTACGAGATGGACCAGGGCACCGTCATCAAAGTCAAGATCTCGGTGGACAAGGAGAAGCGCGAAGCGACGGTGGATTTCACCGGCACCTCGCCCCAGCAGCCCACCAATTTCAACGCCCCCGCCCCCGTCACCCGCGCGGCCGTGCTCTATGTGTTCCGCGTCATGGTGGAGGACGAGATCCCCATGAATGCGGGGTGCCTGCGGCCCATCCGCATCGTGGTGCCCGAGGGCTGCATGCTGTCGCCGGTCTATCCGGCCGCCGTGGTGGCGGGAAATGTCGAGACATCGCAGGCAGTTACCAACTGCCTGTTCGGCGCGCTGAAGGCCATGTCCGCCTCCCAGGGCACCATGAACAACCTCACTTTCGGCAACGATATCTACCAGTATTACGAGACCATCTGCTCCGGCTCCCCCGCCGGCCCCGGCTTTGACGGGACGGATGGCGTGCATGTGCACATGACCAATTCCCGCCTCACCGATCCGGAGGTGCTGGAGACGCGTTTTCCCGTTCTGCTGGAAGACTTTCACATCCGCCCCGGCTCCGGCGGGCGGGGGCGTTGGCATGCGGGATCAGGGACTTACCGGCGCATCCGCTTCCTTGAGAAGATGGACTGCGCCCTGCTCTCCTCCCATCGCCGCATCCACCCGTTCGGTGTCGATGGGGGCGAAAAAGGCCAGTTGGGAGAAGGGTTTGTGCGCCGACTGGACGGCTCCACCGAGGTCCTTCAGGGCTGCGACCAGAAGGTGCTGGAGGAAGGCGAGGCGGTCATCATCGTCACTCCGACGGGGGGCGGATATGGCGATGTGAAGCTGAGGGAGAGGTAATCAGCCCCTCCCCGAGACCAACAAAAAAGGCGCCCGACGGGCGCCTTTTCGCTGCGGTGCGGCAAAATGTCAGTAGGCGAGCGCGCCGACCTTTTCCACCTGGATGGCGTCGCCGACGCGCACGATGCGCAGCGAGGTGCCATCGCGGCCGACCGGGCCGGGGAGGGAGACGATCTGCTCGTCGCCGGGCTGCTGGAGCACGGTGGAAACGCGGACCACAGCCGGCGTGGCACCGGGCTCGCCGGCAGCGTCAAGGGTCGTAACCACTTGATAACCCTTGGCGGCACGCACGTAATAGGTGACGGCGGAAGCCTTGCCACCCAGATTGGTCACGATGGCCTGACGCTCGGCGGGGAGGGTCTCGCCGGCAAAGGCAGGGGCGGCCGCGATCACAGAGGTCGCGGAAAGGAGGCCGGCAACGCCGGCGAGGAGGATGTTCTTCATGTCAGCCTCGCTGCGCTCCGTGCGGCCCGCGGCCAAGATCTCGGTGCGCTTTAGCTGTGGTGCACCATAGCGGACTTGCTGCGATGCAGCACGCGTATTTTCCGCATTCCAGAAATGCATTCCACGCAAATCTCCACCTACCTCGGTACCCTCTCATCCCGGAGGCCCGAAAAGGACGTGCAGGCGGGCCCTGACACCCCGGCTGACACCCCACTGCCGGTACATGTCCACCCAGGTATTCGCGACGATTCGGATGGGGTTCAGGCTCGATTCAGCACCGGCCACGCCGAACACCAGCAGTTCCCCCTTCGGCGCCTCGGTGAAGGTGCCGAACATCCGGTCGAAGATGATCAGTACACCACCGAAATTGCGGTCGAGGACGGCGGCGTTCGCAGCGTGATGCACCTGATGATGGCGGGGCGTGTTCAGCACCCATTCCAGCGGGCCGAGATGGGGCGGGGCGGCGAGGTGGAGGAAGAACTGGTAGACGAGGCTCGCCCCCAGCATGCCGAACACCGCCAGCGGCGGGAAGCCGATCAGCACCAGCGGCAAGTAGAACACGAACCCACCGGTGAGTTGCCCGCCCCAGCCGAGGCGCACCGCCGCCGAGAGGTTCAGGCGGGTGGCGGAGTGATGGACGGAATGGGTCGCCCACAGCCAGCGCACCTTGTGCATGGCGAAGTGGTGGACATAGTAGCTCAGCTCCACCCCGAGGAAGAGCGCGATCCAGGCCACGGCCCCGCCCATGGGGATGTCGAACAACCTGTGGCCGGAGACGAAGAACACCGGCACCGCGACGATCCCGGCGGTGAGCGCAGCGATCACCTTGTTGCCGACGGCGATGGCGAGGGAGGCGGCCGTCTCCCTGGGATCGTAGCTGTCGTGATGGTTGAGCCTGTGAAACAGGAATTCCACGAGCATCAGTGCAAGCGCGATGAGCGCGAAGGCGAGCGGATGGGGCACGGCGGTGCCGCTGGCGAGAAGGCCGAACATGACGATGGTCCCGTGTGGAGCCCCCCAGCCCCGCCACCGGAGACGAAAAGATCAGCCGGGCCGCGACCTGGGGCGGAGGCCGCGACCCGGCTTTCCGAGCCTTGACGGCCCGGAGCTGGAAATCCGGTCAGTAGCGGCTCACCGTGCCGGAATGGCTCACGCTGTTGCCGGCCGGGCCGGTGCTGGAGCCCTGGTAGGAATAGGTGCCGGGCGAGGTCCGGGTGACGCTGCCGGTATGGGAAGCCGTGCCGCCGGCGGGGCCGGTGACGGTGGAAGCGCGGCTGCAGGTGCCGCCCGCGCAGCCGCCGGCCCCCGAGCTGTTGTAGGTGCCGCGCGGCGTGGTGGTGCTGCCGGTCCGCGTCCAGGCGGCCGCCTCGCCGATGCCCGAGAGCATCGTGAAGCCGGCGACGGTGAGGATGGCGGAGGAACGGGAGAAGGGGATCAGGCTGGGCATCTCGGTCTCACTCAGGCGCCATCCCGGGGGCATGGCCGGTTGCGATGGGGAGAGCTTCACGGATGGCCGTTGCATCGCGTTTGCCTGCCGGTGAGGTGCTGTAACGTTTTGTATCCTCCACACGGCCGCGCATTGATGGCGGGCGCCCCTCCGGCGAAACTCGCCCCGTCCCAGCCGAGCCCCCACTCCTTGGAGACCCGCTTTTGGCCCCGCGCACGCTGCTCATCGTCGAGGACGACCGCGAGATCCGCGCCCTGCTCGCGGACTTCCTCGGCCGAGAGGGCTATGGCGTGCTGGCGGCGGAGGATGGCGTCGCCATGGACCGCATCCTGTCGACCGCGCGGCCGGACCTGGTGATCCTCGACCTCATGCTGCCGGGCGAGGACGGGCTGTCCATCTGCCGCCGCCTCCGGGCGCGGGGAGGAATGCCCATCCTCATGCTCACCGCCAAGGGCGACGATGTGGACCGCATCGTCGGGCTGGAGATGGGCGCCGACGACTATCTGCCGAAGCCGTTCAACCCGCGCGAGCTGCTCGCCCGCATCCGGGCCGTGCTGCGCCGGGCGGACGGGACGCTGGTGGAGCCCGCCCCGCGCAACCGCCGCGTCGCCTTCGCCGGCTTCGTGGCCGATCTCGACGCCCGCAGCGTCGCCGAGGCCGACGGCCCCCTCCTCGACCTCACCTCGGCGGAGTTCGAGCTGCTCGCCTGCTTCCTGGAGCGGCCGAAGCGTGTGCTCTCCCGCGACCAGCTTCTGGACTGGACCCGCGGGCGCTCGGCCGACCCGTTCGACCGCACCATCGATGTCTCGGTCAGTCGCCTGCGGCGCAAGCTCTCCGCCGTCTCCGAAGAAGCCGCCCTGCTCATCAAGACCGTCCGCAATGGCGGCTATCTGCTCACCGTCGATGTCCGCCAGCTCTGATCCGGCGATGCGCCGTCACCGCCGGTTCGGGCTCGGCACGCGACTGGCGCTGATCGTCGTCGCCGGCCTTTTGGCGGTGCAGGTGCTGATGCTCGCCGCCTATGTGCTGGAGCGCCAGCGCTCCTCGTCGCCCGTCGCCGTGCTGATGGTGATGCAGCGCATCGCCGCGCTGGCGCAGCTGCTGGATCGGCTGCCCCCCGCCGAGCGCGATCTCGCCGTGCGCGCGGCCGCAGGTCCCGGCTTCCTCGTCGCCATCCGGGCCGAGAAGCCGAACCTCCAGACGCCGCGCCTGCTCGGCTTCGCCGAGCGCCGGCTCCGGCTGCTCACGGGATTGCCGCCGGACCGCTTCATCGCGCTGTCGCTCGCCGGCGACGATCACCCCCACGGCCTCGTCGAGCGCCTGCGCGACCTGCGCGGCGCGAAGCTCACCGTGGCCTTTGCACTCGTCGGTGGCGGCTATCTGGAGATCGTGGCCGGGGGCGACGTGACGGTGCGCTTCCTCGGCCTGCCGGTGGGGCTCATCGGCGGCATCCTCGGCTTCCTCGTGGCCCTCCTCGCCCTGCTCGCGGTGCGCCGGGAGACCCGCCCCCTCTCCGACCTCGCGGCGGCGGTGGAGCGGTTCGGCGCCCAGCTCCAGCCCTCGCATGTGAAGGAGCGCGGCGCCCCGGACGTGCGGCTGGTGATCCGCACGGTGAACGCCATGCAGGCCCGCATCTCGGAACTGGTGCGCATGCGCACGCTGGTGCTGGGGGCCATCAGCCACGATCTGCGCACCTATCTCACGCGCCTGCGGCTGCGGCTGGAGCTGATGCCGCCCGGCGACCAGGTGGAGAAGGCCCGCGCCGACCTCGACGGCATGCAGGCGCTGGTGGACGACGCCCTTGCCTTCGCCCGCGCCTCCTTCGCCCCCGCCTCCGGGGAGACCGTGGACCTCGCCGCGCTGGCGCGGGCCGAGTGCGAGACGCGCCGGGCGCAGGGCGCGGCCGTCACGCTCCATGGCGCCGACGCGGAGCGGGTGGTCGCCGGCAATCGCGGCGCGCTCGCCCGCGTCCTCGCCAATCTCGTCGGAAACGCCATCGCCTATGGCGCGTGCGCGGACATCACGCTTCAGGATCGCGGCGACGCGGTGGACCTCGTGGTGGAGGATCGCGGGCCGGGCATTCCCGAGGGCGAGCGGGAAACGGTGTTCGAGCCCTTCTACCGGCTGGAGCCCTCGCGCAACCGCGACAGCGGCGGCGCCGGCCTCGGCCTCACCATCGTGCGGCAGATCGCCGAGGGGCACGGCGGCAGCGTCACCATCTCCGACCGCCCCGGCGGCGGCGCCCGCCTCACCGTGCGGCTGCCGAAGCCGGAAGAGCAGGCCGGCACGCCCTGAACCGGTCCGGGCCCAGGGCGAACCCGCTCACCGCTGCACCGAAATGTCCTCGCCCCTCAGGAAGTAGGAGGCCGCGTCGAGATCGTCGGCGACCGTCCAGGCCGTCTGTTCCGACGGGCGGTTGACCTTGATGTAGACCGTGCCGTCGCAGATGATCCGCGCGGTGCGCGGAAAGCTCAGTTCGGAGAAGGTGGCGGCGGTCCGGTCGGCGCCCAGAATGGGGCTGGTCTTCAATGCGAAGGTGCCGCTGGGATGGCCGAGCGTCAGGCTCCCGCCCTTCCCCGCCTTCAGCGCGCCGTCGCGCAGGGCCTGGTTGGGCACGGTGCCGGGGATGGCCGCGGCGGCCGCGAGGCAGGTGGACCCGCTCCCCGGCGCCGCCGAATGCATGATCGATTCGAGATAGAAGCGCGCGACGACATCCACCGTCTCGGCCTTCACCTCATGCCCGTCGAGGTCCGTGTAGGTCGCGGGCGCGGCGACCGAGACGGCGAAGGGCAGCGTCGCCTTGCCGATGGTGTCGATCGTGTACTGGTTCCAGCCGATCAACTGGGCGATCTTCAGCCGCAACTCGGTGAGGCGGGCGAGCATGCCGGGCGGCGTCAGCACCGCGCCGGTGGGCGAGGGCAGTTCCAGGCCCGTGCAGCCCAGCCCGAAGTCCTCGGCCCGGAAGAAGCCGCAGATATTCACCATGTCGACGATGGTGACATCGATCTTGCTGCCGTCGCTCAGCACGACGGTGTCCACCAGATTGCCGGTGGGAAAGGTCCGGCCGGTGAAGCCGCCGCCCTGGTCGCGGAAATCGACGAGGATTTCCGCACCCGTCCCCGGCACCCCGCCGATGGCGGTCTGGCCATCCACCAGCGCCTCGCCGTTGGCCACGTCGAGGGTCATGTACATCATCTTCTGCGTGTTGGTCGAATAGGCGCGCACGGTGAGGCGGCCGTCCCGGACGCCCGGGATCATGTTCTTCATCAGGGCGAACACCGGCACCCCGGCCGAGATGTTGCCGCAGTTCATCTTGTAGGTGACGGTCGCCGGCTGGTCGGGAAAGATCTGCACGAAAGTGTAGTCCACATCGGCGCCCTCGCGTGTGGAGGGCTGCACGATGGCGGTCTTCGACTGCAGGATGGTGTTGCCGCCGAGACCGTCCATGCCCATCGGGTCGGGGGAGCCGCGCACGGCCAGCAAGAACTCTTCAAGCCCCTGGCCCGGCAGGGGGACGTTGCGCCCTTCGAAATAGAACCCCCGGCTGCTGCCACCCCGGATCAGGGTGATGGGGGCCAGCGTCTGCTCGAGATTGCGATCGAAGTGAAACAAGCCCATGGCGCCCGCCCGCCGCGCCGCCACATTGGGCGATCGCGTCCCTGATCTCGGCCTCCGAACGGAGACCCGGTGAACCGCTGCAAAGCTAGCGGCACCTCCAGGACGGCTGCGTTGACATAGGTCATCACGAGCGGGCGCGATCAGGCGATCGCCCCCCTTGCGGGACGGTCGTTCAGCCCTTCAGCGCCGCCTCGACGCCAGCGGCCACGGAAAAGAGGGCGGCATCCCTGCCCGGCGCGCCGGCCAGCATGAGGCCGGCGGGCAGGCCGCCTTCGCCGGTGAGGGGGAGGGAGATGGCGCAGCCGTCGATCATGTTGATGAGGGTGGGATTGCGCAGGGCCATGATGTTGGCGCGGCCATAGGCGTCGTCGTCGGTGAGCAGGTCGGCGATGCGCGGCGGGGCGATGGCGACGGTGGGCAGGGCCAGCGCGTCGAAGCCGGCGAGCCGCGCGGCGGCACGGGCGACGAGGCCGGCGCGGGCCGCCACCAGCTCCACATAATCCGCGGCCGACTGCTCGGAGCCGCGACGGACGCGCACGGAGACGCGCGGGTCGTAGCCATCGCCCTTCTCGGCCAGCAGGCGGCGGTGGACGGCATAGCTCTCCGCCGCGGCAAAGCCGCCCTTGGCATTGAGGGTGGCGATCTCGCCGAACTCGGGGAAGGGCGCGGAGACGATGTGCGCGCCGGCCCTGGCGAGGCGCTCCAGCGCCGCCTCGAAGGCGGCGGCGACGGGCGCGTCCAGCCCGTCGAGGGCGACGGTGGTGGGCACGAGCAGGCGCAGGCCCGCGACCGGGCGCGCTGGCAGCGGCGCGTCACCGCCCGAGAGGATGGCGTCGAGCGCCGCGCAGCAGGCCACCGAGCGGGCAATGGGGCCGATGGAATCCAGCGTGGTGGAGAGCGGAAAGGCGCCGTCGCGCGGCACGCGGCGGGCGGTGGGCTTGAAGCCGACGAGGCCGCAGAAGGCCGCCGGGATGCGGCAGGAGCCGCCCGTGTCGGTGCCAAGCGCCGCATGGGCCATGCCGTCCGCCACCGCCACCGCACCACCGGAGGAGGAGCCACCGGAGACGCGCGGAGCAGTTGCCCGCTCGAAGGGGGCGGCGGGGTTGCCGGTATGAGGGTTCATGCCGAGGCCGGAATAGGCGAACTCGGTCATGGTGTTGCGGCCGACGAGCACGAACCCGGCCCGACGCAGGCGCGCTACGGCCGGAGCGTCCGCCTTCGCCGGGGGAGAATCGCGCAGCACCTTGGAGCCCGCCGCCGTGACCTCGCCGGCCACGTCGAACAGGTCCTTCACCCCGACGGGGATGCCGGCGAAGGGCGAGGGCGCGGCCCCCGCCTTCCGCAGCAGGTCCTGGGCATCGGCGGCCGCGCGGGCCGCCTCCCGGTTCACCCGCACGAAGGCGCGCCCGCCCTCCCCGTCCGGATCATCGATCCGGGCGATGCAGTCCTCCACCAGCGCCCGCGCCGTGGTGCGGCCGGAGGCGAGATCATCGGCGAGGGCGGCGAGGGTGGGCTGCATGGGGCGCGGGTCCAGAAAGGGAGAGGAATCAGGCCGGATCGAAATAATGGATTTCGAACAGGATGCAGCCCTTATCCGACTTGAACGGCCCATGCACGGCGCCCGGGGGACGCACCGCATAGGTGAAGGGCGCGAAGCTCTCGCCGCCCTCGCCCTTGTCGTCATTGCCGACGGTGAGGTCGCCGGAGACCAGGAACACCTCTTCCCAGTATTCGTGCACGAAGGGCTTGGTGGTGAACACGCCGGGCTCGAACTTCAGGAGGCGCGAGCGCGAGCCGGCGCGGTTCTCCTCGTCGAGGGCGCCGGCGAGGATCTTCTGCTGGATGCCGGAGGGATAGCCGGGCGGCACTTCCCATCCGGTGGTCAGGTCCAGGGTATGGAACTCGTCGTGGATCTTGTTGATCGCCATGGCTGTGGTCTTCGCTGTGTTAAGTTCTTTACTGTGTCTTGCGGTGACTTCCGATCACTCGGCCGCGCGGGCGGCGGCGAAGGGCTTCACCTCGTCGGAGAGGGCGTAGGAGGAGAGCATGTCGGCGAGCAGCTTTTCCGCGCCCGCCCAGTCATAGGTGCGGAAGGAATGGCCCTTCACCACGAAGGAGGCGCCGGCATAGAACATCTCGTACTGCGCATGGCGCGAGGCGAATTCCGAGCCCACCGCGTCCCAGGCGAGCTTGTAGAACTTCACCTTCTCCTCGGCGCTGGCGGCGGGCGACTGCTGGGTCTTGCCGATGAGGCGGGCCAGCTCGGCATTCTCGTAGTCGTGCACCGAGGAGGGCAGCATGATCATGCCGCCGCCGGCCAGCTCGCGCAGGGTGGTGATGAACTTGCCGTAGAGCTGCTGGGCCAGCGTCTGCGCGGCATAGAGGGTGTGGCGGTCGGGCACGAAATAGGGGCCGTAATAGCTGCCCTTGGCCTCCATGGCGGCGACGAAGGCATCCACCATGCCGGCCTCGGCGGCGAGCTGGCCGAGCGTCTCGCGCACCTGCGGGAAATTGGTGGTGCCGTTCACCTCGGTGATGCGGCGGGCGATGCCCAGCAGGAACTTCAGCTTCACCGAGAGGCGGATCTGCGCCTGGTAGTTCTGGTAGACGTGGGCGGGCGTCGCATGGAACTGCTTGTTCGTCATGGCGATGTCGCGGGCGATGAAGATGCGGTCCCACGGCACCTTCACGTCGTCGAAGTAGAGCACCGCGTCGTTCTCGTCGAAGCGGCTCGACAGCGGGTTGTCGAACACGCTGGGCGCGCCCGCCTCATAGGACTTGCGGGAGAGGATCTTCAGGCCCTTCGCATTCATCGGGATGCAGAAGGAGAGCGCATAGGGCTCCTCGCCCTTCTGCAAAGGCTGGATGCAGGTGACGAACACCTCGTTGGCCATGATGCCGCCGGTGGCCAGCATCTTGGCGCCGCGCACGGTGATGCCCGAGGTGTCCTCGTCCACGACGGCGGCGGAGAGGAAGGGGTCGGCCTGCTCGGCCGCATTCTTGGAGCGGTCGGCCTGCGGATTGATGATGACGTAGGTGAGATAGAGGTCGTTGTCGCGGGCGTAGCGGTAATAGTCCGCCAGCGCGCGGGCGCGGGCCGGGTCGTACAGCTCGAACTGGTCGAGGCCCATGTACATGCCGGAGATGCAGGAGGCGACGTGATCCGGCGCGCGGCCGAGGAAGCCGCCATGCAGCTCGGTCCAGGCCTCGAGGCCCCGGCGGCGGGTCTTCAGCTCCTCATAGCTGGTCGGAAGCTGCCAGATGCGGTTGGCGCGGGTGCCGGTGTCGGTCTCGAAGGTCATCAGCTCCCGGTTTTCCGGGGCGCTGTGGAAGTCGAACATCTTCCCGACCGAGGCGATGGACCGGCGGAAGGCGTGGTGGGTGGTGGCATCGGACAGGTTTTGGCCGTCGATGAAGATCTCGCGGCCGTCCTTCAGGCTCTGGATATGCTCGGCACCGGTCTTGATCATGGCAGGGTCCTCAAGTTCGGTTCAGCCGGCGACGGCCGCAAGCGTGCGGTAGCGTCCGGCATGGAAGATAAGCGGCTCGGCGGCAGCCGAGCGATGGGCGACGACGCGGGCGATGAAAACTTCGTGATCGCCGCCGTCGTGGATGGCGTGGGGCACGCACTCCAGATGCGCTGCCGCACCGGCAAGGAGCGGGGCGCCGCCATGGCCGCGCAGGTGGTCCACGCCGGACCACTTCTCGCCCTGGGCACGGGCGAAGCGGCCGGACAGGTCCTGCTGGTCGTGGGCGAGGACGGAGATGCCGTAGGCCGCCGCCGTGCGCAGAGCCGGCAGCGAAAGCGCCGAGCGGGCAACGGAAAACAGCACCAGCGGCGGGTCCAGCGAGACCGAATTGAACGAGCTCATGGTCATGCCGATGAGCGTTCCGTCGGCCGCCTCGGCCGCCACCACGGCGATGCCGGTCGCGAATGCCCCCAGCGTCTGGCGGAAGGCGCGCGGATCGAAGGCGGTGACGCTCGGAGAGCGGGGCGAAGACAGGGGGGGCGGCGAAGACATGGGGCAATGTCCACAGCACTTGATAGCTTTGTTATAAAGCTATTATCAAATGGGTGATGGACGTCAAGCCCCCTGCCCGGCTAAAAACATGTTGGCGTACCGCCCCTCTGCAGGGGGAGGGTCCACGGTGCGCGGGAGCACGCGTTCATGCCTCAGACGAAGAACGGGCGGGGCCGGAGGCCGCTGCCTTTGACAGCGTCACGCGCCGCCTTGCTGATCGATGGTTCGGACACCGAATTCCGTGAGCTGGTGCACGACATGCTGGCGTTCGCGGCCGCCATCCAGGAGGTGCGCAACCGCCTCGGCGGCCTCATCGGACTGTCGGGCACGCAGTACACGATCCTGATGTCCATCGCCCGCCTGACCGGCAAGGTGCCGGAACTGGGCGTCGCCACCCTCGCCGAGCACCTGCACCTGTCGGGCGCCTTCGTCACCATCGAGATCAACAAACTTGTCGCCGCGGGCCTCGTCAGCAAGGCCGTCAATCCCAGCGACCGCCGCCGGGTGCTGCTCTCCGTCACGCCCGAGGCCGAGCAGCGCCTCGCCGAGCTGACGCGGGTGCAGGCGCCGGCCAACGACACCCTGTTCGGCCCGCTCTCGGGGAGCGAATTCCGCGCCATGCGCTCCATCATCGCCAAACTCGCCGGCACCGGCGAACGCACCCTGAAGCTGATCGACTATCTGGCCCCCGACGGGAAAATCGAGACGGCGCGCGAGCAGGTCTCGCCGCTGGTGTGAGGGGGACGCCGCCCTCGCGCCCCGGACGCATGCAGCGACAGCGGAATGCGAGCCGGGGCCCAGCGCAAGGGTTCGCCGCAGGCGGCTCAAACCGAGGGTGTTGGGGGTGTCGCCGGCTTCGCCGACTTTTCCCCTGGGCCCCGGCTCGGCGCTCCGGCTGCGCCGTCGCTGGTCCGGGGCACGGGTTTCGTCCCTCTCCCGGACACCTCCCGCTCACCTTCTACAGATGCCCCGCCACGCCCCCGGCCCGCTCCGACACCATGCGGCCGTCGCTCATCTCGACGATGCGGTCGAAGATGTCCGACCAGCGCGGATCGTGGGTGACGACGCCCACCGCCACCTGCCGCTCGTCGGCCAGCGCGCGGAATACCTCCATCACCTGCCGGCCGCGCGTGCCGTCCAGCGCCGCCGTGGGCTCGTCCGCCAGCAGCAGCACCGGATCGTTGGCCAGAGCCCGGGCGATGGAGACGCGCTGCTGCTCGCCGCCGGAGAGCTGGGTGGGGTAATTGTCCTCGCGCTGGCCGAGGCCGAACTGGTCCAGCAGCTCCCGCGCCCGCTCCCGCGCCAGCTTCGGCCGCACGTCGTTGATCTCCAGCGCGATCTGCACGTTCTCCACCGCCGTGAGGAAGGGGATGAGGTTCGCTTTCTGGAAGATGAAGCCCACATGGGTGCGGCGGAAGTCGCGCAGGCTGTTGAGCTTGGTCTGCGGATCGGCGATGGGCCGGCCGCGGAAGTGGACAACACCGGTGGAGGGCGGCTCCAGCAGGCCGGCGATCATCAGAAAGGTGGTCTTGCCCGAGCCGGAGGGGCCGACGATGCCGGTCAGCTCCCCGGCATTCAGCGCCAGCGTCATGTCCGAGAGCGCGGCCACCGCATTGGGGCCGGAGAGGTAGATCTTGCTGGCGCCGCGCACCTCCATCACCACGTCCGGCGACGGCGGGGCGAGGCGGGGGGCCGGGGCAGCTCCCGCGAGGGCGCTCATGCCAGCACCTCCTGCGCCCGCACCCGCATGGCCCGGCGAATGGCGAACCAGCTGGCAAACAGGCTGATGAGGAAAAGCGTGAAGGCGATCCAGGCGAGGTCGTCCGGCAGCAGCAGCACGGTGCGCGGGAAGTTGGGATAGAGGGTGAAGGAGATGGCCAGCGCCACCCCATAGCCCAGCACGCCGATCCATAGTGCCTGCTGCACGATGAGCCCAATGATGACGCGATCCCGCGCGCCGATGAGCTTCAGAAGGGCGATCTGGTTGATCTTTTCCAGCGTCAGCATGTAGATCGTCAGCGCGATGATGGAGCCCGCCACCAGCAGCGTCATGGCGGTGAAGGCGAGGATCTGCACGCGCAGGCGCCACAGGCGGCCGTTCAGCAGCATGTCGCGCTCCTCGTCCTGGGTCAGCACCTCCACGTCGCCCCACGCCTTGATGCGGCGCTGCACCTCCTTCACGTCGGCATTGGGCTTCAGCTCCACCATCACCGCGGCGATGGAGCCTCCATCGCCCATGCCCATGCGCGAGCGGCCCTTGGCGAGCCGGTTCAGCAGCACGGCCTCGGAGGGCAGCACGCGGTTGATGGATTGCGCATCGGGAATGGTGACGAAGAACATGCCGTCGCCGCCCATGTCCACCTGGCCCTTGGTGAGGCCCACCACCGTGTAGTCGTCATGGCCGAGGCGGATCACGTCGCCCACCAGAAGCCCCGTGGACTGGTCGGCGATGGCCTCATAGCGGGTGGAGCGGAAGGCGCGCCCGTCGATGAGCGGGATCCAGGCGGCGGAATCCTTGGGGTAGTCCACCCCGGTCACGGCGAGGCGCACCGGCTTGCCGTCGATCGTGTATTGCTGGTTGTACTGGATGAAGCGGCGGGTGGAATCCACCCCCGGCACGCCCTCCACCCGCCGGTCGAGATTGGCCGGCACCGCCGAGGTCTCGGCGAAGGGGCCGGAGCGCCCGCCCTCCACCACCCACAGGTCGGCGCCGATGTCGTTGATGATGAGCAGCGCCTCGTGGACGATGCCGCGATAAAGGCCGATCATCCCCATGGTCGCCCCCAGCAGCATGCCGATGCCCACCGCCGTCAGCGCGAAGCGCAGGGCGGAAAAGCGCATGTCCTTCAGGGCGATGTTCATGTGAGAGGCCTCAGGGCAGCTTCGTGCCGAGGCTGACCGGCTGGAAGGCGTAGCGCCCCGCCGGGGCCAGCACCACGTCGCCCTCCTTCAGCCCGCGCGTCACCACCACGTTGGAGCCGCTGATGTAGCCGAGTGTCACCGGCGTCCAGGCCGCGCGGCCGCGCTGCGCCAGCCACACGCCGGCCCGGCCGTCGCGGCGGATCACCAGCGATTCCGGAATGCCGATGACCTGCTCCGGCGATTGCGCCTCCACCGCCACGTTGGCGCGCTGGCCCATGGCCCAGCTCTCGGGCAGGGAATCCAGCGTGATGTCGGCGGTGAACTCGCGCGTCTCCTGGTCCACCTGCCGTGACAGGCGCAGCACCTTGCCGTTCCACACCCGTCCGGGACCGGCGGCAAAGGTGATGCGCGCCGGCTGGCCGGCCTTGATGGTGGCGCGGGCGGACTCGTCGAAGCGGGCGGAAATGATGATGGAGGACAGCTCCACCACCTGCATCAAATTGGCCCCCGGCAGCAGCAGGTCGCCGGGATTGCGCTCGCGGGAGATGACCACGCCATCCAGCGGCGCGCTGATGGTGGCCTCGCCGAGGCGCGCCTCCAGCACCTTCACATTGGCCTCCTGCGAGAGCAGCTGCGCCCGCGCCCGCTCGATGCCGGCCTCCGAGCGCGCCATGTCCGCCTCCGCCTGCTTGAAGGCGGCTTCCGTGGTGGTCAGCTCCGCCTGCGAGGCGGCGTTGAGGCGCACGAGGGTCGTGCGGCGCTCGAACTCGATCTTGGTCTTGTCGAGGACCGCCTGCGCGCGGGCGCGATCGGCCTGCGCCTCCGTCACCATGCGCCCGGCGGCGCTCGCCTCCGCCTGGGCGGCGGCGAGCTGGTTCTGGAGATCGACGGATTCGAGGCGGGCCAGCACCTGCCCGCGCTTCACCGTGTCGTTGCGGTCAGCCTCGATGACTTTGAGAAAGCCCTGGATGCGGCTCGTCACCACCACGCGGTTTATGGCGTCGAGGATGCCGGGGCCGTTGATCTCGAGGCTCATCATCCGCAGGCGCACCTCGTGGTAGGCCACCGGCACCGGCAGCACATACCACCAGAAGCCGGCGCCACCCGCCGCGAGGATGAGGAGCATGACCACGGCGAAGCGCCGCCACCCGGCCGAATGGTCGGGCTTGAGGTGAACGGGCTGGACGCGCTCCGGCTTCACGAGCGCCCCCCGCGACGCGCGACGATGGGGGGTGCAAAGTCTTCGAAGAGGCTCACGCGGGCTGCTCCTCGTCCGCATCGACGATGGCGGTGCAGCCGTCGCCGCCGAGTTCCATCCGGTCCAGCACCTCCTCCAAGAGGCCGCGCCCTTCGGCGGGAGTCAAGGCGGTGAGATCGAAGCCGAGGCGGTAGGCGAGCCCGTCCGTGCTCTGGAAGGAGCGCAGGTCGAACTCGTTGATGGCGTAGCGCATGAGCCGCGAACTGACGGGCGCGACCTTGATGTGGCCGAGGTCCAGCACCTCGCTCTTGCCCTGCCGTTGCAGCGTGGAGGTGGTGGCGCCCCGCGTGAACCGGTCCGGCGCCTGCATGCCGGTCTGGTACAAAGCGAGATACGAGCCGGCGGCGATCACCTCGTCATGCACCACGCCGTCCAGCGCCGCATATTCGAACGGCACGTAGGGCATGGCCCGGTTAAGCTGGTCGGCAAGGCTTGCGGCCAGCGTCTCCAGCTTCGGCAGCGCGCGGGCCGGCGCCCGGAGCAAGGCCGAGCCGGCGACCCAGCTGATGAAGCCGTTGAGCCGGCGATCGGTGCGCATGGCGGTGGGCACGTTGAGCATCACGTCATCCACCCCGCCGCGCGCCGCCACCGTCTGGGCGACGGCGGCGATGAGCAGCGCCGTCTCGGTGACACCGGAGGCTCGGGCACGGGTTTGCAGCCGCTGCTGGCCGTCGGCACTGAGGAAGGCGAACATCTCGCCGGACGGCCCACCCTGGGTGAGGTCGAAGTTCGGCGCGAGGCCCTTGGCCCGGCGGCCGAAGTGCGGCACCGGGGGCGGGTCCACCGCATAGAGGCTGCGCAGATAGGCGTCGCGCTCGGCCATGAAGGCGGGGTCCGTCGCCCGCTCGAAGGTGTTGACGTAGGTCGCGACATCCATCTCCGGCGGCGGCAACGGGATGCCGAGGAAGGCCTGGAACAGCTCTTCCACGAACAGGCCGAGGGACCAGCCGTCGAACACCGTATGGTGTCCGTGCGCCACCACCACGTCGCCCTCCGGCCCGCAGCGCAGGACGGTGATGCGATAGGGCGGGTTGGTGAAGGGGTCCATCTCGTCGTCCATGAGGGCGACGATGCGGGCCTCGACTTCCGCCTCGCCGGCCTCCGGCATGTCCTCCACCACCAGCGGCGGCTCGCCGGGGGGCAGGATGAACACGCGCGGGCGCCCGTCGTCGCCCAGCACGAAGCGCGAGCGCAGCGCCTCCTGCCGTTCCTCCACCAGCTTGAGCGCGCGGCGCAGGCGTTCGAGGTCCATACGCGGGGTGATGCGGAAGGCGCGGTTGACCGTCCAGGCGGACCGGCAGGCATGGCCGGTCTCGGGCTTCAGGAAGGAGCGCAGCAGCAGCCCCTGCTTGAGCGAGAGGGGCACCTCCCGCTCGCCGCTCACATGCACCGGGCTGGACGCCGCCGCCACCGGCTCGGGCACCGCCGCTGCGGTGCGGCGCAGGGGTTCGGCGGGGGCGTGCCATGTGGCGTCGCAGACGCTTGCGGCACTGCCGCCGAGCGCCTCCAGCGTCGCGGCGAAGGCATCGAGGAAGGGGCGCCCGGCGCCAGCGTCGAAGGCCGCCGTGTCGAGGGCGAGCACGAGGCGCACGCCGTCGCCGTCCGCCACCGCATCGAGCCGCAGCTCGTTGAACGGATCGGCCAGCGCCGCCAGCGGGTCGGCGATGCCGAGCGCAGCGAGCGCCGAGGCAGCGGCCGCATCCACATAGGAGAAGCCCAGTTGCCGGAGCGCCGCCCCGGCGGCATTGAGCCTGGCGCCGAGGATGGATTCCAGCGCTGCCGTGTCGATGGCCCGATGGTCGCGGACCATGGCGAGACGCTGGCGGGTGCGGCGCACCAGCCGGTCGGCTTCGCCCAGCCGGTCCATAAGCAGAGGCACGGAGGTCGAGACCGGGCCGAGCAGCCCGTCGCGCCGCGCCGGATCGTGACACTCGATCACCAGCGCCTGTGCGTCGTGCCGCGTGGCGAGCGTGCGCGCAAGGGCGGTGAGCAGCAGCGCCTCCTGCTCGGCCGCCGGCAAGGCGGCGAAGCCGGGCATGTCGATGCGGGCGGTGAGGCGCCCCACCGGCCCACGATTGAGCCCGAAGCCGGCCGGCGCAAGCGCCAGCGAGCGCACCCCGGTCCGGAGCGCGGGCGGCACGGCGCGCAGCACTTCCTTCCAGAAGGCGAGATGGCGCCCCTGCTCCGGCGAGCCATCGGCCGGGCGGCCCTCCGCCGCGAAGGCGGTGAAGGGCGCGCCGGGAGCCGGGGCGGTGTGCACGGCCGTCAGCAAGGCGGCGAGCGCGAAATGGGGCGAGAGCGCATCCGCCGCCGCGCGGTGGGCGCGGGCATGGAGCGTCAGCGCGCCATCGGCACCCTTCGAGACGCCGAACCGCCACAGCGGCCCGGGCTGCGTCACCGGCGCGAGGGCGCCGGCGGAGGCCACCCATTCCAGGTCCGGCGCGCCGTTGAGCACGATGGCGCCGGTCTCGGTGACGGTGAGGCGCAAGGCGTCCTGCGCCGCAGTGAGGTCCGCCAGCGCCTGGGCCAACGCCTCGAAGGCCATGCCGGCCGGGACGGCGCGGGAGGCCGCCACCTCCAGCGCATCGCGCACCGCCTGCGTGGTCATGGGCCGGGTGGCGAGGGCGATGAGCGCCTCCTGTCGTACCAGCGGCCGGAAGGCGAGCGGGCCGGCGCTTCCGGCCGTCCCCTCCCCGCCCGCAGCAAGGGCTTCCGCGCTCGCCGCGCGCGCCTTCTGCGCCGCCTCGAACGTGGCGGCCACCACGCCGGAGAGGCCGGTGATGGTGGGGGTCTGCAGGAACTTGGCCACGGGGATGTTCACATCCACATGGGCCTCGATGCGGTTCTTCAGCTCGAAGGAGGAAAGGGAATCGAGCCCCAGCTCGGACAGCCGCCGGTCGGGCGGGATGTCGGCGGCGGCCACCTTCAGCACCTTCGCCACCTCGCCACGGATGAGATCGGCGAGCATGGCGTCCCACTGCTCGCGGGGGGCGGCGAGGAGATCGGCCTGGATGCGGGAGCGGCCGGCGGAGCGTTGCGCCAGCAGCGGCTTCACCCGGCCGGTGGCGGCGGTGCGGGCCAGCGCCCGGGCGATGGCGGTCCAGTCGGCGCGGGCGAAGGCGGGGTTTTCCTCCTCGGCGCGCAGCAGCGTTCCGAGCGAGGCGGCCGCCTCCGTGTCCGGCACCGGCTTCATGCCGATGCTTTCGAGATAATTGCCCAGCGCCTCGGAGCGGGCGACGAAGCCCGAGCCGGCGATGGAGCCCCACGCCACCGACGAGCCGGCGACACCCCGCCCCTTGCGGAACGAGCCCAGCGCGTTGAGGAAGGCGTTGGCGGCCGTGTAGTTCGCCTGTCCCGGGCTGCCGAGCACCTGCGCCAGCGAGGAGAAGCTGACGAAGAAGTCCGGCGCCACGCCATGCTTCGCCACCGCGCGGTGCAGGCTCCAGCCGCCGCCCACCTTGGGGCGGATGACGCGGCTGATCTGCGCCGCGTCGAGCTGGGCGAGGAAGCCGTCCTCGATCACCGCCGCGCCGTGGACGATGCCCTTGAGCGGCTTGTCGGAGGCGGCATGAGCCGCGATCACCGCCTCCACCGCTTCAGGATCGGTGACATCGAGGGCGAGCGGCACCACCTCGGTCCCCCGCGCCTGGATGGCCGCGATGGCCGGGGCGGAGTCCTCGTCCGGCGTGCCGTTGCGGCCGGCGAGCAGCAGGCGCCCGGCGCCGGCCCGGCTGAGATAATCTGCCACCGCGACACCGAAGCCGCGCAGGCCGCCGGTGACGAGATAGCTCGCCTCGCCGGAAAGCTGCATGGGCTGGGCGAGGTCGATCTCGACCTCCACCTCCGGCTCGTCGAAGGTCAGCACCACCTTGCCGATGTGCTGCGCCTTGGCGAACAGGCGCATGGCATCCGCCGCGCGGGATACCGGGAAGCGCGTCGCCACCAGCGGCCGGTAGGCGCCGCGCGCCACCTCCGCCTCCACCGCCCGCAGCAGCGAGGAGAGCCGCGCGGGGCGCTCGTCGGCGATGGTGGAGAGGTCGATGACGGAGTAGGAATTGTTGTAATAGAGGGACTTGAGCCCGATGGGCTTGTCCTGCGCAAGATCGCGCTTGCCGATCTCCACGAAGCGGCCGAACGGCGCGAGGCATTCCAGCCCCTTGTCGATGCCGGCGCCGGACAGGGCGTTCAGCACCACGTCCACGCCGCGCCCTTTTGTGGCCGCGCGCACGTCCTCGGCGAATTCGAGGCTGCGCGAGTTCATCACATGGACGATGCCCAGCGCCCTGAGGTGGTCACGCTTGGCGTCCGAGCCGGCGGAGGCGAGGATGTCGGCGCCGATGTTGCGTGCCACCTGGATGGCGGCAAGGCCGACGCCGCCGGTGGCGAGATGTACCAGCACCTGCTCCTCCGGCAGCAGGCGGCCGATGTCCACCAGCGAGTAATGGGCGGTCATGAAGGCGGCCGGCAGGGTGGCGGCGTCCTTCAGATCCACCGTATCCGGGACATGCATGAGGAAGCGGGCGTCGGCGGCGGCGAAGCGGCGCAGGAAGCCCTTGCCCATGCCCATCACCCGGTCGCCCGGCTTGAAGCCGGTGACGCCCTCGCCCACCATTTGGATGGTGCCGGCGAACTCAAGGCCCAGATTGCGCCACCACGCGCCCTCGCCGTCCTGCTCGTCCGGCAGGATGGAGGTGGCCGCCATGATGTCACGGAAGTTGAGGCCCACGGCCGCGACCTCCACCACCACCTCGCCCACCTTGGGGGTCGGATAGCGGCATTCGCGCAGCACCACATTGTCAATGACGCCAGGCTGGGTCATCGTCACGGTGAAGTTGGAGCTGTCGGTACCGGCCGCAATCACGCGGTGCTTCGGCGCCTGGGCGGCAAGCTCGCTCTGGCGCAGGCGCGGCACGAGGCGGCCGGGGCCGCGCAGCACGATCTCCGCCTCCGCACTCTCCTCCGCCACGGCCTGGGCCAGCGTTACGCCTGCGGCGATAGCCGAAAAATCCGCGTCCACATGGCGGACGGCGAATTCGGGGCATTCATTGGCGATGGTGCGGGTGAGGCCGAGGAGCGGCGCATCGGCGAGGCCGTCCGTGGTCATGGCTCCGTCGCCGGGCACCCGCCGCCCGGCGCGGCCGAGCACCACGAGGGTGGGCCGCAGGGGGGCGGTGCGCAGCAGGTCGAGCGCCTTGCCCACCGTGACGAGGCCGTTGGCCGCGGACTCCACCGCCGCCAGCAGCGCCTCGGTGGACAGAGCCTCGGCGTCCGCCAGATGGGTGCCGGCGGTGGCGGCATAGATGATGCCGACGAGTCCCTCCGGCGCCGCGAGCATCGCCTCCAGCCGGGCGGTGAAGGCATCGGCCTCCATGGCGAAGAGCGGGGCCGGGTCCATGGTCTCGACCGTGGATCCCTGTGCCTCCAAAGCGGCGACGAGCGGCGCGGTCTCGGCGGCATCGCCGGTCGCCAGCAGCCAGCGGCCGGTGCGCACCGGGGCCGGCGGCTTTTCCGCATCGCTCTCGTAGGTCTCGTCGATGACGACGGCGCCCTCGCCGGTGGACGCCTTCAGCGCGCCCAGCGTCTTCACCTGAAGGTTCTCCACCGCGAGCAGCGGCGTGCCGTCCAGCGCGTAGACGCGATAGATGCCGGTGTCGTCGCGCGGATCGGTGAAGAATTCGCAGATGACCTCGCTCGGCAGCGGGCCAGCCACCATCACCTTGCGGATGCCGATGGGGAGCATGAGGCGATACTTGCCTTCCACCTCCTCCATCTCCGGCAATGGCTCGCCGGGAATCCACAGGCCGGCGTCCACGTCGTCCACCACAAGACCGGCCTGCAGCACCGAGTCGAACAGGCCGGGGAAGGCGACGAACCCCGTCCGCCGCGCCGCCTCGCTGCTGACGATGCGCGCCACCGCATGGCGCGGGCCGGGCAGCCACAGCGCCTCCACGGCCTGGAAGGTGGGGCCGTAATCAAGCCCGTGGCGGGCGGTGAGGCGATAGAAATCCTCCCGCGTGATGGCCGGGGTGCCGGCGAGCACGGCGGGGTCGAACTTCGCCTTCGGCAAAGTGAACGCGTGCTGCCAGCCATAGGCCTCCACGCGTGGGCGCCAGTCCTCATCCGTGTCGCGCTTCAAGGAGGAGATGCGCAGGCGGCTTGTGACCGGATCGTACGAGGTGCGCAGCAGCACCACGTCGTCGGTGCCGATGGAGAGGGCCTCCATGATCTTGAAGTCGCGCAATTCCACCGGGGCCGCGCCGAACAGCTCGCGCAGCGCCGCCGCCATCATCTCCACATAGCCGACGGTCGGGAACAGGCAGTCCCCGCCGGGGCGATGGTCGGCGAGATACTTCAGGCTTTTCAGCGTGAGCTCGTTGGTCCAGGCCGGCTCCGGCCCGCTCTCGCGCCAGCCGAGCAGCGGGTGGCGGTCGGCATCGAACAGGAATTGCTTGGCCTCCAGCGGCAGCTGCACCAGGCGCTCATTGGCCCACGGGCGACGCGGCAGGGCGAGATGCTCCGCGCGGGCAGGCGCATCGGCCTGCGCATCCTTCGCCGCCTCGGTCCAGTCGAAGGCGACGCCGTTCACATAAAGGCTTGCCATGGAGCGGGCCATGACGAGGCGATCATCGCCCTGCCGCTCCAGCGAGGGCACGGCCACCACGGCGGCGTTGCGCTCCTGCGCGATGCCGTGGATCAGCGGCGTCACCGTGCGGTGCGGCCCCAGCTCCAGGAAGGCGTCGATGCCAAGATCGAGGCAGAAATCGATGGCCTTCTTGTAATTCACCGGCTGGCGCAAATTCTGCCACCAGTATTCGCTGTCGAACCGCGTCTCCAGCATGGCGGTGACGGTGGAGACGATGGGGATAGACGGCGGCTTCCAGTCGATCTCGCCCAGCCCGGCGCGGAACTTGGCCTCGCAATCGTCGAGGTGGGGCGAGTGCCAGCCGAAATCCATGGTGAGGCGGCGGGCGGTCACATCCGGGAACAGCCGGCGCACCTCGGCGAGCACCGCGTCCACCGGCGCTTCCATGCCGGAGATGGTCTGGGCGGTGGGGCCGTTATAGGCGGCCACCACCACGCTGCCGTCATCCGGCAGGAGGGGCGCGAGCTGGTCGTAAGTGACGCCCAGCGTCGCCATGGCGCCGCGCCGGGTGCTGCCGTGGGGGATGAGGCCGCGGTGGTAGATGATCTTCGCGCAGGTTTCGAGGTCGATGCAGCCGGCGATGTAGGTGGTCGCCACCTCGCCGAAGCTGTGGCCCACCAGCAGTTCCGGGGTGAGGCCGCGCTCGCGCCACATGCGGTAGAGGCCGACCTGCATGGTGAAGATGGAGGCCTGCGTCACGTCCGCATCATTGATGCGGGTCTTGTCCTCAGCCTTCAGCACCTCCTCCACCACGGACCAGCCGGTCCACGGCTTCAGCACGGCGTCGAATTCGTCCACGAAGGCGCGGTAGGTGGGCTCGGTGGTGAGCAGCTTGCGGCCCATGGCCCACCATTGTCCGCCCTGCCCCGAGAAGGTGAAGGCGAGCCGGCGCGGACGGGCGCGGCCGGTGATGACGTAGGGGGCGACGGCCTCCGCCTCCTCGGCCGGCGCATCGGCGCCCAGCGCCAGCATGCGCAGCTTGTACGGCAGATCCTGCGCGGCGCGGTCGGCGAGAAGGACCGCGCGCTCGCTCAGATGGTCGCGGCTGGTCTTCAGCACCTGCGAGAGGCTGTCATAGGACACGCCGGCGAGGGCGCCGCCCATGTCCACCGCCTCGGCCAGTTCCTCGGCCCAGAGGGCGAGCCCCGGCTTGCCGTTGGCAGAGAGGGGAATGAAGGCGGGATCATCCGAGGGCACGGCCCGCGCGGGCACGGCCTTCGCGGCGCGTCCCCCGCCGTGCCAACTCTCCACCGCCACCGAGGCATTGGTGCCGCCGAAGCCGAAGGAGTTGACCACGCTGAGGCGCACCCCGTCCTCGGCATCGTAGGGCGTCGGCTCCACCGGCACTTTCAGGCCGAGGGCGTCGAACGGGATGTTGGGGTTCGGCCGCTCGAAATTGAGGTTCGGTGGCACGATGCCGTGGTGCGCCGAGAGCACGATCTTGATGAGGCCGGCGATGCCGGAGGCGGATTCCAGATGGCCGAGATTGGGCTTGAAGGAGCCCACCAGCACCGGCCGGTCCACGCGGCCGGCGCCGAACACGCGGCCGATGGCGCTCGCCTCGATGGGGTCGCCCACCGGCGTGCCGGTGCCGTGCGCCTCCACATAGCCCACGTCCTCCGGGTCGATGCCCGTCTGTTCCAGCAGGCTGTTGAGCATGGCCGTCTGGGCCACGTCGCTGGGGGCGGTGAGGGTCGGCGTGCGGCCGTCCTGATTGACCGTCGAGCCGCGCAGCACGCCATAGATGCGGTCACCATCCGCCACCGCGCGGGCGAGCGGCTTCAGCAGCACGAGGCCGCAGCCCTCGCCGCGCACGAAGCCGTCGGCGCGGGCATCGAAGGTGTAGATGGCGCCGGTCGCGGACAGCATGTTGGCGCTGGAGAAGGCGACGAACGGGCCGGGGTCCAGCATCATGTTCACGCCGCCGGCCAGGGCCACGTCGCAGGTGCCCATGGAGAGATGGCGGATCGCCTGGTCCACCGCCACCAGCGCCGAGGAGCAGGCGGTGTCGAGGGCGATGCTCGGGCCGTTGAGGTCAAGCCGGTGGGAGATACGGTTGGCGGCGATGGAATAGGCCGAGCCGGTGCCGGCGAAGATGTCGGTGGCGACGCGCCGGTAGCGCTGGGAATAGCTGAAGTCGGACGTGGAAATACCGACGAACACGCCGGTGCGCTTCTTCTGCAGCGTGCGCAGGGTGATGCCGGAATCCTCGACGGTCTCGAACGCCACCTGCAGCAATAGCCGCTGCTGCGGGTCCATGGACATGACCTCGCGCGGGGCCATGTCGAAGAAGGCGGGATCAAAGTGGAACACGTCGCCGGTGAGGAAACCGCCCCATTTGGAATAGGAGCGCCCCGCGCATTCGGGGTCCGCATCGTAATAATTGCGGTAATTCCAGCGATCGGCCGGAATTTCCCGGATGCCGCATCGTTTGCCGACGAGGAAGGACCAATAATCGGCCCCGCTGGCGATGCCGCCGGGAAAACGGCAGCCGATGCCGACCACGGCGACGGCCAGGGATTCGGTGAGCCGGGGTTCGGCAAGCGTGTGGGAGGCGACGGCTTTCAGCTCGCCGTCGAGCAGATCGACACTGTCCATCGGAAGCGCCCCTTCCGTGTGATCCCGCACCGCAAAATAGGCTCATACCAAAAATGTTGTCATCACCAATTCTTGAGTGAGCGCATAAATACTTTTAAATGGTATTATGATACGAAGTATATTTACCAGACTACCGGTCATTCTGCTTCATTTCCGGGCAGCGTGAATGAAATAAATGCGCCAATACTGAAGCCTGCCCGCGGCCACACCTCCCTGCGGTTGTGCTGACGCGAAAAGGCCGCCGGCACGCAGCGCGCCGGCAGCCTTTTCGGCGATGATGATGGAGGCGGGCTCAGCCGTCCTCTTCCGCCGCCAGCAGCACGAGGTCGCTCAGGGTGAAGCGGTCGAAGTCGCGCAGCTCGCCCGGCGCGAGGATGGAAGCGTCGGAATGGCGCGCCAGCGTCCACAGCGCCTCGGCGACGATGCGGCTGCCCACCGGGCCGAGATGCTTGCCCGCCGGCCCGGCCGGATCGCCCGCCTCGGCGAGGATGTAGAACCACAGCGGCGTCGCCTCGCAGAACGGCAGAGCGGCAACGCGCTGGGCTTCGGGCAATGCGGCGAGCAGCGTGTCGTCGCGCAGCGGCCGGAGGCCGAGATGCTGCGCCACCGCCTGCCCGCTCGGCAGACCGAGCCGGTAGCCGCGCGACAGGTGCCGGAGCGCCGCCGCCTCCACCGTGTCCGGCGCGCCGGCGAGGATGGTGTCGAGCCGCCGCGCCCGCTGCGGCGCCTCCGCCTCCAGCGGCAGGAAGCCTTCCCAGGCGATGATGCGATCCGCCGGCAGGCCGTCCGGGCCGGAGCCGGAGGGGCCGAGGGCGGCGCGGGTGGAGAGCGCCGCCCCTTCCGCGTCCCTCAGGTGGCGGTTGTAGTCGTAGCTGGGCCGGGCGAGGCTGGGGGCGATGGCGAAGGCCGCCGCCCAGAATTCCACCGGGATGAAGATGTCCCCCGGCCGATCCTGCCGCCACAGCAGCGGCCCCTCGCTCATCACCTCCTCCACCACCGCCGGATCGGCGATCTTGGGCAGGAGGTCGAACAGCACCATCCATTGATAGCGCTGCCGCAGCGCCCGGCGCGCCGCCTCGAAGGAGCGGCCGGTGGAGACCAGCGCGTTGTGCGCCTTGAGGAAGGCGACGTGGAGCTGGCTGAGCGGCAGGCTGCGGTCGTTGCGCGCGTCGCTCATGCGCGGCACGCGATCACGGGCCGGGTCGAGGGCGCGGGGCAGGCGCGGCAGGTCGTTGCGCGCGCCCTTGCGCGGCGGCAGCGCCGGCTCGCCCAGCGGGTTGCGCCACACCTCGCCCAGCAGCATCCGCCGCACGGCGGCGGGATCGCGCGGCGCGTCATAGATGGATTCGAGATCGAGGCAGCCGGACCGGCGGTTGAACAGGGTGGAGAAGGTGCCCAGAGGAACGAAGGCCGGGGCGCCCGCGAGCGCCGCCTCCTCCGCCGGCCGGCGCTCCCAGACGAGATCGTTGAGCACGAACTCCACCAGGAAGGCATAGGCGGCGGGAATGTCGGCATCGCCCTCGGCGCGGCGGCGCGGCGGGCGCCCGCTCGGCGCCTCGGCGCAGGCGCCCATGGCGGTGGCGAGGCGGGCGAGATCCTTCAGCGTCCGCGGTCCCTCGCCGATGCCGCGCGAGGGCGTCGCCAGCGTCGGGAACATGCGGCCGAAGCCATGGTCGCTCGGCCGCGCCCCCGCCTCGATGGCAAGGCTCCGGACGCGCGCGCTGATCGCCTCCCGGGTCGAGGGGCGCTGCTCGTCGCTTCCGGTGGTCATCTCAAGGGGCCTTTCGACACGCATTCTGGGGCACGCTCCTCTGATGCCCCCGCCCCGGGGCTCCCCCATACGTCACCATTTCAACGGTTCGGTCAGCATCATCCGAATGGGGGATGACCCCCTTTCGGACGTCTTGCAGCTTGAGGTGGTTGTGCAATGCTGCGCTCACGATCTCCGTGGGCCGCCCGTCGGCATCGGCGGGCGCCAGGGCAAGCCTCAAGGCACACTCTAAGTCGCCGTCCGGTCCTCGCGGGGTGGACCATGGCGGCCCATCGGATCATGGCGACGCGATCGCCGGCCCGGCCGGAGATATCGCCGCGCGAAAAATGGGACGGACATGGGCGAACTCGATCACTACTCCCGCCTCGTCGGGGACGTTTACGAGCTTTCCGGCGATCCCCGTCAGTGGGGCATCCTGCTCGAAGGCGTCACCCGCTTCATCGACGGGCGCGTCGGCCAGCTCGCGGTCTTCAGCCTCAAGCAGCAGACCAAGCCCACCTGGCGCGTGTGGGGCCACGATCACAACGACTACAAGACCTTCCTCTATCGCCACGCGACGGAAGACCCCCGCCTCTCCTACATCCTCTCCAATCCCGGCCGCGTCATCTGCGGCGAGGACGGGGTGGACCCCGACCAGTTCCGCGCCTCGGCCCTGTTCCGCGAGGTGGTGGAGCCCATGGACATCGAGCATTCGCTCGTCTCCTACTTCGCCCAGGAAGCCGACGTGATGGCCACCATCTGCGCCATGCGCGGCCGTGCGCAGGGGCCGTTCGGGCAGGCGGAGCGGCAGAAGCTCGGCCTCGTGGTGCCGCACCTCAGGCGCGCGTTCGAGCTTTACGCGCTGCTCGACGAGGCGAAGGCGAAGGTGGGCGACATCGCCGCCGCCCTCGACATCGTGGATGCCGGCATTTTCCTGGTGGACGCGGAGATGCACGTCGCCCACGTCAACCGGGCCGGCGAGAGCATGGTGAAGTCCGGCGACATCACTGTCCGGCAGGGCAAGCTCGCCTTCCGCGACGACCGCGCCTCCCGGCAGGTGGCCTCCGCCGTCGCGCTGGCACTGGCCGCCGCGCGGGGCGAGGCCAACATCACCCATGCCGAGCACATGGAAGTGCCGCGCGCGGGCGAGGATGCCGGCCCCTACCGGGTGTCGCTGCATCCGCTGCCGGCGGGCGAGGGCAGCCCGCGCCTCGCCACCCGCTCGCAGATCGCGGTGGTGGTGCGCCAGCCCGGACGCGGCGGGGCGGACGTGGCGCGGCGCATCCAGACCACCTTCAAGCTCACGCCCTCCGAGGCGGCGCTGGCGGCGGCGCTGGCGGTGGGGGCCTCCCTCGCCGACTTCGCCCAGCAGCGCAACGTGGCGCTCTCCACCGCGCGCAGCCAGCTGAAGGCGCTCTACGAGAAGACCGGCACCAACCGGCAGGGCGAACTTGTCGCGCGGCTGCGCGAGAGCGTCGACCTGTCGCTGGTCTGACGGTTCATCGCGCACCGGTTCATCGCGCATTCATGGCGCGTGGACATCATACGGCCGCGCCCGAGATGGCGCGGCCGCTCACGATTGAGGGGTTCAAACGGGCGTCTTCCGGCAGGGGCCGCAGACGCAGGACGATCCGGGGGCAAGAATGCTGGGGCGCAAGGGTCTGATCCTCGGGGCGGGGATCATCGGGTTTCTGGGGCTGGCCGCCCTCACCGACGCCATCATGTCGCGCAACGAGGCGCCGGCCGAGCCGGGCAAGGCGCAGCCGCTCGACCAGGGCTGGTCGAAGGAGATGCGCGAGCAGTTCTATTTCACCTCGCAGGGCTCCCAGCTGATGCCCTACGCCATGCTGCGGGCGCTGGAGCAGCCGCTGTCCGACAAGCTGTTCCTCGATCCCGCCCATGTGGCGGAGATGGGCTTCCTGCCGGCGGACGGCCCCTCGGCCCTCAATCCGGACGGCCTGCCCATCGGCTTCGTGAAGGACCCGCGCCCCGGCACGAGCGCGCTCGGCCCCATGGTGGGGCTCACCTGCGCCGCCTGCCACACCGCCGACATCGAGGCGAAGACCGGCGCGCGCATCCGCATCGACGGCGGCGCCTCGCAGGGGGACTACCAGCTTCTGATGGCGCGCCTCAGCAAGGCGCTCGACATCACCCTCGCCGATCCCGCCAAGTTCCACCGCTTCGCGGCGCGGCTCGTGGCCATGGACCCCAAGGCCGTGCGCCCGGCGCTGGAAGCTCTCGCCACCGAGATCCGGCGGCTGGAGGCCGCCTCCTGGACGCCGGTGCCCTACGGCCGCGGGCGGCTCGATGCCTTCGGCCACATCCTGAACGCGGTCTCCGCCACCGCGCTCAACGAGCCGGCCAACTACCGCATCCCCGACGCGCCGGTGAGCTACCCCTTCCTGTGGACCACGCCATGGCAGCGCTACGTGCAGTGGAACGGCGTCGCCGGCAACCCGCTCGGCCGCAATCTCGGCGAGGTGCTGGGCGTGTTCGGCCATCCGGACTTCGCCAACGGCAACCTCAGGGACGCCAGCTCCACGGCGCTCGGCGACAATCTGGTCCACCTGGAAGCCTGGGTCTCCACGCTGAAGCCGCCGCCGTGGCCGGAGAAGGAGCTGGGCAAGGTGGACGCCGCCAAGGCGAAGCGCGGCGCCGAGCTGTTCAAGGCCAATTGCGCCGGCTGCCACGGCGGCCCCGACTATCGCCTCACCCCCGCCGCCGAGACCGAGGGCGGGCGGCAGTGGCTGGCCGTCTCCATGGTGAACATCGACACCGTGAAGACCGACCCGAAGATGGCGATGAACTTCATCACCCGCTACGCCAAGCCCGGCCCCTTCGCGCCCCTGCTCGGGGCCGCGCCGCACTCCCAGGACGGCAAGGAAGTGCTCGCCGGCTCGCTGCTGCTGGCGGCGGTGACCACCCTCACCGAGAACAATCTGCGCGCCCGCGGCATCACCGGCGATGCACGCAAGGCCGCCTATGGCTGGCGCTTCGCCCCCGGCAGCGACACGCCGCAATCCGGCTGGCTGCTGCCGCCGAGCTACAAGGCCGGCCCGCTGGCCGGCGTGTGGGCGACGGGGCCGTTCCTGCACAACGGTTCGGTGCCCACCATCTATGACCTGCTCTCCCCCGAGGAGGAGCGCCCGGCGGTGTTCTATGTGGGCTCGAAGCGCTTCGACGCGGAGAAGCTGGGCTTCGTCTCGTCCTACGACTCGATCCCCGAGGCGGAGCGGGTGCGCGTGTCGCGCTTCGACACCGCCCTGCCCGGCAATTCCAATCGCGGCCACGCCTTCCCCACCGGGGCGAAGCTCTCCCCCGAGGATCGCTACGCCATCATCGAATATCTCAAGGTCCTGGAGGGCCCCGATGTCCGTCCCTGAGGCCGCGGCGCGCGTGCGCCCCTACACGCCCTATCTCGACAAGCTCGCCGCCGTCCGCCCCGCCGAGCGCTGGCCGCTGGCGCGGGGCTGGATTTCCAGCGAGCCCCGCCCCTTCTTCGCCGAGTTGCGCGCCCACGCCCCGGTCTACGAGACCAGCGAGGTGACGCTCATCGCCAAGCGGGCGGACGTGATCGAGATCCTGTCCGTGCCGAAGGTGTTCACCGTCGATCTCTACAAACCCAAGATGGGCGACTTCATGCTCGCCATGGACGAGACGGTGGTGAACTACCGCGACAAGTCCGTGATGCGCGCCATCCTCGCCTGGGACGACCTGCCGAAGATCCGCGCCGCCGTGGCCGAGATCGCCGACGCCGCGCTGAACGCAGCAGGGTCCGAGATTGAGGCGGTGCAGAAGCTAGCGCGGCTCGTGCCCCTGCGCATCGTGCAGCGCTTCTTCGGCATCAAGGGGCCGGACGCCGACCTGCTCGACTGGTCCTATGCCAACCAGATGGATCAGTTCAACAATTTGCCCTACGACGACCGCCCGGACGCCGACGCCATCCATCAGGCGGCGGAGGACAGCCGAGTGAAGCTGCGGGCCCTGTTCGCCGCCCTCATCCCGGCCCGCATCGCCGAGATCAAGGCCGGCACCGCGCCGGACGACAGCCTCACCCGCATCCTCAGCCTCAATCTGCCGGCGGCGGACCATTTCGGCATGGACCGGGTGGTCATCAACATCGGCGGCCTGCTCATCGGCGCCATCGAGACCACGGCGGAAGCCGCCATCAACGCTTTGGCCGAACTCTTCGCCCGGCCGGAAGTGCTCAGCGATGCGCGGGCGGCCGCCAAGGCGGGGGATGACGCCGTGTTCGACGGCTATGTGTGGGAGGCGCTGCGCTTCTCGCCCATCGTCGCCTTCATGTTCCGCGAGGCGGCCTCTACCTACACGCTGGCCAAGGGCACGGCGCGGGAGAAGGTGCTGGGCACGGGCACGGTGGTGCTCCCCCTGAGCCTCTCCGCCATGTTCGACCCGGATTTCGTGCCGGAGCCGGATGCCTTCAAGTCGGACCGGCCGTTCCACACCTACCTGCATTTCGGCTACGGGCACCACGAATGCCTCGGCCGCTATGTGGGCGGCACCATGATCCCCGAGATCGTGAAGCGCGTGCTTCTGCGCCCCGCCGCCCGCCCGCTGGCGCCGGTGGACATGGCGGGCACGCCGTTTCCCCAGACCTATCGCATCGGCCTGACCTAAGGGCCTATAGTTCGGGGATGGCTCCCGTTCCCGACATTCCCCCCGCGCTCTGCCAGCCCGCGCCCGCCGCGAAACCTGCTGCCAAACCTGCCGCAAAGCCCTCGGGCAAGGCGGCGGAGGCGCGGCAGGCGGCGGTCGCCAAATATGGCGAGACGCTCTTCTACCGCGCCGGGGACGACCTCTTCGCCTTCCCCGCGCGCTATGCCCTCGCGCCGCCGGAGCTGGGACTGCTGGGCTGCCTCATCCGCAGCCGGGAGACCGCCTTCGCCTTTCCCCTCTCGGACATGGCCGCTGCCATGGCGGCCCATGCCGCGACCCCGGGCGTCGCGCCGCCGCGTGCGGCAGGGACTGCGCAAGCCGCACCGGCGGCGGATGACCCGACCATCCGCGTCACCGCCTTCCATCTCGGCCCCCACCCCGACTTCGCCGGCATGACCAAGACCATCGCCAGCGTGCGGCGGGAGGACAAACGGCAGGGCTTCCTCAACGATCTGGAGCGGTTTCCGGCAGCGGGCGGCGATTATCTGGTGCGCATCTCCGAGGATCGCGGCGTGCTCGCCCGCCTGCCGGCGCGCCTCGATGCCGCCGACGCCCGCGCGCAGCTCTGGTTCCAGACGCCCGTCTGGTCCGCCGCCGTGGAGGTGCCGGCCAGCAGCCTGCCCCGCTGGGACACCATCCACGCCGCCATCGACGCCTTCGTGGCGCAGCATCTGGTGAAGGGCTATTTCAAGCGCTAGAGCGCCTGGATACCGGCACGGCGCGCAACAAAGTTTTGATTCCCGCGCCCGTTCCCGGTAAGCCTCGCCGGCTGGAGGGCGTGCCGGAAGCCTGCGACGCAGGCGGATCGGGTCCCGCGGTCTCCGTCCCCGAGTTGGAGGGGCGTTTCATCCGGCGGACGGACTTCATCCGCCAGGGCGTCGCGCTCCAGACGCGCGAACGCCAATGACACACAACGACGCTCCCCTCTCCGACGCTCCGATTTCCCTCGCGGATTTGCGTTCCGAGATCGACCGCATCGACGCGGCCATGCACCAGCTGCTCATGGAGCGCAGCGAGATCATCGACCGCCTGGTGCAGGTGAAGCACACGCAGGGCACCGAGGGGGGCTCCGCCTTCCGCCCCGCCCGCGAGGCGGACATGATGCGCCGGCTGGTGGAGCGCCACCACGGCCTGCTGCCGCTCGACACGGTGGAGAGCATCTGGCGCGTCATCATCGCCACCTTCACCTATGTCCAGGCGCCTTATTCGGTCCACGCCGATCTCTCCGGCGGCGAAGCACCCATGCGCGACAGCGCGCGCTTCCATTTCGGTTTCACCGTGCCGTTCCTGCCCCACATGGGCGCGCGCGGCGTGATCGATGCGGTGGCCGGCTCGCGCGGCGATCTCGGCCTGCTGGCCGCCGCCCCCTCTCCCTCCGCCGCCGACCCCTGGTGGACGGCGCTGGAGGCGGAAGGCGCCCCCAAGATCATCGCCCGCCTGCCCTTCGTGGAGCGCGACGACCACCCCGCCGGCCTGCCGGTGTTCGTGGTGTCCCACCCCATCGCGGATGCCGCCGTGCGCGAGGTCCGCGTCTATTCGCTGCGCGTGACGGGATGGAGCGCGGCCGCCGGCCGTGCCATACCCGCCTTCGCCGAGGTGGTGGTGGCGCCGGATGAAGCCCTCGACGGCGCCGCCTTGCTCGTGTCCCTGCCCCCCGGCCATGCCGTGGACGAGGTGACGGGCGCCCTCACTGAAGCGGGCGCGGGCATCCGCGCCGTCGCCGAGGTTGGCAGCCACGCCGCCACCCACAAGGTGGTGCGCCCCGCCGCCCGGCCGTGAAGAAAGATTGTCTGGAGTTACCCGAGATGTCCGCCGTGCTGAACGACCCGATCCCCACCGGCCGGCCTGAGCCGAAGCCGGGCGTGCTCGCCATCGAGGCCTATGTGCCGGGCAAGAGCCACGCGCCGGGGGTGGAGAAGGTGTTCAAGCTCTCCTCCAACGAGACCCCCCTCGGCCCGAGCGAGAAGGCGGTCGCCGCCTTCGCCGAGGCCGGGCTCAAGCTGGAGGACTATCCCGACGGCTCCGCCCGCGCTTTGCGCGAGGCCATCGCCAAGGCCAACGGGCTTGATCCCGAGCGCATCATCTGCGGCGCCGGCTCGGACGAGATCCTGAACCTCGTGACCCACACCTATGTGGGCGCGGGCGACGAGGTGATCTATTCGGAGCACGGCTTCCTCGTCTACAAGATCGCGACGCTGGCCGCCGGCGGCGTGCCTGTCGTGGCGAAGGAACGCGACCTCACGGCCGACGTGGACGCTTTGCTCGCGCTGGTGACGCCGAAGACGCGGCTCGTCTTCCTCGCCAACCCGAACAACCCCACCGGCACCTATTTGCCGTTCGACGAGGTGAAGCGCCTGCACGCGGGCCTGCCCTCCAACGTGCTGTTGGTGCTGGACGCGGCCTATGCCGAATACGTCCGCCGCAACGACTACGAGACCGGGCTGGAGCTGGCGCTCTCCGCCGAGAACGTGCTCATGACCCGCACCTTCTCCAAGATCCACGGCCTCGCCGCGCTGCGCATCGGCTGGGCGGTGGGCCCGGCCCATGTCATCGACGCCATGAACCGCATCCGCGGGCCGTTCAACATGAACACCCCGGCCCTGCTGGCCGGCGCGGCGGCCATCGCCGATGCCGCCCATGTGGAGAAGTCGGTCGCCCACAATTCCAAGTGGCTGCCCTGGCTCACCGGCAAGATCGAGGCGCTCGGGCTGAAGGTGACGCCCTCGGTGGCCAACTTCCTGCTCATCCACTTCCCGGAGGAGCCCGGCCGCACGGCGAAGGAGGCGGATGCCTTCCTCATGCGCCGTGGCCTGGTGCTGCGGCAGGTGGCGAGCTACGGCCTGCCCAACGCCTTGCGCATGACGGTGGGCACGCAGGAGGCCAACGAGCTGGTGGTCGCCGCGCTGACCGAGTTCATGGCGGGCGGCGCGGCGGGGCCCACCAAGTGATCCAGCCCCTCGTGCCGCGCCTCGCCATCATCGGCGCGGGCCTCATCGGCTCGTCGCTTGCCCGCGCCGCGCGGGAGAAGCATCTCGCCGGCACCCTCGTCGTCGCCGACGCCGACCCCGCCGTGTGCGAACGCGTGCGGCAGCTCGGCTTCGCCGACGTGGTGACGCAAGACGCCGGGGAGGCCGCCGAAGGCTCCGACATCGTGGTCGTCGCCGTGCCGGTCGGCGCCTCCGGCAAGGTCGCCGAGGTGGTGGGGCCGCGCCTGAAGCCCGGCGCCATCCTCTCGGACGTGGGATCGGTGAAGGGCTTCGTGGTGGAGGCCATGGCCCCCCATGTGCCGGCCCACGCCCATCTCATCCCCGCCCATCCGGTAGCCGGCACGGAATTCTCCGGCCCCGACGCGGGCTTCGCCACCTTGTTCGAGAACCGCTGGTGCATCGTCACCCCGCCCGAAGGGGCGGACCCTCAGGCGGTGGCGCGCATCGTCGGCCTATGGCGGGCGGCGGGGGCGAATGTGGAGACCATGAGCGCCCAGCACCATGATCTGGTGCTGGCCATCACCAGCCATGTGCCGCACCTCATCGCCTACAACATCGTGGGCACGGCGGCGCATCTGGAGGAGACGCTGACCTCCGAGGTCATCAAGTTCTCCGCCGGCGGCTTCCGCGACTTCACCCGCATCGCCTCCTCCGACCCCACCATGTGGCGCGACGTGTTCCTGACCAACCGGGACGCCGTGCTGGAGATGCTCGGCCGCTTCACCGAGGACCTGACGGCGTTGCAGCGGGCCATCCGCTACGGCGACGGGGATGTCCTGTTCGAGCACTTCGCCCGCACCCGCGCCATCCGCCGCTCCATCATCGAGCAGGGCCAGGAGACCGCCGCCCCCGACTTCGGCCGCCGCGCGGCGGAAAAGCCGAAGCACGAGGACAGCTGACCCTCGGGAAAAGCGCGCCGGCCAATGTGACGCACGGAATATGACGCACAGGCAGGCCCTGTCACACCCGCGTGTCATGGGGCCTGTAGGGACCGGCGTCACCATTCCGCCGAAGTCTCGCGCGACCTGAGAGGGGTTCGCCCCGACACAAGGAAGTAGATTCGGATGCTGGCGCGCCTGCTGCCCGTCGTCATGCTGCTCGCCGCGGCGCTCCTGCCCGGGGTGGCGGAGGCCCATCCCCACGTCTGGGTGACCATGAAGACCGAGGTGGTCTACGGCGCCGACGGCAAGCTCACCGCCCTCAAGCAGGCCTGGACCTTCGACGACGCCTTCACCGCCTTCGCCTTGCAGGGGCTGGAAAAGCAGAAGGACGGCAGCTATGGCGACGACGTGCTGAAGCCGCTCGCCGAAGTGAATGTTACCTCCCTGAAGGAATATGACTATTTCGTCCGGGGGAAGACCGCCACCGGCAAGCTAGCCTTCAAGGACCCGGTGGATTATTACCTCACCTACGAGAACGAGCTGCTGACCCTGCACTTCACCTTGCCGCTGGCCAAGCCCATCGCGGTGAAGGGGGCGGCCACCATCGAGATCTATGATCCGACCGTGTTCGTCTCCTTCTCCTTCGCCGACAACGATCCGGTGAAGATGGTCGCGGCGCCGGCCGGCTGCACGCAGGAAGTCACCTCGCCGGAGCCGCCGGCCAGCTCGACGCTCAATGAGGCCTTCTTCGCCGGGCTCACGGCGGGCAGCACCTACGGCGCCCAGTTTGCGGACAAGATCACGGTGAAGTGCCCGTGAGCGGGTTCCCTGCGGCGGTCCCCGGGCGGATGCGCCGGGCGGGGATGATCGTTCTAGGGCTCGGCGCCGTGGTGCTGTTCGCCCTGCTGGTGGCGCTGGTGCTCTATCCAGACCTCGCCTTCGCGCAGGGTTTCGGCCCGCCCGGGGGCGGCGGACCAAAGGCGACGCCCTTCGGCCTCGGCGGCGGCGGCGCGCCGCCCTCCGGCATCACCGGCTTCATCCTCGCCAAGCAGTCGGAATTCTACCGCGCGCTGGTGGGGGCTGTGCGCGCGGCCAAAAAGGATGGCAATGCCACCTTCCTCCTCGCCGGCCTGTCCTTCGCCTACGGCGTGTTCCATGCCGCCGGCCCCGGACACGGCAAGGCGGTGATCTCCTCCTATCTCCTCGCCGATGGCGGCACGCTGCGCCGGGGCGCGGCCCTGTCGCTGGCTGCCGGCATGGTGCAGGCGGTGGCGGCCATCCTGTTCGTCGGCATCCTCGCGCTGGCGCTGGGGGCGACCGCCGTCTCCATGGCGCAGGCCATGACGGTGGTGGAGGTCGCGGCCTATGGCGGCATCGGCCTGTTCGGGCTTTATCTCGCGATCGTGAAGGGCCGCGCCCTGGTTGCTGCGGCGCGGGGGGATGTCGGCCACATCCATGCCGCCGACTGCGATTGCGGCGACAAGCACGCCCCCGACCCCGCGCTTCTCGCCGGACAGGGCGGATGGAAGCGCGCCGCCGTCGCCGTGGTCTCGGCCGGGGCGCGGCCGTGCTCCGGCGCCATCCTCGTGCTCACCTTCGCCTTGTCGCAGGGCGTGTTCCTGAGCGGCGTCGCCTCCGCTTTCGCCATGGGCCTCGGCACCGCCGCCACCGTGACGGCCATCGCCGCCATCGCCGTCTATGGCAAACGGCTCGCCGTGCGCATCGCCGGGCGGGACACCAAATGGTCCGTCATGGCCCGGCTGGGGGTGGAGCTTGGCGCCGCCCTGCTGGTGATGCTGTTCGGCTTCGGCCTGCTCACCGGCTATCTCGAAAGCGAGCGCCTGCTGCCGGGCTAAGCTCCCGCAGCGCAGCCAAATTCGGTTGCGATGCACCAAAATTCGTCACGCCCAGCTTTTCGGCAATTTCGTTGCGCCTTGAATTGGAACAACGAAATTGCCGGGTGCGACACTCCGTGCCAGCCTAAAGGCGAACGGTGCGCGTGATTTCCACGCGACGCCGTCCCCTGCCCGGCCCCGCTGGAGGCGTCGCGATGGCTCTGAAGCCTGTTTCGCTCGACGACAAATATGACCTGTCCCAGGAGCGCGTGTTCGTGTCGGGCACGCAGGCCCTGGTCCGCCTCGCCTTGATGCAGAAGGAGCGCGACCGGCGCGCCGGCCTCAACACGGCCGGCTATGTCACCGGCTATCGCGGCTCCCCCCTCGGCGGGCTCGACCAGCAGTTCCTGCGCGCCGAGAAGGTCCTGAAGGCCAACGACATCAAGTTCATGTCCGGCCTCAACGAGGATCTCGCCGCCACCGCGCTCTGGGGCTCCCAGCAGGCGGAGCTGCGCGGGGAAGGCAAGTTCGATGGCGTGTTCGGCCTCTGGTACGGCAAGGGGCCGGGCGTCGACCGCTCCGGCGACGTGTTCCGCCACGCCAACAACGCCGGCACCTCCCGCCATGGCGGCGTGCTCGCCCTCATGGGCGACGACCACACCTGCGAAAGCTCCACCACCGCCCACCAGAGCGAATTCCACTTCGTCGACGTGATGATACCGGTGCTGAACCCGGCGGGCGTGCAGGAGATCATCGATTACGGCCTCTACGGCTGGGCGCTCTCCCGCTTCGCCGGCACCTGGGTCGGCCTCAAGGCGGTGAAGGACACCATCGAGTCCACCGGCATCGTGGACGGGCGGCTGGATCGCGTGCGCATCGAGCCGGCGCTGGGCTTCGAGATGCCCCCCGGCGGCCTCAACATCCGCCTCGGCGACACGCCGCTGGCGCAGGAGGAGCGGCTTCAGGAGTTCAAGCGCGACGCGGTGCTGCACTTCCTGCGCGCCAACCGCCTCAACCGCTTCATCACCTCCGGCGGCGCCCGCCCGCGCATCGGCATCGCCACCGTGGGCAAGTCGTACCTCGACGTCCGCCTCGCGCTGGACGAGCTGGGCATCGACGAGGTGCGCGCCAACGATCTCGGCATCCGCATCTGGAAGGTGGCCTGCCCCTGGCCGCTGGAGACGCAGGGCCTCTACGAGTTCGCCAAGGGCCTCGACCTCATCATGGTGGTGGAGGAGAAGCGCTCCCTCATCGAGGTGCAGGTGCGCGAGGAATTGTACGGCACCGCCAACCAGCCCGTCTGCATCGGCAAGAAGGACGAGCAGGGCCGCTGGCTGTTCCCGGTGAAGGGCGCGCTGGACCCCAACGACATCGCCATCCAGCTCGGCCGCCGGCTCCTCGCCTATGGCGACATCCCGGACATCGCCGCGCGCGTGGCGGAGCTGGAGGAGGCGCAGCGGGTGCTCGCCGCCACCTCCGACGTGGCGACCCGCATTCCCTATTTCTGCTCCGGCTGCCCGCACAATTCGTCCACCAAGGTGCCCGAGGGCATGCGCGCCTATGCCGGCATCGGCTGCCACTACATGGTGCAATGGATGGACCGGGAGACCACCGGCTTCACCCAGATGGGCGGCGAGGGCGCCAACTGGATCGGCGAATCCTCTTTCTCCAAGCGCGGCCACGTCTTCCAGAACCTCGGCGACGGCACCTACAACCATTCGGGCTATCTGGCGCTCCGCGCCTCCTGCGCCGCCAAGGTGAACGTCACCTACAAGATCCTCTTCAACGATGCCGTCGCCATGACCGGCGGCCAGAAGCATGACGGCGACCTCACCGTCCCGGTCATCGCCCGGCAGGTGGCGGCGGAAGGGGTGGAGCGGGTCGTCGTCGTCACCGACGAGCCGGGGAAATACCCCGCGAATACGCTCTGGCCCTCAGGCCTCACCATCCACCACCGCGACGAGCTGGACGCCGTGCAGCGGGAGCTGGCGGCCATTCCCGGCGTCACGGTGATGATCTACGACCAGACCTGCGCCTCCGAGAAGCGTCGGCGCAGGAAGCGCGGCCAGTTTCCCGATCCGGACAAGCGCGTGCTCATCAACGAGCGCGTCTGCGAGGGCTGCGGCGATTGCGGGGTGAAGTCCAACTGCGTCTCCGTGCAGCCGCTGGAGACCGAATTCGGCCGCAAGCGCGAGATCGACCAGTCGTCCTGCAACAAGGACTTCTCCTGCGTGAACGGCTTCTGCCCCTCCTTCGTCACCGTGAAGGGCGCCAAGCCGAAGAAGAGCGCGGGCGCGGCGGCCGGCGCCGACAGCTGGCCGGAGCTGCCGGAGCCGGCACATCCCGAGATCCACGGCACCTATGGCGTCATCGCCACCGGGGTGGGCGGCACCGGCGTCGTCACCATCGGCGCCATCCTCGGCATGGCGGCGCATCTGGAAGGCAAGGCCTGCGGCATGATCGACATGGCCGGCCTCGCCCAGAAGGGTGGCGCCGTCTACAGCCACATCCGCCTCGCCAACGACCCCGCCGACATCACCGCCATCCGCGTGCCGGCGCGCGGGGCGGACGTGGTGCTGGGCGGCGATCTGGTGGTGGCCGGCACCAAGAAGGTGCTGGCGGCGGTGAAGCCGGGCAAGACCATCGTGGTGGTGAACACCCACGAGGTGCTGCCCGGCGACTTCACCCGCAATGCCGACTATTCGCTGCCCACCGAGCGCATCAAGCGCACCATCCGCGATCTGGTGGGCGAGCCGCAGACCCACTTCATCGAGGCGAGCCGCCTCGCCCAGGCGCTGTTCGGCAATGCGCTGGCGCAGAACATCTTCATGGTGGGCTACGCCTACCAGTTCGGCGCCCTGCCCCTCTCGGCCGCCGCCATCGAGCGGGCCATCGAGCTGAACGGGGAAGCGGTGGCCATGAACAAGGCCGCCTTCCTCTGGGGCCGCCGCGCCGCCCACGATCCCAAGGCGGTGGAGGCCATCGCGACGCCCAAGGGCACGGTCTCCAGCGACGCCCGGCGCCTCTCCCAGAGCCTCGATGAGGTGATCGCCCGCCGCGTGGCCGATCTCACGCGCTACCAGAACGCCGCCTATGCGGCCCGCTACACCGCGCTGGTGGACAAGGTGCGCGCGGCCGAGCAGGCCAAGACGCCCGGCCGTGGCGGTCTCGCCGAGGCGGTGGCGAAGAATTTCTACAAGCTCATGGCCTACAAGGACGAATACGAGGTCGCCCGGCTCTATGCCGACGGCGCCTTCCGCGCCCAGGCGGACGCGGCCTTCGACGGCGATCTCAGGTTCGAGTTCTACCTCGCCCCGCCGCTCCTCGCCCGCCGCAACGACGCGACGGGGGAGCCGCGCAAGATCACCCTCGGGCCGTGGATGATGAAGGGCTTTTCCCTGCTGGCGAAGCTGAAGGGCCTGCGCGGCACGGCGCTGGATGTGTTCGGCTACACGGAAGAACGCAAGACCGAGCGGGCGCTGATCGCGGAGTATGAGCGCACGGTGGGCGAGCTGCTGGCGAAGCTCGATCCCGCCAACCATGCGCTCGCCGTCGCCATCGCCTCCATCCCGGAGAAGATCCGCGGCTTCGGTCCCGTGAAGGTGCGGCACCTGGAGGCCGCCAAGGCCGAGGAGAAGGACCTCCTCGCCCGCTTCCGCAACCCGCCGGCCCCGACGGCGGTCGCGGCGGAGTAAGCGGGGTTCCCTTCTCCCCGCGCGGGAGAAGGTGGATCGCGGCGCGAGCCGCGAGACGGATGAGGGGGCGCGGGCACAGCTTCCGCTCGCGCAGCGGTCATGCCTGAACCACCGTCATGCCCGGGCTTGTCCCGGGTATCCACGTGGATCGGCTGGGAATAAATCCGCGGCGCCAGGCTCTTTCGGCCCGACGTGGATGGCCGGGACAAGCCCGGCCATGACGACAGTCCTCAACACGATGCGGCCGGAAGGCTATGGCGGTTGCGCGAACGCAGCCGCCGCCCCTCAGTTCCCGCCCAGCATCGCCTTCAGCTCGGCGCGGAACTCGCCCTCGATGTCGGGGCGGGACAGCGCATAGGCGACGTTGGCCATGAGGAAGCCGATCTTCGAGCCGCAGTCATAGACCGCGCCGTCGAACCGCACCGCGTAGAACGGCTCGGTTTCCTTCAGCTTCAGCATGGAATCGGTGAGCTGGATCTCGTTACCGGCGCCGCGCTCCTGCTTGGCGAGCAGGTCGAAGATGCCGGGCTGGAGAATGTAGCGGCCGGAGATGGCGAGGTTGCTCGGCGCGGTGCCGGCCTTGGGCTTCTCGACCATCTGGGTGATGGCCTTGGCGCCCTTCGCCGCATCGGCTCCGGTGCCGACGATGCCGTACTGGTGGGTCTGGTCGTCAGGCACCTCGTACACCGCCACCACGTTGCCGCCGGTCTCGTTGTAGGCCTCGACCATGGAGCCGAGGCAGCCGTGGCCGTTGCCATTGCCGGCCTTGGGCATGTGCAGCATGTCCGGCAGCAGCAGCGCGAACGGCTCGTCGCCGATGATGTCGCGCGCGCACCATACCGCATGGCCGAGGCCCAGGGGCAGCTGCTGGCGGGTGAAGGAGGTGGTGCCGGCCTTGGGCGTGTCGCGGTCGAGCTGTTCCAGCTCCTTGACCTTGCCGCGCTCCTGAAGCGTGCGCTCCAGCTCGAACTGGCGGTCGAAATGGTCCTCGATCACCGCCTTGTTGCGGCCGGTGACGAAAACGATGTGCTCGATGCCGGCGGCGCGGGCTTCGTCCACCACGTGCTGCACGACGGGCCGGTCCACCACCGTCAGCATCTCCTTCGGCACCGCCTTGGTCGCCGGAAGGAAGCGCGTGCCGAGGCCCGCGACGGGTAGGATCGCCTTGCGAATGGGTCTACGCATCTTGAGTAATGCCCCTCCTGAATACCCACGCCCGTCGTCTAGCACAGCTCGGCGCGGACGGCGCCCTGCGCGGCACGCCGCCGCCTGTCAACCTTTCCTGCCCCTATGGCAGCCGAGTGGCAACGGCAGAGATCGCGGCCGTGTTCCCCAACTTCGGTTAATGCCGCCCCAACGGCATACCCGCCGCTGAAACTTGCCATCCATTAACCGCGACGCAACCATATTGCCGCCCAGTAGGAGCCTCAGACGATCATCCCGGCGCCCTCGCGGCAGGCCGGAAAGGGAAGGCTTTCAAGATGGCATCGACGACGCGCGAAAGGACCACCTTCGGAAGCGGCGTGGCCGTGACGCTCGCGCTGTTTGCCGGTCTCGTCAGCCCCGCCGCTGGACAGGCCCAGACGACCGGCTCCATCTTCGGCTTCCCGCCGGCCCAGCAGACCCCGCCGGCCGGCGCCGGCCATCCGCTGATGACGCCGCAGGCCATCGCCCAGGCCGAGGCGAACTTCCCCCAGTGCATCGCCAATCTGTGGCCGCTGGCCCAGTCCAAGGGCGTCTCCCGCCGCACCTTCGAGACGTACACCGCTTCGCTGCAACCGCAGATGAAGATCATGGACTATCTCGACAGCCAGCCGGAATTCTCCAAGCCCATCGGCGCCTATGTGAACATGCTCGTCACCGAGACGCGCGTGAAGAAGGGCCGGGAGATTCTGGAGCGCTACAAGCCCATCTTCGACCGGGCGGAAAAGGCCTATGGCGTCGACCGCTACGCCGTGACCGCCATCTGGGGCATCGAATCCACCTATGGCGACCCGGACGGCATCGGCCGGCGCAACGTGCTGGAATCCACCGCCACCCTCGCCTGCATCGGCCGGCGGCAGGACTATTTCCGTGACGAGTTCATCGCCACCCTGCAGATCCTGGAAAAGGGCGACGTGCCCTACGACCACCTGAAGGGGTCGTGGGCGGGCGCGTTCGGCCCCACCCAGTTCATGCCCACCTCGTTCCAGCGCTTCGCGGTGGACTTCGACGGCGACGGCAAGCGCAACGTGGTGGATTCCATCCCCGACATCATCGCCTCCACCGCCAACAATCTGAAGCTGGACGGCTGGGAATTCGGCAAGGCGTGGGGCTATGAGGTGGCGCTGCCGCAGGGCTTCGACTACCGCCTCGCCAGCCGCAGCAACAAGAAGACGCTGGGGGAATGGAACGCGCTCGGCGTGCGCCGCGCCAACGGCGTCGCCTTCCCGCGCCCCACCGATACCGCCTATCTGCTGCTGCCGGGCGGCGCCAACGGCCCCGCCTTCCTGATGATGCGGAATTTCGACGCCATCCTGAAGTACAACCCGGCCGACGCCTACGCCCTCGCCATCGGCCATCTCGCCGACCGGCTGCGCGGCGGCGGCGCCTTCGTCCAGTCCTGGCCGAAGGAGGAGCGCGGCCTCTCCAAGGCCGAGCGGCAGGAAATCCAGGGCCGGCTCGCCCAGATGGGCTACGACATCGGCAACGTGGACGGCATCCTCGGCCAGAAGAGCCGCGTCGCCATCCAGGACTATCAGGCCCGCGCCGGCCTGCTGCCGGACGGCTATCCCGACCTCGTCCTGCTCCAGCAGATGCGCCGCTGAGGGGCGGGGCGCCGGCTTCGTCTCACCGCGTCTTCGTCATGCCCGGGCTTGTCCCGGGCATCCACGTGGTAAGGCCGGGCACGGACGCCAAACCTTTGCACCAGCGGAACGACGTGGATGGCCGGGACAAGCCCGGCCATGACGGTGGTTCTCGTATCGCGTGTCCCCGCACGCCTCGACCGGCAGAGACGCCCCTCTCACACCAGCCCCTCCACCGCCTCCGTCAGCCGCTCCAGATCCTCCGGGCGGGACAGGCGGTGGTCGCCGTCCTTGATGAGGGAGAACACCACGTCGTCCTCGGCGAGGCAGCTCACGAGGCGCATGGCGTGTTCCCACGGCACGTCCTCGTCCCGCGCGCCCTGAAGGATGCGCACCGGGCAGCCCACCGCGAACGGCGCGCCGAGCAGCAGATGGCGGCGCCCGTCCTCGATCAGCTCGCGGGTGATGACATAGGGCTCCTCGCCATAGAGCGTCGGCTTGAGGAAGCGCCCGGAGGTCTCGATCAGCTCGCGCACCGGGGGCGGGAACTTGTCCCACATGAGGGCCTCGGTGAAGTCCGGCGCCGGCGCCACCAGCACCAGCCCCTTCAGCCTTTTCTCCCCCCGCGCCGCGAGGGCGCGGGCCAGCAGCAGCGCGATCCAGCCGCCCATGGACGAGCCGATGACCACCTGTTCGCCGGAGGTGGCGTGGTCGAACACCGCCAGCGCCTCGTTGAGCCAGCGCGAGACGGTGCTCTCCTCGAACGCCCCGCCCGATGCGCCATGGCCGGAATAGTCGAACCGTACATTGGCCTGCCCCCGCGCCTGCGCCCAGCGGGCGAGGTGCTCGGCCTTGGTGCCGGTCATGTCGGACTTGAAGCCGCCGAGCCAGAACAGGCCGGGCGCCGCGCCGGGGATGGCGCGGATGGCGATGGCGCGGCCATCCACGTCGAGGGTGGAGGCGGTTTCGCCGGGAATGGTCTCGGTCATGGGGGCGTCCGCTCAGCCGAAGGTGGCGAAATAGCGCGCGATGATGCGGGAATAGATGCGGGTCAGCACCTCGAGGTCGGCGACGGGCGTCGCCTCGTCCACCTTGTGCATGGTCTGGCCGACGAGGCCAAACTCCACCACCGGGCAGATGTCCTTGATGAAGCGCGCATCCGAGGTACCACCGGAGGTGGAGGCCTCCGGCCGCCGGCCGGTCTCCGCCTCCACCGCATCCGCCACCAGCTCCACGAAGGGTCCGGGGGCGGTGAGGAAGCTCTGGCTGGCGCCGGGCTGGAAGGCGAGATCGTAGGTAAGGCCGGCGCCGTCGATCCGGCGGATGATCTCGGACTTCAGCGTCTCCAGCGAATAGAGGTCGTTGAAGCGCACGTTGAAGCGGGCGGTGGCCTCGGCCGGAATCAGGTTGAACACCGGATTGCCCACATCGATGGAGACCACCTCCAGATTGGAGGGCGGGAAGAAGTCCGAGCCGTGGTCGAGGGGCGCCGACGTCAGCTCGCCCACCAGCTTCAGGAGGCGCGGAATGGGATTGTCGGCGAGGTGCGGATAGGCGACGTGCCCCTGCACCCCCTTCACCGTGAGGATGCCGGAGAGGCTGCCGCGCCGGCCCACCTTGAAGGCATCGCCCATGGCGTTGGGGTTGGTGGGCTCGCCGAGGACGCAGTGGTCGATGACCTCGCCCCTCTCCTTCAGCCACTCCACCACCTTCACCGTGCCGTCGAGGGCCGGGCCTTCCTCGTCGCCGGTGATGAGGAAGGAGAGGCTGCCGGTCTCCGGCCGGCCATGGCTGAGCGCGGCGGCGAGGAAGGCGGCCACCGCCCCCTTCATGTCCACCGCGCCGCGGCCGAAGAGCTTGCCATCCTCCACGGTGCCGGCGAACGGCCCATGCAGCCAGTGGGCGGGATCGCCCTCGGGCACCACGTCCACATGGCCGGCGAAGCAGAGGTTGGGCGAGCCGGTGCCGATGCGGGCGTAGATGTTGGGGATGGGGATGCCGCCGCTGTCGAAGGTCAGGCGCTCCACATGGTACCCGAAGGCCTCCAGACGGCGGGCGACGATTTCCAGCGCGCCGCCCGAATCGGGGGTGACGGACGGCGCCCGGATCAGTTCGGTCGCCAGCGTCAGCGCATCGGGGACGTTTGCCCGCAGCTCGGGCTTGACGGAAGCATCGGCGGTCATCAGGAAAGCCTCATCGCTACCGGGGGATGACGAGATAGCGGCAAAGGTGCGGGTCTTTCCAGCGCTTTTGTCGCGGTTTGGGGCGACCTTTACGCCTTTATCCCCCATCCGCCACGAGGCTGCCGCCTTCGGGCGACAGGAACGCCGCCGCGGAGGTTCAATATGAAGGTGAAGACGTCCGCGGCCTTTCTGGTCGCGCTCGCCCTGTCGGTTTTCCCCCTGGCCCAGGCCGGCGCCCAGCAGGCCGCCAGCCCGCCGGCGCAGGGACAACAGCAGGGACAGGGCCAGACACAGGGCCACGGACAGGCTGCGCCCGCCGCCGCCGCGCCCAATGCTGCCGCCGCGCCCCCCGCCGCAGCCGGCACCCCCGCGCCCGCCGCCGGCGATGCCACGCCGACGCAGCCGGTGGCCAAGCCCGCGCCGGTGCCGCCCGATCCGACCATCGTCGCCGCCCGCGAGAAGATGGAGGCGGCCCGCTCCGCCCTCGATTCCATCGACGCCGCCCTCGCGGTGGAAGGCCTGCGCCCCGGCGACCTCGATGAACTGCGCCAGCGCCTCGATCCGGCCCGCAAGGACCTCGCCGCCGTCTCCGACCAGATCGCTCCCCGCGTCGCCGATGCGGAGAGCCGCCTCAGCGGCCTCGGCCCCAAGCCCGCCGAAGGCGCCACCGAGGAGCCGACCGTCGCCGCCGACCGCGAGCGGCTCACCAAGATCTCCGCCGAACTCGGCGCCGTCCTGAAGCAGAACCGCGCGCTGGTGCTGCGCGGCGACCAGATTTCCGACCGCATCAGCTCGCGCCGCCGCGCCTTGTTCACCGGCCAGCTGTTCGAGCGGGTGGATTCGGTCCTCGACCCCGACCTGTGGACCAACGCCTTCAACGCGCTGAATTCCGAGTTCCGCGCGCTGCGCTACTTCGGCAACGACTGGCGCGCCTATTCGGTGCGGCGCCTGTCGCCGCTGGCCGTCATCGGCATCGTCATCGGCGGCCTCGCCATCATGGCGGCCGTGGTGGCGGGCGGACGCCTGCTGCGCAAGCGCCTGCGCACCCCCGCGCCGGCCGAGGGCGAGAGCTTCACCCGCCTGCGCGCGGCGCGCGAGGCGATGAAGGTGCTGTTCCTGAACGCCACGGTCGCGCCGGCCGCAGCCATGGCCGCCATCGCCTTCATCGGCGCCTTCGAGATCATTCCGCCCCGCGCCGAGGAGCTGGTGCAGGGCATCCTCATCGCCATCTTCATCAAGGCCATCGGCAACGCCGTGGGCCGCGCCTTCCTGGCGCCGAACGAGCCATGGCGCCGCCTGCCGCCGCTCTCGGACGGCGCTGCCGCCCTCACCTTCCGCTATTTCTCCTTCACCGTGTGGACGCTGGCCATCGCGGCCGCGCTCAACGCCCTGCACCGGGTGCTGTTCGCGCCCGTGGGACTGACGGTGGTGACGAGCGCGATCATGTCGCTGCTCATCGCCGGCTTCATCTCGCGCTTCCTCGTCGGCGCCGCCCGCGCGGAGGCCGATGCGGATACGACGAAGGACTCGGCGACCACCGACGCCGCGGCCATCGCCGCCACCGGCCCGGCACCGGCACCGCCGCGCTACATCCGCCTGTTCGTGTGGGTGGCGGTGTTCGCGCTCATCGGGGCGCTGGTGGCCGGCTACATCAGCTTCGCGGCCTTCGTCGCCGCGCGCATGGTCATCGCCGCCGCCGTGCTCGGCGTGCTCTATCTGCTCTACGCCCTCATCGATGCCTTCTTCGGCGAGGGACTTTCGGCCGAGACCCATCGCGCGCGGATGATCTCCAGCATGCTGGGCCTGAAGCCGGAGCGGGTGGAGCTGATCGGCGTCATCGCCTCCGGCCTGCTCAAGCTCCAGCTCTTTGTCGTCGCCGCCTTCCTCATCGTCGGCAGCTGGGGCACCTCCACCGCCGACATGATGGAGACGGTGGAGCGCGTCTCCTTCGGCGTGCGCATCGGCAACGCCACCATCACGCTGTGGAGCGTGGTCTATGCCGTGCTGCTGCTGCTCGTCAGCCTCGCGGCGGCGCGCGGCCTGCAGAAATGGGTGTCGAGCGCCCTCCTGCCCCGCACGGGGCTTGAGCCCTCGCTGCAATCCTCCATCTCCACCATCGTCGGCTATGTAGGCACCATCATCGCCGTGATGGTCGCCATGGGGCAGCTGGGGCTGAACCTCGAGAACATCGCGCTGGTCGCCGGTGCCCTCTCGGTCGGTATCGGTTTCGGCCTTCAGTCGGTGGTGTCGAACTTCGTCTCCGGCCTGATCCTGCTCGCCGAGCGGCCGATCCGGGTGGGCGACACCATCAACGTGAAGGGCGAGGAAGGCTATGTGCGACGCATCTCGGTGCGTTCCACCGAGATCGAGACCTTCGAGCGCGCCACGGTGATCGTCCCCAATGCCGACCTCATCACCGGCATGGTGAAGAACTGGACGCACTCCAACACCACCGGCCGCATCATCGTCGCCGTCACCGTCTCCTATGACAGCGACCCGGAGGAGGTGCGCGACATCCTGGTCGGCTGCGCCTGCGACCATCCGCAGGTGCTCCAGACGCCGCCGCCGCGCGTGTTCCTGATGAAGTTCGCCGACGCCGGCATCGTGTTCGAGCTGCGCTGCGTGGTGGCCAACGTGGACTATGCGTTGACCGTGAAGAGCGACCTGCACTTCCAGGTGCTCTCGCGCTTCCGCAAGGCGCATGTGGGCATGGTGGCCCAGCCCTGGGCGGCGCTGGCCCGCGCCCCCCGCGACATGGTGCCCCCGCCGCCGTCGCCGCCCGATCCGCTGCAATAGGCCGGGGCCGGGAGGGCCGGGCGCGCTAACGCTTCCTCAACCCTCCCGGCGCACAAGACAGGGGGAATGCCGGGGGCCCGCCCCCCGAAAGCCCGCCCGAAAAGGCCAGCCGGAAGCCGAGACATGCGCGAACAGATTCTCCGCCGCTCCCTCCTCGCCGGTGCCGGCCTTGCGCTTCTCGCCGTCCTCGCCGGCTGCGCCACCACCGAGCAGATCGACACCCAGCCGGCCTTCTACATCAACCTCGCCAAGACCGGTAAGCCGGTGGACGCCGCCGCCGCGGCCTCCCTCCTCTCCGACTACCGGACCGCGCGCGGCCTGCCGGCGGTGACCATCGACGACACGCTGAGCCGCCTCGCCCAGGACCAGGCCAACGCCATGGCCAAGGCGGACAACCTCTCCCACGAAGTGGGCGGGCGCAATTTCATCACCCGCATCAAGGCCTCGGGCTATGACGCGAAGCGGGCGGTGGAGAATGTGGGCGCCGGCTACCACACCTTGGCCGAGGCCTTCTCCGGCTGGCGCGATTCCCCCTCGCACAACAAGAACATGCTGGAGCCGGGCGTGACCCGCATGGGCATCGCCACGGCCAACGCCCCCAATTCCAAGTACAAGGTCTATTGGGCGCTGATCCTCGCCCAGCCGGACGACGCCTCGCGCTGAGGGATTATTGCCCTGAAGGCCCGTGCGCTTGACTCATGGGCCTTCGGTCAAAGCCCGCGCGGCGCCTGAGCGCGGCCCGCACGGCCTCGGTCGAAGGCCGAGGCGGATGGCATGACAGCCAAGCTGCGCATGTTCGTGATCGTGCGGTACGGGCGGAGGGCTTTCCCGCCGGGCCTTTCTCTGGCCTAATCAGCGCGTTGATACGTGACAGGCAGGAGAGGAAGATGAAGCGGATCGCTTTCGTCGTGTGCGCCCTGAGCGTCCTCGCCGGCCCGGCGCTCGCGTGCCCGGGCATGACCAACGCCTCCATCGGCGACACCACCACCACCGCCAGCAATCCGGTGACCCAGAAGGGCGGCTGATTTCGGCGCGCGCGCCTCGGCTTCCTCCCGGAAGGAACCTCCGTTCCCCGGCCCTCGGGCCGGGGCTTTTTTATGCACGGAACGCAAAAGGCCGGCGGGATGCCCCGCCGGCCTTTTATGCTCCTTGCCACGCTCAAGCGCCGCGCGGGCTGATCGCGGGCCCCCTGAGGCAAGCTCACGGGCCCGCCGCGCCCTCACATGTGGATGGCGCGCTTCTCCACGGCCATGGCCGCTTCCTTCACCGCTTCCGAGCGGGTGGGATGGGCGTGGCAGGTGCGGGCGAGGTCTTCCGACGAGCCGCCGAACTCCATCAGCACCGCGCATTCGTGGATCATCTCGCCAGCCTCGGGGCCGATGATGTGGGCGCCCAGCACCTTGTCGGTGGCGGCGTCGGCGATGATCTTCACGAAGCCGTCCGTGGTGTTGTTCACCTTGGTGCGGCCGTTGGCGGTGAAGGGGAACTTGCCGACCTTGTAGGCGACGCCCGCGGCCTTCAGATCGTCCTCGGTCTTGCCGACGGAAGCGACCTCCGGGAAGGTGTAGACCACGCCGGGGATCACGTCATAGTTCACGTGGCCCGCCTTGCCGGCCAGCTGCTCCGCCAGCGCCACGCCCTCGTCCTCGGCCTTGTGGGCGAGCATGGGGCCGACGATCACGTCGCCGATGGCGTAGATGCCGGGCACGTTGGTGGCGAAGTGATGGTCGGTGACCACGCGGCCGCGCGCATCCTTGGCAACACCCGCCTCCTCCAACCCGAGGCCGGCGGTGAAGGGGATGCGGCCGATGGCGACCAGCACCACGTCCGCCTCCAGCACCTCGGCGGCGCCGCCGGCGGCGGGCTCCACCGAGACCTTGAGCGTCTTGCCCTTGGTGTCGACGCCCGTGACCTTGGTGCCGAGCTTGAAGGTGAAGCCCTGCTTGTCGAGGATACGCTGGAAGGACTTGGCCACGTCCGAATCCATGCCGGGCAGGATGCGGTCGAGGAATTCCACCACGGTGACCTGCGCACCGAGGCGGCGCCACACCGAGCCCAGTTCCAGGCCGATGACACCCGCGCCCACCACGACGAGCTTGCCGGGCACCTTGGGCAGCTTCAGCGCGCCGGTGGAGGAGACGATGCGCTCCTCGTCGATGGTCACGCCCGGCAGCGGGGCGACGTCGGAGCCAGTGGCGATGACGATGTTCTTCGTCTCCAGCACCTCGACCTTGCCGTCGGCGTTGAGGGTGACTTCCACCTTGCCGGGGCCGAGAATCTTGCCGGCGCCCATGTAGACGTCGACCTTGTTCTTCTTCAGCAGGAACTCGACGCCCTTCACGTTGCCGTCCACGCCGCGGTCCTTGAAGGCCAGCATGGCGGGCAGATCGAGCTTGGGAGCCGGGACTCCGATGCCCATCTCGCCGAACTTGTGGCCGGCTTCCTCGAACAGCTCGGAGGCATAGAGCAGCGCCTTGGAGGGGATGCAGCCCACGTTCAGGCAGGTGCCACCATGGGTGCCGCGCTTCTCCACCACCGCGACCTTGAGGCCGAGCTGGGCCGCGCGAATGGCGCACACATAGCCGCCGGGGCCGGTGCCGATGATGGTGAGATCGTAGGACATCGATGAAGTCTCCAGACCTCGATCACGCCGTCGTCCGCTCCGGGACCGCATCCATCGCGATGCCGGGCGGCCGGCTCCGATCAAGGTGATGTGGGCTGCCACAGCCCGATAGGAATTCGCCGGCCACCAAGCCGGAAAGGCAAAGGGGAGCCCTTAGGGCTCCCCTCACATCCTCACAGATCCAGCACGAGACGCGCGGGATCTTCCAGGGTCTCCTTCACGCGCACCAGGAAGGTCACGGCCTCGCGGCCGTCGACGATGCGGTGGTCGTAGGAGAGGGCGAGGTACATCATCGGGCGGATCACGATCTGCCCCTTGATCACCACCGGGCGCTCCTCGATGCGGTGCATGCCGAGGATGCCCGACTGCGGCGCATTGAGGATGGGGGTGGACATCAGCGAGCCGTAGATGCCGCCGTTGGTGATGGTGAAGGTGCCGCCCTGCATCTCCTCGATGCCGAGCTTGCCGTCACGCGCCTTGCGGCCGTAGCCAGCGATGGCCTTCTCGATCTCGGCGACGGAGAGCAGGTCCGCGTCGCGCACCACCGGAACCACGAGGCCCTTCTCGGTGCCCACCGCGATACCGATGTTGTAGTAGTTCTTGTAGACGAGGTCCTGGCCGTCGATCTCGGCGTTCACCGCCGGGATGTCCTTCAGCGCCGCGATCACCGCCTTGGTGAAGAAGCCCATGAAGCCGAGCTTGGTGCCGTGCTTCTTCTCGAACGCATCCTTGAACTGGCTGCGCAGGCTCATCACCGCGGTCATGTCCACGTCGTTGAACGTGGTGAGCATGGCGGCGGTGTTCTGGGCGTCCTTCAGGCGGCGCGCGATGGTCTGGCGCAGCTTGGTCATCTTCACCCGCTCCTCGCGGGCGGCGTCGGTCGGCGCGGAGGGGGCGCGCACCGCAACCGGGGCGGGCGCAGCGGCGGCCGACGCGCCGGCGGCGATGGCCGCCAGCATGTCGCCCTTGGTGACGCGGCCGTCCTTGCCGGAGCCGGAGACGTCGGCCGGGTTCACGCCGGTCTCGGCGGCGATGCGGCCAACGGCCGGGCCGTTGCTGCCGGCCGCAACAGCGGCGGCGGGAGCGGCGGCAGGAGCCGGCGCGGGTGCAGCGGCGGGAGCGGGAGCTGCGGCGGCAGCGGCCGGAGCGGCCTCGGCGCCCGAGCCGGCGCCGATATTGCCGAGCAGCGCGCCAACACCGACGGTCTCGCCGTCCTTGGCGATGATCTCGGAGAGGACGCCCGAGGCCGGAGCCGGCACCTCGACGGTCACCTTGTCGGTCTCGAGCTCCACCAGCGGCTCATCGGCCTTGACGGCCTCGCCGGGCTTCTTGAACCACTTGCCGATGGTCGCCTCGGTAACGGACTCGCCCAGGGTGGGCACGCGGATCTCGGTCATTGTGTTCGCCCCTTGAGGGGGCCTCCCTCAGACTTCGGCTTGGGCCGGGCGTGGCGCCCGGCGCTCGATGAGCGACAGAATGGGCATCACCGCATAGGTGAAGCCCAGGTCCGCCTTGATGACGGGATCCCGAAGCGAGAGGCCGGTCGCGGCGGCCTCGTCGGGTACTTCGATGACGGCCATCCCCCAGATGCCCGCCGGGTCCGCCACCGGACCGACGGCGAGGGCCGTGCCGGCCTCCGCCTCGGCCTGCCAGAAGGCGAAGTGCGCGCCCATGGCGTCCATCTCGGCCGCGCTCGCGTCCGAGGGAAAGCTCGGGCGCGGCGGGGAGAGGCGGAGCAGGAAGTGCGGCACGGCGCGTCCTCTTTCGGGGCGGTTCTTCGGGTGTCGGATCAGCCCAGGGCTTCCTCAAGGAAGGCCTTGAGCTGCGCCATGTGCTTGGACATGAGGCCGGTGGCCGTGGCGGCCGACGCCGGACGGCCGGCATAGCGCGGACGCCGCGCGGCACCGCCCGCCTGCTCCAGCACCCACTCCAGATAGGGCTGCACGAAGGCCCAGGACCCCTGGTTCTTCGGCTCCTCCTGGCACCACACGACCTCGGCATTCTTGAAGCGGCCGAGCTCCTGCACCAGCGTCTTGAGCGGGAACGGATAGAGCTGCTCCACGCGCAGCAGGTAGACGTCGTCCACGCCCCGCTTCTCGCGCTCCTCCAGCAGGTCGTAATAGACCTTGCCCGAGGACAGCACGACGCGGCGGATCTTGTCGTCCGGCTGGAGCTTGATGGTGTTCTCGTCCGGGTGCGACTGGGCGTCGTCCCACAGCACGCGGTGGAAGGTGGTGCCGGTCACCATGTCCGACAGGTTGGACACCGCCCGCTTGTGGCGCAGCAGCGACTTGGGCGTCATCAGGATGAGCGGCTTGCGGAATTCCCGCTTCATCTGCCGGCGCAGGATGTGGAAGTAGTTGGCCGGGGTGGTGACGTTGGCCACCTGCATGTTGTCCTCGGCGCACAGCTGCAGATAGCGCTCGAGGCGGGCGGAGGAGTGCTCCGGACCCTGGCCCTCATAGCCGTGCGGCAGCAGGCAGACGAGGCCGGACATGCGCAGCCACTTGCGCTCGCCCGAGGAGATGAACTGGTCGAACACCACCTGCGCGCCGTTGGCGAAGTCGCCGAACTGCGCCTCCCAGAGCACCAAGGTGTTGGGCTCGGACAGCGTGTAGCCGTACTCGAAGCCGAGCACCGCCTCTTCCGAGAGCATCGAATTGATGACCTCGTACTTGGCCTGGGTCTCGGAGAGGTGGTTGAACGGCTTGTAGCGGGCCTCGGTCTCCTGGTCGAGCAGCACCGAGTGGCGCTGGGAGAAGGTCCCGCGCTCCACGTCCTGGCCCGACAGGCGGACCGGGTGGCCTTCCAGCAGAAGGGAGGAGAAGGCGAGCGCCTCGCCGGTCGCCCAGTCGATGCCCTTGCCGTCCTCGATCGCCTTCTTGCGGTTGTCGAGGAAGCGCTGGATGGTGCGGTGGACCTGGAAGCCCTCCGGCACGGTGGTGATCTTCGCGCCGATGGCCTTCAGCTCGTCTTCCGGCAGGCCGGTGTTGCCGCGGCGCGGATCGTCATCCTCGTGGGTGGGCTTGAAGCCGGCCCAGCGACCGTCGAGCCAGTCGGCCTTGTTGGGCTTGTAGGCCTGGCCGGCCTCGTGCTCGGCCTCGAGGCGGTCGCGCCACGCATTGCGCATGGTGTCCACCTCACCGGCAGTCACCACGCCCTCGGCTTCCAGCTTCTTGGTGTACAGCTCAAGCACGCTCGCGTGCTGGCGGATCACCTTGTACATCTTCGGCTGGGTGAACGCGGGCTCGTCACCCTCGTTGTGGCCGAAGCGGCGGTAGCAGAACATGTCCACCACCACCGGCTTGTGGAAGCGCTGGCGGAACTCGGTGGCCACCTTGGCGCAGAACACCACGGATTCCGGATCGTCGCCGTTGCAGTGGAAGATCGGCGCCTCGATCATCTTCGCCACATCCGACGGATAGGGCGAGGAGCGCGAATAACGCGGATTGGTGGTGAAGCCGATCTGGTTGTTGATGATGAAGTGGATCGAACCGCCCGTGCGGTGACCCTTCAGGCCGGAGAGGCCGAGGCACTCGGCCACCACGCCCTGGCCGGCGAAGGCGGCATCGCCGTGCAGCAGCAGCGGCAGCACCTTGGTCCGCTCGGTGTCGCCCAGCTGGTCCTGCTTGGCGCGGGCCTTGCCCAGCACCACCGGATCGACGATCTCGAGGTGCGACGGGTTGGCGGTCAGCGACAGGTGGACCTTGTTGTTGTCGAACTCGCGGTCGGACGAGGCGCCGAGGTGATACTTCACGTCGCCCGAGCCTTCCACGTCGTCGGGGGCCCAGGAGCCACCCTTGAACTCGTGGAACAGGGCGCGGTGCGGCTTGCCCATCACCTGGGTCAGCACGTTCAGACGGCCGCGGTGGGCCATGCCGAACACGATGTCCTTCACGCCCAGATTGCCGCCGCGCTTGATGATCTGCTCCAGCGCCGGGATCAGGCTCTCGCCGCCGTCGAGGCCGAAGCGCTTGGTGCCGGTGAACTTCACATCGAGGAACTTCTCGAAGCCCTCGGCCTCCACCAGCTTGTTGAGGATGGCGCGCTTGCCCTCGCGGGTGAAGGTGACTTCCTTGTCCGGCCCCTCAATGCGCTCCTGGATCCAGGCCTTCTCCTCCGGGGAAGAGATGTGCATGAACTCGACGCCGATGGAGGCGCAATAGGTGCGGCGCAGGATGGCGACCATCTGGCGGACGGTCGCGAATTCGAGGCCCAGCACGTGGTCGATGAAGATCTTGCGGTCGAGGTCGGCCTCGTAGAAGCCGTAGGAGGCCGGATCCAGCTCCGGCGCCTCGCGCGGCGGTGTCAGGCCGAGCGGGTCGAGATTGGCGTGCAGGTGGCCGCGCATGCGGTAGGCGCGGATCATCATCAGCGCCTTGACGGAATCGCGGGTGGCCTGCTGCACCTCGGTGGCGGAGAACTCGACGCCGGACTTCTGCGCCTTGGCCTTCACCTTGTCGGCGATGGCCTTCTCCACCTCGATCCACTGGCCGTCCATGGCCGAGACCAGCTCGCCATTGGCGTGCACCGGCCAGTTGGGCTTCTTCCAGGAGGCGCCGCGGGCGTTCTCTATCACCTGGTTGGGATCGTCCTTCAACGCCGCGAAGAAGGCCTGCCACTCAGCGCTGACCGAATTGGGATCGGTCTCATAGCGGGCGTAGAGATCCTCGATCCAGGCGGCATTGGCGCCATAGAGGAAGGAGGTGTTCAGGAATACGTCGTTCTGTTCCGCGCGCGACATGGGCTTGTTCCCGGAAGACCGTGGCGCCTCACTCTCCTTGAGCGCATTTCGCGCGGAAAATGAAGCCCCAAGGCCGCTCGTCTGCCACAAATCCGGCGCCCGGCCCTTGCCGGACGCCCCGTCACCCCTGCGAGGCTCGTGGCGGCCTTCGACAGCAGTGCTCGACAACCTTCATATGGGCAGGGCGGCCACCGGCCGAAAGGCCGGCGCCTCGCCCCGTCCGAACCGCGCTCGCCAGTCGCCGAACTTCATGGCGATTGCGCGGCGGATGCCCTTGCGGGAGCGGAATTCCAAGGCTTTCGCCCAGGTCCCCGCCCCCCGGTCAATCCTGTTGGCGATCCCCCGGCCGGGCCGGGGGACGGCCCTCAGCCCTTCAGCACCTCGACGAGGGTCTTGCCGAGGCGCGCCGGCGAGGGCGACACGCGGATGCCCGCCGCCTCCATGGCCGCGATCTTGTCCTCGGCGCCGCCCTTGCCGCCGGAGATGATGGCACCGGCATGGCCCATGCGACGGCCGGGAGGGGCCGTGCGGCCGGCGATGAAGCCCACCATCGGCTTCTTGCGGCCCTTCTTCGCCTCATCGGCGATGAACTGCGCCGCATCTTCCTCGGCCGAACCGCCGATCTCGCCGATCATGACGATCGACTCGGTCTTGGGGTCGGCGAGGAACATCTCCAGCACGTCGATGAATTCCGTGCCCTTCACAGGATCACCGCCGATGCCCACCGCCGAGGTCTGGCCGAGGCCTTCCTGGGTGGTCTGGAACACGGCTTCGTAGGTCAGCGTGCCGGAGCGCGAGACGATGCCCACCGAGCCGGTCTTGAAGATGTTGGCCGGCATGATGCCGATCTTCGACTGGCCGGCGGTGACGATGCCGGGGCAGTTGGGGCCGATGAGGCGCGACTTGGAGCCGGACAGGGCGCGCTTCACCTTCACCATGTCGAGCACCGGGATGCCCTCGGTGATGCAGACGATGAGCGGGATCTCCGCGTCGATCGCCTCGAGGATGGCGTCGGCGGCGCCCGGAGGCGGCACATAGATCACCGAGGCGTCGGCGCCGGTGGCTTCCTTGGCCTCGATCACGGTGTCGAACACCGGCAGGTTGAGGTGGGTGGTGCCACCCTTGCCCGGCGAGGTGCCGCCGACCATCTTCGTCCCGTAGGCGATGGCCTGCTGGGCGTGGAAGGTGCCGTTCTTGCCGGTGAAGCCCTGGGTGATGACCTTGGTGTTGGCGTCGATCAGCACGGACATCACGCAGCTTCCTTCTTCACGGCCGCGACGATCTTCTGCGCCGCATCATCGAGATCATCGGCGGGGATCACATTGAGCCCGCTCTCACGGATGATCTGCTTGCCTTCTTCCACATTGGTGCCTTCGAGGCGCACCACGAGGGGCACCTGGAGGCCGACCGCCTTCACCGCCGCGATCACGCCGTTGGCGATCACGTCGCACTTCATGATGCCGCCGAAGATGTTGACGAGGATGCCCTTCACGTTCGGGTCGGCGGTGATGATCTTGAACGCCGCCGTCACCTTCTCCTCGTTGGCGCCGCCGCCCACGTCGAGGAAGTTCGCCGGGCTCTCGCCGTAGAGCTGGATGATGTCGAGGGTCGCCATGGCGAGGCCCGCGCCGTTGACCATGCAGCCGATGGTGCCGTCGAGGGCGATGTAGGCGAGGTCGTACTTGGACGCCTCGATCTCCTTCTCGTCCTCTTCCGTCAGGTCGCGCAGCTCGACGAGCTTGGGATGGCGGAACAGGGAGTTGGAATCGAAGGACACCTTGGCGTCGAGCACGCGCAGGTTGCCGTCCTTGGTGACGATGAGCGGGTTGATCTCCAGCATCGCCATGTCGGTCTCGACGAAGGCGGTGTAGAGCACCTCGGCCAGCTTGCCGGCCTGCTTGGCGAGCTCGCCGGACAGGCCGAGGGCCTTGGCGATCTTGCGGCCGTGGAAGCCCTGCACGCCGGTCACCGGGTCCACCGAGAAGGTCACGATCTTCTCAGGGGTGGAGTGGGCGACTTCCTCGATGTCCATGCCGCCTTCGGTGGAGACCACGAAGGCCACGCGCGAGGTGACGCGGTCCACGAGCAGGGAGATGTAGAACTCCTTCTCGATGTCCGAGCCTTCCTCGATGTAGAGGCGGTTCACCTGCTTGCCGGCCGGGCCGGTCTGGATGGTGACGAGGGTGCGGCCGAGCATCTGGCCGACGAACTCCTTCACCTCATCCACGGACTTGGCGAGGCGCACGCCGCCCTTCTCGCCGGCCTCGGGCTCCTTGAACTTGCCCTTGCCACGGCCGCCGGCGTGAATCTGCGACTTCACCACCCAGAGCGGGCCACCCAGCTCCTTGGCGGCGGCTTCCGCCTCCTCGACCTTCAGCACGGGAATGCCGCGCGAGACCGGGGCGCCGAAGCTCTTCAGCAGCGCCTTGGCCTGATACTCGTGAATATTCATCTTCCGTGTCCCTCAGGGTTGCGATGTGTCCCTTTCCCCGCCCCGGTCCGTCCCGGGTCCCGCGCAATTGCGGGACCGCCCGGTCAAGACCGCCTCCACCGCAGAAGGGGGACCCGCGCCACCGCCCCGGCCCGAAGGACTGGAGCGAGGATGCGGTCTCCCCCGAGGAGGGGAACACTCGTCTCCTTCACCACGCCGGTTGTACCCCGGCACGAAAACGGCGCGCCTTGCGGCACGCCGTCATGAGCGAGATCACTTCCCGAGGCCGGGTGCGATCTTCAGGCAGGCCTCCACCAGTCCTTCGACTGCGGCGACCGATCTTTCGAACATGGCGCGCTCGGACCGGTCGAGCTCGACCTCCACGATACGCTCCACCCCCCGCGCGCCGATGACGGCCGGCACGCCGAGATAGATGTCCCTGAGCCCGTATTCCCCATCGAGCCGTGCGGCGACCGGGAGCAGGCGCTTCTTGTCCTTCAGGTAGCTCTCCGCCATGGCGATGGCGGCGGCGGCCGGCGCGTAGAAGGCCGAGCCGGTCTTGAGCAGGTTGACGATCTCCGCCCCGCCGTCCCGCACGCGCTGGACGATGGCGGCGATGCGCTCCTCGCTGGTCCAGCCCATGCGGATGAGGTCCGGCACCGGGATGCCGCCCACGGCAGAATAGCGCACCAGCGGCACCATGGTATCGCCGTGCCCGCCCATGACGAAGGCGGTCACATCCTCCACCGAGACGCCGAACTCCTCGGAGAGGAAGAAGCGGAAGCGGGCGGAATCCAGCACGCCGGCCATGCCCACCACCTTCTCCGGCGGCAGGCCGCTGGTGCGCTGGAGCGCCCAGACCATGGCATCGAGCGGATTGGTGATGCAGATGACGAAAGCGTCAGGCGCATATTTGCGCAGGCCCGCGCCCACCTGCTCCATCACCTTGAGGTTGATGGCGAGGAGGTCGTCGCGGCTCATGCCCGGCTTGCGCGGCACGCCGGCGGTGACGATCACCACGTCGGCACCGGCGATGGCATCATAGCTGGAGGCGCCCCAGATGCCCGCGTCGAACCCCTCCACGGGGGCGAGCTGGGCGAGGTCCAGGGCCTTGCCGTCGGGAACGCCGTCGGCGACGTCGAACAGCACGATGTCGCCCAGTTCCTTCAGTCCAGCCAGAAGGGCGAGCGTACCGCCGATCTGGCCGGCCCCGATGAGGGCGATCTTGTTGCGGGCCATCCCAAATCCCCGGTAACCGCTGCGGAGCCGGCACATGAGACGAGCCGCCGCAGGAACGCGGCGCTTGACTACTCCCATCCGTCCGGGGGTTCAAGCCGGCCGCACTGCACAAATAGTGGCATCGAGCGGGATTTTGCCGCAAAAACGGGTCGTTTTGCGCCGATTTTCTGCTGATTTGCACCATGCGGAAAACCATCCCGCAGAGCGGTGCAGCGGCCTACCACCGGCCACGCCTGAAAAGGCGACGTGTGCGCCCGCTCGGGCGGCATGACGCTCGTGCCCGCCCGGCGGCAGGGCGAGGCGGCAAGGGACCGGCGCAGCGCCGTGCGATCTGGAAAAGCCCGGAAAGCCAGAGGGGAAGGCGCGCGGGGGCCGGCATGGTCCGCCCGAATGGGGCAGGATCACACGGCTTCTGGCCTTGCGTAAGGGATCTGGGCGGTTCTGGCGCCACCCATGCGCCGGGTCCGGACGCGCGCCCGGACCGGGGCCAGCCCACCGCGGGGACCGGCCCGGGGGTCTTGGCACGCGGCCGGGATCATCCGCGCAGTGGCCATCGGCGCGCATCGGCGCCGGTTCTCAAGGAAATCTGCCCTCTCCCCGCACACGGCCGAGCGACCAGCCGGATGAAAAAATAAAACAACGTCAACATCAACGAACAAAAAGCAGGGAGAGGGCAGCCGGCCGGAGCACTTCGGGGCACTCCGGCGGAAGGGTGGCCCCGCCTTCATCCGCGCGGCTGCGCGGAGGGGCGGGGCGAGACGGTCTCAGCTTCCGGTCTTGAGCGAGCCGAGCTGGACGAAGGCGGGCTTGGCGGCGGGGGCCGCCGGGCGGTTCGGATCGTGCTCCTTCAGCACCTTGAACACCCGTTCCGCCATGGGGTTGGACTTGATGAAGTCGGCATAGGCCTGCCCCAGCATGGTCTGGGCGGCGGAATAGATCTCCTCCTCGCTCATGCCGTCGAACTCGGCGGAGACGAGGTACTGGCCCATGCGCCGCAGGATATGGAGGCGCAGCACCTGCAGCACTTCCGGCTGGTATTCCACCTGCAGCACCTCGAAGAACTCCTCGGCGCTTCCGAGAGACTTCAGCTTGTCGATGATGGACATGTCGCTCTTTCTCCTGTCGATCAGCCCAAGTCTGGTCAACCCAAGTCCGGCCAACCCAAGTCCGGGATGTCAGGCCGCCTCGTCCGCGCTCGCCGGCCGGCCGCGCTGGCGCTCGCCCTGCAGGTGGGTGAGGCGGGCCTCGAGGAACTCGATCCGGTCCAGCAGGGAGACGATGGCCTCGCCCACCGGGTCCGGCATGAGATGGTGCTCAAGGTCGATGCGGCCGTCGCCGAGCTTGCGGCGGTCCGAGGTGGGCTTCACCACCCGGCCGGGAATACCCACCACCGTCATGGCCGGCGGGACATCCTCGATCACCACCGAATTGGCGCCGACCCGGCAGCCGGCCCCCACCGTGATCGGCCCGAGGATCTTGGCGCCCGCGCCCACCAGCACGCCGTTGCGCAGGGTGGGATGGCGCTTGCCCGCCGTCCAGGACGTGCCGCCCAGGGTCACGCCATGGTACAGGGTGACATCATCGCCGATCTCGGCGGTCTCGCCGATCACCACGCACGCGCCGTGATCGATGAAGAAGCGCCGGCCAATGGTGGCGCCGGGGTGGATGTCTACATTGGTCAGGAAACGGCCCAGCCAGGAGAGGAAGCGGGCCGGGAACTTCACCCCCCGCCGCCACAGCCGGCTGGCGAGCCGATGCCAGATGATGGCGTGGACGCCGGGATAGGTGAGCACGATCTCGAACGTGTGCCGGGCCGCCGGGTCCCGCGCCTTCACGCAGTTCACGTCCTCGCGGATCAGCTGCCACACCGTGAAGGACGCAGCCGGCGCATCCAGCGCGGTCGCCGTGGCGAGGGGCACCTCGGTACCGTGCCACTTGGGGCTTCCCATGATCATGGATCAGGCTCCCATCACGGCGGCGTGGCGGCGCTTCAGCGCTTCTTCGGTGAAGCTGTCCTCGTAGAGGCGACGCAGCACCTGGGGCGTCACCGTCTCCTTGGTGCGCACCGAGAAGTCGCGCACCCGGGCGAGGATGGCGCGACCCCGCGCCTCGTCCACCGCCAGCCCCTCGTCGGCGAGGGCCTTGGAGATGGCGGCAAGGCCGGAATGCTTGCCCAGCACCACGCGGTGGGAGCGGCCGAGCAGTTCCGGGTTCAGCGCCTCGTAGGTGCCGCGATCCTTCAGCAGGCCCGCAACATGGATGCCGCTCTCGTGGGTGAACACGTCCTCGCCCACGATGGCCTTGGTGCGCGGCATGGCGCGGCCGGCGGCGGCCATCACCTTCTCCGCCAGCGGGCGCAGGGCGCGCGGGTCGATGCCGCTTTCGGCGCGGGCGGTCTGGCGCAGGGCGATGGCCACTTCCTCCAGCGCCGCATTGCCGGCCCGCTCGCCGAGACCGACCACGGTCACGCTGGCATGGCGGGCGCCGCCGGTCACAGCTGCGAGGGTGTTGGCGGTGGCGAGGCCCAGATCGTCGTGGGCGTGGAACTCGATCTCAAGGTCCGTGGCATTGGCGACGCGCCGCACCAGCGCATAGGTGGAGAAGGGATCGAGCACACCAAGCGTATCGGCGAGGCGCAGGCGGAAGGCGCCCGCCTCCCGCGCCACCTCGGCCACCCGGCACAGGAAATCGGGATCGGCGCGGGAGGCGTCCTCGCAGCCGATGGCCACCGTGAAGCCGAGCTTGGTGGCCAGCGTCGCCACATGCTTCAGGGCCGCGAGCGCCCAGTCGCGATCGCGGTTCAATTTGCCCTTGAGCTGGCGGTCGGAAGTGGGAATGGAGAGATTGACGTAGCTGACCCCGGCGGAGACCGCCGCGAACAGGTCTTCCTCGCTCATGCGGCACCAAGCTGCGACCCGCAGCGGCAGCTTGAGCGAGACGATGGAGCGCAGCGTCTCGATCTCCTCGTCGCCCATGGCGGGCGTGCCGGCCTCGATCTCGGGCACGCCGGCGGCGGCGAGCGCCTCGGCGATCTCGATCTTCTCCTTGCGGGTGAAGGCGACGCCCGGCGCCTGCTCGCCATCGCGGAGCGTGGTGTCGTTGAGGAAGACCGTGCGGGCGGCCGCAGCCCCTGCCGCCGAACCGCCAGCCTCCGCCGAGGACCGGCCGGAGCGCCCAGATGTCACCGATGGAGACTTCGCGAGCATGGTGTCTTCCTCAAGTCCCGTGACCCTAAGTCCCTTGGCCCTGAACCGCGCCTGTGGTGAGCCGGAGCATCGAAGCCGCCCACCATTCGCCAGCAGCGCCTGACAAGGATCACGCAAACCGCGTGCCATTGCCGCAAGCCATTCTGGAATCGATGGAAATCAGGGAGCGCCCAGCTGTCGCAAAGCCGACAGCCGGCAAGCTTGTCCGAGGTTCGACAGGATCACGACAGACGAGACACGTGCGACACACCGTGTTGTCGGTATCGAACATACGTATAATTACGTAGTCGCCCGGTCCCGTCCGGTCATTTCTTGCCGGGGCCGGACGAATTCACGGGTGAGGGTAGATCATCCGGTGCGAGAGCCGGTGGCTGGCGCCGATCAGGCCGGGCCGATCACCACCTTCACGTCGGCGGGCTTCGCCCAATAGGGCGCCGACGTCACCAGCACATGGGCGCCAGCCGCAGCATAGGCGGCGGCGTTGGAGAGATTGACGCCGCCGGCCGCCGCCACCTTCGTGCCGGGAGAATGTTCCGCGGTGAGGGCGACCACCTGCCGGATGTCGTCCGGCGTCATCTTCTCGCACTGGAGCACGTCCGGCCGCGCGGGCAGCACGGCCTCGGCCTCCTCCAGCGTCTTCACCTCCACCACCACCTTCTTCTCCGGCGCCTGCCGGCGCAGCCGCGCGATGCCCTCGGCGGGATCGGCGAGGAAGGCGGCGTGCTCGGGAAACAGCAGCAGCGTCTCGGACAGGCCGAGCCGGTGCGGGAAGGCGCCGCCGGCGCGGATGGCGGCGATCATCTGCGCCTTGGCGCCGGGCAGGGTCTTGCGCGTGGTCACCACCGCCACCTCGGGCGACACCGCCTGGGCTGCGGCCACGATGTCGGCGGTGAGGGTGGCGATGCCGGAGAGATATTCCACCAGCGTCTGCGCCACCTTCCACGCCCGGAAGATGGGGCCGGCCGCGCCCTCGGCGAGAAGGAAGGTGTCGCCCTGCGGCACCCGCGCGCCGCTCGCCGCCAGCAGGTCGGCCCTGGCGCCGGCCGTGAGGAAAAGCTCGCGCGCGAGTTCCACCCCGCACAGCGTGGTGTCGCCGCGCACGGCCATGGAGAGGCGCGCGTCGCGCCCGGCGAGGCCGAGGCTTTCGGTCGTGAGGTCGCCATAGGGCGCATCCTCGGCGAGGAGGGCATCCACCGTCGCTTGTGTCCACCAACGGTAGGTCATGCGCCGCGTCCTCGCTCAGTCCCGATACAGCAGGATTAGCGTGGGCAGACCGCAGGGTCCACGAGACAAAGCGCGACGCGACACTTGGACGTCAGACCGGGGCCGCGGCCCGGGCCTCTTTGGTCGCGCGCCGCAGCAGCGTGAGGCATTCGATGGTGGAGGCGAGGTCCAGCGCGGAGAAGCCATCCAGCGTCTCGGGGGTCGGATCGGCACCACGGGCGAGCAGCCTCTCCACCACGCCGGCCTTGCCGGCGGAGGCGGCATACATCAGCGCCGTGGCGCCATTGTCGTTGGCGCTGTCGAGGGCGATGCCCGCGTCCACCAGCGCATCGATGATGTGGAGATGATCGCCCACGCAGGCGATCCACAGCGCCGTGTTGCCGTCCGCATTGCGGATGTCGAGGGCCGCGCCGGCGGCGATGAGGGCGGCGGCGGTGTCGGGGAGGCCTTCGGCGCAGGCCTTCATCAGCGGCGTCATGCCGTTCTCGGCGGTGGCGTTCAGCCCATCCGGGGGAAAGCCACGGCTGGCGATCCAGGCCGAGAGCGCGGGGTCGAGCACGGCGGCGGACTGTTGCGACTGCACGTGGCTGAACCAGGCCTCATAGCCGCCGTCCACGCTCGTCACGTCGCAGAAGCCAAAATCCGACAAGGCCTGCGCATACTCCTGGCTGGCGTTGCCGTGATAGCAATAGATCACCACCGGCTGCGCCTTCGGCGTGGTGCCGATGATGTCGCCGAGATTGCCGAACGCCATGTTCCGCGCGCCCGCCACATGGCCGGCGGCGTAGGAATTGGCGTCGCGCACATCGAGCAGCAGGGCCTTGCCCGTGCCCACGATGGCCACCGCCTCCGCGACGCCGATGCGGCGGAAGGGCGTGCGATGTTTCATGATGGTCTCCCCAAATCCGGCGCCGATCCCGCTCAGGCGCCCCGGCCGGGATAGGCCGGCTCGGTGGTGATGCGGTCGTCGACGGCGGCGCGCCCGACGGTGAAGTGGTAGATGGACTGGAAAGCTGCGCCTTCGAGCCCCAGCAGCTGGTGCAAATCGTCGTCGAAGAAGCAGCCGATGCCGGTGCCGCGGAAGCCCGCCGCCTCCGCCTCCAGATAGAGCGACTGGCCGACCATGCCCGCCTCCCAATGGAGCTGACGGTAGCGCCACGCCTCCGCCGTCACCAGCGGCTCGAACTCTGCCAGCATGGCAAGGGCGAACGAGCTGTCGCTGGCGATGGCCTGATGGCAGCTCACGGTGCGGGCGATGCCCCGGCAGTCGGTTTCCACCAGCCGATAGAGCGGCAGGTGCGCCGGCACGCCTTCCGGCTTTTCCCATGTGAAGTCGGAGCGCAGCGCGGCCTTGAGAGCGGCGAGCACGCCGTCCCGGCGCGGCAGGGCATAGAGGCCGGAGGCGAGCCCCTCCACCCGGTGGACGAACAGAAGCGGGTGGACGCGGGGCTCGAAGGGGGCGGCATCGAACGGCACCGCCGCGCGCGGCAGCAGCGCATCCATGAGGCCGAGGAACACGTCGCGGGGCATCATGCTGCCCTTGGCCGTGAAGCGCTGCGCGCTCCGCCGGCCGAGGATGACCGACGCCGCCCGCGCCTCGCCGGTCGCCTCGCGGGGCGGAAGGGCGGGAGCCGCCACCGCCTTCCCCGCCTTCGCGCCGACGAGATGGGTGGCAAGGCTCACCTGATCGATCACCGGCCAGCGATAGAGCGGATGCCGGTCCAGCACATTGGCGCGCCCCATCCACCGCCCACCCACCGGCAGCGGCGGTAAAGCCGACAGATCGCCGCCGGCCGGAGCCAGCGCGATCAGGATGTCGGGGTCTTCCCGCTCGGCCCCGGCGAAGTCCGCCGCCCGGTCGAGGCCGATGCGGCGCGCGATGTCGGCGCTGGAGGCCTCCACCAGATGCGCCGTCCAGCCGAGGCACGCGGCGGCGTAACGCACGGCGGCCAGCGCGTGGCCGAGATCCAGCTGGCAATAGCGGAAGGCGCGCTCGCCATATTTCCACGCCTCGCGCCAATGGATGGACGACAGCGCGAGGAACAGGGACGGCGCCCCGCCGGCCGGCCCGAACCTCTGCTCCATGGCGAAGCCGGAGGCGCCCGCCACCACCACCACATCCGGCCCCGGCGGCGCGAAGCGATGCTCCAGCGCATGGTCGCGGCTGACATAGTGATGCACGCCATCGTCGAGACCGGCGATGCGCCCGGCGATCACATAGGCCTCGGTGGGGTGCAGATTGCCGCTGGAGGGATTGCAGCGCAGCGCCCAGCGATCCGGGCCGAGCTGCTTCCAGGCGGCAAGGCCGAAGGAGAGTTCGAGCAGCAAGGCGACGGAGGCAAGGTCCAGCGGCGCGGGCGCGACGCCGCCCGACACCATTTCCGAAAAGGAAACGCCGAGCCCTTCCGCCGCCAGCGGCAGAGCGGTGCGCGGTGCGCCCTCATACTCCCGGAACGGATTGGGCTGCATGTCCCAGTCCAGCGTCTCGGGGCCGGCGGCGTAGCCCTTCAGGCTGTGCTTGGTGCGGGCGTGGTAGGCCAGCGCCGCCTCGAAGGGACGCGCGGGGGGCAGCAGCGCGTTCATGTTCAGGACGCCTTCCGTTCGCCGGGGTCGGGACAGGGATGGGCCTCGCCGGGATGGGAGCAGCCCTCCAGAGGCCTCGCCCCCGGCATGGCCGACCCCAGCAGGGAGGTGACGGGCTCACGGTCGAAGCCGGCGCAGCGGGCGCCCTCCACCTCCACCAACGGGCGGCGGATGAGCAATGGCTCCGCCAGCATCAGCGCGATGGCCGCCTCGGCCTCCACCGCCTCGGGCTTGACCTCACCCGACTTCACCTTCGGCGCCGCCGGATTGAACCAGGTGGCGACCGGCGTCGCGCCGAAGAAGCTCTTCAGGCGCTCGGCCGTCCACGGCTCGGTCAGGAGGCTGCGGACATCCAGCGTGTGGCCGGCATTGGCGAGGGCGAGCTTCTGCCGGGCATTGGTGCCGCAGCCCGGCTTCTCCCAGAAGGTGACGTGGGCCACGGCGCCCTACTTCATCACGGAGAGCTGCACGAGCTGCGCGCCGCCGTCGCGGCCAAGCACCGTATCCACCTTCTTGCGCACGCCCTCCAGCGTCAGCGGCTTCACCACCGCGCCATGGGCGCCGGCCTTCAGCCCGCTCACCGCCACCGCCTCTTCCGACTTGTCGGTGACGATGAGGATGCGCACGCCGGGAAACTTCGTCTTCATCTCGCCGATCAGCGCATCGCCACGCGCCTTGAGCAGGCCGACGCCGAGCAGGACCACGTGCGGCATCAGCCAGCCCTGCCCCTTCTCATAGGCCTCCTCGGGGGTGGCGAGCTCGTGGGTCTCGATCTCGTCGTGCAGCATGAACTGGAGCGCCGCGCGGGTGATCTCGTCCTCGTCCACCACGAAGACACGCCGCTGGTCCACCGCCTTGGACGTCTCAACGCCGATCTGCATCTGTCGCCTCGCTCATGACTTGCGTTTATCGCGCGCCGATCCCCGTCGTCGGCACCGCCCGCCTGCTGCGGCGGGCCGGGTTCGGGACCACGGCCGTCCGCGCGCGAGCGGGTTGATGGACCGTCAAGCAAGTTCCGTTCCTCGCCCGCAACCACAGTCCTGGACGGGATTGCTCCGGCGACGGCGCGTCGAGCGCACGGCATATGTCCCAATCCCGACACACGACCCGTACCTGTCGGGTTCGACACACCATCCGAAAGGCCAAGGAAGGCCCCCTCACGCCCCCGGAATTTGATTGAGATCAAAGGCCTGCGGGGTGTCGGGGCGAGTGGCACGCTGGTTGCTCCTGCCATGGCGCAACAGCGAGTGAGGGCTGAGTGCACGCCTAGGCCGCCGCCAGCGATGCGCTCCTTCCCGTAACCCGCGGGGCGTTTCCGATCGATATTGCTGACGAGAGAAACGGCCTCGCGCCAATTCGCGCGGTGGTCTTCCAAAGTAGG
>NZ_JBAFUS010000006.1:0-178313 GCF_043193615.1 Xanthobacter aminoxidans | reverse complement strand
GACACGCGCTCCCCGTTCCCGAAATCTCGACCGGCGGTCGTAAAATCCGCCGATAAACGTGACTTCCGCTCTTATCCCTGCATTGCAGCATTTCTTGCGGGCGGGCAACGTAGGAGGGGCCAGAAAGTGTGTCAACGCTCGCTCCGGCGCGGCGTTCGGACGCCCTGTTCGCGGATGCTTGGCACGCCGGAGGGATCGCGATCGAACAGGGCGACGCCCGGCCGGCGCATCAGCGCCACCAGAACGGCACCGGCGAGGAAGCCGCCCACGTGCGCCCACCACGCCGTCTCCTGGTCCGTGCTCGACAGGATCTGCCATACCTGAAGGCCGAACCAGGCGCCGATGGCCCAGTAGGCCGGGACCCGGAGCGGGATCTTCATCAGGACCAGCGCCCACAGGCGGATGTTCGGGTGCAGCACCAGATAGGCCGCGATCACCCCGGCCACCGCCCCGGACGCCCCCACCAGCGGCGCCTCCGAGCCCGGCTCGGCCACCACATGGACCAGCCCGGCGATGACCCCGCATAGCAGGTAGAACAGGAGGAAGCGGGCATGGCCCATGGCGTCCTCCACATTGTCGGCGAACACCATGAGGAAGGCCATGTTGCCGATGAGGTGCAGCCATCCGCCATGCAGGAACATGTAGCTGACGAGGGTGAGGGCCGGCGGCAGCCGCTCGTACCCCTCGGGCAGGATGGCGACGCCGCTGACCACGGCGGGGATGGCGCCGAAGCCGAGCACCCCGGCCTCGCTCACCGGCCCGAACGCACCGTGCTGGAGCGCCACGAAAACGAACACGTTCAGCGCCACCAGCCCCCAGGTGACGTAGGGGCGGCGCACATGCTCCAAGGGATTGGTGTCGGCAAGCGGAACGAACATCAGACGGTCCCGGGGACCCGTCCGCCGCCTGCGGCCGTCCTGTCCCGTGGCGGCGAGCTTAGAGCATTTTCGCGCGGGGTGGATACCGCCCCGCGTGAGGAAAATGCGTTGGCTCAATAGCCTAGGGCGCTTTTCCGATGCGGCGGAACGGGGACGCGCTCTGGCGCGGAGGGCCGCGCCTTGGCCAAGGAGCCGGCGTCAGGTCCGGCGCCTTCAGCGACTCCGTCAGCGACTCTTGCCCGGCACCCACAGCACGTCCGCCGCCCCGCGGGCGTTGGCATAGCGGCCGGCGACGAACAGCAGGTCCGAGAGCCGGTTCACGTAATGCAGCGCCGGCGCGCCCACCGCGCCCTCTCCCACGGTGCCTTCGCTCTGGTGCGACAATGCGACCATGATGCGCTCGGCCCGGCGGCACACCGTGCGGGCGAGATGGAGGTGGGCGGATGCGGCGGTGCCGGCCGGCAGCACGAAGGAGGTAAGGGGAGAAAGCTCGGCGTTGAGGAGGTCGATATCCTCTTCCAGCCGCGTCACCTGCGCGGGGACGATGCGCAGGCTCGCGCCCGGCTCCTCGTTGGCGGCGGGGGGCACGCAGAGGTCGGCGCCGAGGTCGAACAGGTCGTTCTGGATGCGCACCAGAATGCCATCGAGCAGCGGCTCGCCGGAGAGGTGCAGGCGGGCGATGCCGAGGGCGGCGTTGGTCTCGTCCACCGCGCCATAGGCCTCGACGCGCAAATCGTATTTGGGCACGCGCCTGCCGGTGCCAAGGCCGGTGGTGCCGTCGTCGCCGGTGCGGGTGTAGATCTTGTTCAGCTTGACCATGGCCGTCAGCGGCCCATGGCGAAGATGGTGGCCATCACGATGATGATGGCGAGGAACTGGAACAGCACGCGCATCTGCATCAGCTTCTGCGAGCGCTGCGGCGAGCCGCCCGAGGCGAAGTTGAACAGGCCGAGGAAGAGCACCCCGGCCACCAGCATCAGCGCCAGCGGGATGAACAGATAGATCGACCAGTGCACCATCTTCGTTTCCTCCCGGCGCTCAGTTGAGCACGGCGATGCCGGCATTGAGCGTCGAGGCGTAGCACACCCAGACGAGATAGGGCACCAGCAGCCAGCCGGCCGTGCGGTCCAGCGGGAAGGTGGCGCGCAGCGTCAGCGCCAGCAGCACCACGAGGCCGATGATGATGACGAGGCCGGCGTGGATGGCGTGCAGGCCGAAGAACACCGGCGACCAGATGAAATTGAGCGCCAGCTGCACCAGGAACAGGCCGATGGCCACGGTGCGCGCGGAGGAGGGGGGCACCTTGTCCCACAGCCGCCAGAGGCTCACCGCCATCATCAGATAGAGCAGCGTCCAGACGATGGGGAAGGCGGCGTTGGGCGGCGTCCAGCCCGGCTTCACCAGACCTTGATACCAGGCGGGGATGGCCGGAGAGGTCACCGCCCCGCCGACAGCGCCCACCGCCAGCATCAGCACGAGGCAACCGGCGAGCCGCAGCCGGGAGACGGCGCAGGGCGAAAGCGAGCGGGGGGAGGTCACGGACATGTGGAAGCACCTTTTCACCGCCGGCCATGCGGGCGGCGGCTTCTCCTTATCCGAACGCCAGCCCCCGGTGGATCGTTTCGCCCGCCGGGGGCCAAGGCTCACGGTGACAAGGCTCACGGGGAGGCTCAGGTGGCGATGTGGCCGGCGATTTCGTCCACCGGGAGCTTCACCAGATCCTTGGCGATCTCGCCGTCCACCAGCGGCCTGACGCGGTGAGACAGCGCCTCCCGCAGCACGCCCAGCGCCTTGGGCGGGGCGACGAGCAGGATGCGGGCCGGCGCCTCGCCCGTAGCCACCAGCGCATCGAGCCTTGCGGCGACGCGGGCGATGAAGGCGGCTTCCGCCTGGGCGTGAAAGTCGGTGGTCTCCACCGCGCTGCGGGCGACGGTGGCGGATTCATGCACCCGGCCGGGACGGTCCGTGCCGAGGGCGGCGGTGCCGGGATGGGGTTCGCTGAAGCTCTCCATCACCGACAGGCGCGGCGCCGGGGGGATGCCGGTATCGGCGAGCAGGACGGCCTTGGCGCCGTCGCACACCACCACGAGGCGGTTCATCTTGTCGGTTTTCGTCATGTCCCTGTCTCCCTGATCGCGGGGCGCCTGAAGCGCCGGCTTGAGCGTCCGTTGGGGCCGGTGTCCATGCCTGTGTGTCACATGGGAAGGGACGGCGCCTTGTCCAGGGACAAACCGTTCCGCCGGCCTCTGCGACCTTGTGTCGACGGACTGGCGCTTGTCGTACCGGAAACGGCGTGAGACGCTTTTGTGAAAGGGTCTGCGGCTGATGGCGATCCGCGCGGTGATCGGTGCCGAGGGTTCCAACGTATCGCCCGTGCCGACGTAGAGCCAGAGCGCCCAGCCCCGCACCGAGGATACCGCCATGCCGTTCCTGGTCCGCTTCCTTCTCCGCCACGCCGCCATCGGCATCGCTGTCGCGGCCCTGTTCGTGGCGCTTCTCGTCGCTTTCGACGTGGCGCATCTCGCCAGCCTGTTCGCGCAGTCGCCGGACGGGCTTCTGGCCCTCGGGGTGCTGACGGTGGCGCTGGGCATCACCTTCGGCAGCGTGCAGATGGGCTTCGCCGTGATGCTGATGGACGACGAGGACGGCCCGCCCTCCGGCCGCCGCGCCCGGCTCACCCGCCTCGTGCCGAAGCTCGCGCGGGTCCACGCCCGGCGCTGACGCATCCGTCTGTGCTTTTGAATGCGGCCGGGCGTTGAGCCCGGCCGTTTTCGTTTGGGACTACTGCCCCTTGCGCCGCATGGCATCGGCCAGCGCCGCGCCGAAGGCGCCCTGAGCGCCCCTGTCGCCGCCCTTGTCCCCCGGCTTGCCTTGCTGCGGCCGGCGGAAATCGTTGCCTCGCCCGTCGTTGCGCGGCTGCTCCGGACGGCCGCCCGCGGGGCGGGAGGCGCCGGCATCGTCCTTGCGCATGGAGAGGGCGATGCGGTTGCGCTTCACATCCACTTCCACCACGCGCACCTTCACCACGTCCCCGGCCTTCACCACCTCGTGCGGGTCCTTCACGAAGCGGTCGGCCAGAGCGGAGACGTGGACCAGCCCGTCCTGATGGACGCCGATGTCCACGAAGGCGCCGAAGGCGGCGACGTTTGTCACGGTGCCTTCCAGCACCATGCCCGGCTTGAGGTCGCTCATCTCGTGCACGCCCTCGGCGAATGTGGCGGTCTTGAAGGCCGGGCGGGGGTCGCGGCCGGGCTTCTCCAGCTCGGTGAGGATGTCGCGCACGGTGGGCAGGCCGAAACGCTCGTCCACGAAGGCGCGCGGGTCGAGCGCCTTCAGCGCCGCCGTATCGCCCATGATCTGGCGCACGTCGCGCCCGCAGGCGGCGACGATCTTCTTCGCCACCTCATAGGCTTCCGGATGCACGGCGGACGCATCCAGCGGCTCGGCGCCCTCGGGGATGCGCAGGAAGCCGGCGGCCAGCTCGAAGGTGCGCGGGCCGAGGCGGGCGACCTTCAAGAGTTCCTTGCGGGTCTTGAACGCGCCCACGGAATTCCGATGGGCGACGATGGCCTCCGCCAGCGAGGCGCCGAGGCCGGACACGCGGGCGAGCAAGGAGGCGGAGGCGGTGTTGAGGTCCACGCCCACGGCGTTCACCGCGTCTTCCACCACCGCGTCGAGGGCTTTCGCGAGGCGGGCCTGATCCACGTCATGCTGGTACTGGCCGACGCCGATGGCCTTGGGCTCGATCTTCACCAGCTCCGCCAGCGGGTCCTGCAGGCGACGGGCGATGGAAACCGCGCCGCGGATGGACACGTCGATATCAGGCATCTCGGCGGCGGCGGTGGCGGAGGCGGAATAGACCGAGGCGCCGGCCTCGCTCACCACCACCTTGATGGGCTTCTTCCCCGACGCGTCCGGCGGCAAAGCGGCGATGAGGTCGGCGGCGAGCTTGTCCGTCTCGCGGCTCGCCGTGCCGTTGCCGATGGCGATCAGCTCCACATTGTGCCGGCGGATGAGATGCGCCAGCTCCGCCATGGCGCCCTGCACGTCGTTGCGCGGCTGGAAGGGATAGACGGTCGACGTGGCAATGAGCTTGCCCGTGCCGTCCACCACCGCCACCTTCACGCCGGTGCGGATGCCGGGGTCGAGCCCCATGGTGGCGCGCGAGCCGGCCGGGGCGGCGAGCAGCAGATCCTTGAGGTTGCGGGCGAAGACGCGGATGGCCTCTTCCTCCGCCCGCTCGCGCATCTCGCCCATCAGCTCCACGGTGAGATGGAGCGAGAGCTTCACCCGCCACGCCCAGCGCGCCACCTCCAGCAGGAAGCCGTCCGCCGGCGCGCCGTTGGCGAGGGGAATGTCGTAGGCCTCGGCGACGATGCGCTCGGCCGGCTTCACCGGGGTGGTGGCATCCTCGTCCACCACGAGGTCGAGGGTCAGCATCTCCTCGTTGCGCCCGCGCAGCATGGCGAGCACGCGGTGGCTGGGAGCGGTGGCCCACTTCTCCGAATGGTCGAAATAGTCGCGGAACTTGGCGCCCGCCTCCTCCTTGCCCTCGGCCACCTTGGCCTTGAGCATGGCATTGGCTTTCAGGTGTCCGCGCAGGCGGCCCACCAGCTCGGCATTCTCGGCGAAGGTCTCGACCAGAATGTCGCGCGCGCCATCCAGCGCCGCCTTGATGTCCGCCACCTGCTCATTGAGGAAGGCGGCGGCGCGGTCCGCCGGGGCGACGGAGCGGTCGGCGAGGATCGCCTCGGCCAGCGGCCCGAGGCCCTTCTCGCGCGCGATTTCCGCCTTGGTGCGGCGCTTGGGCTTGTAGGGGAGGTAGAGGTCTTCCAGCTCGGCCTTGGTGGTGGCCGCCTCGATCTTGCCGCGCAGCTCGTCGGAGAGCTTGCCTTGCCCGTCGATGGAAGAGAGCACCGCGGCGCGGCGGCTTTCCAGCTCGCGCAGGTAAGAGAGGCGCTCTTCCAGCGTGCGCAGCTGGGTATCGTCGAGGCCGCCCGTCACCTCCTTGCGGTAGCGGGCGATGAAGGGAACGGTGGCGCCTTCGTCGATGAGGGAGACGGCGGCCGTCACCTGCGCCGGGCGGGCATTGATCTCGGCGGCGATGAGGCGGGCGATGGCGTCTGCGTTGCCCTGCGGTGCGGCGGCCATGGGGTCTCCTCAACTGTCCTGCGACACGGGGGGACGCCCATAGCCGAGCAATGGGGCGATGTCACGTTACGGCTGGGGAAAGAGCCGTTCGGGTGCCCTTATCCCCGCCGGCCGAGGAAATCCTCGGCCAGCGCCAGCGTCCCCGCCGTGTAGGGCGCGCCCATGGCCTGCGCGGTTGGCGTCTCGGCGTGGGAGGCGACCCAGGCGGTGAGCAGCATCCGGCGTAGCATCACGAACACGTCGAGCTGCGCGTTGGCATCCGCCGGCAAAGGGGCGAGGGAGCGGTAGCCCTCCATCCACGCCGCCTTCAGCGTCGGCACCAGCGGCGAATGCTCCATGAAGGAGACGGCCGAGGCGAAGTCGTAGAGGTACCAGGAGAAGCCGCAATCGTCAAAATCGATGAGGGTCAGGCTGTCCCCATCCGCCAGCAAATTGGCGAGGCGCAGGTCGGCATGGATCAGGCCGAAGCTCTCGGGCGTCGTCAGTGGGGCAAGGCGGTCCCTCAGTGCGAGCGCCGTGCGCTCCAGCAGCGCGCGGCCGGCCGCATCCAGCCCCTGCGCGGCGCGGAAATCGCCCCAGAGTGGGCGGTCGCCCAGCATGCTCTCGAAATCCCACACCTTCCGGGCGAAGCCCGCCGGCCGCCGCCAGCCCTTGGCATGGGCGTGGAGGCGGGCGTGGAAGGTGCCGAGGCGGGTGAACCAGTGGGCGAGGTCCGCGCCCTCCTGCGGCTCGAAGCCGGGCACGAAGCCGAAGGCGGCCAGCCGGCGCAGGCTGCCGTCCTCATTCACCTCATTCAGGAGGCGGCCGTCGTGCGTGGGAATGATGGCGGGGGTGGGCACAACGCCGTCGGCGCGCAGCGCCTCGATCCAGGCCAGCTCCGAGCGGATTTCCGCCGCGTCGTGATAGCCCGGCCGGTAGACGCGGACGACGATGTCCTGCGGGCCGGCGGTGGCGCGGAAGGTGGCGTTCTCCGAGATGGAGAGGAGCTGGAGCGCCGCGTCCGGCGGCAGGCCCCAGTCCGGCAGATGGGCGCGGACGAGTCCTTCGGTCCGCGCCAGATACGCCTCGTCGTACAGCACCCGTCCGGCCCCTCAAGCGTGTCGGATGGGCGCTATAGCATGTTGGAGGGCGCACACCATCGGCACCGGTCCGCGACCGGTGCCGATTGGTTTCGCTCAGGCGCCGCGTGGGGCTTTTCTCGTGGCTTTCGCTCAGGCGCCGCGCGGGCTTAGACGAGCCCGGCGAGGATGCCGACGCCGGCCACCGCCACCGCCGCGCCCGCGCCGCGCACGAACTTCTCGCCATGCAGCTCGCCGAAGCGGCCGATGGCCATGCCGAGGCCGAGGCCGGCGAGGTGGAGGAGGGCCGTCGCCGACATGAAGCCGAGGCCGTAGGCGAGGCCAGAGGCATCCGCCGGCATTTCCGCGCCGTGGGCGTGGCCGTGGAAGATGGCGAAGAAGCCGACCATGGCCATGGCCGCCGCCAGCGGCGCCTTGACGCCGAAAGCCACCACGCCGCCGAGCACGATCACCGACAGGGCGATGCCCAGCTCCACGAACGGCACATCGATGCCGGAGATGCCGAGCGCACCGCCCACGGCCATCAGGCCGACGAAGGTGGCCGGCACCGCCCACACGGCGCGCCCGCCCAGCTGCCAGGCGAAGATGCCCACCGTGACCATGGCGAGCAGGTGATCGAGGCCGCCGAGGGGATGGGCGAAGCCGTGGCTGAAGCCGTGCACGTCGCCGACGCCGGTGTGGGCGAAGGCGAGCTGCGGCAGGAGGGTCAAGGCAGCAGCGGCGGCTGCGGTGCGGATCGTGCGGTGCATGAAAGTCTCCCCGGTGTTTGAAGGTTTGAAAAAGGTTCAGCAGATGCGGGGCAGTTGATCGCCGACCAGCATGTCGACGATGCGCTCGCCCCCGAAGCGCGTTCTCATGACGACCCGGCCGGGCCGCTCGGACGTGACCTCGCCGATCACCGCCGCCTCGCGGCCCAGCGGATGGGCGCGCAGCGCGGCGAGCGCGGCGTCGGACTCTTCCGCTGGCACCACAGCGAGGATCTTGCCCTCGTTGGCGAGATAGAGCGGGTCGAGGCCGAGGATCTCGCAGAAGCCCATCACCTCCGGCCGCATGGGCAGGCTCAGCTCGTCGAGGCGGATGCCGACCTTGCTCGCCTCGGCCAGCTCGTTCACCACCGCCGCGATGCCGCCGCGCGTCGCGTCGCGCATCATGCGCAGGCCGGGGGCGGCGGAAATGAGCGTGTCGATCAGGCCGTTGAGCGGCGCGCAGTCGCTCTCGATGGCGGTGTCGAGGGCAAGGTCGCCGCGGGCGTTGAGGATGGCCGCGCCGTGGTCGCCGAGCAGGCCGTTGACGATCACCTTGTCGCCCGGCCGCGCCTTGGTCACGCCCACGTCGAGGCCGGCGCGGATGACGCCGATGCCGGTGGTGGTGATGAAGAGCTTGTCGCAGGCGCCCCGCGCCACGACCTTGGTGTCGCCGGTGGCGATGGCGACGCCCGCCGCGTGCGCCGTCTCCGCCATGGAGCGGACGACGCGGCGCAGCGTCTCCACCTCCAGCCCCTCCTCGATGATGATGGCGCAGGAGAGCGCCACCGGCGTCGCTCCGCCCACCGCGAGGTCGTTCACCGTGCCGCACACGGCGAGCTTGCCGATGTCGCCGCCGGGGAAGAACAGGGGGTCCACCACGAAGCCGTCGGTGGTGAAGGCGAGCCGGTCGCCCCGCGCCATCAGGGCGGCGAGGTCGAAGCGGGCTTGATCCTCCGGCGCGGCGCGGCCTTCGCCCGAGAAGGCGGAGAGGAACACGTCGTCGATGAGATCGCGCATGGCGCTGCCGCCGCCGCCATGGGCGAGCGTCACCGTCTTCTGCGTCATGGGCCGCCGGCGGGCGGCGGTCGGGGTGGAGAACGGGATGTTCATGCGGCCTCTCCCCGTATACCGCCATATTGATAGTAAGCCGCGCAAGAACCTTCGGAAGACACCATCAGCGCGCCGAGCGGCGTCTCGGGGGTGCAGCCCTTGCCGAACTCGGGGCAGGCCCAGGGCTTGGCGGCGCCGGTGAGCACCTCGCCGCAGCGGCACTGGGCGGGATCGGCCACCTTGATGTCAGGCACGGCGAAGCGCCGTTCCGCATCGAAGGCGGCATAGGGCGCCGTCAGCCGCACGCCCGAGCCGGCGATGGAGCCGAGGCCGCGCCACTCGAAGGTCTCGCGCGGCTCATACACCTCCTGAACCGCCCGGAGCGCCGCCGGATTGCCATGCTCCGGCACCACGCGGGCATACTGGTTCTCGATGAGCGCCTTTCCGGCCTCGATCTGCCGCAGCACCATGAGCAGGGATTGCAGGAGGTCGATGGGCTCGAAGCCCGACACCACCAGCGGCCGGCCGAACTCTTCCGCGATGAAACGATAGGGCGACGTGCCGATGACCATGGACACATGCCCCGGCCCTATGAAGCCGTCGATGCCGAGGTCCGGCTGCTCCAGCAAGGCGCGGAGCGTCGGGATGATGGTGATGTGATTGCAGAACAGGGAGAAGTTCGTCACGCCCTCGCGCGCCGCCCGCTGCACGGTCAGCGCCGTGGAGGGCATGGTGGTCTCGAAGCCGAGACCGAAGAACACCACCTCGCGGTCGGGATTGCGCTTCGCCAGCGTGAGCGCATCCAGCGGCGAATAGACCATGCGCACGTCGGCGCCGTCCGCCTTGGCCTGAAGCAGGCTCTTCCTGGAGCCCGGCACGCGCATGGCGTCGCCGAAGGTGGTGAAGATGACCTCCGGCCGCTCGGCGATGGCGACGCAGTCGTCCACCCGCCCCATGGGCAGCACGCAGACCGGGCAGCCGGGGCCGTGGACGAATTCCACAAGGTCCGGCAGCAGGCCTTCCAGCCCATAGCGGAAGATGGCGTGGGTGTGCCCGCCGCACACTTCCATGATGGCGAAGGGCTTGTCCCGCCCGCGCTCCAGCCGCGCAGCGATGGCGCCGATCTCCTTCACCAGAGCAGCGGCGAGGGCGGGGTCGCGGAATTCATCGACGAAGCGCATGTCCGGCTCCTCAGCGCGGGGTGGACAGCAGCTCGACGCTGCCTTGGGTGAGGGCTTCCATCTCGACCGCCGCCTCGCCGATCTCGGAGAGCACCTTGAGGGTGGCGGCGGCCTCCTCCTCGTCGATGCGGCTCATGGCGAAGCCCACATGGACCAGCACCCAGGCGCCGACGAGGTCGTCCAGCGGCGCGCCGGGCTCGGCCACGCACACCACGTCCACGGTGCGGCGGACGCCGGAAACGTCCACGACGCACAGCATGGCCTCGCTATCTGCGACGGCGACGATCTGTCCGGGAATGCCGAGGCACATGGCGGGGCTCCTATCGAGAACGCGGGAGAAAACTCAAGAACGGGCCGTCATGGCCGGGCTTGTCCCGGCCATCCACGTGGAACGGCTGGGAGCAGACGACAAAAAGGGAGCGCAGTCGGGCCGACGTGGATGCCCGGCACAAGGCCGGGCATGACGCCTGTTTGGGCTGAATGATGTCTGCCCTCATCCCCCACCCCCTCAATGCTGGCCGAACGCGCCGCCACGGGCGATGCCGTAGCGGTCGAGCTTGGCGCGCAGGCCGACGCGGGAGAGGCCAAGCTCCTCCGCCGCGCGGCTCTTGTTCCAGCGGCAGCGCACCAGCGTCTCCGTGAGGATGGTCGCCTCCATGCGCTCGATGCGGTCCTTCAGCGGGCCGCTCTCCGGCAGCGCGATGGCGGAATTGGCCAGGGTCTCCGGTGCCCGCGTCTCGGCCGCGGCGGCGCGCACCACGTGGGGGGAGAGGAGATCGGCGGAGAGGCTGTCGCGCTCGGTGAGCACCAGCATGCGCGTCACCTCGTTCTGCAATTCGCGCACGTTGCCCGGCCAGTCGTAGGCGGACATGCAGGCGAGCGTTTCGTCGCTGAAGCCGCGCACGCGCTTGCCGTGCTGGCTGGAGAGCGCATCAAGCACGCTCTGGGCGAGGACCGGAATGTCCGCCCGCCGCTCGCGCAGCGCCGGCAGCGTCAGCACCATGGCCGAGAGGCGATAATAGAGGTCCTCGCGGAAACGGGCGCGGGCCACCTCGCCCTTGAGGTCGCGATGGGTGGCGGCGAGCACGCGGACGTTGACCCGCTTCGCTTCGTTGGAGCCCACGGGGCGGATCTCGCCCTCCTGCAGGAAGCGCAGCAGCTTCACCTGGAAGGCAGGGGAGACGTCGCCGATCTCGTCGAGGAAGATGGTGCCGCCGTCGGCCTGGTCGAGGAGGCCGATGCGCGTCACGTGGGCGCCGGTGAACGACCCCTTCTTGTGGCCGAACAGCTCGGATTCCAGAAGCTCGTCCGGGATCGCCCCGCAGTTCACAGCGAAGAACGGTCGGTCCGAGCGCAGGCTGGAATAATGGATGGCGCGGGCCAGCAGCTCCTTGCCGGTGCCGGTCTCGCCATGGATCAGCACGGGCACGTCGAAGGTCGCCACCTGCGCGGCGCGGGTACAGACCTGCGAGAGGGGGCTGCCCGGGGCGCGCACCAAGGTGTCGAAGTGGAAATTCTGCTTCACCCGCGCTTCCAGCGCGCCGAGGCGGGCCTCGGCATTGCCGGCGGTGAGCTTCATTTCCAGATTCAGCCGCTCATGGTCGCGCTGGAGCTGGAACAGATGCGCGGCATTGCGGGCGGCGAGCAGCAGCTGGTCGGGGTGCCAGGGCTTGGGGATGAACTGGTAGATGCCGGCATCGTTGATGGCGCCGATCATGTCCTCCGGCTCGGTATAGCCGGTGACGATGATGCGCAGGATGTCCGGCCAGCGCTCGCGCACCTCGGTGAGCAGTGCGACGCCGGAAGTCTGCGGCATCCGCTGGTCGCAGAAGATCACCTGGATCCACTCGTTTTCGAGGATGCGCCGCGCCTCCTCCGCATTGAGGGCGGTGAAGACGTCGAACTCCTCGTCCAGCACGCGGGCGATGACCTCCACCGAGCGCGGCTCGTCATCCACCACCAGAATGGCCGGGCGCCGGTTCATCGCGACCCTCCTGCCGCCGCGCGCAGGGCCGAGGCCTCGGCCTCGCGGGCGCTCGCAAGGTCGTTGAGGCGGGCGGCGCGGGCGGCTTCCAGCCACGCGATCCAGCGGGCGAGCCCGATCTCGCCGCGCGAGGAGGTGGTGAGGATGTCCGCCGTGGGATTGATGCGGCGGATGTTGGCTTCCAGCACCGCCATGTCCGCATCCACATAAGGCGCAAGGTCGGCCTTGGTGATGAGGACGAGGTCGGCCCCCTCGAAGATGTCGGGATATTTGAGCGGCTTGTCCTCGCCCTCCGCTACCGAGATGAGCGTGACGCGCTTGGTCTCGCCGAGGTCGAAGGCGGCGGGGCAGACGAGGTTGCCCACATTCTCGATGAACAGCACGCCGCCGGGTGGCAGCGGCAGCTTTTCCAGCGCATGGCCCACCATGTGGGCGTCGAGGTGGCAGCCCTTGCCGGTGTTGATCTGTACCGCCGGGGTGCCCACCGCGCGGATGCGGGCGGCGTCGTTGTCGGTCTGCTGGTCGCCCTCGATGACCGCGCAGGGGAGACGGCCGGACAGCGCCTTCAGCGTCTCCACCAAGAGGGTGGTCTTGCCGGCGCCGGGGCCGGAGAGGAGGTTCAGCGCCAGCACGCCGGCGGCATCGAGCCGGGTGCGGTTGCGGCCGGCATAATCGTCGTTCTTGGCGAGGATGGAGGTTTCGATCTCCACCATGCGCGCCTGCGTCAGCCCCGGCGCATGGGCGCGGGCGGGGCCGGCGCCGTAGTCCAGCGTGCCGGCATCGGGCGCGGGGTGGTGGTGATCGTCGGGGTGATGATGGTGGTGGTCATGGTCATGCCCGTGTCCATGGGCATGGCTGTGGGTGGTGCCGTCCGCATGGGTGTGGGTGTGCGGATGGTCATGACCATGTGAATGGGCATGATCGTGGGAATGGCCGTGCGCCTCGGAAATGGTGGCGCCGTCGCCGCTGCAGCCGCAGACCGTGCACATCACATCACCTCCAGGTCTTTGATCTTCATCTCCGTGCCGCCATTGGGCAGGAGCCGTTCCCCGCCGCACTTCGGGCAGGGGGCGAGCCGGTGGGCGAGCGGCACGGTGTCGGAGCACTCGAAGCACCAGGCGGTGCCCTCCTCCTCCAGAACCACCAGCTCGGCGCCGTCCGCCAGCGATCCCCGCGTCACCACGTCGAAGCCGAAGCGCAGCGCCTCCACCTCGATGCCGGCGAAGCGGCCGATGGCGAGGCGCACGCGGGTGACGCGCGAGAAGTTCTGTGCCTTCGCCGCCTCTTCCATCGCCGAGAGCAGGCTTTCGCACACGGCCATCTCATGCATAGGCGGGCTCCGTGGCGAAGGAGAGGGTGACGGGCACGCAGGGATTGATGGCGCAAACGAGCAGCGGCGCAAGCCACCGCGTCCGCCAGCCGGGCGAGAGGGCGGCGAAGGCCCGCTCCAGAAGCCCGCCGGGGGCGAGGTTCCAGGCGCTGGGGGAGAGGATGCGGTAGGCGGCGACGCGCCCCGCCTCCACCTCCGCCCGATGCCCCAGCAGTCCGCGCGCGGCGGGCGCGATGCCGGCCGGAAGGGGAGGGGCGGGGCGCGGTGCGAGATGGGCAAGGCCATCCACCAGCCGGGCGAGGAGGCGCACGAACAGGCTCGGTCCTTCGGACGCGAGCAGCGCGGCAAGAAGCGGCGTCCCCGCGACACGGCCCAGCGCGCCGGTTTCGCGGTGGGAGCCGATGGCGGCGGGGGGCCGCGCGAGGGTGGCGGCGAGGGCGTCCGCGCTCAGCTCCGGCAGATGCACGCGCCCTTCCGCCGGATCAGCCTCGCGGATGCGGGCGAAAGCGCGGGCGGTGGGGGTGGGCGCTTCGCCGAGCCACGCCTCCAGCTCGGCGGGGGAGAAAGCGGAGAGATCGCTGGCGTCGCCCACCAGCGCGGCGTGGAAGGCGGCGCCGTCCGGCCGGGCGAGGAGGGCGAGGGCGGCGCGATCCGGTGCCATGCCCAGCGCCACGGGGACAGTGTGGAGCAGAGCGAGCGCGTGGTCGCGCACCGTCTCCCGCGCCATCGTCCAGGCATCGGCGGCGGCCGGCAGGCCGAGGGCGGAGCGGGCGGCGAAGGCGTGGGCCGCGCCGCACAGGTTGAAGACGAGGGGGGCGAGCCGCGCCGCCTCCTCCGGCGTGCGGCCGATCAGGGTCCCGGCGGGGTCCGGCCCCTCCTCCCGCGCCACGCGCCAGCCGCCCGCGCGCCCATCGGGCGTGAGGGTGAGGCTGCGGAGCGCGCGGGAGCCGTTCATGCCGCACCGTCCCTGAGGTCTTCCGCATCGGCGCGCGGGCCGAGGAGGAGCGAGCGGCGGGAGAGTTCCGCCGGCGCCTCGCGGCGGGGGGCCTCAGGCTCCGGAGCGGCCGCGGCTGTCTCGGCCGCGATGCGCGCGGCCTCTTCCGCCTCAGCCCGGCGGCGGATTTCGCCGGTGCGGGTGCCGTCCTCCCGGTTGCCGGCATCGAGCAGGCCGGGCATCACCGCCTCGGCCGTCTCCACGGCCTGCAGCATGGAGGAGAAATCGAACATGGGGGAAAACAGCGAGCAGGCCTTGTAGGGCCCGGTCTCCGGCCGGTTGGCGGCGAGGAACTCGTAGGTGCCCGAGGGAAAGTCGATCAGTTCCTTCTCGCCGGTCCGAAGCTGCGACCAGTCGTCGGTGGCGTTGGGCAGGAGCACGATGTTCATGAACCAGGGCGTCACCAGCACGCCCATCACCCGCCCCGCATGGATGCGGAAGCCCACCGCCTTCACCCCGAGCGAGCCGTTGACGAAGGGCACGCCCTTCATCTTCGCCGCATGGATTTCGCGGAACACCGCCTCGAACAGGCCGGGCGCCTCGGCCAATTGCCGCTCCAGCGCCGGATCGACCAGCGCGGGGCGCATCACGGCCGGAAGATCGGGCGTGCCGCCATCGAGCACCATGAAGGCATCGCGGGCGCCATCGCAGACGGGGCAGCGCCAGTGATCGGGCAGCGCGTTGAACGGCGTGCCGGGCGGAATCTGCCACGCCTCGCACCCCTCGGCGGGGTCGTAGACGTGCCAGCAGACCTTGCATTCCAGCCGCGCGGTGGGGGCAAGCCGCGCGCGATCGCCGAGATAGGAGCCGTCGAAGAAGCTGTGCTGGGACATGTCTCGCCTCATCTCATGGCCGCCAGCACCTCGATGAGGCGCTCGGCGGAATCGGCGATGTCCTCGCGGGCGGCGCAGGCGACTTCCGGCACCTCGCTCACCTCGATGGTGTCGAGGATGAGCATGTCCTGCGAATTGTAGAAGCGCACCCGCCAGACGTGCCGCGTGCCCGTCGCGTCGATGCGGCAATTGCCGTAGCCGCGCGAGAGCACGGTGGTCGCGCCGGGGCCGAGGCGCGCGTCCAGCATGGCGAGGTCTTCCGGCGTGTGTGGCAGGAGGGAGAGGTTGATGACGTGGGCGCCGTCGCCGGGCTGGCGGTTGCGGGCGCGGTCGTCGATCTCCACCAGCAGGGCCGGGGCGTTGAAGATGCCGGGGGCGGGCACATCGAGGCCGGACAGGTCGATGCCCGACCCGCCGCCGAACGCACGCACCACGGCGCCGCGCGGGAAGGCGCCGATCTCGATGCGGTCGCTGCCCGCCGCGCCGCGCAGGCGCCAGACGCCGGCGAAGGTCGCCTCCTGAATTTCCATGGGGCGCACGTCGCCCCGTCCCTCCACCTTCACCGCCACCTCGCCCTCGCCCATGGCCTCGTCCACCAGAGCGAGGTTGGCGGCGTCGAGATGGGCGAGGTCGATGATGCGGCTCTCGCCCGGCTGCCAGCTTTCCAGCGCGGCAATCACCTCTTCCAGCACGGTGAAGGCGGGGGCGTAGCGGTCCTTGTCCTCCACCTCGATGAGGTGCGCCTCGAAGGTGCGCATGCCCGAGGGCATCTGGAGATAGGCGAGGCCCTCGTCCTCGGTGGACTGGCTGCCGGGGCCGAAGCCGATGGGGGGCTGTGTGGCGAAGGGGGACGAAGACATTTGGGGCAGCCTTCAGTGGGTGGCGGCGGAGGGGGCGGCGAGCAGCACGCGGAGCTTGTCGAGATATTCGTCCCAGTCGCGCATGCGGGCGATGGCGCCCACCGGCTGGCCGGCGCGCAGCACCACGATGGCCGGGAGCGCGAGGCTCAGGGTGTCGCGCAGGGCGGTCTCCGCCTTGGGGCCGGCGATGGCGATGCCGATGGCCTCGGGTCCGCCCAGCGCCTTCACCAGTTCGGGCAGCACCACGGCGATATCAGGGCTCTCCAGATGCGCCTTGCCGTGGGAAGGCAGGAACAGGAGATGGTCGCGCGCATCGAGATGGGCGGCATCCTCCAGCGTCTCGACGGAGGGCCAGGCGCCGGCCTCGCTGAGGCGGCGGACGAGGGGGTGGAGATCGGGGGCGGCGACCGGGGGCATCAGGCTTCCTTTCGGCCGGCGGCATAGGCCGCGGCGAGATGGGGCGGCAGGACCGGCTCGCGGTCCACGAGATCGGCGAAGGCGCGGTCGATAAGGGCGGTGTCGGCCTCCCCGGCCATGATGGCAGCGACGCCGGAGAGGGCTTCGGTGATGAGGCGGGCCTCCTCCGCATCGAGCCGGCGGCGGGCGGCGCCCTGGAAGACGAGGATGTGATCGCCCACGCCGGCCTCGGGCACGAGGGAGAGATCGACCCGCTCCTGCCGCCCGTCGGCCGCGCAGAGCGCGTAGGGGCCTTCGAGGCGTTCGATGCGCATGGGCAGGCCGAGGCACATGGCTAGATGTCTCCTCGCACGAGCACGCGGGCATCGCCGATGCGGCAGGCGTCCTCGGCGCTGGGGCGCTCGGTCTCGTAGGGGGCGCGGGCGACGGCGGCGGTGACGAGCGAGCCTTCTCCGGCGCGGGGCTCCGGCACGATGCCGAACTCGTCCTTGAGGATGGCGAGCACCTTGCGCGCGGCGGGCTCGATCTGCGCGGCGACGGTGGCGGTGAGGCCGCCGCCGTAATCGTCCAGCACCTCCGGCTGCACGCCCACCAGCACGATGCGGCCCGGCGTGTGGCCGCGCAGAGCGAGCAGGCCGAGGATTTCCTGGAAGCCGGTCTGGTGCAGGCTCACCTTGCGGGCGGCGAGCACGGCGGGTACATCCGCGTCTGCCCGAATATGGACCGTGCCCGGCGGGGAGCCGAAGTCCACCGCGTCCACAATGACGACGCCTTCGGCTTCTTCGAGATAGGGCAGGAGGTAGAGGCCCTGCGTGCCGCCATCGAGCAGCGTCACGGGCTCAGGGAAAGTGTAGGCGCGGTCCAGGGTTTCCAGAACCCGCACGCCGAAGCCCTCGTCGGCCCACAAGATATTGCCGATGCCGAGCACCAGAATGCGCGCGCAAATCCGTTCGCCGTCCATGCGACGCCGCCCTCCCTGCGATGGCCTCCCACGACGGTCTGCCGCCGTCTGATTTCGAGTTCGTCTAAATCAAGGACCGTGCCAACCCGGCTGGAAGCCGGCCAACCGGTTGATTCGGATCAACAGTGGGCAGAGAGGGAGGGGCGGGGTTGCCGACCGATATTGAAAGGAGTGTGATCGATCTGGACCAAAAATGGAATTCTGATTTCCATACTCCGCCATCCGGGATCGGTTTTCGCCGGTCCGGGCGCGTGCCCACCTGCGACGATCGTTAGCAGGTGCAGCGCGAAGTGGAATGCGCCGCACCATGCGCTCCGGCCGTCCTGCGCCGGCCCCGGCCCACGAAAAAGGGCGCAGCCGAAGCCGCGCCCTCTTCTCGTCGACTCCCGCCCTCTGCCCCCGCAGAGGCTGCCGCTCAGTCCGGATCGTCGTCCCGGAACGTGCGGTGGCCGTTGGTGATGGCGGAGACCATGGACTGGCGGGACATGATGTCCTCGCGGATCACCGAATAGACGTGGATGATGATGAACACGATGATCACCCACATGCCGAGGTGATGCAGCGTGTGCACCTGCATGGAGCCGCCCAGCAGCGGGATGACCCAGCCGAACAGATTGGCCTGCCACGAGCCGAGCCCCGTGCCCTCGGAATAGAGGGCGAAGCCGGTGAGGATCATGAAGGCGAGGCCCAGCACCATCACGAAGAACAGGAACACCTGCGCCAGCGGATTGTGCCCCACGAACTTCAGCGGGCGGGGTTTCAGGAAGGCATACCACTGCACCTCGGTGAAGAAGCCCTTCCAGAAGCTCTTCCGCCAGAAGGGGAAGGTGAACAGCTCCCGCGAGTACTTGTTGCCGAAGAAGGCCCAGATGATGCGCCCCAGGAACCCCACGGCGAGGATGTAGCCCGCCGAGAAGTGCACGAAGCGGATGGTGCCCATCAGGTAGTGGGAACTCGGCTCGCCCGAGAGGGTCGGGAAGGGCGAGCCGATGAGATAGCCGGTGACGCACAGGACCAGGATGGACAGCGCGTTCACCCAGTGCCACAGGCGCACCGGCGCCTCATAGACATAGACGGTGGTCAGCTTCTTTCCACCGGCGATCGCCTGCGCGACCGGGGTTGTGGGCGCCGCCGGAGGGGCGGCGCCGGAGAGAGAGGTATCCGTCATGGCCGCCTCCCCTCAGCGCACGGTGACGCGCGCCAGCTCAGCCCCGTCGTCGGACATGACGTGGGTGGAGCAGGCGAGGCACGGGTCGAAGGAGTGGAGGGTGCGCAGGATCTCCACCGGCTCCTCGGGGCGCTGCATGGGCGTGTTCATGAGGGAGGCCTCGAACGCGCCGATATTGCCCTTGGGATCGCGCGGCCCGCCGTTCCAGGTGGTGGGCACCACGCACTGGTAGTTCTCGATCCGCCCGTCCTTGATCTTGATCCAGTGGCCGAGGCCGCCGCGCGGGGCGGCGACGGTGCCGACGCCCTTGGCCTCCTTCGGCCAGGTGGCGGGGTCCCACTTCTCCATGTTGGCGGTGGAGGTGTCGCCGGCCTTGATGTTGGCGATGAGGTGGTCGAAATCGTCCAGCATCATCTTGGCGCAGTAATGCGCCTCGAGCGCCCGGGCGAGGGTGCGGCCGATGGTGGTGGGCAGCGCCTGCTTGGCGGTGAGGTTGGTGCCGGCCAGCGTGTTGAACGTGCCGAGCGCCTCGTCCACCTGCCCCTTCACATAGTCGACGCCCTGGGCATAGGCGAGGATGTAGCGGGCCAGCGGGCCCACCTCCACCGCATTGCCCTTCCAGCGCGGCGCCTTGATCCAGGAATACTTGGCGTTCTCGTCCACCGCCTCGATGTTGGTGCGGGTGCCCTTGGCATTGGGGCCGAGCTTGTACTGCGGGTCGGTCACGCCGTCCCACGGGTGCAGGCCCTTGTCGTTGTTGCCCTCGCCATAGGTGTACCAGGAGTGCGCCACGAATTCCTGCACCTGCGCGGGGTCGCGCGGGTCGATGGGGCGGACCTCGTTCCAGTTGCCGTTGAGGATGACGCCGCCGGGCAGGCGGTCGGTCTTCTTCTGGCCCTGGATGGCTTCGTAGTCGCCATAGTCCATGACATTCTGGCCGGAGAGGCCGCCGCCATAGAGCCAGCCTTTATAGAAGGAGGCGATGGCGATCACATCAGGCACATAGACGTTCTGCGAGAACTCGAAGGCTTCCTGAAGCTTCAGCTTCACGAAGTTCAGCCGCTCCATGTTGAGCGGGGCGCCGGCGGCCATGTCGCCGTTCATGTTGATGGCGCAGGGCACGCCGCCGACGAGATAGTTCGGATGCGGGTTCTTGCCGCCGAAGATGGTGTGGACCTTCACGATCTCCTTCTGGAAGTCGAGCGCCTCCAGATAGTGCGTCACCGCCAGCAGGTCGGCTTCCGGCGGCAGCAGATAGGCCGGGTTGTCCCAATAGCCGTTCTTGAAGATGCCGAGCTGTCCGCTCTCCACGAACTTCTTCAGCCGGTTCTGCACGTCGCGGAAATAGCCCGGCGAGGACTTCGAGTGCGCCGAGATGGACTGCTGCAGCACCGAAGTCGCCTTCGGGTCCGCCTTGAGCGCGTTCACCGGGTTCACCCAGTCCAGCGCGTGCAGGTGGTAGAAGTGGACCACGTGGTCGTGCCACTGCAGCACCTTGGCCATGATCTCGCGGATCAGGAAGGCGTTGTTGGGGATCTTGATCTGGAGCGCATCCTCCACCGCGCGCACGCTGGTGAGCGCGTGGCAGCCGGTGCACACGCCGCAGATGCGTTCCACGAAGGCCCAGGCGTCGCGCGGGTCGCGGCCCTTGAGGATCACTTCCAGCCCGCGCCACATGGTGCCGGTGGAGACCGCGTTGCGGATAATGTTGTTGGAATCCACATTCACCTCGCAGCGCATGTGGCCTTCGATGCGCGTCACCGGATCGACAACGATGCGCTTGCCTGAAGTGTCGAGGGAAAAGCCGTTCGGCGTCTGGATGGTCACTTCTCGCCTCCCTCGGTCTTGGTCGCGCCGTCGGTATTCTTGTGCTGGGCGCGCTTCAGCGCGCTGACCGCCGCATGGACCGCGACGCCCGCGCCCACCGCGCCGGCGGCGACGAGGCCCACCTGGTCGGCATTCGCCTCAATGCCGAAGCCGGAATTCTTGAGGTCCGCAAGGCGGGCGTACCACGAGCCCTTGTCCCAGAAGCCGTCTTCCGAGCAGCCGATGCAGCCGTGGCCGGCCTGGATGGGGAAGGAGACGCCGTCGTTCCAGCGCACGGTGGAGCAGGCGTTGTAGGTGGTCGGGCCCTTGCAGCCCACCTTGTAGAGGCAATAGCCCTTGCGCGCGCCCTCGTCGTCGAAGCTCTCCACATACTGGCCGGCGTCGAAGTGCGGCCGGCGATAGCATTTGTCGTGGATGCGCTGGGAATAGAACATCAGCGGCCGGCCCTGCCGGTCCAGCGCCGGGAGCTGGTCGAAGGTGAGCATGTAGGTGATGACGCCGGTCATCACCTCGGCGATGGGCGGGCAGCCCGGCACCTTGATGATGGGCTTGTCGAAGATCACCTCATGCACCGGCGTGGCGCGGGTGGGGTTGGGGCGCGCGGCCTGCACGCAGCCATAGGAGGCGCAGGACCCCCAGGAGATGATGGCCTTCGCGTCCTTCGCCACCTTCTTCAATTGGTCCACGAAGGGCTTGCCGCCGATGATGCAATACATGCCATCCTCGTTCAGCGGCGGGTTGCCCTCCACCGCGAGGATGTAGTTGCCCTTGTACTTGGTCATCACCTCGTCGAGGATCGCTTCCGCCTGATGGCCGGCGGAGGCCATGAGGGTGTCGTCATAGTCGAGCGAGATCATCGACAGCACCACATCCTTCACCAGAGGATGCGCCGAGCGGATGAAGCTCTCCGAGCAGCAGGTGCATTCCAGCCCATGCAGCCACAGCACCGGGGTGCGCGGCTTGGTCTCCATGGCTTGTGCGATCTGCGGCGCGAACTCCGGCCCGAGGCCGAGGGCCGCCGCCGTGAGCGAGCAGTATTTCAGGAACGAACGGCGGGTGATGCCCTGCCGCCGCATGACCTCATAGAACGTCTCGAGGGCCATAAAGGCGTCCCCCCTTGGCTGACTTGTCCTCCCCACCGGCGTCGAGGCCGGGGGATTGGAACCGTTTCAGCAAGGCGTGTGCCAGAGGGGGAGTGCGAGGGATTTCAGGGGGTTGGGTGCGGCGGCGGGGCAGAGGGGGTGGATGGGGGGTGAGCGGTTTGAGGGGTGGGGTGGAAAGGGGGTTATCGGCTGCGACCAAGACAATAGCTTGGGCATTATCTAAGCGACGAGCTTGCGCTGGCAAGGCGCCGCTTGAGTTCTGGCAGATTCCGGAATCGATCAATCTGCCTAAATTGAGCAATAAGTTTCGTAGCTTGATCTATTGCGTCCTTAAGAGCGATTCTTTGTGACCCGCTCATCGCCCCCCTCCATCTATCGGCGATATCGGCGAACAGTCTCATTACCGATAGAGGGTGATATAGATCATCTGACTTTCGGCTCAAAACTGATTGGAGAAGGTTGAGTGCCTGTAGCTCATCTTTTCCGTCCTTGCTGATGCCCTGATACAATGATTTAGTCAAAATCAATTTCGCATTATGATTCTGAATCTGATATGTATCAAAAAATTTAAGACGAGCAGCGAGAGAATAAGCCGTCTCAGTGAATTTAAACGCGGTTGTAAAATTATTCATATTCATGCAGCAAATTGATCTCTGAACCCAAAATAGAGGATCTTTTTCAGCAAATGAAAATGTGCGACTGTCAGCATAGAATTTATCGATTATTTCGTTGTGCCTTTCTGTTCTTACAAACGATCCGTAAGTGGAAAATTTAAGAAGTGCTTTGGCTAGGGAAACAAATTCTGGATCGTCTCTATAGTACAAATCAATTTGATTTAATGTAACCATAGAAATTTCTAATAGCGACTCCATATCAAAAACACGACGAAGTATAAACTCCGCAAGAGCGGGAGAGCGTATCGAGACATCTCCAGATTCGACGCGCACCATTGTCGCTATTTCATTTCTGACAAGAGCGTCCCTTAAATCTTCTAGTATGCCATCGTAATTAGTCAAATCTGAAAGATCAGAAAATCTAGATAGATGATCAAATCCGATAAATGCCAGCATTGCGCTGAGTCCAATTATCTGCCGTTCTGATTTATTTAGGTTTCGAATATTGGCTAAAAGATCCTCGACTTTTTGGTGTAAAGATCCTGTTTGATAAATTGTCAATACTATATCACGAATCTGGCCACTACATTTTCTTTCTACGATATGTAACTTTTCTGTATTGGATAAATGCGAAGCTGATCCAAATAATCCATTTTCGTCTAGGTATCGAATGATTTTCTCTGACTCCGACCGTTTGGAGACGTTCAAATCAATTTCGATAACCGGGCTATTATCAAGTCGTGATAGAACGCGATCCCTAGAGGTGTCTAGGGCGCTGGACCGAACGGTCGCCAGAACGATAATATCGTCTCGGCCAATATTGATAATGTCGCTGGGCAGGCGCGAAAATCTCATGATATCGTCAAATATAACTAGCACATTCCCTTGGACGGATTGAAAAAATGATATAATTTCTCCCGTATTTTCGGGCTGGCGCACGACTTTGAATATGCGAAACCCAGACTTTGAGAACAAATATCCAATATGAAAAGAAAATATGGTTTTTCCATTCCCAATATCACCGTGTATCAATATGGGTCTCTTGCCCGTTGCGTTGTTTCTCGCTCGAATATATGAGCTTTCTAAGCGCGAAATGGTATAAGAACCAGCATTCCCGGAGATGTCCGACTCGGATAATTTTTCGGTCAAAACTTCACCAGTCAGCAGCAATCTCTCGATATCTACAGCAGATACAGATTTACTTATCTGTGGTGAAAAATCAATTTCCACCATCTGATGGGGAACCATAGATGACCTCTTAATCGGCGGACCAGGCCTTATCAGCCCGAGGTGCTGAGCGAAAGCGTCTGAGCCGATGGCATGCAAATTTCCAAACTTACTAAGACGTGTGACAAGGGCGGGTTTGGGGTTGGGGCTGGTTATAAAATGAATTTTCTTCTTCGTATCGAGCGGGAGAGATCCAAGAAGTCGCCTGATATCGATATCCGATAGGGAGAAACCAACAAAAATTATTGATTTAGAACTAAGTACATCATCATGAAATCGTCTCATCCATCTGGATTTCAGGAAGGGAGAATTGTCTCTTTGCCCTTCTGAGAGAATAAATGTTTTCTTGAACTCCTCCGGAGAGGATCTGCTGATGTTTCCGTAAATATGTATAAGCTGGGAGACTCCCGGGAAAGGCGCGCAAACGTCATCAAAAATCTCGCGAGACATGCAGCGCTTAGTGTGCGCCTTGCAAATTCCCTCAACAATGTCGTCGTAATTTGTGGTATAAATTCTAAACCACGGTTGACAAACTATTGTTCTCTGGGATTCAGTATAATTTTCAGAAACAAAATTACTGTGCAATATGTTAGAAAGTTTGGATTCTCCATTCGGATGGTGGAATTTTAAGTATTCTTCCGCAGCGGATTCCAGATCAAATCCGCTCGGATCATCCTGGCCGGACTCTTTTAATAGAAACTCAGTGAGTTCTTGAACTGTCTTTATTCTATTTCCCGCCAAATTTATTGCCTGAGAAGAAAAGCCGGCTCCCAAGAAAAGGATCGAATTGCCTTCTTCGACCTCAGAAATCGATGGTAATGACATGATCGCCTGCTGCCGAGTTTAAATCGTTAGCTTCTAACATACCGCGCTTCAGCTCAAAGCCAAGTCCACCCACGATAAAATCAATCCCCTCCCCCTTGCATCCCACCCCTCCCCCTGCCATATAGCGCGTGGGAGGTTGGCGGTGGACGAGCCACTCGCCAACCGGGTCAGGTCCGGAAGGAAGCAGCCCCAACGAGCCCGGTCTCGGGTCTTCGTCCAGCCTCCCACCCCATGCATCGACCGCATCGACTGGCGCGCGGCCTCCTCGGCCGTCGCGCCCGTGCGCATTTTTGCGTCCGCTGGCACAAAAATACCGCCGCCCTCCGGTGGGAGAGCGGCGGCGGGCCGGGGCAGAGGGGGTAGGGGGATCAGACGAGGCTGAGCTTCACGTCGATATTGTTGCGGGTGGCGTTGGAATAGGGGCACACCTCGTGCGCCTTGGCGATGAGCGCCTCGCCGTCCGCGCGGTCCACGCCGGGCAGGGCCACCGCCAGCGCGATCTCCAGGCCGAAGCCGCCTTCCGAGCGCGGGCCGATGCCCACGGTGGCGGTGACGGTCGCATCCGCCGGCACCTTGGCGGTGCCGCCCTGCGAGGCCACGAACTTCATGGCGCCGAGGAAGCAGGCCGCATAGCCGGTGGCGAACAGCTGCTCGGGGTTCACACCCTCGCCGCCGGGGCCGCCCAGCTCCTTCGGGGTGACGAGCTTCACTTCGAGATTGCCGTCCAGCGTGCCGGAGCGGCCATCGCGGCCACCGGTGGCGCGGGCGGAAGTGGAGTAGAGGACGGTGACGGGCATGGGGCTCTCCTGCGGGTTATTAACTCGTGAACGATTAAATCGTGTACGATCTAAATAGCCGAGCCGATGGCGGCCGTCAAGCGGTTGCGATTCTATCGTGCGCGATTTATTTGAGGAGCAGGCCCGAGGCCCCGCCATGTCCGAACCAACACCCGAACTGACACCTGAACTGACACCCCAGCTGACACCTGCTGAACCCGGGCTGATCCCGGTGGAAAACATGGTGTGTTTCGCCTTCTATGCCGCGAACCACGCCTTCAACCGGGTCTACAAGCCCCTGCTGGACGCCCTCGGCCTCACCTATCCGCAATACCTCGCGCTGGTGAGCCTGTGGACCGAGGACGACCGCACCGTCGGCAGCCTCGGCACCGCGCTGGGGCTGGAATCCAGCACCCTCACGCCTTTGCTGAAGCGGCTGGAAGCCCTCGGCCACGTCTCCCGCCGCCGCGACGGAGCCGACGAACGGGTGGTGCGGGTGAAGCTCACCCCCCAGGGCAAGGCATTGAAGGAAAAGGCCCGCCACATCCCCGCCTGCATCCTCGCCGCCACCGGCCTGAACCTCGAGGACGTGGTCCGCCTGCAGCGCGAGGTGACGGCGCTGCGCGAGACGCTGGAGAAGGCCGCAAGGGCCTGAGGCGGCTTCATTTTCGCGTTTGTATACGGTACACCGGATGCGAAAGCACCAGAACATCCGGGAGGCCGCCATGCTCGATCCCCATCTCGCCGGCCACGTCACGTTCTCCCCCGCCGCGCCGGACCTGCCGCCCCTCGCCCCCGGCCATCACAACCTCGGCCTGTCAGCGGAGCGCGACGCCCTCCTGGTGGTGCCGGAGGGGCTGGAGCCGGGCGTCCCCGTGCCGCTGATGGTGCTGTTCCACGGCGGCGGCGGCAGCGCGCAGAAGATCCTGCCCATGATGGAGCAGCACGCCCTCACCCACCGCTTCCTGCTGCTGGTGCCGCAATCGGTCTTCCCCACCTGGGACATCGTGATCGCCGGCAACGGCCCGGACCGCGAGCGGCTGGAGACGGCGCTTGCATTGGTAGCGCGGCATTTCGAGATCGACCGCACCCGAATCTGCCTCGCCGGCCATTCGGACGGCGGCAGCTACACCCTCTCGCTGGGCCTCACCAACGGCCATTTCGTCACCCACCTCATCGTCTCCTCGGCGGGCTTCATGTCGGTCCAGCGCCAGAACGGGGCGCCCCGCGTCTTCATCTCCCACGGGGTGAATGACGAGCAGATCCCGGTGGAGCGCTCCGGCCGGACCCATGCGGCCCTGCTCAAGGAAGCGGGCTACGACGTGACCTATATGGAATATAACGGCCCCCACGCTTGGCAGCCGCCGGTGGTGGGCCTCGCGGTCGCCTTCTTCCTCGCACCTGTACCCGCCGGCGCCACCCCGTGAGCCGGCTTTGATCCAGCCGCTGGACAAGCCCCCTACGAAGTGATGAGGTTCCCCTAAACAGATCAAGAACGGGCGGTTTCCGGTGTGGGGAGGCCGGACGGGGGACATGCTTCAGGCTTCGGTCGTCATCTTCGTGGCTCTGGCCTATATCGGCCTGCTGTTCGCCATCGCGAGCTATGGCGACCGGCTGCGCCCCGGCGCGGGCCGCACGCCGCGGCCGATGATCTATTCCCTGTCGCTGGCGGTCTACTGCACCTCCTGGACGTTCTTCGGCTCGGTGGGCCTCGCCACCACCCAGGGCTTCGACTTCCTCACCATCTATCTCGGCCCCATCATCCTGATGACGGTGGGCGCGCCCCTCTTCCTGCGCGTGGTGCGGCTGGCCAAGGCCAACAACATCACCTCCATCGCCGACTTCATCGCCGCCCGCTACGGCAAGAACCAGGGCATCGCGGCGCTGGTGGCCATCGTCGCCATCATCGCTGCCATCCCCTACATCTCGCTGCAGCTGAAGGCGGTCTCCGCCTCCCTGGTGGCGCTGCTCGGTCATTTCGCAGGGGAGCACGGGCGCGGCACGCTGGTGGGCGACCTCGCGCTGTTCGTCGCCTGCGCCATGGCGGCGTTCGCCATCCTGTTCGGCACCCGCCACACCGACGCCACCGAGCACCAGAACGGGCTGATGCTGGCCATAGCCACGGAATCGCTGGTGAAGCTCGCGGCCTTCCTGGGGGTCGGCCTGCTCGTCACCTTCGTCATCTTCGACGGGCCATTCTCCCTGTTCTACGCGGCGCGGGAGGCGAACGCGGTGGCGCCGTTCGAGCGCGGGCTGTCGCTGGAGAACTGGCTCACCATGACCATTCTGTCCGGCGGCGCCTTCATGCTGATGCCGCGGCAGTTCCATGTGGCCGTGGTGGAGAACAAGGGCGAGAGCGAGATCCGCCGCGCCCGCTGGCTGTTCCCGCTCTATCTCGTGCTCATCAACCTGTTCGTGGTGCCGCTGGCGCTGGCGGGTATGACGCTGTTTCCGCTCAATCTGGTGGACAGCGATGTCTATGTGCTCGCCGTGCCGCTCGCCGCCGGCTTCGACAGCCTTGCCCTCCTCGCCTTCGTCGGCGGCCTCTCGGCGGCCACCGCCATGGTCATCGTGGAGTGCGTGGCCATCGCCATCATGGTCTCCAACGACCTGGTGATGCCGCTGCTGCTGCGCCGGCGCGCCGCCAGATCGGCGGACCTGCCCGAGGGCGAGCCGCGCGAGGACATGACCGGCCTGCTGCTGATGGTGCGGCGCATCTCCATCTTCGCCATCGTCCTGCTCGCCTATCTTTATTACCGCACCACCGGCGAGGTGCAGCTGGCGCAGATCGGCCTGCTCTCCTTTGCCGCCATCGCGCAGGTGGGGCCGGCCTTCGCCGCCGGCCTGCTCTGGCAGCGCGCCACCGCCGCCGGGGCCATCGCGGGCATCGTGGTGGGCGGGATCACCTGGGCCTATACGCTGATGCTGCCGAGCCTCGCCGAGGCGGGGCTCATCTCCGCCGGCGTGCTGCAGAACGGCCCGTTCGGCATCTCCCTGCTGCGCCCCACGGCGCTGCTCGGCCTCACCGCGGGGCCGCTCGCCCATGGCGTCGCCTGGAGCCTCGGCCTGAACACGCTGGCGCTGGTCATCGTCTCCTTCCTGACCCGGCCCTCGCAGATCGAGCGCACGCAGGCCCGCCTGTTCGCGGGGACGGGCGACCGGCCGCCGGCGCGCCCCGCCTTCCTGCGCTGGCGCTCCTCGGTCTCCCTCGGCGAGCTGATGGCGACGGTGGAACGCTATCTCGGCGCCGAGCGCGCCCGCGCCGCCTTCGACAGCTACGCCCGTCAGCACGGCTTCGCGCTCGACACCCACCGCGAGGCGGATGCGGGCATGGTGCGCCACGCCGAGCACCTGCTCGCCTCGGCGGTGGGCGCGGCCTCCTCCCGTCTCGTGCTGTCGCTGTTGCTGCGCAAGCGCGCGGTCTCCACCAAGGCGGCCCTGAAGCTGCTGGACGATGCCTCCGCCGCCATCCAGTACAATCGCGAGCTGCTGCAGAGCGCCATCGACCATGTGCGGCAGGGCATCGCCGTGTTCGACCGCGACCTGCGCCTCGTGTGCTGGAACCGCCAGTTCGGCCAGATGCTCGACCTGCCCGGCGAGTGCTACGCGGTGGGCGTCCCGCTGACCGACATCCTCGCCGCCGCACCGGCCGACGAGGACAGCGTCGACATCGCCCGCCGCGTCACGCGCTATGTGAGCCCCGACCCGGATTTCTCCGAGCGCCTGCACCAGCGCGGCGCGGTGATCGAGGCCCGCTCCGACCCCATGCCGGACGGTGGCATCGCCGTGACCTTCACCGACATCACCGCGAGCGTGGAGGCCGCGCTCGCCCTGGAGCGCGCCAACGAGACGCTGGAGCGGCGCGTGCGCGAGCGCACCGAGGAGCTGGAGCGCCTCAACGGCGCGCTGGAGATCGCCAAGGCCGAGGCGGACGAGGCCAACCTCTCCAAGACGCGTTTCCTCGCCGCCGCCAGCCACGACATCCTCCAGCCGCTCAACGCCGCCCGGCTCTACGCCACCAGCATGGTGGAGCGGGCCAAGGGATCGGAGGAGGAGCGGCTTGCCGGCAACATCGACGCCTCGCTGGAATCGGTGGAGGAGATCCTCGGCGCGCTGCTCGACATCTCCCGCCTCGACAGCGGCGTCATGCGTCCGGAATTCTCCGCCTTCCGCATCGCCGACGTGCTGAAGCCGCTGGAGACGGAATTTGCCCCGCTGGCGCGGGAGAAGAACCTCGAACTCACCTTCCTGCCCTGCACGCTGGCCGTGCGCTCCGACCGCCGGCTGCTGCGCCGGCTGTTGCAGAACCTCGTCTCCAACGCGGTGAAGTACACCCAGCGCGGCCGCATCCTCGTCGGCTGCCGGCGGGTGGGGGGCAAGCTGCGGGTGGAGGTCTACGACACCGGCGTCGGCATTCCGCGCGCCAAGCACAAGCTGGTGTTCCAGGAGTTCCAGCGCCTCGATCAGGGCGCCAAGGCGGCGCGCGGCCTCGGCCTCGGCCTGTCCATCGTCGAGCGCATCGCGCGGGTGCTGGAACATCCGGTGGCGATCCGCTCCACCCCCGGCAAGGGCTCGGCCTTCACGGTGGAGCTGCCGGTGGCCGTCTCCATGCCGGAGGAGCGCGAGGCGGCGCCCAGCCCCGCCCGGCGCGGCGCGCAGCTCGATGGCTTGACCATCCTCGCCATCGACAACGAGCCGACCATCCTCGAGGGCATGCAGATGCTGCTCAGCGGATGGGGGTGCGACGTCATCACCGCCGCCGACGCGCAGGGGGCCATTGAGGCGGTGCGCCACCGCCGCAAGAAGCCCGACGTGGCCCTCGTGGACTACCATCTCGATGGTGGCCACGGCATCGAGGCGATCATGTCGCTGAGGTGGAAACTGGGGAAAATACCCGCCGTCCTCATCACCGCCGACCGCTCCAAGAAGGTGCGCGACGCGGCCCGCGCGGCGGACATGGAGATCCTCAACAAGCCGCTGAAGCCCGCGGCGCTCCGGGCGATCCTCGCCCACTGGCGCATCGCCCGCGCCGCCGCCGAATAGTCTTTCGCCGGCTTCCAGCGTGCCCTTTGCGCCACGGCGCCAGCGCTTCGCGATTAAGCCCTCGTTCATCCCCATGAACGCCCAATAAACGCCGCCTTCAGCCAGCGTTATGGGGGCGTGCCATAGAAGCACGCCTCCGCGGCATGGAAGTGTTAACAGCTCGTTAAGATTTGTAACACTTCCACGCTTAACTCGACGCGCGAATACTTTTGGAGCGTGGCTATGACGATCACGATCAACGTTCCCGTCTTCCCGCTGCGGAAAGAGATCGACGCCCGCAAGCGCCGTCTCCGCTTCCCCCTGAGCTTCTCCTCGCGCGGCTCGAAGGCCGCGGATGAGGCGCCGGCCAATTCCCGCTACACCGAGGCTGGACTCGAATTCGACGTGACCGGCATCGCCCGGCACCCCCGCGGCCCGAAGGGCAACTGACGCTTGAGGCCGGCCCCATAGGGCCGGTCCGGCTGCGACGCCGGCTTTATGGCGCCGTGCAGCATCATCCGATAAGGTCGCGCCCGAACGGCAACAGCGCGCGGCCAGAAACAAGATGACGGACTTCAATTCCGCCCCGGCAACAGGCGAAGAGACACGCGGCACGGCGGATACCCATTTCGGCTATCGCACGGTGCCCCTCGCCGAGAAGCAGGCGCTGGTGGACGATGTGTTCCACAAGGTGGCGCGGCGCTACGACATCATGAACGATCTCATGTCCGGTGGTCTGCACCGGGCGTGGAAGGATGCGCTGGTGTCCAAGGTGCGCCCGCCGCAGGGCGCGCGACCCTTCCACCTGCTCGACCTCGCCGGCGGCACCGGCGATGTCTCCTTCCGCGTGGTGGAGGCCGGCGGGCCGGGCACCGACGCCATCGTCGCCGACATCAACACCGACATGCTGGCGGTGGGCCGTGAGCGCGCGCAGAAGCGCGGCCTTGCCGATCGCGTCGCCTTCCAGGAGGCGAATGCCGAGGCGCTGCCCTTCCCGGACATGAGCTTCGATGCCGTGACCATCGCCTTCGGCATCCGCAACGTGCCGCGCATCGATCTCGCCTTGCGCGAGATGCGCCGCGTGCTGAAGCCGGGCGGGCGCGCCTTCGTGCTGGAATTCTCCAAGGTGGACGTGCCGCTGCTGGACAAGGTCTATGACGCCTTCTCCTTCCGCGTGATCCCCGAGATCGGCAAGCGCGTGGCCGGGGATGCCGAGCCCTACCAGTATCTCGTCGAATCCATCCGCCGCTTCCCCACCGCGGAAGCGTTCGCGGGCATGATGCGGGAGGCGGGGTTCGCCCGCGTCACCTTCACCCGCATGACCGGGGGCGTGGTGGCCCTGCACTCGGGCTTCCGCATCTGATGGCGGTTCCCTGCGGCCGGAGGCTTCGGCCATGATCTTCCTTCTCGTCGCCGACGCCTGGCGCCTCGCCCGGGCCGGCTATGTGCTCGCCCGCGAGGGTGTGCTCTCGCTCGTCTCGCCGGCCGCCGCGCCGCCGCTGGCGCGCCCGCTGCTCGATATCTCCAAACTGATTGCCCGCAAGGATGCCGGCGATCGGCGCCAGCGCTTCTCCGCTGCGCTGTCGCGGCTCGGCCCCTCCTATGTGAAGCTCGGCCAGTTCCTCGCCACACGGCCGGACGTGGTGGGCGCCTCCGTGGCGCGCGACCTTGAGGTGCTGCAGGACCGCATGCCGCCGTTCGGGCAGGCCGTGGCGGAGGCAACCGTCGCCGACACGTTCGAGCGGCCGGTGAAGGACGTCTTCGCCGTCTTCGGCCCGGCCGTCGCCGCCGCATCCATCGCCGAGGTTCACAAGGCGGAAGTGATCGAGCCGGACGGTGCGCGCCGCGACGTGGCGGTGAAGGTGCTGCGGCCGGGTGTCAGCCGCCGCTTCGCCTCCGACATGGGCACCTTCCGCCGCATCGCCGCCTTTGCCGAGCACAATTTCGCCGAGGCCCGCCGCCTGCGGTTGGAGACGGTGGTGGACACGCTGGCCCGTTCCGTCTCCATGGAGATGGACCTGCGCCTGGAAGCCGCCGCCTATGCGGAGCTGGCCGAGAACACGCAGGACGACCCGGAAGTTCATGTCCCCCGCGTGGACTGGGACCGCTCCGGCCGCGAGGTGCTGACCACCGAGTGGATCGACGGCATCAAGCTCTCCGACAAGGAAGCCATCATCGCCGCCGGGCATGATCCCAAGGAGATCGCCCGCATCGTCATGCAGACCTTCCTGCGGCAGGCCATGCGCGACGGCTTCTTCCATGCCGACATGCATCCGGGAAACCTGTTCGTGGATGCGCAGGGCCGCCTCGTGGTGGTGGATTGCGGCATCATGGGCCGGCTCGGCGTGAAGGAGCGGCGCTTCCTCGCGGAAATCCTCTACGGCTTCATCACCCGCAACTGGCGGCGCACGGCGGAAGTGCATTTCGAGGCGGGCTACGTGCCCTTCCACCATTCGGTGGACGACTTCGCCCTCGCCATCCGCGCCATCGGCGAGCCGATCCACTCGCGCACCGCCGACCAGATTTCCATGGCGCGCCTGCTGGCGCTGCTGCTGGAGGTGACGGCCCTGTTCGACATGCAGACCCGGCCGGAGCTGCTGCTTCTCCAGAAGACCATGGTGGTGGTGGAGGGCGTCGCCCGCTCGCTCGATCCGCAGCTCGACATGTGGCGCACCGCAAAGCCGGTGGTGGAAGACTGGATCGCCGGCAATCTCGGCCCCGTCGGCCAGTTGAAGCGCGCCGGCTCCGGCCTCGGCGAGATGGGCCATTTCGCCGCGACCCTGCCCGGCCTCCTCACCCGCACCGCGCGCGTGGTGGAGCAACTGGACGAGGCGACGCGCGACGGCATCCGCCTCTCGCCCTCCTCGCTGGAAGGCATCGGCCGCGCCGAGGCGAAGCGCGCCTTCTGGGGTAATCTGGCCCTGTGGGTGATTGCCGCGGCGCTGCTCGGCATCTGGCTCGGCTGACGGGGATACCGACAGCCTGCCTTTGCGGGATGTGAATTCCTGCGTTTCGTGTCGTTCTTTCCGGACGTTCCGGAAACCGCGAATTCTTCCCGGAGACGGGGCAGCTTCCGCGCCGTCTTGAGAACAACTCGCATATTTTTCGCGTATTGCTTTGTCCTTCAAGCAAAACTAAGTCAGGCCCCAAGACGGCTCCGGTCCCGTTCAAGCATGCAGTCCAACGGCTGCTTGCGCAGGGTCAGGAGCCCCGGACCGGCGCACCGCCCCTCGGCGGGCCGACGTCCACGGGCCAGCAAAGAAGGACTTCTCAAATGGCGAACACGACGGCCGAGCTCGACGCGCTGCTGATGCAGCGCTCGCTGACGGACGCGGAGCTTCTGGCGGCGGCGGATGCCTCCGCCGACTTCCGCATCCTCCCCGATGCCACCGTCATCAAGATCGGCGGCCAGAGCGTGATCGATCGTGGCCGCGCCGCGCTCTATCCCCTCGTGGACGAGATCGTCGCCGCCCGCGCCAAGCACAAGCTCTTGATCGGCACCGGCGCCGGCACCCGCGCGCGCCACCTCTATTCCATCGCCGCCGGCCTCAATTTGCCGGCCGGCGTGCTGTCCCAGCTCGGCGCCTCGGTAGCGGACCAGAACGCCGCCATGCTCGGCCAGCTCCTCGCCAAGCACGGCATCTCCATGGTGGACGGCGCCGGCATGTCGGCCGTGCCGCTCTATCTGGAGCAGGTGAACGGCGTGGTGTTCTCGGGCATGCCGCCCTACGGCCTGTGGACCCGCCCGGCCCCGGTTGGCGTCATCCCGCCCTATCGCACGGACGCGGGCTGCTTCCTCCTCGCGGAGCAGTTCGGCTGCAAGGCCATGATCTATGTGAAGGACGAGAACGGCCTCTTCACCGCCAACCCGAAGACGGACAAGTCCGCCACCTTCATCCCGAAGATCTCGGTGGACGAGATGCTCTCGCGCGGCCTTGCCGACTCCATCCTCGAATTCCCCATGCTCGACCTGTTGAAGAAGGCGCGCCATGTGCGCGAGGTCCAGGTGGTCAACGGGCTCGTGCCCGGCAACCTCACCCGCGCCCTCGCCGGCGAGCACGTCGGCACCATCATCACCGCGAGCTGAGAGGCACGATCATGACTGAAGCTTCGACCATCAAGCACGTCGCCTCGCCGCTCGCGAGCCAGACCCTCCTCGACGGCGCGCTGACCCGGCCTGTGGCCGGCGTGCGTCCCATCCGCCTCCTGCCCTGGCTGCAGGTGGTGAAGATCGGCGGCCGGTCCATCATGGACAAGGGCGCCGCGGCGATCCTTCCCATCGTGGAGGAGATCCGCAAGGTGCTGCCCGAGCATCGCCTGCTGATCCTCACCGGCGCCGGGGTGCGCGCCCGCCACCTCTACGGCGTCGGCCTCGACCTCGGCCTGCCGGTGGGCTCGCTCGCCCCGCTCGCCGCCACCGAGGCCGGCCAGAACGGCCACATTCTCGCCTCGCTGCTGGCGCCGGAGGGGGTCTCCTACATCGAGCACCCGACCATCGCGAGCCAGCTCGCCATCCACCTCACGGCCACCCGCGCGGTGGTGGGCAGCGCGTTCCCGCCCTATCACCATCACGAGTTCCCGGGCAGCCGCCTCCCGGTCCACCGGGCCGACACCGGCGCCTTCCTGCTCGCTGATGCGCTGGGCGCGGCCGGCCTCACCATCGTCGAGGACGTGGACGGCGTCTTCACCGCCGATCCCAACGGCGCGGACGGGGCCAAGGCCGAGCTGATCCCCGAGACGAGCTATGCCGAGCTCGCCAAGGCCAACGGCCCGGCGACGCTGCCCTTCGACCGCGCGCTGGTCGAGGTGATGGCCACCGCACGCCACATCGAGCGGGTTCAGGTGGTGAACGGCCTCGTGCCCGGCCGCCTCACCGCCGCCTTGCGCGGCGAGCACGTGGGCACGCTGGTCCACACGGCCGCCCGGCAGGGCTGACCTTCCCGTTCGGCCCCCGGCGGGACGATGGCCCGACACCGACCCTGCGCGGCCCCGGCTGCGTGGGGTTTTTTGCGTCCGCAAACCGAGACGGATGGCCATTTTGACCCTGCCGCCGGACGTCGGGATGGACATTTTGTCCAGATCGGATGCGCCTGCTCCTATCAAGTCATTGAAAACCTGAATGTCTCCCCGTTGGCCCCGCCCTTGCTGAGGGAGCAGGGCCACGCGCGGCTTCGGCTGCGCGAAAAGCGTCAAGTCAATTGGCGCGGAAACACCTGTGGAGGAGACATGAGCGTAACCACCTTTGCGCCGCCGCCGTTCCTGAGCCGCGAGCGCACCATCGCCTCCGCCAGCTTCAACCGCTGGCTCGTGCCGCCGGCCGCCCTTGCCATCCATCTGTGCATCGGCATGGCCTATGGCTTCAGCGTGTTCTGGCTGCCGCTGTCGCGCGCCGTGGGCGTCTCCAAGCCCGTGGCCTGCCCGGCCGACATGAGCTTCGTCGCCGGCATTTTCGCCACCTCCTGCGACTGGCAGATCTCCCAGCTCGGCTGGATGTACACCCTGTTCTTCGTCCTGCTCGGCTCCTCCGCCGCCATCTGGGGCGGCTGGCTGGAGACGGCGGGGCCGCGCAAGGCGGGCCTCGTCTCGGCCTTCTGCTGGTGCGGCGGCCTCGTGATCTCGGCGCTGGGCGTCTATCTCCACCAGATCTGGATGCTGTGGATCGGCTCCGGCGTCATCGGCGGCATCGGCCTCGGGCTCGGCTACATCTCGCCGGTCTCCACCCTCATCAAGTGGTTCCCCGACCGGCGCGGCATGGCCACCGGCATGGCCATCATGGGCTTCGGCGGCGGCGCCATGATCGGCGCGCCGCTCGCCAACATGCTGATGCAGCATTTCGCCTCGCCGACCTCGGTGGGCGTGTGGCAGACCTTCCTCGCCATGGCGGCCATCTATTTCGTCTTCATGGTCGGCGGCGCGCTCGGCTATCGGGTGCCGCGCGAAGGCTGGGCGCCCAAGGGCTGGACCCCGCCGGCCGCCTCGGCCAACGCCATGGTCACGCACCGCCATGTCCATCTCGACGTGGCGTGGAAGACCCCCCAGTTCTGGCTGCTGTGGGCGGTGCTCTGCCTGAACGTCTCGGCCGGCATCGGCGTCATCGGCATGGCCTCGCCCATGCTGCAGGAGGTGTTCGGCGGCAGGCTCATCGGCCTCGATCTCACCTTCTCCCAGCTCGACGCGGGCCAGAAGGCGCAGATCGCCGCCATTGCGGCCGGCTTCACCGGGCTTCTCTCCCTGTGCAACATCGGCGGACGCTTCGCCTGGGCCTCCTTCTCCGACAAGCTCGGGCGGAAGATGACCTATGCGGTGTTCTTCGTGCTCGGCTTCGTTCTCTACGCCTCGATCCCCTCGCTGGCGCACATGGGCTCGGTGGTGCTGTTCGTCGCCGCCTTCTGCATCATCCTGTCCATGTATGGCGGCGGCTTCGCCACCATCCCGGCCTATCTCGCCGACATCTTCGGCACCCACATGGTGGGCGCCATCCACGGGCGGCTGCTGACCGCCTGGGCCACCGCCGGCATCATCGGCCCGGTGCTGGTGAATTATCTGCGCGAATACCAGATCGCCTCGGGCATTCCCCAGCAGGCGGCCTACGACCAGACCATGTACATCCTTTCCGGCCTGCTCGTGGTCGGCCTCGTCGCGAACCTTCTGGTGAAGCCCGTGGCGGAGCACCTCTACATGAAGGACCACGAGCTGAAGAAGAAGGCCGCCGAGGTGGCCCGCGAGGACGCCACCCACGCTGACTTCGAGGACTTCGAGGAAGAGGCGAAGGACGGCCCGCTCGCCGCCTCCACCCGCTCCTCCACCCCGGTGGCGAGCGGCGCCACGGCGTTGCCCGTGGTGGTGCTCGCCTGGCTGGTGGTGGGCGTGCCTTTGGCATGGGGCATCTGGATCACCCTGCAGAAGGCGGTGATCCTGTTCCGCTGAGCCCCTCCCGGCTCGATCTGCGTGCCCCGCCCCCGGTCTCCGGGCAGCGGGGCACGCCCTTTTCCGGTTTGCGGAGCCGGCTGATTTGCGCAATGGATGCCGGGAAGAGCAGGCGAGGCGGCCGGGGACCTTGAGGTCACGCCCATCGTCTTTCGCGGACGGCCTTTGTCGCGTGCCGGCGAGGGTCCGAGACGGACGGCCGATTCAAGATGCCCCCTCTGATGCCCCCTTCCATCCCCGACCCCGCCCCACAGGGCGCGCCCGAGGCGTCGGAGGATGTCGCCTTCAGCCCCCACCTCGCCGGCGCCTCCATCCTGGTGGTGGACGACGAGCCGGGCATGCGAAACTTCCTGGTGCGGATGCTCCAGACTCGCTGCCGCCACGTGGCCGAGGCCCCTGATGTCGCCACCGCCTCGCGGCTCCTGGAGGCGGCGCCGTTCGACCTGATCATCCTCGACAACATCATGGCCGGGCGCACCGGCCTGCAATGGCTGGAAGAGCTGCGCGGCTCCGGCTTCTACCGCGACGTGATCCTCATCACCGCCTTCGCGGATCTCGAGACCGCCATCACCGCGCTTAGGGCCGGCGCTGCCGATTTCGTGCTGAAGCCGTTCCGTTCCAACCAGATCCTCAACGCCATCGCCCGCTGCCTCGATCGCGGCCGGCTGATGCGCGAGAATTTCGTGCTCCGCCGCGAGCTGAAGGCCATGCCCGGCGCCGCCGCGCCGCTGATGGCCGGCGACAGCGTTTCGACCCGCGCCGTGCGCGCCATGATCGAGCGCGTGGGCCCCATGCCCTCCACCGTGCTCATCACCGGAGAATCCGGAACCGGCAAGGAAGTTACCGCCCGCGCTTTGCACGCCGTCTCGGCCCGTGCGGCCAAGCCGTTCGTGCCGGTGAATTGCGCGGCCATTGCGCCGGAGATCATCGAGAGCGAGCTGTTCGGCCACCTCAAGGGCGCCTTCACCGGCGCCGCCTCCTCCCGCGAGGGGCTGTTCTTCTATGCCCAGGGTGGCACGCTCTTCCTCGACGAGGTGGGTGAGCTGCCGCCCGCCATGCAGTCGAAGCTGCTGCGGGTGATCGAGGATCGCAAGGTCCGCCCGGTGGGGGCGGAGCGGGAAGTCCCGGTGGACGTGCGCCTCGTCGCTGCCACCAATGCCAACCTCACCGCGCAGGTGGCGGCGGGCCGCTTCCGGCAGGATCTCTATTACCGGCTCAATGTGGTGAACATCCACCTCGCGCCCCTGCGCGAGCGGCCGGAGGACGTGGCGCCGCTCGCCCATCTGTTCATCGCCGAACTGAGCGCCCGGCTCGGCGTGCCGCCCCTCGACCTCACCGAGCCGGTGCTCGCCTTCCTCACGCGCTATCCCTGGCCGGGCAATGTGCGCGAGCTGCGGAACGTGATCGAGCGCTCGCTGATCCTCGGCGACTTCCCGCGCGACGTGGTGCCCGAGGGCGTCGAGGAGGAGGACGCGCCCGGCTCCGCCCTCGACGCGGTGGAAAAGGCGCACATGCTGAAGGTGCTGGCCGAGGCCGGCGGCAACCGGGCCGAGGCGGCGCGCCGCCTCAAGGTCTCGCGCAAGACGCTGGACCGCAAATTGAAGGCCTGGAATGGCTGAAGCGGTGCGCAAAACCACCGACGCGCCGCGCGGCGTCCTCGCCCGATTGCGCTCGGTTCGCATGCGGCTCCTCGCCATCGCTCTTCTGCCCACCCTCATCATCCTGCCGGCGGTGCTGGCGCTGGTGGTCACCTGGTGGACCCGGCAGTTCGACCGGCTTCTCATCTCCAAGGTGAACGGCGACCTCACCATCGCCCGCCAGTATCTCGACCGGCTGCGCGAGCGCTCCGACGAGACGCTGCACGCGCTGGGGGATTCGGTGGCCTTCGCCCGCGTCACCGGGGCCGGCGACAACGCGGCGCTCGCCGCGTTCCTCGATGCCCGGCGCAAGGCGATGGGGCTCGATTTCCTCTATCTCATCGATGCCGACGGCCACAGCCTTGCCGCAGCGCCCGCCGGTGCCGCGCGCGAGGTGAGCGCGATGTGGCCGGTGGAGCGCCGGGCGCTCGCTGGCACCGCCTCCACCGAGATCGACATCTTCGGCCCGCAGGAGCTGGAACGGCTCTCGCCGCGACTGGCGGCGCGCGCGCATATCGCCCTCGTGCCGACCCCGGGCGCCGTTCCGACGAACCGGGAGGCGGAGGACCGGGGCATGGTGGTGCAGTCCGGCACCCCGGTGGAGATGCCGGGGGGCGTGCGGGCGGCGCTGGTGGGCGGCGTGCTGCTCAACCAGAACCTCGACTTCATCGACACCATCAACGACCTCGTCTACCGCCCCGGCAGCCTGCCGGAGGGCTCGGCCGGCACCGCCACCCTGTTCGTGGACGACGTGCGCGTCTCCACCAACGTGCGCCTGTTCGAGGGGCGGCGGGCGCTGGGCACCCGCGTGTCGCAGGAGGTGCGCAATGCGGTGCTGGGCGAGGGGCGGGTGTGGCTCGACCGGGCCTTCGTGGTCAGTGACTGGTACATCTCGGCCTACGAGCCGGTGGTGGACAGCCACGGCAAGCGCATCGGCATGCTCTATGTGGGCTTTCTGGAAGCGCCGTTCCTCGCGCTCAAGCGGGCGAGCCTTGCCGCGGTAGCGGTGGGCTTCCTGCTGGTGGCGATGGTGGCGATCCCCGTGCTGCTGCGCTGGGCGGCGGCCATCTTCCGGCCGCTGGAGGCGATGAACGCCACCATCTCGGCGGTGGAGGGCGGCGCCCTGTCCGCCCGCACCGGCGTCGCCGCGACCTCGGACGAGATCGGCCGCGTCGCCCATCATCTCGACGACATGCTGGACCTGTTGCAGGAGCGCGACGCGGAGCTGCGCCGGTGGACCGAGGAGTTGGACCGCCGTGTCGCCGAGCGCACCCGCGAGCTGGAAGACGCCAACGCCGAGCTGGCCGCCACCCAGCGCCAGCTCGTCATGTCCGAGAAGCTCGCCGCCATCGGCGAGATCACGGCGGGCGTCGCCCACGAGATCAACAATCCGGTGGCGGTCATCCAGGGCAATCTGGATGTGGCGCGCGACGTACTGGGGAGCGCGGCGGCGCCGGTGAAGACCGAGTTCAACCTCATCGACCAGCAGGTCCACCGCATCAACGTGATCGTCTCGAAGCTTCTCCAGTTCGCGCGCCCCGCCGAATTCGCCGGCCATCTTGATCCGGTAGCGCCGGGCGAGGTGGTGGGCGATGCGCTGCTGCTGGTGCAGCATTTGCTCTCCCGCAGCGAGATCCTCGTCGCCCGCACCGACGGCGCCACGCGCCTCGTGATGATGAACCGGGTGGAATTGCAGCAGGTGCTCATCAATCTGATGGTCAACGCCGTCCACGCCATGCCCCAGGGCGGCACCCTCACCGTCACCACGCGGGACGAGACGCGCGGGCGGCAGCCGGGCGTCGGCATCGAGGTGGCGGACACCGGCACGGGCATCCCCGAAGAGCGGATCGGCCGCGTCTTCGACCCCTTCTTCACCACCAAGCCGCAGGGCGGCACCGGGCTCGGCCTCTCCATCAGCTACACGCTCATCGAGCGCGCGGGCGGGACCATGGCGGTGGAAAGCCCGCCGGGATCGGGCGCCGTCTTCTCCATCTGGCTACCGGAGGCCGGGAGCGCGGTGGAAGAGGGCGCGCATTCCGCCTGAATTTCAGGCGAGCCCGATAAATGAGCACTCTGAAAGCTCCGGGACCCTTGCGTCGCGGGTGGGGCGTTCGTACCGTTCGTATATAATAGCCAGCAGGTGCCCGCCATGAAGTGGGATAAGGGCAACACGCCCATCATGCCGCGCATCGTGCCCGGCACCACGATCCGCCTCCTGCCGCCATGGCAGAAGACCGGCCAGAAGCGCGCCAACCCGCTGCGGCCCGGTGGCCCGGCCCTGCGCGTGATCGAGACGGAGCGGCCGGAGGCCGGGGCGGCCGAAGCCGAGGCCCTCGTGCCGGAGAAGAAGCCATGAGCGAGGTCACCGAGCGGCCGACAACCGACTTCGCCGGCTATGCCTTCACCGCCGCCGAGGCTGCGCCGGCCCGCCCCGGTCTCTTCATCCTCACCCGCGCCGTCTCCGGGCGGACCCTGCCGCTCTATGTGGGCGAGGGGGAGGACATGGCGGCGGCGCTGGCCGCCTTCCGTGCGGCGAGCCCGAAGGAGGCGGGTGTTGCGGACGGCCTGTTCGTGCTCGAACGCCCCATGGCGCGGGTGCGCCAGCACACCCTGCGCGACATCGTCTCCCGCTTCGATCCGCCGCTGAACGTGACGCACCGCAAGGCCCCGGCTGCGCCGGAGCTGGCGGCGCTGGTGGAAGATCGCGGCGCGGCGCTGGGTGGGCTGAACGAGCAGCCGGGCGCGCCGCTCTCCGTCACCGAGGATGATCTGAAGCGGCTGGTGGAACGCTTCTACGGCCGCGCGGCCGCCGACCCGCTGCTCGGCCCGGTTTTCGCCCGCGCCATTCCCGACTGGGAAGGCCATTACCAGATCGTGCAGAACTTCTGGTCCCGCACCCTGCTCGGCACGGCGCGCTATTCGGGGATGCCGTTCGCCGCGCACATCCCGCTCCAGCTGAAGCCGGAGCATTTCACCCGCTGGGTGGCGCTGTTCAAGGAGACGGCGGTGGAGGTGCTGGACGCGGTGGCGGCGGCGCGGGCCATCGCCAAGGTGGAGCACATGAGCACCTGTTTCCAGGCCGGGCTGTTCCCGCCCGACCTCGGCCCCTCTCATGCGCCGGGATCGCACCCGCACGGGGTGCACCCGCAGGCCGGGTAGGGTTCAGCCCTGCGCGAAGCGGCGGAACTGCTTCACCACCTCCACATAGACATCGCGCTTGAAGGGGATGATGAGGTCGACCACCGCGTCGATCTCCTCCCAGCGCCAGTCCATGAATTCCGGCTTGTGCTTGCCGCCGCCCGGACGAAGGATGTTGATCTCGGCATCGGCGCCGGTGAAGCGCAGCGCGTACCATTTCTGCGTCTGGCCCCGGTAGCGGCCTTTCCAGGCCTCGCCGGCGATGCGGCCGGGCAAGTCGTAGGAGAGCCACTCCTCCACTTCGCCCAGCTTGGTCACCGAGCGGATGGAGGTTTCCTCGTAAAGCTCGCGCAAGGCGGCGGCATAGGGCTCCTCGCCCTTGTCGATGCCGCCCTGGGGCATCTGCCAGGAATGGGTGGCGTCCACATGCTCCGGTCCGCCGAGGCGCCGGCCCACGAACACCTTGCCGGCGGCGTTGAACACGGCGAGGCCCACGCAGGGGCGATAGGGCATGTCTTCGTGCTTGTCGTGCTTATCGTGCTTCTTCGACATGGCGGCGGCCTTGATGGAATGACATGCCCCCTGATACGCGCCCCGCCGCACCGCGCAAGATGCGGCGGGCGCAAGTTCAGGCAGGCGGCCCCCCGGACGCAGCGTCAGTGCGCGGCGCGGTGCCGGGGAAGGGCGGTGGAGCCCCAGGCGCGGATGGAGGCCCAGGTGCGCCGCTCCAGCTGGAACTGGTCCACCGGCACGGAGGCGCGCAGCGCCTTCACGCGGCACAGGCCGACGCCGGACCACTGGAAGCCGCACTTCTCCAGCACCCGGCGCGACGCCGGATTGACCACGCGGGCGGAGCCGAGGAGGAGCGAGACATCGGTCTCGGAGAAGGCATAGTCGATGACGGCGCGCACGGCCTCGGTGGCGATGCCGCGGCCCCAGAAGGCTTCGCCGACCCAGTAGCCGAGTTCCGGCGCGGGCTCAGGCGGGCGGCGGCCATAGCTGACCATGCCGGCGAAGGCCATGCGGCCCTCGCCCTTGAGGAAGACGCCGAAGGTGGCGGCATCGGGCACGGCGGCGAGCGTCTCGACGAAGGCGTGGGCGTCGGAGGGCTTGTAGGGGAACGGCAGGTTCGCGGTCATCTCCGCGATCCGGCGGTTGTTGGCGAGCTCCGCGACGGCAGCAACGTCCTCGATATGCGGCGCGCGGAGCACGAGCCGCTCGGTTTCGAGGACGGGGATACAGCTCTCCGCGAGCGGCACTCCGGACTGGGATTCGCACAAAGTCATGGCGGGCTCCTCAAGGGCACAAACGAAAACCGGGGAGAGGGTTGTCCCGTCTCCCCGGTTCGTGTCTGAGCGTTGAGAGGCCTGCTCAGGCGCCCACCGGATCAACGAGACCGGCGGGATCCTGCATTTATCAGGTCTCGCCGTTTATTCGGCCGCCTCGGCGGCGGCAGGAACGACCGATACGTAGGTGCGGTCGTTGGCTTTGGTGCGGAAGGCCACTTTGCCTTCGATAAGCGCGAAGAGGGTATGGTCCTTGCCCATGCCCACGTTCGTGCCGGGATGCCATTTGGTGCCGCGCTGGCGCACGATGATGTTGCCCGGAATGACGTCCTGGCCGCCGAAGCGCTTCACGCCAAGACGACGACCGTCGGAATCGCGACCGTTACGGGACGAGCCGCCTGCCTTTTTATGAGCCATTGTTGCTCTCCTCGTTCTCGATCAGGCGCCGACGCCGGCGGCGTCGGCCTTGACGGTCTCGCCCAGGCCGGAAATCTCGGTGATGCGCACGACGGTGAGGTCGGCGCGGAAGCCACGCTTGCGGCGGGAATTCTGCCGGCGGCGCTTCTTGAAGGCGATCACCTTGTCGCCGCGGGTGTGCTCGACGATCTCGCCGGTCACGGTGGCGCCGTCCACATGGGGCGCGCCGATGGCGACGGAGGCGCCGCTCAGCATCAGCACCGGGAAGGTGAAGACGGAGCCGACCTCGGCGTCGAGGTGGTCGATGGTGATCTTGTCGGCGGCGGCAACGCGATACTGCTTGCCGTTTGCCTTGATGACCGCGAACATTCTTGTCTCGCTTTCGTGTTCAGCCGCGCCTCAAGGACGGGCTTCTTCGGTCGGTTTTTCGGGATGCAGGCCCATTGGCCCACGCGAAGGTGGTCCGATATACGCCACGCCCGGAAAAGTCAACGCCACTGGCCTTTGCGAGACGGGGCGAAGCCGCGTGACGCCGCCGCCATCTCCCCCCTGCTCCTTGGCGGCGGCTACCGCGCCGCAGCGCCTGCGGTCCGTGCGGTTCCAGCCCTCACACGATCGCCGCGGCGGCCCGTTTCAGCGCGTCGGCGTCCATGGGCAGCAGGACGGCGTCCGCCCGCTTCAGCACGTCGGCGAGGCGCGTGCGGGCGGCGGTGGCAAGGTCGGGGTCATCGATCTGCGCCAGCGACCCCAGGGCGGCCACGAGCCTGAGCCCCACCTCCACCTGCCCGGCCCCGTCGCGGGCAATCGGCCGGAAGGCGTCTTCCAGCATGTCGTCCATCGACAGCGCGGGAATGGTGACGTTCGTCACGGCATCCTGGAAGGGCAGGTTGCGGGCCGCACGCCAGCCCCAGAGCAGCCGTGTGAGAGTCCCGCTCACGTCGATGGCGGTGCCGGGGTCGTTGACGCCCGGAGACAGGGCCTTTGACGCGATCTCCGCGAGCACCACCATGCCAAACCGTGGGTCCTGCTCGAAGCTGCGGACGTCGCCGATGGTGATGGCCTGCCGCAGCGCATCCGCCAGCGCGTCGTCGGGCGGCGCATCGAACACCGCAAGGGGACGGACCGGATCGACGAAGGCGCCCGGTCGCACGGCCACATGGCACGTCACGCCTTCCGGCACAGCCGCCGAAAGCTGTCCCACATCCATATGCTGCACGTAGCCGATGGCCGTCGCGAAGACCGGATAGCCGGCCGGCGGCGGTGCGGTGCGGACGGTTGCGCCGAGGCCGGGCCGGCGCGCGAAATCCTTCAGCGCCGCCGCGGTCGCCTGCTCGGTCCGGTCGATGATCTCGCCCATGCGCCCGAGCCGCGACACCCGGTCGATCCAGCGCAGCAGCGTGCCGACGACGACGGCGATGAGCACCACCGTCGCGGCGAAGAGCAGCAGCCGGCCGGCATCGGAATAGACGCCGCCCACGCCCCCCACCAGCGCCACGATGGAGAACAGGAACGCGCCCACGAAGACGCTCAGCGTGCGCTGGAGGGCCGCGTCCTCGATGAGGAGGGAGGTCGCGCGCGGCGTCGCCGCCTGTGCCGCGGCCGAGAGGACCGAGACGATGGCGGACAGGCTGAACGTGACCACCGCCAGCATGCTGGAGGCCAGCACGGTGAGCACTGGCTCAAGGCTGTTCGAGGCGAAGGTGAGGTAGCCCGGCAGCGCGTATCCCGATGGCAGGGTCGCCGCGACGAGCACCACGGCCACGGCCGTGAGGCTGTAGGCGGTGGGCCAGAACCACAGCCGTGTAATCCAGCGCCGCAGCCGGAAGCGCACGCGATCGGTGAGAAGGCCCATGGCTGTCACCGCGCCCCGTCAAAGCAGGGAATTCGGCCGGGACGACGGGGGAGCCGCCGGGGGTGGGTGCACTGCATAGGACACCAAGCGTGGCCGGGGGGCGCAAGTTCCGATATCGACCGCGCTTTAATCGGACCCCCCCCCGCGGAAGGCCCGGCCTCAGCTCACCTCGCTGCGGGGGGCGGATCTTGTCCTCGCATCCATTAACGAACGAAAAATGAAGGAGATTCTCCTCTTTAGAACCCTTGATCACAATTTTTGATATGCATATCATTAAAAATGCAATCAATAGTTGTTCCTGGGGGCGAGGATGCGGATCGAACTGGCGAGGATCGGCGGCGTTTCGGTGATTCAGGACGAGGACGGGAGAGTCCATTGGGAGGCTGGCGGCGCGATTGATGCCGATGGCGCCAATGGCCAGAACGGCGCCAAGTTCGCATATCGGATGGACGACAAAGGTCTCGACGCCCTGAAGAACGCGGGCTGGCCGAGCGGCTCCTGGGACAACGTTCTGTTCGACAGAGGCGACGGACATCCCCTCGCCGACGATGACGGCAACGTCTATTCCAAGACCACCTATGCCTGGAAGGGCCGCGCCATCCCCACGCGATACGTCGATGCAGCGACGGTGCCGTATGTGGTCGTTAATCCCCTGGTGCGCCAGCGGGCGGTGGGGATCGTGATGGGGTGCCGGGCGCTCGTCACGTATAAGGGCAAGAGCGTCGCCGCGGTGGTGGCGGACGTCAGCGGAGCGGCCCGCATCGGGGAATTGTCGATCGCCGCGGCAAAGGCTCTGGGCATCCCCAGTTCGCCCCGAAAAGGCGGCACCGACACGGGGGTTACTTATGAGATGTGGCCCGGCAGCGCAGCGATCATCGATGGTGCGATCTATGAACTCCAGCGGGCATGACCGTAAGGAATAATGTTGGAAGGCGGGAGGCGCTCCAAGGCGCTCTATCCCTCAGCTCGCCTCGCTGCGCAGGGCCATCTTCTCGCGGCGACGCTGGACGGAGGAGGGGATGTTCATGCCCTCCCGGTACTTGGCGACGGTGCGGCGGGCGATGTCGATGCCATCGTCCTTCAGCTTCTGCACCAAGGTGTCGTCGGAGAGCACGTCCTCCGGCGCCTCGGCCTCGATCAGTGTCTTGATGCGGTGGCGCACCGATTCCGCCGAATGGGCCTCACCGCCGCCCGAGGCGGAGATGGCGGAGGAGAAGAAGAACTTCATCTCCACCACGCCGCGCGGGGTCGAGATGTATTTGTTCGAGGTCACGCGCGAGACGGTGGATTCGTGCATGCCGATGGCGTCCGCCACCGTGCGCAGGTTGAGCGGGCGCAGGAAGCGCACGCCATGCAGCAGGAAGGCGTCCTGCTGGCGCACGATCTCGCTCGCCACCTTCAGGATGGTGCGGGCGCGCTGGTCCAGCGAGCGGGTGAGCCAGCTCGCGCTCTGCAGGCAGTCGGCGAGGAAGCTCTTCTCCTCCTGCGACTTGGCGTGCTTCACCACGGTGGCGTGGTAGCTCTGGTTCACCAGAACCCGCGGCAGCGTCTCGGAATTCAGCTCCACGATCCAGGTGCCGTCGGCGCCGGGGCGCACATAGACGTCCGGCACCAGCGGATGGACGACGCCGGAGCCGAAGGCGAGGCCCGGCTTGGGATCGAGCCGGCGGATCTCGCCGATCATGTCCGCGAGGTCCTCGTTGTCCACGCCGCAGATGCGCTTCAGCGCGTTGCGGTCATGGCGGGCGAGGAGTTCGAGGTTGGCCACCAGCGCCTGCATGGCGGGGTCGAAGCGGTCGCGCTCGCGCAGCTGGATGGCGAGGCATTCGGCGAGGTTGCGGGCGCCGACGCCGGAGGGCTCGAAGGTCTGGATGAGCTTCAGGACGGCTTCCACCTCGTCGCGCGGCACGCCGAACTGGCCGGCGAGGAGGTCGAGGTCGCCGGTGAAATAGCCGGTCTCGTCGATGAGGCCGATGACATTGATGCCGATGAGCCGCCGGGCGGGATCGCTCACCGCCACGGAGAGCTGGGCTTCCAGATGGTCGGCCAGCGTGGTCTCGGCGGTCAGGAAGGCTTCGGGATTGTAGTCGTCGCCCCGCTCGCCGCCGCCGCTCCATTCGCCCATGGAGGGGCTGGAGGCGGTGGAGCCGCCACCGGGGGTGCCGCGATCGGCGGGGGCGTCGTCGGGAAAGACGTTGCCGAGGTCGGTGTCGAGGCGGGTCTCCATGGCGGCCCGGCTCTGTTCGTTGTCCTGGCCGGTCCAGTCGCTGGCCGGGGGCGGCTCGCCGTCGAGGCCGCCGCGCGCCATCTCCTCGCCGCGGGTCTCGCGGACCTCCGGCTGCGGCTCGGGGCCGCTCGCCTCGCCCTCGGTGATGCGCTCCAGCAGCGGGTTGCGTTCCAGCTCGGCCTCGACATAGGCCACCAGCTCCATGTTGGAGAGCTGGAGCAGCTTGATGGCCTGCATCAGCTGCGGCGTCATCACCAGCGACTGGCTCTGCCGGAACTCCAGCTTGGGGCTCATCGCCATGATGCTGGCCCCCCGATGTCCATGGCGCGGCGGGTGCTCACAGGCGGAACTCCTCGCCCAGATAGAGCCGCCGCACGTCGGGGCTGGAGACGATGGCTTCCGGATCGCCCTCCATCAGCACCGCGCCGGAATGGATGATGTAGGCGCGGTCGATGAGGCCCAGCGTCTCGCGCACATTGTGGTCGGTGATGAGGACGCCGATGCCGCGCGAGGTGAGGTGGCGCACCAGCGCCTGGATGTCTCCCACCGCGATGGGATCGATGCCGGCGAACGGCTCGTCCAGCAGCATGAAGGCCGGCTTGGTGGCGAGCGCGCGGGCGATCTCGAGGCGCCGCCGCTCGCCGCCCGACAGGGCGATGGAGGGCGACTTGCGCACATGGGTGATCTTGAATTCTTCGAGCAGCGCCTCGGTCTCCTCGCGGCGGCGGGCCCGGTTGGGCTCCGACACCTGGAGGACGCCCATGATGTTGTCCTCCACCGAGAGGCCCCGGAAGATGGAGGCTTCCTGCGGCAGGTAGCCGACGCCGAGGCGGGCGCGGCGATACATGGGCAGGGGCGTGATGTCGTGGCCGTCCAGCTCGATGCGGCCGGCATCGGCCTTCACCAGGCCCGTCACCATGTAGAAGCAGGTGGTCTTGCCGGCGCCGTTGGGGCCGAGCAGGCCCACGGCCTCGCCGCGGCGGACGTTCATGCTCACGTCCTTCACCACCTTGCGCCCGCCATAGGACTTGGCGAGGCCGAAGGCGGCCAGCGCCCCGGTGGAATTGAAGGGCAGCGTGTCCCGTCCGTCGCCGGGATAGGATGCGGGATAGTCGTCGCCCGCATCGGCGTCGTCGCCATAGGCGGCGTCCGGCGGCATGTAGGCGCGGTGGCGGGGGTCCGGCGCGGCGCTGGCGGGCGTCTCGTAGCCCGCATCATATCCCGCATCGCTGCGCGGATCGTCCTCTTCCCACTCGCGGGAATCCTGATCGCCCGCAGGGAGCGGAATGCCATCCGTCTCGCGGGGATCGTGGTCGCGGGGGTCGTACTGGCGCGCATCCTGCTCGCCACGGGCGCTGCCCGAGACGGACTTTCCCCCCGACTTCGAGTCTCCCGACTTCGACTTGCCGAACATGGACAGGACGTTCAACGCGACCTCCGGAAAACCCGGCCCCCAGATTGGAAGGTTTAGAACGTCCCAGCCGGGGATGCAACGCCTCCATGCAAGAGGCGGGCCGATTTCAGGGGCGAGAGTTCGCAGGTCTCGCGGAAATGGGAATAGTCAATTGAAACAAAAGAGAAATAATTTAACTTGACAGGCGCATGAAGGCTGCAGAAGGCGGCCGCGAGGCCGCCTCGGCCGGTCAGCGCTTGGGGGGCTGTTGGCCGCCCTGTTCGGTCTTGGGCTTGTCCGCCTCCTTCAGGCTGCCCGGGACGATGAGGCTCTCCACCCGGCCGCCCTCGAACTTGGACACGCCGCTGACGAGATCCACCACCAGCTTCTGGCCGCGGATGACGTTGGGGCCCTGGGTCAGCACCACCGGCTTGCCCACCATGGTGACGGTGTTGGTCTTCATGTCGAAGACGCCGCTGTCGCCGGTGGCGGTCTGCTCCTTGGTCTTCACCACCACGCCGCCGGTGGCCTCCAGCTTCTTGATCTGGCCCTTCTGCGCCGGATCGGTGCCCGTCTGCGGGGTGCCGCCGGCCTGCTCGTTCATCGAGCCCTCGTAATAGACGAGGAGGTCCTTGGAGCGGAGCGTGGTGTCGCCCTGCGTCACCAGCACGTTGCCGGAGAAGACGGCGACCTTGTCCTTGTCGCGCACCTCCAGCCCGTCGGCATTGATGCGCACGGGCTGGTCGCGGTTGCGGGCGAAGCCCTGCAGCGCGTTGGGCACGCTGGTGCTGGGCGCCTGCGCGGCCGCAGGACCGGCGACGAGAAAGGCCGCCAGCGCGAGAATGCAGGCGGGTGCGAGGCTCGAAACCGGGAGGCGGACCTTGAGGGCCGTCGCATGACACATCATTGAGCAGGGACCGGGCGTCGCGGGGGAAGGGGCGCCGGCACCAGCGCCGGGGCCGCGGGAGAGGGCGCAGGCGGAACGGTGATGGTTCCGGTGGTCGCGGGCGCTGCCGGCGCTGCATGGACGGCGGAAGCGGGCGTCGCATCGGCGGCGTGGGTAGGGGCAGCCGGATTGGCGCCCGCCGCACTGTTTCCCGCCGCGTTGGCGCCGTCCGGCTTCTGGCCGGGCAGGTTGCTCATGCGGAAATCGAGCTGCACATGGCCCTGGAACAGGGCGCGGGCGCCGCGGTCGGTCACGTCCAGCCGGTCGGCCACCAGCTTGCCGTCGAGATAGGTGAAGACCACGGGATGGGCGGTGGCGATGGTGCCGGCCTTGATGTCCACGTCGGCGTCTTCCAGCTTGCCGCCGTAGCCGCCGTTCATGGCGAGGTCCACGCCGTCTCCCAGCGTGATGAACTGCTTCTTGGTGTCGAAGCTGCCGGTCTTGGCGTTGACGCTGGCCCAGCCCTTGTCGGCCAGCTCCAGGCGCGCCTCGATGTCGGAAAGCTCGATCACGTCCGGTCGGGTGAGATCCTGCACCGCCGTCTTTGCGGTAATACGGTAGCCGCGATTGTCGTCGGTGAAGCCGGAGAGCTTGGGCAGTTCCATGGTCAGGCGCGAGCCCGACAGGGTCAGGTGGCCGATGTCGAACGGCAGGTCGATGGAGAGCTTCAGCCGGGACAGGATGGACACCGCGCCGATGCCGAGGACCGCGACGATGATGGTGACAGGCACCAGCCGCTTGATCCAGCGCACGCGTGCGCTGTGCCGCCGCGCCTTGGTGAAGTCCGGCGGGGGCGGCGGGGTGAAGGCTTCGGCCTCCCGCGCATCGAAATCGTGTGGCGGCACGTGTCGGTTCATGGCCCTGTTCCGGCGGCGGGCCTGCCCCGCTGGCGCCTGTTCTCGGCTGCACGCCCCCTCAAGCGGGCGTCCGGCGCGTCGCCCCACGCGCGGGGTCCAAGGTGTCCGAAATGGCGCCCTGAAGCAAGGGCCGTGCCCAAGTCTCTCATGCGCAACGCTTTTTCGCGTCGGGCCGGATCACGAATGGGCGAAGATGTCCTCTTCCGCCCAGCCGGAGAGGTCGAGGGCGGCACGGGCCGGCAGGAAGGCGAAGCAGGCGGCGGCGAGCCCGGTGCGGCCCTCGCGCGCCAGCATGTCCTCCAGCTTGGCCTTCACCGCGTGCAGATACAGAACGTCCGAGGCGGCATAGGAGAGCTGGGCGTCGGAGAGGTCGGCGGCGCCCCAGTCCGAGCTTTGCTGCTGCTTGGAGATGTCCACGTTGAGGAGTTCCCGCAGCAGCTCCTTCAGGCCGTGCCGGTCGGTGTAGGTGCGCACCAGCCGCGAGGCGATCTTGGTGCACCACACCGGCTGCGGCATCACCTTGAAGGTGTGCTGGAGCACGGCGATGTCGAAGCGGCCGAAATGGAACAGCTTGGTCACGTTCGGGTCGGTCAGCAGCCGCACGAGGTTCGGCGCGCTGCCGGGCCCGGCGCCCTGCGGGATCTGCACCAGGTCGGCGCTGCCGTCACCGTTGGAGAGCTGCACGAGGCACAGCCGGTCGCGGAACGGGTCGAGACCCATGGTCTCGGTGTCGATGGCCACGACGGAAGCGGCCACGAAGTCCGCGGGCAGGTCGCCGCGATGGAGGCGGATGGTCATGAGTGTATCGTTTATCCACGTTCAGGACTGGGCTTCTAGCGAAGGCGCGCAGGCCTGTCGATGGGGCCGCTCGCTATGCCCTTGCCCCGCCTGCCTTTGCCCGGCCGTGCAGGGAAGACACGCCGGACAGATACCGCACGCGGCCGGCCCCGCCCGCCCGCTCCGGGCGCTTGGCCCATTGTGTGCGGTGCGGTATGGTTGCAGGCGATAGAGGAAGGGCTGGAACATGGCGGAAACGGCTGCGTCTCGCTATGAGGCGCTGGACGGCCTTCGTGGCATTGCGGCATTGATGGTCGCGATCCACCACATGCAGTTCAACAGCATCTTTCTCCATGTGGATGCCATCGTCTACGGCGAGTTGTTCGTCGATCTGTTCTTTGCGTTGTCCGGATTTGTCATTGCCTCCGCCTATCTGGAGAGGATCGACGACACCCGGGACATGAAGCGGTTTCTGACGCTGCGCTTTTTCAGAATCTACCCGTTGCACATTTTCATTCTGGCGCTGTTCCTGCTCAAGGAGCTGGCGCGGCTGGTGGCCGGCCTTTCCGGCGCCACGCTGAGCGGCACTGCCTTCACCGGGCGCACCAGCGTCGAGCTGCTGATGGCGACGATATTCCTGGTGCAGGCCTGGGGGCCGTTTGGCAAGAATGAGTGGAACGCCCCGAGCTGGAGCATCAGCTGCGAAGCGCTGGCCTATATCGTCTTTGCCCTTGTCGTGCCGCTCAAGCCCTTCCGCTGGAAATGGACGCCCTGGTTCATCGTCGCCTTCTCGATCCTCGCCTACACCTATGTGGCTTTCACTCCTGGTGGCATTGCTGACGCCACCTACGGCTTGCCCTCGCTGCTGAGGGGTCTCGCGGGCTTCTCGACCGGAGTGCTGTGCTATCAGGTGATGACGCGCAGGTCGGTGGCGGCCTACATGCAGAAGATGTCCGATCGCACCCTGACCGCGATCCAGTTCTGCGCCGTGCTGGCCTTCCTCGTTGTGCTGCACTATTTGCGCGGGCCGGCCATCGTGATTGCCGTGGTGCCGCTGGTTTTCCTGATCCTGTCCCTGCATCTGGATCGGGGCATGGGCTGCACCATCCTGAACACGCGGGTGTTCCAGTATCTGGGGAAGACCTCCTACTCCATTTACATGATCCACATGTTCATTCTGCTTATGACCGATTCCGTCCTCAAGCGCGTGCTGGGTTCGCTCACGGCCCATGTGGACGGCGCGACCTCGCTGGCGATCGGCACGGGCATCGCCCTTGTCCTGGCTGCCGTAGTCGTTGCCCTTGCCGATGTCACCTATCGCTTCATCGAGCATCCCTGGCGTGAATATGGACGGGGCGTGGCCCGCCGGCTCGGGCGCGTGCTCAAGCCGAGCGCCGCTGCCGAGTGACGGCGCGACCGGCCTGAGGCGCTCCTCCTGGGTCCGCGCACGGACCGCGAGGCGTCATCGGCCGCTTTTTACCTTGTCAGGCCACGGGTTGGGCCCTTGTCGATGCTGCGGCGTGCCCGGTGCGCGCCGCGGTCCGCCGTGCTAGAAGCGGCGCCGTTTCGACGTTACGAAAGCCTGGGGGGAAGAAGATGCGTTCGTTTCTGGCGACAGGCCTGCGCCTTGCGGGCCTCATTCTGGCGCTTGGCCTGATGGCCAGCACGGCGGCCGAGGCGCGGTCGGTGCCGCCCGGCAGCTACCTGCGCTCCTGCCGTGACGCGCAGGTGCGCGACGGCGCCGACCTCGCCGCCTTCTGCGCCACCCGCAACGGCCAATGGGTGGTGACGCGGCTCAACGATTTCCCGTCCTGCCGGGGCGACATCTCCAACCAGGACGGCCAGCTCTGGTGCCAGCGCCGCCCGGTGCCCCCGCCGCCGGCGGTGGGTCCGCGCGGCTCCTATCGCCAGACCTGCACCCGCGTGGAATTCCGCAACGGCGTGCTGAGCGCCTTCTGCCTCACCCGCGGCGGCAACTACCAGCCCTCCGTGCTGAACACGCTGACCTGCCAGCCCGGCTCGGACATCTCGAACCAGAACGGCCAGCTGTTCTGCCCCTCGCGCCAGCGGCTCCAGCCGCCTCCGGGCTCCTACATGCGCACCTGCCGCAACATCTCCATGGGCCTCGGCGGCGTGCTGCGCGCCCAGTGCCAGCGGGTGAACGGCTCTTGGAACCCGACCGCGCTCAACATGAACAATTGCGGCAATTACCGCGACATCTCCAACCAGAACGGCAACCTCGCCTGCTTCTGACGTTGACCTATCGCTAGGTGAGCCAACCCTGCGTCACTGGTATCATCGCCCCGATCGATTCGGTCGGGGAGTGATGCCATGGCGGGGGCGCTTGACAGGCTGCTGGGCGGGGCGCTGGCGGTACTGGGATTGATGCTGGCGGCGGGCCTCTCGCCCGCCGCGGCGCAGTCGGTGCCTCCGGGCAGCTATCTCAGCAGCTGCCGGCAGGTTCAGGTGCGGTTCGGGCACGACCTCGCGGCCTTCTGCCCGAACCGTGCCGGCCGGGATGTGGTGACCCGCCTCGACAATTTCCCCGCCTGCCGCGGCGATATCGCCAATGTGGACGGGCGGCTGACCTGCGCGGCCGGCGGCGGCGGGGGCATCCTCGGCCCCGGCGGCATCGCCCCCTCGCCCACGCCGTCGTTCCAGCAAGTGCCCGCAGGCCCCTATAAGGCGTCCTGCCGCAACATCCGCATGGATGGCCCGTGGCTGCGCGCCTCCTGCCGGGACGACTGGGGCGGCTGGCGGGATGCGAGCCTGATGCCGGCCGGCTGCATTCCCGGCAAGGGCATCGTCTATGAGGACGGACGGCTCTCCTGCGGCGGCTCCGGCTTCAGCGGCGATCGGCCCCCGGCGGGCTCCTACCGCGCGTCCTGCCGCGACATCAGCTATTCCGCCGGGCTCATCCGGGCCACCTGCCGCAACAGCTTCGGCAGCTGGGTGCCCACCACGCTCGCCACATCCTGGTGCGGCCACGGCCGCGACATCCGCAATGAAGGCGGCAGCCTCACCTGCCGGCCGGAAGGCTCGCCCGTGCCGGATGACCACAAATGGGGCGGCGGAAGCTGGGGTGGCACCGGCGGAAGCGGTGGCGGCAGTGGTGGCGGCAGTGCCTTGCCCTCCGGCTCCTACCGCGCCACCTGCCGCAATATCAGCATGTCCGCCGGTTGGCTGAAGGCCTCGTGCAAGAGTACATCGGGCACGTGGAAGGACAGCAGCACCTTCGCCAGCTGGTGCTCGGGCGGCTCCCACGACATTGCCAATGTGGACGGGCGCCTGACATGCCGTTAGGTTCGGTGCGGTAGTTCGGTGCCGCCCACGGGGCTGCGCCTCATCCTCAATCCTCGTGCGAAGGATGCCGCATGATGAACTTCCGGGTTTGGGCGGCAGCCCTGCTGTGCCTGTCCGCCACGCCGGCCGCGGCGGCGGGCGACATTCCGGTCGGTAGCTATCTGGAGAGCTGCCGGCAGGTGCAGGTGCGCTGGGGGCGCGATCTCGCCGCCTTCTGCGCCACCCGCGCGGGGGAATGGGTGGTGGCGCGCCTCGACGACTTCCCCTCCTGCGACGGCGACATCGCCAACCGCAACGGCCAGCTCATCTGCAAGGACACGCCCGCTCCGGGATCGCTCTACGGGACGCTCGCCCCGTCGCCGCCGCCCCGGCCCCAGCCGCCGGCCCCGCCGCCCGTGGTCCAGCGCCCGCCGGCCGGCACCTACACCTCGTCCTGCCGTGACCTGAGGCTTGAAGGCAGCTGGCTCTCGGCCACCTGCCGCGACGGCTGGGGCAACTGGCGCGAGGCCGGCCTCTCCCTCACCGGCTGCCCGCTGGGCGCCGACATCGCCAATGTGGAAGGCCGGCTCGCCTGCCGCTCCTTCACCTCCCAGCATGCGGGCGACTATCCCCCGCCCGGCTCCTATCAGGAGACCTGCCGGGACATCTCGCTCGAGTCCGGCACCCTGCGCGGCAATTGCCTCAGCCGCCGGGGCGCGTGGCTCGCCTCCTCGCTCTATCTCTCCTGGTGCAGCAATCGCGAGGTGGTGAACGACGACGGCATCCTGCGCTGCGCCTCCTCCGCGTCCTCCGCGTCGTCCGGCTCGGGATGGAACACCACGCCCGCGCCCTACGGCTCCTATCGCTCCACCTGCCGGGACGTGACGGTGAGCGGCGGCTTCCTGCGCGCCATGTGCCAGGACCGTGGCGGCACGTGGCGCACCTCGGTGCCGCTCCAGCTCTCGCAATGCCTGCAGGGGGCGGACATCTACAACGACAACAGCGACCTGCGCTGCTCGCGCGGCGGCTCGTCCGGCTTCAGCGACCGTCCCCCGCCGGGCTCCTACATGGCGAGCTGCCGCGAGATCCGCGTGGTGGCCGGATGGCTGAAGGCCTCCTGCCAGGACCGCAACGGCCGCTGGTCCGAAGCCACCACCGCCGTCTCCTGGTGCAGCCCCGGCCGCGACATCGCCAACGACAATGGCCGGCTGACCTGTCGGTAGCAGGACAGGTCGCCGGCGGGTCTCATGGACTGGATTGCATGGCGCGCGCAGTCTGGCGCGGGGAGCGCGCTTCAGGCCCGTCGGCCCTCCTGGTCGTCGACGATCCCTTCGGGGTGGTGAACGACCTCCGGGGCCATCCCGGCCGCGACCATTGGCGTCGCGGCGCGGCCGGCGGACCGGATCGCGAGCCTAAAAGGCTCAGTCGACCGCCACCTCGGCCCCAAGGTTCTCGAACACCGCGTCGATCTTGCCCTTCAGCGTCTGGGCGTTGAACGGCTTGACGATGTAGTTGCTGACGCCGGCCTTCTTGGCGGCGATCACGTTCTCGGACTTGGCTTCCGCCGTCACCATGATGAACGGGATCTGGCCGAGGGCGCCGTCGGCGCGCACCTGCTTCAGCAGCTCGTAGCCGGTCATCGGCTCCATGTTCCAGTCCGAGATGACGAGGCCGTAGCTGCGTTCCTTCAGCTTGGCCAGCGCCTCGGTGCCATCGGAGGCCTCGTCCACATCCTCGAAGCCGATCTGCTTCAGAAGGTTTCGGATGATGCGCACCATGGTCTTGTAGTCGTCCACCACAAGGACGGGCATCCCAAGATCAACCCCCATGACACACTCCAGAAACGGGGACGATGAACACGCTCCATCCATATTTGGCGAGCGCAACGACGAATGATGTTCTGATGTCCCGGGCTTGTGTGAGGCTTGCACCAAGAATTGGGGTCATCTTCCTCAATCATCTGGGACGATTTATAGGAGAGTGGAAAGCATAGCGTGTTTCAGGAGGCCCTAATGTCGGCTGCCCGGCGACCCTTCAGGATTGAGACCCCGAGTTCCGCCGGCGCCGCCGTCGACCTCTTCGCGGTGGATGGCCTCGACGACCATCTGCGTCGCATTTTCGGCGAGCTCGCCGAGGTGCGCGAGGAGATCGCGCGCTTCAAGACGCGCGATCCCGCCGTCGATCGCGAGCGCGACCGCAACGTGCTGTGGGCCGGCATCGAGACCATCCAGGATGCCATCCAGCACACCAAGCACGAGATCGCGAGCCTGCACGCCGAAGGTGCGCGCGGCGAGAAGCTGCTGCGCGCCACCAGCGAGCTGGAAGCGGTCGTCACCGACACGGAGGAGGCGACCGAAGCCATCCTCACCTCCGCCGAGCGGGTCGATGCCTTGATGATCCAGATGCACGCCCTGCTCACCGGCGATGCGGCGGACCTCGCCACCGAAATGCAGAACGAGACGACCAAGATCTTCGAGGCCTGCAATTTCCAGGACATCACCGGCCAGCGCATCCGCAAGGTGGTGAAGCTGCTGCTGTTCATCGAGGAACGGGTGGCGCGCATGACCGATATCTGGGGCGGGGCCGATCTCGTGGCCCAGGGCGCCCGCATCATCCCTCGCGAAGGCGACGAGGCCCTCCTCAACGGGCCGGCGCTGGCGCACGACGTGGGTGTGGTCTCTCAGGACGACATCGACAGCCTGTTCGCCTGAGGCGCGTGGGGCAGTCGGGGTGCGGTCCGCATCCCGCCTGCTCCCGGCCAGACCTCACTCGGTACGCGCAGCCTCCGGCGGCACCGGCGGCGCGGCGCAGAAGGCCTCGGAGGTGGCGGTCCAATCACCCACCCCGGCGGCCACGAGATTCTTCATCACCTTGCAGACATAGCGATGCTGTCCCACGGTGTTCTTCGGCCCGGCATTGTAGCGCGCGACCGCCATGGTCCAGCTGCCGTGCCGCTGGCGCAGCTCCTTCAGGAAGCGCGCGCCCTGCTCCACGTTGAGACGCGGATCGAAGATCTCCTCCAGCGTCCGGAATTCCTCCCGGTGCCAGTACCAGTTCACCTGCATGCAGCCGATGTCGATGAGCTTCACGCCGCGATCGTTGGCGGCACGGAACATGGCGAGGGCCTCGGGCAGCGAAGCGGGCAGATAATCCTTGCCCTCGATGTGCAGCATCAGCGGCTGGAGGCCGCTGCCGGTGCCGCTCTCGGTGAGCGCGACGGCGTAAAGGATCTGCAACGGAATCTGATACTTCGCCGCCGCCCGCGCCAGCTCGCGCTCGCAGATGCCGTGCGGGACGGGCTTTCGGCCGGCGCCCTTCTTTGGGAGGGAAGCCGTCGCCTGCCCTGAGACGGACGGAGCCGGCTCCGCCTTCTGGGACGCCGCTTGCCGCGGCTCAGGCGGGCGTCGCTCCCCCCAGATGGGCCGTGCGGGCGCAGGGGGAGCGGAAATCGGAAGCTGAGGTTCGGCCGCCACATCCCCCGTCTCGTCGGCGACGGGGGGGCCGAACGCGGCGGATGCGTCGCCGCAGCGCGCCTCAACCGGGGCCAGCGCGAGGCTCGTCAGCAAAAGAAGGCGCAGCGTCGTCATCGGGAAATGTCCTGTCCTGCCGGCCGTTGCGACCCTGCTGGCCGGGGTCGGTGCTGCCGCGCCCGCCGCCTTGTCCCTCGTCCGCGCTCTCTTGCGGGGGCGGGCCTTCCATCGCGGCAAGGCTGCGCACCGGCGCATCGAGTTGCGACAGGACGGGGCCGCCGACGTCCAGCTCCACGTCGGTTAGCCCAGCCGAGCCGAGGAGGGCGGAGAGATGGTCCTTGTCGGCCGCGAGCAGTTCGGCGGTGGCCGGGTTGTCCGCCTTGAGGCGCACGGTGAGGCCGTGCGGGGTGAGGCGCATGTGCACCACCACCCGCCCCAGCGTTTCCGGTGAAAGCGCGATGTCGAGCACGCGCACCGGGCCGGTCCGGGCAGCGCTCTCCGGGACCTCGATCGCGCCCCCGGCCGGGGCGCCCGCCGCAGCGGGATCGATCTGCGCCACCTCCGCCGCGATGGCGCGGCCGACCTGCGCAAGGCTGGCGAAGGGCAGCGTGGGGGCTGCCTCCGCCTTGAGGGCGGGCTGGAGCTTCGGCGGCTCCGCCACGGGCGCGGTGGGCCGGGCGGGCGCCTGGCTCGGGTCCGGGGCGATGCGACGGAGTTGGGGCGGGTCGCCCTGGGTGTCGTCGGGCGCGGCGCGCGGCGGGAGCGGCCGGACCGGCATCCGGTTGTCGTGCGGGTCGAGGTCCGGGGAAGGAGCGTCCGCTGCGGGTGCGCCTGTCGCTTCGCTCGTGGCCGCGTCGCGTTGCGTGTCGGCTGGCGCCACCGGCAGAGATGCCGATGCGGGCTGGGTGAAGGCGCGCACCGGCGCGAAATGCGTTTCCTGCCGCAGCACCACGAGTTGCATCGGCGGCGGAGCGTCCGCCGACCCTGCCGGTGCCGCCAGCGGAACGGGAGCCGGCATCGCCTGAGCGCGGGGCGCGATGTCCGGGGCCGGCATGTCCCTCGCGTCCGTGATTGGCGCGAGCGATATCGCGAGGAGCGGCATGGCGGCCGGCTGGGGAGGTGTCTCGGGCGCGGTCGTGTCGGACGGCGGCTCGGCCTCGGTCTCGATGGCGTCGATGGGGCGTGTGTCCTGCTGCGGCAGGACCAGCACGGGGCGCGGAGCGGGGGCGGTGTCGATCCCGCCGCGCTCCGGGGCGGGGCGTTCGCAGCGCGCGAGCAGCCGGTCGAGGCTCGCCGTGGGGAGGCGGGGCAGGGGCTCGGCGGGGAGCGGCTCCGTTGCATCGTCGCGGAGCGCCTCCCCCTCGCGGCGGGGCGCCGGGCGGGCATCCTCCATCAGGCTAAGCAGGTCGCCGAAGGGCGGGCCGTCCTGCGGCAAGGGCTCGCGGCCGGCGCCGGTGTCGGGGGGCAGGGCGAAGGCCGCCAAGGCGAGGTCGGCGGTCCTCATCGCGGCGCATCCTTTAGCAGGGTATCGATCTCCCCGAGCTTCGCCTGCGCCTTCGCCAGCGCCGCCGAGGGCTTCTCGGTTCCCGCCGTCCGCACCGGCTGGGCGCTGGCGACGACCGCGGGAGCGGACGGGGTTGCCGTGGGGGAGGGGGAAGGCGCCGGAGAAGGCGCCGGAGAAGGTGCTTCATCGGCGCGGCGGATCAGCTCGGCGGTGCGGCTCGCGGCCTCCAGCAGCGCCTGGTCGGAGGGGTCGAGGCGGGCGCGGTCGATGGCCTTCAGCGCCGCCTCTGCCGCCTGGTAGCGATCCGGCGTCACCGCTTGCGCGGCGCTCAGATAGACGCGGGCGCGCTCGGCATCGCGACTCGCGGCCGGGGCCAGCACCATGGCCCGCTCGGCGGCGGTGGTGGCGAGCGCGGTCTTGCCCTCCACGATGGCCGAGCGTGACACCAGCAGGAACACCTCGCGCCGGGCCTCTTCGTCGAGGGGCGCGAGCAGGGCATCGAGCCGTGAAAGGCCGTCCGGCGTCGCCAGCACGTTCATGCGGCTCAAGGCGGCGGCGAAGCGCTGGCGGAAGTTGCCGGCATAGGCGGAATGGCGAAAACGGCTGAAATACTGCCCCGACAGACGCTCGAACTGGTCGAGGTCGCCGGCCTGCGCCGCCACCAGCACGGCCCGGCGCAGGGCCGCCTCGTCCACCAGCGTGCCGGGCATGAGGAGGCGCGCCACCTCCAGCAGCCGCGAAGCCTTGGCCGGGTCGCTACGCACGGTGAGCGCCGCCTGGGCGAGGGCGATCTGCCCGCCGATGCCGTTGGGCAACTTGCGGGCGTCGATCTCGCCGAGCTGGCGCAGGGCCGGTTCCTCCCGGCCCTCCAGATAGAGCAGGCTGCCGGTGAGCAGCTTCTCGTCGATGTTCGGCTGCGGCTCACGCTGGATGATGCCGCGCAGCACCGCCGGATTGCCGCCGCCGAGGAAATACATCACCAGCGCGCGGGCATTGGCCGGGTCCTGCCAGACGGAGGCATCGGCATCGCCGAAGGCTGCGTCCATCTCGGTGATCATCGCCCGCTGCTGGGCGATGCCGGCGGTGGAGCCGGAGGCGATGAGATCCTGCAACCGCTGGAGACGGCGCACCAGCGTGACGGGATAGATATCGGTGCGGCCGGCGGGCGGGGCGGCCTCGGCGGACGTGGCGTGGGGCGCGGATGCGTCCGCGTGGGTAGCCGGCTGATCCGGCGCGGGCGCGGGATGGGCGTCATCGGCCAATTCCGCTGCGGCTTGGGCGGCGGGAGCGGCGGTCGGGACGGGCTCGGGAATGGGCGCCATGGGCTCGGAAGCCGGGGGCGTGCCGGCCCCGGTCGTCTCGGCGAGGGGGAGAGCCGTCGTCCCGGCCGGGATTCCGCCCGCCTCCGCCGCGACGGGGGGCGGCGCTAGAGCCGGCGCAGCGGCCGGAGCCCGCGCAGGTGCCATCGGCACCGCTGGCTCGGACGGCAGGGGACGGCGGGGCGGCAGCGGCATAGGGAAAGGCCCAAGGGGGGCATAGGCGGAGACCGCCGATGCGGACACGGACGGCGCCACGGCGGGACGTGGGGCCGGTCCGGGCGCCGTGTCGGGCGTCCGTCTGGGTGCGGGCTGAGGTGGCGTCGCGGGCGGTGTCACGGGAAGCGTCGCGGGTTTGGTTGCCGCGACGGGATTCGATGGGACTGAAGGTTTTGTCGCCGCCGGTTGGGTTGCTGCTGTGGGCTTGGGTGCCGCAGCCGGGACGGATGTTCCCGACGCAACCGGGGGCGCGGGGGACGTTGCGCCCGGCAGACGCGCGGCCGGTGCCGGGGATGACGCGGGCTTGGGGGCCGGCGGCGGCGCAGCGGGTTTCGGGGCGGCGGTACCGTTCATTGCTTCGGCTGCGGGGGGCCTCGGCACGGTGCCGGAGGGGGCTGCCGCGTTCTGCGTCGCGGCGGACTTGGGCGGGGCGGCAGCTGCGGCAGGCGGCGCTGGCGCGGGGGCGGCCGCCGTCGGTGCCGGCTTCGGTGCGACCGTGTTGGGCGCGACAGGCTTCGGCGCCGGCTTGTCGGCGTTGGCCGCCGCAGCCGCTGGCGTGCCCGGGGTCGCGGTCCCGGAGGTCGTCGTCGCGGGCTTCGCTGTGGCCGGCTTGGGTGCGGCCGGCTTCGTCGGCGCCGGTCTGGCCGTGGCGGGGCGTGCGGGGGCGGCGGTCTCGCCACGCAGGCCGTCCCATGGGTCCGCGTCGTCCTCGGCGCGGGCGGCGCCGGGCAGCAGCAGGGCGCCGGCGAAGAGGAGGAGAAGGCCGGGCCGGGTCATGAGGGCGCCTTCAGCAGGATCTCGATGCGCCGGTTCTGCGGCGCGTTGGGATCGGCAGTGTTCTTCAGATTGCGGTCGGCGAGGCCCTCGATGGCGGTCACGCGCTTCTCGTCCAGGCCGCCGCGCACCAGCATGTAGAGCGCCATGTGCGCCCGCGCGCTGGAGAGCCGCCAGTTGTCGTAGGTGTCGGAGCGGAACGGCCGCGCATCGGTGTGGCCGCGAATGACGATTTCGCCCGGCCGCGCGCCGAGCTTCTTGGCGATCTCACCCATGGCCCGTACGAAGCGGGCGTCCGGCACCGCCGAGCCCACCGGGAACATGGTGAAGTCGAGATCGTCGGTGAGATCGACGATGAGACCTTCCTTCGTGGCGCGTACATCCACGCGCGGTGCTGCGCCGGGCGTGCCCACGGTGGCGGCGACCACCTGCTTCAGCTCGCTTTCCAGATCGCGTGCCGCCTTGCCGGCGGCCGCGGCCTGCGCCGCGGCCGCTTGCGCCTTCTCGGCCTGAGCCTTCTCCGCCTCCCCCGGCTTCGCGGCGCCGGTGGTGGCGTCCGGGCGGCCGGAGGGCTGGTCCACCTTGGAGGGCTTGGCCTGCGGATTGCGGGCTTGCCGGCCGGTGGACATCTGCCAATAGGTGGGATCGAACGGATCGCGGTTCACGTCGCCGGCGCCCGTGCCGGGCGAGCCGGTATCGCCGACGGCGGCGTCGGGCGTGCCGCCCTGGCGCGCGTCGGCATCGCCGGCCAGCTTGTTCAGCACCGCATAAGGATCGCGGAAGGCGGCGCGCTCCTTGTCGCCCTGCTGGCGGTCATCGCCCGCGCCGGTCTCGCGCCCCGTGGTGTTCTTGAGGCTGGATTGTTTGTCGCCGTCGGAAGACGTGCCTTTGGCCTTGGTGTCCTCGGGATCGTTCAGCCCGCGCACGTCGGTGATGCTGGAGGCGAGGTCCACCGGGTTGAAGTAGTTGGCGATGGCCTTGCGTGTATCCTTGTCGGTGACGTTGATGAGCCACATGATGAGGAAGAAGGCCATCATCGCCGTCATGAAGTCGGCATGCGCCACCTTCCAGGCGCTCGAATGGTGTTCGTGCTCCTCGTCGTCGTGGCGCTTGACGATGATGATCTCGCCGTGGGGCTCCTTGCCGGACATGGCGCGTTCCCCTCAGTTGCCGCGGGCGGCGGTAGCCGCCCAGCCGGAGAGCTGGGTTTCCAGCACGCTGTCGTCGCAGGTGATGCGAAGGTCGCTCGCCGGTCCTTCCGCGAGAACGATGCCCTGCACGTCCGAGAGCCGCGCGGATAGCGCCGCCGCGAGGTCGCCCGAGCCGGTGATGGTGATGGAAGGTCCCGCCGCCCCGCCGCGCAGAAGCTCGCGTACCCGCCGGGCCAGTTCGTCGAGCGCGCGGGCGCGGGCGGCGCCGCTCACGAAGGGGCGCAGCACGGCGGCGATCGCTTCGGAGAGGCGCGCTTCCACTGTGTCGAGGCCGGTGCCGATGAGGTCGGCCAGCCGCGCGCTTTCCTCGGCGCACCAGCGGGCGCGGGCCTCGGTGATCTCCTCTTCGAGGCGCGCGGCGAAGGCGGCCTCGGCATCGGCGAGCTGCTGCTCGCAGGCGGCGAGGGCGATGGACGCCTCCTCCAGCGCCACACGGCGGGCCTCCTCGGCCGCCGCGCGGAGGGCCTCGGCGCCGGGTTGCTCGTGCGGGCGCAAGGCGGGCGTGGGCGTGATCGCGGGAACGGGCGGCACGGCGCTCACCGGGGCGGAGCCTTTGGCAGGTCCGCGCGGCGCGACGCCGAAATGGGGCAGGTGGTTGAGAAGCGCGGTGGTGCTCATACGCGGGCATCCTGATGCAGCCACTGGCGCAGGATCGCGGCGACCTGCTCCTCATCGAACTCGACGATCTGCTCCAGCCGCTTCTGCGGCGAGCGGTTGAGGCGGCTGGTGAGATCCTCGATCAGGCTCAGCGCGCCCGGTGCCTGCTCGCCAGCTGCGCCCTCGCCCGGCACCATGGAGGGGCCGGCGACGGCAGCGAGCGGCGCGCCGCCTGCCAGCATGGCGGCCTCGATGGCCTCGGCATCCTCCACCTCGTCGCGCTCGGGGCGGGCGAGGATGGCGCGCACGGCGGGCCTGAGGCCGAACCAGATCACCAGGCCGGCGACGATGAGGATGGTGACGGCATTGATCATGGTGCCGGCCTGCCGCAGCAGCAGCTCGGACCATGGCAGCGGAGGCACCGGCTCCAGCGCCGCCCCGCCATTGGCGAAGGAGACCGCCGCGACCTTCAGCTTGTCGCCGCGTTCTTTCTCGAAGCCGGAGGCGGAGGCGACGAGCTGCTCCACCTCGTAGAGCTGCTGCTCCACCGGAATGGCGTCGGCGCCGCCGGCAGCGCCCATGAGGCGCTCCTTGTTCACCAGCACGGCGATGGACAGGCCGCGCACCACGAAGGCCTCGCGCACGGTCTGCACGGTGCGGGTGGAGACCTCGAAATTGGTCAGCTCCTCGCGGCGGGAGGAGTTCTCGTTGGAATCCGTGCCGCCGTCGCCCTGCTGCTGCTGGCCGGGGATGTTCTGCTGGACGGACGTGTTGGGCTGCTTGGTCTTGTTCTGGCTCTGGCCCAGCTCCTTCACCACCCGCACGGAGCGCTCCACCTTGGAGGCGGGATCGAACGTGGTCTCGGAGGTGGTGACGCGGTCGGTGTCGAGGCGGGCCGACACCTGCACCTCGAAATTGCCGAGTCCGAGATAGGGGGCCAGTGTGCGGCGGACCTTCTCCTCGGTCTCGCGGCTCACCTGCTGCTGGAGCATGGCCTTCTTGCCGGCGGCGGCGCTGGCGCCGTCCTCGCTGGAGGAGAGCACCGCGCCCTCGGTGCTGAGCACCGTCACCTGGTCCATCTTCAGGCCGGGAATGGCGGCGGCGACGAGATGGCGGATGGCCTGCGCGGTGGAGGCGTCCTCCGCCGTCTCGGTGCGGATGACGACGGAGGCGGAGGCGCTCTGCTGGTCGCGGCGGAACGAGCCGCGCTCGGGCAGGACGATGTGGACGCGCGCCGCCTTGATGCCCTTCATGGTCTGGATGGTGCGGGCGAGCTCGCCCTCCAGCGCGCGCACCCGCGTCACCTCCTGCATGAAGGAGGTGAGGCCGAAGGCGCGGACATCGTTGAACAATTCGTAGCCGGTGTTGCCGCTCTGCGGCAGGCCCTTCACCGCCAGCAGCATGCGGGCGCGGGCGGTGTCGGAATGGGAGACGAGGACGGTGGTGCCGTCCGCATTCACGTCGAACGGGATGCCCGCGTCCTTCAGCGCGCCGCCGATGCGGTTCACGTCCTCGCGGGTGAGGTTGGCATAGAGCGGCTCGCGCTCGGGCTGGCCGAGATACCAGGCGCCGAGCGCCACGGCAGCCACCGCCGTGAGGGCGATCAGCGCCAGCGCGATCAGGCGGCGCGCGCCGAGGTCGCGCAGATTGCGCCAGAGTTGCTCCAACTGCTCTTTGCCGATCATCGGCGGATCTCGTCTGATTGCGGCCGGCGCGCGCGGGGCGCGGCCGGGAACAGGGACCGGGCACGCGCCAACCGGAAGATCCGGTCGCGCTCATGTGCCTCGGGCGGCAATCTCGACGGTCAAACTTGCATGGGCGTTGCGGGGGCTCTGCGTCTCCCCTCTCCCCTTGCGGGAGAGGGGGCGGGGGTGAGGGGTGAGGCCGGGCGCGATCCCCGCGTCCGCTCGTGCTGCGCCAGCACCCTCACCCGTCTCGCGGCTTTGCCGCGATCCACCCTCTCCCGCGAGGGGAGAGGGCAAAAAAATGGCCACGCTCCGGGGGCGGAGGTGGCCGAGGGGGGCGTCGGGGGGACGCAGAAACTCAGGGCGCGCCGGAGAGCCGCGGGAGGGAGCGGCGCCGGCGCGCGGACCGCCGCGCCCGGAGGCGCGGCGGGGGACGCGATCAGCGGAACAGGGTCATCACGTTCTGCGAAGAGCTGTTGGCGATGGACAGGGACTGCACCGCGAGCTGCTGCTGCGTCTGCAGGGCCTTCAGCTTGGTCGACTCCTCTTCCATGTTGGCATCCACGAGGGTGCCGATGGACGAGGTGTTGAGGTCGATCAGGCTCTGGGCGAAGGTCTGCTGCGAGTCGAGCCGGGTCGAGGTGGTGCCGAGCGTGGTGGCGCCATTCTGCAGCTGCTGCATGGTGGCGTCCACGACCTTCACATAGGCCTGGATCTTCGCGAGGTCCGCGTCGGTGTTGCCGAGGTCCGACACGTCGAAGTCCGTGATGGACTCGGTGCCGGCCGTGGCGGTGCCGCCGATGACGTACTTGGTGTCCATGAAGCCCTTGAGGCTGCCCGCGGTCGTGTCCACGGTCACGGTGGCGCCGCCGGTGACGTTCGCCGCCGTCGCCACGGCCGTGACGGCCTTGTCGAGGGTCGTGGACGTGCCGGTGGAGGTGCCGGCGGTGGAGGCGTCGTAGACAGTGAACGAGCCGGTGTCGATGGAGGTGGAGCCCACCGTCACGGTTTCGCCGGTCCGCGAGAAGGACGACAGCAGGTTCTTGGTGCCGTTGAAGCCCGAGGCGCTGGTGTCCACCGACAGCCAGTTGCTGCCGTTCATCACGGTGTTGTCGGCGGTGGTCTTGATCTCGCTGACGTAGGACGAGATTTCCGTCTGCAGCTTGGCCCGGTCGACGTTCGGCGAGAGGGCGGCCGTCAGGTTGTTCTTGATCTTCGCCAGCGAGGCGACCACCGCGTTGACGCCGCTGGAGGCCGCATCCACCGAGTTCTTGTCGAGGCTCATGGCATCCTTCACCGCGCCCAGCGCCCCGTTGTCGGAGGTCAGGGTGGTGGCGATGGACCAGTAGGCCGCGCCGTCGTTGGCGGAGTTGATCCGCTTGCCGGTGGAGACGTGGGCGTTGGTGGTGTCGAGGTTGGAGTTGATCGTCCGCAGGGTCTGCAGGGCGACCATGGCGGAGTTGTTGGTGATCAGGCTGGTCATGGGAATGTCCCTCTGTGACTTGGAATGAAGGGGGACATGCCGGGCTCGCACCGGCATGGCAGGGCGGCATCATGCCTTTGGTGGCCGGCCCGCAGATCACGCGCCGATCTGATTGCACCGCAATCAGATCGGATGACGCGTTCTCTTCGCTCTAGGGGTCCGGCGCCCGGCCCTCTCGGACCGGTCAACCTGCCATGGAAGAGACGTTAGAGCGGCAAGCTTGCGCGAGGCTTGCTCGCCTCGGTGCTCTCAGAAAAACGAGCGGATCAGCCCGCCGACCAGCAGGTTCCAGCCGTCGATGAGGATGAAGAACAGGATCTTGAACGGCAAAGAGATGACCGCCGGCGGCATCATCATCATGCCCATGGACATGACCAAAGTCGCGACGATCATGTCGATGATGAGGAACGGCAGGACGATCAGGAAGCCGATCTCGAACCCGCGTCGCAGCTCCGAGATCATGAAGGCGGGAATGAGCACCCGCATGGGCACCTTTTCTTCGCTCGCCGTCTCCGGCGCGGGCGCGGGGGATGGCGCGGCCTCCTCCGCAGGCTTGTCGCGGGAGGCGATGTCGGCGAACAGCTTCAGGTCTTTGCCGCGCACATGGGTGAGCATGAAGTCGCGGAACGGGTCGGCGATGCGTTGCAGCGCCTCTTCCTCGCCCATGCGGTTCTCGGTGAGGGGCTTCACCCCGTCCTGCCAGGCGCGGTCGAAGGTCGGCCCCATCACGTAGAAGGTCATGAACAGGGAGAGCGAGACCAGCACCAGGTTGGCCGGCGTGGAGGGCAGGCCGAGGCCCGAGCGCAGGAAGGAGAAGGCGATCACGAAGCGGGTGAAGCTCGTGACCATGATGAGCAGCCCCGGCGCCACCGACAGCACCGTGAGAAGGGCCACCATCTGGATGAGCCGCCCCGCCGTGCTGCCGCCGCTCTCGGGCAGGAGCTGCTCCAGCGACGGCAACTGCGCGGCACCCTGTGCAAGGGCCGGCGCGGCGGACAGGAGCAGGCCGGCGACGAGCGCGCACATCAGCGCCGACAGGCGCGCGGGCGCCCTCACTGCACCACCAGCGTGGAGAGGATCAGTTCGTCCACCTTGCCGTCGGAGCGGGCGCGGGCGCGCTCGTTCAGGTCCTCGCGCAGGTGCTGGAGCGCGCTCGGGCCTTCGAGCTGGCTGAGCGCCAGGGTGCGCATATAGGCCATGATGTCCTCGCGCAGCTCGGCGGCGGTCACGTCCGGGTTCACCAGCGCGCCGTTCTTGAACACGATGGCCGTCTCGATCCGGATGAAGGTGGAGGAGGGCGCGGACAGGTTCACCACCACCGGTTTGAGATCCTTCAGCACCAGGTCGCCGGAATGGCGCAGCGGCGGCGCCGGCTTCTTCTCCGGTTCGGCGGCGACCTTCTTCGTCACCGCCTGCTCCACCGTGCCGGCGAGCTGGAGCCCGAGCCCCGCCCCGGCGGCGAGCGCCAGCAGCGTGACGATGAGGAGGGGCACGAGAAGGCCGGGCTTCTTCTCCGGCGCTCCGTTCGGGCCGAGGGCTTTGGCGGGGGCTGCGGTGGCCATCACGTCACCAGGGCGTCACGACATCATAGATGCGCTGGCCCCAGGCGGGCTGCTGCACATCCGTGAGCCGGCCGCGTCCGCCATAGGAGATGCGGGCCTCGGCGATCTTGTCGTAGGGAATGATGTTGGTCGACGACACGTCCAGCGGGTTGACGATGCCGGCGATGGTCAGTTCGCGCACCTCATAGTTGACGAGGATCTCCTGCGAGCCGCGGATGACGAAATTGCCGTCGGGCAGGATCTCCGTCACCACCACCGCCACGGAGAGGCGCAGCTTCTCGGAGCGGTCGATGTTGCCCTTGCCCTTGGTCTTGGTGTCGCCGTTGATGTCGAGATTGCCGGAGCCCGCCCCCGCGTTTGCGCCCTTGCCGAAGCCGGAGAGGGTCAGCGCCGCGTCGAAGCCGAGATTGCTTTTCGATTCCCGCGAGCGGTCGGTGGCGTTGTCGAACTGCGCCTTGTCGTCGATGGCGATGGCGACGCGGATCACGTCGCCCACCTTGGCGGCCCGCAGGTCGCGATACATGCTCTGGGAGCGGTTGAGGTCCCAGGTGGAGCGGAAGGTGGTCTTCTGCGGCTGCTGGAATGTCATCGGCAGCGGGTCGCGCTTGGCGGTGTCGAGGCCGTAGCCCACGGGCGTCAGCGTCGGCCCGGTGGCGAGGTTGTCATAGGTGCTCTTGCAGCCGGCGAGGGCGAGGCAGGCAAGCGCCGCGAGGGCGATCTGCGGGGCGGGGCGCATGGCGTGAGGGGCCTTTCTGGCGCGCATCAGCCCGGCCGCCCGGCGGTGCGGGGGGCGTCCGGCCGCGCGTCCTGCGCGCGGCGGGCCATGCCCACCATGGTGGAGGTGAGGCGGGCCGCGCGGGCCGGCTCGCTCTCGTTGAGGATGGCGCTGGCGACGCGCGGCGAGAGCCGCGCCAGCACGGCGGCCGCCATGTCCTCGTTCATGGCCGCGAGCTGGGCGGCGGCGGCGTCCGGGCGCATCTGGGAGACGACCGCGATGAGGCTCTCGTCGGCCTTCTTCAGGAACGCCTCGCGGCGCGCCAGCCACTCCTGGTATTCGGCGCGCTTGGCCTCGAGCTGGGCGAGGCGGGCCTCGATCTCCTTCTCCATGGCGGCGAGCGCGGCCTGCTGGCGGGTGAAGCGGGCGTCGGCGGCGGCATCGGCAATGTTGCGGCAGTAGAGCGCCGCATTCTCGCCGGCGGCGGCATCGGGCGCGGGGGAGGGCTCCGCGCGGCCATCGGCCGGGAGCATCAGGACGGTGCCGCAGAGCGCGGCGAGCGCCAGCGCGGTGCCGCTCCTGGCCCGGGCGGCCCTGCGGCGGCGGGCTGAGACGACGAGGATGCGAAGTCGCGTGCAGGTCACGCGCCGGAGCGCGACAACGCCCACGAACAGCGAGCACGAGACCGAGACGATCGCATAGATGATTGCGGCGTCGATGAGGACCGTCGAGACGGACATGGAACCTCCTCCTCTTCCCCGAGGGGCGGCGCCGGGCGGGGGCACGGGCGCCTTGGATGGTCGAGGTCTAGGGGGAGAGACTTGCGCGACGCTTGCGGGAGATGGCAGCCGCGCCGCCGGTCACTGGAACACCAGCTCGGCCTGCAGCGCGCCGGAGGTCTTCACTGCCTGGAGGATGGAGATGATGTCCGAGGGCTTCAGCCCGAAGCGGTTGAGGCCGTTGACCAATTGCTGGAGATTGGTGCCGCGGACGATGCCGATGGGCCCGCCACTCTCGTCCGCCTGAATGTTGGTGCGTGGCACCACCACCGTTTCACCGAAGGTGTAGGGCTCGGGCTGCGACACCTCGGGCGTCTCCGTCACCTGCACGGTGAGATTGCCCTGGGTGACGGCGAAGGTGGAGACCTGCACGTTGCGGCCGATGACCACCGTGCCCGTGCGCTGGTCCACCACCACCTTGGCCGGCGTGTCCGGCGTGATGCGCAGCTCGCCGATCTCGGCGATGAAGCGGGCGGTGCCGGAATGTGGCGGGCGCTGCACCACCACCGTGCGCAGATCGCGCTCGCGGGCGAGGCGCTTGCCGTAGCGGGCGTGGGTATAGGCGTTGATGACATCGGCCATCAAAGCGGCGGTGCGGAAATCGGGATTGGTGAGGTCGATGAGGATTTCCGGCAGCTCGGACAGCTGGCCGGGAATCTGCCGCTCCACCAGCGCGCCGTTGGCGATGCGCCCGGCGGTGGGCACGCCCTGGCTCAGCGTCTCCGCCTGCCCGGTGATCTGGATGCCGGACACGATCTGGCCCTGTGCCACCGCATAGGTCACGCCGTCGGCGCCGTTGAGCGGGGTCACCAGCAGCGTGCCGCCGCGCAGGGACGTCGCATCGCCGAGCGAAGCGATGGTCACGTCGATCCGCGTGCCGAGGCCGGCGAAGGCGGGCAGGTTCGCGGTGACGGCCACGGCCGCCACGTTCTTGGCGCGCAGTGACAGGCCCTGCACGTTGATGCCCATGCGGTCGAGCATGGATTGCATGGCCTGCTCGGTGAAGGGCGAGTTGCGCAGCGTGTCGCCGGTGCCCTGAAGGCCGATGATGAGTCCGTAGCCGACAAGCTGGTTGTCGCGCACGCCCTGAATGGAGGAGATGTCCTTGATGCGCGTCGTCGCCTGCGCGGCGGCGGGGCCGGCCAAGGCGACGACGAGGGCCACAAGAGCGGCGAGGGCCGCGAGCATCAGCCGGGTCATCGCGTCTTCACCCATACGGTGCCGTCGCCCGCCACCTCGCCGACGATGATCTGGCCGGACTCCATGTTCTTGAGCCGGATGGTCGCGCCCGCCGCGCCGGAGTCCAGCGGCATGCCGTAGCCCGAGATGGAGAGACCGCCTTCTCGCAACTGGATGCGGGTGGCGACGCCCTTGGTGACGAGGGTGACATCCACCAGCGCATTGAGCGGCACCGGCTGGCCAGCGGCGATGACCCGCCGGGCCGACTTGCCCACCACGGCGGAGGACTGGAGCGCGATGCCGCCGCGGTCGAGCACGGCATCGGACACCTCGCGCTGCGCGAGCATGCCGGCGGAGATGACATCGCCCGGGTAGAGGGTGACGGCGGCGACCGGAATGCGCGCCATCGGCACGGCCTCGGCCGGCGGGCGTACGGGCGCGGCGCGCGGCGCATCGACCTCCTCGCGGCCGGCGGCGGCCTGCTGGGCGAGGGAGGAAATGCTCTGCGCCGTCGCAGGGGCGGCCACGGCGCAGAGCATGGTCGAAATGCCGGCAGCGATGCCGGCCTGCAACCACGCACTCCTACGGGCGGCCCGCCGCTGCGGATGAGTCATCTCCGCAACCCCGTTCACCGGATGCCCTTGGAGACCACGCCGGCCATGTCGTCGGCGGCCTGGATCACCTTGGAGTTCATCTCATAGGCCCGCTGGGCCTGGATGAGCTGGGTGATCTCCTTGATGGGGTCCACGTTGGAGCCTTCCAGATACCCCTGCACCACGGCGCCGAAGCCGGTGGTGCCGGCCACACCCGTCACCGGCTGGCCGGAGGCGGAGGTCTCGCGATAGAGATTGTCGCCCAGCGGCTCGAGGCCGGAATCGTTGGCAAAGGTGGCGAGCGTCAGCTGGCCCACCAGCGTCGGCGAGGTCTGGTTGGCGATCTGCGCATAGACCTGACCGCTCTCGTTGATGACGATGCTGCTGGCATCCTGCGGCAGGGTCAGAGCCGGGTTCAGCGCATAGCCGTCGGCGGTCACGAGCTGGCCGGTCGGACCCTTGTTGAACGAGCCGGCGCGGGTATAGAGCGTGTCGCCCGAGGGGCTGGTGATCTGGAACCAGCCGCGCCCGTTGAGGGCGAGGTCGAGCGGGTTTCCGGTCTGCGCCAGCGGGCCTTGCAGATGCAGGTTGCGGATGCCGATGGTGCGCACGCCGAGGCCGACGAGGGCGCCCTCCGGCACCGGCTCCGCGCCGTCCTGATTGGGCACGCCCTGGGCGCGCTCGGCCTGATAGAGCAGGTCGGTGAACTCGGCGCGGGCGCGCTTGAAGCCGGTGGTGTTGATGTTCGCGATGTTGTTCGCGATCACCTCCACATTGGTCTGCTGGGCCGACATGCCGGTCGCGGCGATGGCCAAAGCTCTCATGTCACTCTCCTCAGATGGCCATCCGGCTGATTTCCTGGTAGGCGGCGACCACCTTGTCGCGCACCGCGATGGCGGTCTGGAGCGTCTGCTCGGCCGACATCACCGCCTCCACCACCTGCTGCACGGAGACCTTTCCGTGGATGCCGGAGATGGCGCTCACCTCCGCCGTCTTCACCTGATCCACGGCGTCCGACGACATGCGGGCGAGCATGGTGGAGAAGTCGGAGATGCTGCCCGCGCTCTGGGTGGCGCTCGCCGCCTCGGTGGCGCGGGCGGCGGTGGTGGCGCTCGTGGCGGTGGTGCGGCTCAGCGCATTGAGGGAAACGGCATCGATCATCACGGCGTCCTCAACAGATCGATGGTCATGGCGACCATGGAGCGCGCCTGCTTGATCATCTGGAGGTTGGCCTGGTAGCTGCGGCCGGCCTCCCTCAGATCCGCCATTTCGGCGAGCGGATTGACGTTCGGCACCTTCACCCGCCCCTCGGCGTCGGCGGCGGGGTTGCCGGGGTCGAACTCCACGGAAAAGGCGCTGCGGTCCACGCTCGTGGCCTTCACCTTCACCCGCGATGCGCCGAGGGCGCGGTCGGGCTCCTGGGTGAACTCCACCGTCTTGCGGCGATAGGGGTCGGCACCCGGCGTGGTGCCGGTGGAGCGCGCATTGGCGATGTTCTCGGCGACGATGCGCATGCGCTGGGTCTGCGCCGCGAGGCCGCTCGAGGCGATGCCGGTGATGGTCTTGAAGGGATCGCCGATCATGACTTCACGCTCGCGAGGATCATGCGGTGGAAGGAGCGGACGATGGAGGTGTTGAGCGAATAGGCGCGGTTCACCTCGTCGGCCTTCAGCATCTCCTGCTCGAGGCTCACGCTGTTGCCGGAATGGGACGTATCCCAGCCGTCGCGCGGTGCGACCTTGGTGGCGCCGATGCCGCCCGCGGCCACGTCCATGTGGCTGCCGGAGGTGCGGGCGACGGCGAGGCGCGTGCGGTCGAGGATGGCGGCGAAGGGCTCGGCGTCCACCGCCTTGTAGCCGGGGGTGTTGGCGTTCGCGATGTTCCCCGCGATGGCCGTCTGCCGCACCGTGGCCCACTGGGCGTGCCGCGAGGCGAGATTGAACAGGAACAGGGGCTCCATGGCACATTCCCCGGATGGTTCGCGCGCCTTCGGAAGGGGCGATAGATGACCGTTTCCTAGCGCGCGAACCTTGCCCGAGGCTGGCCGCCCTCTCACGCACTCAGCCGCACGCCCTCCAGCGTCGCCGTGAGGTGTTCGAGCAGGGCATCGGGCGCGGGCTCATCGCCGTGGTAGAGGATGCTGTCCATCTCCACGCCCACGGTGCCCGCATCGAAGATGATGCGGAAGTAGAGCGAGCAGTCGGCACAGCCGAGCTCCATATCCATGGCGACGGTGGGGGCGACGCCCCAGTCGGCCTGGATCATGGCCTGCCCGCCATAGCGCAGCGCGCCCGGCTTCAGCGAGCGCTCGGCGCAGGAGGCGACGATGTCGTCGATGATGTTGGTCTGCCCGGCATGGATATAGGCCATGAGCAGGCCGGCATTGGTGAAGAACAATTCGGTCATCACCTCGCGCAGCGCGCCGGCCAGAACGCGCTCGCAGGCGAGCCGCTCCATCTTCGGCCGGGCGGCGAGACGCTGCAGGCGGAGGAACTCATTTCGCGCCATGGCCCGGCCTCGCATAGATGTAGTGCAGGATCTTCGCCACCGGCCGGTAGAAGTCCTGCGGAATCCACTGGTCCACCTCCACCGCCGCGAACAGGGCGCGGGCGAGCGGACGGTCCTCGATCACCGGCACGCCGTGGCGCTCCGCGATCTCGCGGATCTTGAGGGCGATGAGGTCCACCCCCTTGGCCACCACCAGCGGCGCGCCGCCGGTCTGCCGGTCGTATTGTAGGGCGACGGCGTAATGGGTCGGGTTGGCGATGACGACGGTGGCCTTGGGCACGGCGTTCATCATGCGCTGGCGGGCGCGCTCGCGGGCGACGGCGCGGATGCGCGCCTTCACCATGGGATCGCCCTCGGCCTGCTTGAACTCGTCCTTCACCTCCTGCTTCGTCATGCGCAGGTTGGTCTTCCAGCTCACCCGCGACCACACGATGTCGGCGGCCACCAGCCCGATGGTGACGACGCACACGGTGGCGACGAGCCGCATGGCAAGGGCGAGGAGCACGGCCGGCAGGCGCAGGGGATCGGTGAACATGGCATTCACCACCTCATGCTCCTGCGCATAGAGCACGAGGGCCGCGACGACGCCGATGGCGAACAGCTTGAACAGCGCCTTGCCGAACTCGATGTGCCCCTGCGTCCCGAAGATGCGCTTGAAGCCGGCTGACGGAGACACCCGCGACCATTGCGGACGGATGCGCTCGGTCACCAGCGACGGCACGTTCTGGAAGCCCGAGGCGACGAGGCCGGCGAGCATCAGCACGATCACCATGGGCATCAGGAAGCGCCCGGCCCCCGCCAGCGCCCCCCACAGGATGGACACCGCATCGTTGCCGGTGGCGATGGGAAAGCCGGCGGGATCGTCGATGAGGCGGGAGAGGTCGGCGGTCAGCAGCCGCACCGGGGACGCGACGAAGAAGGCGAGGATGGCGAGGATGCCGAGGAGCGAGGCGAACAGCGTCGCCTCCCGCGAGAAGGGCACGTTGCCTTTCTCCACGGCGTCGGAAATCTTCTTCTCGCTCGCCTCTTCTGTCTTGCTCTCCTTGTCCTGTTCCTCAGACATGGCGCCCCCGCAGCGGCGGGGTCAGAAGGGCATGGCGCTCAGCGCACATAGGCGTCCTCCTCCGTACCGGAGGAAATCTCGATCTCGCCGCGCCCCGCCATGTCGAGGGCGAGGTCGGTGACGGTGCGGCGGGCCTCCATCACGTCCTTGGCCGGGGCCGGCTCGCTGCCGGCCATCTCCTGCTCCACCATGCGGCGCACGCGGGCGCCGAGGGACTGGAGGATGATCTCGCGGAATTCGGGATCGGTGCCCTTCAGCGCCAGCACCAGTTTGTCGGTGGGCACCTGGTCGAACAGCGCGGTGCGGGCGCGCGGCGTCAGCTTCACGATGTCGTCGAAGGTGAAGAGCAGGCCCTTCAGGATCTCCGCCGATTTCGGGCGCGTCGAGGCGAGGCTCGCGAGCACCGTCTCCATGGCGTCGCGGTCCATCTTGTTGATGATGTCGGCCATGCGCGCGTGCGGGTCGGCGCCGGCATTGCGCGAGAAGTTCATCATGAAGTCCTCGTGCACCGTGCGCTCGATGACCTGCATGGTGGCGTCCACGATGGGCTTGAAGGTGAGCATGCGGCGCATGATGCCGTTGCGCTTGTCCTCCGGGATGAAGCTCAGCACCTTGGCGGCGCAGGCGGGCTTCACCTTGGAGAGCATCAGCGCCGCGGTCTGCGGGTGCTCCTTGGCGACGTAGGTGGCGAGCACGTTCTCGTTGACCGTGGAGATGCGGTCCCAGATGGACTGGTTCGCCGCGCCCATGATGTCGTTCATGATGTCGGCGATCTGCTCGGGCGGCAGAACGCCCTGCAGCAGCCGCTCCACGTCGGCGACCGTGCCGACGAGGTTCGCCCCGCCGGCGAAATTGCTGGCGAAGTCCTCGACGAGGCTCTCGATCTGAGCCGTGCTGACCGGCTTCAGCGACGCGATGGAGCGGGTGATGAGGCGGATTTCGTCCGCCTCGAAATGCTTCATCACGCGGTTGGCCGCGGGCGTGCCCATGGCCATCAGCAGGGCCGCCACGCGGTCGATGCCCTGGAGGGGACGCGGCTTCGCCGCGCTCGCAGCCGCCATGGCCGCCTCAGCCGGCGTCGGCGTCGTTGGGGCCGACGATCTCGGTCAGGGAGACGCCGAAACGGGAATTGTCGTCCTCCACCACCATCACCTCGCCGCGGGCGATGACGCGGCCGTTCACCACCACGTCCACCGGTTCGCCCACCCGGTGATCGAGGGGCACGACGGTGCCGCGATTGAGCTTCAGGAGGCTCGAAACCGGCATGCTGGCCGAGCCGAGCACCACCTGCAGCAGCACCGGGATGCGCTTGACGGTCTCGAGCCCCGCGCCGGAGCCGAGCGTCTCGCCGGCCTTGGACAGAAGGGCTTCGTCCAGCGCGCTGGACGGGGTCATGGTTTCGATGTCGGGAGCGGGCATGGCTTTGATCCGGATTCCAGAGGGCGGTCAGCGGTCGCTGAGTTCAGGGGCCAGGGACGCGGGGGATTTCCGCGCGTCGATCTCGGCGATCAGCTCGTGGGCGGTGTCGATGCGGCCGGCGAGCAGCACCAGCACCTCGCGCCCGTCGCGGCCGAAGGTGTCGAGGGCGTCGCGGGCGCAGACGAGGGCGGCGGAGGCCTCCGCCAGCGCCTTGCCGTAGTCGGCGTTCAGCCGGTCCACCGCCTTCAGCCGGCGGTTGAGCAAAGCGACGGAGGCGGTGGTGACGACGAGGGCCGCGAGCAGGATGAGATCAGCGGGGAAGGATGTCATCGATGAAGTCCTGATGCTGGTTGATCTGCTCGTCGAGGCGCACCACGTAGCCGCCGTCCGACTGGCCGAGATGGCACCAGAAGAGCGGCTGGGCGGCGCTCTCCAGCTTCACCCGGCTTGCGGGGGTGGCGTCGAGCTTGAGGATCTGGCCCACCTTGAGGGCGGCGATGTCGCCGAGCGTCACCTCGTGCTCGTCCAGCACGGCACGCAGCTCGACCTCGGTGCGGTTCACCTCGTCGCGGATCTTCTGCGCCCATTTCGGGTCCCGCCCGCCGGTCTCCGCCTGGCTGGTGCTGGCGAGCGCGCGGCGCAGCGGCGTGAGGGCCGATTGCGGGATGGTGACGAACATCTCGCCACCCCGGTTCAGCGCCTGGAGCAGGAATTTCGCTGTCACCGCCAGATTGTTGCGCCGGCCGATGACGGCGAAGTCCATGCGGGTTTCCTGCCGCTCGAACTGGAAGCTGGTGTCGCTGACGAGGGCGAAGGCGGATTTCAGCGCCTTCGTCATCTGCTCGAACAGCAACTGCGCCACGCGCCCCTCGATGTTGGAGAAGGAGCGTTCGTCCTCCACCGGCGGCTCGGACCCGTCGGCGCCGAACAGCACCTCGATCATGGTGAAGATGAAGTCGCGGTCGAAGCCGACGATGAGCTGGCTGTCCCATGACGGGGCATTGAAGATGCCGGCAATGGCCATGCCCTCATAGGCTTCCAGCACGTCGCCGATGCGCCCGCTCTCGACGCTGGAGAGCGAGTAATAGGCCTGCGAGGCCGCCACCTGCCGGAGCCCGTCGGCGCAGAAGGTGGCCATGCGGTCGAACAGCACGTGCAGCATGGGCAGCCGGTCCAGCGAGAGGCCGGCGGCATCCAAAAGCATGTCGCGGATGTCGTGGTGCTTGGCGGCGGATTTGGCGGCGGATTTGGCGTTCATGGCTCAGGCCGCCTGCTGCACGGTGCCGTTGGCGGACGGCGCGGCCTGGATGGCCTCGCTCTCCACCTCGTCGATAGTGGGGCGCTCGCCGGCGGAAATGGTCTTGCGGCCGTGCTCCAGCGCGATGGGGGGCAGCGCGCCGTTCATGAAGGCGATGAGCGCCTGCTTGGTGATGATGAAGGGCTGGCACTGCTTTTCGCGCGTGCTCTTCACCTTGGCGGCGAGCGGCGAGATGATGGCGTAGGACGAGTAGATGCCGACGAAGGTGCCGATGAGCGCCGAGCCGATATAGTGGCCGAGGATTTCCGGCGACTGGTCGATGGCGCCCATGGCCTTCACGATGCCGAGCACCGCGGCGCAGATGCCGAGCGCGGGCAGCGCTTCCGCCACCGTGCTGAGGGCGCCGGCGGCCTTGGTCTTGTGCTTCTTGATGGTGGAGATCTCCTGCTCCATCAGCGCCTCGATCTCGTGCGACTTGGCGTTGCCGATGAGGATGAGACGGGCGTAGTCGCAGATGTACTGGGTCAGTTCCTTGTCCTTGAGCAGGCTTGGGAAATGGCCGAACAGCGCGGAGCTTGCCGGGTCGTCGATATGCGCTTCGATCTCGTTGCGCGGCTTCTGGCGCATGTCGCGCATCAGCGCGTAGAGGAGGCTGAGGAGGGCGAGGAAATCCTTGCGCTTCGGCCCGGTCCCCATGGCCGCCTGCATGATGCCGGAGCCGGTGTCCTTTATGACCGAGAACGGGTTGGCGATGATGAAGGTGGAAAAGGCGATGCCGCCGATGATGAGGAACTCGAACGGCTGCCACACCACCTCCGGGTGTCCGCCCATGGCCATGAAGCCACCAAAGGTAGCGGCCAACCCCAAAATGATTCCGATGATGACGGCCACGGCTTCCCCCGTTCTGTCCAGTGTCCGGTGGTAGGGGGCGAGGATTGTGCGAGGCTGTGCTCTGTCGATCCTTGCAATGACCCGCGTTCACTCCATAATCACCGCCAAAATGGAATGGATTGTTCTGCCCTCTTTGGGTTGTGCATGCTACACAACTCGCGTCTTGGCTCGCCGGCCTTTCTGGTTGCATGTTCGGTCGTTGCGAAGCCTTCGATATCCCGTGCCTAGCCCTGACCGGCACGGGGTGGCCGGACCGGGGGGTGTCAGAGATGACGTCTTCCGGTCCGCGCTGGGCTGATCCCGAAAATCCTCACATATTGAGCGCCTTAAGCCCGCAAGGCTCACGCAAGGCAGGGCATGCGGAATAGGCTGGCCGCCGGCCTCCCGCCGCGCGCGCCCTGTTCCCCGCGGATGCTCCCATGGAAAGCACGCTCCTCACCTACCGCCTGCTGGCGCGCGACATGACGCGCTCCTTGTCGACCAAGGCGGCCGAGAAGCCGGTGGCGCTCGAATCGGGCTACTATCTCAAGCACATCGGCAAGGTGACGAGCATCGACGGCTTTCTGAAGGATACCCGGCTCTTCACCTATGCCATGAAGGCGTTCGGCCTCGAGGACATGGCCTATGCCAAGGGCTACATGCGCAAGGTGCTGAAGGAGGGCGTGACCGATCCCAAGAGCTTCGCCAACAAGCTCAACGACGATCGCTTCAAGGCCTTCGCCAAGGTGTTCGATTTCAAGGGCCTCGGCGCCGCCGCCACCCAATCGCCCGAGGCGGGGCAGAAGGTGGTGGACCGCTACGTGCGCCAGGCGCTGGAGGCGGACCAGGGCGCCAGCAACGAGGGCGTGCAGCTCGCGCTCTATTTCCAGCGCCAGGCCCCCGCCGTGAAATCCGTCTACGGCCTGCTGGCCGATCCCGCGCTCTGGAAGGTGGTGAAGACCATCTACGACTTTCCCGACGCCATGGCGGCCGCCCCCATCGAGAAGCAGGCCAAGGCGGTGAAGGCGCAGCTCAACATCGCGGACCTGAAGGAGCCGGCGAAGCTCGATGCGCTGCTGCGCCGCTTCAGCGCCAAGTGGGACGTGGCGCAGGGCGTGGATGCCGCCCCGGTGCTCGATCTTTTCTCTGTCCGCACGTCGAGCGCGGCCTCCTTCTCCATCCTCAACCTGAAATACGGAGGCTGAGATGGGCTCAGGTCTCTACGTCTCGCTCTCGGCGCAGCTGGCCGCCGACAAGCGCCTGACCACCATCGCCAACAACGTGGCCAATCTCAACACCGCCGGCTACCGGGCCGAAGAGGTGCGGTTCGAGGAGATGGTCTCCAGGGCCGGGGGGCAGGGCGTGTCCTTCACCTCCACGGGCGAGACCTACACCTCGCGCAAGTCGGGACCGATCAACCCCACCGGCAATCCGCTGGACATCGCGGTGGAGGGCAAGGGCTGGTTCGCGGTGCGCGACGGTGCCACCACCGCCTATACCCGCGACGGGCGCATGAGCATGAGCCCGGAGGGCGAATTGCGCACCCTCTCCGGCCGGCCCATCCTCGATGCCTCCGGCGCGCCGGTGGTCATCGATCCCACCGGCGGGACGGTGCGCATCGGCACAGATGGCTCCATTTCCCAGAACCGCCGCGCCATCGGCCGCATCGGCCTGTTCCTGATCCCGGAGGACGCGAAGCTCGCGCGCCGCGACGGTGCGCTGGTGGTGCCGGACAAGCCCGCCGCGCTGGTGCAGGACTACACCCGCAACGTGGTGCGGCAGGGCTTCGTGGAAGGCGCCAACGTGGATGCCGTCACCGAGATGACCCGCCTCATTGCCCTCCAGCGCGCCTTCGAGATGGCCGCCTCCGCCGTGTCGCAGACCGAAGATTCCACCTCGCAGACCATCCGCGAGCTTGGCCCCGGATGAGCGCGCCCCCGGTCAACGCGCTCCAGCGCCTGCGCCACGCCGTGGAGAGCGGGCTGGAGGACAATCCCATCGTCCGCGTCGGCGGCATCGTGCGGGAGGTGGCGCCCACCCATGTGCGGGTCTCCGGCCTCTCCAGTTTCGTCACGCTGGGCGAGCGGGTGGGCTTCGAGCAGGCGTCGGGCACCAGCATTGGCGAGGTGGTGCGCATCGATCCGACGGGCGCGGTGGTGAAGCCGTTCGATGAGCGGGTGTCGGTGGGCATCGGCACGCCGGCCTTCCGCATCGGCCCCCTCGCGCTCCGCCCGGATCGTTCCTGGAAGGGCCGCGTCATCGATGCGCTGGGCCGGCCGCTGGACCGGTCCGAGCCGTTGGCCCATGGCCCGTGCCGGATGCCGCTCGATGCCGAGCCGCCGCCCGCCATGGCGCGGGGGCGGGTGCATCGGCCGCTCGTCACCGGCGTGCGCGCGGTGGATATCTTCACCCCCATCTGCGAGGGCCAGCGCATCGGCATCTTCGCCGGCTCGGGCGTAGGCAAGTCCACGCTGCTCTCCATGTTCGCGCGTTCGGCCGGTTTCGATACGGTGGTGGTGGCGCTGGTGGGCGAGCGCGGGCGCGAGGTGCGGGAGTTTCTGGAAGGCCCGCTCGCCGCCAGCCGCGACCGGGCGGTGGTCATCGTCTCCACGTCCGACCAGAGCCCCATGATGCGCCGCCTCGCGCCGCAGGCGGCGCTGGCGGTGGCGGAACATTTCCGCGATGCCGGGGAGAGCGTGCTGCTCATCGTCGATTCCGTCACCCGCTACGCCCATGCCGCGCGCGATGTGGCGCTGGCGGCGGGCGAGCCGGCGGTGGCGCGGGGCTATGCGCCGAGTGTCTTCTCCACGCTGCCGAAGCTGCTGGAGCGGGCCGGGCCGGGCATGGAGGGGGAGGGCGCCATCACCGGCATCTTCTCCGTGCTGGTGGATGGCGACGACCACAACGATCCCGTCGCCGACGCCATTCGCGGCACGCTCGACGGCCACATCGTGCTCGACCGGGCCATCGCGGATCAGGGGCGCTTTCCCGCCATCAACCTGCTCGGTTCGATCTCGCGACTGGCCGGCGAGGTGTGGAGCGAGCCGGAGCGCGATCTGGTGCGGCGGCTCAAGGCCATGATCGCCCGCTTCGAGGACACGCGCGACCTGCGCCTGATGGGCGGCTACCAGCCCGGCGCCGACGGCGAGCTGGATCAGGCCGTGGCCATCGTGCCGCGCATCTACGACGCCCTGCGGCAGGACCCCGGCGATCCGCCGAGCCTTGCCGCCTTTTCCGATCTCGCGGCCGCGCTGAAGAGCTGAGTCCAGCCCCGCGCAAGCCATCCGCCCTCAGATGCGGCGATGACACTGGCGCAGGCTCCCCCTTCCGGCGGGCGCGCCCTTACAGACCGCGACGAGGACCGAGCCATGAGCCTTTACGGAATGCTGCGCACCAGCGTGTCGGGGATGACCGCGCAATCCAACCTGCTCGGCACGGTCTCCGACAACATCGCCAATGCCGGCACCGCGGGCTACAAGCGCGCCGACACCCAATTCTCCTCGCTGCTGCTGGAGACCGGCGGCACGGAATATCAATCCGGCTCGGTCAATACGGACGTGCGCTACGCCATCAGCCAGCAGGGCGCGCTGAACTACACCTCGTCCTCCACCGATCTCGCCGTGCAGGGCTCCGGCTTCTTCCTCGTCAACGACCCGTCTGGCCAGACCCAGCTGACCCGCGCGGGCTCGTTCCAGGTGGATGCCAGCACCGGCAACCTCGTGAACAGCGCCGGCCTCACCCTGATGGGCTACGACGTCTCCGCGGGGGATCCCAACGTGGTGCTGAACGGCACGGCCGGCCTCGTGCCCATCAACCTCCAGAACACCAAGCTGGCGGCGACGCCCTCCACCGAGGGCACGTTCGCGGCCAACCTGCCGTCCAATGCGGCGGTCGCCACCTCCCCCACCGCCGGCGCCAACGTGGCGGGCGCGAGCTTCACCGACAAGTCCTCGCTGGTCGCCTACGACAACCTCGGCAATGCGGTGACGCTCGATCTCTACATGACCAAGACCGCCGAGAATCCGGGCGTCTGGGAGCTTGCGGTCTACGACCAGGCCGCCGCCCCCGCCACCGGCACCTTCCCCTATGCGTCCGGCCCGCTTTCCACCCAGACGCTGACCTTCGACGCCAGCGGCAAGCTCGCCTCCGGCGGCAGCATCTCGCTGGCCGTGCCGAACGGGGCGACGCTGACGCTCGATCTCGCCGGCATGTCCCAGCTCGCGGCGCCCTACACGCCCTTCACCGCCAGCGTGAACGGCAATGCGCCGAGCCCCATCTCCGACTTCTCCATCGCCAAGGACGGCACCGTCTACGCCACCGATGCCAACGGGCGGAAATCCGCCATCTACCGTATTCCGCTGGGCACCGTGCAGAGCCCGGACCGGCTGGAGCCTCTGACCGGCAACGCCTACAGCACCACGCTGGACTCCGGCGCCATCCAGATCGGCTTTCCCAACGAGGGCGGCGTCGGTTCGCTGCTCTCCGGCGCCACCGAGCAGTCCAACGTGGACATGGCCTCCGAACTCACCCGCATGATCGTGGCGCAGCGCGACTACACCGCTAATTCCAAGGTGTTCCAGACCGGCACCGAGCTGCTCGACGTGCTGATGAACCTGAAGCGCTGATCTGACGCCGCCGCGCCGCGCACGGGTGCATCATGAGCCTTTCCCTCGCCTTCAACACGGCGCAGTCCTCGCTCGCCGCCAATTCGGCGAAGATCGCCTTGTCCAGCCGCAACGTGGCGGGGGCGGGCGAGGCTTCCGCCTCGCGCAAGATCGCGGTCACCACCACGGCAGCGGACGGCTCGGTGCGCGTGGTCTCCATCACCCGCGCCACGGGCAGCGCCCTGTTCGAGCGGATGCTCGGCGCGACCTCCGACAGCGCCGCCCAGCAGGCCCTCGCCGATGGCCTCGGCCGCCTCGTCCAGACCGTGGGCGACCCGCAGGACCCGACCTCCCCCGTCGCCCGCCTCGGCACGCTGAAGGATGCCCTCGCCCGCGCCGCCGACACACCGGACGACATGACCCTCGCCCAGGCGGCCGTGACGGCGGCGCAGGATCTCGCCTCCTCCCTCAACACCGCCACGGACACCGTGCAGCAGGTGCGCACGGATGCGGATGCGGCGATTGCCACGTCGGTCGGGACCGTCAACGATCTGCTCCACCAGTTCGAGGCGGAGAACAGCGCCATCGTGAAGGGTAGCGCTGCCGGCGCCGACATGACCGATGCGCTGGACCGCCGCGATTCCATCCTCGCCAGGCTCTCCGAGGAGATCGGCATCTCCACGGTGACGCGCGCCAACAACGACATCGTCATCTACACCGAGGGCGGCGCGACCCTGTTCGAGACCACCGCCCGCACGGTGGGCTTCACCCCCGCCCACACGCTCGATGCGAACACGCAGGGCGGCAGCGTGTTCGTGGACGGCGTGTCGGTGACGGGGCGCGACGCCACCATGCCGGTGCGCACCGGCCGCATCGCCGGTCTCACCCAATTGCGCGACGACGCCGCCTCCACCTACCAGACGCAGCTGGACGAGCTTGCGCGCGGGCTCACCGACGCGTTCAAGGAGGCCGACGGCGCGGGCAACGTTCGCGCCGGTCTGTTCGTGCCCGCTTCGGGCAGCGCCACCGTGCCTGGGGCTCTTGCGCCCGGCCTTGCCGGAACGCTCGCGGTGAACGCAGCCGTGGACGTAGCGCAGGGCGGCGACATCCGCCTGCTGCGCGACGGCGGCATGAACGGCGCGGCCTTCGCCGCCAACACCACGGGCGCCGCGAGCTTCGCCGGTCGGCTGAAGGCGCTGTCCGCCGCGCTCGACGCTCCGCGCTCCTATGACGGCGCGGCGCAACTCTCCGACAACCAGAGCCTCGTCTCCTTCGGCACCGCCTCGGTGAGCTGGCTGCAGGGCGCGCGCAAGGCGGCGGACACCCGGCTCGATTCCCAGAAGACGGTGCTGGCGCAGGCGTCCAACGCGCTCTCCGCCGCCACCGGCGTGAACCTCGACGACGAATATGCCAGCCAGCTCGAACTGGAGCGCGGCTATCAGGCCACGTCCAAGCTGATGGGCGTGGTGAACCAGCTCTACGACAGCCTCTTCCAGATGATCGGCTAAGCCATGCGCAGCACCTACATCTCCACCCTCGCCTGGACCTCTCCGTCCCGCGCGGCGCTGCCGAAGCTGCAATCGGACATCTCGAAGGCCACCACCGAAATCGCCACCGGCCGGCAGGCGGACGTGGGCCTGACGCTGGGCATCGCGACGGGGGAGAGCGTGGCGCTGCATCTGGCGCGCGGCGCGATCCTGTCGCAGAAGCAGGGCAATGCGCTGGCTTCGAGCCTCCTCGGCCACAGCCAGGTGGCGCTCTCCCAGATCTCGGACGACGCCAACCAGTTCCTGAAGGACATCCTCGCCGGGCAGGCGGGCAATGCCTCCGGCGCTATCCTCGCGGATCAGGCGAAATCGGCGCTCGATGCCTTCACCGCGCATCTGAATGCCACGGACGGGCAGCGCTACCTGTTCGCCGGCATCAACAGCGCCGAAAAGCCCATGGTGGACTATGCCGCCGGCCCCAAGGCGGCGGTGAACGCGGCCTTCGCCGGCGCGTTCGGGCTTGATCCCGCGAACCCGCAGGCGGACCCGCAGGTGGCGGATATCTCCGCCACCGACATGACGTCCTTCCTCGACGGCGCCTTCAAAGACCTGTTCGCCGATCCCGCGTGGGGCGCGAACTGGTCCGGCGCGTCGGACGAGGCGCTGACCAGCCAGATCTCCGACACCGCGCGCGTGCCCGTCACCACCACGGCCAACACGACAGCCATGCGCAACCTTGCCATGGCATTCACCATGGTGTCGGAGCTTGGCACGGCCTCCCTCTCGGAGGCGACCCGCAAGGTGGTGCTGGACAAGGCCGCCACTGTCGCCGGCGCGGGCGTGAGCGGCGTCGTTGCACTGTCCGCGCAGCTCGGGGTGTCCAAGTCCCGGGTGGACGCGGCGGACGAGGCGCTGGCCAAGGTGTCCGATCTCGTCGACCGGAGGATCAACGTCCTCGAAGGGGTCGACCCCGCCGAGGCGAAGACCCGCCTCGACACCCTGACGACGCAGTTGCAGATGTCCTACGCGACCACGTCAAAGGTGATGCAGCTGAGCATCCTGAACTACATCTGACATGAGGGTGCGTGATGTACCGTTTTTCCTACGCGGAAATACTTGACGAGTCCGCGACGCTCAACCGCGAGCGTGAACGCCTCGCCCTCGACCAGGCGGTGAATCTGCTCACCCTCGCGGCCAAGGCGGAGCCCGGCTCGCGCGAGGTGCTGGCGGCGGTCGCCTATCTGCAGAAGCTCTGGGGCTTCTTCATCAGCGATCTCGCCGACGCCAACAACGAGCTGCCGCGCGAGCTGCGCGGGACGCTCGCCTCCCTCGGCCTGTGGGTGATCCAGGAGTGCGACCGCCTGATCTCCGGCACGGGCGGCGACATTCCCATGCTCATCGACGTCAATCGTGCGATCCGGGATGGCCTGAAATGATGAAGTCCATGCACATCTCCCTCAAGGCCGGCGAAAAGCTGTTCCTCAACGGCGCCGTCTTCCAGGTGGACCGCAAGGTGACGCTGGAACTGCTCAACGACGCGACCTTCCTGCTGGAGAGCCACGTGATGCAGCCGGAAGACACCACCACGCCGCTGCGCCAGCTCTATTTCGTGGCGCAGTCGCTGCTGGTGGACCCGGCGAATGCCGATGCCGCCCGCGGGCTGTTCTTCCGCCAGCTGGCATCGCTGATGACCACCTTCACCAAGCCCGCGATCCTGATGAACCTCGACGACGCGGGCCGCCTCGTCGGCGAGGGGCGGACGTTCGAGGCGCTGAAGGCGCTCAGGGGCATGTTCCCGCTGGAGGAGGCGATCCTGAACTGCGCCGTGCCGCCGAAAGTCGCCTGACGCGTTCCGCGCGGTTGCCGGCAAGGCCGCCCGCAAGGTCGGCCTCGCGCAATCCTCGCGGGCGAGAAGGGTGCGAGAAGGAGATCGCAGCATGACCCAGGTCCAGAGCGTCGCGTCCGCGGCCAGCGGCGCCGCAACGAGCAAGACGGCCTCGGCCGGCAAGGCGAACAGCATCGACTACAACGCCTTCCTCCAGCTCCTGGTGGCGCAGTTGCAGAACCAGGACCCGACCCAGCCCATGGATTCCACCGCCTACATGTCCCAGCTCGCCTCCTTCTCCCAGGTGGAGCAGCAGGTGGCGAGCAATGCGAAGCTGGAATCTCTGCTGGCCGCCAGCGCCTTGCAGTCGGCCAACCTCGCGCTGGGCCACACCGTGACCTCCGCAGACGGCAGCATCAGCGGCAAGGTCTCCTCGGTGGAAATCACCAGCGACGGGCCTCTGGCGCAGCTCTCCAACGGCAAGAGCCTGCTCATCGGCCCCGGCGTGACGGTGAGCTGAAGATGAACGAGGCGGATGCGCTCGGCATCGTCCATTCGGCCATCTGGACCATCCTTGTCGCCGCCGGCCCGGCGGTCGCCGCGGCCATGCTCATCGGCATTCTCGTCGCGCTGTTCCAGGCGCTGACGCAGATCCAGGAAGTCACCCTCACCTTCGTGCCGAAGATCGTCGCGGTGCTGGTGGTGGCGGCGGTGACGGGCTCCTTCATGGGCGCCCAGATCATGGCCTTCACCGAGGAAATCTACGGCCGCATATCGAGCGGCTTCTGAGCCCACGCTTCCGGGGGAGCCTGATCCATGTCCGACATCACGGTGCGCGATCCGGCGCAGGGCTCGCGCCGCGACATCGGCTTCGCCATGGGCATGGTGGGGATCCTCGCCATCCTCTTCCTGCCCATCCCGCCGGCGCTCATCGACATCGGCCTCGCGCTCTCCATTGCGCTGTCGGTGCTGATCCTGATGGTGGCGCTGTGGATCGACAAGCCGCTCGAATTCTCCGCCTTTCCCACCGTCCTCCTCATCGCGACGCTGCTGCGCCTCGGCCTCGGGGTGGCGACGACGCGCCTCATCCTCGCCCACGGCTCGGACGGCGTGAACGCGGCGGGCCACATCATCCACGGCTTCTCGCAGCTCGTGATGAGCGGCGATTTCGTCATCGGCATCGTGGTGTTCCTGATCCTGGTGACGGTGAATTTCCTCGTCATCACCAAGGGCGCCACCCGCATCGCGGAGGTCGGCGCGCGCTTCACGCTGGACGCCATCCCCGGCAAGCAGATGGCGATCGATGCGGACCTGAACGCCGGCCTCATCGACGACAAGCAGGCCCAGCGCCGCCGCGCCGAGCTGGAGGAGGAAAGCGCCTTCTTCGGCTCCATGGACGGCGCCTCCAAGTTCGTGCGCGGCGAGGCGGTGGCGAGCCTCATCACCATCGCGGTGAACATCTTCGGCGGCATCATCATCGGCGTCACCCGGCACAAGATGCCCATCGCGGACGCCGCAGACATCTTCACCCGCCTGTCCGTGGGCGACGGCCTCGTCTCGCAGATCCCGGCCCTCATTGTTTCGCTTTCGGCCGGCCTCCTCGTCTCCAAGGGTGGCACGCGGGGGCGGGCGGAAAAGGCGGTGCTGGGCCAGCTCGGCGCCTATCCCCGCGCGCTGTTCGTGGCCGCTGGCCTCCTCTTCGCCCTGGCTCTCGTGCCGGGCCTGCCGTTCCTGCCCTTCGCGCTCATCGGTGGCATGATGGCCTTTGTCGGCTGGTCGGTGCCGCGTCAGCTCGCGAAACAGAAGGCGGACGCCGACGCGCGCGACGCCGAGGCGAAGCAGCAGGCGGACCGCGAGGCGCGCGAGTCCGTCAAGGAGCAGCTGAAGACCGCCGAGATCGAGGTGTGCGTCGGCAAGCAGCTGGCGACACAGGTGCTGCGCACGCCCTCGGAGCTCGGCAACCGGCTCGGCAAGATGCGGCGCAAGTTCGCCCTCCGCTATGGCTTCGTGGTGCCGGACATCCGCATGACGGAGAGCCTCGCCGCGCCGCCCAAGGGCTACCAGATCAAGATGCACGGCACGGTGCTGGCGGCGCAGGAGATGCGCATCGGCGAGTTGCTGGTCGTGGTGGGCGACGGGCCGCCGCCGGACGTGCCCGGCGACGAGGCGCGCGAGCCGGCCTTCGGCATGAAGGCCATGTGGATTCCCGAGGCCTACGCCACCGAGGTGAAGCGCGAGGGCTTCGCGCCGGTGGACAACCTCACCGTCATCCTCACCCACCTCTCCGAGGCCATCGCCAACAATTTGCCGCAGCTTCTCTCCTACAAGAGCATGCGGTCGCTGATCGACCGGCTCGATCCCGAATACAAGCGCCTCGTGGAAGACATCTGCCCGGCGCAGATCTCCTATTCCGGCCTTCAGGCCGTGCTGAAGCTGTTGCTGGCGGAGCGCGTCTCCATCCGCAACCTGCATCTCATCTTGGAGGCCGTGGCGGAGATCGTGCCCCACGCGCGCCGCTCTGAGCAGGTGGCGGAGCATGTGCGCATGCGCATGGCGCAGCAGATCTGCGGTGATCTCGCCGAGGGCGGCGTGCTGAACGTGCTGCGCCTCGGCAGCCGCTGGGATCTCGCCTTCCACCAGAGCCTCAAGCGCGACGCCAAGGGCGAGGTAATCGAGTTCGACATCGATCCGCGCCTCGTGGAGCAGTTCGGCACCGAGGCGGCCACCGCCGTGCGCGAGCGCATGAAGGCGGGGGCGCCCTTCGTGCTCGTCACCGCGCCGGATGCGCGGCCCTATGTGCGGATGATCGTGGAGCGCATGTTCCCCTCGCTGCCCGTGCTCTCCCATGTGGAGATCGCCCGCGGGGTGGAGATCAAGGCGCTGGGTGCCATCTCGTGACTTCCGGCGCCGTGAGCCTCCTCGCCCGCGAGGCGGTGCTCGCCGCTTTCCTCGTCTTCTGCCGGGTGGGCGGCGCGCTGATGCTGATGCCGGGCATCGGCGGCCGGCATATTCCCATGCGCGTCAGGGTGTTCCTGGCGCTCGCCCTCTCCTTCGCCTTCCTGCCGCTGGTGCTGGATCAGGTGGCGCCGAAGGTTCGGACGGCGGGCTCCGGCGATTTCGTGTTCATGATCGCCGGGGAGCTTCTGACCGGCCTGCTCATTGGCCTTCTGGCGCGGCTCTATGTGACGGCGCTTCAGTTCGCCACCAGCTTCATCGCCCAGGCGGTGGGCGTCTCTCCCATGCCGGGCGCGTCGGTGGAGGAGGACGAGCAGCTGCCCATCCTCGCCACCCTCATCGTCTTCTCCGCCACGGCCCTCATCTTCGTCGCCGATTTGCATCTGGAGCTGGTGAAGGGGCTGGTGGACAGCTTCGCCCGCGTGCCGCCGGGCAGCCTCCTCGCCGTGCGGCCGGCGCTGGTGGACCTCGTGGACCAGATGTCGGCGGTGTTTCTGGTGGCCGTGCGGCTCTGCGGGCCGTTCATCCTCTATTCGGTGATGGTGAATTTCGCCGTGGGACTCATCAACAAGTTCACGCCGCAGATCCCGGTCTATTTCGTGGCGACGCCCTTCGTCACCGCCGGCGGGCTGCTGCTGCTCTATGTGAGCGTGGAGCCGCTGCTCTCGGCCTTTCTCGTCGCCTTCTCCCAATGGCTGAAGGCGGGCTGAGCATGGAGAAGGAGCGCCACAGGAAGGCCGAGCGCCTCGTTGCCGTGCAGCGCCAGTTGAAGCGCGCCGCCGAGACCCGCCATGGGCAGGCGGTGCGCGAGAGGGTGAGGCTCGATGGCGAGACGGCGGACCTCATGGCCGCCCTCGACGATGGCCGCTTCGCCCCGCTGATGCTGGAGAACGTGGCGCGGCGGCTGGAGCGCGTCGCCCTCGCCCGCCAGCAGGCGCACGCCGCCGAGGTGGCCGCCGCCGATCAGGTGAAGGCCGAGAGCTTCACCCTGAAGCGCGCCGAGCGCCATGCCGAAGGGACCGGACGCCTCGCCCGCGCCGAGGAAGAGCGCACCGCCACCGACGCCATCGCCGAGGCGAGCCTCGTCTCCAGCGGGCGTGCAAGCCTCGCATAAGCATGGCGGGGCAGGGTGGCGTCCGAACCGTTCTCGATGGAAGCCGCACCATGGGCATCTCACCGCCGACCGACCTCGTCTTCGACGTGATGCAGGCCGCCGATGCCGCCCGCGCGCGGCAGGTGATGGGCAAGCTTCAGGCGCTGACCCCCGCGCCCGATGGCGCGTTCCGCACCGAGCTGGACACGGTGGCAGAGGCGAAAGCCGTTGCGCGGACTGAAAAACTGGCGGCCCGAGGCGACAAGGATGCGGCAGCCGCCGCGGCGGCGCTGATCCCGCCCGGCGTCGCCTTCTCCGGCGCCAGCCTCACGGGGCTGAAGAACGCCCATGCCCTTGGTCCCCACCACGCGGGGGGCGCCACGGGCGCCGCGCCGCTGGCTGGAACGCAGAAGTCCGCGACCCCTGGCGCCGCCTCGCTCCAGAAGTTCGAGGCCATGGTGCTCTCCCAGTTCCTCGACACCATGATGCCCACCAAGGGCGCCACCTCGAAATCCTCCATGTTCGGCGCCGGCACGGCCGGAGATACCTGGAAATCGCTGCTCACCCAGAAGGTGGGCGAGGAGGCCGCCCGCGCCGGCGGCATCGGCCTTGCCGCGCGCCTCGGCGAATCCTCCGCCGTCTTCGCCAGGGCGAAGGGAGGGGCGGCATGAGCTTCGACAGCGAGCTGAATGCCGCCCGCCCGCCGGCGGTCGTCGCCCTCATCAGCGCCCTCGACCGGCTGGAAGAGACCATCGATATGGAGAATGCCGCCTTCGAGGAGCGCGGCGCCCTCGATCTCGTGGAGATCAACCGGCGCAAGAGCCGCGCCTTGCTGGAACTGAGCCGGGTCGCCCGTGGTCTTCCGGACCAGCTCGATGCCGCCACAGCCGGGCGGCTCGCGCGGCTGAAGGCGAAGCTCGACCGCAACCAGTATGTCATCGCCCTGCGCATCGCCGCCGCGCGCGAGGTGGGCGCCATCCTCGACCGGGCGCTGGCCGAGGCGGAGTCGGACGGCACCTATTCGGCGCACTCCGCGCAGGCCGCGCGAGCGGGGGCGGGGGCATGATCCGCTTCGTCATCATCGGCGTGTGGGCCTGCCTCGTGGGGCTCGGCTCCAGCTATGCCGCCGCCTGGTATGCGGCCGGTGCGCCGCGCAAGAGCGAGGAACCCTATCTCGCCGGCCTCGAATATCGCCGCCTGCCGGCCATCACCGTGCCCATGATCGTGGACGGCAAGCTGCAGGGCTACGTGCTGGCGAAGTTCGTCATCACCGCCGACGCGGGCGAGCTGCGCAAGCTGCCCATGGAGCCCACGGTGTTCGCGGTGAACGCCGCCTTCAGCGAGATCTATGTCAACGGCCGCATCGAGAGCGGCAAGATCACCAAGTACAATCTTCCCGAGATGCTCGGCCGCATCAAGACGAGCACGAATACGTATCTCAACGGCGAGGTCGTCCGCGAGGTGCTCGTGGATTCCCTCAACTATATCGACAAGACCGATATGCGCACCGGCGTCGGCGTCAATGTCGCGAGTTCCTCGGGCGAGAAGCCGGCCGGCAAATCCGGCGGCCACGGCGATGACGGTGCCAAGGCCGACGCCAAGCCGAAGGGCGGGCACTGAACATGCGTGCCTTCCCCCTCGCCCTTTCCCACCTCAGCCGCGGCCCCGCCGCATCGCCCCGGAGCCAGGATCATGGATGATCTCTTGCGCGAGTTCCTGACCGAGACCAGCGAGAGCCTCGACGTCGCCGACGTGGAGCTCGTGAAGTTCGAGCAGGACCCGAACAACGCGCAGATTCTCAACAACATCTTCCGCCTGGTGCACACCATCAAGGGCACCTGCGGCTTCATCGGCCTGCCGCGCCTCGCTTCCCTCGCGCACGCCGCCGAGACGCTGATGGACCGCTTCCGCGAGGGCCGGCCCGTGACCACCGATGCGGTGGGGCTGGTGCTGTCCACGATCGATCGCATCAAGCTCCTGCTCCAGCATGTGGAGGAGACCGAGGGCTCCGAGCCCGAGGGTGAGGACCGCGACCTCATCTCCCTCCTCGAAGCCATGGCGGAGGCCGTGGACGCCCCCGCAACGCCGCCACCGGCGCCACCGCCCCAGCCGGCGCAGACGCTGGAACGCCCGCTGCTGCCCGGCGAACTGCCGCTGGACGAGCTGGATCGCATCTTCCGCGAGACCAAGGTGGACCCCATCACGCCCCCGCCCGCCGCCCCGATTGTCGCCAAGGCCGCCCCGCCCAAGCCGGCGCCGGCTATGCCCAAGGCCGACGCGGAGGCCGTCCATGGTGCGGCTCAGGCGGGCGAGGCCCATGGCGTCGCCGCCCAGTCCATCCGCGTCCATGTGGGGGTGCTGGAACAGCTGATGACCATGGTCTCCGAGCTGGTGCTGACCCGCAACCAGCTGATGGAGATCGCCCGTCGCCACGACGAGCCGGAATACAAGGTCTCCCTGCAGCGCCTGTCCAACGTCACGGGCGAGCTGCAGGAGGCGGTGATGCGCACGCGCATGCAGCCCATCGGCAACGCCTGGCAGAAGCTGCCGCGCATCGTGCGTGACCTCGCGCAGGAGCTGGGCAAGCAGATCGAGCTGGAGCAGGTGGGCGCCGACACCGAGCTGGACCGGCAGGTGCTGGACCAGATCAAGGACCCGCTCACCCACATGGTCCGCAACTCCGCCGACCACGGCCTCGAGATGCCCGAGCAGCGCCGCGCCGCGGGCAAGTCCGAGCGCGGCCTCATCCGCCTCTCTGCCTATCACGAGGGCGGTCATGTCATCGTCGAGATTTCCGACGATGGCCGCGGCCTCGACGTCGCGCGCATCAAGCAGAAGGCGCTGGAGAACGGCCTCGCCACCGAGGCCGAGCTGGCGAAGATGCCGGACTCCCAGGTGTTTCGCTTCATTTTCCACGCCGGCCTTTCCACCGCGCAGAAGGTGACAAACGTCTCCGGCCGGGGCGTCGGCATGGACGTGGTGCGCTCCAACCTCGAATCCATCGGCGGCACCGTCGATGTGCGCTCGCGGCAGGGCGAGGGCTCCACCTTCGTCATCAAGATCCCGCTGACGCTCGCCATCGTTCCCGCCCTCATCGTGCGTGCGGCCGGGGAGCGCTTCGCCCTGCCGCAGAGCGCGGTGGAGGAACTGGTGCGGGTGCAGGCGGGCTCGGACCATGAGATCACCTGGCTGAACAACTCGCCCGTGCTCGGCCTGCGCGATCGCCTCCTGCCCATCGTCAGCCTCGGCGCCCTGCTCGGCCTTTCGCCGGAGCGCGACGGGCGCGACGAGGCGCTGTGGGAACGGGCGCTCATCGTGGTGATGAAGGTGGGCCACCAGACGTTCGGCGTGGTGGTGGAGGCGGTGTCCCACACCGAGGAAATCGTGGTGAAGCCCATGGCCTCGGCCCTGCGCCAGCTGCCCATGGTGTCGGGCAGCACCATCCTCGGCGACGGGCGGGTCATCATGATCCTCGATCCCGCTGGCCTTGCCCAGCATGCGGCGGCGCGCGGCGGCGCCGCGGAAGAGACCAGCCATCACGGCGCCGGCCGGCAGGCGCGCGCCAGCCAGAAGCGCTCGTCCCTGCTGCTGTTCCGCGCAGGCTCGCGCGATCTCAAGGCGGTGCCGCTCGGCCTCGTCACCCGCATCGAGGAGCTGGAGGTGGCGCGCATCGAGCGCGTCAACGGCTACCCGGTGCTGCAGTATCGCGGCGCGCTGATCCCGGTGCTCTACGCCAACGAGGAGGTCCAGCGCGTGGCTGCCGGCACCCAGCCCATGCTGGTGTTCGCCGATGGCGGGCGCGTCATGGGCCTCGTGGTGGACGAGATCGTCGACATCGTGGAGGCCGAGCTTGACCTGGAGCTGTCGCCCTCCAACATGCCGGAGGTGCTCGGCGCGGCGGTGCTGTCGGGCCAGGCCACCGAGATTCTCGACGTCGCCTTCTACGTGCAGGTGGCCTTCGGCGAGCGCTTCCGCCACCTGGTCCGTTCGTCCGAGCGGCCGCGCCTGCTCCTGGTGGACGAGAGCCCGTTCCACCGCGACCTCTTGGCGCCCATGCTCAATGGCAACGGCTACGAGGTCACTGCCTGCGCCTCCGGCGGCGAGGCGCTGGCGCGGCTCGGCACGGAGGACGGCTTCGACGCCATCGTCAGCGACGTGGACCTGCCCGACATGGACGGCTTCGCCCTCGCCGCCGCCGTGCGTGGCGACCCGCGCATCCGCGAGGTGCCGATCATCGCGCTCGCCACCGCGCAGGACCGCGATGCGCTGGAGCGGGGCCGCGCCGTCGGCTTCACAGATTGCGTCGCCAAGTTCGACCGCTCCGGCCTCATCGCCGCGCTGAAGGAATTCACCGGCCGACAGGGAATTGCCGCATGAACGCCCACACGCCACTCACGAAGGATACGGCCGAAGCCGCCGCGCACGATGTGGTCCAGTACGTGACGGTGCGCATCGGGCCGCAGCTGTTCGGCCTGCCCATCGCGCTGGTGCACGAGGTGTTCGTGCCGGAATCCATCACCCGCGTGCCGCTCGCCCCCGGCGAGATCGCCGGCGTGCTGAACCTGCGGGGACGCATCGTCACCATGGTGGCCATGCGGCGCCTGCTGTCGCTGCCGGACGCCGAGGGCGCGCCCATGGCGGTGGGCATCGAGCACCACGGCGAGGCCTTCGGCCTCATCATCGACGAGGTGGGCGAGGTGCTGTCCCTCGATGCGGCCCGCCGCGAAGCCAACCCGGCCAACCTCGACCCGCGCTGGGCGCAGGTGGCCGCCGGCGTCCATCGCCTCTCCGGCGACCTGATGCTGATCCTCAACGTGGACCTGGTGCTCGATCGGGCCGGCTCGGCCGTCGCCCGCCAGGATGCCGGCAAACGCGCGGAGCTTTGAATGAAGACCTGTCTCGTGGTGGACGACTCCAGCGTCGTCCGCAAGGTTGCCCGCGGCATCCTCGAAGATCTCGGCTTCTGCGTGGAGGAGGCGGCAGACGGCGCCCCGGCGCTGGAGATGTGCGCCCGCGCCATGCCGGACGCCATCCTGCTCGACTGGTCCATGCCGGTGACGGACGGCCTCGCCGTGCTCGAACAGCTCAGGTCGAGCGAAGCCGGGCGCACGCCGAAGGTCATCTTCTGCACCGCCAAGAACGACATGGAGCATATCGCCCGCGCCGTCTCGCTGGGGGCCGACGAATACATCATGAAGCCCTTCGATTCCGAAATCCTGCGCGAGAAGCTCGAGGCCGTCGGCCTCCTGGACAGGGTGGACTGATGCCCCAATCCCCAGCCCCAGCCGCGTCCGCGCCGGGCGCGGATGCCCGAATCCGCGTGATGGTGGTGGACGACAGCGTGTTCGTGCGCGGCATCGTCTCGCGCTGGCTCTCGGAAGACCCCGCCTTCGAGCTTGTCGGCACCTTCTCCAACGGGAAGGCGGCGCTGGCCGATCTCGACCGGGTGCAGCCCGACGTGGTCATCCTCGACCTTGAGATGCCGGAGATGGACGGGCTCACCGCCCTGCCGCTGATCCTGCGGCAAAGGCGGAACACCACTGTCATCGTGGCCTCGGCCCTCTCCCGCCGTGGCGCCGAGGTCAGCCTCAAGGCGCTCACGCTGGGCGCCGCCGACTATCTGCCGAAGCCCGACGCCACCAAGGGCACGTTTGCCACCGACGACTTCAAGCGCGAGCTGATGGAGAAGGTCCGCAGCCTCGGCCTGAAGGTGCTGCGGCAAGCCGGCCGTGCGGCCGCCCTGCCGCCGCCCTCCACCCAGCCGCAGGCGGCGGCATTGCCCAGCCAGCCGAGGGGGCCGATCCGCTTGCGACCCTATTCCGTGTCCGATGTCTCGCTCATCGCGGTGGGCAGCTCCACCGGGGGGCCACAGGCGCTGACCCGCCTGTTCGCAGTGCTCGGGCCCTATATCGACCGCATCCCGGTGGTCATCACCCAGCACATGCCGCCGACCTTCACCGCGCTCCTCGCCGAGCACGTCACCCGCGCCGCGGGGCGGCAGGCGGCGGAGGGGCAGGATGGCGAGGCGCTGTGCGCCGGGCGCATCTATATCGCCCCCGGCGGCAAGCACATGCTGCTGGAGCGCGACGGGGCGCGCACCGTCATCCGCCTGTCCGACGGGCCGGCGGTGAATTTCTGCAAGCCGGCGGTGGACCCCATGTTCGACACCGTGGCGCAGATCTACCGCCGCAACGCGTTGGCCCTCGTGCTCACTGGCATGGGCAGTGACGGGGCGCGCGGGGCCGGCATCATCGCCGATGCGGGTGGCAGCGTCATCGTGCAGGACGAGGAGACAAGCGTGGTGTGGGGCATGCCCGGCGCCACCGCCAGCGCAGGCAACGCCAGCGAGGTGCTCCCCCTCCAGGCCATCGGTCCCAAGGTCATCGCCATGCTTGCCAGGAGGCGCGGATGATCCGCCCCGCGGACTACGACTTCTTCGCCCGGTTCCTGAAAGAGAGATCGGGGCTCATCCTCACCGACGACAAGCACTATCTCCTGGAAAGCCGCCTCATCCCGCTGCTCAACCGCTTCGCGATTCCCGATTTCGCGCGGCTGGCGGAGATCCTGAAGAGCAACGAGGCGCCCATCATCGCGGAAGCGGTGGTGGAGGCGATGACCACGAACGAGTCCTTGTTCTTCCGCGACAAGGTGCCGTTCGAGGACATGGCCCGCTCGCTCCTGCCGGCCCTGTGCGCGGCGCGGCTGAAGACGCACACGCTGCGCATCTGGTGCGCCGCCGCCTCGACGGGGCAGGAACCCTATTCCATCGCCATGATGCTGGCCGAGAAGCCGGAACTCACAGGCGGGCGGCGGGTGCAGATCATCGGCACGGACATCTCGAGCGAGGTTCTGGAGCGGGCGCGGGCCGGGCGCTACAACCAGTTCGAGGTGCAGCGCGGGCTCTCGGTGCAGCAACTGCTCAAGTATTTCGTGAAGTCGGGCGACTGGTGGGAGGTCGTCCCGCAGCTGAAAGCCATGATCGAGTATCGCAAGTTCAACCTGCTCGACCCCTTCGGCGGGCTCGGCACCTTCGATCTCATCATGTGCCGGAATGTGCTGATCTATTTCGACGTGCCCACCAAGGCCGACATCCTCGCGCGCATGTCGCGCCAGCTCGCGCCCGACGGCTTCCTCCAGCTCGGCGGGGCGGAGACGGCCATCGGCATCTGCGATGCCTTCCGCCCGCTGCCGGACCACCGCGGCACCTACGTCCACACCCGCGCGCCGGCGACCATCGTCGCCGCCCGGCGGTAGCAGGGACCAGACCCCGCGACCCGGAGCTTGCGCCGGGCGGCTGAGGGATCATTCCGGATCGGAGCCAATCCGGAGCAAGAGGGGTCGATCAATCCGAAGCCGGCGCCGCGGATCCAGCATCCGCCGCCGGCTTCGGCGTTTCCGGGGCCGGAAATCCCGCGGCTACTCCGATTTGGCAATGAATTCGCTCCCAAACCCGTTTCTCTTCAGATTGCTCGCTCCCCCGCCGCGTCATAGGGATTTTGTGTCGTTCGGATCGTCAATAAGTCAGTAAGACATCGACGCCGACTGCGCGGAAATGCTGTGACATGATGGAGGGTATCATGTACGTGGTCGTTGATGAGCGTGCGTCTGTTGCGGAAAGTTATGTGTCGGCGTTCTCTCGCGAAGGTTTTTCTTCGCAGAGCTTCTCGGGTAACGAGTTCCGGGACTGGATCGAGACCACCTCGGACCAGGATCTCGGCGCGGTCGAAAGCTTCCTGATCGGGGAGTCCGAGGCGCGGATCACTTATCCCGACCTCATCCGCTCGCACAGCAAGGCGCCCATCATCGCGCTGGAGGACGTGAAGTCCCTCACCCAGACACTGGAACTCTTCACCGCCGGCATCGACGACGTGGTGCGCAAGCCTGTCCATGTGCGCGAGATCGTGGCCCGCGCCGATGCGGTGTGGCGGCGGGTGCGCTCGGGTGACATCCAGATGCCGCTCGACGAGCGCCTGCGCGTGTTCTTCGATGGCCGCGACCCGGAAGTCGACGGCGAGCCGCTGGCCCTGCCGCGCCGCGAGCGGCACATCCTCGAATATCTCGTGAAGAACTCGAAGCGCCGGGTCACCAAGACCCAGATCTTCAACACCATCTATGGCATCTTCAACGAGGACGTGGACGAGAGCGTGGTCGAGGGCCACATGAGCAAGCTGCGCAAGAAGCTGCGCCTGAAGCTCGGCCGCGACGTCATCGATGCCCGCCGCTATCTCGGCTACCAGTACGTCGGCTGAGCGGGCGAAAGAGTCCCGCAGAATTGCAAGCTACAACCAAGCTTGATTGGCTAGGACGGGACGGATCTTTGTCTTTCAAATCCGAGACAAGTTCGAGACAACCCGAAAATGGGGAGACAAACATGCGTCTGACCGTCAAGAGTACATTGATCGGCCTCTATCTTGTCCTGGTCGCTCTGGCGGCCGGACAGGGGGTTCTGGCCCTCACCAAGCTCAGCCACCTCAACGACAATACGACGGAAATCACCACCAACTGGCTCCCGAGCGTGCGCGCCGTGGGCGAAGTCAAGTATACGATGACCCGAATTCGCGTTGCGGCCCTGCGCATCCTCCTTGTGACAGACCCCAAGGAAAGCGCGGCCCTCCAGGCGCGCATGACACGCCTCCTCGCCGAAAACGGGAAGGCGATGACGGAGTATGAGAAGCTTATTTCCAGCCAGGAGGAGCGCAATCTCTGGAACTCGGTGATGGTGCACTGGGCTGACTACACGCAGGCTCAGTCGGAATTCCTCGGCAAGCACCAGTCGGGTATGACGGAGGAGGCTGTCGATCTGGCGAGCAAGACCCTTGCATTGTTCGATTCGGTCATAACGGGCCTCGACAAGAACGTTGATCTCAACGACCGGTCCGCCGAGGCCGCCGCTGCTGCATCCGTCGCGGATTACAATGAGGCGCGCTTCGTCCTTCTCGTCTCGATCGGCGTGCAGATCGTGCTCGGCCTTGCCGCCGTCGCCTTCATCGTCATCGGCATCACCCGCCCGCTCAACCGCGTCACCGACGCCATGGGCAAGATCGCCGGCGGCGCCCTCGAGACCGAGGTGCCGAACCGCGAGACCAAGAACGAGATCGGCGACATCGCCCGCACCCTCGAGGTGTTCCGCGACGGCCTCGTCGAGACCGAGAACCTGCGCGCCGAGCAGAAGCGCAAGGAAGAGGAGATGGCGCAGCAGCTCGTCGCCGAGCGTGTCTCCATCGCCAATTCCTTCCAGAGCCGCATGGGGGCCCTCGCGGAGCGCTTCTCCGGCTCGTCCGGCGAGGTGGCGGACGCCGCCCGCAATCTCTCCGCCACGGCGGAGGAGACGTCCCGCCAGGCGCAGTCGGTGACGCTTGCCGCCGAGGGGGCCTCGGACAACGTGCAGACGGTCGCCGCTTCGGCCGAGGAGCTGTCCGCCTCCATCCGCGAGATGAGCGACCAGGTGTCGAACTCGGCGGTCATCGCCCGCTCGGCGGCCGAGGAAGCCGAGCGCACCAACGAGAACATCCGCCAGCTCTCCGAGGCGGCCCAGTCCATCGGGCAGGTGCTGAACCTCATCAAGGAGATCGCCGAGCAGACCAACCTCCTCGCCCTCAACGCCACCATCGAGGCGGCTCGGGCGGGTGATGCGGGCCGTGGCTTCGCGGTTGTCGCCTCCGAGGTGAAGGAACTCGCCGCCCAGACGGCGAAGGCCACCGACGAGATTTCCATGAAGATCGGCGAGATCCAGCACGCCACCTCCGCCACGGTGACCTCGATCCAGAGCATCGTGACCACCATCAACAATGTGCGCGACCTTACCGCCATCATCGCCGGTGCGGTGGAGGAGCAGCGGGCCGCCACCAGCGAGATCGCCGCCAACACCCATCGCGCGGCGCAGGGCGCCACGCAGGTGACGAACAACATGAGTGGTGTCGGCCAGGCCGCCGGCATGACCGGCTCCGCCGCGACCCAGCTCATGAGCCTCTCCTCGGCCCTCTCCGAGCAGTCCCAGGATCTCCAGCGCGAGGTGACGAGCTTCGTCTCCACCCTCCGCGCCGCCTGATCCGCGCCGCACAAAACAAGGGCCGGTGTCGGGAGACACCGGCCCTTTTCATTTGCGGAATGACGTTCAGTCGAGCTTGATGCCGAAGCGGTCGGCCTGGCGCCGCACGAAGGCCTCCATGCGGCCGCGGCCCTGCTCTGTCAGCACCACCAGGATGCGCCGCCGGTCGCGGCCGTCCGGCACGCGCTTCACCAGCTCCGCCGTTTCCAGATCGTCGATGCGGCGCAGCGCCGTGGTGGTGGGCGCGCCGGAGGCGATGCACAGGCTGGTGACGGAGATGGGGCGGGCGCTCGCCTCCGCCACCGCGAGGTCGAGCATCATCTCCCACGCGGGATCGGAGAACAGGCCGGCCTGGAAGATGGCGTCGCGGTCGGCGCGGGCGGCGACGAGCGCCTTCATGTAATTGGGCCGGGCGATGGTGGCGGGTGGATCGTCCTCGCCGTTCGCCGCCAGCGCCTCGTCCTCGACGATGGCCAGCGCGCGCTGGATGGCATGGGCCACCTCCTCGGCGGCGAGCGGCTTCTGGAGGAAGTCCACCGCCTGGAGGCGCAGCGCGCCCACGGCGCGATCGAGGGAGGCATGGCCGGTGATGACGATGGCGGCCATGGGATGCTTGCGGCGCCGCACCGAGAGCTTCTGCAGCAGCTCGATGCCGTCGATGCGCGGCATCTGCAGATCGGTGACGATCACCTTCAGGGGATCGTTGCGCTGCACGAGGTCCAGCGCTTCCACGGCTGTGGTCGCGGTGAGCGAGGGAATGCCGAGCATCGAGAGGCCGTCGTGCAGCTCTTCCAGCACGTCGGGATCGTCATCGACCAGAAGCACCTGCGGCTCGGCCATTTCGCCTGGGCCATGCTTGGGGCTGTCATTGCGCATTATCTGGCTTGGCGTCCTCGCGTTTGGCTTCCTCGACCTTGACGTCCCCGGTTGTGGTGTCCGGTTTGTTCCATTCCTTGAACATCGCAATCAGTTCGGCAAGGGCAAGTTTGCGCGATATCAAAAAACCTTGGACCAGATCGGCCCCCATCGCCTTGACCCGTGACAAATCCTCTTCGGTCTCAATGCCTTCGGCTACCACCTTGAGGCCGAGGCGATGGCCGAGCTGGATCAGCGCCTCAAGGATGCTACGCGACTTCTCCGTGCCGCGGGACTGCACGATCAGTGCGCGGTCGACCTTCAGCTCGGTGATGGGCAGGCGGGCCAGCTGGAGCAGGCCGCTCTGCCGCTGCCCCACGTCGTCCAGGGCGATGCCAAATCCCGCCATACGCATCTGCGCGAGCGCCATCAGGGCCTCGCTGGAGGAGCCGTAAAGCGCGTCTTCCGTCAGTTCCAGGATGACGTCCGCGGGGGTGAGGCCGGCATTGCGGACCGTGGTGGCGAGCAGATTGGACGCTTGGCGCTCGGTGAGTACGTCGAGCGGCATGTTGATGCTGACCGGGCCGCGAAGGCCGGCCGCCTGCCACGCCGCGGCCCCCCGCGCGGCGGTCTCGACCACGCGAAGCGTGAGGCGCCGCATCAGATCGGGATTGACTGTTGCGGCCGCGATCACGGCAGACGGCGAGATCCGGCCAAGGCCGGGCCACACGTCGCCGAGCAGCGCCTCGGCTCCCGCGAAGGTGCGGTGGTCCGGGTGGCACTTGGGCTGGAACATCACTGGCACGGTGTCGGCTGCGAGAGAAGCTTCCACGGAGGCGATCACCTGCGCCTCAGACGGCGCACCGCCAGGGGCAGCGCGATCCAACTCTTGGGCCGCTTCACCACCGATGAGAGTCAGCAGATCTTCGGGATCGAACGGCTTGCGCAGCGTGCCAAGGATGCGGATGTTGCTCATGCGCCCGGCCTCAGCGGCGGCCGCAATCACATCTACGTCACTTCCGCTGATGAGGACCACTTGAGGGCTCAGCACGCAGCGACAGAGATTGCGCAGCACGTCCACGCCATCGATTCCCGGCATGTTTAGATCGAGCAGGAGCAGGTCGATCTGGCACATGCGGGCGGGGGTCAAAGTCTCCGGTTGGGAGGTATGATCCACTTGGTGGCCGGCGAATGTGAGGTATTCCGCTAAGTCTTCCCGGAAAGCGTCGTCATCGTCGAGGATGAGAATCCGCCGAAGATTTGCGCGTCCGGCACGATGATTGACCGGATCGCGTTCCGCCGACATGGAGCACCTCTTTTCACGGCGCCCGAATCTTTTAGATTGCCCAAGGCGTTCCGCTCTTGTCTTTTATATTTCACTCCGGTTGTCACATTGCAAGGCGGCAACTGATCCGGATTTCGCTCCAAAACGGAATGAGTTGGCCTTGACGAAAAGTCAGGCCAAGCGTGGAGTGCGGCGCAGCACCGATAGCCGCCAATTGATACCGTCCGAATAGGTCCGACGGCAGATGAATCACGTTCTCATTGTCGATGACGAACCGGAATATCTCGACGAACTGGTCGAGGCGCTTGGCTTTCGCGGCCTGTCGACCTGCTCCGTGGGGCGTGGCGTGGATGCGCTCGATGTGCTCTCCCGCGATCCCGATATCCGCGTGGTGCTCACCGACATGCGGATGCCGGACATGGATGGTGTCGCCCTGGTGGAAACGATGCTCGGGCGATTCCCCACCCGCGATCTGCGCTTTCTGATGATGACGGGCCATGCCGCCGAGGCCGACATGGCGCGGGCCCGGGAGGTCGGCGTGCTGCGCTGCTTCCCGAAGCCGCTGGCCTTCGATGCCCTGTGCGAGGCCCTGGTCGAGCTTGGAGGTGTCGCCGATGCCCGCAACTGACGCCCCCTCACGCCTGGACGGCCGGGGCTTCAACCGCGTCACGCTGATGCTGGGGGGGCTCGTTTTCCTCGTCGGCGTCATTCCGCTCGTCGCGGCGCTGGTGCTGTTCCAGCTGCACAGCCAGGCCGAGATGGAAAAGGCGGAGATCTCGGCGCACCGCATGGCGACGCTGCTGATGCGCAGCTTCGAGCAGGCGGTGGAGCCCATCGACGCCCTGCTGCAGAACTTCGCCAGCGGCCACGACACCACCGCCGCTCCCTACCAGATCTACGAGCAGCTGAAGGATTTCAACGTCCCCGCCTCGCTGGTCCAGCTCGCCGTCACGGACAAGAACGGGGTCATGGTCGCCACCAGCCTGGCGCCGCCCGGGCCGGAGAAGGTGGATCTCTCCGATCGCGAGCATATCCGCGTGCACATGGGCAAGGACCCGGCGAAGGGGCAGCTCTTCATCAGCAAGCCGGTGCTCGGCCGCGTCTCCAAGAAATGGACCATCCAGCTCACCCGGCCGCTGAGCGACGCCCAGGGCCAGTTCGCCGGCGTGGTGGTCGCCTCCTATGCCATCAGCGACTTCATCGACTTCTACAAGCAGCTGCGCACCGAGGAGGGCGAGCTGATTGCCCTGATGGGCACCGACGGCGTCGCCCGCGCCCGTGCCACCAGCAAGACCAGCTTCGGCGACGACATCTCCAAATCCGCAGCCTTCATCGCCGCCATGCAGAATGGTGGCGGAACCTATCACCAGGCGAGCACCATCGACGGCGTGGAACGGGTTGGCTACACCGTGCGATCCGGCAAGTATCCGATCCTCGTCTCCGTCGCCTATTCAACCGATTTTGTCCGCGGCCAGACGGCGGACTTCAAGGCGGCGATCTGGAGCACGGCGGCCGGCCTGTCCATCGCCCTCCTGGTGATGGTCGCAGTGGGCGGCAGCTACCTCAACCTGCAGAAGCGGCTGGAGGCGCAGGAGGTGCAGGCGCTCGCCCGCCTGCGCGAAGCCAATGTGCTCGATGCCATCAGCCGGGTGCCCGGTGTCTCGGTGATGCATGTCACGCCGGACGGCGCCACCGAGATCGGCTCGCCGCCCGACGGCGCGCTCGGATGCCTCATGCGCAACTATCTGGGCAGCCGACGCTTCCGCAACCTCGTCGACGACATCAAGGAACCCCGCCACATCACCGAGCACCTCTCCGATGGCGGGACCGACCTGGAGGCGGAGATCGTCGTCGCACCCCTGCAGGGCATGGACAGGGGCGGTTCCGGTGGCCAGGAGGTGGTGGTCGTCGCGGTCGACCAGACCCAGCGGCGGATGGAGGAGAACAAGCTCTACCAGATGTCCAAGCTCGCCTCGCTGGGCGAGGTGGCGACCGGCCTTGCCCACGAGATCAACCAGCCCCTCGGCGTCATCCGCCTTGCCGCGTCCAACGCGCTCACCGGCATGAAGATGGGGCTGCCGCCGGAGCACCTCGTCTCCAAGCTCGACCGCATCGTGCAGCAGACCGTCCGCATGAGCCGGATCATCGACCACATGCGCATCTTCGGCCGCAAGAGCGACGAGCACCTCCAGCCTTCCGGGCCGCTCGATGCGGTGGAGGGCGCATTGCAGGTGGTGGGGGCGCATCTGCGCCTCGACAATGTCGAGGTCCGGACCGCGCAGGGGTCGGACATCCCGCAGGTGCTGTGCCGGCAGGACCAGCTGGAACAGGTCATCATCAACCTGATCCAGAATGCCCGCGACGCCATCGTCGAGCGTCGCACCCGCACCGGCGAGGACTTCCCCGGCCTCATCCAGCTCAGTGTCGGCTCCGAGCCCGGCAAGACGGGCCGCGTGCTGCGCATCCGCGTGGAAGACAATGGCGGCGGCATCCCCGACGAGGTGCGGGAGCGCATCTTCCAGCCCTTCTTCACCACCAAGCCGCCCGGCAAGGGCACGGGGCTCGGCCTGTCCGTGAGCTTCGGCATCATCCGCGACCATGGCGGCGCGCTCTCCGTCGAGAACGGGGAGGGCGGCGCGGTCTTCACCATCGAGCTTCCCGCGCTCGAGGAGAAGCCGGCGGCGCAGGCGGTCTGAGGCCCTGCGCGCGGCCGCCTCGGCCGTCGGGGGGCATTCCGCACCGCGGCACTGCCGCTCATTCCATCCGCCCCGCGAAGGTGCTGCGCGCAGATCCGGCCGTCCCGACGCGGCTTTGCCGTGCGCTGCGCTGCACCATCGAAATGGGCGGAATTAATCAGTATCACCTCATTTATGCATTTCCTCCGACCACCAAAGCGGCAGCAATCTGCGCGATTTCCCGGCAATAAGCTCACATCAGCGCCATTCTGCAGGAATTCTGACGTGGCGCATTGACGGCCGAAATAATCAGTGTACTCCTATTAATGGAGTCCGCCGCAGGCGGGCGCCACAGGAGCAAGCGCCGTCAGGTCGTGTTGCGATCGGGTGCGTCGTCTCCAGGGAACGATAGGGAGACAGGAATGGCTCAGGAGCCGCTCGCCACCAAGGGCAACTACCTCCACATCTACGACTTCACCATCAATCCCGGCGTGGAGGAGGAGTTCATCCGCGAGTTCGAGGACTTCGACTATTCGGATGGAAATCCCATGCACAAGTCGTGGGCGCAGGTGAAGGACGGCGTTCTGCTTCGCGATGAAGAAAATCCACTGCGCTTCTATCTGATCGCCGAGTGGAAGGACATCGAGGAGCACGCCAAGATCCGCAAGATCCTGGCCGAGGAGATCAAGCCCTCCTTCATCCGCCATATCGTTGGCGGCAAGTTCGTGCCGCGCTACGCCAAGGTCGTGTCTTCGACGCCCGACGAGATTCTCGCCAAGGCCGCCGGCTGACGTTTTACGGGCGGCGCCTCGCCGCCCGGTCTCCGGCGATGGCAAAGCCATCGCCGTTCCATGCGTGTGAAGAAAAAACAAAACTTCCAGAGTGCGCAAATGGAACTCTACGGTTTCTTCCGGTCGTCCGCCTCCTACAGGGTGCGCATCGCGCTGGCCTTCAAGGGGCTCTCCGCGACGCCGCGTGCCATCAGCCTGCCGAAGATGGAGCACAAGGCCGACGCCTTCGTGCGCCTCAATCCGCAAGGCCTTGTCCCCGCCCTCGTGGATGGCGCGCTGGTGCTCACCCAGTCGCTCGCCATCATGGAATATCTGGAGGAGACGCGGCCCGAGCCGGCGCTTCTGCCGAAAGACCCCATCGAGCGGGCCTATGTGCGCGCCTTCAGCCAGGCCATCTGCTGCGACATCCACCCGCTGAACAATGTGCGGGTGCTCAAGCATCTCGATCGCCTCGGCCATGACGAGGCTGCGCGCAATGCCTGGTATGCCCACTGGATCGCCGAAGGCTTCCAGAGCCTCGAGGCGACGCTTGCGACGCGGGGCCTCGGCGGCAGGTTCGTGCTGGGGGACGTGCCCGGCATGGCGGACATCTGCCTGGTGCCGCAGGTGTTCAACGCCCAGCGCTTCAATTGCGACGTGACGCCCTATCCGCTGGTGATGGGCATTTACGAGAACTGCATGGCCCTCGATTGCTTCGAGTCCACGCATCCCAAATATCAGGCGGACGCCGCCTAGATTAGAATAGTTCTTTTTCGAGTTATAAAGTTACGCGCCACTCACGTCCCCCTGCCCCGGGAGTAGAGGCATGAAAGCTCTATTGTCGTTCTCGCGTTCCATCGACGCGCTCAATGTTTTCGTCGGCCGCGTGGCCTGCTGGGCCATCTTCGTCGCCATCCTCGTTTCGGCCGCCAATGCGGTGGTCCGCAAGATGTTCGGCGTGTCGTCCAACGCCTGGCTGGAACTGCAATGGTACCTGTTCGGCGCGGTCTTTATGCTCTGCGCGCCGTGGACGCTCCAGCTCAACGAGCACATCCGCATCGACATCGTGGCCTCCCGGCTGAGCCGCCGGTTGACCAACATCATCGAGATCGCATGCATCGTCCTGTTCCTGATGGTGTTTTCGACCCTGATGGTGTGGCTCTCGGTGCCGTTCGTGTTCGACTCGCTGAAGTCCGGCGAGACCTCCACCAATGCGGGCGGGCTCATCCTGTGGCCGGCCAAGGCGCTCATCCTCGTGGGCTTCGCGCTGCTGCTGCTGCAAGGGGTGAGCGAACTCATCAAGCGCATCGCCATCATGCGCGGCGACCTTGCCGAGGCGGCGGGGGCAGACCTGCACGAGGCCGAGGCGGAGCGCATCCTCCATGAACTCGCCAAGGTGGACCCGCGGATCTCGGAAGGGGGCATGCGGCCATGAGGGCGCCTCTTTGCTCGTCGCCCCGCACTGACGCCCGCTTCGCTGAAGGTCTCGCCCGATGATCGAGTTCATCGCCCACAACCTCGCCCCCATCATGTTCGCGACCCTCGTCGTGTTCATGCTGCTGGGCTATCCCGTCGCCTTCGCGCTGGCCGCCAACGGGCTGCTGTTCTTCTTCATCGCCGTGGAGCTTTCACCCTACGCGCCGGACGCGATTACTTTGTCCTGGCCGCTCCTTCAGGCGCTGCCGGAGCGGGTGTTCGGCACCATGGCGAACGAGGTGCTGCTGGCCATCCCCTTCTTCACCTTCATGGGGCTGGTGCTGGAACGCTCCGGCATGGCGGAAGATCTGCTGGAGACCATCGGCCAATTGTTCGGCACGGTGCGCGGGGGCCTTGCCTATGCGGTGATCTTCGTCGGCGCGCTGCTCGCCGCGACCACCGGCGTGGTGGCGGCCTCTGTCATCTCCATGGGCCTCATCTCCCTGCCCATCATGCTGCGCTACGGCTACGACCGGCGCCTCGCCGCCGGCGTCATCGCCGCCTCCGGCACGCTGGCGCAGATCATCCCGCCCTCGCTGGTCCTGATCGTGATGGCCGACCAGCTCGGCCGCTCCGTGGGCGACATGTATGAGGGCGCCTTCCTGCCCGGCCTCATCCTCTCCGGCCTCTACGCGTTGTTCGTCTTCGTGGTGACGATCGTGTCGCCGAAGTCGGCGCCCGGCCTGCCGCGCGAGGCGCTCACCTGCTGCGAGCCGTCCGGCGGGCGCGGCGTGTGGCAGCTCGGCGTGCTGGTCGCCTATTCCGCCGCCGTGGCGACGGTGGTGATGCGCGACACCGGCATCAAGGCGGGGGCGGACTACGCGATCCTCGCCATCTGCACGGCGGTGGTGGTGGCCCTCGTCTCCGCCCTGCTCAACCGCTTCCTCGGCGCGCGGCGGCTGGTGCTCTCCGCCGTCCTCACGGCGGCCTTCGCCGGCGCCTATGTGCTGCTGCGCGAGAGCGGGCATCCCACGGTCGGCCTCATGGCGGACATCATCGCCGCCGGCGCGCTCTATGCCTTCATCGCCGGCGGCGTCGAGCGCTTCACCGGCATGCCTTTGGTCTCGCGCATGGCCGAGCGCGTCACCTTCGTGATGGTGCCGCCGCTGCTGCTCATCTTCCTGGTGCTCGGGACCATCTTCCTCGGCGTCGCGACGCCCACGGAAGGCGGCGCCATGGGTGCCGTGGGCGCCATGGTGCTCGCGGCGCTGAAGCGCCGGCTGGAGAAGAACCCGGCGCGCTTCTCCCTCTCCATCCTGACACAGGCGACGCAGACGACGGCCAAGCTCTCCGCCTTCGCCATCTTCATCGTGGTCGGCGCGCGGGTGTTCTCGCTCACCTTCTACGGCATCAACGGGCATGTGTGGGTGGAGCATCTGCTCACCGGCCTGCCGGGCGGGCAGATCGGCTTCCTGCTGTTCATCAACCTGCTGATCTTCCTGCTCGCCTTCTTCCTCGATTTCTTCGAGCTGGCGTTCATCGTGGTGCCGCTGCTCGCGCCGGCGGCGGACAAGCTCGGCATCGACCTCATCTGGCTGGGCGTGATGCTGGGGGTGAACATGCAGACCTCCTTCATGCACCCGCCCTTCGGTTTCGCGCTGTTCTACCTGCGCTCGGTGGCGCCGAAGACGGCCTATCTCGATCGGCTCACCGGCAAGCGCATGGAGCCGGTGACGTCCGCGCAGATCTACTGGGGCGCCATTCCCTTCGTGGTGATCCAGATGGTGATGGTGGCCCTCATCGCCGCCTTCCCCGGAATGGTGATGCACTACAAGTCCTCGGCCCCCACCTCCGACCCCGCCGCCGCCCAGCGCCAGCTCGACAGCCTCGATGCCCCCGCGAGCGGCCTCGGTCTGCCCGCCATGCCCGGCCTCGACGATTTGCCGAAGCCCGGCGCCGGGCTCTGACCCCCGTTTGCCGACAGACGCCGACCAGTCAAAAATAAGGGGAATGACAATGAAAAGACGGACTTTCCTGACGAACATCGCCGCCGGCTCCGCCGCCACCCTGGTGGCCGCGCCGGCCATCGCCCAGAGCCAGCCCACGGTGAAGTGGCGCATGGCGACCAGCTGGCCGAAGAGCCTCGACACCATCTACGGCTCGGCCGTCGCCATGTGCCAGCGCATCGGCGAGCTGACCGAAGGCAAGTTCGAGGTGATGCCGTTTGCCGGCGGCGAAATCGTCGGCGCGACGCAGGTGTTCGACGCCACCAAGAACAAGACGGTGGAGTGCTCCCACACCCTCACCTCCTTCTTCACCGGCAAGAATCCGGCCTATGCCTTCGACGGCGGCATCGCCTTCGGCACCAATGCCCGCCAGCAGAACGCCTGGTATTACTACGGCGGCGGCAAGGCGCTGATCCAGGAGCTGTTCGGCAAGGAGAACATGGTCTCCTTCCCCTGTGGCAATACCGGCGTGCAGATGGGCGGCTGGTATCGCAAGGAGATCAAGACCGTCGAGGATCTTCAGGGCCTGAAGATGCGCATCGCCGGCCTCGGCGGCCGCATCCTGAGCAAGCTCGGCGCGGTGCCGCAGCAGATCGCGCCCGGCGACATCTATCCCTCGCTGGAGCGCGGCACCATCGACGCGGCCGAGTGGATCGGCCCCTATGACGACGAGAAGCTCGGCTTCAACAAGGTGGCCAAGTATTACTACACGCCGGGCTGGTGGGAGGGCAGCGCCCAGATCACCACGCTGGCTAACAAGGAAGCCTGGGACGCGCTGCCGCCCGGCTTCAAGGCCGCCTTCGAGACCGCCGCCACCGAGCAGAACCTGATGATGCTCGCGAACTACGACACCAAGAACCCGGAGGCGCTGCGTCGCCTGCTGGCCGCCGGCGTCGAGCTGCGCGCCTTCCCGCAGCCCGTGATGGAGGCCGTCTACAAGGCGACGCTGGAGACCTTCGCGGAACTCGCCGCCTCGAACCCCGATTTCAAGAAGATCTACGAGCCGTGGAAGACCTTCCTGAACGAGTCCAATTCCTGGATGCGCGTGGCAGACTTCCGCCTCGACACCTTCCGCTTCTCCGCGCCCAAGTGGCCGTGAGCGGAACCCTCGCGATTTGAACGATGCGGGGCGGCGGCCTCTGCCGCCCCGCCAGCCCAAGATTGAGGGGATGCCATGTCGATCGACCAACAGACTCGGGATCACGAAGCCCATCCCGCCGTCAGCGGCGAAGGCATCGGCGCCCGTGTCCGCCGCAAGGAGGATGCGCGCCACCTGATGGGCCGCGGCCGCTTTGCCGGCGACATCCGCATGCCCGGCATGAGCGACGTGGCCTTCCTGCGCAGCCCGGTGGCCCATGCGCGCATCCTCGCAGTCACCAAGCCGCAGGGGCATGAGGGCGAGGTGTTCACCTCGGCGGATTGCGCTGATGTCGCCGACATCATCACCCGCTCCACCATCCCCGGCTACAAGCTCTCCGCCCACCCCCCGCTGGCGCGCGACAAGGTGCGCTTCGTCGGCGACATCGTGGCCATGGCCTATGCGCCCACCCGCGCCGAGGCGGAAGACCTCTGCGAGGCGACCCTCTTCGACTATGAGGAGCTGCCCGCCATCGTCGATTGCGACAGCGGCCGCGCCCCCGGCGCCGCTCTGCTGCACGAGGCGTGGGGCGACAACCTCTTCCTGGAAACCAGTTTCGATTCCGGCGGCATCGAGGAGGTCGCCCGCACCGCCGCTGTGAAGGTGGAGAAGCGTTTCCGCACCGGCCGCCAGTGCATGCACCCCATGGAGGGCAAGGGGCTGGTGGCGTGGTGGGATTTCCAGAACGACACGCTGGTGGTGAACACCTCCACCCAGGTGCCGCACATGATCCGCGCCGGCCTCGCCGAGACGCTCGGCCTGCCGGAGGCGCAGATCCGCATCGCCCCGCCGGATGTGGGCGGCGGCTTCGGCTACAAATGCCTGCTCCAGCCCGAAGAAATACTGGTGGCGTGGCTGGCGATGACGTTGAAGCGCCCCTTCCGCTGGATCGAGGACCGGCGCGAGCATCTCACCGCCGGCGCCAATGCCCGCGAGCATGAATATGTCATCACCGCCTATGCGGACGCGCGGGGCAAGCTGCTTGCCCTCGACGCGGAAGTTGCGGTGAATGTGGGCGCCTATTCGGTCTGGCCCTTCACGGCATGCCTTGAGGCGGCGCAGGCCGGCGGCAATCTGCCGGGGCCGTACATCTGGCCCCACTATCGCTGCAAGACCTATTCGGTGGCCACCAACAAGCCGCCCTTCGCGCCCTATCGCGGCGTGGCGCGGCCGGGCGTGTGCTTCGCCATGGAGCTGACCATCGATGCGGTGGCCGCCGCCGTGGGCCGCGAGGCGGTGGACGTGCGGGCGGAAAATCTCGTGCCCGCCGCGGCCATGCCGTACCTGAACATCACCAAGAAATTCTACGACAGCGGCGACTATCCCGCCTCGCTGGCCACCGCCCGCGAGATGATCGGCTTTGAGGCCATCCGCGCCCGGCAGAAGATGGGCGAGATGGACGGCCGGCGAATCGGCGTTGGCTTCTCCACCTATACGGAGCAGTCCGCCCACGGCACCAAGGTGTTCGCCTCCTGGGGCACGCCGCTCGTGCCGGGCTACGAGCAGGCCACCATCCGCCTCAACCCGGACGGCAGCGCCGACGTGAAGGCCGGCATCCACACCATCGGCCAGGGGCTGGAGACGACGCTGGCGCAGGTGGCGAGCGAAATTCTCACCCTTCCCATCGCGCAGATCCGCGTGACGCTGGGCGACACCGCCACCACGCCGTTCTCGACCGGCGCCTATGCCTCACGCGGCATGGTGATGGCCGGCGGGGCCGTGTCCAAGGCGGCGCAGAAGCTGGCGGAGAAGGTGAAGGCGCTGGCCGCCCATCTCATGCAGTGCACGGCCGATCAGGTGCGGTTCGAGGGCGGCGCCATCCACGGGCCGACCGGCTCCGTGACCTTCGCCGAGATCGCCCGCGCCTGGTATCGCACCCCCGAGGTGCTGCCCGACGGCGTGGACACCGGCGGCCTCGAAGTGACCGAGGGCTACAAGCCGGACGTGGACACGGGCCTCTTCTCCTACGCCACCCACGCCGCCCTCGTGGCGGTGGACGTGAAGACCGGCGCGACGGAAATCCTCGACTATGTGGTGGTGGAGGATTGCGGGCGCATGGTGAACCCCATGATCGTCGAGGGGCAGGCCTATGGCGGCGTCGCCCAGGGCGTCGGCACCGCGCTGTTCGAGGAAAGCACCTACGATTCCGAAGGCCAGCCGCTCGCCTCCACCCTCGTGGATTATCTGCTGCCCGGTCCCACCGAACTGCCGAAGGTGCGCATCGCCCACACGGAAACGCTCTCGCCCTTTTCCGCCCACGGCATCAAGGGCGTGGGGGAGGGCGGCGCCATCGCCCCGGCGGGGGCGATCGTGAACGCCATCAACGATGCGCTGAAGGATCTTGGCGCCACCCTGTGCGAGATTCCCGCGACACCGGAGCGGGTGCTCGCGGCGCTGGCCGAGGCGCGTCGCGCGAATAACGGACGGAGCGCCGCATGAAGCCCGCAGCCTTCGACCTCACCCTCGCGACCTCCCTCGATCAGGCGCTCTCGGTGCTGGCGGGGGAGGGCGCAAAGCCCGTCTCCGGCGGCTGCTCGCTGGGGCCGATGCTGAACCTCCGCCTTGCCCGCCCCGCCGCTCTGGTGGACCTGCGCCGCGTGGGCGAGCTGCGCACGCTGGAAGGCAGCGCGACCCATCTCGACATCGGCGCTGGCTGGACCCATGCGGAGATCGAGGACGGCGTCGTGCCGGATGTCACCGGCGGGCTCATGCGCCGCGTCGCCCACGGCATCGCCTATCGCGCCGTGCGCAATCGCGGCACCATCGGCGGAAGCATCGCCCATGCGGACCCGGCGGCGGACTGGATCAGCACCATGACCGTGCTGGACGCGACGCTTCTCATTCGTGGCCGCTCCGGCACCCGGGCCTGCGCCATGGCCGACTTCATGCTGGCGGCCTACACCACCGTGCTCGCCACGGACGAGATCATCACCGCCGTGCGCGTGCCGGTGCTCTCCGCCGAAGCGAAGACGGGCTACCACAAGGTGTGCCGCAAGACCGGCGAATTCGCCCAGGCCATCGGCGCCGTGGTGGTGGATGCCGGACGCGGTCTTGCCCGCGTGGTGGCGGGCGCCGTGGAGGCGCCGTCGCTGGTTCTGGTCGGGGCTGGGGAGCGGCTGAAGGCCGGTGATATCGCGGGGGCACGCACCGCCGCCAACGACGAAATCGAGGCCGCGCTGGCGGGCCACCCGGAGGCGTTCCGCGCGCTCCATCAGGTGGCCGTGGACCGCGCCTTCAGCGATGCGGGGCTCGCATGAACGCCATCACCCTCACCGTCAACGGCCAGCGCCTCTCCCGACAGGTGGAGCCGCGCACCCATCTCGCCGATTTCCTGCGCGAGGAGCTGAACCTCACCGGCACGCACTTGGGCTGCGAGCAGGGCGTGTGCGGCGCCTGCACCGTGCTCATCGATGGCAAGCCCCAGCGCTCCTGCATCGCCTCCGCCGCCGCCTGCGACGGGGCGGACATCCGCACCATCGAGGGGTTCGATGGCGATGCGCTGATGGGCGAACTGCGCGAGGCCTTCTCCGTCCATCATGCGCTCCAATGCGGCTTCTGCACGCCGGGCATGCTCATCTCCTCGCGCGACATCGTCAGCCGCCTCGGGGAAAGCTCCGAGCGCACCGTGCGTGAGGAACTGAGCGGCAACCTTTGCCGCTGCACCGGCTATGTGGGCATCGTGAACGCCGTGTGCGCCGTCTCCGCCGGAAAGGCTCCTTGCGCGCAGGCAGAGGCGGCCGGCATCGCGGCTGCTGCCGCGCCCGCGCCGGTGGCAGCTGCTTCCGCGGTGAAGGCCGCCTCGGCCCCGGCCCCGGCGCCAGCGGTGGTGGGCGCGGGCGGCAGCGAGATCCGCCAGAGCCTCACGGTGGATGCCGCGCCAGAGGTCGTCTGGCCGGCGCTGAAGGACATCCATCTCATCGCCCGCTGCCTCCCCGGCGCCGAGGTGACGGCGTTCGACGGGGAGAGGCTGGAGGGCCGCATGGTCGTCACCTTCGGCCCCATCAAGGCGGCCTTCGGCGGCGACGCCACCGTGACCTTTGACGACGTCGCCCGCACGGGCCTCGTTGTCGGCTCCGGCCGCGACGGCGGCTCCGGCTCAAGAGCCCATGGCGAGATCACCTTCGCCCTGAAGCCGGCCGGCACGGGCAGCGCCATCGACCTCGCGCTGCGCTACCGCATCTCCGGCCCCCTCGCCCAGTTTTCACGGGGGGCACTCGTGCAAAATCTCGTCTCACATCTGACGGGGGTGTTTGCGGCCAATCTCGCCGCCGCCCTGAAGGGGGAGGCGCCGACCGCTGCGACGGGACTCTCGGCAACCGGCATTTTCAAAGTGGTACTGGCAACGTGGTGTGAACGGGTGAAAACCTGGGTGGAACGCCACCTGAACTGATGTGGAATGTGCGAATGCCGGGTGTCTTGTCGCCCGAAAATACAAAGTATACTGATTAAAATCGCCGGAAACGGTGGGAGGACGCGATGGGCTTCAGGAAGGTGGCGGAACTCGACGCGCTGCGCGACGGCGGCGTCACCGGCGTCGAGGTGGATGGTGTCTCTATCGCCTTGTTCCGTTTGGGAAATGAGGTTCACGCCACCCACGGCATCTGCACCCACGCGCTGGCCTTCCTGAAGGACGGCTATGTGGAGGACGGCACCATCGAATGCCCCCTCCACCAGGGCGTCTTCGACATCCGCACCGGCCGTGCCCTCTGCGCCCCTCTCACCCAGGACCTCGCCACCTATGCCGCCAAGGTAGAGGGCGGCGATGTGTTCGTGGACCTCGATAGCGCCAGCGAGAGCCCTTCTGATGCCGGACCGCTGGAAGAGGCTCAAGTGGCTGAAAACACTGGCGGAAGCGCCCTGCCTCTGGTCATCGCCGGGGCCGGGCAGGCCGCCGCCGCGGCCATCCGTGCAGCACGGGCGGCCGGCTTTTCGGCTCCCATCCACCTGGTCGGCGCCGAGCCGCATCTGCCCTATGAGCGGCCCCCGCTGTCCAAGGAAGCGCTTGGCGACGCCTTCGATCGCGCGTCCGCCTGCCGTCTTCCCCCCGCCGACGTGGCGTCGCTGGGCGTGACCTTCCATCCGGGCGTACGCGTCACAGCCGTCGATGCGGAGGCGCGGGTTGCAACCCTCTCGGATAACACGCAAATTCCCTATGGCGCCCTACTCATCGCCACTGGCGGAACGGCCCGGCGCCTCGGTATTCCCGGCGATGATCTGCCGGGCGTCCACCACCTGCGCACCCTTGAGGATGCGCAGGCCATTGCGGCGTCCCTGGCGTCCGCGCGCACGGTCGCGGTGGTGGGCGGCGGCTTCATCGGATTGGAACTCGCCTCTGCCGCCCGGGCGCGCGGCCTCAAGGTCGTGCTGCTGGAGCGCGAGGGCGAGCTGATGTCGCGCCTCCTGCCGTCTGCCCTCGGCGCGGCCTTCCGGCGGCTTGCCGAAGCCCATGGCGTCGAGGTCCGACGCGATGTTGCGGTGGAGGCCATCACTGCGCGGGACGGGGCTCTGGCCCTTGCGACCACGAGGGGCGAGATCGTCGCCGACACCGTGCTCGTGGGTGTCGGCCTTGTGCCGGAGACCGACCTCGCAACCCTTGCCGGCTGCGAGGTTGCGGGGGGCATCGTGGTGGATTCGGCTGGCCGCACCACCGTCGAGGGCATATGGGCCGCTGGCGATTGCGCGCTCCATCATGCGCCCCTCAATGGCCGGCGCGGCCGGCTCGAAAGCTGGCAGAATGCCGAGGAACAGGGCGCCGCTGCGGGCCGCAGTATTGCCGGTGACGATACCGCCCGCGCCGACAAAGCGCCGTGGTTCTGGACCGACCAGTTCGGCCTCAACATCCAGATGCTGGGCGTGCCCGGAACCGGCGACGAGGTGGCGCTGACCGGCACGGACGGCACTGCAGGCGCCGTCTACCGCACCCTCGCCGACGGCCGCGTCACGGCCGTGATCGCCTTCTCCGATGCCGCCGCCATCCGCGCCGCCCGCGCGGAACTGGCGTCCGACACCCCCTTCGACCTTGCCGCCCACGGCGCGCGTCTTCTTGCGCCCCAAGAAACCAATCCCACGCCAATCGATCCCGAGGAGGACGACATGAGCGCGAGCCCCGACGTCCAGTTCGCCAAGAAATATGTGTGGCCGCAGGAAGGCCTCTCCATCATCCCCGACTGGGTCTACACCGACGAAACCGTGTACCAGCGCGAGGTTGAGCGCATCTTCCACGGCCGCACCTGGAATTTCGTCGCGCTGGAATGCGAGATCGAGAATCCCGGCGACTTCATCCGCTCCAATGTCGGCCCGACCCCCGTGGTGGTGGCCCGCGCGGAAGATGGCACGATCCACGTCTTCGAGAACCGCTGTGCCCATCGCGCGGCCGAGTTCTGCCGGGATTTGTCAGGCAATGCCAAGGAGTTCGTCTGCCCCTATCACCAGTGGTCCTATGACCTGAAGGGCAACCTCGTGGGTGTGCCCTTCCGCCGTGGGGTGGACGGCAAGGGCGGCATGCCGAAGGACTTCAAGCCGGCCGACCATGGCCTGAAGCAGCTCAACGTCACCACCCATCGCGGCGTCGTCTTCGCCTCCTATGCCGACGGCATGGAGAGCTTTCCCGAGTATCTCGGACCTGAGGTGCTGCGGGAGTTCGAGGCCACCTTCGACGGCCGCAAGCCCAAGCTGCTCGGTCATTATCGCCATAGCCTGCCGGGCAACTGGAAGCTCTATCACGAGAACCTCAAGGACCCCTATCACGCAACCCTGCTGCACACCTTCCTGGTCACGTTCGGCCTGCTCGTCGCGGGCAACAAGTCGCTGATGCTGGCGGACCCTTCGGGCCGGCACGGGGTGATGGCTTCCGCCAAATCGGACACCACCCACATCGACGCCGACAAGAAGAAGGAAATGCGCGCCTACAAGGAGGGCATGACCCTTGAGGAGCCGCGCTTCATGGACTTCATCGACGAGTTCGACAGCCCCTGGTCCGTCACCATGGCGACCATCTGGCCGAACCTCATCGTGCAGCGGGAGATGAACACGCTGGGCATCCGTCACATCGTGCCGACCGGTCCGAACGAATTCATCATGAAATGGACCATGTTCGGCTTCGAGGGCGACGACGAGGAGATGACCCGCCATCGCCTGCGCCAGGGCAACCTCATGGGGCCGGCCGGCTTCCTGGGGCTGGAGGACAACGAGGCCATCAAGTTCGTGCAGGATGGCATGCTGGGCGTGCCGGGCGGCGAGCATCTCGTAAAGCTCGATCCCGGCACCGAGGCGGGTACCGCCGATACGCTCATTTCGGAAGCGGCCATCCGTGCCATGTACCGCCACTGGCGCGACGCCATGGGCATCGCCTGAGGAGGCGCGAACATGCTGAACCCTTCAAGCGCCAACGCGCCTTCCCGTGACGATCTCATCGATGCGCTGCTGCTGAAGGCAGAGGTGGAGGCCTTCAACGAGGCCTATGCCTCCGCCCTCGACGAGCAGCGCCTCGCGGACTGGGCCGAGATGTTCACCGTCAACGGCTTCTACAACATCATCTCGCGCGAGAACTACGATCGGAAGCTCCCCGTAGGCCTCATCTATTGCGAGAACCGCGGCATGATCCGCGACCGCGCCTTCGCGCTGGAGAAGACCGCCATGTTCGCGCCGCGCTATCTGCGGCACATGGTGGGCAATCTGAAGGTCGCCGAGGCGGCGGATGGCAGCATCGACGCAACCGCGAACTATGTGGTGTTCCAGGTGCTGTTCGACCGGCCGGACGCCACCATCCATCAGGTGGGTCGCTACATCGATCGCTTCGTGCGGGAGGAGGGGGGACTCAAGCTCGCCTCGCGCATCTGCATCTATGACAGCCTGCTCATCGACAACGCCTTGTGCATCCCGGTGTGAGCATGGAACGTCACATGGGAGAGAGCGCGGTCGCGCGCCTTGCTGCGGCCCATTCTGCCGGTACACAGCGGGTGATGGAAACGGTTGAAGGTGCGCTGGCACGTGCGGAGGCGGCGCAGGCCGGCTTCAACTGCTTCGCCACCGTCGATGGCGCGGGGGCCCGCGCCGCGGCGGCGGACATGGACGCCCGCATCGCCGCCGGAAAGACGCCGGGGCCGCTCACCGGTGTGCCGGTTACGGTCAAGGACATTCTGGACTGTGCCGGCCTGCCGACACGCTGGGGGTCGCTTCTGTTCGCCGAGGCTCAGCCCGCGGCTTCGGACATCGCTGCCGTGGCGCGGCTCAGGGCGGCGGGCGCCATCATCATCGGCAAGACGACGACGACAGAATTCGCCCATTCGCCGCTCGGGTCGTCGCCCCTTACGGGCCTGACGCTCAATCCCTTCGCGCCGGACCTCACCTGCGGCGGGTCCTCCTCCGGTGCCGGAGCGAGCGTCGCGCTGGGAGTGACACCGGTGTCGCTCGCCACCGACGCCGGCTGTTCCAGCCGCCTGCCTGCCGCAGCGACGGGGACCTATGGCTTCAAGCCCACCCTCGGCCTCGTGCCGCACGAGCGGGTGCCCGATGCCTTCGGCAGCTTCATCCATCTCGGGCTGATCGCCCGCAGCGTGGCAGATATCGCGGCGACGCTGCCGGTGATCGCGGGTCCGTCTCCAGCCGACCCCTGGAGCCTGCGGGCACCACCGCTCGCCCCGGCCGCGCCAGGTCTGGAGGGTGCCCGCGTGCTCCTGTGGATGCGCGCCGGCAATGCCCGCGTCTCACGCGAGGTCGAGGCGGCGACCCGGGCGGCTGCGCGCGCACTGGAGCGGCTCGGCGCAGTGGTGGTCGAGGAGGACTACGCCCTCGTCGCGCCCGATCCGATCTGGAGCACCCTGCAGCAGACCAACTGGGCGCTGCGTTTCGCCTCGACCTCCGCAGAGGATTTCGCGCGGCTGTCGCCGGCGCTGCGGGCCGGAATCGAGGCCGCGCGGGGCTTCAGCGCGCTCGACCTGATGCGGGCGCAGGTGGCCCGCGCCCAGTTGTTCCGGGGCGTTCAGGCGAAGTTCGCACAGTACGACTTCATCCTCACCCCCTGCCTCTCAGCCCCGCTGGTGGCGGCGGACTTCGACCTTTCGGAGCCGCTGGTGATCGACGGCGAGGCGGTCGGTCCGCTGCGGGCGGAATGGACTTCGGCCCTGTCCCTGTTCGACCTTTCCGGCCATCCCGCGCTCGCCGTTCCGGTGGGGCTTGAGGAAAATGGCGGTCCGCTCGCCGTGCAACTGGTGGGACGGTGGAACGCCGACATGGCACTGCTTTCGGCCGCTGCGGGCCTTGCGGCCGAGATGCCCCCGCCGGCCTGTCCCGCCGCGGCGCTTTCCGTCTGAGACGTCCCGCAGCCGGGCGCCCGGCTGCGGGAGATGCGTCCTATTTCCCGGATGTGATCCGGCTCGACAGGGAAGTATCGATCAGGTCGTTGGTGAAATAGCTCGGGGCAGCCTGACCTGCAGGCACCAGCCCGCCTTCTGCCAGCACGTCCAAAGCCTTCGTCCAATCGGCCTCGGCCATGATGCCCATGGGCTTGTCCTGGGTGGCCGGGGTGGAGACGAAGCCCTTCAGCACGTCGATCTGCTGGCGCAGGATCGCCGGATTGAGCTTGGCGTTCGGTCGCGCTTCCATGATGGCGGCAACGGCCTCGTCCTCGTGCCCGTTCATGATGTAGGTCCACATGCCGGCAACGATGCTGGAGAAGCGGCGCAGCGCGTCGGCCTTGGCCGCGATGGTCTTCTCCGTTGCGAACAGGCCGAAGCTGGGGAAGGTCAGACCGTAGGTCGTGAAATTGATGGTGTTGGACGGGCGCTGGGCGTTCACCACCGGTAGGATGAACGGCACGGTGGAGAAGACCCCGTCCGAGCGCCCGGCCATGTAGGTGCCGCCTTTTGCGGATGCATCCACCGCAACCAGCTCGACGTCCGAGCGCTTCAGGCCGCCCGCCGCCAGGAAGCGATCGATGAAGGGTGCCTCCAGCGAGCCCGCGGTGAAGGCGAGCTTCTTGCCCTTCAGGTCGGCCGGACCGTTGATGCCGCTATCTTTCGGAACGAGCAGGCCGATGTCGTTCTGACGCACGAAGCCGGCAATGGCCTTCACCGGCAATCCCTTGGCGCGTGCAATGGCCATGGGCGCGAGCGAGGCATGGCCCACGTCGTACTCGCCATTGCCGACGATCTGCACGGTGGACACGGAGCCGTTGCCATCCACCAGCTCCACGTCGAGCCCGTTGGCGGCGAACAGCCCCTTCTTCGCGGCAAGGTGGAAGGGGGCATGGTTGCCCCATGGCGTCCAGTCCAGCCGGACACGGATCACATCCGCTGCATGCGCCGGCAATACAATCAGCATGCAGCCTATAATTGATGCAAGGAGGGTCGGGGCAGACAGTCCAAACATTGGGTTGATCCTTTTTTGATGCTGTTTTTCCGTGTTCCTGCCTCACGGGAAAAGCCCGTATCGAGCGTGGTGCAGTGTGGTACACTGCACGAAACGTGCCCTTGGTAGGAAGCCTCTTCCCGAGCGGGAGTCGACAAAAGGTGCTGGCGCTTGCCGGCGCGCCGGTGGTTGTGCTCCCATCTCTTCCGGCCAGGGCGTCATGCAGCGCAAAGCAGTCTCGCGCCGCCGATCGAGGAAGATGGAAGGTGAGGCCTTGAAGGGGAAGGACATGACGGCTTCCGGCGCCCTGGACGCAAAGTCCGCCCCCGGTCGAGACGCGGCGCGTCGGCGGAGTTTGGAGCGGAAGATCCAGGAGACCAAGCCGTCCCCGGAACAGCGGCTGACAGAGGCGCCGAAGCAGGCCGCCTCCTCGGTCGAGATGGATGCAAAGGTGCAGGAGATGCCGCCCCTGCGCGATGCTTCCTCCCCGACCATGCCACTCTGGGAACGTCCGGGCTATCTCGTCCGCCGGCTGCACCAGATCCACTCCGCGATCTTCCTGGAGGAGTGCAAGGCCTTCAACATCACGCCTGTGCAGTACGGCCTGATGACCACGTTGCTTCAGCATTCCGGCAGCGACCAGCGCACCATCGGCGTCGAGGTGGGTATCGACCGCACCAATGTCGCGGATGTGCTGGAGCGGCTTTCCGAGCGCGGCCTCGTCCGCCGTGAGCGCTCGGAGACGGACCGGCGCGCCATGAATGCCTTCCTCACCGAGCAGGGACGGGCGTTGGTGGGCGAGATGTATGGCGCCATGGTTCGCGCCCAGCAGCGCCTGCTGGAGCCGCTCGATCCGGAATATCGCTCCGCCTTCCTCGCCATGCTGACCCAGCTGGTGGAGGGCAACAATCATTACAGCCGCGCCGAGCTGAAGGTCGATTTCAGGGTCCGCCGCCGTCGGGGTCAGGAAGAGGAGTGAGCGAGGGCCGGGCCGCTGGCGGCTGCCGCTCGCTCCCGGTTTCGAGCGCCTCCATTTGACACGTCGCGGAGCGGACGTAACTATATGGTTAGATAACTCGCGGCGGGTTGCCCCGCTGATGAGATCTGTCCCGCCCTGATGCGCGCCAACGCGTTGGGGCGGAAGCGAATCGACAAGGCCCGCACATCATACGGGCTGGGTGGAGCGGGAGGATAAGATGGCGCTCAAGGCGAAATTTGGCGTGTGGCTGGGTGGGGCGGCGGTGCTGTTGTGCACCACCCTTTCGGCCGCGGCGGCGGACAAAGTGACGCTGCTGCTGAACTGGTACAATTACGGCGAGCATGCGCCCTTCTACCTCGGCATCGAGAAGGGATACTTCCCCGCCGAGGGCATTGAGCTTTCTGTCGAGGAGGGGCGCGGCTCCGGTGCGACCGTTCAGGCGGTGGCGGCAGGCTCCGCGACGTTCGGCTATGCGGATTTTGGCACCATGGTGAAGGCGGCCGTCAAAGGCGCGCCCATCAAGGCCGTGGGCATCATGCTGCAGAAAAGCCCCATGGCGGTACAGGGTTTCGCGGACAAGAACATCCGCACCCCCAAGGACATGATCGGAAAAACTGTCGTCTATACACCAGGTGACAGTTTTTCCCAGCTGTGGCCGGCACTTCTGAAGGTCAACGGCATCCAGGACAGCCAGGTGAAGGTCATCACCGGTGATGCCGCCACCAAGCGAAATGCGGTGATTTCCGGCCAGGCGGACTTCCTCCTCGGCAACATCAACGACCAGAAGCCGCTGATCGAGGAAGCCACCGGGAAGCCTGTCTACGCCATGCTTTTCGCCGACTTCGGCGTCAACACGGTGAACGGGTCCGTCATCGTGCGGCCGGATCTTCTGGAGAAGAATCCCGACCTCGCCAAGCGTTTCCTGCGCGCGTTGCAGAAGTCCATCGCCGAGGCCAAGGCTAACCCGCAGGCGGCGGTAGACGCCATGCTGAAGGTGAACCCCAAGGCAGGTAAACGTGAGACCCTTCTTGCGAGCTGGACTGTCACCCTGCCGCTGCTCCACACCGCGCTCACCGAGCAGAAGCCGCCGCTGTGGACGGACCCCAAGGATATTTCCGGCACGCTGGAAATACTCACAAAATACTCGGGCGTGGACCTCGACCCCGCCCAGGGTGCAAAGTTCTACACCAACGACTTCCTGCCGAACTGACAGCGATATCGGTGCTGTCAGGCCCCCTTTCACCAGGGGTATCGGTGCCGTTCGGGAGCGAGTCAGTCGAATGATGCCAGGGCCCCCGCCGCGCGCGGGGGCCGAGCCGTCGCCAGCCCGGCCCAACCCACACGCGTAAAACCACCTAACTGGATAGTTACCAAAAGGAGCCCTCATGGTCGCCGGCACCGCCCGCCTCTATGCCATCATCGGCGATCCCGTCGGCCATGTGCGCACGCCGCTCGTGTTCAATGCCTATTTCGCCGAGCACGGCATCGATGCCGTCTGCGTGCCCATCCACATCCGCCCGGACGAACTCGAAACCGCGCTGGCGGGGCTCAAGGCCATCGCCAATCTGGATGGCTTCATCGTCACGGCGCCGCACAAGGCGCGGGTGGCGGGCATTGTAGACCGGCTGGTGGGGGACGGGGATAAAGTGGGCGCCGTCAACACCGTGCGGCGGGAGGCGGATGGCGCTTTCACCGGCACCATGCTGGATGGCCACGGCTTCGTCGCCGGCCTCGCCAAGGCGGGCTGGGGGCCGAAAGGAAAATCCGTCTACATCGCCGGCGCCGGCGGGGCGGCGAGTGCCATTGCCTTCGCGCTGGCGGGGGCGGGCATGGCGCGCCTCACGATCTTCGATCGCACGCCGGCCATCGGGCAGGCGCTGCTCGCGCGGGTGAAGGCGGCCTACCCGCAGATCGAGACGCAATTCGGCACGCGCGACCCCTCCGGCCATGATCTGGCGGTGAATGCGACGCCGCTGGGCCTTGAGCCCGACGATCCCTTCTCCTTCGATGTGGAGAAGGCGGACCCTTCCACCCTCGTCGCCGAGGTGCTGATGAAGCCGGAGACGACGGCCCTCCTCCACGCCGCCGCCGCGCGCGGCTGCGCCATCCACCAGGGCAAGCACATGCTGGATGGCCAGCGCGATCTGATGATGGCCTATTTCGGCCTCGCGCCGCAGGCGGGCGCATGAGCCCGGAAGACGCCGCCCGCCTCGCCGGCCTGCTCCACGCCGCGCGGCAGGAGGGCCGCCTCGTCGATCTGCCCGCCGACGCCCGCCTGCCCGCGACGCCGGAGGAGGCCTATCAGGTGCAGGCGGAGATCGTCCGCCTCTCGGGCGAAGACATTCGCGGCTGGAAGGTGACGGCGCTGAAGGAAGAGGACCGCGCGGCCTATGGCGGCACGCGGCCCGTCGCCGGCCCGCTGCTCTCCGGCTGGGTGTTTCCCGCCCCTGCGGAGGTGCAACTCTCCCGCTTCGTCGCGCCGCTGCTGGAATGCGAATTCGCCTTCCTGCTGGGCCGCGACCTGCCCCCGCGCGAAACGCCCTACACGCTGGAGGAGATCGCGGACGCGGTGGCCGCGCTCATCCCCGCCTTCGAGATCGCCGATGGCCGCGTGCGCCCGGATGCCCCCGGCGCCCTGCGCCTTGCCGACAGCATGGGCAACGGCGCCTTCATCCCCGGCTCGCCGGTGACCGACTGGCGCGCCCTCGACCGCGCCGGCCCCGTCACGCTCCACATCGGCGGCATCGAGATCGAGACCGGCAGTGGCGCCCGCATCCTCGGCGACCCGCTCAAGGCCGTCCAGCACCTCGCCAACGCCCAGCCCCTGTGCGCGCCCCTGCTGGCCGGACAGACCGTGACGACCGGCACGGCGACGATGCCGGTGCGGCTGGAAAGGGCGGGACGGGTTGAGGCGGATTTTGGGGCGGTGGGGCGGGGGGAGATGGGGGTAAGGTGAAATGAGAAGAAATTGGCGACCGGGAGATTAAGCCAGAGGTATCCGATAGGTCCGCCTTTTCAGTTCGCGAATGCAGTAGCATTCGGCCCTTGAGATGTGCTGCGGGACCCTGTGACTGCTGGTCGGAACAGCGTTTCAGGCCGGCCGATAGGGGATGGTTGAAGGGTTGACCATCACGTTCGTTAGCCCTCGCATATCCAGCAGACTCTTGGCGACCTGAATGTTTGCCGCTGGACCAGCTACGACCTCAACGAGGTTGCCGGGCTCGCGTACCGGCCATGCATGCGCGATGTAAGGCACGAACTCCGCGCTCCCTCGCATCCTGGTCTTAGTGACGCCCTTGAGCATGGAGCCACTGCCTAACATCAACATGCGTACTTCGCGTTCGTTTTCGTAAGCGTGGTGCTTCGATGTCAGAGCATGCCAGATTAGCTGCTCTACCAACTGGACACTCAACTCCCGTGTGAATGGCAAGCCGATCGCCTTGTCACTCATCAGTTCGCTGTTCTTGACGGCCGTCGTCAGAAAGTGATCTGCCGCATAATGGATAGCGCGACGGCTCCGATCGATGATCTGCTCCGGTTTATAACGCACCCGGCCGACAAATGAGTGCTTTTCAGGCGGCAACCCCGGCTCAGCTGGTTCCGGGGCAAACATCTGGGGCGCGAAGCCGATCGCGAATCCTCGCCCATTGTCACCGTAGGCCCGCCACTGGCCAAGGTCATCGCGAGCACTACTAAAGCTCGCGACAAAAAATTCAAAAGTCGCGATGTTTTCGCGCGACAACAGGTCGCCAGTATAATCAAGAAAAAACTGCGCGCGAGGGTCGGCACCTTGCCGGGAGGCCTGAAAGATCTCGCGCGCATGCTCCATTCCGTGCCAGACCTCGCTCGGGTCGTTCAGGTGGCGATAATCGGTGAACCACATTGTCTCAGATTCAAGGATGCCCTGTAGGCCTGCGGCGCTGGTATATTGATAAAGCGGCTCGATGACGCGGTCCTTCTCTTCCTCTTCGGCTAGTTGTGCTTGACACCAGACTTGGAATTGACCGAGAGCGGTCTGTAGTTGAGGGGGATGATGAGGCGACGGCTCTTCGAATGTCTGCTGCATGTGGCCCCCAAACTCAGCCCCAATTTAGTGTCTTCTAGCACGAATGTGCCCCGGCTGGTGACCTTGCTATTCACCCCTCAAAACCGCCCCTCCCGCCCCTCCTGAAACGCCGTGATGCCCTCCTGCCGGCCCCGGTCGCTCATGCAGATCACGTGCAGTTCGTTCTCGTGGCGGATGCCGGCGTCCAGCGGCATGGAGAGGGCGGCGCGGGTGGCGGCTTTGACGGCCTGCGTGGCGAGGGGGCTGAAGGTGGCGATGCGCTGGGCCAGCGCCGTGGCGTGCGCGTCGAGGGCGTCGTCTTCCACCACCTCCTCCACAAGGCCGATGGCGAGCGCGCGCGCCGCATCGATGGTGTCGCCGGAGAGCAGCAGGCGCATGGCCTGCCCGTAGCCCACGAGGCGCGGCAGCATCTGGGAGGCGCCGCCGCCGCCCACCCAGCCGCGCGTCACCTCCGGCGCGCCGAATTTGGCGGACGTGCCGGCGATGCGGATGTCCGCCCCGAGCGCGATCTCCAGCCCCCCGCCCAGCACCCATCCGCGCAGCAGCGCGATGACGGGCTTCCTCATGTCGCGCACCACGGCGGCATATTCGATGCGGTTGCGGAAGGCCCAGAGGTCGGTGATCTCGCCAAGGGCGTTCATGTCCGAGCCGGCGGAAAACGCCTTCTCCCCGCCGCCGGTGAGCAGCACCACGCGCACTTGATCGTCCGCATCCAGCGCCGCGCAGGCCGCCGCGAGGTCGCGGGCCATGGCGGGGGTGATGGCATTGTGCTTGCGCGGCCGGTCGATGACGAGGCGCGCCACTGCCCCTTCGTGGGTGACGCGGATGGCGCCGTCGGTGTCGCTCATGCTCCCTCTCCCTCGCACACGCGGGCGGAGCGGCGCTCCACCTCCTCGAAGATGGCGGAGACATCGCGGTCCGTGCCGCCATGGGCCATCATGTCCGTGAACAGGCCGGCGAGGGTGTCGAGCAAAGTGAGGCTCAGCCCCATCTCCCCCGCCAGCGCCTGCGCCGTCTTCAGGTCCTTCAACTGATATTGCGCCGGGGAGCCGGGCACGAAATCCCGCGCCGCCATGCGCGCGCCGTGGAGGTTCAGCACCTTTGAATCGCCGAAGCCGCCTATCAGCGCCGTGCGCAGGTTTTTAAGGTCCGCCCCGCCTTTGGCGGCGAAGGCGAAGGCTTCCGCGACGCCGGCCATGGCCGCGCCGACGATGATCTGGTTGGCGAGCTTGGCGAGCTGCCCCGTCCCCACCAGCCCGATGCGCGTCGCCCGCCCCATGGGCGCGAAGAGGGGGGCAAGGTCTGCGACGGTGGCTTCATCGCCGCCCGCGAGGATGGCGAGGGTGCCGTCCCGCGCCCCCACCTCGCCGCCGGAGACGGGCGCGTCCACGTAACGGATGCCCCGCGCGGCGGCTTGGGCGGCCTGCGCCTGACAGGTCTCGACGGGGATAGAGCTCATCACCACCAGCGCCGCGCCCGGCTTCAGGGCATCGAGCGCCGCGCCGGAAAACAGCACCTCGTCGATGACCGCGCCGGTGGAGAGCATCACCACCGCCGCCTCCGCGCCTTCGAGCGCCTCTTCCGGCGTCTCGGCGAGGGTGGCGCCGGAGGCGAGCAGCGGCTCCGCCTTCGCCCGGCTACGGTTCCAGGCGGCGACACGGAAGCCCGCCCCGGCGAGCCGCCGCGCCATGTGGCCGCCCATGATGCCGGTGCCGAGGAAGGCGATCCGCGCCCCCGGTGCGATCTCCGCCATGGTGTCCTCCCGAGGGTTTTTAAGCGGTCTTCGCTCAGGCGCCGCGCGGGCTGGAGCGCTTTAAGCGGTCTTCGCCGCCTTCTTCACTGCCGCGAGCTGCTTGAATTCTTCGGACTTCTTGTAGAACGCATCCAGCGGATAGCAGCCGGAGACGATGCCGTTGCGCGGCGCGGACGTGCAGTCGGAGAAGGTGCGGCACACCTTCTTCTTCTGGAAGGGCCGGCCGTGCAGCACGTCCAGCGGCAGATCGGGATATGAGAGCACCATGCGGCCGAGGCCGACAAAATCCGTCCAGCCCTGCCGCACCACCGCCTGCGCCACGTTGGGCAGGAATTCCTGCAGGTAGGTATAGCCGGAGCCGATGAGGGTGAAGTCCGGGAAGCGCGCCTTCAGCGCCCGCACCACCTCCAGATGGCGCATCACGCCCAGCAGCGGGTCCTCGGGCGGCTGGTAGCCGTCGGAGGGCGGATAGCTCGCGGGGCGGGTCAGGTGCGGATTGTAATAGGGGCTGCCGAGGGTGACGTTGACGAGGTGGATGTCGAGCGCGCGCAGCACCTCGAACACCTCGAAGGTCTCGTTGAGATCATAGGCCGTGGGGTCGCCCGCATCGGTGCCGAAGCCGTAGACATAGGGCAGGGCGCCGGCCGCGCTTTCCGGCACGCCGGGGCCGAGGATGCCCGGCACGCTCGCCGCCGGATCGGGCCGGTAGGCGATGAGATCGATGGCCGAGAGGCGAACGCCGAACTTCAGCCCCGGGCAGGCGGCGCGGATGCCGGCCGCCAGCTCGCGCAGGAAGCGTGTGCGGTTCTCCAGCGATCCGCCGAAGGCGCCGGGGCGGGTGCGGGCGGAGAGGAATTCGTGGCCGAGATAGCCGTGGCAGTGCTTCAAATCCACGAAATCGAAGCCGCAGGCCTGTGCGCGCTTCGCGGCGGTGATGTAATCGTCGATGAGCCGCCAGATATCGTCGTCCGACAGCACCGGATAGTCCTCCGGGATGCCGAACTTCCGGTCGAGCACCGGGTGGCGATAGAGGATCTTCTGCTCGAATTTGCGATTGTCGTTCGGCTTGCAGAAGCGGCCCGAGTGGGTGAGCTGGAGGCCGATGACGAGGTTGTCGTCGTTGCCGGTGGCCTCCTTGTGGGCCGCGATCACCGTCTCGCGCAGGCCGGCGATGGCGGATTGGGTCGCCTCGCTCATGACCAGCTGGAGCGGGTTGGCGCGCCCGTCATGGCGCACGGCCACCGCCTCCCCGCCATAGATGAGCTTCGCCCCGCTCTCGCCGAACCGCCGCCAGCGGCGGATGGTGTTCTCGGTGGGCGCGCCCTCCCGCGTGCCGTCCCAGCCCTCCATGGGGTGGATGGCGAAGCGGTTGCCGATGGTCATGTCGTCCACGGTCAGGGGCGCGGCCAGCGGCTGGTCGGGGCCGTGGGCGACGATGTCGTCGCAGGGCATGTCCGCGCCCAGCTCGGCGAGATGCGCGCGAAAGCCGGCGACGCCGGAGAAGGACGTGATCTTCGGGAAATCCCCATACTTCATGGAGGGCTCCTTGGGGTGTTTCTCGGGGCGTTTTGGGCGCGGGCCTTGCGGCGGGCGTTCTTGTTTATGTAACTGGTTAGTTAATATGGGTGGGGTGGGGCTGTCAATGCGGATGGCGTGGGGAGATTGCAGGTGGCAACGGTGCGGCGTGAGGCGCCAGCCGTGCCCCTCTCCCGCAAGGGGAGAGGGGAGATCGCTAGGGCATCGAGGGATGGCATTTCCCCTGAGGCGCCGTCATGCCCGGGCTTGTCACGGGCATCCACGTCGGGCGGAGGGGACGATGCGTGGAAGGCGTTCCCGGCCGGTCCACGTGGATGGCCGGAACCCGCATGTTTGCGGGTTCCGTTCCCAGGGGCGGAAGTCGGCAACAGCCGACTTCCGGGACGAGCCCGGCCATGACGGCTTGGGGGTCAACGAGGCCGAGCTGCACAACCGCAGGCGCTTCTACCCAGACGCTCCGAGGCTCCACGCCCTCTCACACCCTCTCGATATACCGCGTCACCACATCCACCACATGCCGGCGCCGCGTGGCGCGCTCGTCGGCTGTCGCGAGGTCGCGGCCGAAGGCGGTGGAGAGGGTGGGGTTGTTGGAGAAGTAGAAATAGCTGATGGCCGAGATGGTGAGGTAGAGGTGCAGCGGATCGATGCCGGGCCGCAGCGTGCCGTCGGCCGCGCCGCGCGCCAGGATGGCTTCCAGCCGGGCGATGAGGGAAATCTGCATCTCGCGCAGGCGCAGGGAGCGGCGCAGATACTCGCCCCCCAGCATGTTCTCGCTGTTGAGCAGCGGGATGAGGTGGGGGTGCTGGGCGGGATAGTCGAACTTGAATTCGGTGAGGCAGGTGATGGCCGCGAGCGGGGCCATGGCCTCCAGCGCCAGTTCGGCCTCGGCGACGCGCATGTCGGTGTAGACGCGCTCCAGCACCGCCAGATACAGGTCTTCCTTGCTGCCGAAATAATAATAGATCATGCGCTTGTTGGCGCCGGCCTCCTCGGCCACCACGTCCACCCGCGCCCCGGCGAGGCCCTTGGCGGCGAATTCCGCCTCGGCGGCTTCGAGAATGTTCAGCCGCGTCTTGTCCGCATCCCGCGTCGCCGCCTCGCGCTGCGGGGCGGCGGTGGAAGCGCGGGCCGCCTTGCGGGCGGGAGGGGATGCGGGCATCGCAGGTTCCGGAACAGGCGGCGTGACAGGAACGGGCCCGCTCAAGCGCTGAGTCTTGCGCCGGGCCCGCGCGGCGAACGTTGCGACACGGCGAGCCGCTGTTCAAGTCCGATCGATTGCGGAAGGAACAGCGCGGCATCCATGGGTCGCAAATCCCCGGCGATGTCCGGGCGGAAATCCATGTGCGCGAGCACGTCGCGCTCCATGTCGATGCCGGGGGCGATCTCGATCAGCTCCAGCCGGCCGGAGGCGCCGCGCCGGAACACGGCCCGCTCGGTGACGTAAAGCGCCTCCTGCCCGATGCCCGCCGCGTAGGCGCCGCTGTAGGTGAGCTGCTGGAGACGGTCCACGAACTTCAAGTCGCGCCCCTCCTTGCGGATCAGCGTCTTGCCGTCCGGCCAAGCCATGTCGAGCCCGCCGGAGGTGAAGGTGCCGGAGAAGACCACCTTCTTGGCGTTCTGCGAGATGTTGATGAAGCCGCCGGGGCCGATGATGCGGTCGGAGAAGCGCGAGACGTTCACCGAGCCCTCACCATCCACTTCCGCGAAGGAGAGGAAGGCGATGTCGAGGCCGCCGCCGTCGTAGAAATCGAACTGGTAGGGCTGGTCGATCATGGCGTGGAAGTTGCGGCTGGCGCCCACCTCGTTGCCGCTCGCCGGCGCGCCGCCGATGAGGCCCTGTTCGTTGGTCAGCGTGATGGCATCGAGGCACCCTTCCTCCGCCGCCACCGTGGCAATGCCGGTGGAGATGCCGGAGCCGAGGTTGCACACCGCGCCTTCATACAGCTCCAGCGCCGCGCGCCGGGCGATGACCTTGCGCGGGTCGAACGGCAAGGGCGCGATGGCAGAGAGCGGGATCTTCAGCTCGCCGGCATAGGCGGGGTTGTAGTCCGAGACATAGGTCTGCATCTGGTCGGGATCGACCACCACCACATCCACGAGAATGCCGGGAATCTTCACCATCTTGGGGTTCAGCGTGCCGCGCCGGGCGAGGCGCTTCACCTGCACGATCACGATGCCGCCGGCGCGCTTGGTCGCCTGCGCCATGGAGATCATCTCGCCGAAGATGGCCTCCTGCTCCATGGAGATGTTGCCGTCCTCGTCCGCCGTGGTGCCGCGCAGGAAAGCGATGTTAGGCACGAACGGCTTGTAGAAGAGCCATTCCCGGCCGGCGAGCTGCACCACCTCTACCAGGTCTTCCGTGGCCGAAGGGCTCTGTCGCCCGCCGCCGAGGCGCGGGTCGATGAAGGTGTTGAGGCCCACATGGGTGACGAGGCCGGGCCGGCCGGAGGCCATCTCGCGGGTGAGCTGGGAAAGCGCGCCCTGCGGCAGGGTGTAGGCCTCGACGCGATCCTCCAGCGCCATCTTCTCCACCGGTGGGGAATCCACCAGTGTGCCGCAGACCACGCGCTTCAACAGGCCGTCATGGGCGAGGTGGCCGACGCCGCGGGTCTTGCGGTCGCCGAGGCCCACGGGATGCACGGTGGTGAGGCCGCGCGGCGCACCCTCTTTGAGGAAGCGTTCGGCCACGGCGGCGATGAGGGTGTCCGGCACCGCATGGCCGCCGCCCGAGCCGCCGATGAGGATGGTGTCGCCACTCTCCACCAGCCGCGCGGCTTCCTCCGCGCTCAGAACGCGCATCGCCATGCCGATCCTCCCCTGCCATTCCGCCCATGCCGCGGGGCCGCCGGGCCTTCAGGCGCGGGGCTCCGTCTTGCTTAACTCACTAGTTAGTTATATGTCTCGATCCGTCCATCGTCAATTCGCCCCGTGCCGCGCGGGCGCGCCCTTGTGCGCGCCTCCAGGGCGGACGCGCGGCCCAACGCCACCGGATCGACCATGAGCCATTTCGAGACGCAGGACGTGCTCAGCGTCCATCACTGGACCGACACGCTGTTCAGCTTCCGCACCACCCGCAGCCCGGCGCTGCGCTTCATCAACGGCCAGTTCACCATGATCGGGCTGGAGGTGGAGGGCCGGCCGCTGGTGCGCGCCTATTCCATCGTCTCGCCCAACTATGACGAGGAGCTGGAATTCTTCTCCATCAAGGTTCAGAACGGCCCGCTCACCTCGCGCCTCCAGCACCTGAAGGTTGGCGACCGCATCCTGGTGGGGAAGAAGCCCACGGGCACCCTCATCCACGACAATCTCCTGCCCGGCCGCACGCTCTATCTGCTCGGCACCGGCACGGGGCTCGCGCCCTTCCTCAGCATCATCCGCGATCCCGACACCTATGCGCGCTTCGACAAGGTGGTGCTGGCCCACGGCTGCCGCACGGTGGCGGAGCTGGCCTATTCCGACTACCTGACCAAGGAACTGCCCAACGATCCCTTCCTCGGCGAGGAGGTGCGGGAACGGCTGATCTATTATCCCACCGTCACCCGCGAGCCGTTCCGCAACCAGGGCCGCCTCACCGACCTGATGACATCAGGCAAGTTCTTCACCGACATCGGCCTGCCGCCGCTCGATAAAGAGCACGACCGGGTGATGCTGTGCGGCAGCCCCGCCATGATCGCCGACATCCGCGGCCTGCTCGATGGGCAGGGCTTCGCCGAGGGCAGCATGTCCGAGCCGGGGCACTATGTGATCGAGAAGGCGTTCGTGGAGAAGTAGGCGGCGCCCCGGAGGGATGAGCCGAAGCGCGCGCGGGCCTATCGCGGCGTCTGCGGTTCCACGTCCCTGAACAGGCGCTCCGCCATGTAATCGATGAAGACGCGCAGGCGTGGCGACACCAGACGGTTCGACGGCCACAGAATGCTGAATTGCCCGGGATCGGCGAGATGCTCGCCGAGAACGGTGTGCAGCAGGCCGTCCGCCACCGCATCCCGCGCCAGAAATTCCGGCATATAGGCGATCCCCAGCCCCGCGATCGCCGCCCCGCGCAGGGCCTCCATGTTGTTGCAGGTCAGGGGCGAGGGACGACGGAAGGGATCGACCCCGTCCGCGTCCCTGAGGGGCCATGTCTGCAGCTTGCCCGAGGTCGGGAAGCGGAAGCGAAGGCAATCGTGCCGTTCCAGATCCGGGGGAGCGTGCGGGATGCCGGTCCGCTTGAGATAGGCGGGAGAGGCGCACAGCACGAAGCGGAACGGGCCGAGCCGGCGCGACATCAGGCTGGAATCGGTCAGCGGACCGCTGCGGATCACCGCATCCAGTCCCTCCTCCACCACATCGACGAGGCGATCGTTGAAGTCGATGTCCAGCTCGATGTCGGAATAGCGCCGCCGGAATTCCGGGATGACCGGCAGGAGGAAGCGGTAGCCGATCGTCGGCACGCCCACGCGGAGCCGGCCGCGGGGCGCGCGCGTCGCAGCCGACAGCATCGCCTCGGCGTCGCGCAGATCGTCCAGAATGCGACGGCAGCGCTCGTGGAAGGCCGCGCCTTCCTCGGTGAGCGAGATGCGCCGTGTGGTGCGATGGAACAGCCGCGCGCCAACGCTGTCTTCCAGCTTGGCGATGCTCTTGCCGACGGCGGAAGCGGATATGCCGAGCGCACGGGCCGCCGCCACGAAGCTCTGATGCTCCGCCGCCTGCACGAACGCCGCGATGCCGCTCAAACTCTCCATGCCCGCATATTGGGGAATTTTCCTCCGTAATCAACGGACATTGGAGCCATTTATCACGCTTTCACTCCGCGATAATTCCGGCCCGGCGGCTTGATGCGTCCGCATCGCCCGCGTCCAAGCCGAGACGGAAAGCCCCGCATGTCCGCCACGTTCGCTGCCCCCGCCACCGGCAAGACATCGATCCTGATGGCGGTCTGCCTTGCTGCGCTCGTTCTGCCCCTCAGCTTTTCCGGCGGGGCGGTGGCCACCCCGGCCATCGGCGGCGACCTCGGCGGGAGCCCGACGGCGCTCAACTGGATCACCAACGCCTTCATGCTGACGTTCGGCAGTTCCCTCATGGCGGCGGGCGCCCTCGCCGACCAGTTCGGCCGCCGGCGCCTGTTCATGACGGGCATCATCGTCTTCGCGGTGCTCTCCCTCGGTTTGAGCCTCGCGCCGTCCATCCTTATCCTCGACCTGCTTCGCGGCGGACAGGGCTTTGCCGCAGCCGCCGCGCTCGCCGGCGGAACGGCGGCGCTGGCGCAGGAGTTCGAGGGGCACGCGCGGACGCGGGCGTTCAGCTTTCTCGGCACGACATTCGGTGTCGGGCTGGCCTTCGGACCGCTTCTGGCGGGCTTTCTCATCGGGATGTCCGGCTGGCGGGCCATCTTCCTCTCGGGGACGCTGATCGGCGCGCTCTCCGTGCTTCTGACAGCCCGGACGATGCGGGAAAGCCGGGACCCCGACGCCGTTGGCCTCGACTGGCCGGGGGCCGTGACCTTCACGGCAACACTGACGCTGTTCACCTATGGTGTCATCGAAGCGCCGGAGATCGGCTGGGGCCACCCGATCGTCCTGTCCGAGCTGCTCGGGGCGGCCGCGCTGCTCGCGGCGTTCATTCGTGTGGAGACGAGAGCGGCGCGGCCGATGCTGGATCTCTCCCTCTTTCGATATCCCCGCTTTGTCGGCGTGCAGGTTCTGCCCATCGCCACCTGTTATTGCTACGTGGTCCTTCTGGTGCTGCTGCCCCTGCGCTTCATCGGCGTCGGCGGACTTTCCGCGTTCGATGCGGGCCTGCTGCTCATCGCTCTCTCCGCGCCGATGCTGATCGTGCCGCTGGTGGCCTCCCATCTCGTGCGATGGGTGTCGGCGGGTGTCCTGTCCGGTGCGGGTCTGCTTCTGGCCGCGCTCGGACTGTTCTGGCTCGGCCGCATCGATCCCGCCGCCAAGGGCATGGCCGTAATGCTCCCCATGCTGCTCATCGGCATTGGAACCGGCTTCCCCTGGGGGCTTATGGATGGGCTTTCCGTCAGCGTGGTCCCCCGGGAGCGCGCCGGCATGGCGACCGGCATCTTCAGCACCACACGGGTGGCGGGAGAGGGCATCGCATTGGCCATCGTCAACGCCATTCTGGCGGGTCTCGTCAAAGCCCGGCTGGCCGCCTTGGTCTCGGCGGGCGATGGGAGCGCAGGCGCGGCCGCGCAGCGGCTGGCGATGGGCGATGTTCGCGGCGCATCCGAGCTTCTGCCGGGTCTGACGGCGTCGCAGCTCCGCGAGAGCTATGCCGTCGCCTTTCAGCATCTGAGCCTCGTGCTCATCGCTGTCACGGCGGTTTCTGCGCTCGTCATTCTCGCGCTGCTCCGCCAGCCGGCGCCGGAGACGGGCGAAGCGGGCGAGGAGGCTTTCGTGGAGAAGTAGGGGGCGGGATCTGCGCTCCGGCGCGCCCCTCCCACCGCGGGCGATGACGGCCTCGAAAGGGGGCAGCAAAACAAAACGGGCGAAAACGACGCTCCCGCCCTGTCACGCTTCTTGCTTGGCCTCCGCCATGGCCATGAAATTCTACATGACGCCCGGGTCCTGCTCCACGGGCATCCACATCCTGCTCGAGACGCTGGAACTGCCGTTCGAGGCGTGGATCATCAACATCCCCGCCGGCGACCATTTGCGTCCCGACTATCTCAAGATCAACCCGCGCGGCACCATCCCGACCCTGGTGCCGGATGGTGGCGAACCCTTGTGCGACTTCAGGTCCATTGCCCTCTGGCTCGCCCGCACCTATCCGCGCGGCAAGCTGCTGCCGGAGGACCCGGCGCTGGCCGCTCAGGCCGAAGAGCTGATGAATTTCGCCATCGGCCAGCTGCACGGCGAGGGCTTCACCCGCGTGTTCGTGGCCGAGCGCTATGTCGCGCCGGAAGACAGCGGACGTCTGAAAGACGACGTGACATCCCACGGCCGGGAGATCGTGACACAGGGGTTCGATGTGGTGGAGCGGCGCCTGCCGGCCGAGGGCTTCGCCGTGGGGGATCGCTTCTCCATCGCCGATGCGGCGCTGTTCTACAACGAGTTCTGGGCCGACCGCATCGGCATCCCCCTGCCGCCCAAGGTGAAGGCCCACTACCAGCGCCTGCGCGCCCGCCCCGCGGTGCGGCAGGTGCTGGCCGAGGAGGGCTACCGGACCTGAGCCGGGCCATCGTCGTCCCACTGTCAGACAACCGTCGTATCTGACCCCCGCCGAAAGTCCCACACAGCCTTTCGACACCCGGCGCTGGCCCTCGTGGCCGGCGCACCGGCGGGCTGTGCGTTGCGAGGAGGCGGAAGCATGGAGAAGACCCTGATCGTCGAGGCGCTCGGCGAGGGCGGGTTGCTGCTCCCGGCGCGGCTGGAACGCGCGCTCGCCGCCAACGACCGCGCCAAGCTGCGTATGACCGCCTTGCAGGACGCCGCCGCCCGCGCCCGTGCGCCCGCAACGCCTCTTCGCCCGCTGGACGCCGAGGCCCGCGCCGCCGGCCTCATGGGGGACGGGCTCGATGCGGTGGTCGCCAGCGCTCGGTTCATCGACGGCGGCGGCTATCAGGTCAGCGGCGCCGGCCGGCTGACGCAGGCGATCCTCGACGACATCGCCGCCATGGCCGATCCGCTGGAGGCGTCCGGCGACGCGGGTGCGGAAACCTTCGCCGCGCGTCTCGCGGCCCTGCGCACGGCGTTCGCCGGAGGGGCGGACGACATCCTCTCCGAGGCCGATCTGGTGCGCCTGACCAGCGCCCGACGCGGCGGGGCGGACAGCGCGCATCTCCTCGTCATGGATTTGCACAAGGCGCTGAACCGCCTTTCCGCCGCCCTCTCGGCCGAGACGGTGGCCGGCGCGCGGACGCTGGGCATCGCGGAAGAGGACAAGCCGCGCATCGCCGCCTTCATGGCGGGGCTCGGCGAGACGCGGGGGCTCGTCTTCGGCCATCCCGGCCTCGACACCACGGCGAGCCGCAGCGGCGCGCGCCTCGTGATCCAGAACGACATCGGCACCACCGATGCCCATGTCATCATCCTCGCCGTGGAGGGGCTCGCGGCCACCGTCACCTACACGGACGTGCACCGCTCCCGCGCCAAGTTCTTCATCTCGCTGTTCTCGGATGCCGGCGCGGACTGGACGCCGCTCGCCGAGCGCACGGCGGCGGGCATCGCGGGCGGGGCGGCCTTCCACCTCGTCACCGGCCGCTTCGTCGCGACCGATGCGGACGCGCTGGACGGCTTCCTCGCCGCCGTGGGCCGCAACATCGTCTTCCTCATCGACTGGAACAAGGCGCGCAAGGCGTTGCAGACCTTCGTGGACAAGCCCACCGCCATCGCCCTGCTGCGCACGGCGGCGCGCGGTGCCATCGGCCATCGCGGGTTTCTGGAAATGGGCGGGCCGGAACTGGTGTTCGATGCCGTGCGCCGCAGCGCCGAGGGGCGGGTGCCCTATGGGGCGCGGCTCGACCGGGTGCTGGGGCGCGAGGGCGCGGCGCGCTTCCTCGCCGAGGTGCTGCGCCTCGCCAGCGAGGGATTGGCCGCCGGCCGCTCGGCACGGCTCATCCGCGACGAGGTGCGGGCGGAGCTGGCGCGCAGCTTCGGCTCGGTGGAGGAGGAGATGCTGGCCGTGGTGCTGCGCCAGCTCGGCATCGCCCGCATGCTCGCCAGCGAGGTGGCCGGCGTGCTCGATGGCCCGGCCGATCTCTCCGATGTGGCCCGCGATGCGCTCCGCAGCCGCGCCAAGCGCCTGGAGGAGAAGGCCGACCGGCAGATCGTCGGCGCCCGCGAGCGGGCGAGCGGCCCGTTCGGGCAGGGCGGGCGCTTCCTGCCCGTGGCGGATGCCGCCGAGCAGGCGGTGGATGCGTTCGAGGAGGCCGCCTTCCTCGCCAGCGCCGCGCGGCTGAAGCCCGGCACCGCCGTGCCGCCCTTGCGCGATCTCGCGGCCGGCGCGGTGGTCTGCTGCTCCGACCTCGTGCGGGCAGTGGCCGCCGCCAGCGAGGGCTCGGCCGGCCGGCGGGAGGACGTGACCGACACGCTGGAAGCCATCGACGCCGTGACCGAGGGCGAGCGCCGGGCCGATGCCGCCCATCGCCGGGTGCAGGAAGCGGCCCTGACGCCGGGAGGAAGCGATCCCGCCGATGCCGGGGCGCTGGTCGCGACCCTGGAACTCGCCCGCGCCATCGAGGGCGCCACCGACGAACTGGCCCGCGCCGCCCTCGCGCTGCGCGCCTCGGTGCTGGAGGAGATGGCCCCGTGAAGCACGAAACCTCGCACCCCATCGCCTTCATCGGCCCCGGCGGCACCAAAGCGCCGCTCACCGCCCATGATTTCGGCTCCAAGGCCGCCCAGCTCTGGCGCATGAATGCGCTGGGGCTCGATGTGCCACCGGCTTTCGTGCTCTCCGCTTCCCTGTGCGGCGAACGCCGCGCGGGTGAAGTGCGGCGCCTGCTGGAGGATGGCCTCGCCTTCCTCGAAGCCGCCACCGGCCGGCGCTTCGGCGACCGCCGCCGCCCGCTCCTCGTCTCGGTGCGCTCCGGCGCGGAGAAGTCCATGCCGGGGATGCTGGAGACCGTGCTGGACGTGGGCATGACCGCCGAGACCGCGCGCGGCCTCATGCGCCTTCACGGCAACCCGCGCCTCGCCTTCGACTGCCATCGCCGCTTCATCGAGGGCTGGTGCGAGGTGGTGGCCGGCCTGCCCCGCGCGCCGTTCGAGCAGGTGCAGCGCGATCTCATCGCCGCCGAGCAGGCGTTGAGCGAGCAGGGGCTGGACCCGGAGGCGCTGGAGCGCCTCGCCGCGCGCTATCTGGACCTTGCCCGCGACGGCTACGGCGCGAGCGTGCCCGAAGATCCCCGCGACCAGCTCGCCGAGGCGGTTGAGGCGGTGTTCCGTTCCTGGGCGGCGCCTAAGGCGGTGGAGTATCGCCGACTGAACCATCTGGAGCATCTGGCCGGCACGGCGGTGACGGTGCAGGCCATGGTGTTCGGCAATGCCGGCGTGCGCTCGGGCTCGGGCGTCGCCTTCTCGCGCAATCCGGCGAGCGGGGCGCCGGGCCTCTATGCCGATCTCCTGTTCGACGCGCAGGGCGAGGACGTGGTCTCCGGCCGCCGCCAGCCGGTGGGGCTCGACCGCCTCGGCGCGGTGCTCCCCGATGTCGCCACAGCGCTGGCCGAGGGAGTCGCGGCGCTGGAGCGGCATTATCGCGATGTGCAGGACGTGGAATTCACCTTCGAGGAAGGTCGCCTCTATTTCCTCCAGACCCGCGCCGCCAAGCGCACGCCGCGCGCCGCGCTGAAGATCGCCGTGGACATGGTGGCGGAAGGCGCCATTACCCCGGCAGAGGGGCTGGCGCTGCTGGAGGGCGTGGACCTCTCCGCCGTCGCCGCCACCCGCTTTTCCGGCGCTGCGGAGCCGGTGGCGCACGGCGTCGCCGCCTCGCCCGGCACGGTGAGCGGCCGGGTGGCGTTCGACGAAGAGGGCGTCCGCCGCCTTGCCGGGGCGGGCGATCCCGTGATCCTGCTGCGGCCGGACGTGGCCACCGACGACATCGCCGCGCTGGCGCTGGCGGCGGGTATCCTCACCAGCGTCGGCGGGCGCACCGCCCATGCCGCCGTGGTGGCGCGTCAGCTCGGCCGGGCCTGCGTGGTCGGCTGCGCCGCGCTCGTCATCGATCCCGCCGCCCGCCGCGCCCGGCTCGGGGCCGAGACGCTGGGGGAGGGGGACTGGCTCTCCCTCGACGGCGAGGCCGGCAGCGTCTTCATGGGCCGGCGCGCGGTGGTGTCCGAAGAGCCGGAGGCGGAGCTTGCGGCGGTGAATGGCTGGCGCGTGGCTGCGCCGTCCCCGGCTTGAGGCCTCGGCGCCGATCCATCAGCGGGCCTCCATTCATCAGGGGACCTCATGGGTTGCAGCTCAAACTCTCATTAGGCTGAATGGATCGCGCGGGGTAGCTTGGGCCCGAATCCGGTCAGGCAGGCACGCGGCGAGCATGAGTACGCACACGGCTTCTTCACAGACGACGGGCACGCAGGCGGTCGCAACCATCCCCACAGCGCGCTATGTGGCGGGGGCGCTGTTCGGGCTGGCGAGCGTCACCATCTGGGCGGGGTGGATGTCCATCACCCGGCTCGGCGTCACCTCGTCCCTCGGCGTCTACGACGTGACCATGCTGCGCTACGCCACCGCCGGCCTCGTGCTGCTGCCGGTGCTGCTGCGCCACGGGCTGGGGCTCGACAAGGCCAAGCCGTGGCGGCTTCTGGTGATGATCGCGGGGGCCGGCGCGCCCTATGCGGTGGTGGCCGGCTTCGGCCTGCGCACCACGCCGGCGGGGGAGGCGGGGGTGCTCATTCCCGGCGTCATGCCCCTGTTCGTGGCGCTGATCTCGGCCGTGGCCCTGCGCGAGCGGTTCAGCGTGCAGCGGAAGGTAGGCTATGCGCTGATTCTGGCGAGCGTGGCGCTGATCGCCGGGGTGGGGGCGGTGGCCACCGGGCTGGGCTCGGGCATCGGCCACCTCCTGTGCATGGCCGGCGCCTTCATGTGGGCCTGCTATGCGGTGGCGCTGCGCAAGAGCGGGCTCGGTGCGCTCCATGCGGTGGCGGTGGTCTCGGTGGGCTCGGCGCTGCTCTATCTGCCCCTCTACGGCATGCTGCACGGCTTCACCGCGTTCGATGCGCCGCTGCGCGATGTCATCTTCCAGGCGGTCTATCAGGGCGTCTTCGCCACCGTGATCTCGCTGTTCCTGTTCGCTCGCTCCGTCGCGCTCTTGGGCGCCTCGGCGGGCGCAGCCTTCGGCGCCTGCGTGCCGGTGATGGCGGCGCTCATGGCCATCCCCATCCTCGGCGAGTACCCGTCCGGCACGGACTGGCTGGGCATCTTCGCCGCCACCATCGGGGTGTATCTCGCGAGCGGGGGGCCGCTCCCCCGGCGCGGATAGGCGGCGGGGAAGCGCGTCGCGCGGTCTACTTCGCCGCCTGCTGGCGCACCAGCGGGCAGCCGCCTTCGGCCAGCGGGCGGAACGCCTCGTCGCCGGGAATGGTGCGGATGAGCTTGAGATAGTCCCACGGATACTTCTGCTCGGCCGGCGTCTTCACCTGCAAGAGATAGAGGTCGTGCACCATGCGGCCGTCCTCGCGGATGCGCCCGCCGTGGGAGAAGAAATCGTCCACCGGCGTCGCCTTCATCTGCGCCGCGACGGTGGCGGTGTCGGTGGTGCCGGCGGCCTTCACCGCCTTCAGGTAATGCAGGATGGCCGAATAGGTGCCGGCCTGTCCCATGGTCGGCATGGCCTTGTGCTTCTCGTAGAAGCGCTTCGACCAGGCGCGGGTCTCGTCGTTCAGGTCCCAGTAGAAGCCCTGGGTGAGGATGAGCCCCTGCGCGGTCTGAAGGCCGATGGCGTGGATGTCGGTGATGTGCAGGTAGAGTCCGGCGAGCTTGATGCCCGACTGGGGAATGCCGAACTCGTTGGCCTGCTTGATGGCGTTCACCGTGTCGCTGCCGGCATTGGCGAAGGCGATCAGCTTCGCGCCCGAGCCTTGGCCCTGCAACAGGAAGGAGGAGAAGTCGGCGGTGCCCTGCGGGTGCTTCACGCTGCCCACCACCTTGCCGCCGCCCGCGACCACCGCCTTCGCCGTGTCGCGCTCCAGCGCCGTGCCGAAGGCATAGTCGGCGGTGACGAAGAACCACGGCCCGTCCTTGGCCAGCGACGCGCCGGTGCCGGCGGCCAGTGCATAGGTGTCGTAGGTCCAGTGGATGCCGGTGGGCGCGCAGGCCTTGCCGGTGAAATCGGAGGAGCCGCCGGTTGAGGCCAGCACCAGCTTGTTCTTGGTGCGGCCGATCTCCTGCACCGCCAGCAGCACGGAGGAGGTGGGGATGTCGGCGATCACGTCCACCCCGTCCTCGTCGATCCAGCGGGTGACGATGGCGGAGCCCACGTCCGGCTTGTTCTGGTGGTCGCCGGCGATGATCTCGATGGGCCGGCCCAGCACACTGCCGCCGAAATCCTCCACCGCCATCTTCGCCGCAATGACCGAGCCGGGTCCGGCCATGTCGGCATAGATGCCGGACTGGTCGTTCAGCACGCCGATGCGCAGGGGCTTGGGGTCTGCCGCAAGGGCGGGGAGCGAGAGGAGGGTTGCCGCGAGGGCGGCCAGAGGCAGGGACAGGCGCATGAAATGGGCTCCGCGCGGGATGGGGCAATTCGGGCGCGGAGTATCACCACAAAATCGAGGGGTTCAATCAATTATCGAAAAATGGGGGTGTGTTCTTTAGTTGCACATTTATATGATGTTAATATGGGCCCGATGGGGTTCTCACGAGCCGTCATGGCCGGGCTTGTCCCGGCCATCCACGTGGTGAGGCCGGGCACCCCCTCCGGCCATTCTGCGATCGGCCCGGCGTGGATGGCCGGGACAAGCCCGGGCATGACGGCGGTCTCAGTCGATCCGTCCGACGAACCTCATTCAGAGCCCTCAGGGCTTGAACGCGGCACAGGCGATGCGCGCGCCGGCGCCGCCGATGGGCTGGGTGATGAAGTCGTCGGGGCTGGCGTGGATCACCAGCGCGAAGCCGCCCGGCTGGCCGAGGCCATCCTTGTCGGTGAGGCCGGTGGTGCTGGACACCTCGGCGTTCACCGAGCCGTCGGCGTTGGCATAGATGTTGGGCAGGTCGCCCTGGTCCGGGCCGTTGGGATTGAGCAGACCGTGGGCCTTGTCGTGATGGTTCACGTGGCCCTTGGAATCCAGGAACTTGGCGGTGTCGGTGCAGTTGGCCACCTGATGGAAGTGGATGCCGTGCCAGCCGGGCGGCAGCGCGCCGGCGGAGAGCGCGAGGCGCACGATGGTGGCGCGCTCGGTGCCGGTGGCGGTGGCGGAGCCGATGGTCTTGCCCTCGTTGTTGATGATGTCCGCCTTCACCACCTTCGCGGCGGGCACGGCCGCGGGCGCAGCCGCCGGGGCCTGAGCCAGGGCCGGCGCGATGAGCAGCGGGCCGGTGAGGAGCGCGGCGAGAAGGGGAAGGGAGCGCGTTGCCCGAACGGAGTGGGCAGACTTGGTGAACGGACGCATGGACGTTCCTCCTCGGGCCGGACGGCGCGCCGGCCTCCGCGACGAGCCTACATCAACGCTGCGGCGAACTCGACCGGGCCGCAGCCGGCCCCTCTGCTCCTATCGCCACCCCGCCGCGAACGTTCCGAATGTTGATTGGAATTTTTCCAGCAAAGCTCCCGTTTCGGGAGCTGGTGTCACCGAATGGCAAAGCTGGCACCGCCCGCCGTCTGATGTGATGATGCGGCGTCCGTCGATTTCGTGGCGCCGCGTGTGCGGCGATGACTTTCCCACTTTGATGGAGACGCTTCCGTAGCGTCTTGCAGGATGCAGCATATCCACCTAGACAGGTCATGATCCCCTGTGACACGCAAGATCATCTGTTTTGATCGAGAATAGTTCAAATATTGAGGCTGCCATGACCACCGCCGAACTCGACCGCTCCCCCGCCCGCGCCGAAAGCCGTGCCTCGGCGCTGAAGGCCCTCACCCATGCCGCCCATGAGCGGCTGGACAGCGCCATCATGGCCGGGCGGCCGTTCGAGAGCCGGGAGCGCTATGGCCGCTTCCTCACGGTGCAGTATCTGTTTCATCGCGATATCGCCGCGCTCTATGACAGCCCGGCCCTCGGCGCGCTGTTGCCCGATCTGCCCGGCCGCCGCCGGCTCGCCGACATCGCCGCCGATCTCACCGATCTCGGCCTTCCCGTGCCCGCGCCGGGCGATGCCCCCGCGCTCGGCCCGGATGCACCGCTGCCGGAGGCGCTCGGCTGGCTCTATGTGGCTGAGGGATCGAACCTCGGCGCCGCCTTCCTGCTGAAGGCCGCCGCCGCCCTCGGCCTCGACGAGCGCTTCGGCGCCCGGCATCTGGCCGCCGCGCCCGAGGGGCGGGGCCTCCACTGGAAGACCTTCGTCGCTGCGCTGGATGCGGTGCCGCTCTCGGCCGGGGAGGAGGCACGGGCCGCCAAGGGGGCCGAAGCCGCCTTCACGCGGGTCGCCTTCTATGTGGGCGCCGCTTTCGGCTGATCCGACTACCGCCAAGCTCTGGACGCCGCCGCCCCGGCCCGCATAGTCTCGCGCCGCTCGCAAGCGGGAGGGGGCCATGGGGGACGGGGTGCTGTCGCGTCGCGCATTCGTTGCGGGGCTCTCGGCGGGGCTTTCGGCTGGAGTGACGGGCGCCACGCAGGCGTCGGCCGCACCGGGCGGGATCGACCCGAAGCGGGTGGCGCGCATCGCCATCCATCCCGCCATCGGCGTGGCCCGGGTCGGCAACAGCAAGGATGCCTTCTATTTCGGTCCCGAGGTGCCGGGCGGGGTCCCGGTCGGCCCGTTCAAGGACGAGGCCGGCGCCATGGCCAAGCAGGCCGCGCGCTTCCGCCTCTTCGCCTATGATGCGCAGGGCCGCGTGCTGGGCGAGGTGACGGCGCGCGAGGCGGAGGTGTCCTGGACGCTCACCGTCGCCAATACCAAGGCGCTCTGGTACGGCATCGACATTCCCTTCGACCTGCCCGGCGCGCCCGCCGCCGGCCGCCGCAACGCCAAGGTGGCGGACCGCGCCAGCCTCGCCATCGTGCCCGGGCCGCGCACCGTGACCGGGCCGGGGGCCAAGCCCCAGCGGCTCGATGGCGGCGCCTTTCAGGGCCAGTCGGTCAATCTCGGCGAGGTGATGACCGATTCCGACGGCCGCCTCGTGGTGATGCCCGCCTCCGGCCGCTGCCATCCCGCCCCCGATGCCCCGCCCATGAGCGGCTATGCCGACAATGACGGCTGGGCCGACGACACCGGCGACGGCCCGGTGGATGCCGTGGTGCGCCTGAGCGGCCGGGAATTCCGCGCCGATCCCGCCTGGCTCATCAGTGTCGGCCCCAATTACGCGCCGGCCATCGCGACCAGCCTCGTGACGCTCCATGACGTGGTGGAGGCGACGCTGGTCGCCGCCAGCAAGCGCAAGGCACCGGCGACGGTGTTCGAGGAGCACGTCTGGCCCATCTTCGCCCGCCTGTCCGATCTGCAATGGGTGAATGCGGGCTTCCTCGCCAAATTCGGCTACGGATCGGCGAAGGATTTCGCCCGCCCCGCCATCCGCGCCCGCCTCGCGGATGCATCGCCGGCCAATGCGGCTTTCCGCGCGGAGATCCTCGCTTTGTTCCGCGACCCCGCCGCGCCCGACGTGCGGCCGGATCTGGAGCCGCAGCTCTATGGCGATCATCTGGTGCTGCCGCCCGATGTCATCGAGCCGCGCCAGTGGATGACGCTGACGCCGCTGCAATACGCCCATCTGCGCAATTGGGCGGCCGGCCGCTTCACCCCCGGCCGCCCGGCCCGCGCGGGACGGTTGGAGGGGATCGCCCTCGGCGGCCAGCCGGCGGCGCTGGACCGCGCGGCGCTGGAGGCGTGCGTGGGAGGGCCGTTCCATCCGGGGCAGGAATTTCCGTGGATCGCCCGCGTGCCGTGGATCTGGACGGCGGACATGCGCCTTGCCTCCACCGCGCGCTCGGTGGACCTCACCGACTACGGCCCGGACATGACCTCGCCGGAGGCGCTGTCGAAATCGGGTCCGCTCTCCCGCCTCGGTCCAGGCGGCATCACCCAGTGGCTGGGCCTGCCGTGGCAGGCGGACTGGGCGAGCTGCCGCTCGGGCTACCAGTCGTCCATCTCTCCCGTGCTGCCCGCCTTCTGGCCGGCGCGGGTGCCGAACACGGTCTTGTCGGAGGCGGACTACAAAGTGGTGATGGACACCGCCCGCGCCATCGATGAGCGGCGCGCCGCCTTCGCCCGCCGCCTCGACTGGGAACGCTTCATCAGCGCGCCGACCCGCCCGCCGGTGCTCGCGGCCATGGCGCAGGACTGGTTCCGCCTCGGAATCGTCGCCGACCGCCCCGGCCCGCGCGACGGCGCCTTCCCGGCGCGCATGAAGGTGGAGACGCTGGTGGGCTTCGCCCGCGAGCCGGATGTGAGCTACGGCGCCAATACGCTCTATCCGCAGGCGGCGACCTTTCCCCTTGTCGTGGCCAATTCCGACGACAACAGCCTGCGCCTCGTGGATGCCGAGGGCGGTGTGACGGTGATGGCCCTGTCCGCCCCGCTGGAGCGGCCGGAGGGCATGACGCGCAACCTCGACGGCAACCTCTACGTCTCCTGCATGAATGCCGGCTACGTGCGGCGGGTGACGCCCAAGGGCGAGGTCTCCCTGTTCGCGGAGGGCTTCTCCCAGCCCATGGGCATCGCCGCCGACCGGCAGGGCAATCTCTATGTGGCCAACTGGGTGGAGAAGGGCTTCGTCTCCCTCATCACGCCGGACGGGAAGAGCCGCGTGCTGGTGCCGCCGGAGGCGGGGCTCGTCTCGCCCATCGGCATCATCATCGCGCCGGATGGCGCATTGCTGGTGAGCTGGGGCGGCACCTCGGTGGCGCGCATCAATGCGACCACCGGCGAGATCATCAACCTCAACTGGCTCACCGGCTTCCGCAATCCCCGCCAGATGGCCTACGACACCTCCTACCGCCTCTATGTGGCGGACCAGCTGGACAATGGCGTGAAGCGCTTCGACCCCCTCGGCGCGCCCATCCCGCTCATCCTGCGCGGGGCGGAGCTGACCATGCCGTTCGGGCTGGCGTTCAATCTCAAGGGCGACCTCTTCACCTCGCAGACGCGGGGGCGGCTCATCAAGAAGGTGGAGTTGAAGGGCGAGGTGGGCATCGTCTCCGACTTCGCCGACGGCCTGCCCAATCCAGGCGGCCTCGTCTTCATCGGATGACACCCCTGCGCGGGATGATCTGCGATCTCCTCGTGGCGGGCGCCGGCCCGGCTGGCTCCGCCGCCGCCATCGCCGCGGCGGGGCGGGGGCTGCGGGTGGTGCTGCTCCACGATGCACGCAGCCAGGTATGGCCGGGGGAGAGCCTGCCGCCGGGCATGGCGAGGCTGGTGGATGCCGCCTTCGGGCCGGGGCTACTGGACGAAGGCCGTCACCTTCCCGCCTACGGCACCCGCTCGTGCTGGGGCAGCGACGACCTCATCGAGACCGACTTTCTCGCCAATCCCCTCGGTGGTGGCTGGCTGCTCGACCGCGCCCGCTTCGATGCCGATGCCCGCGCCCGTGCCGAGGCGGCCGGCGCGACTTTGGCGGCGGGGCGGTTGGAGACCATCGCCGCCGCACCAGAGGGATGGGACATCACGCTGCGGGACGGCCGGCGCCTCGCCGCGCGCTTCGTGCTGGACGCCACCGGGCGGGCCGCCGCCGTCGCGCGGCACATGGGTTCGGGGCGGGAGGCCTTCGACCGTCAGGTGACGCTGGTGGCGACATTGGCCGATGCCGACCCCTATCGCGGCACGAGCGTGGAAGCGGTGGCGGACGGCTGGTGGTACACGACACCCCTTCCGGGCGGACGGCGCGTCCTCGCCTTCCTCACCGATGCCGACCTTCTGGGGGATGGCGTCGCCGGATGGGCGCGGCGGCTGTCGGAAACGCTTCACATGCGGCGCCTCGCGGGGGCGGGGGCCGGCGCGGCCGTGCCCCGCACCTACCCGGCGGAAACCGCAGCCTTGCGCATCCTCCACGGCCCGCGCTGGTGCGCGGCGGGGGATGCGGCCATGACCTTCGATCCCTTGTCCTCGCAGGGCATTTCCGCCGCCATCCTCATGGGCGCGCGGGCCGGCGGGCTGGTGGCGGATGAACTGGCCGGGGATGGCTCGGCCTTCGCCGGCTGGGACGAGGACTACCGCACGCTGCAAGGCGAGACCGCCGACCTCGGCCGCCACTACGCCCTGATGGAAACCCGCTGGCGCGACACGCCCTTCTGGACCCGGCGCCGCCAGCCCCGGAAGGCCTGAGCCCCCGGACCCGCCCCCCTTTGCGTTTCAGCTTGGCCGTGCTCCATTGCCGGAAAAGGGGAGAACGCCGTGGTTCCTGACGTGACCGTCCTGGTGGTGGGGGCCGGCCCTACCGGGCTGCTGCTCGGTGCCGAGCTGAAGCGGCGGGGCGTGGACAGCCTCATCATCGACGCCCACGACGCGCCGCTGGCCTGGGACCGCGCCACCGTGGTGCATCCGCGCTCCATCGAAGTGTTCGACCACCTCGGCCTTGCCGACGCCCTGCTCGATGCCGGGGTGAAGCAGCGCGTCGCCCGCATCCATGCGGACGGGGCGGTGCTGGGCGAGATCGATCTCGGCCTCGCCGGCAGCCGCTACGGCTTCAATCTCGGCATCTCCGAGGAGGTGACGGAGCAGATCCTCACCGATTACCTCGTCCGCCTCGGTGGCGGGGTGACGCGCGGCACCAAGCTCGTGGACCTGGAGGCGCACGGTGATGGCGTCGTCGCCATGCTGGAGAGCGGCGGCGAAACCAAGGTGATCCGGGCCCGCTGGGTGGTGGGCTGCGACGGCCACCGCAGCGCCGTGCGCACCCTCGCCGGCATCGGGCAGGATGGCCACCCCATCGAAGAGCCGTGGGCGGTGTTCGACGCTACCCTCACCGACTTCCCCCACGCCTTCGAGGCCAACTACGCCTTTCTGGACGAGATTCCGCTCATCCTCACCGCCTTGCCGGGCGAGCGCTGGCGCGCCTATGTGCGGCCGAGCGGCCCGGACAGCGATCTCGTGGCGGACGCGTCGGCCACCCTCGCGCGCTACCTGCCGGCCTCGCGCTTCGTGGATGTCGCCAACCCCGTCCGCTTCCAGTGCTACACGCGGGTGGCGCAGCACTACCGGTCCGGCCGCCTGCTGCTGGCCGGCGATGCCGCCCACACCTGCAGCCCCATCCAGGGGCATGGCATGAACAGCGGCATCCAGGATGCCTTCAATCTCGCCTGGAAGCTGGCTCTGGTGGCGCAGGGCCATTGCGCCGACACCCTGCTCGACAGCTACGAGGCCGAGCGCCGGCCGGTGGCCCAGCGCATCACCGCCTCCGGCGACGAGGCGGACAGCGCCCAGATGCTGAAGGACGCCGCCGACCGGCAGGCGCGCAATGCCATTATCCGCGAGGTGCTCGCCGATCCGCAGACCCGCCACCACGAGGCGGTGGCCGAGGCCGAGCTGGATGTGGACTATGCCGCCTCGCCCATCGTGGCGGGCGACGCGGGTCCGGGACTGGCCCCCGGCCAGCGCCTGCCCGACCGCATCGCGGTGGGCACGGCGGACGGCGCGGCGCTGATGCTGGACGATCTCGTCAACCGCACGGGCCACACCCTCCTGTTGCTGGGCGGCGAGCGCGCCAGCGGCGAAACGCTCGCCAGCCTCTACCATGCGCTGGCCGAGCGCTGCGCCGCCCCCCTTTATGGCGCCAGCTTCGCGGCGGCGGTGACGGGCGGCGGGCCGGGGGTCGCCAGCCTCTCGGCCGACGATGCGGCGCGGCTCGGCATCTCCGGCATCACCCTGCTGGTGGTGCGGCCGGATGGTCATGTGGGCCTGAGGGCCGATTCGGGCCACGAGACGGCGCTCACCGCCTATGGGCTGAAGCTGGGCTTGCGGCGGTAATCAGGACGTAGGACGACCGTGGGGGCGGCCCGCCTTACGCGGCGGCGTCGGTGCGCCAGGCGGAGAGGATGTCCTGCGCATCCGCCACTTCCACCTGCATCGATAGGCGCTGCGACAGCATGCCCAGCACCGCGTCGTGCCCGGCATCGGAGGACGAGCAGACCGCATCCCGCGCCACCACCACGCGGTAGCCGTAGTCCACCGCATCGAAGAGGGTGGCGAGGATGCAGACATCCGTCTCCGCGCCTGAAAGCACCAGCGTGTCGGCGCCGAGATGGGCGAGCGTCGGCAGCAGGGTCGGGGACGAAAACGCCGAATAGCGCGTCTTGTCGATGAGCCGCGCCGGCGGTGTGAAGCGCTTAAGCTCCGGCACCAGTTCCAGAAGCTCCGGCGCCAGCTCCTGCTGCGTCACCTCGCGCCACTTTCCGTAGAGATGGCGCCAGCTTCCGGGCAGGGCCTCGGGCGCATGGGGCGGGATGAAGCGGGAAAACAGCGTGCGCCCGGGCGCGCGGGCCGCCAGTTCGACGATGACGGGCAGGATGCGCGGCGCCCACGGCGTCGGCCATGGCCCGCCGGGGGCGAACAAGTGCTGCATGTCCACGCACAGATGCACCGTACGCGGGCCGATGGCGCGGTTCAGGCCCTGTCCCATTCATTCCTCCGGCGGCGGGCCGCTCTGGCCGGCCCTGCCCGTGGGCTGATCAGCCCCGCGCTTGCCGATGCCGACGATGGGGGCTTCCTGGTTCGGATAGGGGCCAGCGACGGGCGTGCCGTCCGGGGCTAGGGCCCACCAGCCGGGCATGACGCCGAGGCGGGTCGCGTCGGCCTCGGAAACGAGTCGCGGTTCAAACGTCATGGCGCCTCCTCGCCGCCCGCAACCGGCGGGCTTGTCGGGCTCAACGGCACGGCGCGCGGGCGGGTTCCGGCTCCCGACGCGGCGGCAGGTGGACAGCCCCGGTGCTGCTGTGCATTTTAGCCCCTCCCGGAGGGGGTGACGGCGGCACCGCCGCCGTGGACCGGGTACGGAGAAGTTGCGTGGCGGAATTCAGCGGACGCAGGGCCGAAATCCTCGCGGTCATCGCGGAAGAGGCATCCATCGATCCGACCATCATCGACGCCGAAACCAGCGTCGCGGACCTCGGGATCGGGTCGCTCGATATGGTGGAGCTGATCTTCAAGATCGAGGAACGCTTTGGTATCGAGGTGCCGTCCCAAGGTGTGCTGGAAAGCAATGACGTGAAGGTCTTCGCCTTGCTCGAAGCCGTCGAGCAGCTTATCGACGCGCGGAGCGGCAAGGTTTCCACAGCGCAGCCGGCCCGATGAGCCGCAGGGTCGCCATCACCGGCATCGGTGCCGTTTCCGCCCTCGGCCTCGGCATTCCCGCCCACCTCGCGGCCTTGCAGGAGGGGCGCGGCGGTATCGGGCCGCTCACGCTGGTGCCGCAGGATCAGGTGAAGACGCGGGTGGTCGGGGAGGTGCCCGGCTATTCCGCCGAGGCGCACTTTAATCCGCGGCAGATTTCTACCATCGACCGGTCCGGCCAGTTCGCCCTGCTGGCGGCGGCGGAAGCGATGACCGAGGCGGCCGGCGCCACCGAGGGCGTATCGCCGCAGAAGGCCGGCGTCATCTTCGGCGCGGCGGTGGGCTGCCAGACGCTGGAAGAGGGCTATGTGCGCATCCTGCGCGACGGCACGCGCCCGCTGCCCTTCACGGTGCCGCGCGTCATGCCCTCGTCCGCGGCCAGCCAGATTTCCATGGCCTACCGCATCACCGGTCCGAGCTTCAGCACCGCCTCGGCCTGCTCCTCCGCCTCCCACGCCATTGGCCTCGCCTTCCAGATGATCCGCGGCGGGATGCTGGACATGGCCGTGACCGGCGGCTGCGAGGCCCCGCTGACGCTCGGCATGGTGAAGAGCTGGGAGGCGCTGCGCGTGCTGGCGGCCGACACCTGCCGCCCGTTCTCCAAGGACCGCAGCGGGCTGGTGCTGGGTGAAGGCGCGGCCGTGCTGGTGCTGGAGGAGATGGAGCGGGCGCGCGCCCGTGGCGCCACCATCCTCGGTGAGGTGCTCGGCTTCGGCATGACCGCCGATGGCGCGGACCTCACGGCGCCCGATGCCTCGAGCACCGCCCGCGCCATTGCCACGGCGCTCGACGACGCGGGGCTGGATGCCGGCGCGGTGGATTATGTCGCGGCCCACGGCACCGGAACGGTGCTGAACGACAAGACCGAGACCACCTCGCTGCGCACGGTGCTGGGCGACCGGCTGGCCAAGGTGCCGGTGTCGTCGCTGAAATCCATGACCGGCCACTGCTTCGGCGCCTCGGGGGCGCTGGGCGTGACGGCGGCGCTGCTGGGCATGCGCAACGGCTTCCTGCCGCCCACGCTGAATTTCCGCGAGCACGATCCCGAGTGTGACGTGGATTGCGTGCCCAACGCGCCACGGGCGGCCTCGGCGGAAATCGCCCTGGTGAACGCCTTCGCCTTCGGCGGCCTGAACGCGGTGCTCGCGATCAGGGCCGCCTGAAGCCGCCGGGCGGGTCGCTCAGGCGCCGCGCCGGCCGGCCGAGGCCCGTGACGACGTCACGGGCCTGTTCACCGACCTTGCCGATCAGTCCACCGTCAGGCGGATCTCGCCGACGCCCTCGACGCCGCCTTCCAGCACGTCACCCTTGTGCACGGGGCCGACGCCGGCCGGGGTGCCGGCGAAGATGAGGTCGCCGGGGGCGAGGCGGAACAGGGTGGAGAGGGTCGCGATCATCTCCGGCACCTTCCAGATCATCTGGTTGAGGTTGCCTTCCTGCTTCATCCGGTCGTTGATCTTCAGGAAGATGCGGCCGGTGCCGGGGTGCCCGGCGGTCGCCACCGGCAGGATGGCCGAGCAGGGGGCGGACTCCTCGAAGGCCTTGCCGGTTTCCCACGGGCGGCCGAGCTTCTTCGCCTCGCCCTGCAGGTCGCGCCGGGTCAGGTCGAGGCCGACGCCGTAGCCGAACACATGGTCGAGCGCCCGCTCCACCGGAATGTCCTCGCCGCCTTCCTTCAGCGCCACCACCAGCTCCACCTCGTGGTGCAGGTCCTTGGTGAGCTTGGGATAGGAGATGGTCGAGCCCGAGCGCACCAGCGTGTCCGGATTCTTCTGGAAGAAGAAGGGCGGCTCCTTGTTGGGGTCGTGGCCCATCTCCACCGCGTGGTCGGCGAAGTTGCGGCCGACGCAATAGATGCGATGCACCGGGAAGACCGCGTCGCTGCCGACGATGGGCAGATGCGGATGGGGCTGGGGCTGGAAGACGTAGCTGGCCATGGGGCGCTCCGGAGTTTCGGCGTCCTGAATAGGGCGCCGCCGCCGGGGAGAAAAGGGCGAAACGTCGCAGCGCGGGTCGGCGGGACCGGAGCATGGCGCCAAAGCTGTATTCAAATTAATATAGCGTCATTTCATGCGGGGTGCCGGCCGCAGGTCGGTACCCGCTCATTCCGCTCCGGGGATTGCCATGCGACTGGGCCTCTTCTGCACCTATGAAAACCCCCGCCAGGACTATGCCGCCGCCTATGCCGAGCAGACCGCGCTGGTTGAGCGGGTGGAGGCGCTCGGCTTCGAGGAAGCATGGATCGCCGAGCATCATTTCAACCCGCAGGCGGCGAGCCCCTCCTGCCTCGCCATCCTCGCTTATCTCGCCGGCCGCACCACGCGCATCCGGCTCGGGTCGGCGGCGGTGCTGCTGCCGCTGCACCATCCCGTGGGCGTGGCCGAGGACGCGGCAACCGTGGACATCCTGTCCGGTGGCCGGCTCGAACTCGGGGTCGCCCGCGGCGGGCCGTTTCCCCTGCACGAGGCGCATTTCGGCGTGGCCAGGGAGGAAAGCCGCGGCCGGATGCTGGAAGCGCTCGATCTCGTCGCCGCGCTGCTGGATGGCGGTCCCGTGACCCGGGACGGGGCCTTCTTCAAGGTCAACGACCTTGAGCTGGTGCCGCGTCCGGTTCAGGCGCCCGTGCCCATCCACATCGCCTCGGCGACGGCCGAGACGGTGGCCCTCGCCGCCCGGCGCGGCTACGGCATCATGGCGGCGCCGCCCTTTCCCCTCGCCGGCATTGCGGAGAGCGTCCGGCAGTATCGTGCCGCCGCCCCCGAGGCGGGACGGTGCCTCACCCTGCTGCGCTTCCTCCACCTCGCCGACAGCCGGGCGCAGGCGCAGGAGGAGGCGCGTGCATTCCTCGCCCCGTTCGTCGAGCGCATGAAGGCGACCACGGAAAAGGTGCGTCCGGACTGGGCGCCGTGGTTCGATCTCGACCGGATGATCGCGGATTCCCTGATCGGCACCGAGGCGGACGTGGTGGAACAGGTGGCGGCGCTGGAACGGGGGCTGGCGCCGCGTGCGCTGGTCCTGAAGCCGCTGGCGCCCGCCTTCGACAAGCGTATGGCGGACCTGGAGGCGTTCGCCCTCCGGATCCGCCCGCAGCTCCCGGTCGCCTAGCCCCGGCGCGCCTCGACGATGGCGAGCGCCGCCGCGAAGGCGGCCTCGATGCCGAGGTCGGAGGTGTCGAGTAGCACGGCGTCGTCCGCCTTGAGGAGCGGCGCGCTGGAGCGGCCGGAATCGCGCTCGTCGCGCTTCAGGATGTCCGCCAGCACCGCGTCATAGGTGATCTCTTCGCCCCGCCCGACCAGCTCGCGGAACCGCCGGTCGGCCCGCACCTCCGGCCGCGCGGTGACGAACAGCTTGGCGGGCGCGTCCGGGCAGATGACGGTGCCGATGTCGCGCCCGTCCAGCACCGCGCCGCCCGTCTGGCCGGCGAACCGGCGCTGGAGATCGAGGAGCGCCGCGCGCACGCCCGGCCGGGCGGCCACGACGGATGCCGCCTCGCCCAGTTCCGCCGTGCGCAGCGCGTCCGGGTCCAGCACTGAGACGTCGAGGCTCTGCGCGGCTTTAACCGAAGCCGCCTCATCGCCGAGGCGGCCGTCAGCGAGGCAGCGCGCCCCGACCGCCCGGTAGAGCAGGCCGGTGTCCAGATGCGGCAGGCCGTAATGCGCGGCGAGCCGCCGGGCCAGCGTGCCCTTGCCGGACGCGGCCGGCCCGTCGATGGCGATGACCATGGCCGCCCCGTCAGTCGATGACGGCGCCGAGGCCGCGCATCATGGGCATGAAGGTGGGGAAGGAGGTGGCGATGAAGGCCACGTCGTCCACGCTCACGCCGTCCGTGCTGGCAAGCCCCAGCACCAGGAAGGACATGGCGATGCGGTGGTCCATGTGGGTCTCCACCGGCCCGCCGCCCTTGACCGTTGCGGCGCCGGTGACGAGCAGGTCGTCGCCCTTCACCTCGTGGGCGATGCCGCAGGCGGCAAGGCCGGCCGCGACGGCGGCGAGGCGGTCGCTCTCCTTCACCCGCAGCTCGGACAGGCCGCGCATGGCCGTCGTGCCCTCGGCGAAGGCCGCGGCGACGGCGAGGACGGGATATTCGTCGATCATGGCCGGTGCCCGCTCGGGCGGCACTTCCACGCCCTTCAGGCGGGAATGGCGCACCCGGAGGTCCGCCACCCGCTCGCCGCCCTCGGTGCGCTCGGCGACGACGGTGATGTCCGCGCCCATCTCGAGGAGGGTGGTGATGAGGCCGGTGCGCAGCGGGTTCATCATCACGTCGGTGAGGATGACGTCCGAGCCGGGCACGATCAGCGCCGCCACCAGCGGGAAGGCGGCGGAGGAGGGGTCGGCCGGCACGTCCACCGGCGCGGCGACGAGGTGGGGCCGGCCCTTCAGCGTGATGCGGCGGCCATGGGCGCCGTGGGGCTCGACGGAAATCTCCGCGCCGAAATGCTCCAGCATCCGCTCGGTATGGTCGCGGGTGGCCTCGCGCTCGATCACCACCGTCTCGCCTTCGGCGCCGAGGCCGGCGAGCAGCACGGCGGACTTCACCTGCGCGGAGGGAACCGGGGTCTCGTAGGTGATGGCCTTGGTCGCGCTGCTGCCCTTCAGGGTGAGCGGCAGGCGGCCGCCCTCGGCCGACGCCACCACCTCGACGCCCATCTGGGCGAGGGGATCGAGCACGCGCTTCATGGGCCGGCGGCGCAGGCTCGCATCGCCGTCGAAGCCGGCGATGACGTGCTGGCCCGCCACCGCGCCCATCATCAGCCGCACGCCGGTGCCGGAATTGCCGAAATCGAGCGGGGCGGCGGGGGAGGCAAGGCCGCGCCCGCCGGTGCCCGTCACCTCCCAGGCGCCCTCGCCGGTGCGGGTGACGCAGGCCCCAAGGGCCGCGCAGGCCTTGGCGGTATTCAGCACATCCTCGCCTTCGAGCAGGCCGGTGATGTGGGTGGTGCCCTCCGCGAACAGCCCGAAGATGAGCGCCCGGTGGGAGACCGACTTGTCGCCCGGCACCCGGACCCGGCCCGACAAAGCGGGGGAGCGGCGCCCGGTGGCGGGGCGGGCCTCGCCCGTGCCGTGGCCGTGAGCCTCGGCAGCGCCTGCGGTTGCGGGTTCGGGATGGGCCATTCCTGCCTCGCTCGGGCGGTCTGCCGCAGGCCTTGGCCGGGGCGATCGCCGCATGTTCGTTGCGGGCCGTCGTCTAGCACGCCCCCGCCCGCGGCGTCACGCTGTTGCGACGCCATGACGATCTGCGCTTGACAGGGCGCGGGCGAAACGCCAATGGAGCACGCTCCTTATACAGCTCCCGAGGAACTTTGCCGTGGCGAAGCCCGAACTCGGCACCAAGCGCATCTGTCCTGTCACGGGGCGCAAGTTTTACGACCTCAACAAGGACCCCATCGTGTCGCCGTTCACGGGGGAATCCTATCCGAGGTCATATTTTGAACCCGCAGCTCGCGGCGCCAGCCGCGCCGAGCCGCGTGCAGCCGTCGCTGAAGAGGCGGATGGCGAGGAGGCCGAGGCCGAGGTCATCAGCCTCGAGGAAGCCGACGAGGAAGCTGCGGCCCCCACCAAGGTGGTGGTCGGTGACGATGTGGACGTGGACGACGACATCGAGGCCGGTGACGACGACACGTTCCTCGAAGAAGACGAAGATGATGGGGACGACGTCTCCGATCTGATCGGTGAGGGCCTCGAAGACGACGAAGAGGCTTGATACCCGACGCGGCCTGTGCTTTAAGGCCGCTCTCGCTCGGCGGACATGAGTCGCCGGGCACCCCGCCGCGGGACTTCCCGGCGCGCTAACTGGCTCTCCTGCCGAGGTTTTTCGACCTTGGTGTTCGAGCGGAAAGTGCGCAGCCCGCGGCCCGGTGGGGCCATAGCTCAGTTGGGAGAGCGCTTGAATGGCATTCAAGAGGTCGGCGGTTCGATTCCGCCTGGCTCCACCAAATTTCTACCCGGCCTGAAGCACCAAGTAGGCTTTTCCGGGTTTTTCTCCCTCCCGTGACATCCCATCCATAGGTCCCGCAGGGACGTCCCCGCGATCAGGTGCGTTGCGCGCGATTCGATGTGTCTGCTTAAGGCGCCTTCGCCGCGCCCGCGAATCATCGTCCGATTCGGATGTCCCGCGCCGCGAATCAGCCGTCCCGCGCCGGCCGTCTCCAGTTCTGCAAGGGCGGCACGCTTCCAGGTTGTGCGGACGCCTGTGTGCCTCTCGCCCGCCCGTTGCGCCGGCGGGGGGCACCTGCCAGCCTCGGCAAGAGTTATCCCCACCTTCGCCGCCGACCGGTCCGCCCGCCCCAGCGTCATCGATCGAGGTCCAGCCCGTGTGGTCACCCCCCGCCGCCCCCGCCAACGAGGCCGACCGCCTCGCCGTCCTTGCGACATGCGGCCTCATGGATAGCCCGCTGGACGAGCGATTCGATCGCCTGACCCGGCTGGCACGCCGGCTCTACGGGGCGGACGTCGCCTTCCTCAGCCTCATCGACGCGACCCACCAGTGGCAGAAATCGCGCACGTCGGCTCTCGTGCCGGCGAGCGTCCCCCGCCGCGACAGCCTCTGCAACGTGATGGTGGAGAGCGGCGCGCCGCTGGTGATCGGCGACATGACGTGCGATCCGCGCCTCGCCGGCCATCCCGCCGTGGCGCACCTGCCGCTGCGTTTCTATGCGGGGGCGCCGCTGATGGTGGCGCCCGAGCTGGTCATCGGCTCGCTGTGCGTGATGGGGCGGGAGGCGCGGGACCAGGAGGCGTTCGACTTCGGCCCGCTGCTGGACCTCGCGGCGGTGGCGGCCGACGAAGTGGAGCTGCTGCGCCTCAATCTCGATCTTGCGCGCAAATCGCAGGTGGATGACCTCACCGGCCTGCCCAACCGGCGCAGCTTCGACGCGGCGCTGGAGCGCGCGGTGCGCCGGGCCCAGCGCCTCGCCGGCCCGCTGTCGCTGCTGGTGATCGACGTCGACCACTTCAAGGTGGTGAACGATCTGTGGGGCCATCAGGCGGGAGATGCGGTGCTGGCCGCCATCGGCGGCATGCTGGCGCGGCAGCCGGCCCGGGCGCAGGACACGGCGGCGCGCTATGGCGGCGAGGAATTCGCGGTGATCCTGCCCGATACCGACGAGGCCGGCTGCGATGCGGTGGGGGCCGCGCTGCTGGCGGCGCTGAGGGCGGAGAACATTCCCCATCCCTCCGGCGGCCGGGTGACGGCGAGCATCGGCGGGGCCACCGCGCGGGGCGACAATCTTGCCGACCTGTTCGCGGCGGCGGATGCCGCGCTCTACGCAGCAAAGGACGGCGGCCGCGATCTCTATTGCCGCAGCACCCTGGGCTGATCGGCCCGGCGGTGGTGGCGGCGGGAGGAGGCCCGCCGCCGTTTGCGTTCAGCGGCGGATGTTGTTCACGTCACGCACCGCGCCGCGGGCGGCGGAGGTGGTGAGGGCCGCATAGGCCTGGAGGGCCTGGGAGACGACGCGCTTGCGGTTCTCCGGCTTCCAGGCGGCGGCGCCCTTGGCTTCCATCTTGGCGCGGCGCTCGGCCAGCACCTCGTCGGACACCGCCACGCGGATGATGCGGCTCGGGATATCGATCTCGATGGTGTCGCCCTCTTCCACGAGGCCGATGGCGCCGCCTTCCGCCGCTTCCGGCGAGCAATGGCCGATGGAGAGACCCGAGGAGCCGCCCGAGAAGCGCCCGTCCGTGACCAGCGCGCACGCCTTCCCGAGGCCCTTCGACTTCAGGTAGGAGGTCGGATAGAGCATTTCCTGCATGCCCGGCCCGCCGCGCGGCCCCTCATAGCGGATCAGCACCACGTCGCCGGGCTGGATGCGCCCGGTGGAGAGGATCGCCTCCACCGCCGCGTCCTGGCTCTCGAAGATGCGGGCCTTGCCGGTGAACTTCAGGATGGAGGCGTCCACGCCCGCCGTCTTCACGATGCAGCCGTCCAGCGCGATGTTGCCGTAGAGCACGGCGAGGCCGCCATCCTTGGAATAGGCGTGCTCGACATCGCGGATGACGCCGGCCTCGCGGTCGAGGTCGAGGTCGTCCCAGCGGCGGGACTGGCTGAACGCCACCTGGGTGGGCACCCCGCCGGGCGCCGCGCGGAAGAAGGTGGCGACGCTCTCGCTCTTGGTGCGCTTCACGTCCCAGCGGTCCAGTGCGTCGGCCATGGTCGGCGCGTGCACGGTGGGCAGATCGGTGTGGATCAGGCCGCCGCGATCCAGCTCGCCGAGGATGGCCATGATGCCGCCGGCGCGGTGCACGTCCTCCATGTGGATGTTGGCGACGGCAGGCGCGACCTTGCACAGCACCGGGACGCGCCGGGAGAGGCGGTCGATGTCCGCCATGGTGAAGGGCACTTCGCCCTCGTTGGCGGCGGCGAGCAGGTGCAGCACCGTGTTGGTGGAGCCGCCCATGGAGATGTCCAGCGTCATGGCGTTCTCGAACGCCTTGAACGAGGCAATGGCGCGCGGCAGCACGCTGGCGTCGTCCTGCTCGTAATAGCGGCGGGCGAGATCGACGATGAGGTGGCCGGCCTCCACGAACAGCCGCTCACGATCGGCATGGGTGGCGAGCACCGAGCCGTTGCCGGGCAGCGCGAGGCCCAGCGCCTCGGTGAGGCAGTTCATGGAATTGGCGGTGAACATGCCGGAGCAGGAGCCGCAGGTGGGGCAGGCGGAGCGCTCCATCACCGTCACGTCGGCGTCCGAGACCTTGTCGTCGGCGGCCGAGATCATGGCGTCGATGAGGTCCACCTTCCGCTCGCCGGTGGAGAGCAGCACCTTGCCGGCCTCCATGGGCCCGCCGGAGACGAACACGGCCGGGATGTTGAGGCGCATGGCGGCCATCAGCATGCCGGGGGTGATCTTGTCGCAGTTGGAGATGCAGACCATGGCGTCGGCGCAGTGCGCGTTGACCATGTACTCCACGCTGTCGGCGATGATCTCGCGCGACGGCAGCGAATAGAGCATGCCGTCATGGCCCATGGCGATGCCGTCATCCACCGCGATGGTGTTGAATTCCTTGGCGACGCCGCCGGCCTTCTCGATCTCGCGGGCCACCAGCTGGCCGAGATCCTTCAGGTGCACGTGGCCGGGCACGAACTGGGTGAAGGAGTTCACCACCGCGATGATCGGCTTGCCGAAATCGCCGTCCTTCATGCCGGTGGCGCGCCACAGGCCGCGGGCGCCGGCCATGTTGCGGCCGTGGGTGGACGTGCGGGAGCGGTACTGGGGCATATCCTCGCGGGCCTCGTTCTTGCGTCGCGCCTTTGCGTCGCGTCTTGCGTCTCTTGGGCGCGTCTTGTGGTCAGGTCGTCTCTTGCGGTCTTCTGGGCTCCGCGTCGGCGGGCGGCAGCCGCCTGCGTCCGGAGCTTTCGCGCCGTCTTAGTGCGCCGGAGCCTCCGGGGAAAGCCCTTTCCCTTGAGACACTAGCACGGAGAAGGGGCCGCGGCGGACACGAAGGCGGGAGGGTCGGGCGGAAGGGGGGCGGGAGGACACCTGCACCGCTCAAGCCGGCTGCGGCGGACCCGCGCGTTTGCCGCGCCGGTGAAGTCGGCTATGTCCGGCCCTCTGCGCGTGACGAGGACGGGACGGGACATGGTCGGGGAGATGGACGGGGACACCTTCCGCCATTGGGCGCACGAGGCGGCGACCTTCGCGGCGGACTATCGCGAGACGCTGCGGGACCAGCCCGTCCGCGCCCGCACGAAGCCCGGCGAGATCGCGGCCCAGCTTCCGGAAAGCCCGCCGGAAGACGCGGAGCCCATGGATGCGCTCTTCGCCGATTTCCGCCGCATCATCGTGCCGGGCATGACCCACTGGCAGCACCCGCGCTTCTTCGCCTACTTCCCCGCCAACGCCAGCCCCGCCAGCGTGATCGCGGAGATGCTGTCCTCCGCCATGGGCGCGCAATGCCTGCTGTGGCAGACCTCGCCGGCCGCCACCGAGCTGGAGGGCGTGGCGCTGGACTGGCTGCGGCAGGCGGTGGGCCTGCCGGCGGACTTCACCGGCGTGATCCAGGATTCCGCCTCCTCCGCCACCCTCTGCGCCTTCCTCACCATGCGGGAGCGGGCGCTGGGCTTCACCGGCAACGCCACCGGCCTGTCGGGGCGGGAGCGGCTGCGGGTTTATGCTTCGGCGGAAGTTCATACCTCCATCGACCGGGCGGCGTGGGTGTCGGGCATCGGCCATGACAACCTCATCCGGATACCAACTGCTGGTCCGCTGCGGGGCATGGACCCGGCCGCTCTGGAGGCCGCCATCGCCGCCGACCTCGCCGCCGGGCACCGGCCGGCCGGACTCGTGCTGTGCATTGGTGGAACCGGCACTGGCGCGATGGATTCGGCACCTGAACTCATCCGAATCGCGCACCGGCATGGCCTGTTCGTCCATGTGGATGCCGCCTGGGCCGGCACCGCGATGATCTGCCCGGAGTTCCGGGATCTGTGGGCGGGGGTGGAAGCGGCGGACAGCATCGTCCTCAACCCGCACAAATGGCTGGGGGTGCAGTTCGACTGCTCCGCCCATTACCTCAGGAGCGTGGACGACCACCTGCGCACGCTGTCCATCCAGCCGGAGTATCTGAAGACCCACGGCCACGACGACATCACCAATTACAGCGAATGGACAGTCCAGCTCGGCCGCCGCTTCCGCGCGCTGAAGCTGTGGTTTGTCTTGCGTGCCCATGGACTTAACGGTCTCAGGGAGATGATGCGCAACCATGTGCGCTGGTCTCAGGCGCTCGCAGTTCGGCTCGCGCAGGAGCCGGGATTTTCGCTGGCGAGCACGCCGGTGCTCTCCCTCTTCACCTTCCGCCACGACCCCGGCGACGGGCGCGACCTCGACGCCCACATGCTGGCGATGCTCACCGCCATCAATGACGGCGGCGATCTCTATCTCACTCCCACCCGCATCGACGGCCATCTGGCCATCCGTTTCCAGGCGGGGGCCATGGAGACGACGGAAGGCGACGTGGACGCCGCCTTCCAGATCATCCGCGATACGGCCAGGGCCTTGTCCTGACTTAGCTTTCGGCCGCGGCGACCTCCGGGGCCTGCCACGCGCGGGTCGGCGCCCGGTCGCGGCCGGTGGTGGAGGCGGAGATCCCGTAATGGGCGGCGAGGCGGTCGAGGGCGAGGCACAGCACCACCTTGGCGGTGCGCGCCGGCCATCGGCGTTCCCGCTCCACCGTCTCCAACCCCTTGAGAAAGCAGCAGACGTCCAGCAGGACGCCGGACAATTCCGGCCCCACCGCCGTGAGCGCGCGGGACACCCGGAGCTTGGCCGCCAGCACCATGTCGGTGAAGGCTTCCGGCGTGCCGGCCCCCGACACCTCGCTCCAGCGGCTGGTGACGCGGGGGGTGAGATTGGCCCGGGTGAAATCGGCCCGGAGCCGTTCGCCCGCCTGAAGCTGGGCCGCATCCACCATGGTCCGGCCGTCCTTGCCCTGCCGCCGCGCCAGCCATGCGAGCGGGCTTTCCGCCGGATTGAAGCCGGGCGTGTCCGCCGCTGGCTTCGCTGTCGCCCGGCGCCGTCCCCGCCCGGAGGAGCAGGCGGAAGATACTGATTTCACGTCGCTTTCGCTTGCAGATTCCGTCGCCATGGTCACGCCTCCGCCGCCCAGCGCAGGCAGGCTTCCAGCCGGCCGACCTTCTGGTCGAACGCCGCGGCGTCCCGCAACTCCTCGATGCGCCGGCAGGCATGGGCGACGGTGGAGCGATCCCGCCCGAACGCCGCCGCCACCGCCGCCTGGGGCAGGCCGAGCCCCACATGGGCGAGATACATGGCGAGCTGACGCGCCAGCGCCACCGGCGCCGTGGAGCGGCTGTGCGAGAGCAGCGCCTCCACGGTCATTCCGGCGTCCGCCGCAGCCACCGCGACGGCCAGATGGCAGCAGGGTTTCGGGCCGGGCGGGCGGCACCGCCGCGAGGCGCGGACGGGGCCGGCGGACGGACGGGCGACCGAGGGGGCGGCGGGCAAGGGGCTCATCGGGGACGCTCACTGTAGGTAAAAATTCCTACATCAATCATCTGCTCTTGCAAGAGGAGGCGGATAGAGAATGCAACCTACGTTTGTGGATCAGAGAAATAAATGTCATACAAAACAGACATATAGCTGAATTGTGGTAGGTCTTTGCCATGTTAGCGAAATAGGAATTTATCCTCCTGTCCCCCGTGTCGTTCCAGCATCGCCCGATATCAGGGAGGAGCGGCATGGCCGGTGCGAATGGGAAGGGCAGACGGGCGCACGCCTTCGCGGCCGAGGCGGCCGATGTGCAGGTGGGGCGGCTGATGCGGGGGCTGGATGTGTTCTGCGAGGGGCCGGCGGGCATCGCACGGGCGCTGCGCGCGGCACGAAAGGCGGCGCGGGCCGGGGGTGCCGGCTATGATCCGGCCCGCCATGCGGCGCTGCTGCGGCTCCAGCGGCTTGGGCAAAAAGCAGAGTGCGCCCGCGCTCCGGCCAGTGCCGGGGCGCGGGCCGGGGCTCAGAGGCCTTCGAACAGCGCGGTCGAGAGATAGCGCTCGGCGAAGGAGGGGACGATGGCGACGATGGTCTTGCCGGCCATGTCGTCACGCACCGCCAGCTCCAAAGCGGCCGCCACGGCAGCGCCGGAGGAGATGCCGCCGGGAATGCCTTCATAGCGAGCGAGGGCGCGGGCGGTGTCGAAGGCGGTCTGGTTGCCCACCGTCACCACCTCGTCGATGATCGAGCGGTCGAGCACCTCCGGCACGAAGCCGGCGCCGATGCCCTGGATCTTGTGCGGGCCGGGAGGGCCGCCGGAGAGCACCGGGGAATCCTCCGGCTCCACCGCGATCATCTTGAGCGAGGCCTTGCGGGGCTTCAGCACCTGGCCGATGCCGGTGATGGTGCCGCCGGTGCCGACACCGGCCACCACGGCGTCCACCTTGCCGTTGGTGTCGTTCCAGATTTCCTCGGCGGTGGTGCGACGGTGCACCTCGGGGTTCGCCTTGTTCTTGAACTGCTGGGGCATCACCGCCTTGGGCATCTCGGCGATGATCTGCTCGGCCCGCGACACGGCGCCCTTCATGCCGAGGTTGGCGGGGGTCAGCACCAGCTCGGCGCCGAGCAGGGTCAGCATCTTGCGGCGCTCGATGGACATGCTCTCGGGCATGACCAGGATGAGCCGGTAGCCGCGCGCCGCCGCCACGAACGCGAGGGCGATGCCCGTGTTGCCGGAGGTCGGCTCCACCAGCACGGTGTCCGCATCGAGCGCGCCGGCCTCTTCCATCGCGTCGATCATGGCGACGCCGATGCGGTCTTTCACGCTGTTGATGGGATTGAAGAATTCGAGCTTGGCGAGAATGTCCGCCTTGGCCCCGCGCAGCTCGGGCAGCCGCTTGAGCCGCACCAGCGGCGTGTTGCCGATGGTCTCGGTGATGGAATCATAGACCCTGCCCCGGCCCACGAGGGGGGCGGAGGACACGATCTTGGCGGCGGGTTGTGCCATGGGCGATCTCCTTCTTGTCTTGTCTCGTCTGCTCCGGGCGGGCCTCCCGGCGCGCCGCGCAGCGTCCGGCACAAAGGGCGGGGGCCTGTCCTCGCGGGTGGGGAACGCTCTACCTCGGGGGAACTCTGGCTCGCGGACTAGACCCCTTTTCTGCACCCGGGTCGATTCCGGCGCGTCCGGCCGGGCCTCAGATGGCGAAGTCGATCCTCTCGTGCTCGGAGCCGTGGCCCTTGTCGTCGGCGGCGCGGCACAGGTCTTCGAGGGTCACGCCGTCGAGGGCGGTGTCGAACGTATCCTCGGCCGCCGCCACGGCGGGCTGGACCACTTCCGTCACCAGCGGCGGCAGGATGATTTCCTTCTCCTCCTCGGCGCCTTCAACCACCCGGACGATCTCGGCCACGGAGACCCGGCGGCGTTCCCGCGCCAGCTCGTAGCCGCCGCGCGGGCCGCGCACGCCCTTGAGGACGCCGGCATGGACGAGGGCCTGCAGCACCGGCTCCAGCCGGCGGGGGGGGAGTCCGTGGCGGGCGGCCAGCGCCTTGGCGGCAACCGGTGCGCCACGGGCATGGACGGCCACATCCACCACGGCGGCGATGGCGAGGAGGCTCTTGTCGGAAAGGCGCGGCATCGGAGGGACGGCTTCCTTTAAGGGCGGGCGTCTCGAAAGGTGAAACTGCTCCCAGCCGTCCACCGACGGCTAAATCACGGGGAACCGAGGCCTGTGGATCCAAAACCACCGGAACCGCGTGCAGTTTCGCTCAATTCTCCGATTTCTTCCAGCATTATTTGAACGACAGGCGCCACGACAAGCTGCGCGATCCGCATGCCGCGGCTGATTTCCAGGGTCTCGCGGCCGTGGTTGACGAGCAGCACGGCGATCTCGCCCCGGTAGTCGCAATCCACGGTGCCCGGCGCATTCAACACGGTAACTCCGTGGTTCTTGGCGAGGCCCGAGCGCGGCCGCACCTGCGCCTCGTAGCCGTCCGGCAGGGCGATGGCGAAGCCGGTGGGAATGGCGGCGCGCGCGCCCGGCGCCAGCAGCAGCGGCGCATCGGCCGGGAGCGCGCAGGCGAGGTCCATGCCGGCGGCGCCGGGGGTTGCATAGGCGGGCAGGGGCAGGCCGGCGGCGTGGGGCAGGCGCTGGATCTTCACGGAAGGCGATGTCACGGATGGGTTCCCGAGAGTTCGGCGGCGATGCGGGCGACGAGGTGGCGGGCGACCTCGGCTTTGGTGGCCGAGGGCCAGTCCTCCACGCCGGCGGCGGTGACGAGGTGCACGGTGTTGCTGTCGCCCCCCATGATGCCTGTGGCGGGGGACACGTCATTGGCGACGATCCAGTCGCAGCCCTTGCGCAGGCGCTTGTCGCGCGCATGGGCCACCACCTGCTCGGTCTCCGCCGCGAAGCCGACCACCAGGCGCGGGCGTAGGGTGTGGTGGCGCGACACCGAGGCGAGGATGTCGGGATTCTCCACCAGCGTCAGGGTGGGGGCGCCGCCGCCGTCCTTCTTGATCTTCTGCTCCGATGCGTCCGCCACCCGCCAGTCGGCGACCGCCGCGGCGAAGACGGCGGCTTCCACCGGCAGGTTCTCTTCCACGGCGGCCAGCATGTCGCGGGCGCTCTCCACGTGGATCACCCGCACGCCCGCGGGGTCCGCCGCCTCGGCCGGGCCGGAGACCAGCACCACCTCGGCGCCGGCGGCGCGGGCCGCTGCGGCGATGGCATGGCCCTGCTTGCCGGAGGAGCGATTGGCGATGTAGCGCACCGGGTCGATGGGCTCGTGGGTCGGGCCGGAGGTGACGAGGACGCGTCTTCCCGCGAGCAGCCGCGACGCGCCGTCGTCGAAATGGGCCTCGATGGCGGCGAGGATCTCCATGGGCTCCGCCATGCGGCCCTCGCCGAACTCACCGCGTTCGGCCATCGCGCCCGAATTGGGACCGACCACCGAAACCCCGTCCGCCTTGAGCTGGGCGACGTTGCGGCGGGTGGCGGGATGCGCCCACATGCGCGGGTTCATGGCAGGGGCGACGAGCACCGGCTTGTCGGTGGCGAGCAGGCAGGTGGTGGCGAGGTCGTCGCCGAGGCCGTGCGCCATGCGGGCCAGAAGATCGGCGGTGGCCGGCGCCACCACCAGGAGGTCCGCCTCCCGCGACAGCCGAATGTGGCCGATGTCGTGCTCGGCCGTCAGATCGAACAGGTCGGTGAACACCCGCTCGCCGGTGATCGCGCCCACCGACAGCGGCGTCACGAATCGCCCGGCCGCCTCGGTCATGATGGCGCGGACCGTGGCGCCGCGCTCCTTCAGGCGGCGCGCCAGCTCGAGGCACTTGTACGCGGCAATGCCACCCCCGATGAGGAGGAGGATGCGCTTGTCCTTCAGCATCGGCGGCTCCCTTGGCGTCGCTCCCGGCGTCGTCCTGCCGCAGTACAGCACGCAATGGTCGCCATGCAACGCGCCCTGCTCCCGAACGGGAGCCCGCGGAGGCATCCAGGTGCGAATTCTGATCCGTGCAGCCCAGAGTAGTTGCGGGGTGTATCGCTACCCGAAATTACATTCCCGGCGTCTCCGACCTGTCGAGCCGTGGGAATGTAAAGAAACGCGCGAAGAAAATCGTGACCGGCGGTACGATTACCCGCCGCCCGCGCGCCTCGCGTGCTGGCGCAGGGCGGAATTGACCATTAGAATCTGTCACATGAGAGGTATCACGGGGCAGGTCGGGAACTTGGACGGGGCTGGAGGCGTTGGGGACGCTCGTCTCAGCGCGTTTGGCGGCGAGTTCGTCGATCCGGCCACGGAGCAGCAGTTCCGTGCCGCCTGCCTGGAAGAGGCCCGGCGCCACGGGCGTTTCCTGTTCGCCGCCTCTGTGATTCTCAACGCTTTGTTCCTGCTGAGCGACTGGCGATTCGCCGGGACCGGGCATTTCGTGGTGGCGGTGAGTGCGCGCTTCGTGGTCGTCGCGCTGTCGCTGCTCTGCCTGGTGGCGGTTCAGGTCGCGACCACGCCGGGACGGATGACCGCCATCTACCTCGTCTGGCTCTGGGGCATATCGGCGGCCATCGCGGTGCTGGTGAGTTCGCACAGCGACCTCGCCCTGTTCGTGGTGATGCTGCTGCCGACGGTCTTCTATCTGGCCGTTCCCCTGCCGTTCGGCTGGCTCGTCTCCAGCGGCTTCGGGGCGAGCGCCCTGTTGCTGTTCGGCTATCTCGACCGTTCGACAGGCTGGCAGATGGCGGTGGGCCTCGCCCTCGCCGTCGCCGTGCTCAACACCATGCTGGCGCTCGTCGCCGGCCGTGCCAACCGCACGGAGCGGCGCTTCTGGTCGGTGGTGCGGGCGGAGCGGGAGGCGAACGAGAAGCTGCGCGCCAGCGAGGACATCCTGGAGAACACCTTCGAGGCCGTGCCCATTCCCCTGGTGGTGGCGCGGCTGGAGGACGGGCGGTACATCAAGTCCAACGAGGCCGCGCGGCGCTTCTACGGCGGGACCTTCGACCTGCCCGATGCCGGCGGCCTGTGGGACGCGGCGCTCGGCGGCAAGGATGCCCAGTCGCTTCGCGACCGTCTGCGCCGCGACGGCATCGCCACCGAGTTCGAAACCACGGTGACGCTCGCCGATGGCGAGGAACGGCAGGTGGTGCTGGCGGCCGCGGTGACGCCCTCCGGCCCCTCGCCCAATCTCGTCGCGGCCCTGGTGGACGTCACCGACCGCCGCGCCGCCGAGCGGCAGGCGCGCTATGCGGCGAGCCACGACGCCCTCACCGGCCTGCCCAACCGGGCCGCCTTCCACGAGGGACTCGAGGCCGCGCTCGCCCGGCGCAAGCCCGGGCAGGGCATCTGCGTGCTGCTGATGGATCTCGACGGGCTCAAGGACGTCAACGACACCCTGGGCCACGATGCCGGCGACGCGGTGCTGATGGAGACGGCGCACCGGCTCGACGCCCTCGTCGACCAGCCGGCCCTCATCGCCCGGCTCGGCGGCGACGAATTCGTCTGCGCCGTCGAGGGGCCGGACCCGGTAGGGCTCGGCCGGCGCCTCGCCCAGAGTCTCCTCTCCGAGCTGCGCCGGCCGCTGCTGCATGCGGGCCGGCACTTCACGACGCGCGCGAGCGTCGGCATCGCGGCCTGCCCCGAGCACGATTGCACCTATGGCGAGCTGATGAAGGACGCCGACCTCGCCCTCTATGCCGCCAAGCAGCAGGGCCGCAACCGCGTGGTCGTCTACGCGCCGGCCATGCGACAGGCCGTTCTGGAGCGCGTGGCGCTGAACCGGGCCATGATCGGCGCCCTCGCCGATGACGAGATCGTGCCCTACTACCAGCCCAAGGTGTCGCTCATCACGGGGCGCCTCGCCGGGGTGGAGGCGCTGGTGCGCTGGCGGCGCTCGCCGCACAGCATCCTTTCGCCCTCCGCCTTCGAGGCCGCGCTCTCCGACCCCGAACTCGCGGTGCTGATCGGCGAGCGCATGGTGCGCCGGGTGGCGAGCGACGTGCGCAGCTGGATCGAGCTTGGCTACGATTGCGGCCGCGTCGCCATCAACCTCGCGCCTGCCCAGTTTACCAACCGCGACCTCGCGCCCACCCTGCTGCGCCAATTCCACGCCGCGGGCGTGGAACCCTCGCATTTCGACGTGGAGATCACCGAGACCGTCTTCCTCGGGCGCAGCTCCGACCATGTGGCGCCGATCCTCGACGAGCTGAACCGCGCGGGTGTGCGCGTGGCCCTCGACGATTTCGGCACCGGCTATGCCGGCCTCATCCACCTCAAGCAATTGCCCATCGATACCATCAAGATCGACCAGAGCTTCGTGAAGGACATCGAACGCGATGCCTTCGACACCGCCATCGTCTGCGCGGTGATCGAGCTTGGCCGCAAGCTCGGCATGCGGGTAGTGGCCGAGGGGCTGGAGACGGCGGGACAGGCCCGGTTCCTGCGCGACAACGGGTGCGAGCTGGCGCAGGGCTTCCTGTTCTTCCGCCCGCTCGCCGCGCCCGAGATGACCGCTCTCCTGCGGGCCGAGCGTCCGGACACGGCCGCCGCCCGCCTCGCCTTGTTCGAGGCGCGCTGAGCGTGGGGTGACTGAAGGGGACGCCGGTCCCCTGTCCTTTACGCTGCACTGCGAAAGGCATTGTGAGGAAAGTTGCGGCAAGTAGAGGGCCGGTGATTTCGCAGCGCGAAATCTTTTTGCCGGCGAGACGGCCATTTCGTCCCTTCTCTGACAAGCAGGCGCCCGATGGCCGCCGCAAATGGCCAAGTTGTCGCAGCAAACGCGACAATTGACGTGGCCGTGCTCAAACAAGCATCAAATCTTGCCCTCACCTTGGGCACGACATGCGAATGAAACTAAATCAAAGTGTCGCTAATCAGACAAAAATGGGTGGGGACGGTGCCTGGGGTGATGGAGAGAGCACCATGGTTCAGCAGGAAGCGTTGCAAATCGAGCGCGAGCAGCCTCGACATCATGTGCCCCTCGTTTCACTGAGCGACGTGGCTCTGACCGGGATCTACGAGATCTCGAAGATTCTGACGGCCCCGAATCGCCTCGAAACCACGCTGTCGAGTGTGGTTAATCTTCTGTCGTCCTTCATGCAGATGCGCCATGGCGTGATTTCGCTGCTGGAAGATGACGGCATTCCCGACATCACCGTCGGCGGCGGCTGGAACGAAGGCACCGATGCGCGCTACCGCGCGCGCCTGCCGGAAAAGGCCATCGGACAGGTGATCGCCACGGCTGTGCCGCTGATCGCCGAGAACGTCGCCTCCCACCCCGCCTTCAGCGAGGCCGACGCGCAGGCGCTCGGCGCCAGCGAAGACACCCGCGTGTCCTTCATCGGCGTGCCGATCCGTGTCGCCTCCAGGGTCATCGGAACGCTGACCATCGACCGTGTGTGGGACGGCCGCTCCGTGTTTCGGCTCGATTCGGATGTGCGCTTCCTCACCATGGTGGCGAACCTCATCGGCCAGACGGTGCAGCTCCATCGCGTCGTCTCGCGTGATCGCGAGCGGCTGATGGCGGAAAGCGGCCGCCTGCAGAAGGAATTGTTGGAGCTGAAGCCGTCCACCGTCGGCCGCGAGCGCAAGCGCGTCTATGTGGACGGCATCATCGGCGACAGCCGCGAAATCCGCGGCCTGCTCGACAAGATCATGATCGTCGCCAAGTCCCATTCGCCCGTGCTGCTGCGCGGTGAATCGGGCACCGGCAAGGAATTGATCGCGAAAGCCATCCACGAGCTCTCGCCCCGCGCCAAGGGGCCGTTCATCAAGCTCAACTGCGCCGCGCTGCCCGAATCCGTTCTGGAATCCGAGCTGTTCGGCCATGAGAAGGGGGCCTTCACCGGCGCCGTCGGCGCGCGCAAGGGCCGCTTTGAGCTTGCCGACAAGGGCACGCTCTTCCTCGACGAGATCGGCGAGATTTCCCCCGCCTTTCAGGCCAAGCTGCTGCGCGTGTTGCAGGAGCAGGAATTCGAGCGGGTCGGCGGCAGCCACACGCTGAAGGTGAACGTGCGCGTCGTCGCCGCCACCAACCGGAACCTCGAGGAGGCGGTGGCCAAGAACGAGTTCCGCGCCGACCTCTACTACCGCATCAGCGTCATCCCGGTGATCGTGCCCTCCCTGCGCGACCGGCGCGGCGACATCCCGCTCCTGGCCAACGAATTCCTCGACCGCTTCAACCGCGAGAACGGCCGCGACCTGCACTTCAATCAGGACGCTATGGACGTGCTGATGGGCTGCGGCTTCCCCGGCAATGTGCGCGAGCTGGAGAATTGCGTGCAGCGGACCGCCACCCTGGCGCAGGGCGGTAACATTGTCGGCGACGACTTCGCCTGTCGTCACAACGAATGCCTGTCGGCGCTCCTGTGGCGCAGCCCGGCGGATGCGCCGCAGACGCGCCGCCCCATGGAAATCCCCCTGCCGGTGATGCCGCCGCTCTCCGCCATCAGTAGCGAGGCGGCCAATTCCAACACGGTGCCGCGCCTGCCACCGCTGACCGTACCGGTTCCCGTGTCCGCCCCGGCCATGCCGGTGCGCGCTGCCGACGCAGACGAGGAATTGTCCGAGCGCGAACGGCTGGTGGATGCGATGGAGCGGGCCGGCTGGGTTCAGGCCAAGGCCGCGCGCCTGCTCGGCCTCACGCCGCGCCAGATCGGCTACGCTCTCAAGAAGCACGACATCGAGATCAAGCGCTTCTGATTGGTCTCAGCCGCGGGTCTCGGCCCCGGCAGCACCTGCACCGACAAAGCCCTCTCCGCCCGGCGGGGAGGGCTTTGTCGTGCCGGCTGGACGTGGCCGGCGATCAGGCCCGGCACCCCGGACACAGGACGCGCGCGCTGTAGCACTTGCGACACCTTGTCGGGTGAACGACAGCGGTCGATGACTCCTGCCCAGAAGAATAACAATTAAAAATCAAAGCATTGCCCGATGGCACGTTGCTTGAAAGAGGGGTTGCGCCTGCCAATCTGCACAGTGCGGAGCTAGCCCATGGCCTACAAGATCGTCGCGTCCCAGTGCACCGTCTGCGGTGCCTGTGAGTTCGAGTGCCCGAATGCTGCCATCAGCCTCAAGCGGGACATGTATGTGATCGACCCCAAGAAGTGCACGGAGTGCGAGGGGCATTTCGACAAGCCCCAGTGCGCCGTGGTCTGCCCGGTGGAGAATACCTGCGTCCCGGCATGATCCCCGGCGCTGCGGCGGGGATGCCGGCCCGATCGGTTCCGCACGGACCCATCCCTGCTGGTCCCGGCGGGCATTCCCTCCACCGAATACGAGATCGGAGCCGTCCGGGCTCCGCTCCTCACCCCCTGCGCGCGGCGCCCGGCGCCGCAGCCTGACAGTTGAACGGAGGACCAGATGGCGGCCGTACAGGACACAGTCGAACAGGTTCGCTCCATCGACGTCGACCAGTACAAATACGGATTCGAGACCAACATCGAATCCGAGAAGGCGCCGAAGGGCCTTTCCGAAGAGGTGATCCGCTTCATCTCGGCCAAGAAGGAAGAGCCGGAGTGGATGCTGCAGTGGCGCCTCGACGCCTACGCCCGCTGGCTCACCATGCAGGAGCCGGAGTGGGCGCGCGTCAGCTACCCGCAGATCGATTTCCAGGACCTCTACTATTATTCGCAGCCGAAGAAGTTCAAGGCGCCGAAGTCCCTCGACGAGGTCGACCCGGAAATCCTGAAGACTTATGAAAAGCTCGGAATTCCGCTGCGCGAGCAGGTGATTCTCGCCGGCGTCGAAATCCCCGAGGGCGAGCGGCCGAAGATCGCCGTGGATGCGGTGTTCGATTCGGTGTCCGTTGCCACCACCTTCAAGGAGGAGCTGAAGGCCGCGGGCGTGATCTTCATGCCCATCTCCGAGGCCCTGCGCGAGCATCCCGATCTGGTGAAGCAGTATCTGGGCAGCGTGGTGCCGGCGACCGACAATTACTATGCGACGCTGAACCAGGCGGTGTTCTCGGACGGCTCGTTCGTCTACATCCCGCCGGGCGTGCGCTGCCCGATGGAGCTGAGCACCTACTTCCGTATCAACGAGAAGAATACGGGCCAGTTCGAGCGCACCCTCATCATCGCCGACAAGGGCTCCTACGTCTCCTATCTCGAAGGCTGCACCGCGCCCATGCGCGACGAGAACCAGCTGCACGCCGCCGTGGTGGAACTGGTCGCCCTCGATGATGCCGAGATCAAGTATTCCACCGTCCAGAACTGGTACCCCGGCGATGCCGAGGGCAAGGGCGGCATCTACAATTTCGTGACCAAGCGCGGCGACTGCCGCGGCAAGAATTCCAAGATTTCGTGGACGCAGGTGGAAACCGGCTCGGCCATCACCTGGAAGTATCCGAGCTGCGTGCTGCGCGGTGAGGGGTCTTCCGGCGAGTTCTATTCCATCGCCATTTCCAACGGCCGCCAGCAGGTGGATTCCGGCACCAAGATGATCCATCTCGGCAAGAACACCACGAGCCGGATCATTTCCAAGGGCATCTCGGCCGGCAAGTCCAACAACACCTATCGCGGCCTCGTCTCGGCCCACCGCAAGGCGGCCGGGGCCCGCAACTTCACCAATTGCGACTCGCTGCTCATCGGTGACCTCTGCGGCGCGCACACCGTGCCGTATATCGAGGCCAAGAACCCCACGGCGCAGTTCGAGCACGAGGCGACCACCTCGAAGATCTCGGAAGACATGCTGTTCTACTGCATGCAGCGCGGCCTCTCGCAGGAGGATGCTGTCGCGCTCGTGGTGAACGGCTTCGTCCGGGATGTGCTCCAGCAGCTTCCCATGGAGTTCGCCGTCGAGGCGCAGAAGCTCATTTCCATCAGCCTGGAAGGCAGCGTCGGCTGACGCGCCTTCCGTTCCTTGTGTTCAGGTCGCGTCGCCGGGCAACAATAACCAGAGGATCTTCACCATGGCTCCCCTTCTCGAAATCAAGGACCTCCATGCCGAGATCGCTGGGGGGCGCAAGATCATCAACGGGATGAACCTCACCATCAATCCCGGCGAGGTGCACGCCATCATGGGGCCGAACGGCGCCGGCAAATCCACCCTCTCCTATGTCCTCTCCGGCAAGCCGGGCTACGAGATCACCGGCGGCGAGGTCATCTTCCGGGGTGTGAACCTGCTCGATCTGTCGCCCGACGAGCGCGCGGCGCAGGGCCTGTTCCTCTGCTTCCAGTATCCGCTGGAAATCCCCGGCGTCTCCAACATGGCGTTCCTGCACACGGCGGTGAACAGCCAGCGCAAGAAGCGCGGCGAGGTGGAGCTGACCTCCCCCGAGCTGGTGCGCAAGGTGCGCGAGCTGGGCAAGACGCTCGGCATCGACGCCGACATGCTCAAGCGCCCGGTGAATGTGGGCTTCTCCGGCGGTGAGAAGAAGCGCAACGAAACCCTCCAGATGATGCTGCTGGAGCCCTATTTCTGCGTGCTGGACGAGGCGGATTCCGGCCTCGACATCGACGCGCTCAAAGTGGTCTCCAACGGCGTCAACGCGCTGCGCTCGCCCGAGCGCTCCATGCTGGTGATCACCCACTACCAGCGCCTGCTCGATTACATCGTGCCGGACGTGGTGCATGTGTTCAACGCTGGCCGCATCGTCCACACCGGCGGCAAGGAGCTGGCGCTGGAGCTCGAGGCCACCGGCTACGCCCAGTACCAGAGCGAGGCCGCGTGATGGCCACGGCAGCTCCGGCACTCGTCCGCCCCATGAAGACCGGCGCCGAACTGGCGCTGGCCGAGACCTTCGCCGCCGTTCGCGCCAGCCTGCCCGGTGGCCCCGACGTTGCGGCCCAGCGCACCGCGGCCTTCGACACCTTCGCCGATGCGGGCCTGCCGCACCGCCGGGTGGAAAGCTGGAAATACACCGACCTGCGCGCCCTGATGCGCGACGCCAAGCCCCTCGCGCCGCTGCCGGATGCGGATGCCAAGGCGAAGGCGGTGGCTGCCGGCAGCCTGTTCTCGACGCTCGGCTTCCGCCGCCTCGTGGTGGCGAACGGCACCTTCGTGCCGGAGCTGTCGGACCTTGCGGATCTGGAGCCCGGCCTCACCATCGCCTCCATGGCGGATGCGCTGGCTGATCCCGCCGGCCTTCCGGCGAGCTACCTCGGCCGCACCGTTGCCTCTTCGGATGCCGTGCTCGCCCTCAACACCGCGCTCATGGGCGACGGCGTGGTGGTGCATGTGGCCGCAGGCGCAGCTGTCACGCGGCCGGTGGAGCTGGTGTTCGTGACCACGGCCGAGACCCCGGTCGCCGCCTTCACCCGCTCGCTGGTGGTGGTGGAAGATGGCGCCCGCCTTTCCCTCGTCGAGAGCCACGAAGGGCCTGCGGGCATCGCCTATCAGGTCAATACGGCGCTGGAGCTGGTGGTGGGCGCGGGCGCGACCTTCGAGCGCGTCAAGGTGACGACCGAAGGCAGCGACGCCGTGCATCTCGCCACCATGCTGGCGAAAGTGGCGGCCGATGCGAGCTTCTCCAACACCTTCTTCACCACCGGCGGCGCCGTGGTGCGCAACCAGCTTCTGCTGCATCTCGCGGGTGAGAACGTGAAGGCCCACATGGGCGGCGTGAGCCTGCTCGCGGGCAAGCAGCACGCCGACACCATGCTCTCCGTCGATCACGCGGCGCCGGCCGGCGAGAGCCGGGAGTCCTTCCGCGCGGTGTTGGACGGCGCCTCGCAGGATATCTTCCAGGGCAAGATCGCCGTGCGCCAGGCGGCGCAGAAGACCGACGCCCGGATGCTCAGCCGCGCGCTGCTGCTGACCGAGACGGCGGAATCCTGCAACAAGCCCGAGCTGGAGATCTTCGCCGACGACGTGCAGTGCGGCCATGGCTGCACCACCGGCACGCTCGACCAGCAGATCAAGTTCTATCTCATGGCCCGCGGCATCCCCGCCAAGGAGGCCGAGGCGCTCCTGATCCAGGCCTTCGTCGGCGAGGTGATCGACGCCATCGGCGAGGAGGGCATCCGCACCGCCCTCGCCGAGGCGACGCGCGCCTGGCTGCTGGGACGGGAGTGAACCATGACCGCTCTTCACCCCGCGGTCTCGAACGGTTCCTACGATGTGATGCGCGTGCGCGAGGATTTTCCGATCCTCGACCTCAAGGTCAACGGCAAGCCGCTGGTCTATCTCGACAACGGCGCCTCGGCCCAGAAGCCGAAGGCGGTGCTCGACCGCATCCAGCAGGTCTACACCTCCGAATATGCCAACGTGCACCGCGGCCTGCACTATCTCGCCAATGCGGCGACCGAGGCCTATGAGGGCGGCCGCCATGCGGTGCAGCGCTTCCTCAACGCCGCGCGGCCGGAAGAGATCATCTTCACCCGCAGCGCCACGGAGGCGATCAACCTCGTCGCCGCCACTTTCGGCAAGACGCGCATCAAGGCGGGCGACGAGATCGTCCTCTCCATCATGGAGCACCACGCCAACATCGTGCCGTGGCACTTCCTGCGTGAGAACCAGGGCGCGGTGCTGAAGTGGGCGCCGGTGGACGACGAGGGCAACTTCCTCCTCGACGAATTCGAGAAGCTGCTCACGGACCGCACCAAGCTGGTGGCCATCACCCAGATGTCCAACGTGCTGGGTACCGCCGTCCCGGTGAAGGAGGTGGTGAAGATCGCCCATGCGCGCGGCATCCCCGTGCTGGTGGACGGCTCCCAGGGCGCGGTCCATCTCGACGTGGACGTGCAGGACATCGACTGCGACTTCTACATCATCACCGGCCACAAGCTCTATGGCCCCACGGGCATCGGCGCGCTCTACGGCAAGTATGAGCATCTCGAGGCCATGCCGCCCTTCAACGGCGGCGGCGAGATGATCCGGGTGGTGCGGCAGGATTCGGTCACCTATGGCGATCCGCCCCATCGGTTCGAGGCGGGCACGCCGGCCATCGTGCAGGCCGCGGGGCTCGGGGCCGCGCTGGACTACATCCAGTCCATCGGCAAGGCGCGCATCCGTGCCCACGAGAACGAGCTGTGCCGCTATGCGCAGGAGCGGCTGGGCGAGCTGAACTCGGTGCGCATCATCGGCACCGCCAAGGAGAAGGGCGCCATCATCTCGTTCGAGATCGCCGGTGCCCATGCCCACGACTTCGCGACGCTGATCGACAATGACGGCATCGCGGTGCGTGCGGGCACCCATTGCGCCATGCCGCTGCTGGAGCGGTTCGGCGTCGCGGCCACCTGCCGCGCCTCGTTCGGCCTCTACAACACCCGCGAGGAAGTGGACCGCTTCGTCGCGGCCCTGAGCAAGGCGCAGGAGCTGATCGGCTGACGCCGGCGCCGACGGGCGCGGGTTCTCGGTTTTGTGGACTGCAACGGGTCGGCTTTGCCGGCCCGTTTTGCGTTGGGGTGCTCCTGTCGAGGGGCAAGGTCGAAAATGCGACACGCGGCCCGGAACGGTGATTGTCGGCTTTCGACAGGGGGTATGGGCGGGGCTGGCAGTGTCCTGTTTCAAACAGCCCTAAACTGGCATGTCGGCCGCCAAAACGGGTGTGTCGGGTTCTGAACATGCCCGTCGGAACGCCGTAACATATTGATTTTATGAGATAAAAAATCCGAAAAATCGCTGGCACACTCGTTGCTACTCCTCTGTCAGGCGCCAGGCTGCTGGCTGGTGGGCTCCGGAAGGGCCCCGTCCGCATCCGCGCCGGAGTGCAACGTCCCCGGGCCCGTCTGCGTGCCCCGCAGCGGTCCGGAGACCACCGAATCCTCGTTTGAAGGT
>NZ_JBAFUS010000005.1:0-389230 GCF_043193615.1 Xanthobacter aminoxidans | reverse complement strand
GTGGAAGCCGAAGCCTCCCTGCCCTAGAAGGGCCGATCGACGCGTCGTCCTCCGGCTTCTTAACCGGCGGCTTCACAACAGTAAAGTCGTGAGGAGCGTCGGAGACGCGCTGTCGATCCGTCCAGTTGGCGGCGGCAGCGCGTCGTCGATGGGCGGTTTATAGGGGCAACCCCCTTCCGGTGTCAACACCCCCGTTTTCGTCCTTCATGAACCCCATGTGACGCTGTGGGCAAATCCCCACCTACCAGGCCACCGCCCGTTGCAGTGCAACGATTTTCGGCCTGTGGACATGTTGCGCCGCGAGACCCGCCGGAAGCGCAGCCGGCGAAGGGTCGATGGAAAAATGCGGATTCTTTTTCGGCTTCGGTCTCCGGTTTTCCGCAAAGCCGACCGCATCGCACGCCCCCGTCTGGAAGCCGCCTCTCGCGTGCGCGCGCGTATAGAGGGTGTTTCCACGCTTTCTCCCGCCAGCCACGCCGTGAACCGGCCTCGGCGATCACGGATGAGGTCCACGCCATGCTTTCGCCGTCTCCTCCCCCTCACATGCGCCGCCTCGAACGGGCGGGTTTGCGCCGCATCATTGACGGGTCGTGAGGCGGAAGGCATGTTCGCCGAACGTCTTGTTCGCCGAATGTGTTGGCGGGAGTCCTGATCGCTTGTTCCGACAGGCCTTCCCGCAGGAAACGGCCAGTGCGCCGCACGCGCGCACGCAGCTGAGGGACGCAGATTTGTACCATCGACGATCAGCCGGAGACTGGCGCGACGCCACGAGCGCTGCCGGACTTGGCGACGACCCCCCGCTCGGGGTGGACGGAGACGAAGAGGACATCGACCGGCGCCGCGTCTCCGTACGCTGGTTCGCCGCCACGCTGCTCACGGCCTTGTGTGGTTCGTTCCTGATGGGCGGCGCCGTCTATGCGGCGCTGGACGGCGAGCATCGCTTTGCGCTCATGCCGGAAAAGGTGCGCAACGCCATCCGCGGCGCTCTGGCCGTGGGCGAGCGCCCGGTCAATTCCGTCCGCAAGGGCGATCGCATGTCGCTGCTCGGCGACGCGCCGACCGCCCGCCAGACCTTCCGCGTCTCCACCGCCACCAAGATGGGCGACCGGGAGATCATCAAGGTACGGCCCTTCACCCGGGTGGCGGCGAACCTCGCCATGAGCACCACCTCGGTCTCCACCAACATCCCGCGCTTCAACCCCGCCCAGCTCGTCGCCGATTCCAGCAAGGACGAGACCGCGCCCCAGGCCGAGCCCACCGGCGAAGTCACGCTGGTGATGCGCGACATCTCCAGCCTGCCCCCGAGCACCCGGCTTGGCGCCGCCACCTCCATGGAGAACGTGCTGGTGAAGGTGCGCGAGGTGGCCGAGCTCACCCGCGTGCAGCCCGGCCAGGCCGGCTTGCCCGCCGCCATCGTCGGCGCCCAGCCCGGCTTCTCGCCGCAGGCCGCGTCCGCGCCCTATCTGTCCTATGCCAGCGTCGGCAACGCGCTCGGCTCGCCCGGCCTGCCGGCCTCGGCGGTCCCGGCCGGCCACGCGCCCCCCGGCGCGGCCAACGCACCTGCGCCGGTCATTCCGGCCAATATCAGCTTCGTGCCCAAGACCTCCGACGAGACCTCCGGCGGCAACGACTGGTCGGACGCCACGGTGGTGGTGAAGAAGGGCGATACCATCGTCTCCATTCTCATGGACAACGGCGTCTCCAAGGAAGACGCCCGCGCCGCCGCCGCCGCCTTCCAGCGCGGCCGGGACGGCACCGTGAAGGACGGCTTGCGCATGCACCTGCTGCTGCAGGAAGAAAACAAGCGCGTGCGCCCGCTGCGCATCTCCATCTTCAGCGACCTCGGCCACGAGGGCACCGTCGCGCTCTCCGACAAGGACGAGTTCGTGAACGTGCCGGAGCCCTCCGAGACCGAGATGGCCGGCGTCTCCGAGGATACGGACGAGGACGACAGCGGCCCCGGCATCCGGCTTTATGAGAGCATCTACGAGACCGCGCTGCGCAACGACGTGCCGCGCAGCGTCATCGCCGACATCATCCGTGTCTATTCCTTCGACGTGGACTTCCAGCGCCGGGTGAAGCCGGGCGATAATTTCGAGGTGCTGTTCTCGGACGATCCGGGCGCCTCCAACGACGTGCTCTACGCCGCCCTCACCGTGAACAAGGAGACGCGGCGCTACTACCGCTTCCAGACCACGGACGACGGGCTCGTCGACTATTATGACGAGGACGGCAAGAGCGCGAAGAAGTTCCTGGTGAGAAAGCCCATGACGGGCGGCATCATGCGCTCGCCCTTCGGCTATCGCCGCCACCCGATCCTCGGCTATTCCAAGCTGCACACGGGCGTGGACTGGGCGGACGCCATCGGCTCGCCCATCTATGCCGCGGGCAACGGCACCATCATCTACGCCAACTGGAAATCCGGCTACGGCAAGCACACGGAAATCCAGCACGCCAACGGCTACGTCACCACCTACTCGCACCAGTCGGGCTTCGCCCGCGGCATCCGCGAGGGCGTGACGGTGCGCCAGGGCCAGCTCATCGGCTATCTCGGCAACACCGGCCTCTCCACCGGCCCGCATCTGCACTACGAAGTGAAGATCAACGGCAACTTCGTCGATCCCATGCGCATCCGCCTGCCGCGCGGCCGGGCGCTGGACGGCAAGTTCCTCGCCGAGTTCAGGAAGGAGCGGGAGCGCATCGAGGCCCTGCTCAGCCACGCCCCGGTGCCGCCGAAGGTGGCGAACGCCGGCTCTTCCAAGACCCGCGCCGCCAGCAACTGACCCGCCCTGTTCCGGCCCGCCGCCGCAGCGCGCGGGCCGGAACGCGCTTCATCAAAAGACCGCTGGACACGCGAAATGGCGCCGCAGGCGCGGCCGCACTTCGCCACAAACAAAGCTTGACCTTGGGGACGGTTCAGCTACCGCTGCGACCGGTTGAAAGCCACATCTTTCCCTCCCAGAGGACTGCCCCCATGAGCGGCCCCTTCCGTGGTTCGGTTCGTTCCCTCGCCTGCGCCCTCATCCTCTCCACCGCGCTGCCCGCGCTCGCCGCCGCCGACCCGCTGAGCGACTATGTCGCCGCCCGCGACAAGGCCACGGCCGACGCCCTCGCCGCCGCCAAGGCCGACAAGAGCGGCGACCCCGCCGTCATCAAGCGCGAAGAGGCCGCGCTCAAGGATCTCGGCAAGCGCATGACGGCCCTTATCGGCCCGGTGAAGTTCAAAGGCCTCGGCTCACCGGAATATACGCTGCGCGTGCTGACCTACGACGAGAACACCCCCGCGCAGGATCTGGGCGGCATCGCCTTCGCCGACAAGGATTTCAACACCCGCCTGGTGGTGGCGCCCGAAAGCATCTTCACCGGCTGGCTCGCCACCCGCGCCAAGGATCCGGACGCCCCGAAGGCCTTCGCCTCCGGCGTGAAGGCGGCGGCGGGAACGCCTGAATTCTACACCAACGCCGTTGGCTTCGACGGCGGCTTCTACCAGCCCTATGTGGAGCTGCCCGTGGCCGCCGTGCCGGGCGAAACCGCCGTCGCGTGGCTCGGCCTCCAGACCGAGGAGCCCTCCGGCAACACCGCGCCCAACGAGGTCGCCATCGTGCGCATCGGCGGCGGCATGGCCATGGTGGGCGTCGCCATGGTGAAGCTCGGCGACAAGCCGATCCCCGCCTGCGACGCCATCTGGCAGCCCTTCAAGACCAAGGCCGACGCGCTGCAGAAGCAGGTGGAGAAGGACAACAAGGACCAGGACCCGCGCTGGGAGCAGATCACCAAGATCCAGGACGAGGGCTCCAACGCCTATCGCGCCTGCTTCATGAAGGAGGCCCCGAGCCAGCCCTTCTTCGCCGCCGCGGTGAAGAAGGCGGAAGCCTTCCTCGCCACCGCGCGCGGGCAGTGAGACCCTCCCGCCTGCACCTGATCGATCCCCCTCATCCGGAGACCTGACATGCGCCGCCCCGACCGCTGCCGCCCGGCCGCAAGCCCGCTTTTCCTTGCAATGGCGTTCGCGATGGGGCTGGCCGGCGGCGCCGGGGCGGCGCCGGCGGATGACTATATCGCGGCGCGGGACAAGGCCGTGGCGGCGCTGGCCGCCGCGGAGAAGGGGGGCGCGACCCCCGAGGATCTGGAGAAGCGCGATGCCGCCGCCCGCAAGGCGCTGGAGCAGAAGATGAGCGCACTCCTCGGCCCGCTTCAGCTCAAGGGGCTCACGGCCAGCTTCTCCCCCGCCACCCTGCTGGATGGCAACATCGAATCCGGCGGGCCGGACGGCCTCCTGTTCGCCGACAAGGATTTCACCACCCGCGTGCTGGTCTCCCCGGAGCCGGTGTTCGCCAACTGGCTGGCGGCGCAGGCGAAGCACGAGAACGCCGCCCCGGCCCTCGGACAGGGGATCGCGGCGGCGACGGGCAGCGAGGAATTCTACACCCTCGCCATCGGCGCCGAGGCGGCCTTCTCCAGCTACATGGAGCTGCCGGTGACGGCCGCCGCGGGCGAGACCGCCTCGGCCGCCCTCGGCCTGTTCAGCCAGGACATTTCCGCCAACACGCTGCCCGACGCCGTGGTCGTCACCCGGGTGGCGAACGGCCGGGTTGCCGTGGCCACCACCCATGTGAAGCTTCCCATCAAGTCCCTGCCCGTCTGCGACAAGGCCTTCAAGGCGACCACCGCAAAGGCCGAGGCGCTGCGCGCCGCCGCGGAAAAATCCAAGAAGCAGGACGATCCGCGCTGGGAAGAGGCGAACAAGGCCGACGTGGATGCCTCCAACGCCTTCCGCGCCTGCTTCGCCAAGGAGGCCCAGGGCCAGCCCTTCCTCGCCGCCGCGGTGAAGCGCGCCGAAACCCTGCTCGCCACCGCCCGGGGCCAGTGAGCGCATAGCCCGCGCGGTGCCGGTGGAAGACCGGGGACGCGGCGGGGCCATCCATTGATTTTTACCAATGGCGGCGCAGATTGCGCCGCCATTGTCGTTTCAGCACACGAGAGTCCCCATGACGCGCCCCGATCGCCGCCGCCCCCTCCTCCGGCTGGCTTCGGCCCTGCTCACGGCGGGACTTCTCACCGGCGGGCCGGCGCATGCGGGGCCGGCGGAAGACTATATCGCCGCCCATGCCAAGGCCCTGGCGGACGTGGCCGCGGCGGCGAAGGCGGGCAAGAGCGACGGCGAGCTGGACGCGCTCGGCGCTCCGCTGCTGAAAGATCTGGAAAAGCGGATGGTCGCCCTCATCGGGCCCATCGCCTTCAAGGGCACGCAGAAGAAGCCCATCTTCATGCCCTCCTCGCTCAACGCCGAATATCTGGAATCCAAGGAGCCGGACGGCCTGCTGTTCTCCGGCACCAACCTCACCACCCGCTATTTCGTCTCCCCCGAGCCGGTCTTCACCGACTGGCTCGCCGCCCGCGCCAAGGAGGAGGACGCCGACCCGGCGCTGCGCCTCGGCCTCAAGGGGGCCATGGGCACGGAGCCCTTCTATTTCGCCGTGCTGGGCGCGGATGCCGCCTTCATCAAATACATGGACCTGCCCGTGACCGCCGGCGAAGGCGAGAGCGTCACCGCCGCGCTCGGTCTCTTCACCCAGTCGGGCCAGCAGAACGACCCGCCCAGCAGCATCGTCTTCACCCGCATCGGCGACGGCCGCGTGGTGGTGGGCACGGCGGACCTCAAAGCCACCATCAAGCCCCTGCCGGCCTGCGAGAAGATCTGGAAGGAGGCCAACGCCAAGGCCACCAGGCTTGAGGATGCCGCCGGCAAGACCCGCAACGACGAGGACCCGCGCTGGAAGGAAGCCGAGCAGGTCCGCGAAGCCGGCGGCGACGCCTTCCGCGCCTGCTTCGTCAAGGCCGCCCTTAGCCTGCCGTTCTTTCCCGGCGCGGTGAAGCGGGCGGAGGAGCTGGTGCAGGCGGCACGGGGGAAGTAGGGGGGCGTCAGGCTTTCCAGTAGTCGGCCGCGCCCTCCGGCAGGGTGGCGAGGACGCGGTCGAGCTGTTCCCCGTCCATGTTCCGCCGGAGCGCCGCCGCCACGTCGGCGACGGCCGAGGCCGGCGCGAAATTGTGGTGCCGGCGCAGGTCCTGCACCTCCGCCGTCATCGTCTCCCGATCCGCGAACGGCCGCCGCGGCTCGGCCGTGTCCCAGTCCGCCACGAAGATGGCCCGCAGCACGGGCGGCAGCACCCCGGCAAAGCGGATCGCCTCCTCCACCGACAACCGCCGCCGGAACACCACCAGAACCCCCTCCACCATGGTGTAGGTCTGATTGCGCGTGGCCAGCCCGGCCGTGTCCCGCGCGTCGGCGAGGAAGCGGTCGAACTCTTCGGTGGCGTGCTGGAGGTCGAGGGGGATGGGCATGGGGTCGGGAATTCTTGCCTTCCTCATATAAAAGGGAAAGGTCTCTCATCTGTGAAGCAAGGATCTAGGCCACTGTCGTCATATCTGACCACCAAAAACGCTTTTTATTAATGACATCAGCAAGTTGCAAGAGGCCAACATTTGCCGGATCACGAATAAAAACGCGGTAGCCGGGCGCCATTTCGCGCGGCATAGCGATCATCGAGGCAAAAGAACCCACAATCCGGTTACAAGCGTCGATAGTTCCGAATATGATATTAGCAATCCAAGGAATTAAGGAGACCAAATTTTCGTTGTATCTATGCTCATCGGTCCATAAAAATTCTGAAAATGCCGGCGCCTTGGGATCTACGCAAAAGCCCTTTTCTGTCGCAAAAACGGTCTCAACACTTCCGCCGCCATGAATTATTTTATCCCGAATTCTCAAAAGCGACACATAGAATGGCGATAGCCTGTGATATTCCTCGGCCAACGAAATGGGAATTGCGTATTTATCAGTTAATTCCTCAACAGACTTAGCCTCGCCCCGCTCACGGATGGCAGTTTTTGTAAATTTATCTGGCAACTTGTGACGCCGCCTGATGGCATCTCGCTCTAAATCGCTCAGCGTGATGCAATTATTCCACAGAAAAGCTATGACCTCCTGAATCAGATCAAACACAGATCTTGACACAGTCACTATATACTCAAGTTCTGACTTAACGAACGAACTAATAATGCTTGAATCTATTACATCTTTCTTATCGAAAAAATGTCTTAATTTGCATAAGCTGGTCGCAAGAAGATGAAAATCATCCTGTATGCCTAACATTAATTTGTTTATTTCAGGCCAAGTCGCCCTTTGCCACATTAAATCAATGAATTCTATATAAATATCAGACTTGGTAACAGGCTCTTTCGCAATGTAGTTAGAATGTACTGCATCAACAATTTGCAGCTTTATAATAGAACCGGGCGGCGCCTCGGTCCATAGATGCCATTCGGACCCATCCCAGAATGGCATAATCAGTATCGACCGCCCATCAACGGCCTGTGGATCAAGATATACAATCTTTCTAAGCTCTAGATAGGAAATTGATCCCATCCTGTAATCCTCATCAACGGATTAATGGAAACCGTCCGGCATCGCATAATGCCTTTGACCCCCAGCATCATGATCCATTAAAACCCCCGGCGCTCGCACGCCGGGGGTCCATCTCACACCCTAAACCCCAGTCCCCTCAGGCCGCCTGATCCACCTTCGCCGCTTCGCTGGTGAAGGTCAGGTGGCCGTCGGCCAGCCCCACCTTCACCTTGGCGCCGTCGAGGATCTCGCCGCCGAGGATCTTCTCGGCGAGGGGGTCCTGCACCAGCTTCTGAATGGTGCGCTTCAGGGGGCGCGCGCCATAGGCCGGGTCGTAGCCCTTGTCGCCGAGGAAGTGCCGGGCCTCGGGCGAGATCTCGATGGTGATCTTGCGATCCTCCAGCAGCTTGCGCAGCCGGCCCATCTGGATGTCCACGATGGTGTCCATCTGGTCCCGCTTCAGGCGGTGGAACATGACGATCTCGTCGATCCGGTTGACGAATTCCGGGCGGAAGTGACGCCGCACGGCCCCCATCACCATGTCGTAGGCCTCCTCGTCGGACACCACCTGGTCGCCCTCGTGGCCCGGCACCTTGAAGCCCATGGGCTGGCGCGGGTCGGCGAGGAATTCGGCGCCGAGGTTGGAGGTCATGACGATGAGCACGTTGCGGAAGTCCACCGTGCGGCCCTGTCCGTCCGTCAGGCGCCCGTCGTCGAGCACCTGCAGGAGGACGTTGAACACGTCCGGATGCGCCTTCTCCACCTCGTCGAACAGCACCACCTGATAGGGCCGGCGCCGCACGGCTTCGGTCAGCGCTCCGCCCTCGTCATAGCCCACATAGCCGGGAGGCGCGCCGATCAGCCGGCTCACGGAGTGCTTCTCCATGTATTCCGACATGTCGATGCGCACCATCGCCGTCTCGTCGTCGAACAGGAACTCGGCCAAAGCCTTGGTCAGCTCCGTCTTGCCGACGCCCGTGGGGCCGAGGAAGAGGAACGAGCCGATGGGCCGGTTCGGGTCCTGAAGGCCGGCGCGGGCGCGGCGCACGGCGGTGGAGACGGCGGCCACCGCCTCCGACTGGCCAACCACGCGCTTCGCCAGCTCCAGCTCCATGCGCAGGAGCTTCTCGCGCTCGCCTTCGAGCATCTTGTCCACCGGCACGCCGGTCCAGCGGGAGACGACGCCGGCGATGTGGCTGGGCGTCACCGCCTCTTCCACCATGCCGCCGGCCGCGCCCGCCTTCTCGATGTCGGCGAGCTTCTTCTCCAGCTGCGGGATCACCGAATAGGTGAGCTCGCCGGCCTTCTGGTATTCGCCCTGCCGCTGCGCGGAGGCGAGATCGGCGCGCGCCTGGTCGAGCTTGGCCTTGACGGTGGTCGCCTCGCCCAGCTTCTCCTTCTCGGACTTCCACTTGGAGGTGAGGACGGAGGCCTTCTCCTCGAGGTCCGCCAGCTCCTTCTCGGAGCGCTTCAGGCGGTCCTTGGAGGCGCTGTCGGTCTCCTTCTTCAGGGCCTCCTGCTCGATCTTGCGACGCATGATCTCGCGGTCGAGGCTGTCCAGCTCCTCGGGCTTGGAATCCACCTGCATGCGCAGGCGCGAGGCCGCCTCGTCCACAAGGTCGATGGCCTTGTCGGGCAGGAAGCGGTCGGTGATGTAGCGGTTGGAGAGAACCGCCGCAGACACCAGCGCCGAGTCGGTGATGCGCACGCCGTGGTGCAGCTCGTACTTCTCCTTCAGGCCGCGCAGGATGGAGACGGTATCCTCCACCGTGGGCTCGGAGACGAAGACGGGCTGGAAACGACGGGCCAGGGCCGCGTCCTTCTCCACGTGCTTGCGATACTCGTCGAGCGTGGTCGCGCCGACGCAGTGCAGCTCGCCGCGGGCCAGGGCGGGCTTCAGCAGGTTGGACGCATCCATGGCGCCGTCGGTCTTGCCGGCGCCGACGAGGGTGTGCATCTCGTCGATGAAGAGGATGATGCCGCCCTCGGCCGCCTCGACTTCCGAAAGCACGCTCTTCAGGCGCTCCTCGAACTCGCCGCGATACTTCGCGCCGGCGATGAGGGAGCCCATGTCGAGCGAAAGCAGGCTCTTGTCCTTCAGGCTCTCGGGCACGTCGCCGTCCACGATGCGGCGGGCGAGGCCCTCCACGATGGCGGTCTTGCCGACGCCGGGCTCGCCGATGAGCACGGGATTGTTCTTGGTGCGGCGCGCCAGCACCTGAATGGTGCGGCGAATCTCCTCGTCACGGCCGATGACCGGGTCAAGCTTGCCGTCCCGCACGGCCTGGGTGAGGTCGCGGGCATATTTCTTCAGCGCATCATAGGCGTTCTCGGCGGTGGCGCTGTCCGCGGTGCGGCCCTTGCGCAGGGCCTCGATGGCCGCGTTCAGGGTCTGCGGGGTCACGCCCGCCTTCGCCAGCATCTTGCCGGCGTCGGTGTCCTTCTCGATGGCGAGGGCCAGCAGAAGCCGCTCGACGGTGACGTAGCCGTCACCCGCCTTCTTGGCCGCCTGCTCGGCGGTCTCGAACACCTTGGCGAGCTGCTGGGACACGTAAACCTGCCCCGAGCCGCCCGACACCTTCGGCAGCTTCTTCAGCGCCGCTTCCACCTCGGCGCGCACCAGCGTGGGATTGCCGCCCGCGCGCTGGATGAGGCCCGAGCACAGGCCTTCGGGATCGTCCATCAGCACCTTCAGGAGGTGCTCCGGCGTGAACTGCTGGTTGCCCTCCCGCACCGCCAGCGACTGGGCGGACTGGACGAAGCCACGCGCGCGCTCGGTATAGATCTCAAAATTCATCTGTCTCTCCTCCTTCCCGCGCCCGATACCTTCCAAGAAGCATAGGGGGCGCGGCGGGACACGGTCCCGGCATCCCCGGCTACCGTCGCGCAGGCGGAACAAACCCGCGCCGTGCCTCATGTGGGTGTGGCCCCGCTGCAACGGAAGGGGGTGGCTGCACGATTTCAAGCCGGCCGGGCCAAACCGCGCCGCCACCGCCCTCCGCTCGATCGAGGCTAGGTCCGGCACGCCGCCATCGCCTTGATCCAGGTGAAAATTCACCCGCCCTTGACCGGACCGGCGGGGCATGGGACGCCGGGGCCTCCGGACCTGAAGGAGCGCCCCGCATGCCCGTGCCGTCCGTCTCTTCTGCCCCTGCCATTCCGGCCGCCGAGCTGCCCCCCGCCGCCGTCACCGCCCTCTACCGCCATCCGGTGAAGGGCCTGTCGCCCGAGGCACTGGACGCCGTGGAGCTGACCGCCGGCGCCTTCTTCCCGAACGATCGCCTCTATGCGGTGGAGAACGGCCCCAGCGGCTTCGATCCGGCCGAGCCCGCCTATCGGCAGAAGACCGCCTTCCTCATGCTGATGCGGGACGCCCGCCTCGCCGCCCTCGCCTCCCGCTATGACGTGGCGACGGCGACGCTCACGCTCGCCCTCGACGGCCACGAGGTGGTGGCGGCCAACCTTTCGACGCCCGAGGGACGGGCGGAGGTGGAGGCCTTCCTCACCTTCTATATGGGCGAAGAGGCGCGCGGCCCGCTGAAGCTGCTGACCGCGCCCGAGGGCTTCCGCTTCACGGATTCGCTGCGCTCCGGCTTCCTCTCTCTTCTCAACCTCGCGAGCGTGCGCGACCTCGGCGCGCGGATGGAGGCGGAGCTGGACCCCCGCCGCTTCCGTATGAATTTGCATCTGGAGGGCTGGCCGGCCGGCGCGGAGCTGGAGATGGCCGGCGCCCGGCTCGATGTGGGCACGGCGCGCATCGCCATCCTCAAGCGCACCGAGCGCTGCGCGGCGGTGAACGTGAACCCCGCGACCGCCGCCCGCGACCTCAATGTGGTGAAGGGCCTCGTGTCCGCCTACGGCCACGCGGACTGCGGGATCTATGCCAAGGTGGTGCGCTCCGGCCGAGTCCGGGTGGGCGACACCCTGCGGCCCGCCGCCGACTGATCCGCCAATCCCGCCACGCACCAATCCCGCCACTCAAGGGAGAAACCCATGCGCCTGAAGTCCGCTGTCCTCGCCGCCACGCTCGCCGCGATCCTCATCGTTCCCGCGTCCGCCGCGAGCTTCTCGTGCAACGGTGTCAGCGCGCCGGACGAGGTGGCCATCTGCAAGAGCTGCGACCTCGCCCAGCTCGACGTGAAGATGGCGACGCTCTACGGCGTCATCACCAAGATGGTGGGCATGGGCCAGCGCGGCGCGATCCAGGACGACCAGCGCGCCTGGCTGGTGGAGCGCGCCGCCTGCAAGGCCGACGCGGCCTGCATCTCCAATGCCTACCAGACCCGCATCCGCGCCATCGAGGGGATGCTCTCCGACATCTATTCCCGCGGCCCGTTCTGAGGCATGGTCCGCCGATGATTTTGTCTTCTCCCGCAGCGCTTTCATCGGCGGCCTTCGAGGCCGTGGACACCTGGGTGTTCGACCTCGACAACACCCTCTATCCCGCCCAGCACGACCTCTGGGGCCAGATCGACGCCCGCATGAAGGCGTACATCTCGAACCTTCTCGGCATCGCGCCCGAGGAGGCCTTCCGCATCCAGAAGGATTATTACCGGCGCTACGGCACCTCCCTGCGCGGGCTGATGATCGAGCACGGGGTGGAACCCGCCGCCTTCCTCGCCCATGTGCACGACGTGGACCTCTCGACCCTCGACGCCTCCCCCCGCCTCGCTGCCGCCATCGAGGCGCTGCCGGGTCAGAAGCTGGTCTATACCAACGGCTCTGAGCGCCACGCCCGCAACGTGCTGGAAAAGCTCGGCATGGATGCGCACTTCACCGCCGTGCACGACATCGTGGCCGCCGAATTCCACCCCAAGCCCACCGAGGAGGCCTACGAGCGCTTCCTGCGTGCGCACGGGGTGGAAGCGACCCGCGCCGCCATGTTCGAGGACCTCGCCCGCAATCTGGAAGTGCCCCACCGCCTCGGCATGGTGACGGTTCTGGTGGTGCCTCCCGGCCAGACGGTGGCGGCGCGCGAGAGCTGGGAGTTCGAGGGCCGCGAGGACGCCTATGTGAACCACGTCACCGAAGACCTCGCCGGCTTCCTCGAGACGGTCGCCCGCGACCTGCCCCCGCCGCCGGCGGCCGATCCGGAGTAAAGGGAGGACCACGCCATGGCCGGCGCCACCCGCAGCATCCGCACCCTCACCCCGGTCGAGGTGGACACCGCCGTGGACTGGGCCGCCCGCGAGGGCTGGAACCCCGGCCTTGCCGACGCCGCCGCCTTCCTCGCGCAGGATACGCACGCCTTCCGTGGCCTCTTCCTCGATGGTGCGCTGGCCGCAGTGATCTCGGCGACGCGCTATGAGGGCGGCTTCGCCTTCGTCGGCTTCTACATCTGCCGCCCGGATCTGCGCGGCGAAGGCCATGGCCTCGCGCTGTGGCAGGACACCTTCAGGCGGCTCGACGGCCCGGTGGGGCTCGACGCGGTGGTGGAGCAGCAGGGCACCTACGCCCGCGACGGCTTCAAGCGCGCCTACGCCAATTTCCGCTTCGGCGGCATGGCGCCGGAGGCCGCGCCCGACCCGCGCGTGGTGGACATCACGCCCGCCCACCGCGATGCCGTCACGGCGCTGGACCGCGCCTGCTTCGGCTTTCCCCGCCCGAACTTCCTGAAGGCGTGGCTCGCCCCGCCGCAGGGGCGTGCCTGCGTCTTCGTGGCGGACGGCGCGGTGAAGGGCTATGGCGTCCTCCGCCGTTGCCGGGCGGGATGGAAGATCGGCCCGCTCTTCGCCGACGACGCGGCGGTGGCCGGCGCGCTCTTCTCCACCCTCGCGCGCACGGCGGCGGGCGATCAGGTGTTCCTCGACATTCCCGATCCCAACCCCGCCGCCCGCGCCCTCGCCGAAGGGGCGGGGCTCACCCCGGTGTTCGAGACCAGCCGCATGTATCGCGGCTCGGGGCCGGATCTGCCGCTCGATCGCATCTTCGGCATCACCACGTTCGAGCTGGGGTGAGGGGGAGCGCTTTAACCGCCGGTGACCTCGGCCATAGGGGCGCCGGCTGACGGGCCGGGGCCGTTATCCCGACACTGACCTCACCGCCGTCATGGCCGGGCTTGTCCCGGCCATCCACGTCGGGCCGATTCTGAAGATGGTTGGCAGCTACTCCCGGCCGCGCCACGTGGTTGCCCGGCACAAGGCCGGGCATGACGATGGTGAATGGGGTTCGAGCGCGCGACTGTTCCGCGGTGGATGATCGTGATGCCGCCCCCTCACCGCCCGCCGCGATACGCCGCCTGGTCGATGCCGTGGCGGCGGAGCTTGTCGTAGAAGGTCTTGCGGGGGATGCCGAGGGCGGCCACGGTGGCCTGCACGTCGCCCTTGTGCGCCTCCAGCGCGGCGCGGATTTCCTGCGCCTCGAAGGCGTCCACCCGCTCCGGCAGGGTGCCCTTGCCGCCGTCGGCCTCGGCCGGAACGGAGGCAGGCTCCGGCTCCACCAGCCCCAGCGCGACGCGTTCGGCATAATGCACCAGCTCGCGCACATTGCCCGGCCAGTCATGTTCGGCGAGATGACGCAGCACGCTGGCGTCCAGCTCCGGCGGCGCCCGGTTGAAGCGCTCCGCCGCGCGGGCGAGGAAGTGGCCGAACAGCAACGGCACGTCGCCGCGCCGGTCGCGCAGGGCCGGGATGCGCACCGAGGCGACGTGCAGGCGGTAATAGAGATCCTCGCGGAAGCTGCCCTGCCGCACCAGCGCCGGCAGGTCCACCTTGGAAGCGGCGACGACGCGGATGTCCACCCGCCGCGTCTCGTTGGTGCCCAGCGGCGCGATCTCGCGCGCCTCCAGCACGCGCAGCAGCTTCACCTGGAGGGCCGGTGACATGGCCTCGATCTCGTCGAGGAAGAGCGTGCCGCCATGGGCGTGCTCGATGCGCCCCACCCGCTTCTTGAGCGCCCCGGTGAAGGCGCCGGCCTCGTAGCCGAACAGCTCGCTCTCGATCACCGTCTCCGGCAGCGCGCCGCAATTCACCGCCACCAGCGGGCGGGTGGCGCGGCGGCTCCAGCGGTGGAGGGCGGTGGCCACCACCTCCTTGCCGGAGCCGGTCTCCCCCTCCACCAGCACGTCCACGTCCGCATCGGCAATCTGGCGCAGCATCTGCCGCAGGCGCGCCATGACAGCGCTGGTGCCGAGCAGCGGCAGGTCGTCCTGCGTGGTGGCGACGGCGCGCTTCAGCTCGCGGTTTTCCAGCACCAGCCGGCGGCGGTCGAGGGCGTGGCGGATGCTGGCGACGAGCCGCTCGGAGGCATAGGGCTTGGCGAGGAAGTCGTAGGCGCCCTCGCGCATGGCATCCACCGCCATGGCGATGTCGCCGTGACCGGTAATCAGGATGACCGGCAGGTCCGCGTCCCGCGCCCTCAGCCGGCGGAACAGCTCCAGCCCGTCGATGCGCGGCATGCGCACGTCGGTCACGACGACGCCGGGAAAGTCCGCGTCGATCGCCTCCAGCGCCTCCAGCGCCGAGGCGTAGCCGGCGACCGTGAGGCCGGCCAGCATCAGCGCCTGCACGTTGGCCGCGCGCAGAGCCGGATCGTCGTCGATGAAGGCCACGTCCACCGCGTTGCTTTCCGTCATGCCGTGCCGGCTCCGGTGTCGAGTCCCCGGGCGCGGGGCAGGGTGACGGTGAAGACGGCGCCGCCGTCATTCTCCACCTTCAGGCTGCCGCCGCACTCGGCGATGATGTCCTTGGAAATGACGAGGCCCAGCCCCAGCCCCTGCGGCTTGGTGGTGTTGAAGGGCAGGAAGAGCGCCCCCAGCATCTCCTCCGGCAGGCCCGGACCATTGTCGGCGACGGTGACCACCACCGTGTCGGGCCGGGTCTCGACCCGGATGCGGATTTCCCCGTCGCGCCGCGTGCCGATGGCCTCGGCCGCGTTCTGGATGAGGTTCACCAGCACCTGCTCGAGGCGCATGCGGTCGCCCGTCACCGCCACGTCCGGGCGGTCGATGTCGAGGGCGAGAGCGATGTCGGTCTGGAGCAGGCGATAGCGCATCAAGAGCAGCGCGCCGTCGATGACCGGGGCGAGCGCCACCGGCTCGATGCGGGCGGCGGACTTCCGGGCGAAGGCGCGCAGCTCTCCGGTGATGGCGCCGATGCGCTCGGTCAGCGCGGCGATGGTGTCGAGATTGGCGGCGGCGGCGGCCGGCTCGCCGCGGTCGAGGAAGGCGCGGGAATTCTCCGCGAAGGTGCGGATGGCCGCCACCGGCTGGTTCACCTCATGGGCGACCCCGGCGGCGATCTGGCCGAGCACGGCGAGCTTGGAGGCCTGCACCAGTTCGTCCTGCAAAGCGTCGAAGGCGAGGCGCGCGCGGCGGCGCTCCTCCATCTCCGTCACCAGTTGCGCATTGGCGGCGGACAGCTCCGCCGTCCGCTCGACGACGCGGGCCTCCAGCGCCCGGCGCGCCTCCGCTTCCCGCGCCAGCGCCCGGACGCGGCGGCGGCGCCGGGTCCACCACACTCCGGCCGAGCCGAGGCCGACGACGCCGGCGAGCGCCGCCGAGGCGCGGGCCGCCGTGGTGGCGAGGCGCGTCGTGGCTGATGTGGGGGCGAGCACGGTGAGCGTCCACGAGGTGGAAGGCACGGGCATGTCCACCGCGACGAAATCCTGCGCCGCATTTCGGCCGGGCAGGCGCAGGCGCAGGACGCCACCTTCCTCGGGCGAGGGGCCGAGATCGAGCCGGGTGAGGGGCGAATCGCCGAATTGCAGGCTCTCGCGGATGGCATCGCGCTCCACCGGATCGAGCGCCACGGTGGTGCGGAAGCGGAAGGCGGGCTCCGAGGCGATGAGCACGATGTGCCGCTCGTCGGTGACGAAGGTGGGTTCGGCGAAGCGCCGCCATGCGGCCTCCAGCGCGTCGAACTCGGCCTTGAGCACGAGCACGCCGAGCACCCGCCCCTGCGCCTCCACCCGCTGCGCCAGATAAAGGCCCGGCTTGCGGCTGACCGTGCCGAAGGCGAAATGCTCCGCCCGCCCCTCGGCCAGCGCCACGCGGAAATAGGGGCGAAAGCCGTAGTCGGAGCCGAGGAAACTCTCCGGGGTCCGGTAGTTGCTGGCCGCGACCGTGTGGCCCTCGGCATCTATGAGATAGATGACGCCGGTGCGCACCCCCTCCGCGAGGGCATCGAGCCGCCGGTCGAGGGCGTCGAGGCGGGCCGGGTCCGGCGCCTCCAGCGCGCCGCGCACCTCCGGGTCCTGCGCCAGCACCACGGGCAAAGAGCGCTGCTTGTCGATCTCGCTGCGCAGCACCGCGACGCGCAGCGCCGCCGCCGTCTCGGCGGAGGCCGCCACCTGCGCCACCGCCCACCGGCGGGCCGCATAGTCCGCCACCCGGTCCAGCGTGACCATCAGCGCCAGCGCAGCCAGCGCCGTGCCGCCCACCGTCAGCAGGCGGCGGCGGGAGGGGCGTTCAGGGCTCGGCGGGACGCCCGGCTCGGCCACGGAGGCTCTCCTGATGTGCGGATTTCCGCACAGATTTTGACGGCAATGTGCGCCTCACCGCACGCGGAGTCGAGAGGGGCGGCGGAGCCTCGCGGAGAAAACATTTCGAATCAACGTGTTGCGCGTGCTCCGCGTCCCGCTCTGAACTGGCATGCGCCTTGCGCAGAGGGAAGCGTCGAACGGCGCGCTGCGCCGGCCCTTAACGAAGCATCCGATCCTGAAGTGCCCAGGCCAGAGCGGCCGCAAGAGGCACCAACGGCCCGGCGGAGGAAGGTCCTGAGATGGCCCACGCTATACCGGCGCATCCCGCGCCCCATCACCATTACCCCCGCAAGTTCTACCATCACCTCTATTTCCAGGTGATCGTGGCGATCATCGCCGGCTCGCTGCTCGGCCATTTCTATCCGGACTTTGGCGCCAGCCTGAAGCCGCTGGGCGATGCCTTCATCAAGCTGGTGAAGATGGTCATCGCCCCCGTCATCTTCCTCACCGTCGTCACCGGCATCGCCGGCATGCGCGACATGGGCAAGGTCGGCCGCGTGGCCGGCAAGGCCATGATCTACTTCCTCACCTTCTCCACGCTGGCCCTCGTCATCGGCCTCATCGTGGCGAACGTGGTGCAGCCCGGTGCAGGGCTCAACATCGATCCCAAGACGCTGGATCCCAAGGCCGTCGCCACCTACGCGGCGAAGGCGCATGACGCCTCCATCATCGGCTTCCTGATGGACATCATCCCGGCGACGCCGGTGTCGGCCATGGCCAATGGCGACATCCTGCAGGTGCTGTTCTTCGCCGTGCTGTTCGGCATCGCGCTCGGCGGCGTGGGCGATCTCGGCACCCCGGTGCTCAAGGTGCTCACCTCCGCCTCGCACGCCATGTTCCGGCTGGTGGCCATCGTGATGAAGGCGGCGCCCATCGGCGCGTTCGGCGCCATGGCCTTCACCATCGGCAAGTACGGCATCGGCTCGGTGAAGAACCTCGCCTTCCTGATCTTCACCTTCTACCTCACGGCGGCGCTGTTCGTGTTCATCGTGCTGGGCCTCGTGGCGCGCTACAACGGCTTCTCCCTGTGGAAGCTGCTGCGCTACATCCGCGAGGAACTGCTCCTCGTGCTCGGCACCTCCTCCTCGGAAGCGGCCCTGCCCGGCCTGATGCTGAAGATGGAGCGCGCCGGCTGCGCCAAGTCGGTGGTCGGCCTCGTGATCCCCACGGGCTATTCGTTCAACCTCGACGGCACCAACATCTACATGACGCTGGCGGCCCTGTTCATCGCCCAGGCCACCGGCATCCATCTCTCGCTGGAAGAGCAGGTCCTGCTGCTACTGGTCGCCATGCTGTCGTCCAAGGGCGCGGCGGGCATCACCGGCGCGGGCTTCATCACCCTGGCCGCGACGCTCTCGGTGGTGCCGTCGGTTCCGGTGGCGGGCCTTGCCCTCATCCTCGGCATCGACCGCTTCATGTCCGAGTGCCGCGCGCTCACCAACTTCGTCGGCAACGCGGTGGCCACCATCGTGGTCGCCCGCTGGGAAGGCGAGCTGGACAAGGCGAAGCTGCTGCGCGTGCTCGACGGCGAACCCATCTCGCTGGAAGACGAGTTCGACGAGGGCCTCATCTCCACCGCCCCCGGCGTGAAGGCCGTCGCCTGAGGCCACCGCGCGCGGCGCGACACCGGTCCTCCCCAGCTGCCCGCCTCTCCGGAGGCGGGCTTTTTTGTTTGCCGCGCCGCGCTTGACCGGCCGGGGCGGCGATGACATCCAGACCCTGAGGATCAGGAGCTGACCATGGCGGATGAAGCGGTCGAAACGCCGGAAGAGAAGTCGGCGGGCTCTGTCGGCGAGGTGTTCCGCGCCTTCCTGAAGCTGGGGCTCATGTCCTTCGGCGGCCCCATCGCCCATCTCGGCTATTTCCGCGCCGAGCTGGTGGAACGCCGCCGCTGGATCGACGACGCCGGCTATGCGGACCTCGTGGCGCTCTGCCAGTTCCTGCCCGGCCCGGCCTCCAGCCAGCTCGGCTTCGCCCTCGGGATCATCCGGGGCGGCGGATTTCTCGGCGGGCTCGCGGCCTGGGCCGGCTTCACTTTGCCCTCGGCCATCCTGCTCGCCGCCCTCGGCCTGCTCTCCTCCTATGTGGGCACCGCCGCCCTTTATGGCGGCGTCATCGGCGGCATCCTCCACGGGCTGAAGCTCGTCGCCGTCGCCGTGGTGGCGCAGGCGGTGTGGGGCATGGCGCGGACGCTGACCCCCGACCAGCCGCGCGCCGGCATCGCGCTGAGCGCCATCGTCATGGTCACCCTCGCCGCTGGCAGCTTCGGTCAGGTGGCGGCCATCGCCATGGGCGCGATCGCCGGGCTGTTCCTGTGTCAGGACGAGAACCCGCCGGCCGGGAGCGCAACTGCGACGCCCGCCGTCAGCCATCTGCCGGTGCCCCTCGAGCGGCGGACGGGGGCCATCCTGCTCGTGGTCTTCGCCTTGCTGCTGGTGCTGCCGCCCCTCTTCAAGGCAGCATCGCCCTATATCGGCGTGTTCGAGTCCTTTTATCGCTCCGGCGCCCTGGTGTTCGGTGGCGGCCATGTGGTGCTGCCGCTGCTGCAGGCGGAAGTGGTGACCACCGGCTGGGTGCTGCCCGGCCAGTTCCTCGCCGGCTACGGCCTCGCCCAGGCGGTGCCCGGCCCGCTCTTCACCTTCGCCGCCTGGCTCGGCGCGGTGATGGCCCCGCCGGCCGGCGGGATGACAGGCGCGGTGGTGGCGCTGGTGGCGGTGTTCCTGCCCGGCCTGCTGCTGGTGACGGGCATGCTGCCCTTCTGGAGCACGCTGCGCGGGCTGCCGCTGGCCCAGGCCGCCATGCGTGGGGCCAATGCGGCGGTGGTGGGCATCCTCGGCGCGGCGCTCTACACCCCGGTCTTCACCGGTGCCGTGCAGCGGCCGATGGACTTCGCCGCCGCCATCACCGGTTTCCTGCTGCTGACGGTGTGGAAGGTGCCGCCGCTGGCGGTGGTGGTGGTGCTGGCCGTGCTCGGCCCGTTCCTGACCGGGCTCTATTAGGGCCTTCGCGCGCCGGCACCCGCGCCGACCTCAGGCTCGCGCAAGCCTCGCCCGGCATGCTGCGGCGACGTCCCCGATCCGCGTACAAGACGGAGCGCCATGCGCATCCGCGGCAGGGGACGCCCGGAGGAAGCAAGGCACCCATGGCGACATCCAGCACGGCACCGACGTCCTCCGTCGCGGGGCCGCCCGCATCCGTCAGCGGCCTGCGCGATGTGGAAGCGCTCGGGCCGGCCGTGGACATCTCGGCCAACCTCAACGAAATCCTGTGCCTGATGGCCTGGTCCAACGGCAATGCGCGCAAGCTCGCCGGCGAGACCACCTCGGCCTCCTCCGCCGTGGCGCAGATCGCCGCCACCATCGAGACCATCGCCCAGCTCGGTGCCGATGCGGGGAGGGAGACCGGGGACGCCCTGCGGCTCGTCACCTCCGGCGCGGCCAAGACGCGCACCGCCGGGCAGGCCATGAGCGGCATCGCCGAAGCGTTCGGCGAGCTGGAGGCGCGGCTCGCCCACCTGAATTCCGCCACCCAGTCCATCGGCGGCTTCGCCACCTCCATCGGCTCCATCTCGCGGCAGACCAAGCTGCTCGCGCTGAACGCCACCATCGAGGCGGCACGGGCCGGCGAGGCGGGGCGGGGGTTCGCGGTGGTCGCGGCCGAGGTCAAGGCCCTGTCCGAGGAGGCCTCGCGCACCACCGACCTCATCCGCGACCAGCTCCAGGCCTTGTCCGTGGTGGTGAAGGACATGCTGGACGCCATGGGCGCCGGCGCCACCCGGGTCGAGGAGGGGCGCGCCATCGTCGAATCGGTGATGACCGACATGGACGGCATCGAGACCCGCGTCAGCGCCTCCACCGACGGGGTGGGACGCATCGCCGTGATGCTGGGCGAGCGGCGCGCGGCCTTGCGCGACCTTTCCGACCGGCTCGGCGAGATCGCCCGGCTCGCCAACCAGAACGAGACCGATTCCGCTACCGCCGCCGGCCTCCTTGGCCGCGCCGATGCCATCGCCGGCGACCTTATCTCCCGCGCCTCGGCCGGGGCCGGCGCCGCCGCGGCGGTCCGCCGCCTCAAGTCCGACCACATGGCGTGGAAGCGGAGCCTCGCCGAATGCCTCGCCGGCGTGACCGCCGCCGATCTCCGCGGATTCCAGGCGCGCAACGCCCCGCTCGGGGACGGCTTTGCCGGGATTGACGGGGCGGCGGTCGAAGATCCGGCCATGCTGTCCCAGCTGGCGGCGCTCGGCCGGCAGCTCGCGGCCTGCGGCGAGCGGATCGTCGCGGGCACGGCAAGCGGCGACATGGGCGCGGCCATCGACGCCTACATGTCCATGGATGCCCTCTCGGCCGACGCCCTGACGCAGATGGCGCGCTTTACGCCCCGCCGATCGAAGGGCGTATCCGCCGCGGCCTGATGGGACGGCCTCGGGCCGGACCCGTCAGCGCCGGCGGCGCTGGCGGTGCTCTTCCAGCTTCACCCGCACCCCGTCGAGGGCGCGCAGCGTCCCCTCCAGCCGGCGGGCGATGGCGCGGCGGAACTTGGCGGTGACCTCGGGGTAACGCTCCAGCACCCGCGTGAACACTTCGCGCGGCAGGCGAATCACCACCGTCTCCTCCCCCGCCACGGCCGTCGCGGGCCGCGGGGTGGCGATGATGAGGGCGGTCTCGCCGACGAGGGCGCCGGTGGTGACGTCCTTCAGCAGGCGCGGGGCGCCCGGCAGCCGCTCATCCATCATCTTCAGCCGGCCCGACACCACCACGAAGGCGCCGTCGGATGTCTCGTTCATCCGGAACAGCACATCACCCTCGGCGAGGCGCATTTCCTCGGCGCCCTGGGCGAGCAGGCGCACGGCGCCGTCGCTGAGCAGATCGAAGGTGGCGATCCCCCGGAGCAGCGCGATGTCCCTGTCGATGCTCACGGAAGGAGGTTCCTCAACTGGCTGTGCATGATGGTCCGGCCCGGCCGTCAGGGCACGAGCTTGTAGCCCCCGGCCTGGGTCGCAAGAAGGGTGGGATTGGAGGGATCTGGCTCGATCTTCTGGCGCAGGCGGTAGATGTGGGTTTCCAGAGTATGCGTGGTGACGCCGGAATTATAGCCCCACACTTCCTGCAGCAGCGTTTCCCGCGGCACTGGGTTTTTCCCGGCCCGGTAGAGATAGCGCAGGATGGCCGTCTCCTTCTCGGTGAGGCGGATCTTGGAACCGCGCTCGGTGAGGAGGAGCTTCGCCCCCGGCCGGAAGGAATAGGGACCGATGGCGAACACCGCATCCTCGCTCGCCTCGTGCGAGCGCATCTGGGCGCGCAGCCGCGCCAGCAGCACCGCGAAGCGGAACGGCTTCACGATATAGTCGTTGGCGCCGGCTTCCAGCCCCATGATGGTGTCGCTGTCGGTGTCGTGGCCGGTCAGCATCAGGATGGGCGCCTTGAAGCCGTTGCGGCGCATCTGGCGCACGGCGTCGCGCCCGTCCATGTCGGGCAGGCCCACGTCCATGATCACGAGGTCGATGGCCCCGTTCTTCGCCTGCTCGACGGCGCCGCCGGCGGTGTCCGCGCCCACGGGCTCGAATTCGTCCTGGAGCGCGAGCTGCTCGATCAGCGCATCGCGCAGCTCCGGGTCGTCCTCGACCACCAGGATTTTCCACGCATTGGGCATCAATTCCTCCTGCGCCCTTGCGGACGCGCGAATCGCGCAAGTAGAGCATGGACATGGCTCTGCGCAAATTTCCATCCGGGGACAGCTGTGGAGAGGTATCACACTAAGTCATGAGGCAGGCTAATCCTGTGGGCATCTCCCGCATCGCCGTCAGCCGCCGCCCCGGTAGCCGCCATCAGGGGATCCTGCGGGCGGGCGGACTGTCGATCCCGGTGGCGCTGGGGCGCTCCGGCATCGGCGCCGACAAGCGCGAGGGCGACGGGCGCACCCCGGCCGGCCGCTGGCGCATCCTCGCCCTTCTCTACCGGCCCGACCATGGTCCGCGCCCCGTCTCCCGCCTTCCCACCCGTTCCATCCGCCCCGCCGACGGCTGGTGCGACGACCGGGCGGACCGGCGCTACAATTGCCCCGTCACGCTGCCGCTCGGCGGCGCGCGCAAGGTGTCGCACGAGAAGATGTGGCGCGACGATGCCCTGTACGACCTGGTGCTGGTGATCGATCACAACCAGCGCCCCCGCGTCGCCGGGCGCGGCTCTGCCGTGTTCGTGCATCTCGCCCGGCCGGGGTTCACGGCGACGGAAGGCTGCGTCGCGCTGCGCCGGTCGGACATGACGCGCCTGCTGGCACGGCTCAGGCCGGGGGCGGTCATCGACATCGCGTGACGGGCGGGGTGCGAGGCGGATCGCACACGGGCCTTTGCTCCGGGCCGTCATTTCACCGCCCCGGTCGCGGTGCTATAGAGCCGTTCCAATCAGCGGCGGGCGCTCCCGCGCCCGATCCAACGCACGGGGCATCATGACCGCGCACACTTCGCCCGATGGGGCGCGCCACCTGCGGGTGGGCCTGTTCTGCACCTGCCTCGTGGACACCATCCGCCCCTCGGTGGGCTTTGCCGCCGCCAAGCTGCTGGAAGATGCCGGCTGCGAGGTTGCCGTGCCGCCGCAGACCTGCTGCGGCCAGCCCGCCTTCAATTCCGGCGACCGCACCACCACACGGGCGCTGGCGGAAGAGATGATCGCCGCGTTCGAGACCTTCGATTACGTGGTCGCCCCCTCCGGCTCCTGCGCCGGCATGATCAAGACCCACTATCCCGAGCTGTTCACCGGCGAACCGGACTGGGCCGGGCGGGTGGAGCGCTTCTGCGCCAAGGTGTTCGAGCTGACGTCCTTCCTCGTGGACGTGCGCGGCGTCACCTGCGTCGAAGCCGCCTATGACGGCACCGTCACTTATCACGACAGCTGCTCGGGCCTGCGCGAGCTGGGGGTGAAGGCGCAGCCGCGCCTCCTGCTCGAAACAGTGGAGGGGCTGGCGCTGGAGGAGATGAAGGACGCCGACACCTGCTGCGGCTTCGGCGGCACCTTCTGCGTGAAATATCCCGACGTCTCCAACGCCATCGTGGAGAAGAAGTCCGCCAACGTCGCCGCCACCGGCGCGGATACGCTGCTCGCGGGCGATCTCGGCTGCCTCATGAACATGGCCGGCAAGCTCCAGCGCGAGGGCCACCCCGTGCGAGCCCTCCACGTCGCCGAAGTGCTCGCCGGCATGGGCAACGCGCCCGCCATCGGCGAGCCGGCCGCCCGGGAGGCGAAACGATGAGCGTCGAGATCACCACCCCCCGCTTCAAGGACAATGCAAAGAAGGCGCTGGCCGACCTGCCACTGCAGGGCGCGCTCTCCAAGGTCGGCCCCGGCTTCATCGGCAAGCGCGCGGCGGCGGCCGAGAAGCTGCCGGAGTTCGACGCCCTGCGGGACTCGGCGCGCGACATCAAGAACCACACGCTGGCCCACCTCGACCTTTATCTCGAGCGTTTCGAGGCGAAGGCGAAGGCGGCGGGCGGCCATGTGCATTTCGCCGTGGATGCGGCGGACGCGCGGGCCATCGTCACGGACATCTGCAAGCGCCTCGGCGCGAAGACCGTGACCAAGGGCAAGAGCATGATCTCCGAGGAGATCGGCCTCAACGACCATCTCGCGGCGGCCGGCATCCAGCCGGTGGAGACGGATCTGGGCGAATATCTCATCCAGATCCGCGGCGAGGCGCCCTCCCACATCATCGCCCCCGCCATCCACCTCAACAAGGATCAGGTGGAAGCCGATTTCCGCCGCGTCCACGCCCATCTGCCCCCGGAGCGCGACCTCTCCGAGCCCACCTCGCTGCTGGCCGAGGCGCGGGGCGAGCTGCGGCAGAAGTTCCTGGCGGCGGACGTGGGCATCACCGGCGCCAACTTCCTGGTGGCGGAGACGGGCACCTCCATCATCGTCACCAACGAGGGCAACGGCGACCTCACCCAGACCCTGCCGAAGGCGCACATCGTGCTCGCCTCGCTGGAAAAGCTGGTGCCGACGCTGGAGGACGTGAGCCAGATCCTGCGCGTGCTGGCCCGCTCGGCCACCGGGCAGGACATGAGCGTCTACACCACTTTCTCCACCGGCCCCCGTCGCCCCGGTGATCCGGACGGGCCGGGCGAGTATCACGTGGTGATCCTCGACAACGGCCGCTCGTCCATGCTCGGCGGGCAATTGCGCGAGGTGCTGCGCTGCATCCGCTGCGGCGCCTGCATGAACCATTGCCCGGTCTATCATGCGGTGGGCGGCCATGCGTACGGCTGGGTCTATCCCGGCCCCATCGGCTCGGTGCTCACCCCGGCGCTCATCGGCGTGGAGAAGGGGCGCAACCTGCCCAACGCCTCCACCTTCTGCGGCCGCTGCGAGGAGGTGTGCCCCATGCGCATCCCCCTGCCCAAGCTGATGCGGCACTGGCGGGAGAAGGAATTCGAGCGCCACCTGACCCCGGCGACCCAGCGCTTCGGCCTTTCCGTGTGGGGCTTCTTCGCCCGGCGCGGCTGGCTCTACCGGCCGGCGACGCGGCTCGCCATGGGCGCACTTTCGCTTCTGGGGCGGACCAAGGGGCGCTTCGCCGCCCTGCCGCTTGCCGGCGGGTGGACCCAGCACCGCGATTTCCCCGCGCCGCAGGGCGACACCTTCCAGGCCCAATGGCGCGCCCGGCAGGCGGAGCGTCGCGCGGCTTCAGGACGAGGGGTGCACTGATGAGTTCGCGCGACACCGTTTTCGCCTCCATCCGCGCCGCGCTGGGCGTGACCTCGCAGGAGGCACCGCGCCGGCAGGCGGTGGCCGACCGCATCGCCTCGCATCCGCGCGGCGTCATCCCGGCGCGCGGGCAATTGCCGGAGGCCGAACGCCTCGCTCTGTTCCGCGACATGGTGATCGGCGCGGCGGCGACCATCGATCACCTGGCCTCCACGGCCGAGGTGCCGGAGGCGATCGCCGCCTATCTCAGGTCGCGCAACCTGCCCATGACCATCCTGCGCGGCGCGGACGACCGCCTCGCCGCTTTGCCGTGGGAGCGAGCCCCGGCCCTCGACGTGTGGATCGGCCCCTCGGACGGGCGCCAGCTCGCCGGCCTCTCCCACGCCTTCGCGGGCATCGCCGAATCAGGGACGGTGGTGATGCTCTCCGGCCCGGAGAACCCCTCCACCCTCAACCTGCTGCCCGACCACCATCTGGTGGTGGTGGAGGCGGCCGACGTGGCGGGGGACTACGAAACGGTGTGGGACTTGATCCGCGCCCGCTATGGCGAAAGCGTGCTGCCGCGCACGGTGAACTGGATCACCGGCCCGTCGCGGTCCGCCGACATCGAGCAGACCCTGCTGCTCGGCGCCCATGGTCCGCGCAGCCTGCATGTGCTGCTGGTGGGCGGACCGACGCGCTGAGGGGGTTGATGGAGCGGCAACCGCGAACGGGCTGCAGCGAGCGCCGGCTTATTGGGTCAGGCGCGACGCCCAGATGCCCAGCGCCACCCCCAGCGGCACGGCGAGGAAGATCGCCAGCGCGACGGTGAGGAAGCCGCCGAACATGCAGCCCATGATGGCGCCGGAGATGGCTGAAAACACGGCCACCAACAGGATTCCCCCGGGTGGGCGACCCGGCTGGACCTGAGGGTCTGACGGCAGCGGCTGGACCGGTTCGCCCCTGCCCCGCCGCAAGCCATCCTGGCAGAAAATGGGCCATAACGGCGCCAGCGCACTGATCTGCGCACCCCCGGCCGTTCCGATTGCGAGCACTCGCACGACTTCGTCCTCACCTGACTGAAGGGAAGTAATTCGAGGTTACCACAACTTCAACGGTACAGTACACTGAGTTCCTCGCAAAACGCGAATTTACCTCCGCGGCCGGCGTGATGCAGGCGCGACACGGGGCGGGAAAAAACGTCACCCCCGACCGCGCGCATGTGCCGGATGAGGAATACGGTATTGCCCGTCCGTCATTTTGGCGGCAGTACTCGGTCACTTTTCAGCAATGGTGAGACAATGAAAGTTGGCTTGCGCTTCGTCCGGGCGCTGTTTGCAGCGGTCGTCGTCCTCTGCGTCGCCCAGCCGGCGCTGGCCCAGCAGAACCGCGGCCACGTCTACCTTTTGCGGGGGCTCGCCAACGTTTTCTCACTGGGCATGGACGACCTTGCCAAGAAGCTGAACGCCCGCGGCATCCCCGCGACGGTGCACGAGTACGGCCAGTGGGCGTCCCTCGCCGACGCCGCCGCCGCAGAGAGCCGGGCCACCGGCAATTCCCCCATCATCATCGTCGGCCATTCCCTCGGCGCCGATGCGGCGGTGGAGATGGCCGAGCGCCTGACCGCGCTGGGCACTCCGCCCAAGCTGGTGGTGACGTTTGATCCGGTGGGCGTGACCCAGGTGGGCGCCTCGGCGGGCTATTTCGTCAACTACTACCAGTCCAACAACGGCTACGGTAAGCGCCTGACGGCCGGCCCGGGTTTCCGTGGCAACATCGTCAACCGCAACCTGAACGCCATCGGCGGCATCGACCACTTCAACATCGAGAAGTCGCCGCGCCTCCATGATGAGGTGATCACCCAGGTGCGCTCCATCACCACGCCGCGGCCGAAGCCCAAGCCCAAGCCGGTGGACCCCTCCGTCGCCCCCGGCGCACCGGCCACCGCCCCCGGCACCCAGGCCGCGGCGAAGCCCGGCGCGCCGGGCTGAGGGACGGATTTTCGGATGAGGAATCAGCGGCGGGCTTCGGCCCGCCGTTTTCGTTTGGGGCGTCCCTCCCCTTCAGCGTCGTCATCGCCCGCCTCGTGCGGGCGATCCACGGATGGTCTGAAGCGGTGCCTGACGTCTCAGATGGGACCGGCGGGCCGGTGGATCCCCCGGATGAACCGGGGGATGACGGCTCCAAGGACGGGGAAGGTGGACCAGATCGACCGCCGCCGACCTATCCCCAGAACGCCCTGATCCCCGCGGCCACCGCCATGGCCACCACCACGGCGAGGAGGTCGCTGCGGGTCAGGCGGGTGACGACGAGGGCGGCGGCGAGGCCGCCCAGCATGCCCATGTCGCCCTTCACCGCGCCCTGAACGGCGCCGGGCACCAGCAGCGCCACCAGGACCGCGCCGGGCAGGCAATCCAGCACCCGCCGCACGCGCGGCGTCACGGGAACGAGCCGCATCAGCCAGAAGCCGCCGGCGCGGTTGAAGGCGGTGGCGGCCGCCATCACGAGGATGGCGGTGAGGGTGCCGGCATCAACGGTCATCGTCGGTGAACCCGCCTGCGAGCGCGCCCGCGACGGCGCCGATCACGATGAACCACCAGCCCGGCAGCACGAACGACACGGCGGTGGAGACCGCCGCCGCCACGCCCCAGCCCACCGCCTCGCGCTTGCCCTTCCAGTTGGGAAGCAGCATGGCGATGAAGAAGGCGGGCACCACCAGGTCGATGCCCACCGCCTTCGGATCGGGAATGCCGCCGCCCACGAGGTGCCCCACCGCGGTGGCCAGCACCCACACCACCCAGGTGATAAGCCCGGAACCGACGAAGAAGCCGGCATCGCTGCCGCCCTCGGCGCGATAGCGCAGGGCCCCGGCCCAATTGTTGTCGGCCATCATCATCAGCGCCGGATAGGACTTCCACGCCGGCAGGGTGCCGAGCCAGGGCCGCAGCGAGGCGCCCATCAGCACGTGGCGCATGTTCACGGTCATGGTGAGGAAGCCGAGCGCCAAAAGGGAGCCGGCGGTCCAGTGCTGGGTCCAGCCTTCCAGCGCCACCATCTGGGCGAGGCCGGCGAACACCAGCGCCGAGGAGAGCGTCGCCTCCAGCAGAGTGAAGCTCTTCTGGATGGAGGCAGCGCCGAAGGCCATGCCGAAGGCGGCGATGCCGGGCATCAGCGGCAGCATGGCGCGGGCGCCTTCCGCCATGCCGGCGAGGGTGAGGGGAACAGGAGGGGGCTTGGTCATCTTGAGCGGGGCAATCAACAGTCACGTCGCGGCAATGCCGCCCTTATGAACGCGCCCACCGGAAAGGCCAACCCGATTTCCGCTTGTCGGAGGAGGGGGAAGTGGGGCTCCCGTGTCCCCGGGATGCGCGCGTGTCCCAACAACAACCGTCATGGCCGGGCTTGTCCCGGCCATCCACGTGGTGGGGCCGGGGTCAGGTCTTCCTCCATCGCGCCATCGGCCCGACGTGGATGCCCGGCACAAGGCCGGGCATGACGGTGGTGATAATTCACTGGGCGCAACAACACCTTGGCAGCCCGTCCTGCACCTCAGCCCTGCGGCTCCGGCTCGAACAGGCGCGAGAGGCCCTCGTCCCAGGGCGGGATGCCGCCGTGGCCCTGGCCGTAGAGGGCGGCGAGGTGGTCGATGAACACCCGCACCTTCTGCGGCAGGAAGCGGCGGGAGGGATAGACCGCGAACAGCCCCACCCGGTGGGAGGCGCGCCAGCGCGGCAGCACCACCTTCAGCGCGCCCGAGCGCAGTTCCGGCCCCACATCCCAGGTGGAGCGCAGAGCGATGCCCACCGAGGCGAGCACCGCCTCGCGCACCACCTCGTTGGAATTGGTGCGCAACTGGGAATGCACGCGCAGCGTCACCGCCCCCTCCGGCCCCTCCAGCTTCCACGGGTCCTGCCCGTGGGTGGCGAGGAGAACATGGGCGGAGAGTTCGGAGATCTGCTTCGGCTCGCCGGCGCGGGCGAGATAGTCCGGCGTCGCGCACAGCACCCGGTGGACGGGGGCGAGGCGGCGGGCGACGAGGCTGGAATCGTCGAGGTCGGCGATGCGCACCGCCACGTCGAAGCCCTCGCCCACGATGTCCACAAAACTGTCCGACAGTTCGAGGTCGATGGTGAGGTCCGGGTTCGCCTCCATGAGCGGCAGGAGATTGGGCGCGATGTGCAGCCGGCCGAAGGAGGTAGGCGCCGACACGCGCAGCAGGCCCCGCGCCTCGGTGGATTTGCGGGCGAGCTGGCTTTCCGCCTCCTCGATGGAGGCGAGGATGGTCACGACCCGCTCGTAGAAGCCCTGTCCCGCCTCGGTGAGCGCCACCTTGCGCGTGGTGCGCTGGAACAGCCGGGCGCCGAGCCGCTCCTCCAACCGCTGCACGCGCTTGGACACCACCGGAGGCGACAGCCCCATCTCCCGCCCGGCGGCGGAAAGGCTGCCGGCGGTGACGATGCGCGCGAAGATTTCAAGGTCGCCCAGATTGCCGATCATCGATCGACGCTCCTCCTGGCCGGGGGTCATGCGCCGGCCGATTGTTTTGTCTTCGGGCCGCGACTTTATCCGTCAGGGAAAGAATGGGCGACGTTTTTTCCCGAATGAACCGATTATAGTTCCTCCAACAAGAACGGCTCAAAGGGACGCCGACATGACGGGAACCACTCCGGGCCTCAGGCTGCCGGAAGCGGATGCTCGGGTGCTCGCCCGACGGGAGGAGATCATCGCCGCGCTCCGGGCCATCGTGCCCGGCGAGGGCGTCATCGCCCACGAACGGGAGATGCGGCCCTACGAATCCGATGGCCTCACCGCCTATCGCCAACTGCCCCTCGTGGTGGTGCTGCCGAGCACGACCGAGCAGGTGGCCGCCGTCCTCAAATACTGCCACGACAACGAGATCCGTGTGGTGCCGCGCGGCTCGGGCACCTCGCTCTCCGGCGGCTCCCTGCCGCTTCAGGATGCGGTGCTGCTGGGGCTCGGCAAGTTCAACCGCGTGCTCGACATCGACACCGCCAACCGCGCCTGCGTGGTGCAGCCGGGGGTGACGAACCTCGGCATCTCCAAGGCGGTGGACCATCTCGGCTTCTATTACGCGCCCGACCCCTCCTCGCAGATCGCCTGCTCCATCGGCGGCAATGTGGGGGAGAATTCCGGCGGCGTGCACTGCCTGAAATACGGCCTCACCACCAACAACGTGCTGGGCGTCGAGATGGTGCTCATCACCGGCGAGATCGTGCGCTTCGGCGGCAAGCATCTCGATGCCGGCGGGCTCGATCTCCTCTCCGTCATCATCGGGTCCGAGGGGCTGCTGGGGGTGGTGACGGAAGTCACCGTGCGCCTTCTCAAGAAGCCGGACACCGCCCGCGCGGTGCTGGTGGGCTTCCCCACCTCCGAGGATGCCGGCGAGTGCGTGGCGCGGATCATCGGCGGCGGCATCATCCCGGCCGCCATCGAGATGATGGACCGCGACGCCATCGCCGCCGCCGAGGCCTTCGTGAACGTGGGCTATCCGCTGGATGTGGAAGCCCTGCTCATCGTCGAGCTGGACGGCCCGGAGGCGGAATGCGCCCACCTTCTGGAGGAGGTGACGCGCATCGCCGAAGGCTGCAATTCGGTCACGCTGCGCGTCTCCACCAGCGAAGCGGAGCGGCTCGGCTTCTGGGCCGGGCGCAAGGCCGCCTTCCCGGCGGTGGGGCGCCTCTCGCCCGATTACCTCTGCATGGACGGCACCATCCCGCGCCGCCAGTTGCCCTATGTGCTCTCGCGCATGCGCGAACTCTCGGTGCAGTACGGCCTGCGCGTCGCCAACGTGTTCCACGCGGGTGACGGCAACCTGCACCCGCTCATCCTCTATGATGCGAACGCGCCGGGCGAGCTGGAGGCGGCGGAGAATTTCGGCGCCGACATCCTCAGGCTGTGCGTGGAGGTGGGCGGTGTGCTCACCGGCGAGCACGGCGTGGGCGTGGAGAAGCGCGACCTCATGCCCACCATGTTCAATGAGGTCGATCTCGCCCAGCAGCTGCGGCTGAAATGCGCCTTCGACGACAAGAGCCTGCTGAACCCCGGAAAGGTGTTCCCCACCCTGCACCGCTGCGCCGAAATGGGCCGCATGCACGTGTCGGGCGGCGCGCTGCCGTTCCCGGACCTGCCGCGCTTTTAGAGCGCGCGCCTTCACCTATCCAGGGCCCAGATCATGAGCGACATCATCGCAGCGCGCGACGAGCAGGAGGTCGCGGAGACGGTCCGCACCGCCCTCGGCGCCGGCAAGACGCTGGAAGTGCGCGGCCACGGCTCCCAGCAGGCCCTCGGCCGGCCGAGCCAGACCGACCTCACCCTCGACCTCTCCGCCCTCTCGGGCGTCACCCTCTACGAGCCGGAGGAGCTGGTGCTCTCCGCCCGCGCCGGCACGCCCCGCGCCGACATCGAGGAGATGGTGGCGGCACGCGGGCAGATGCTGGCCTTCGAGCCCATGGACACCGGGCCGCTGCTCGGCGGCGCCGCCGGGCGGGGCACGATCGGCGGCATGTTCGCGGTGAACCTCGCCGGCCCCCGCCGCATCAGCCACGGCGCGGTGCGCGACCATGCCCTCGGCATCAAGGCGGTGTCGGGGCGCGGCGAGCCGTTCAAGTCCGGCGGGCGGGTGGTGAAGAACGTCACCGGCTACGACCTGCCCCGCCTGATGGCCGGGGCCTTCGGCACGCTGTGCATCGCCACCGAGATCACGCTCAAGGTGCTGCCGCGTCCGCCCATGGAGGAGACCGTCATCGCCCGCGTCGCCTCGCCGGCCGAGGCGGCGGCGGCGCTCTCGGCGGCCATGGGCTCCTCCTGCGAGGTGTCCGGCGCCGCCTTCCTGCCCGAAGGCGTGGCGGGCCGCCTGCCCGGCCTGTCCGGCTCCCCGGCGCTGGTCGCCCTGCGCATGGAGGGCGTGCCGCCCTCCGTCTCCGCGCGGCGCGCCATGCTGCTGAAGGTGCTGGCCGGCATCGGCCGGGCCGAAGTGCTGGAGACCGAGACCTCCCGCCCCCTGTGGCAGGCGGTGCGCGACGTGATCCCCTTCGCCGGCGCGGGCGAGCGGGCGGTCTGGCGCCTCTCCACCCAGCCCAAGGCGGGGCCGGAACTGGCGGCGAAGCTGGCCGCCGACCTCGGCGGCGAGGCCTATTGCGACTGGGCCGGCGGCCTGATCTGGCTCTGCCTGCCGGGCGAGGCCGCCCATGCGGACCATGTGCGCGCCGCCCTTGCCCCCTTCGGCGGCCACGCGACGCTCATTCGCGCCAGCGCGGCCGAGCGCGCCCGCACGGCGGTGTTCCAGCCCCTCGACGGGGCGCTGGCGGCGCTGACCAAAAGGGTGAAGGAGAGCTTCGATCCCGGCCTGGTGCTCAATCCCGGCCGCATGCATGCGGGGATGTGAGATGGCCCGCACCCCCGTCCCCTCGTTCCTCCGTCACGGCTGAGCGCCCATGCAGACCAACTTCACCCTCGCCCAGCTCGCCGATCCGCATGTGGAGGCGGCCAATTCCATCCTGCGCAAGTGCGTGCATTGCGGCTTCTGCACCGCCACCTGCCCGACCTACGTGCTGCTGGGAGACGAGCTGGATAGCCCGCGCGGGCGCATCTACCTCATCAAGGACATGCTGGAGAACGACCGGCCGGCGACGCAGGAGGAGGTGAAGCACATCGACCGCTGCCTCTCCTGCCTCTCCTGCATGTCCACCTGCCCCTCGGGCGTGAACTACATGCACCTGGTGGACACCGCCCGCGTCCATATCGAGAAGACCTATTCCCGCCCCGCCGCCGACCGGATGATCCGGGAGGTGCTGGCCAGGGTGCTGCCCTATCCCGACCGCTTCCGCCTCGCCCTCATGGGCGCGCTCGCCGGCAAGCCGTTCGCCGGGCTGTTCGCGAAAGTGCCGGCGCTGAAGCCGCTCGCCGCCATGCTGCGCCTCGCCCCCGGCCTGCCCCATGGCCGCGCGGCGGATGACAAGGGCGGCGTGCATCCCGCCCAGGGCACGCGCCGGGCGCGGGTGGCGCTGCTCAAGGGCTGCGCCCAGCCGGTGCTGAACCCCGGCATCGACGAAGCCGCCATCCGCCTGCTCACCCGGCAGGGTGTGGACGTGGTGCGGGTGAAGGGCGAGGGCTGCTGCGGAGCGCTCGTCCACCACATGGGCCGGGAGGAGGAGGCGCTCGCTTTCGCCCGCAACAATGTGGATGTGTGGATCCGGGAGATGGAGACCGGGGGGCTCGACGCCATCCTCGTCACCACCTCCGGCTGCGGCACGCCCATCAAGGACTATGGCTACATGTTGCGCCTCGACCCCGCCTATGCGGAGAAGGCGGCGCGGGTCTCGGCCATCACCCGCGACATCAGCGAGTTTTTGCCCACCCTCGATTTGCCCAAGGCCGAGACGCCGCGCGGGATGCGCGTCGCCTACCATTCCGCCTGCTCGCTCCAGCACGGGCAGAAGGTGAAGACGCCGCCCATGGACCTCCTGCGCCGTGTCGGCTTCGAGGTGGTGGAGCCGTTCGACCCGCATCTGTGCTGCGGCTCGGCCGGCACCTACAACATGCTCCAGAGCGAGATTGCCGGGCAGCTCAGGGACCGCAAGGTGGCGACGCTGGAGGCGCTCGCCCCCGACGTGATCGCCGCCGGCAACATCGGCTGCATGACGCAGATCGGCTCCGGCACCGGCATTCCCATCGTCCACACGGTGGAGCTGCTGGACTGGGCCACCGGCGGCCCCGCCCCCGCCGCTTTGGCCGGACGGGCGAAAGCGGCCTGAGGATTGTTGCCGATTGGGCAAAGACGCATGTGCGATGCGGTCAATAGACCTTCGTCGCATGCGACGTTTCGCACCGAAGCGCATTGAGATAAGGGAGCGGGGCGGCTTACGCTGCGCCGCAGCACGCCCGCACCCGTGAGCCAAAGATGTCCCGTCCCTTCGACCTGACCCTGTACCTCGTCACCGACCCGCGCCTTGTCGCGGCGCGGGGTCTCGTGGCGACGGTGGAGGCGGCAGTGAAGGGCGGCGCCACCATCGTGCAATTGCGCGATCCCGACGCCCATGGCCGCGCGCTGGTGGAGCAGGCCCGCGCGCTGAAGGCGCTGCTGGCGCCGCTCGCCATCCCGCTCATCATCAACGACCGGGTGGACGTGGCGGTGGCGGCGGATGCGGACGGCGTGCATCTCGGCCAGGACGACATGGCCCCCGCCGACGCCCGCGCCCTTCTGGGGCCGGAGCGCATTCTCGGCCTCTCCGTGGGCAATCCGGCGGAATTCGCCGCGTCCGACATCGGAGCCGTGGATTATCTCGGCGTCGGTCCGGTGAAGGCCACCGGCACCAAGAAAGACGCCGGCGCCGCCATCGGCGCCTCCGGCGTCACGGCGGTGCGCGCGCTCACCCGCCTGCCCATCGTCGGCATCGGCGGCATCGACGGCGCGCTTGCCGCCGAGGTCATCCGCGCCGGAGCCGACGGGGTGGCGGTGGTCTCCGCCATCTGCGCCGCCCCCGATCCCGAACTTGCTGCGCGCGCGCTTCTTTCGGCCGTCACGGCCGCGCGCTGACGCATTCCATCCCGCTTCGGGGCTGCCACGGCCCCGGGACGGTTCCCGCCTGCGGCGACGCCACGCGCTTCAGGCTTCACACGAGGAGACCCGACATCATGTCGTCCCCTGCCCTGAAGACTGCCCCGGCCGCGGGCATCGAGATCACCGGCGCGCTCGGCCCCCGCTTCGACGAAATCCTGACCCCCGAGGCGCTGGCCTTCGTCGCCGACCTGCACCGCGCCTTCAACCCCACCCGCAAGGCCCTGCTCGCCCGCCGCACCGAGCGGCAGGTGGCGTTCGACGCCGGCACGCTGCCCGACTTCCTGCCCGAAACCAAGGCCGTCCGTGACGGCGACTGGACCATCGCGGACCTGCCCGCCGACCTGCTCGACCGCCGCGTCGAGATCACCGGGCCGGTGGACCGCAAGATGATCGTCAACGCGCTGAACTCCGGCGCCAAGGTGTTCATGGCGGACTTCGAGGATGCCTCCTCCCCGGTGTGGGAGAACATGATCGAGGGCCAGATCAATCTGAAGGACCGCTGGGCCGGCGCCATCGACTTCGTCGACGCCAACAACGGCAAGTCCTACAAGCTCGGCGCCACCCCGGCCGTGCTCATCATCCGCCCGCGCGGCTGGCACCTGCCGGAAGCCCATGTGCTGGTGGACGGCGAGGAAATCTCCGGCGCGCTGTTCGACTTCGGCCTCTATGTCTTCCACAACGCCAAGGCCGCGCTGGCGCAGGGCTCCGGCCCCTATTTCTACCTGCCGAAGACCGAGAGCCATCTTGAGGCCCGGCTGTGGAACGAGGTGTTCGTCGCCGCCCAGACCGCGCTCGGCCTGCCGGTCGGCACCATCAAGGCCACCGTCCTCATCGAGACGCTGCCCGCGGTGTTCGAGATGGACGAGATCCTGTTCGAGATGAAGGACCACATCGCCGGCCTCAACCTCGGCCGCTGGGACTACATCTTCTCCTTCATCAAGCGCCTCGGGAAGAACGACCGCTTCCTCACCCCGGACCGCAGCCGCATGGTGATGAGCGAGGCCTTCCTGAAGGCCTACGGCATCCTCCTCGTGCGCACCTGCCACCGCCGCAACGCCTTCGCCATGGGCGGCATGGCCGCGCAGATCCCGGTGAAGGGCGATGCGGAAGCCAATGCCGCCGCCTTCGCCAAGGTGAAGGCCGACAAGGAGCGCGAGGCCAATTCGGGCTGCGACGGCACCTGGGTGGCCCACCCGGACCTCGTGCCGGTGGCCATGGAGGTGTTCAACCGCCTGATGCCCGCCGCCAACCAGCGCGACGCCAAGCCCAGCGACGTGGCCGTCACCCGCGACGACCTGCTGGAGGTGCATCAGGGCACCCGCTCGGAAGCCGGCCTGCGCGAGAACATCCGCGTCGGCGTGCAGTACATCGAGGCATGGCTGCGTGGCCGTGGCGCGGTGCCGCTCTACAACCTCATGGAAGATGCGGCCACCGCCGAGATCAGCCGTGCGCAGGTGTGGCAGTGGATCCACCTCGGCGCCACGCTGGACGACGACCGCACCGTGACGCCCGAGCTGTTCCGCGCCCTGCTGGACGACGAGATGGCGAACCTGCGTTCGGTGCTCGGCCCGGAAGTCTATGATTCCGGCCGCTTCCCCGAGGCCATCAAGCTGTTCTCCGACATGACGCTGGCCGACAGCTTTGAGGAATTCCTCACGCTGCCCGCCTACCGCCTGATCGCCTGAGGGCTTTCCCTTCCGACACCCACACCGCCGTCATCGCCCGCCTCGTGCGGGCGATGACACTTGCGTGCCCCCCGTCCGCGTGTCCGTGTCGCAGGCCATCGCAGCGCAACGACGCGCAAGCCGCCGCACCGCGCCCTCCCGCGCAAAACCCGTTCCGCATTGCAGCAACGATTCCTGCTGCGCGGGAAACGGCAGGGCTTGCGCCGTCCCTCCACATGATTAAACAATCCCTCCATTGACTTGCGTGCGGGGAAACAACCGCGGCGTTCCTTCAGCTTCCTCTGAAGCTTAGGGGCGAAGCCACCCGCTTATGTTTCCCTTTGGCACGGAGCTGACCCATGGCGGATTCCGCCTCTATTCCCCCCATTCTCCACATCATCACGCCGCTCGCGCATGTGAGCCCGTTCGACGTGAACATGGCGGCCGATGCCGGCTATCTCACCATCGCGCAATACTCGCGGGTGAAGCCGGAGGAAGTCCGCGACCTGACGCAGGACATGATGTTCTCGCGCGCCCCGCAGGCGGCGCCGCGCACCGGTCTGTTCATCGGCGGCAAGGATGCCGCGCTCGCCTTCGACATGGCCAATGAGGCGAAGGCCTCCATCTTCCCGCCCTTCGAGATTTCCATCTTCCCCGATCCGGCCGGCTCCTTCACCACCGCCGCCGCCATGATCGCCAAGGTGGAGCAGGCCCTGGTGAAGGTCCGCGCCGACGGCCTCAAGGGCGCCAAGGTGCAGATCTACGGCGCCACCGGCGTGGTGGGCTCGGTGGCCGCGGTGATCGCCGCCAGCGCCGGGGCCGACGTGACCCTCGTCAGCCATCGCGAGGTCGCCGCGGTGGAGGAGAAGGCCAGGGACATCAAGGCCCGCTTCGGCCTCGACGTCTCCTGCACCGCCGCCGTGACCGACGCGGACAAGGCGGCTTTGGTGCCCTCGGCGGAAGTCATCCTCGCCACCGGCAAGGCGGGCGTGCAGATCCTCAACGCCGCGCACCTCGAAGCCGCGAAGAACCTCATCGTCGCGGCGGATGTGAACGCCGTGCCCCCCGCCGGCATCGCCGGCATCGGCGCCCACGATGCGGCGGCGCAGCTGCCCCACGGCATCGGCATCGGCGCGCTCGCCATCGGCAATCTCAAATACGCGGTCCAGCACACCCTGCTGAAGCGCATGTGCGAGACCACCACCCCGCTCTTCATCGACCTTCCGGTGGTGTTCGAGCTGGCGAGAACCCTGGACGCCTGAGCCCCATGCGTACGATCATCTCTTCTCCCCGCCGGCTCCGCGCCTGCTGCGCGGGGACCGCCGCCGTTTGCCCCGCGCGAGAGGTGCGGCCATGACAAAATCTCACGCCCTCGCCGCCGACATGCCCCTTCCCGGCGGCATCAGCCTCGCCCATCAGGTCGCCCCCCTCGTGGAGGCGCTGGTGGCCGACGCCACACAGCTGCGGCTCGCCGTCTCCACCGGCCCGCTCGGCTGCCGCATCGTGGATGCCGGCATCTCGATGCCCGGCTCGCTGGAGGCCGGTCGCCGCATCGCCGAAATCTGCCTTGGCGGCCTCGGCAAGGTGGCCCTCGTGCCCGGCGGGCGCTTCTCGCCCTTCGACACGCTGGTGAGCGTCACCACCACCGATCCCGTCACCGCGTGCCTCGCCAGCCAGTATGCCGGCTGGAGCCTCGCCCACGGAGACTTCTTCGCGCTGGGCTCCGGCCCCGGCCGGGCCATGGCGGCGGTGGAGCCGCTGTTCGCGGAACTCGGCTGCCGCGACCATGGCGATCATGTCGCTCTGGTGCTGGAAACCGGCGTCGCCCCGCCCGCCGAGGTGGTGCAGGAGGTGGCCAGCCGCTGCGGCGTGGCGCCCACGGCCGTCACCTTCATCCTCACCCCCACCTCGTCGCTGGCCGGCACGGTGCAGATAGTCGCCCGCGTGCTGGAAGTGGCGCTGCACAAGGCGCATGCGCTCCATTTCCCGCTGGAGCACATCGTGGACGGCATCGGCTCTGCCCCCGTGGCGCCGCCCTCGCCGGATTTCCTCACCGCCATGGGCCGCACCAATGATGCGGTGCTCTATGGCGGCGACGTGCAGCTCTTCGTGCGCGGCTCGTCCGAGGCCGCGCAGGATCTCGCCAAGCGCCTGCCCTCGCTCGCCTCGCGCGACTATGGCCGGCCGTTCGGCGAGATCTTCGCGGGCTATGACTGCGACTTCTACAAGGTGGACCCGCTGCTGTTCTCCCCCGCCCGCGTGACCGTGACGGCCATGGAGCAGGGCACGAGCTTCACCGCCGGCGGCTTCGACGCCAACCTCATCGCCCGCTCCTTCGGGGTGTGAGGTGGCCGGATTCGTGATCTTCGCCGAGCGGGTGGACTGGCACACCCGCTCGCTGGTGGCTGCCCTGAAGGCGCGGGGCGTGAAGCCCCGCATCGTCTCGCTGCGCGCCTGCGGCTTCGCCGTGGGCGAGACGGCGCACGGCCTGCTGCTGCCCGGCTTCGGCGACGATCTGCCGGAGGCCTGCTTCGTGCGCTCGGTGCCCGCCGGCACGCTGGAGCAGATCACCCACCGGCTCGGCGTGCTGCACGCGCTGGCCGCGCTGGGGGTGCGGGTGATGAACGATGCCCGCGCCATCGAGCGCTGCGTGGACAAGAGCGCCACCACCTTCCTGCTCGCCCATGCCGGCCTGCCCACCCCGCGCACCCTCGTGCTGGAAGAGGCCGCCACCGCCCGCATGCTGGTGGACTCAGCCCCCGGCGACAGCGTGCTGAAGCCCCTCTTCGGTGCGCAGGGTCGCGGGCTGGAGCGCATTCCCCCCAAGGGCGCGCTGCCGGAGCCCGAGGCGGTGGGCGGGGTCTATTACCTGCAGGATTTCGTGGCGGCGCCGGCCCAGGGCGGGCCGGATGCCGTTCACGAGGATTTCCGGGTGTTCGTGGTGGGCAACCGCGCCGAGGCGGCCATGGCCCGCCGGGCCAAGGGCTGGATCACCAACATCCACCAGGGCGCCACCGGCGCCGAGGTGGCGGCCGAGGGGCTTCTGGCGGATTATGCGGTGCGCGCGGCGGCGGCCGTGGGCGCCAGCTATGCCGGGGTCGACCTCATCCGCGACGCGGAGGGGCGGCTGAAGGTGCTGGAGGTGAATTCCATGCCGGCCTGGCACGGCCTGTTCGACGCCACCGGCCGCAACATGGCCGAGCCGCTGGCCGCCTGCCTCGTGGGCGAGACGGTGAGCGCCTGACCGGCGCCGGAGACCGACATGCGCGTTCTGGTGCTGGAGTATGTGACCGGCGGCGGCATGCGCCGCGAGGCGCTGCCGCCGAGCCTCGCGGCCGAGGCGGCGCTGATCCGCGACGCCATGCTGGCCGACCTCGCCGCGCTGCCGTCGCCGCCCGAGATTCTCACCACCTGCGATGAGCGCCTCCCCCTTGAGGGCGCGATCCCGGTGGGGCTCCACGCCAGCGCCTGGGTGCTGTGGCGGACGCTGGCCGACGACGCCGACCTCATCTGGCCGGTGGCGCCGGAGACGGGGGGCATCCTCGCCGATCTCGTGCGCATGCTGGCGGCGACGGGCAAGCCGGTGCTGGCCTCCACCCCCGAGGCCATCCTCATCGCCACCAGCAAGCTGGAAACCGCCCGGCGCCTGGCGCTGGCGGGGGTGCCGCATATCCCCACCTATCCGCTGGCCGACGCGCCCGAGATTCCCGGCGCCCGAATCACCAAGCCGGACGACGGCGCCGGCTGCGAGGCCACCTTCCTCTGGCCCGCCGGCGTACCCGCCGCCCCCGAGGCGACGGAGGGCGTGGTGATCCAGGCTTATGTGGAAGGGGACGCGGCGAGCCTCACCGTTCTGGTGGCGGCGGGCGAGGCCCGCCTCCTCTGCGTCAACCGCCAGCACATCACCGTGCGCGACGGCCGCCTCTCCCTCTCCGGCCTCACCGTGGGGGCGCAAGCGGACGACGGACGGCTGGCGTCCCTGGCGCGGGCGGTGGTCGCCGCCTGCCCCGGCCTCGACGGCTTCATCGGCATCGACATCATCCTGACCGCGGCGAGACCGGTGGTGGTGGAGATCAATCCCCGCCTCACCACCGCCTATGCCGGCCTCCGGCAGGCGCTGGGCCTCAACCCCGCCACCCTCCTCCCCGCCCTCGCGGCGGGGACCGGCGAGGCGCCCCTTCATCCCGCGACCGTGGAGCTGGCCCTGGCATGAGCGACCTCCTGATCGGCTGGGACGTGGGCGGCGCCCACCTCAAAAGGGCGGTCCTGGGACCGGACGGTGCGTTGGTATCCATCCACCTCGCGCCCTGTGCCCTCTGGCAGGGTCTCGACAGGTTGCGGGAGGCCATGGCGACCATGCCCCCCGTGTCGGGTCGATCCGTGGTGACGATGACGGGTGAACTCGTCGACCTGTGGCCTGACAGGGCAACTGGCGTCATCGATATCGCCACTGAACTGGGGGGGTTACTGGGGCCTGACACCCGCATTTATGCGGGCCGAGCCGGCTTTGTCAGCCTCTCTGAGGCCCATCTGAATACCGCCGACATCGCTTCCGCCAACTGGCACGCCACCGCCGCGGCGCTGGCCGCCATAGCGGGCGATGGCATCCTCGCGGATATCGGATCGACCACGACCGATCTCATTCCCTTTGCCGGCTCTCAACTTTGCTTTCGCGGCTATTCGGATGCCGCGCGGCTGGAGACCGGGGAGCTGGTCTATACCGGCGCAGCCCGCACGCCGGTGATGGCGCTGGCGCAGGCCCTGCCGTTTCGCGGGCGGCTCGTCCCCCTCATGGCGGAGTATTTCGCCACCACGGCCGACGTGCATCGGCTGACCGGCGAACTGCCTGAAGGAGCCGACCTCCACCCCGCTGCCGATGGGGGCGACAAGACGTGCGACGCCAGTGCCCGCCGGCTTTTGCGGATGGTGGGGCGCGATCTCGGACCCTCAACCATGGAGGAAGCAAAGGCCCTCGCAGCGGCGGCGGCGGAGGTGCAGATGCACCGCCTCCACATGGCCCTCGCCCAGGTCTCGTCCGCCGGAGGTGTCGCGCCCGATGCCCCTCTGATCGGGGCCGGTGTGGGTCGTTTCCTGGTGGGGCGGCTGGCGCAAAGGACGGGGCGCCCCTACCGTCATGCCGGACTGCTGCTCGCCGGCGACACCCGCCTCGCGGGCCTAGCGGCCGACTGCGCCCCGGCCGTGGCCGTGGCGCGTCTCGCATTCAATTAGCCGGCTATATCGTCACTTGCTGCCGTCGGGCTTGAACTGGGCGAGGAAGGCGATGAGGTCCGCCCGCTCCGACTCGCTCTTGACGCCAGCGAAGGCCATTTTCCCCTTCGGTGCCAGATGCTTGGGGTTCTCGATATAGTCGTTGAGGGTGGCCACGTCCCAGACCTTGCCGGCGGCGGCGCCGTCCTTGATATCCTGGGAATAGGCGTAGCCCTCGAAATGTGCCCACTTGGCACCGACGATGCCGTTCAGCGGCGGGCCGACCTTCACCTTGGCATCCGGGCCAATGGCATGGCAGGCCATGCATTTCTTGAAAACGGTCTCGCCCTTGGCCACGTCCGGATCGGCATAGGCCGAGCCGGTGGCGGCAGCGAGGAGGAGAGCGGAAACGAACAATGTGCGCATCGGGGCGTTCCTCTTCTGGTTTCTTGATCTGATATTTCGCCGGCTTAGCTCAAGACGAGAATTTCGCCTTCCCCGCCGGCCAACCGGTTGCCGACAAGGCGCACGGCCCGGCCGGACAGTTCTCCTCCGAACAGCGCGGCCAGCTCCGGCACGCGCCGCGCCAGTAGCCTCAAGGCCACGAAATCCTGCGGTCCCGCCTCGGCAAAGCCAGGGGCCAGAGCCTCCGGCGTGGAGGAAACGAGGATGGAGCCGCGCTTCATGCCGCGCCCGGCGCCGGGACCGAGCCGACCCGCCACAGCAAGCGTGCCGGCTAACAGACCATCCGCCGCACCCGCCCCGGCATCGCCAGCAACCAGGATCAGGCCACCGCGCAACCGCGCGCCGAGGCCATCCCCCACCCGGCCGGCAATGGAGACGACCCCGCCCCGCATGCCCTGACGCTCACCCGGCCTCGGACCGCCGACATTTTTGCCGGCATTGCCGAAAACCTCGATCCGTCCGCCGGTTAGGCCAGCCGCAAGCCCGTCGCCGGCGTCGCCGGAAATCACCACGCGACCGCCACTCATGCCCGACCCGGCGGCCGCGCCGACGCTGCCCTCCACGCGGATCTCACCGTCGGCAAGGCCCGCGCCCACATAGTCGAGCCGGGGGTCGCCGGAAAGAACCAGCGCATCGCCTTCGCTGGCGGCGACTTCAAAGAGGTCCCCGACCAGAGCGACGCCCGTGCCGAAGGGAACCGTGCGTGCGGCGACCTCGGCTGCGCTTGCCCCTGCAAATACAGCGGGCAGAAGGCTTGATGCATCAACCCGCGCGGTGAGCGGGGCCTTCAATGTCAGGCGGAAGCCACTCATCGTCCCGCCTCCTGCGCCATCAGCTGATGCAGCTTGAAATGGAAGGGCCCGAGGTTGCCGCCGTAATTGCCGGCATCCACTGCCACCACGCCACCCGCGGCGCCAAGGCCGCACACCGCCGTGATGCCCGCGCGCATGCTCTCCGCCACCTCGCCCTCGCTGAGTCCGTCGATGACGATTTCCAGCACGCTCTCGACTTCAGCCGGCAAAGCAGTTTTGGCGATGCCCCGCAGCGTCGGGCAGTAGGCGTCATTGGAGGAGGCGATCAGGCCGGCATATTTGGAGCCGACCTTGGAGCCGGACCGCACCACCCCGCCCGGGAAGGGCATGATGGCCCCCCGCACCTGCCCCATGGCCGCCACCGCCGCCTCCGCCGCCGCCAGCGCCGCCGGGCGCGAGCGGGCGAGGATGAGGAAATTGCCGCCGCCCACCGCCGCCGTCGTGGAGCCGACGATCTCGTCGCAGACGAACTCGCCCTCCATCACGGGAATGCGCCAGATCCTGCTGCCGCCGAGGTTTTTCGACATCTGGTGGCCGTCGCCGAAATAGCGCAGCGCCTTTCCGAGCGGGACGGGGGAGCCGCCTTCCAGACCGGCATAGAGCGCCGAGGTGGGCGAGGTGAGCACGCATTGCCCGGCACGGAGCGGCACGATCTTCTTCAGGTCCTTCAGCGACATGGCAAAGATGAGCACGGCATAGCCGGGCCGTCCGTCCGGGGTCTCTTCGGCCGGAATCTCGCGTTCGATAGCCGCCTCACAACCGCAGCCGATCACCGAGGTGGCAAACCCGGTGAGGCTCGCCGCAGCGGTGTGCGCCCAGCGCGGCGTATCGGCGGTGATGATGAGACGCGTTCCCGCCATGGGAAACGCTTCGGCGAAGCTGTCGCGGATTTCGACGCCGTTGATGAGAAGGGGGGCTGGTGCGCTCACGGCTTCAGCTCCACGATTTCAGGGCCTTGGCCGCCACGGATCTCCCCGTCGGCGATCTGGTAATGGCTGGATTTCAGGCCCACCGCCTCGTCGAACCAGCGCTCCAGCCTCTTGTCCATCAAGGGGTCGGAGGGGGGATGCACCGCATAGGTGCGCCCCTCGGTGAGGGCGACGATCTCGCCGTTCACCACCACCACCTCGCCGTCCTTCATCACGATGCGCGGGTGGGCGAACATGGCTTCCCGGTCCGGCTGATCCTCATAAAGCACCACATCCGCCCGCGCGCCGGGGCCGAGATGGCCGCGATCCTTGAGGCCCAGGGTGCGGGCCGGCGCGGCGCGGGTGACGACGGCGATCTCCTCCAGAGTGTACTCGCGGGAGATGCTTTCGAGCCGAGTATGGGACCGCGCCGCCTTGTGAATCTGCCTGAGGTGATGGTCGCGGAAGGGCTTGTCCATCAACAGGCGGATGAGGTGCGGGTAGGAGGTGAAGGGGCCGCCGTTGGGATGGTCCGTGGTGAGGTACACCCGCCACGGGTCCTCGATGAGCAGGAACAGCTCCAGCCCGATGGCCCATTGCAGCGCGTTCACGAAGGACGTGTCGCGATAGTTGAACGGCACCACGCCGCAGGCCGCGTCCATCTCGATATCCATGCCGATCCACTTCTTGGGATCGGCGATGGAGTGGTTGCGGTACTGCGACATGAGGTCGGCCGAGGCGGTCACGGTCTGGCCGAACATGATCTGGCCCACGTCCACCGAGATGTGCGGCATGGCGTTCACCGCCTCAGCGATCTCGGCCGCGCCGGAGGAGAAGTGCCGGTCGCCCTCGGTTCCATAGGAATGGAACTGGATGTGGGTGAGATGGAGGGGGAAGCCCTCCGTCGCGCCCATGGTGGCGAGCGTGGTCTTCACATTGCCGGGAATGCCGAGGTTGCAGCCGTGCAGATGGATCGGGTGGGGCACGCCCAGCTCCGTCACCGCCCGCTGCAGCGTGTTGAGGATGCGGCGGGGCGTCAGCTCGTAGAACGGGCCGGCCTCGTCCAGATCGAGGTTGCGGCCGTTGAACTTGAAGGCGTTGATGCCGCCCGGGTTCACAATCTTGATGGCGCAGCTCTGGGTCGCCTTGAGCATCCAGGCCACGTAATCGTTGATCGCCTGCTGGCCTTCGCCCATGGCGATCAGGCGCAGCAGGAAGTCGTCGTTGCCGAGCACCAGAAAGCCGCCGGTGTCGATGTTCGGGATGTCCGCCATCTCGAGATGCGCATGGCGGGCATTGGCGCCCACGACCGCAGGCTCGAACACCGCCGTGTAGCCCATCTGCGAATAGCGACAGCCGGTGGCGTGGGTGGTCGGCGCCGCGCGCCCGCCGCCGCAGCCGCAGAAATCGCCGAACGGCTCGGGGAACAACGCCCGGTCCTCATTCATGAGGAGGCGGCCGAGGTTCACCTTGCCGCCGGCGATGTGGCTGTGGAGGTCGATGCCGCCGGCGAGCACGATGCAGCCGGAGGCGTTCACCACCTCCTCGCTGCCGCCCGGCCCCGGATCAGCGATGATGCGCCCATCCTCAAGCACCACGTCGCGGACCTGGTCGATGATGCCGTTGGCGGGATCGAACACCCGCCCCCCGGTGACGCGCTTTCTCATGCGCCCCTCCCGAGATTGGCGAGGATGGCGGAGGCCGCCTCGGCGAGGCTCGGAAGCTCGGTCGGGCGCAGGCCCTGGAGCGGCAGGCAGACGACGGAATCCATGCGGAAGACATGCCCCGGATGATCGACGCCGGGCGTTCCGACGGGGATGAACACGTCCGGCTCGCGGGCAAACGACGTGTCGGGATGGGCGAGGACGATCACCGGACCGGCGCTGAATTCGGGCGGTGGATCAGGCCGGAAGGCACTGGCATGGAGCAGCAGGTCGCCGTCCTTCAGGGCCGCGGCCGTGGCGTAGAGATCGGGCGCATGGCGTGCGGTTCCGGCACCGATCGCCGTGCGCAGGGGATAGCCGAAGCGCCAGAGCGCGAGCTGGTGCGCGCCGGTGACGTTGTCGCGGCCGCCCAGCGGCAACACCGCGGCGCGGGTGGTCGGCGACAACAGGTCCACGGCCTCCGAGGCCGAACCGGCGACGGCGGCCGCATCCGCCTGCGGCAGGGTCGCGGCGTTCCAGGTGAAAACGCTGTAGCGCGCGGCGCGGAGCAGGTCGGCAAGCTCCGCCAGCGAGGCACCGGCCGTGCCGGGCAGCACGTCCACAGCACCGATGTCGCGGCCGGCCAGGGCCGACGCCAGCAGCGCGGCGGCGGTGGCGACCTGTTCGGGCGGCAGCAGGATCTCGCTCAGCTCGTGGCCGGCGAGGACCTTGCGCGAAGCGTCGGAGAATGGCGCGCCGATCATCACCACACGCCGGCCGGAGGGCGCGAACAGGGGGGCGGCGTCGCCGCCCTCCCCCGTACGCACCGGCATGATGCGCTCGAACAGGCGGTGGAAGCTCGCGGTAGGGTCGTCGCCGAACACCACCAGCAGGTCGCAGCGGTTGCGCACCTCGGCCAGGGTCGCGGCGATCCAGCCGCGGCGGGCGAGGCGGTCGAGATTGGCGAACAGCCCGCCGGACGCGGAATGGTCGATGCTCGCCCCCGCCACCATGGCGATATCGTAGAGCCGTCGCAGCCCTTCGAGATCGGCGCCGAGGCCGGAGAATACGGAGGACCGCGCCGCCTTCAGATGGGCGGCCGCGGCGGAGGCCGCCTCGGCGAGGCTGGCCGGCGCGCCATTGACGCGGGGAGAGGGCGGAGGCGCATCGCCACGCGCCAGCAGGCGGGCGGCATCGGCGCAGGCCTTGCGCGGTGTCACCACGCGGCCGGCGACGGCCACCTCGATGTCGTCGCAGCCGAGGCCGCAGAAGCCACACACCACGTCTCGCACGATGCGGGGAGCACCGGCTTCGGTCGTTTCACCCGATGACATGAGGCTCACCCCTGCGCGGAAGAGAGGCCGCGCGGCAAGGCCGGCAGACAAAGGGCGCGCGGCGGCGCGAAGCCGGCTCCAGAACGTGGGACAAGTGGAGAGAGAACGGAACTCAAGCGGTAACTGGCCATGGCTTTGCCTTGGGGATTGACGGACCCAATCAAGACGCCGCGGCGGTTGCCCGCTTGTCGTTGCAGTGCGCTTCGGAAAAATCCGTGCGCCATGCGTCTGTTCTTGGCGAGGAAGCTAACACAGTGAAGCGGGGCCGAAAACCCGTCACATGTGCGGCGCCTGCGAGAATGATTTGTGCGACGCGAAATCGCTCTACTTGAAGCAGGTGATTTCTGCTTCTGCCTGCGCCCGGCGCAGTTCTGCAATCGTGTCGTCATATTGGGGCGTGTTGCGGAAGATATTGGCCGCCTGGCCCACGCCCTGCCGCATGGAAAGGATCGTCTCGGCCGCGACATAGTGATCGTACGGCAGGATGGAGGCGAGGGTGTCCACCGAGCAGGAACACCGGGCCATGGCCTCCCGGGTCTGGCCGTTGGCCGCCATGCAGCCGAACACGTAATCGACGCGGGCGGAGGTGGGGTAATCGTTGTCGCTGGCAGTCGCCGCAGCCGCAGCCCCGCCGAGGGCGAGCAGCAGGGCGCCGGCCTCAATGGCTCGTCGGATCATAGGCGATGCTCTCCTCCCACAGGGTGCCCCCTGGCGCGTCGGCCTTGATGTCCATGCGCACGATCTGGCCCGGCACGTCCGGCGACACCTCGAACGTATAGGCGAGGGTATCGAGCCCCCGCATCCGCACCGCATTGGGATCGCCCTTGAACGGCGTCACCGTGACGCGCCAGCCCTTCACCGTCTGGCCGCCGACGGTGAGATCAGCCGCCGTCACGGTGGCGGCGTCGCGCAAGGCGGTGCGGATGGCGGTCTTGAAATAGCGCGGATTGCCCTTGAGCCGGCCGGCAAGGTCCCCGAGGTGGTTCTCCAGGAACAGGAGCAGCATGGGATTGGTGGTCACGCCCTCGAAAGGGCCGGCGGCGTGATGGCGCTCGGGCGTGAAGAAATCGACCCTGACGTCGCGGGCATCGCCGCTGCTGCTGGCGCTCGCCGCGATCATCAGCACCACGCGATCCTCAAAGCTCGCGCCGAGTTCCGGATCGGCCACTTTGCGGGAATATTTGTATGTAAGCGTCTGGCCCGCCTTGGTGTTGGCCAGCTGCGGGGCCTCGAACAACAGCGTCGCCGCATCCGGGGTAGCGGACTGGGATGCGGCCGGCGCCTCGGCCGCGCTCGCCGCCTGGGGCATGACGAGGGCACCGCCCGAGAACAGGGCGGCCATGAGGACGAGCCAGAGGCCCAACGCGTGACGCAGGCTCACGATGCGGCTCCTTCGGACGCCTTCCCGGGCGCTCCGCCGATGGTGCGATAAATGTAGTCCGGCGCGACCGCCGCGGCCTCCTCCGTCGCCAGCGCCTCGACACGGGCATGGAAGGGCGAGAGCGAGCAGGCCGGGTCGGTCGCCGCCGCGTCGCCAGCCAGCGCCATGGCCTGGCAGCGGCAGCCGCCGAAATCCATCTCGCGCCGGTCGCAGCTGCGGCAGGGTTCGCGCATCCAGTCGGTGCCGCGGAAGGCATTGAACGCCGGCGAAGACCGCCAGATGTCGCCCAGCGCCCGGTCGCGCACGGACCAGAATTCGAGGTTCGGGATGCTTTCCGCCGCATGGCAGGGCAGCACCCGGCCCGTGGGGGTGACATTCAGCGTGCGCCGCCCCCAGCCGCCCGAGCAGGGCTTGGGATAGCGGGCGTAATAGTCCGGGATCACCATGTCGATGACGAGAATGCCCTCAAGGCGCCGGCGCGCCTCCTCCACCAGCGCCACCGAGCGATCCACGTCAGGACGGGCGGGCATGAGCGCGGCGCGGTTCACATAGGCCCAGCCGTAATACTGGGTGTGCGCCACCTCCAGCCGGCGCGCCTTCAGCGCCACGGCGAGGGCGATGATGTCCTCCACCTCATGGATGTTGCCGCGATGGATGACGGCATTGAGCGTCAGCGGGAGGCCGAGGTCCGTGACCTTCCGGGCAAATTCCAGCTTCGCCGCATGGCCGCCCTTGTAGCCGCCGATGCGATCCCCGGTCTCGGCACTCGCGCCCTGCACGGAGAGCTGGACGTGATCGAGCCCGGCCTCCGACAGCGCGTCGATCATGCCGGAGGCGCGGCCGATGCCGGAGGTGATGAGATTGGTGTAGAGCCCCTCGGCGGCGCAATGGGCGGTCAACTCCACGAGGTCCGGCCGGGCGGTCGGTTCGCCGCCGGAGAGATGGACGTGGAGGATGCCCAGCGCGGCGGACTCGCTCAGCACCCGCTTCCAGGTGGCGGTGTCGAGCTCCGCCTCGCGGCGCTCCAGCTCCAGCGGATTCGAGCAATAGGGGCAGCGGAGCGGGCAGCGATGGGTCAGCTCGGCGAGGATGCCGATGGGATGGCCGACCGGAGGCGCCGCCACGGGCTGCGGGGGCTGCCTCGTCTCCATCTCGGCCACGGTTTCGCTCATGTCTCGATCACCCGGCGCGCGATCAGGCCGCCGATCATATCCTTGACGTCATCGGCGATGACCTCGCGCTTCTCGTCGTAACGGGCGGCGAGGGCGTCCACGATCTCGGCGCAGGTGCGCTTTCCGTCCACCAGTTCCAGCACGGCGGCGGCGGTCTCGTCGATGTCGAACGCCCGCTCCGGCGCCAGCAGCACATGGCGGGCGCGCACCTGATCGTATTTGAGCTTCACGCCCCGCGGCAGGCGCGGGACGTCGGTTTCCTCGGCGCGCATCTCATTCCCCGACGATGGCGACGCCCGGTCGCCAAGCACCCGGCGCGGGCCAGCCCGGCGCCACATAGGCGAGATAGAGCGCGTCGAGCTGCGCCCACAGCACCTCGGTCTTGAAGGTGAGGGCGCGGATGACGGCGCGCTGCTCGGCGGCCGTGCGGGCGTGCTGCTTCACATAGTCGAGGGCGAAATCGGCATCCTTCGGCGCCTGATCGAGGCGGCGGCGGAAATAGGCGACGACTTTCTCGTTGATGAAGTCGTAGTGCTCCAGCATGCCGGAGATGCGCTCGGCATGGATGCCCGGCGCGAACAGCTCGGTGAGGGAAGAAGCCACCGCCTCCAGCAGCGTGTTCTCGGCGACGAAGCGCACATAGGCCTCCACCGCGAATTTGGTGGCGGGCAACGCCCCTTCCCTAGAGACCACGTAAGCCCGGTCGAGGCCGAGGCCGTCGGTGAGTACCAGCCAGCGCTCGATGCCGCCCGTATCCTCGCCGAAGCCGTCATGATCGGTGATGCGGTGCAGCCATTCCCGGCGCAGCTCGCGGTCGTCGCAGCGGGCCATCAAGGCCGCATCCTTGCGGGGGATGGCGGACTGGTAGCAGTAGCGGTTGAGCGCCCAGGCGCGCACCTGATCCCGGTTCAGCCGGCCGGAATGCAGCAGCTTATGGAAGGGATGCAGGTTGTGATAGCGCGTCGCGCCCACCGCGCGCAGCGCGGCCTCCAGCCCTTCGGGCGATAGGGGCTCCTGCGGCGAGGGGAGGGCAGGGAAATCGGTGGGAAGATCGGCGGCCTCGGCCAGCACCCGGACGGCGGCTTGCGCGCTCATAGGGAGAACTCCATTCCGTCCCGGGCGACCGTCCAGCCAGCCGCTTCCACGGCGCGGTGCTCCTCGGAGCCATCGATCAGCGCGGGATTGGTGTTGTTGATATGGATGAACACCCGGCGCGCCACAGGCAGGTCGGCGAGCAGCGCCACCGTGCCGTCCGCGCCGGACATGGACAGGTGCCCCATGCGGGCGCCCGTCTTGGTGCCGATCCCGGCCGCGATCATCTCGTCGTCGCGATAGAGCGTGCCGTCGAAGAACAGCAGGTCGGCGCCGGAGATGCGCTGACGCAGCGCGTCCGTCACGGCGGCGCAGCCGGGCACGTAGACGAGGCGGCTGCCGGCCGAGGTGATCGTCACGCCCACCGTTGAGCCGGACTCCTCGCCGATGACGAGGGAGGCATCCTCGCGCCAGAGCGGCACCTTGCCGGGCACGGTGAAGAATTCCATGGTCAGCCCCGGAACCGGCGAGAACGGGACTTCGAACGAAACCGGCTCCCGGCGCACCAGCGCCTTGGAAACCACGTCGAAGACCTGATTCTGTTCGATCAGCGCGAGCGTGTCGGCCGTGCCGTACACCTCGAACGCCTGCTGCTCCCGCAGCGTCAGCAAACCGGCTATGTGGTCCACGTCACCATTGGTGAGGACGACGGCGCGAATGGGGCTGTCGCGGCCATCCACCCGGGGCTGAAGTGACCGGGTCGCGGCGATCTGGGCCCGAAGATCGGGCGAAGCGTTGAGGAGCACCCACGAGGCGCCGTCCTCCGAGACGGCGATGCTCGACTGGGTTCGGGGCGTGACCCGTGGATCACCCTTCCAAGCCAGTTGGCACACCGGACAGCGGCAGTTCCACTGGGGAACGCCGCCGCCGGCCGCTGAACCGAGAACGATCACCTGCATGACGCGACGGACGCTCCTGCCAATCGTTCGCGGCTCCCGACCTCCGTCGATCAGAAATCGGCCGGCAGGTAAGCGGTGACTTCCATGCCGACGCAGACTTCGCAAACCTGGGGCTTGTTCCAGCGCATGATGCTTTCCTCCTGAGTTCTCTCACGACCTTCATAAGAAGATCATAAGAAATTGAAGTAACGAGGTTTTTCGCTACAACGGAGTCAAATATTGGCAGCCGAATCGGTTCCCGCAAGTGAAATCTTTTGCTGCATTGCAATACTTCTAGAGCTCATCAATGAGCTGACGGTGCGGAGAGGTCGAGCATGAAGCCGCGCCCCCGCACGGTCGCCACCTGGGGGCCGCCGGCGCGCCCCACCGGCGCGAGCTTGGTGCGCAGGTAGCCCACATAGACGTCCACCACGTTGAGCGAGGCGCCGCCCTGGCTGGCCCAGAGCCGGTCGAAGATCTCGCCCCGGGCGATGGGACGATTCGGGCTGGCCATGAGCAGGGCCAGGAGATCGGCTTCGCGCTCGGTGAGCCGCACATGAACTTCACCGAACTTCGCGGTGCGGGTGGAGGGGTCGAGCACCAGCCGCCCCGCCATGACGCGGTCGGAATGGCTTTCGCCGAGGCGATGCAGGAGATGGGTGCGCAGCCGCGCCACCAGCTCGCCGAAGACGAACGGCTTGACGATGTAGTCGTCCGCCCCTGCGCCGAGGCCTTCCGCGCGATCGTGCACCTCGTCCTTGGCGCTGAGGAACAGGATGGGGCCGGAATGGCCGGCGCCGCGCAGCGCCCGGCACACGTCGATGCCGGAGCCGTCCGGCAGCATCATGTCGAGCACCACGGCGCAGGGATTGTACTGGCGCGCCGTCTCGAGGGCCTCGTCGGCCCGTCCCACGACGGTCACGTCGAACCCCTCGGCGGAGAGGCCGCGGCTCAGCATGGCGCCGATGTCGCTGTCGTCTTCCACCACCAGGATGTTCATGGTTCCTCCTGTGCCCGTTCGGGCTGTCCCGGACCGCGTGCGCGGCCCGCAGGGCCTGTCGGAAATGCCGGCGTTGGGTTGCCGGTCAGATCGCGGGGCCGGGCTCTGCCGCGGGTTCGCTCGCCCCGGCCGCTGCGGCCTGCGGCAATGCGATCACCACCCGGGTGCCTCCCGCCTCGCCGTCCTCCAGTGTGATACGTCCGCCGTGCCGCGTCACCACCCAATCGGCGAGGGCGAGCCCCAGGCCGAAGCCCGAGGCATCGCCGAGCCGGCCGCCGCGCGCGAAACGCTCGAACAACCGGGCTCGGGCCTCGGGCGGAATGCCGCATCCATCGTCCGTGATGCTGATGATGTCGACCGCATGCCCCTCCGCATCGGCCCCGTGCCCGACCGAAACGGTGACGCGGGTGAGGGGGCGACCATGACGCAGGGCGTTGTCGATCAGGCCTTCCACCACCTGCCGGAGCCATTCGCGATCCGCATGCACGACAAGGCCCGGCTCCGGCGCGTGAAGCACCAGCGCGACGCCCTGCCGCCGCGCCACCGGCTCCAGCCCCGCCACGGCATCGGCCAGAAGGGGCGCGAGGGGGGTGTCCTGGAACACCAGCTCGATCTCCCCGCTCTCGGAACGGGCAACCCGCAGCAGATCCTCCACCCGGCGGTGAAGCATGCCGGCGCGCTTGCGGATGGTGGTGAGCACCGCGCGGCTCAGCGACTCCGGGATGGCCGGCGCCCGCTGGGTCACGTCGCATTCGCCGATGATGACGGTGAGCGGCGTGCGCAATTCGTGGCTTACATCGGTGAAGAAGCGGCGCCGGGATGCATCGATGGCGCCAAGACGGGCGTTTGCCTCGGTGAGGTCCGCGGTTCGGTCCGCCACCGTCTTCTCCAGTCCCGCCCGGTCCTGCGCCACCTTTCGCTCGCGGCGCGCCAGGAGGGCGGCCATGCGGTTGAAGCGGGCCATCAGCACGCCTAGTTCGTCCCGCTGGCCGATAGCGAGGCGGGCGGAGAGATCGCCGCGGCCGATGGCGGCGGCCGCGCGGTCGATCTCCTTCAGCCGGCCGAGCAGCGGCTGGGCCAGCGCGCGATACAGCACCAGCGCCGCGGCGAACACCGCCAGCGCAATGGCCACCGCGCCGATCCGCAGCCGGTCCGCCAGCGCCACCGCCTCCTCCCGCGCAGCCGTGACGCCGCGACGCTCGCTTTCCACCAGCAGGGAGAGTGTCGGCCCGGCCGAGGCGGCGAAGGCGTTGAGGGAGCCGCGCACCCGGTCGCCCCGGCGCACGGTATCCGGATCGCGGGTCGCGGCGGTAATCTGCCGGTCGAGGGAAATGAAATCCGCCCTGAGACGGGCCAGCAGGCGTTCCTGCGGCCTGAGGCCGCTCGACGCGTCGGGCGCCGCCTGGACCGCCTTCACGGTCGAGGCCTCGAGCAGGGCCGAAACGCGCGAACGCGCATCCTCAAGCCGGCCGGCGCCCGCGGTGGGGCTTTCGGTGGCGGCAATGGCGGCCAGGCCGTACTCGGAGAGGCGGGCGGAAATCTCGGTCAGCACATCGAGGCGCTGCTGGGCCGACACCGCCGCCTCCAGCGCCCCGTCCACGGCACGCAGGGCGATGAGCACGCTGAAGCCCGCAAGCACAGCGAGAATCGCCGTGGCGCCCGCCAGCGCGGCCAGCTTGAAACGGATGGATCGCATCGCCGCGCCCGGAATGCCTCCCGCGCCCCCGCGGCGCCACCACTGGCGCCGCTCCGGCGCGGCGGAGCCTGCCACAATGACGGGCGCGGGCAAAAGGAAAAGGACCGCACGAAAAAGCCCGCCGCCGCAGGCGTCTGGCGCTGCGGCGGCGGGCTCCGTCGAAGATCAGGTCAGGGCGAGGCTCAGGCCTGGCCGGCCTGGAGACGCTCGGCTTCCGCCTGCAGACGCTGCTGGTAGAGCGCGGCGAAGTCGACCGGATCGATCATCAGGGGCGGGAAGCCGCCGTTGCGCACCGCGTCGGCAATGATCTGGCGGGCGAACGGGAAGAGCAGGCGCGGGCACTCGATGAGCACCACCGGCTGCAGGCTCTGCTCCGGAATGTTAAGGATGCGGAACACGCCGGCATAGACCAGCTCGAAGGCGAACAGGGTGTTGCCTTCAATGCTGGCGCCGCCGTCGATCTTCAGCTCGACCTCAAACTCGCCATTGCCGCCCGGCTTGGCGTTGACGTGGATCTGGATGTTGACGTCGGGCTGGCTCGGAGGAGCGGCGAGGGAGCGCGGCGCATTGGGATTCTCGAAGGAGAAATCCTTGATATATTGCGCGAGCACATTCAGCGACGGCGCCGCATTCGGGTTGGGGCCGCCATTCTGCGAGGCCATGCGCATCTCCATCCGTGGGGTGTTGGGTCGGCCCCGCGGGCACGACCGGAAAGCGCGGCGCTGCTAGCATGCTTTCCGCGGTGGGTGCAAGGTTGCGAACGGGTGAGGTAGGCCGATCCTCAACCGGAAGGATGCCTCGCACCGTGTTTGGAGACGGGACCATGGACGAGGACAAGACGGAGCCGCGCAAGCCCCTGAGCGAGGCCGCCAAGCGCGCGCTGGCGGAGGCCGAGGCCCGTCGTGCGGCCATCGACGCGGCGCAGAAGGACCGGCCGAAGGAGATCAACGGCCGCGACGGCCCAGAGCCCGTGCGTTACGGCGACTGGGAAGTCGGCGGCATCGCCACCGACTTCTGAGGCCGCCTCAGCCGACCAGCGCGAGGCCGATGAGGCCGGCGATGCCCACCGCGATGCGCCACCAGCCGAATGGCGCATAGCCGTGCTTCGACACGAAATCGAGCAGCGACTTCACCACCACCACCGCCGCGCAGAACGCCGCCACGAAGCCGATGACGATGAGCAGGCCATCGTCCATCGAGAGGTTGCCGCGGTTCTTGTAGAGGTCGTAGGCGAACGCGCCGAACATGGTGGGCAAGGCGAGGAAGAACGAGAATTCCGCCGCCGCCCGCTTGTCCACGCCCATCAGCATGGCGCCGACGATGGTCGAGCCGGAGCGCGACATGCCCGGGATCATGGCGAGGCACTGGAAGAAGCCGATGATGAGCGCGATGTGCCAGGGCAGGCCCATGGCGTTGTTGTAGCGCGGCGCCGGCACCACCTTGTCGATGAACAGGAGGATGATGCCGCCGAAGATCAGCGTGCCGCAGATCAGCACCGGCGTCTCGAACAGCACGCTCTTGATGAAGCCGTGCGCCGCCGCGCCGATCACGGCCGCCGGCAGGAAGGCGATGAGGACGCCGATGACGAAGCGCCGCGCCCCCGGATTTGTGGGCAGCTGCTGGGCGACGCGCAGGAAGCGCTGGAAATAGACGGTGAGGATGGCAAGCACCGCGCCGAGCTGGATCAGCACCTCGAAAGTGTGGCCATTGCTCTCGAAGCCGAGGAAATGCCCCGCCAGCAGGATGTGGGCGGTGGAGGAGACGGGGATGAATTCCGTCAGCCCTTCCAGCAGGCCGAGAACGAGCGCTTCGAGCATGTCGCCGAGAGTCATGGGTGAGAAAATCCGGGAGGCGGGAACAAGACGGGCGCCATCCTCTCCGCTTGCCTTCGCGGGTGCAACGTGGTGCGCCGCAACGGAAGGGGAGGGCCGAGGCCGCCGGCGCTTTTCAGGCCAAGCTGTGGCCGCGTCGCAACAGCCCGGCAAATAACCTCAGGGCAAGGGATTGCTGCCTTCCCCGCGTCGTTAACGATCCGCTCACCATGATCGAAATGCGAAATGCGACAGCGACAGGGCGCCGGCCCGCGCTGCAGCAGGGAGGAACCAATCGGAAAGGTTCGGCTTCTAATCATAGGACACGCCGGGTGCCTCGCCCCCTCCCTTCGACCCCCGGCGAAATCGGCCCATGTACCTGCATCATCATCCCTTCTGCCCACATTCCCGATTCGTCCGCCTGCTGCTCGCCGAGTACGGCCTGGAGCCGGAGCTGGTGGAGGAGCGCGTGTGGGAGCGACGGCCGGGTTTCCTCGCGCTCAATCCGTCGGGGGAGACGCCAGTCATCGTGGAGGAGATGGCAGCTTCGGTGCCGGGCGCCTTCATCATCGCCGAATATCTCGATGAGACCCGGGGCCTCGCCCTCGGCACCCACCGGCTTCTTCCGGAGGACCCGGCCGGCCGCGTGGAGGTGCGCCGGCTGACCCAGTGGTTCAACGAGAAGATGTATGTCGAATCGACCGAGCCGCTGGTGCGCGAGCGCATCCACAAGCGCTACATGACGCGCGAGCAGGGCGGCGGTTCGCCGGATGCCACCTCGCTGCGTATGGCGCGCGCCAATCTGCGCTATCATCTGAAATACATCGGCTGGCTGGCCAAGGCGCGCAAATGGCTCGCCGGCGAGAAGCTGAGCCAGGCCGACCTTGCCGCCGCCGCGCATCTCTCGGTGGCCGACTATCTGGGCGATGTACCGTGGGACGAGGACGAGCACGCGAGGGATTGGTACGCGCGGATCAAGTCGCGCCCGACCTTCCGCGCCCTGCTCACCGAGAGCATCCCGGGGATGCCCCCCTCCAAGACCTACGCGGACCTCGATTTCTGATCGACGCGGGCGGCCTGGAGGAGATTGTCCGCCGCCTCGCCCGTGAAGAAGGGTTCGATGCCGTAGGCATCGCCCGGCCCGAGGCCGCCCGGCCCGCCGGAGAGAAGCTCCGTGCCTGGGTCGCGGACGGCGCATACGGCGACATGGGCTGGATGGCCGAGACGCTGGACCGCCGCGCCGATCCCCTGACGCTATGGCCGGACATGCGCAGCGTCATCCTGCTCGGCCTCAATTACGGCCCTTCGGAAGACCCCCGCGAAGTGCTGGCGCAGAAGAGCGCGGGCGCCATCTCGGTCTATGCGCGGGCCGAGGACTATCACGACATCATCAAGCCGAAGCTCAAGCGCGTCGCCCGCGCGCTGCTGGCGGAGGCCGGCCGGCGCGGTGTCCCCGCCGATGTGAAGGTGTTCGTGGATACCGCACCGCTCATGGAGAAGCCGCTCGCCGCCGCAGCCGGGCTGGGCTGGCAGGGGCGGCACACCAATCTGGTCTCGCGGGAATTCGGCTCCTGGCTGTTCCTCGGCGCCATCGCCACCACGCTGGAGCTTCAGCCCGACGCGCCGGAGAAAGACCATTGCGGCTCCTGCCGCGCCTGTCTCGACGCCTGCCCGACCGCAGCGTTTCCCGCGCCCTACGTCATCGATGCGCGGCGCTGCATCTCCTACCTCACCATCGAGCACAAGGGGCCGATCCCGGCCGAGCTGCGCCCCCTCATGGGCAACCGCATCTATGGCTGCGACGACTGCCTCGCTGCCTGCCCCTGGAACAAGTTCGCGCAGATGGGCCAGGAAGCGAAGCTCGCCGCCCGCGCGGAGAACGACGCCCCGCCGCTGGCGGAACTGGTGGCGCTGGACGACGACGCCTTCCGCGCCCGCTTCCCGAAAAGCCCGATCAAAAGGGTCGGCCGTGACCGGTTCGTGCGCAACGTGCTGATCGCCATCGGCAATTCGGGAGATGCCGACCTGCTGCCGCAGGTGGAGGCGCGGCTGGCGGATGAATCCGCTCTGGTAAGAGGTGCTGCGGTGTGGGCGTTGGGGCGGCTTTCGGATGCCGCGGCGGTCACGCGGCAGGCCACCCGACGGGTACCTGTGGAGACCGATCCCGCGGTCCTCGCCGAGTGGAGGGCAGCGGCATCAGCCGACTAAGACCCGCCGCCCATTTCCATCCGCCGGGTTTGCCGGTAGGATCAAAGCCTCACGGAACCATCAAGGGGGCGACAAGAGCTGGCGTCACGATCGCGTCGCGCCCACACGCGAAGATCGACGGCGACAGAACAGGCGACATGCACGAGCCCCGCAAGCTTTATGTGAAGTCCTTCGGCTGCCAGATGAACGTCTACGATTCCCATCGTATGGCGGACACGCTGGCACGCGAGGGATATGTGGAGACGCAGGACCCGGCCGAGGCCGACCTTGTGATCCTCAACACCTGCCATATCCGCGAGAAGGCCGCCGAGAAGGTCTATTCCGAGCTCGGGCGCCTTCGGAAGCAGAAGCAGGAAGCCGGCTCCGACACCATGATCGCCGTCGCCGGCTGCGTCGCCCAGGCCGAGGGCGCCGAGATCATGCGTCGCGCGCCGGTGGTGGACGTGGTGGTCGGCCCCCAGAGCTACCACCGCCTGCCCGAGCTGCTCGCCGAGGCGAAGACCGGCAAGCGGGTGGTGGACACCGAATTTCCCGCAGACGACAAGTTCGATCACCTGCCCGCGCCCACCCGCGCCGCCACGCGCTCGCGCGGTCCGGCGGCGTTCGTGACGGTGCAGGAGGGCTGCGACAAGTTCTGCACCTTCTGCGTGGTGCCCTACACCCGCGGCGCCGAAGTCTCCCGCCCGGTCACGAAGATCCTCGACGAGGCCGCCCGCCTCCTCGACCAGGGCGTGCGCGAGATCACCCTCATCGGCCAGAACGTCAACGCCTTCCACGGCGAGGGGCCGGACGGGAAGGTCTGGAGCCTCGCCCGGCTGATGGAGCGCCTCGCTGAGATGGAAGGGCTGGCGCGCCTGCGCTACACCACCTCCCATCCGCGCGACATGGGCGACGACCTCATCGCCGCCCACCGCGACCTGCCGCAGCTGATGCCCTATCTGCACCTGCCGGTGCAGTCCGGCTCCGACCGCATCCTCGCGGCCATGAACCGCAAGCACGGCCGCGAGCTGTTCCTCTCGCTCATCGAGAAGATGCGCACCGCGCGGCCGGACCTCGCCCTCTCCTCCGACTTCATCGTCGGCTTCCCCGGCGAGACGGATCGCGACTTCGAGGACACGCTCGATCTGGTGCGCGAGGTCGGCTTCGCCAGTGCCTATTCCTTCAAGTACAGCGCGCGCCCCGGCACCCCCGCCGCCGAGCACGAGGGACAGGTGCCGGAGGAGGTGATGGCCGAGCGCCTCGCGGAGCTGCATCGCCTGCTCGAAGCCTCAAAGACGGCCTTCGACGCCGCCTGTCGTGGCCGCACCTTCGATATCCTGCTGGAGAAGCCCGGCCGGCAGCCGGGCCAGCTCATCGGCCGCTCGCCTTATCTCCAGAGCGTGGTGGTGAACGATCCGCCCGCCGGCATCGGCGAGCTGCTCACCGTCACCATCACCGATGTCGGCCCGAACAGCCTTGCCGGCGTTCCGGCCGAGACGCCCCTTTCCCCCGCTTTGTCCCGGCCGCTTGCGGCCATGGAGGCCTGAGCTTGCGCAGATCCGGCAGCGACAACCGTGATCGTCCCCTGGCGGCCGCAGCGCCGCAGGCTTCCCCCGGTCCTGCCCGCGCGGCGGTCACGGCCCCGTGGGCCGATCCGGACGAGCCTCCGGCGGCCCATGTGGTGCTGGCCTTCGACGACAACCGGCTCGCCACCCAGCTGTTCGGCCATTACGGCCGCAACCTCGCCCTCATCGAGCGCAAGCTGGGGGTGAAGGCGGATTCGCGCGGCAATCATGTGACGCTGGAAGGCGAACGCGATGCCTGCGAGCAGGCCCGCGCCGTGCTGGAGCACCTCTACGAAGCGCTGCGCAAGGGCCGCGACATCAGCCAGGGCGACGTGGACGGCGCCATCCGCGAAGTCACCTCGCAGGGCTCCCTGTTCGATTTCGACCCGGCCGAGCAGCGCCAGTCGTTCGACGAGATCCATCTGCGCCGCCGTCCGGTGCGCGCCCGCACCGCCGCGCAGGATGCCTATATCCGCGCGCTGAAGCGGCACACCCTCGTGTTCGGCAACGGCCCCGCCGGCACGGGCAAGACATGGATCGCGGTCGCCTACGCCGTCCATCTGCTGGAACGGCGGATGGTGGACAAGATCATCCTCTCCCGCCCGGCCGTTGAGGCCGGCGAGCGCCTCGGCTTCCTGCCCGGCGACATGAAAGAGAAGGTCGATCCCTATCTGCGGCCCATCTACGACGCGCTCTATGACCTGATGGATCGCCCCTTCGTGGAGCGGGCGCTGCAGTCCGGCGAGATCGAGATCGCGCCGCTCGCCTTCATGCGCGGGCGCACGCTTTCCAACGCCGCGGTGATCCTGGACGAGGCGCAGAACGCCACGTCCATGCAGATGAAGATGTTCCTCACGCGCCTCGGCGAGAACTCCCACATGATCGTCACCGGCGACCCGAGCCAGACCGACCTGCCCGGCGGGCAGATCTCCGGTCTCGCCGAGGCGGTGCGGCTGCTGGAGGGCGTCGAGGGCGTCGGCATCTGCCATTTCAAGGCCGAGGACGTGGTGCGCCACGAACTGGTGCAGCGCATCGTCTCGGCCTACGAAAAGCTAGACGCGGCCAAGATCGAGGCCGCCTCCGCCCGCCTCGCCGGCAAGGCGGGGAGCTGAGCCATGGCTGTGCCCGCCCCGCTTCCGCAGGCTCTCGAGATCGACGCGGACATCGACGTCGCCGTGGAGGCCGAAGGCTGGTCCGTCATCGCGGACGCCGAGGCCGTGGCCATCCGGGCCTGCCGGGCGGCGCTGGCCGCCTGCGCCGAGGACGTGCCCGAGCCGTGCGAGGTGGCCATCACCCTCACCGACGACGCGCGCATCCGCGTGCTCAACCGCGACTGGCGGGACATGGACAAGGCGACCAACGTCCTGTCCTTCCCCCAGCCGGACCTGCCGGACGACATCGACGCCCCCCAGCCGCTCGGCGACATCATCGTCGCACTGGAAACGCTCAGCCGCGAGGCCGAGGCGGAGGACAAGGCGCCGGCCGACCATCTCGCCCATCTGGTGGTGCACGGAACGTTGCACCTCATGGGCTACGACCATCTCGAAGACAACGAAGCAGAGGAAATGGAGGCGCTTGAGCGCGACATCCTCGCGGGCCTTGGGATCGCCGATCCCTATGGCCTGCCCCAGGACTGACGTGAAGGCGGCTTGATAACGACCATGTCCAACATCGACCAGCCGACCGAGACCAGCTCTTCGGAGCCGCAAAGTTTTCTCGATCGATTGCGTGCCCTCCTCGGCACGTTCCGCCCGCACGGCTCCCTGCGCACCGACCTCGTGGAGGTGCTCGCCGCGGCGGAGACACCCGAGGAGGAGGGGGAGTTCACCCCATCCGAGCGCAAGATGCTGCGCAACATCCTGCACCTGCGGGAGGTGGGCATCGGCGACATCATGGTGCCCCGCGCCGAGATCGTCGCCGTGCGCAAGGACGCGCCGCTGGGCGAGCTGCTGAAGCTGTTCGTGACCGTCGGTCATTCCCGGCTCGTCGTCTACGACGACACGCTGGATGACCCCGTCGGCATGGTCCACATCCGCGACCTCATCGCCTTCCTCGCCGGCGACCTCGCCTCCGAATCGGGCAAGATCGACCTCGGCAAGGTCAATCTCGACGCGACGCTGGAGACCGCCGGCCTCATCCGCCGCATTCTCTATGTGCCGCCCTCCATGCCGGCGGTGGACCTGCTCGTCTCCATGCAGGCGGCCCGCACCCACCTCGCCCTCGTCATCGACGAATATGGCGGCACCGACGGCCTCGTCTCCATCGAGGACGTGGTGGAGGAGATCGTCGGCGAGATCGAGGACGAGCACGACGAGGCGGCCGAGACGCTGCTCACACGCCAGCCCGACGGCAGCTATCTCGCCGATGCCCGCACGCCGCTGGAGGCCGCGGTGGAAGTGCTCGGCACCGGGTTCGCTTCGGAAGAGGCGATGGAGGAGGTGGACAGCGTCGGCGGCCTCGTGGTGCGCATCGCCTCCCGTGTGCCCAAGGCCGGCGAGGTGATTTCCCTGCCGGGCGGCTTCGACGTGGATGTGGTGGACGCCGATCCCCGCAGGCTGAAGAAGCTGCGCATCATCCCGCCCCGGGATCTCGACGGCTCCGCCGCCGGGCACGCCGCGTCCGACGCCTGACCTTCCGCGTGGCTTTTCCCTCCAAGGTCGCCCCCCGCCGCGGCGCGCCCACGACAGGCCTGTCGTGGCGCGGGCGCATCCTGATGCTGCGCTTCCTCACCGGCTGGCGCCGGCGCTTCGTCGCCTGGACGGCGGGGGCGGTCGGCGCCCTCGCCATGCCGCCATTCGATCTGTGGCCGGTGCTGGCGCTCAGCTTTCCGGTCCTCGTGCTGCTCCTCGACGGGTGCCGTGGCGATCTCAGGACCCGTCTCGTGGCGGCCGCGGGGGTCGGCTGGTGGTTCGGCTTCGGCTATTTCCTCGCCTCCCTCTGGTGGATCGGCGCGGCCTTCCTCGTGGAGGCGGACGTGTTCGGCTGGCTGCTGCCGTTCGCGGTGGTCTCCATGCCGGCGGGACTGGCGCTGTTCACGGCGTTCGGAACGGTGGTGGCGCGGCTCCTGTGGTCGAAGGGCGGCCTAAGGCTGTTCGCGCTCACCTTCGGCCTGACGCTGGCGGAATGGCTGCGCGGCCATGTGCTCACCGGCTTTCCCTGGAACACCTATGGCTATGCGGTCTCCGACGATCTGCTGCTGATGCAGGCGGCATCCGTGGTCGGCGTCTGGGGCCTCACCTTCTTCTGCGTGCTCCTGCTGTCCACGCCCGTCCTGCTCCTGACCCCCGGCCGCCGGGGTCTTGCCGCCGTCGGTGCGGCGGCGCTGGTCATCGCAGGGACGGCGCTGTGGGGTAGTTACCGGCTGTCCGTGACGCCGCTTGAGACCGTGCCCGGCGTGGCGCTCCGGGTGATGCAGCCGAACCTCTCGCAGGACAAGAAGTTCGCCTATGACCGGCGCGAGCAGATCCTGAAAGACTATCTCGCGCTGAGTGCAGGGAAGAGCGAGACCTATCCGGGCGGGCTCGCTGACGTCACGGTACTGATCTGGCCGGAATCGTCCTTTCCCTTCATCTATGAGCGGGAACCCTGGGCGGCCGAGGCCATTGCTGCGGCCCTGCCGTCCAACGTGACGCTGGTGACGGGCGCCGTCCGCTACGACTTCCCTCCGCCGGGCCAGCGGTCGCCGTTCTTCAACTCGATCAGGGTGATGGACCATCGCGGGCGGGTGCTGACCAACACCGACAAGGTTCATCTGGTGCCATTCGGAGAGTATCTGCCGTTCCAGGCGGAGCTTGAGGCCCTTGGCCTGGAACAACTTACGCGTGTGCGAGGTGGTTTCTCTTCCGGCGCGGAACTCCGCGCGCTCCAGATCCCCGGACTGCCGCTCGCCTCTCCGCTTGTATGTTACGAAATTATCTTTCCTGGAAAGGTAGTTCCCCAGGGTCCACGCCCGGCCTGGTTGCTCAATCTCACGAATGACGCGTGGTTTGGCCTGACCCCCGGTCCCTACCAGCATTTCGCGCAGGCCCGCATGCGCGCTGTAGAGGAAGGGCTTCCGCTGGTCCGCGCGGCGAACACGGGGATTTCTGCAATCGTTGATCCTATGGGACGTATTGTCGCATCACGTGACCTCGGGCAGGAGGGTCTGGTGGATGGTCCCCTGCCAAAGCCGCTGCAAACGGTTTCCGTTGCAGCCAAGCTTGACCGTATATTGGTCCCCGGGCTTCTGGCAGCTGCTCTGGCGCTAGCTTCCGTACCGCTTTGCGGTTGCAATACACGCAGAGGTTGATCGACGCGTTCCGATTGTATGCCTATGTTCGCCGGCAATCAGGGCAGCCTTCGCGCAGCGAAGTATTGAGTAATCTTTTCCGACATAGCCGGAGAGACCATGGTCAAGAAGGCGCCGAACCCTATTGATAAGCACGTTGGCTCGCGTGTCCGCATGAGGCGGATGATGGTGGGAATGAGCCAGGAGAAGCTGGGCGAGCATCTGGGCATCACGTTTCAGCAGATTCAGAAGTACGAGAAGGGTACGAATCGCATCGGCGCGAGCCGGCTTCAGCAGATTTCGACCACCCTTGGTGTTCCCGTCGCCTTCTTCTTCGAAGGTGCCCCCACCGTTGGACCCGAGGGCGAAGGTTTCTCCGAGGAGCAGTCCCCGGCCTACGTCTCCGACTTCCTCGCCACGTCCGACGGACTGACGCTCACCCGGAACTTCATGCGGATTTCCGACGCCCGCGTGCGTCGGCGCATCGTCGATCTGGTGATCGCCATCGCCGGTGAAACCGAGGCGTGAAGCGTTCGTTTTGGCGAACGTTTTCGCGCTGACGACCTTGACCGCCCGCCGCTGCGTTGCCACAAAGGGCGGCCGCACCGCGGCGCGGGCGCAAAAGGGGCCGTCACATGGCGCGTCAATCGTATCTGTTCACGAGTGAATCGGTTTCCGAAGGGCATCCGGACAAGGTCTGCGACCGGATTTCGGACGAAGTGGTGGACACTTTCTTCCGCACTGCGGAAACCGAGGGCTGGGACCCGAGCCAGATCCGCGTCGCGTGCGAGACGCTCGCCACCACCAACAAGGTGGTGATCGCTGGCGAGACCCGTGGTCCGTCCTCGATCACCCGGGACCTCCTGTCCCACGCCGCGCGCCTTGCCATCAAGGACATCGGCTACGAGCAGGCCGGCTTCCACTGGGAGACGGCCGACATCGACGTCCTACTGCACGCCCAGTCTGCGGACATCGCGCAGGGCGTGGACATCGCCGGCAACAAGGACGAGGGCGCCGGCGACCAGGGCATCATGTTCGGCTATGCCGTGCGCGAGACCCCGGAGCTGATGCCCGCTCCCATCTATTATGCCCACAAGATCCTGAAGGTGCTGGCGGAAGCCCGCCACTCCGGCGAGACCCACGCGCTCGGCCCCGATGCCAAGAGCCAGGTCACCGTCCAGTACGAGAACGGCAAGCCGGTCGGCGTCACCCAGATCGTGCTGTCGACCCAGCACCTGGATGAGCACCTCACGTCCCACGACGTGAAGTCCATCGTCGAGCCCTACATCAAGAAGACCCTGCCGGATGGCTGGGTGACCGACGCCACCGTCTGGCACGTCAACCCCACCGGCAAGTTCGTTATCGGCGGCCCCGATGGCGACTGCGGCCTCACCGGCCGCAAGATCATCGTGGACACCTACGGCGGTGCCGCGCCCCACGGCGGCGGTGCCTTCTCCGGCAAGGACCCGACCAAGGTGGACCGCTCGGCCGCCTATGCCGCGCGCTACCTCGCGAAGAACGTGGTCGCCGCCGATCTCGCCGACCGCGCCACCATCCAGCTCGCCTACGCCATCGGCGTGTCCGATCCGCTGGCGGTCTATGTGGACCTGCACGGCACCGGAAAGGTGGACGAGGCGAAGCTTGAAAAGGTGCTGCGCGAGGTGATGAACCTGCGCCCCCGCGGCATCCGCGAGCATCTCGGCCTCACCAAGCCCATCTACGCCCGCACCTCTGCCTATGGCCATTTCGGCCGCGCGCCGGAAGCGGACGGCGGCTTCTCCTGGGAGAAGACCGACCTCGTGGACGCGCTCAAGGCTGCGGTGGCCTGAGCCCTCAGGGGCTGCCACCGTAGCATCTTGACCCATCTGTGTTGACCCACCGGCCGGATTGCCCTGCAGTCCGGCCGGTGCCTTTTTCAGCATGACCCCATGAGCCAGCAGCCGAGCGAACCCCCAAGCCAGTCCGCGCCCCTCCCCTCCGCCGCCACGGACTTCGAGGCGCGTGGGGCCTTCTATGGCCGGCGCATCGGCAAGACGCTGCGTGGGCTGCAGCAGGACGCCCTCACGCATCTGCTGCCGCGCTACAAGGTCGATCTCGACGTGGCGTCCGTTCCCGCCAGCCTCTTTCCCGAACCGAGGCAGGGATATTGGCTGGAAATCGGCTGCGGCTGCGGCGAGCACCTGATCGACCACGCGGCCCGACGGCCCGAGATGGGCTTCATCGGTGCCGAGCCCTTCCTCAACGGCCTTGCCAGGATGCTGGTGGATCTCGACGCCCGCAGTCTCGCCAACGTGCGGGTCTTCGACCTCGACGCGGCGCTGCTGCTCGACCGGCTGCCCACGGCGAGCCTCGATGGCGTCGATCTTTTCTATCCCGATCCGTGGCCGAAGAAGCGGCATTGGAAGCGGCGCTTCGTGCGTCCCGACAATCTCGACCGGCTGGCCCGTGTCATCCGCCCCGGCGGCGTGTTCCGCTTCGCGTCCGACGTGCCGCATTATGTGGGCTGGACCCTTGCCCATGTGCGTGCGCACGGCGCCTTCACATGGACGGCGCAGCGGGCCGACGACTGGCGCAAGCCCTATCCGTTCTGGCCGGGCACGCGATACGAGGCCAAGGCCATCGCGCAGGGCCGCGTGCCCACCTACCTCACCTTCGTGCGGCGCTAGAACCTGCGCTCAAGCGCCCGCCGCGTGAAGCGCGGATAGCCCCTCGCGGTAGGTGGGATAGCGCAGCGTCACCCCCAGATCTTCCTTGAGCCGGGCATTGCCGACACGCTTGTTGCCGGACCAGAAGGAGAGGGCCATGGGGCTCATCTCCCGCGCCGCCTCATCGAAGGGAATCGCCGGCGGTGGGTCCATCCCCAGCAGCTCCGCAGCATAGGCGATGGGATCACCGGGCGGGGCGGGCAGGTCATCTGTGACGTTGATGATGCCGTCGTAACGGTGCGCGATCGCCGCCCGGATGGTGCAGACGATATCGTCCACATGGATGCGGTTGAACACCTGCCCCGGCTTGTCGATGCGCCGGGCCTCGCCCGCGCGCAGCTGAACCAGCGCGTTGCGCCCGGGTCCATATATGCCGGCAAGGCGCAGCACCGCGACCCGGACGCCGTGCCTGCGGCCGAAGGCCTGCCAATCTGCTTCCGCTTTCAGCCGCCGTTCGAGGCGCGCGCTGCCCGCGCGCGGCGGGGTCGCCTCGTCCACCCAGGCCCCGTCGTGGTTCCCGTAGACCCCGAGCGTGGTGAGATAGACCACCTGCCGCAGGCGGCCGGCGGCCAGAGTTTCCGCGGCGCAACACAGGATAGGGTCGCCCCGATCGTCCGGTGGAGCGGACGCCAGCAGAATCTGGACATCGCCCAGAGCCGCCGGGAGACCATCCCCAAGCGTCCTGCCATCGAAGGCGAAAGCCTCCACGTCGGGCGGAAAGGCGGAGAGGCGGGCCGTGTCCCGTGCTGTGCCGATGACGCGGCCAAACGCCGCGCGATCCTCGGCCAACAGGTGCCGGGCGCAATAGCCGAAGCCGATGGCGGCGAGCGAGATCATGACCGGTTGATGCCGGAGGTGCGGGCGTCCGGCAAGGGGCCCGACGCGTCAGCATCTGCCGCCCGGCCGGCGAGGGCGCTGGAGCACAGCCGGCGCACCGTCGCCTCGCTCTCGCGCGTCACGCTTTTGCGGTCATGGGCGGCATCGAGCCGCACCGGCACGCCGAAGGTGACTTCCACGTCGATGGCGCCGTGGCGCAGCACGTCCATCAGATGCGGTGCCAACTCCATGTCGCCGAACCAGGCGGCCACGGGCCGATGGCTGCGGCCCATGGGCAGGCCCTGAAGCCGGACATAGGACACGGCGAGGGGCTGCACCACCACCTCCGCCCCGGCGGCGAAGGCCTCGCGCGCAGCGCCCACCAGGGCGGTGCGGAATGGCAGCACGCGGTTGCCGTCGCTCGACGTGCCCTCGGCGAACAGCACCACGGGGTCGCCATCGGCGAGGCGATCGGCAATCTCCCGGTTCACCGCGCCGGTGGCATGGCGGCGCTGGCGATCGACGAAGACGGTGCGCTGGAACTTGGCGAGAAGCCCGATGAGCGGCCAGCCGGACACCTCGCTCTTGGCCACGAAGAACAGGGGCGTGAGCGAGCCGACCACGGGGATGTCGAGCCAGGAGGCGTGATTGGCAAGGATCAGCAGCGGGCGGTCCGCAGCCGGCGTGCCGCGGACATGGACCCGCACGCCGATGAGCCGCAGCAGGATGCGGTGATAGAGCCGTGGAATGTGGCGGCGGGCATCGAGACCGAGCTTCAGCGAGATCCACTGAAGGGGAATGCCGACCAGCGTCACCCCCCCGACCACGCTGAGCACGCCGGCAAGCCGCAGGCGGTCCATCAGGCGCGAAAGGGCAGGCTGCTCCGGCCCGAGGGGCGGCAACAAATGACCGTCGCTGGAAGCGGGCGCCGACGGTCGCCCGCCGGGAGGCGTCACTGCTTCTCGTCCTCGTCGAGCGGCACCGCATAGAGCTCGAGGCGGTGGCCACGGAGCTTGAAGCCGAGTTCGCGAGCGATCTGCTCCTGCAGCGCCTCGATCTGCTCGGAGCGGAATTCGATGACCTGACCAGACCTGAGATCGATCAGGTGGTCATGGTGCTCGTCGGGCATCTGCTCGTAGCGGGCCCGGCCGTCGCCGAAATCGTGCCGCTCGATGATGCCAGCGTCCTCCAGCATCTTCACGGTGCGATAGACCGTGGAGATGGAGATGTTGTCGTCGATGGCCACGGCGCGGCGGTGCAGCTCTTCCACGTCGGGATGATCCTGCGCGCCGGACAGCACGCGGGCGATGACCCGGCGCTGCTCGGTCATCCGCATGCCCTTGGCGAGGCAGGCTTCCTCAATGAGGCTGATCTTTCCGCTCAAGCGGGACCTCCGCGACGACCCAGGGACATTCCTCTGCCTTATCGCGCCGCCGCTTCCGCGCCGCAAGGGGGCGGACAAAGGCTTGCCACCACTCATTTGCCGAAGCTCAAAAGTCGCGGCGCAGCAGCAGCGCATCGGCGCCGCCCGCATAATAGCCCCTGCGCCGGCCCACCTCGCCATAGCCAAGGCGCGCATAAAGCGTGCGGGCGGCGGCATTGCCTTCCTCCACCTCCAGGAAAGAGGTGGAGACGCCTTCCGCGGCGAGCCGGGCCAGGTGGAAGGAGACCAGCGCCCGGCCAACGCCCCGGCGGCGGCGGTCGGTGACGACGGCGACGGTCAGGATTTCCGATTCGGGCGTCACGCAGTGGGACAGGACGAAGCCCACCGGCGGCTTGCGGGGTCCAAGCGTCGCCACATGGGCGCGCACGGCGCGGTCGGCAAGCAGCCGCTCGAACTCGTCGGCGTCCCAGCCACGCGCGAAGGCGCGGGCGTGGATGGCGGCAAGATGGGGGATATCCGCCGCCGTCGCGGCCCGCAGCAGTGGCGGGCGGGGCGGGAACAGACGGTCGAACAGGCGTTTCATCGGCGGGCGATGCGGGCCTTGTCCTGCGGCTTGGCATCTGGGGGCCGCAGGTAGAGCGGGCGCGGCTCGGCCGCTTCGGGATCAGCGACGGAACCGAGACGGGCGACCCATGCCACGTCGGGGGCCGGCGTATCGTCGACCAGCTCCGGCAGTTTTTCAGACGGCGGCCAGGCATCGGCCACGAGATTGGCCCCGGAGCCAACGATCCGCACCGCACCGATGGCCACGGAGCGCGCCGCCTCCCGCACGCTGGTGATGCGCGGGGCGATCAACGTGCGTCCGCCGACACCAAACATCTGGAGGAACACATGGCCGTGGCGGGCATCAATGGCGGACACCACCGGCACGGCATCGTCATGGGCAAGATAGGGTGCGGCGAGGGCGGCCAGCGTCGTCACGCCCACCACCGGCCGATTGGAGGTGAGGCCGAAGCCGCGGGCGGCGGACAGGCCCACCCGAAGGCCGGTGAAGCTGCCGGGACCCACCGTGACGGCAATGCGGGCGAGATGCTCGAAATCGATGCCGGCGGAGCTCATCACCTGCTCCACCAGAGGGATCAGCGTCTCCGCATGTCCCCGCTCCATGAGCAGCGAATCGCCCGAGACGATGCTGTCCGTCTCGGTGTCGAGCACCGCGGCGGAGCAGGCGGCAAGCGCCGTGTCTATGGCGAGGACATACATGAACGCGGGCACCCCGATCGCCGCCACGATCAACCGAAACCGTGGCGGGGGGAAGCGACCCGGCACGCTCACTTTCGGGAAAGGTTAATGGGACCGTTCCCGAATACCGTCAAACCGGGTCCGCGTCGTCAGACAGCCCGGACTTCCGCCACTTCCGGCACAAAATGCTTCAACAGGTTCTCGATGCCGTTCTTGAGCGTGGCCGTCGAGGAGGGGCAGCCCGAGCAGGAGCCCTTCATGTTGAGGAACACCACACCATTCTCGAAGCCGCGGAAGGTGATATCGCCGCCGTCATTGGCGACCGCCGGGCGCACGCGGGTCTCCAGCAGCTCCTTGATGGTGGCGACGATCTCGCCGTCCTTGGCGTCGAAGAACTCATCGCCGTCGCTGACATCCGGCTTCACGCCCTCGGACAGGACCGGGGCGCCGGACATGAAGTGCTCCATGATGGCGCCGAGAATGGCCGGCTTGATCTGCGGCCACTCGCTGTCGGCCTTGGTCACGGTCACGAAGTCCGAGCCGAGCATCACCGCCGACACGCCGCGCACGTCGAACAGGCGCTGGGCGAGCGGGGAGAGATCGGCATCCTCGGCCGAACGCAGATCGAGAACGCCCTCGCCCAGCACCGAACGGCCGGGCAGGAACTTCAGGGTCGCCGGGTTCGGCGTGGTTTCCGTCTGGATGAACATGGCCAATCCTCAAAAGAAACGGTGCGGGGAAAACCCGCCGGTTTCTCTCAAGATAGGGAGGACGCCGCGAAACGGGAAGGGAGCTATCCGGGATCGTCCCGAATTGACACGCCCCGCTCCAGCTTCACCGAACAGGGGCGGAACGAAAGGCGCGCGAATCACACGCCGGTTTCGGTTGGCCATTTGTTCCGTGGGGACAGGGCCGGGCTGACCCGGCCCCTTTTGAGGGAATGAACGCTCGTGAACGAGCGCTCAGCTATTCCGCTCAGGTATTCATGGAGTCGAAGAAGTCCTGGTTGGTCTTCGTCTGCCGCAGCTTGTCGAGCAGGAACTCGATGGCGTCCACGGTGCCCATCGGATTCAGGATGCGGCGCAGGACGTACATCTTCTTGAGCGTGTCGGCGGGAACCAGCAGCTCTTCCTTGCGGGTGCCGGACCGGGTGATGTCGATGGCCGGGAACACGCGCTTGTCGGAGACCTTGCGGTCCAGGATGACTTCCGAATTGCCGGTGCCCTTGAACTCTTCGAAGATCACCTCGTCCATGCGCGAGCCGGTCTCGATCAGGGCGGTCGCGATGATGGTGAGGGAGCCACCTTCCTCGATGTTGCGCGCCGCGCCGAAGAAGCGCTTGGGCCGCTGGAGGGCGTTGGCGTCCACGCCGCCGGTCAGCACCTTGCCGGAGGACGGCACCACGGTGTTGTAGGCGCGGCCGAGGCGGGTGATGGAATCCAGGAGGATCACCACGTCGCGGCCATGCTCGACCAAGCGCTTGGCCTTCTCGATGACCATCTCGGCCACCTGCACGTGGCGCACGGCCGGCTCGTCGAAGGTGGAGGAGACCACCTCGCCCTTCACCGAGCGCTGCATGTCGGTCACTTCCTCGGGCCGCTCGTCGATGAGCAGCACGATCAGGAAGCATTCCGGATGGTTGGCGGTGATGGACTTGGCGATGTTCTGCAGGAGCACCGTCTTGCCGGTACGGGGCGGCGCCACGATCAGGCCACGCTGGCCTTTGCCGATGGGCGCCACGATGTCGATGATGCGCGGCGAGAAGTCTTTCTTGCTGCCGGTCGGCTCATCGTGCTCAAGCTTCAGCCGCTCGTCGGGATAGAGCGGCGTCAGATTGTCGAAATTGATCTTGTGCCGCGACTTCTCAGGGTCCTCGAAATTGATCGTGTTGACCTTGAGCAGCGCGAAATACCGTTCGCCCTCCTTGGGGCTCCGGATCTGCCCCTCAACCGTGTCGCCGGTGCGCAAGCCGAAGCGGCGGATCTGGGAGGGGGAGACGTAGATGTCGTCCGGACCGGGCAGATAATTGGCCTCGGGAGAGCGCAGGAAGGCAAATCCATCCTGCAGCACCTCGACGACACCCTCGCCGATGATCTCCGTCTCGGTGGCAGCCAGCTGCTTGAGGATCGCGAACATCAGCTCCTGCTTGCGGAGCGTGCTGGCGTTTTCCACCTCATTCTCCTCGGCGAAGGCGAGGAGCTCGACGGGGGTCTTGGACTTGAGGTCTTGAAGTTTCACTTCCCGCATAAGGGAAAGCCTCGATGGGTATTGGGGGGCCGGGGGCCGATCGGTCAGGATCGGGGTCGGCTCGTGGGGGGAAGGACGGGATCGCAGGTCTTCAGGGGGAGCCGGGGGCACGCAGCTCGCCGCCTGACGCGCCGGCCGGACCAAGACGGCTCCACCAGGACAGCGTCTTCAAGACGACGCCACGAGCGGATGCCGGACCGAAAGGAAGCGCGTTCGCCTGCGTTTGGGAAAGCACGCGCAAGATAGGCGTGCCTTCAGGGGTGCGCAAGTCCCCCTAAAGGCGTGGGTCGGATCAAAACGGTTTGACCACCACCAGAATGACGATGGCAATCATCAGCAGCGTCGGGACCTCGTTGGCGATGCGGTAGAAGCGCGCCGGCCGGGTGTTCCTGTCCTCGGCGAATTCGCGCACCCAGCGCACCAGGAAACCGTGCATGGCGGACATGGCCAGTACCAGCGCGAACTTGGCGTGAAACCAGCCCGCCTTGTACCAGCCGCCCTCGTACACCAGCCACAGGCCGGCGAGCCAGGTGACGATCATCGCCGGGTTGATGATGGCCTTGAGCAGCCGGCGCTCCATGACCTTGAAGGTCTCCGACTGCACCGAGCCGATCTCGGCGGCGCAGTGGTAGACCATGAGGCGCGGCAGATAGAGCATCCCCGCCATCCACGCGATGACGGCGATGATATGCAGCGCCTTGATCCACTCATAGAGCATTGAAACAAAAGCCTTATCTGTCCCGTTCAGCGAGCGCGGCGCACCAGTTCGACGAACTTTTCCACATGCTCCAGCGGCGTCTCCGGGCGGATGCCGTGGCCGAGGTTGAAGATGTGGCGCACCCCGTCGAAATCGGCGCGGATGCGCTCCACCTCCTCCTCCAGCGCGGCACCACCGGCGATCAGCCGCAGCGGATCGAGATTGCCCTGGAGCGCCACGTCGTCGGACAGACGCTGGCGTGCCGCACGGCGATCGGCGGACCAGTCGAGACCAATGCCGTCGATGCCCACGTCGGCGAGCGCCTCCAGCGCCTCAAGAGTCGCCCCCTTCGGAAAGGCAATGATCCGGACATAGGGATGCTTCGCCTTGAGCCCCGCGACGATGCGGCGCAGGGGTTCGGCGCACCAGCGCTCGAAAGAGGCCGGGTCGAGCACGCCCGCCCAGGTGTCGAAGATCTGCACCGCGTCGGCGCCGGCTTCCACCTGCCCGGACAGATGGATGATGGAGGCTTCCACCAGCCGGTCGATCAGCTCCTGGAACAGTTCCGGCTCGCGCAAGGCGAGGAGGCGCGCCGGCGCCTGATCGTCCGTGCCCTGCCCCGCCACCATGTAGGTGGCCACGGTCCATGGCGCGCCGCAGAAGCCGATCAGCGCCGTCTCAGTGGGAAGCTGGGCCCGCACGTCGGCGATGGCCTCATAGACCGGCCCCACCTTGGCCGGATCGAGCGTATCCGACAGCGCCGACAGCGCGGCGCGATCCGCGACCGGCGTCAGGCGCGGACCTTCACCGGCCTCGAAGCGCAATCCCGTGCCGAGCGCATGGGGGATGACGAGGATGTCCGAGAAGATGATGGCCGCATCGAAGCCGTAGCGACGAATGGGCTGGAGCGTCACCTCGGCGGCGAGGCGCGGCGTGTAGCACAGGGTCAGGAAGTCGCCCGCCTTCGCCCGCACAGCACGGTACTCCGGCAGATAGCGTCCGGCTTGGCGCATCATCCAGAGCGGAGGCGGATCCTGGATCGTGCCGTCGAGAACCGAAAGGAAGCGCGATCGCGTGGCTGGAGAGCGGTCCATCCCGTTCCTTCAATCAAAGAGAGATATTTTTAAAAGAGAGAGTCTTTGTTGTCTTAACGGTTGATTAACCAGTTGCCGGCTCGTCGACAACCGATCCACAGCGGAACCCATAGCCGACACGCGACTTGCCGCGGATGCGAAGCCGGCGAAAGGCAGGTTAACAAAGGATTAACGCACCCCCCGAGGAAACCCGTCCACATCGACGCACAGGGCGGGATGGGAATCTCTCCCGCAGGGTGATCGTGTGGATGGATTTCGGACTTATCCAGAGGCCGCCCTTGCAAGGGGCCAGAACGCGTGCCTTCCTCAACAGCCTTCCACAGGAGCGGTGGACAAAGTGACTCAGTCGAAGCCTGGCGAGGCCTATTTCCACCTCCACCTCGTGTCGGACGCCACGGGCGAAACCCTGATCAACGTTGGCCGGGCGGCCAGCGCGCAATATGCGAATGTGCTGCCCATCGAACACGTCTACCCGCTGGTTCGTTCCATGAAGCAGCTGGAGCGGGTGCTGATCGAGGTGGAGTCCAATCCCGGCATCGTCCTATTCACTCTGGTGGACAAGGACATCCGCAGCCGCCTGCGCTCGCGCTGCGAAGAGCTGGGCCTGCCGCATCTCTCGGTGATGGCGCCCGTGGTCCGGCTGTTCCAGTCCTATCTCGGCGGCGAGCCGACGCCGCGCGTGGGTGGCCAGCACGCGCTGGATGCCAGCTATTTCAAGCGCATCGACGCGCTCAACTTCACCGTCATGCATGACGACGGGCATCTCACCGAAGACCTCGAGCATGCCGATGTGGTGCTGCTTGGCGTCTCGCGCACCTCCAAGACGCCGACCTCCATCTATCTTGCCAATCGGGGGATCAAGGCGGCGAATATCCCCCTCGTGCCCAACGTCCCGCTGCCGCCGAACATCGAGAAGCTGAAGAAGCCGCTGGTGGTGGGCCTCGTCGCCAGCCCGGAACGCATCGTCGAGATCCGCCAGAACCGGTTGCTGGGGCTCAATGCCGTGGAGACGGGATCATCGACCTATACGGATCGCGAGGCGGTTTCCGAGGAGCTGGCCTTCTCCCGCCGCTTGTGCGCGCGCAACGGATGGCCGCTGATCGATGTCACGCGTCGCTCCATCGAGGAAACTGCGGCCAACATCCTCAGCCTCTACAGCGATCACCGGCGCCGCTCCATCGCTGAAACCTGAGGCCGCCGAAGCTGAGGCGTGGCGTCCGATCGGGCTGCGCTTTGGTTTGCATCGCGGACGCAGGCGTGAGATCAGCGCAGTGCGTCATTTTTTGACGGCAGCGCAACAGAGGAGAGACGATCGTGTGGCGTGGCGAACAGCCGCTCGTGCTCGCGTCCAAAAGCGCGACCCGGTTGACCCTTCTCGTGCACGCGGGCTTGCCCGTGGAAACCGTGGCTGCCGAAGTGGACGAACGCGCCCTCCAGGACGCCGCCGGTGAAATGGATCCGGCCGGCATCGCCCTTCTGCTCGCACGGGCGAAAGCGTTGTCGGGATCGAAGGCCGCGCCGGGGCGGCTCGTGCTGGGTGCCGACCAGACCTTGGCGCTGGGGCCGAAAATCTACCACAAGCCGGTCTCGGTCGAGGCTGCCCGCAAGCAACTGCTGGAACTTGCCGGCCAGACCCATGCGCTGCATTCGGCGGTCGCGGTGGCGTGCGACGGGGAGGTGCTGTTCGATACGGTGGTGAGCGCTTTTCTCACCATGCGCCCGCTCACCGAAGAGACCTTGAGCGCCTATTTTGCGGCGGCCGGTCCCCGGGTTCTGACCTCGGTTGGCGCTTATCAGCTGGAATCGGTGGGGGTGCATCTCTTCACCCGGGTGGATGGAGATCACTTCACCATTCTCGGCCTGCCGCTGTTGCAGCTTCTGCCCTTCTTCCGCGAGCAGGGGCTGCTGCCATGACGCTTCGGGCCTGTGTCACCGGCCAGCCCGTCACCTATTCCCGCTCGCCGCTGCTGCACGGCTATTGGCTGAAGGCCTATGGCATTGACGGCGCTTACGAGCGCGAGGAGGTGCCGCCGGAGACGGCGGCGGATTTCTACCGGAGCCTTGCCGTGCGCGGCTATGCCGGCTGCAACGTCACGTTGCCCAACAAGGAGATCGCCTTCTCCGTCCTCGACGAGGCGGACGAGAGCGCGGCCGCCTTGGGTGCGGCCAACACCCTCTGGCTGGAGGGTGGCAAGCTCCATGGAGCAAGCACCGACGGCTATGGCTTCATCGCCAATCTCGACGCCTCCGCGCCGGGCTGGGACGGGGCGCGCAACTGCGCTCTGGTGGTTGGCGCTGGTGGTGCCTCACGCGCGGTGGTCCACGCGCTGGTCGGCCGAGGCTTCGACCGGGTGGTGCTCGCCAATCGCACGCTGGAGCGGGCCGAGACGGTGGCATCCCTCTTCGGGCCGCGCGTGCGCCCCCTCGCCTTCGACCGCATCGTCGAGGTGATGGGCGAGGCGGATATCCTCGTGAACTGCACGTCGCTGGGCATGAAGGGATCGGACCCGCTGACGCTCGATCTTGGTCGGCTGCGCCCCGAGGCGGTGGTGAGCGACATTGTCTATGTGCCGCTCATGACGCCTTTGCTGAAAGCCGCTTCCGCCGCTGGCTTCCGCACCGTCGACGGGTTGGGCATGCTGCTGCACCAGGGCGTACCCGGTTTCCGCCGCTGGTTCGGCGTGACACCCGAAGTGACGCCGGAGCTGCGGGCGGTTCTGGTGGAAGACCTTCGCGCCAAGGGGCAGCTGGAGGCCTGAAAGATGTGGGTGCTCGGCCTCACCGGCTCCATCGGCATGGGCAAGTCGGCCACCGCGCAGATGTTCCGGGCGCTGGGCGTGCCGGTACATGATGCCGATGCTTCGGTCCACGCGCTCTATCGGGGTGGGGCGGTGGCACCGGTCGAGGCGGCTTTTCCCGGCGTGGCCCGTGACGGTGTCATTGATCGTGCGGCTCTGGGCGCCCGAGTGCTCGGTGACGCGGAGGCGATGAAGCGGCTGGAGGCCATCGTCCATCCTTTGGTGCGCGAAGCCGAGACGGCTTTTCTCACCAAGGCGCGGGAGAGTGGAGTGCGTCTCGCCGTTTTGGACATCCCGCTCCTGTTCGAGACGGGCGGAGACAGGCGGGTGGATGCCGTAGCTGTGGTCAGCGCGTCGAAAGCTGTGCAACGCGAGCGCGTGCTCGCCCGCGCGGGCATGACGGACGAGAAATTCGCGACCATTCTCGCCAAGCAGATGCCGGACGACGAGAAGCGCCGCCGCGCCCATTTCGTCATCGATACCGGGCGCGGCTTTGCCGCTGCCGAGCATCAGGTGGCCGGCATCGTGCGCGCTTTGTCGGGGCCGGGTCGGCGGAAGGGGTGAGGGGAAGCCATGCGCGAGATCGTGCTCGACACCGAGACCACGGGCCTCGAAGCCTATGGCGGCGATCGGCTGGTGGAAATCGGCTGCGTCGAGATGGTCAATCGCATCCTCACCGGCAACGTCTTCCACGTCTATATCAACCCCCAGCGGGACATGCCGCAGGAGGCGTTCAACGTGCACGGCCTGTCGGCGGAATTTCTGTCCGACAAGCCGATCTTCTCGCAGGTTGCTGATGAATTCCTGGAGTTCATCCAGGAAGATACTTTGGTCATCCACAACGCCGCGTTCGACATCGGCTTCCTGAATGCCGAGCTGGAGCGCCTCGGCCGCCCGTCCATCGCCCGCGACCGGGTGATCGACACGCTGGCGCTGGCCCGCCGCAAGCACCCCGGCGGCGGCAATCGTCTCGACGACCTGATGAACCGCTATGGCATCGATTCGTCGCGTCGGGTGAAGCATGGCGCGCTTCTCGATGCCGAGCTTCTGGCGGAGGTCTATAGCGAACTGCTCGGCGGACGGCAGGCGACCCTCATCGGCCTCGTGGAGGAAAGCACCGAGGCGCCGCGCCTGGTGGTCGAGGCGCGCGCCGCACACCCCCGCCCCGTTCCGCTACCCGCGCGAATCAGTGCGGCCGAATCGGAGGCTCATGCCGCCTTCGTCGCGGCACTGGGTGAGAAGGCGATCTGGCTGAAATATGCCGACACGCCCGAGGCGGAGAAGACGGCGAGCTGAGTCGGTGACGTCTGCAGCCAGAGATGATTTTTACAACCTAATTTCAATCAAAAGTTGATCGATTAGGAGGGTCGCTGGCGGCGAAATCGCCTTTGGTCCGGCTCATTGGTCATCCGGTTTTCCCCACCCGCTGGTGACTCTCCCAAGCGATTTTAGAGGGTGGGGTCTTCCGGTGGCGCCTCGGAATGGGGCTTTCAGCCTAAAATCGCCGCCACTGCCGCCTTTACCCCGTCCGGCTCGGTCACGGGCAGTGAACAGCGCTCTCCGACGCACACGAAGGCCGCTCCCCCCTCAGGGGCGGACGCGATCCGGGCTGCCGTGACGCTTCCGACAGGCGCCGCCACCCCTTCGGCGCGCACCACGACCCGGAGCGGGAACGGGACCTTGAGCGCAGCCTGGGCCAGCGCCTCCCCTTTCGCACCGGTGGTGACGATCTCGGCGAGGCCGAGACGCGTGGCGATGGCGTTCAGGGTGGCGCCGTGGGCGAGCACGTTGCGCGCGGCCGCGCCCGACAGGCCGGTGAGAATGCGGTCGGCGCGCGGGCGCAGGCTGTCATCGCCGGTGAGGGCGGCAAGCCGGATGAGGGCATCGGCGGCGACCGCATTGTAGTTCGGCACCGCCTCGTCATGGGTCGCGGAGGGCCGAACGATGAGGCTGTCCCCGTCGTCCGCGGTGAGGAAGTAGGTCCCCGTCGCGGGGTCCAGGTGGTGCTTTTCCAGCGCATCGAGGAAGGTTGCCGCCAGCCGGAAGGGCGCCTTGTCCCCCGTCGCCTCGGCCAGCGCGATGCCGGCGCGGGCCATGGCCGCGAGGTCGGAGGCAAGACCCGGCGTCACCATCTTGTCCCTGCACCAGGAGTGCGCGAGCCGGCCGTCCTTCACCATGTGCGCCGTCACCGCGCCGAAGGCCGTGCGCGCGAGACCGATCCATTCCTCCTCGCCCAGGAAGGCACCGGCGCGGGCGAGCGCGGCGATCATCAGCCCGTTCCAGTCGGCCAGCACCTTGTCGTCCCGCCCCGGCCGCACCCGCCCCGCCCGGCGCGCGAGCAGCTTTTCGCGCAGGGGCATGAGCCGCGCCTCATCCTCGGCCGTGACCACCCCGGCATCGGTGCGGTTGAGGATGTTTCCTTCCTCCCAGTTGCCGGCCTTCGTCACGTCGTAGATGCGGGCGAAGAAGGCGGCGTCCGTCGCTCCGAGAACCTCCTCGATCTCCACCAGCGACCACACATAGAAGCGCCCCTCGTGCCCCTCCGAATCGGCATCGAGGCTCGCCGTGAAGGCGCCGGAGCGGGCCAGCATCTCCCGCTTCAGCCAGCCCACCGTCTCGCGGGCGCGCTGGAGGAAGAGCCGGTCGCCGGTGTCGGCATAGGCCAGCGCCAGCAGCTCCAACAGCAGCGCGTTGTCGTAGAGCATCTTCTCGAAGTGTGGGACGAACCAGATCTCGTCCACCGAATAGCGGGCGAAGCCGCCGCCGAGATGATCGTATATGCCGCCCTCGCACATGCGGTTCAGCGTGAGCGAGACCAGCGCCTTCATGGCATCGTCGCGGTTGCGGTTGCCGGCGCGCCAGAGCAGTTCGAGCAGGCCTGACTGGGGGAATTTCGGTGCGCCCTTCAGGCCGCCATGCACGGGATCGATCAGCGGCACGAGGCGCCGGGCGGCATCGTCGAGATCGTCCATGCCGATGGCGACGCCTTCCGTCGGCTGGGCCGCCTTCTTCAGCCGGGCGAGGATCGCCTGCGTGTTCTTCTCCACCTTCTCCGGGCTCTCGGAGAAGACGGATGAGACCTGCTGCAACACCTCGGTGAAGCCGGGCCGGCCATAGCTCGCCTTGGGCGGAAAATAGGTGCCGCCCCAGAACGGCCGGCCTTCGGGGTCGAGGAACATGGTGAGCGGCCATCCCCCGCTCTGTCCCAGCTGCTGGAGCGCGGACATGTAGATCTGGTCCACGTCCGGCCGCTCCTCCCGGTCCACCTTGATGTTCACGAACAGCGCGTTCATCAGCGCCGCGATCTCGGGATTCTCGAAGCTCTCGTGGGCCATCACATGGCACCAGTGGCAGGCCGCATAGCCGATCGACAGGAGGATGGGCTTGCCGGTGGCGCGCGCTTCGGCGAACGCCGCCTCCCCCCAGGGCCACCAATGCACCGGGTTGTCCTTGTGCTGGAGCAGATAGGGGCTCGTCTCGCGGGACAGGCGATTGAGGCTCATGTCGGAAATCCTTCGGCTTTGGCCGGCTTTGAAGGCAACGTGATCGCAGGATAAAGGTTCGGGCGAAGAAACGGGGTGCGGGGCATCTGGTCCAGGACGCCGTGCAAATCCGCAGCCACTCGTCTGGAGGATCAGGCCATGTCCGGTGAAACCGCCAGCGACACCATCTTCGCCTTGTCTTCGGGCCGACTGCCTGCCGGCGTCGCCGTGCTCCGCCTCTCCGGGCTGGAGGCCAGCGTCGCGGCGCTGGCGCTCTCGGGCACCCTGCCCCCGCCCCGCATGGCCCGCTATTCGGCCCTTCATCATCCCGCGACGGGCGAGGAGCTGGATCGCGGACTGGTGCTCTTCTTCCCCGGGCCGGCGAGCGCCACGGGGGAGGATGTGGTGGAGCTGCATCTCCACGGCGGGCGCGCGGTGGTGGCGGCGGTGCTGCGTGCGCTCGCCTCGCTTCCCGGCCTTCGTCCGGCCGAGGCCGGCGAATTCACCCGGCGCGCCCACGCCAACGGCAAGCTGGACCTCGCGGAGGTGGAGGGTCTCGCCGATCTCATCGCGGCGGAGACCGAGGCCCAGCGCCGGCAGGCCATGGCGCTTGCCTCGGGCACTCTCTCCCGCCGCGTGACGGGCTGGCGGGAGGGGCTGGTTTCCGCCCTCGCCCTTCTGGAAGCGGGCATCGATTTTTCCGACGAAGCGGATGTGGCGGAGGATGTGGCCCGGCCGGCGCTGGACCTCATCGGCGGCCTCCATCGCGAATTGCTTGCCGCGCTGGCGGATGCGGCGCGGGGCGAGCGGGTGCGGGATGGACTTGTGGTGGCCATCGCCGGCCCGCCCAATGCGGGAAAATCCTCCCTGCTGAACCGCCTCGCCGGGCGGGATGCCGCCATCGTCTCCCCCATCGCCGGGACGACCCGCGACGTTCTGGAGGTGCATCTGGAACTCGCCGGCCAGGCGGTGACGCTGCTCGATACGGCCGGCCTGCGCGAGACGGTGGACGCCGTGGAAGCCGAAGGCGTGCGCCGGGCGCTCGCCCGTGCGGAGGTCGCGGATGCGGTGCTCTGGCTCAGCGACGAGGGGACTCCGCCGCCCGCCGCCTTCGCCGCCGCCATATGCGTGCGGACGAAGATCGACCAGGGCGGGCCTGTGCCACACGGCTTCATCGGCCTCTCCACCGTCACCGGAGACGGGATCGAGGATGTTGTTGCGGCCATCGCGGCGCGGGCCGAGGCGCTGTGCGGCCGTGAGCCCGCACTGGTGACGCGGGAGCGCCAGCGGCTCGCTCTGGAAGATGCGGCCCGCCATCTGGAGCGGGCCATGGATGGGCATGGCGCGCATGAGGAGCTGCGGGCCGAGGATGTCCGCCTCGCGGTGCGGGCGCTCGACCAGACCATCGGCCGGGTGGATGTGGAGGATGTGCTTGATCGCCTCTTCAGCACCTTCTGCATCGGCAAATGAGCGCCGGGCCGGCGTGTTTCACGTGAAACATTCTGCCCAGCCTTGACGGCGCCCAAGAAGGGGCGTTTCCAGAGGGGCAATATCCCTCTGTCCCGGACCACCATGAACGGAACGCCCCACCCGCTCGCCTTCGATGTCATCGTCGTGGGCGGCGGACATGCCGGATGTGAAGCCGCCGCCGCTGCTGCGCGGGTCGGCGCGCGCACGGCGCTCGTCACGCACGCGCAGGCCACCATCGGCGCCATGTCCTGCAACCCCGCCATCGGCGGTCTGGGCAAGGGCCATCTGGTGCGCGAGATCGATGCGCTGGACGGATTGATGGGCCGGGTCGCGGACCAGGGCGGCATCCAGTTTCGCGTTCTGAATCGCCGCAAGGGCCCGGCCGTGCGCGGGCCGCGCGCGCAGGCGGACCGCAAGCTCTATGCCCGCGCCATGCAGCAGGCTCTGGCCGAACAGCCGGGACTGGACGCGGTGGAAGGCGAGGCCGACGACCTTCTCGTGAAGGATGGTCGCGTGGCGGGGCTGCGGCTCGCGGACGGGCGGGAGCTCGTCTGCGGCGCGGTGGTGCTCACCACGGGCACCTTCCTCAACGGCTTGATCCATCTCGGCGAGGACAGCTACCCCGCCGGGCGCATGGACGAAAAGCCGGCGCTCGGCCTCTCCCCTGCCCTGTCGCGTCTCGGCTTCGCGCTCGGTCGCCTCAAGACCGGCACGCCGGCACGGCTCGATGGCCGGACCATCGATTGGGCGAGCCTGGAGATGCAGGCCGGCGACGATCCGCCCGAGCCCTTCTCCGCGCTGACCACGCGCCTCCCCAATCCGCAAGTGGAATGCGGCATCACCCGCACCACCGACGCGACCCACGAACTGATCCGGCAGAACCTCTCCCGCTCGGCCATGTATTCCGGGCGCATCGGCAGCACGGGACCGCGCTACTGCCCGTCCATCGAGGACAAGATCGTCCGCTTCGGCGATCGCGACGGCCACCAGATCTTCCTGGAGCCGGAGGGGCTGGACGATCCCACCGTCTATCCCAATGGCCTGTCCACCTCCCTGCCGGCCGATGTGCAGCTCGCCTTCCTGCGCACCATCCCCGGTCTGGAGCAGGTGGCGGTGCTGCGCCCCGGCTATGCCATCGAGTACGATCACGTGGACCCGCGCGAGCTTGCGCCGACGCTGGAGACGAAGCGCGTGGCGGGTCTCTTCCTCGCCGGCCAGATCAATGGCACCACGGGGTATGAGGAGGCCGCCGCGCAGGGGCTGCTCGCCGGGCTTAACGCGGCCCGGCGCGCCGGCGGGTCGGACGGCATCGTGCTCGACCGGGCCGAGGCCTATCTGGGCGTGATGGTGGACGACCTGGTAACGCGCGGTGTCAGTGAGCCCTATCGCATGTTCACCTCCCGCGCCGAATATCGGCTGACCCTGCGGGCCGACAATGCCGACCAGCGCCTGACCGCCCGCGGTGCTGCGCTGGGGCTGGTCGGCGCCGAGCGGCTGGCGCATTTCGAGGCGCGCACGCACGCGCTGGAGGCGGCGCGCACCCTCACCCGCGACCTGTCCCTCACGCCGACGGAAGGCGCACGACACGGCCTTGCCTTGAACCGCGACGGCCAGCGCCGAAGCGCATTCGACCTTCTCGCTTACCCCGACATCGACATGGCGCGGCTCGCGATGATCTGGCCGGAACTCTCCGCGCTGCCGCCGACAATCGCCGAGCAGGTCGAGATCGACGCGAAGTATGCGGTCTATCTGGAGCGGCAGGCCGCGGACATCCACACGCTGCGGAAGGACGAGGCGCTCGCGCTGCCGGAAGAGCTGTCCTATGCCGATCTGCCGGGGCTCTCGAACGAGCTGAAACAGAAGCTGGAGCGGGTGCGCCCGCGCACCGTGGGACAGGCGGGGCGCATGGAGGGAATGACCCCGGCCGCGCTTGCGCTCATCGCCACCCATGCGCGTCGGGCGGGCGGACGCTCCGCATGATCGGTTCGTTCGGGCTGTGGATCACGGGGATGGAGGCGCGCCGATGAAGGGGGCTGGCGCGGGAGGCGACGACGCGGCGCGCGCTGCTGTCGAGGGGCTGGTTTCACGTGAAACATTCCACCGCCTCGACCTCATCGTCGAGCTGCTGCGCAAGTGGCAGAAGACCATCAATCTCGTTGCCCCTGCGACCGTGCCGGAGGTGTGGAACCGGCACATCGCTGATTCGTTGCAATTGATTAACCATGTTCCGGCGGACGCGATCAGGTGGGTAGATCTGGGATCGGGTGGCGGATTCCCCGGTCTGGTGGTTGCCGCCGTTCTGGCGGAGCGGCCGGGCGCGGATGTCCATCTGGTGGAGAGCGATACCCGCAAGTCCGCCTTCCTGCGGGAGGCGGCGCGGGTGGCGGAGTTGCCGGTGCGGGTCCACGCCCAGCGAATCGAGCAGGTCGCGCAGGCACTTGCGCCGGAAACGCAGGTGGTGTCCGCGCGTGCGCTGGCGCCTCTTCCCAAGCTTCTGGAGCTGGCGGAGCCCTTCCTCTCCGCCGGTGCGCTCGGGGTGTTTCCCAAGGGCCGCGACGCTGAACGCGAATTGACCGAAGCCCGCAAAGGCTGGACACTCGATTGCGATCTTCGCGCCAGCGTCAGCGACCGAGAGGCGCGGGTTCTTCTCGTGAGGAGCGCCAGGCGCAGCAGCAAATAGCCACCCCGCCGGGAAGGCGCGCCGATAAGGCCGGCGCCGCCAGGTGGACGTTCTCATCCGCGGGGTCGCGCCCTGCGGAACCAGATCCAAGGGGACCACGGGCCATGAGCCAGGCTGATTATTCCTCGGGAGCCGATCTTTCCCTGCCGGCCGGCGCGCCGCGCGTGCTGGCGCTCGCCAACCAGAAGGGCGGCGTGGGCAAGACCACGACAGCGATCAATCTCGGCACCGCGCTGGCGGCCATCGGTGAGACCGTGCTGGTTGTGGACCTTGACCCCCAGGGCAACGCCTCCACGGGTCTCGGCATCGATCGCCGCTCCCGCAACGTCTCCACCTACGACGTGCTGGTGGGCGAAGCCACCATGCGCGAGACGGTGATGCCGACCGGGGTCCCGCAGCTTTATGTGGCGCCCTCCACCCTCGATCTGTCCGGGCTGGAGCTGGAGATCGCCGCCGAACGCGATCGCGCCTATCGCCTGCGGGACGCACTCCGGGCGCTCGCGGCCGATCCCGAGGCGCCGCGCTTTTCCTATGTGCTGGTGGACTGCCCCCCGTCCTTATCGCTCCTCACCGTCAACGCCATGGCGGCGGCGGACGCGATCGTGGTGCCGTTGCAGTGCGAGTTCTTCGCGCTGGAAGGCCTCTCCCAGCTGATGAAGACGGTGGAGCAGGTGCGGGTGGGGCTGAACCCCAGCCTCACCATCCACGGCATCGTGCTGACCATGTATGACGGGCGCAACAACCTGTCGGAGCAGGTGGTGCAGGACGTGCGGCAGTTCATGGGTGACAAGGTCTATGAGACCATCATTCCCCGGAACGTGCGCGTCTCGGAAGCGCCCTCCTACGGCAAGCCGGTTCTGCTATACGATCTCAAGTGCTTGGGGTCACAGGCTTATTTGCGGCTCGCGTCGGAGGTGATCCAGCGCGAACGGGCGGCACGGGCAGCGGCAGCGGCCTGAGGGAAGACCAGAGGGACCGGACGAAGATGGCGGATGAACAGCGCTCCCGGCTGGGGCGGGGGCTTGCCGCGCTGATCGGCGAGATGGGGGAGCCGCAGGCGGCACCGACGCGCAGCTCGGGCACGCGTGGCGGCCCGCGCCGCGTGCCCATCGAGCAGGTGAAGGCGAACCCGCGCAACCCGCGCCGCGCCTTCCTGGAGGAGGGGCTGGAGGATCTCACCGCCTCCATCCGCGAGAAGGGCATCATCCAGCCCATCGTGGTGCGGCCGCTGAAGGGATCGGACGCCTTCGAGATCGTCGCCGGCGAACGCCGCTGGCGGGCGGCCCAGCGGGCGAGCCTGCACGAGGTGCCGGTGGTGGTGCTGGACCTCAGCGATCGCGAGGCGCTCGAAATCGCGATCATCGAGAACGTCCAGCGCGCCGACCTCAATCCGGTGGAAGAGGCGCAGGGCTACGAAGCCCTGATGGACGAGTTCGAATACAACCAGAACGAGCTTTCCAAGGTCATCGGCAAGAGCCGCAGCCACATCGCCAACACGCTGCGGCTGCTGAAGTTGCCGGAAGCCGTGAAGGGGCATCTGGCGGAGGGGCGGCTCAGTGCCGGCCATGCGCGGGCCCTCCTCGCCGTTTCCGATCCCGAGAAGGTGGCCCGAGAGGTCATCGCCAAGGGCCTTACGGTGCGCGATGTGGAGGCCCTGTCCAAGGCGAAGACGCCCCCTGCCCCGGTCACGGGGCGCAGTTCGCCCGCCCCTGTCACCGAGCGCAAGAGCGCGGACACCCGCGCGCTGGAGAAGCGGCTGGCCGATGCCCTGGGGTTGGCCGTCAGTCTTGAGGGCAAGGGCGAGGCGGGTGAACTGCGCATCCGCTATGCGAGCCTCGACCAGCTCGATGAGATCTGCCGCAAGCTCGGTCTGGATTGACGTTTACAGGATTGGACAAAGAAAAAGGCCGGGCATCTGCCCGGCCTTGCTTCGTTGAGATCCAGGCCGCGTCTTCTTGTGAGGACGCAGCCAAATCTGAAAAAATCAGGCAGCAGCCTTGCGACGGGTGGTCTTCTTCGCAGGGGCGACGGGCGCCTTCTTGCGGGTCTGGCCGAGGCCCATGTTCTTGGCGAGTTCGGAGCGGGCCGCAGCATAGGCCGGGGCGACCATGGGATAATCCTTCGGCAGGCCCCACTTCTCGCGGTAAGCTTCGGGGGTCATGCCGTAGCTGGTGCGCAGGTGCCGCTTCAGAGACTTGAACTTCTTCCCGTCTTCCAGGCAGATGATGTATTCCGGCGTCACCGACTTCTTCAGCGGGACGGCCGGCTTCTGCTCTTCCACCTGCGGCGCGGCCGGGGTGCCGAGCTGGCCGAGGGCGCGATAGACGGACTCGATGAGACCGGGAAGCTCGGTGGCCGCGACGCTGTTGTTGCTCACATACGCGGCGACGATGTCCGCAGTGAAGTCGATGAAGCTCGGCGACGGAGTATTGGACGCGGAGTCGCTCACGGGAGTCCCTTTCTGTTCTTCGCTATGGCGCGCGGACAATGCGGGAAGCGGCTGGAATGCGACCGGTTCAGAATGAGCCTCGGACACATGCTCCGCCGGGGCTGACGCCGCATCGGCTGACTAAGTTTCACGGTTAATCTATAGCACCTCGTCTTATAAATACAATCGGGTCTCAAAAGTTCTTCAAAAACCAGCAATAGAGCGGGTTTGCGGCTGTCGAGGAGGCGCCGTCGCGCGTTCATCGCGACGAGATGATCCTTGGCAGATCAGCGAATCGATGGGCCGACAGATGAAAACAACGGACCCTGGAAGTGTTCCCGGCTCGCCGGCGCTCAAGGCCGTGCGTCCATAGCCGGGGAGATACTAGGGGGAGGTCGCCACGCCGTGTTCTTCTACGGCGTCCGCGACAAGTACATGCGTCGATTTGTACAACTATCGGCTGCGATGGAGGCCGAGGTTTCCCCCACGTCGGCCCCCTGCCCCGACTGCTTTGGCGAAACGAACCGCGGTCTTGAGCTTGTCGCTAGCGCGGGGCTTGGCATCCTGCCGTTTACGCTGGCGCGGCGGGGCGAACCGCGTTAGGTGGGGCGGGTCCGCTCCGGCCAAGGGGCGGCTGCAGGTCTGCGGTTCGGCACGGTTCTCCGGAGCGGCGCCGAACGCCCGAGGGTCTCCCGCGAGATGGGGACGAGGATGCCATGCCACGCGCCGTCGCCGGCCCCGAGATCGAGCGTCTGATCCAGCTTCTGGCCCGGCTGCCCGGCCTCGGCCCGCGTTCGGCGCGCCGGGTGGCGCTGCATCTCATTAAGAAGCGCGAGGCGCTGATGGCGCCGCTGGCGACCGCCCTGGGCGACGCGATCAGCAAGATCGTCACTTGCCACACCTGCGGGAATGTGGACGTGACCGACCCCTGCACGGTCTGTACCGATCCCACACGGGACGCACGCATGCTGGTGGTGGTGGCTGACGTGGGCGACCTCTGGGCGCTGGAGCGCGCCGGCGTCCTCAACGCTCGCTATCATGTGCTGGGAGGCGTGCTGTCGCCGCTGGACGGGGTGGGGCCGGACGACCTCAACATCGCGAGCCTCGTCACCCGCGTGCACGATCAGGACGTCACGGAAGTCATCCTGGCGCTGGGCGCCACGGTGGACGGGCAGACGACCGCCCATTACCTGACCGATGTGCTGCGCGACACCGGAGCTCGTGTCACGCGCCTTGCCCAGGGTGTGCCCGTGGGCGGCGAACTCGATTATCTCGACGAGGGAACACTCTCCGCCGCCATCCGCGCACGCACGCAGATGTGATCGGCGAGCGGGCAGTCGTCCCCAGCTTTCACTGCAGCATCCGCTCGAAATTGATGACGAAGAGCTTCGGGTCGGGGCGCTTGTTCACCTGGATGTTCGACAGGGACACCTGCGTGTCATAGCCCTGCGGGTCGGTAACGACCCACTGCTTGAGGGCCGAGGTCTTGGCATCGAACAGGATCAGGAGCCGGTAGGTGCCGAACATGGGCACAGTCTCCTGCATCACCACCGTCACGAAGCGGTCGTCCTGGAAGATGCCGGTCACGTGCGGTTCGGTCCCGAGGTCGATGCGTTCCGCGAGCAGGAAACGCAGCGGCGTCTGCGACAGGGGCGTGATGTCCTGGGTGTTGAGATTGCGGTCGCGCACGGCCACCGACTGGCCGTTGGAGATCAGCTCCACCGGGCTCGGCGCATCGTATTCGAAGCGCACGCGGCCGGGCTTCTGCATGTAGAAGTCGCCGGTGCGCTTGGAGCCGTCCGGATCGATCTGGGTGAAGGTGCCGGTCATGGACTGCACCGAATTGAAGTAGTTGGTGACGCGGTCCACCGTCGCCTTCGGCGCGCGGCCATCGGCCGGTTGCGCCGCAGCCACAGGGGCGGCGCCCTTCATCTGACCCTGGGGCCGCATGAGGTCGCCCGGGGGCTGCACAGTCTGGGCGCCGGCCGGGCTGGCCGCGGCCAGTCCCAGCGCCAGCAGCAGGCCGGCGGCGGCGCGGCGCGCCTTCTCCGACGGGGCGCGGGTCTCGCGCTTCGGGCTGCGGGCAAATCGGGTGGCGGCGGAGCGGATGAGCATCATGGGCATCTCTGGCGCAGGGCGTGTCGCTGGCAGGAAGGTTATTCCCGACGCTCCGATCCCGCCCCGCGCGGGCTGATCGGATGAACAGGGGTCTAATACGCAACTTGCGGCCGGGCTATGGCGAACCTGTGGCCTTGCCGACGCCCGGAGAAACCGCCCAGCGCCGCTTCTGTTCCGGTTGGGCCGAAGCTTCAACCGGAACCGGGAACCGCTCAGGCGGGAAAACGACGCGGCACGCTCATTCGGCTGCCTGCTCGGGCAGCAGGATCTCGCGCTTGCCGGCGTGGTTGGGCGAGCCGACGAGGCCCTCGTTCTCCATGCGCTCGACCAGCGAAGCCGCGCGATTATAGCCGATCTGGAGCCGGCGCTGGATATAGGAGGTGGAGCATTTGCGGTCGCGCATCACCACCGCCACCGCCTGGGAATAGAGGTCCATGCCCTCGTCGCCCATGCCGCCCTTGTCGAACACGGCGCTGTCGCCGTCCTCGTCCTCCGCATCCTCGGCGGTCACCGCCTCCACATAAGCGGGGGCGCCCTGGGCCTTGAGGTGCTTCACCACGCTTTCCACCTCCTCGTCGGAGACGAAGGGGCCGTGGACGCGGCTGATGCGGCCGCCGCCGGCCATGTAGAGCATGTCGCCCTGGCCCAGCAGCTGCTCGGCGCCCATCTCGCCGAGGATGGTGCGGCTGTCGATCTTCGAGGTCACCTGGAAGGAAATGCGGGTGGGGAAGTTCGCCTTGATGGTACCGGTGATGACGTCTACGGAGGGGCGCTGCGTCGCCATCACCAGATGGATGCCGGCGGCGCGCGCCATCTGGGCGAGGCGCTGGATGGCGCCCTCGATGTCCTTGCCGGCGACGAGCATCAGGTCGGCCATCTCGTCGACGATGACGACGATGTAGGGCAGGGGCTCGAGGTTCATCTCCTCGCGCTCGTAGATGGCTTCGCCGGTCTCGTGGTCGAAGCCGGTCTGCACCGTGCGGGCGATGGATTCGCCCTTCTCGCTGGCGTCCCTCACCCGGGCGTTGAAGCCGTCGATGTTGCGCACGCCCAGCTTCGACATCTTCTTGTAGCGGTCTTCCATCTCCTTCACCGCCCACTTCAGCGCCACCACCGCTTTCTTCGGATCGGTGACGACGGGGGCAAGAAGATGGGGGATGCCGTCATAGACGGAGAGCTCCAGCATCTTGGGATCGACCATGATGAGCCGGCACTGTTCCGGCTTCAGCCGGTAGAGCAGGGACAGGATCATCGTATTGATGGCCACCGACTTGCCCGAGCCGGTGGTGCCGGCCACGAGCAGATGCGGCATGCGGGCGAGGTCGACGATCACCGGATCGCCGCCGATGGTCTTGCCCAGCGCGATGGCGAGCTTGTGCCCGGTGTCGCCGAAATCCTTGGTGGCGATCAGCTCACGCAGCAGCACCTTCTCGCGCTTCTGGTTCGGCAGCTCAATACCGATGGCATTGCGGCCCGGCACCACGGCGACGCGGGCGGAGATGGCGCTCATGGAGCGGGCGATGTCGTCGGCGAGGCCGATGACACGGGACGATTTGATGCCGGGCGCCGGCTCCAGCTCGTAAAGAGTCACCACCGGGCCGGGGCGCATCTGACCGATCTCGCCGCGCACGCCGAAATCCTGCAGGGTCGTCTCCAGCTCGCGCGCGGTCTCGGACAGCGCCTCCGGGCTCATGGCCGGGGCCTTGGCGGGGGGCGCGGGCGTCAGCAGGTCGAGGGAGGGGTGCTGGTAGCCGGCGCGGCGGCCACCGCGCCGGGCCGCGCGGCGGCGGGCGGCGGGGCTCTCGGTGGCAGCATCCAGCGGGGCATCGGGAACGTCGTGGGGCGCGGGGGCGCCGGCCCCCTCCAGACGCGGCTCCTGACGCTCGCCTGCGCCTTCCGCCCGCCCGGCCGACGCGGCAGGGGCGGGGACGGCGCGGCGGGTGAGCCCGGCACCGGAGAGGCGCGCCTTCCACGAGAGGAAGGTGTGGGTGAGGGCACCGAGGGAAACGGCGGTGCCGTCGTCCTCCTCGTCCTCGTCGCCCACCTCGCCCGGCAGCTCGGAGGCGGGGGCAAGCTTCAGGGGCGTGCGCCGGCCGCCGCTCAAGGCGAAGAACAGGCCTGCCGCCCCGATCGCGAGGCCGGCGGTGCCGATCAGCATGGAATCAAGGGCCGCAAGCGCGCCGCCGCGCATGACGCCGAAGGCGCGGGGAAAGAGATCGCCCAAGGCGCCGCCGAGGCCGGTGAGGCCCGGCCAGTGGTCCGGTTGCGGAATGGCGCCGAGGAACGCCGTGGTGCCAAGCACTCCGATGAGCCAGCAGGTGATGCGCAGGCGTTCGCGCGCGAACGGGCGGTGGGTGACGAGCCGCCAGCCGGCATAGAGCGGCGGCAGCAGCACGGCCAGCGCTGCGAGCCCGAACAGCTGGATCAGCAGATCGGCGATGATCGCGCCGGGCCGTCCCAGGAGGTTCGTGACCGGCGCATGGGTGGCGTTCGACAGGCTCGGGTCGGCCGCGGACCAGGTGCCGAGCGCGACGAAGGAGATCAGCGTCGCGAGGATCAGTCCGGTCCCGACGATCTCCCGCCCGCGCCGGCGCACCACCAGCCGGATGCTCTCCGGGATCAGTTCGAGCCGGGGCATATGGTGGTGGGGCGCGTCCATCCGGCTGTTGATGACGGCATCGGCGGAGGCGGCTGCCTTCGGGCGTCGGCGGGCCATGGGCATCGGCGCGGCTCCCTTCAGAGGGCAGCGACGAGGCGCTTCAGCACCTCCTCGCAGGTGGGCAGATCCTGGACCAACGCGACGCGCAGGAATCCGGCGGAGGGGTTGGCCCCGGTGAGGTCGCGGCGGGCGAGATAGCCCCCCGGCACCGTGCGCAGGCCCTGCTCGCGCCACAGCTTCACCGCCGCCGCCTCGCCGCCGGTGAGGTGGTCGTCGGCAAGGTGGGACACGTCGAGCCACAGGAAGAAGCCGCCGCCGGGCCGCTCATAGCCGAAGCGGCCGGCAAGCATGCGGTCGGCGAGGTCGAACTTCGCGGCATAGAGGTCGCGGGAGCGGGTGACGTGGGCCTCGTCCTCCAGCGCCGCCACGGCCACCGCCTGCAGGGGCTCCGGCACCTGCGGCGCGGCCACCCAGCGGAAGGCGAGGAAGTCCTTCAGGAAGGCGGGATCGCCGGCACAGAAGCCGCAGCGCAGGCCGGGCAAAGACGAGCGCTTGGAGAGGGAATTGAACGCCACGACGCGGGTGAGGTCGGTGCCGGCCACTTCGAGAATGCCGGCCGGCTTTTCCGCGCCGAGGTAGATCTCCGAATAGCACTCGTCCGAGAACAGGAAGGCGCCGTTGCGGCGCGCCAACTCCAGCGCCTTGCCGAGATAGTCGGCGGAGGCGATGGCGCCCTGCGGATTGGCGGGGGAGGCGATGTAGATGGCCACCGTCCGCTTCAGCAGGTCCGGATCGAGCGCGTCGAGGTCCGGCAGCCAGCCGCTTTCCTTTGTGGTCGGCATCACCACGGCCTCGCAGCCGGCGGCCTCCGCGCCCGCGGCATAGGCGGCGTAGAAGGGATTGGGCAGCAGCATGGCCGGCTTGCCGTTCGCCCCCTTTGCCGGATCGGCGAGGCGCTGCGCGACGATGGCGGCGGAGAACAGGCCCTCGCGGGAGCCGTTCAGCGCCAGCACTTCGCGGTCGGCATCCAAGGGCTTCGCCAGTTTGTAGCGCTGCGCCAGCCAGCGGGCGGCGGCGGCGCGGAAGGTGGGCGTGCCTTCGGCGCGGGGGTAGCGGCCGAAACCGGCGAGATTATTGGTGAGAACCGGGCCGACGAAATCCGGCATGGCGTGCTGCGGCTCGCCCACGGCGGCGCTCAGCGGCTGTCGCCCCGGCTCGATCCCCGCGAGGAGGTCTGCCAGCCGGATGAAGGGCGAGCGGCGGTCTTCCGGGGGAGCGGCAAGGGGAGCGGCAGGTGCGGGTGGCACGGCTTTGCGGTCTTTTCTGGCGGCTTTCGTCATCCGCCCCAGAATGGGACCAGCCGGTTAAGGTGTGGCTAACTTAACCCGGCGATCCGTCAGACTTCCCGCGCCAGCACCTCGCGCGCCTGCTGCGCATCGGCCCGGATCTGCGCGACGAGCGCGTCGATGCCGTCGAACTTCAGCTCGGGCCGGATATAGGCGTGGAATTCCACCTCGATGGGCTGGCCATAGAGATCGCCGGAAAAATCGAACAAGTGGACTTCCAGCAGCGCCCGGCCATTGTCGAAGGTGGGGCGCCGGCCATAGTTGGCCACGCCGTCGAACCGGCCGGCGGGCGTCATGGCGCGTACCGCATAGATGCCGAAGGCCAGTTCCAGATCCTGCGGCAAGGCGAGATTGGCGGTGGGAAAACCGATGGTACGGCCGCGCTTGTCGCCGTGGATCACCTCCGCCGTCACCGCAAAAGGGCGCCCCAGCATGTGGGCGGCATGGCCCACCTGTCCCGAAGCCAGCGCCCGGCGCACGGCGGTGGAGGAAATCGCGTCGTTCTCATCGCGCATGGGCTCCACTACGGTCACGGCGAAGCCGTGCCGTTCTCCCGCTTCCTTGAGGAAGGCGGGTGATCCGGCGCGCTGGCGGCCGAAATGGAAATCGAAGCCCACCGCCACGCCGGCGACGCCGTAGCGGCCGACCAGAACCTCGCGCACGAAGTCCTCCGCCTCCATGGCGGCGAGGGCGGCGTCGAAATCGAGCACGATGGCGCCCTGAAGGCCGCTCTCGGCGATGCGGCGCAGTTTCTCGGCCGCCGGAGTCAGGCGGAAGGGCGCGGTGGCGGGATTGAAGAAGGTGCGCGGGTGCGGCTCGAAGGTGAGCGCCAGCGCCGGCCCACCCGCTTCGGCCGCCATGGTCCGCGCCGCGGCGAACACCGCCTGATGGCCGCGATGCACGCCGTCGAAATTGCCGATGGCGATGACGGGGCGCTTGAGCGCCGGCGGCAGGGGCTCGGGGCCGTGGACGAGCACGAAGTCAGGGGGAAGGGACACGGTCATCGGCGGGCGCAAGCCTTGCCTTGGTGTTCGGCGGGACGCCCGGAACCTCGACGGCACCGGGACAGGATATTCGGCCTTCGAGATCGGTCAAACCACGGGCAAATTCAAGGAACCGAATGTCGCCCGGGCGCGGCTACCAGGCGAGGCGGGGCATGACGCCGCGCGGATGGGCGTGGCCGGTGAAGAGGTCGGCGAGGGATTCGGTGTCGGGAACGGCGCCGTCGATGGACTTCAGCTCCTGCGCATGAATGCCGCCGGAGATGAACAGGCTGTCGAAGCCCGCATCGTTGGCGCCGGCGATGTCGGTGCGCAACGCATCGCCGATGCCGAGCACGCGGGCGCGCTCCACCACCTCGCCGCGGATCACCTCGGCGCGGGCGAAGGCGGTGTCGTAGATGGGCCGGTAGGGCTTGCCGCACCAATAGGCCTTGCCGCCGATCTGCTCATAGGCCTGGGCGATGGCGCCGGCGCAGAAGATCAGCTTGTCGCCGCGCTCCACCACGAGGTCGGGATTGGCGCAGATGAAGGGCAGCTCCCGCGCCTTCATGGCGGCGAGGGCGTCGGCATAATCCTCCGGGGTCTCCACGTCGTCGTCGAGGAGGCCGGTGCAGACCACGAGGTCCGCGTCCTCAAGCGAGGCGAGGGTGAGGTCCAGCCCGTCGAACGTGCCCACGTCCCGCGCGGGGCCGAGGTGGTAGACGCGGGCGCCCGGCCGCGCCTCCAGCATGTCGCGCGTCACGTCGCCGGAGGTGACGATGGCGTCATAGGCGGTGCGCGGTACACCAAGGCCGTCGAGCATGCCCATGATGAAGCGGTTGGGCCGCGGTGCGTTGGAGACCAGCACCACCGTCGCGCCGCCCGCCCGCACCTTCGTCAGCGCCTCGCAGGCGGCGGGGAAGGACGCGACGCCGTTGTGCAGCACGCCCCAGACGTCGCAGAGGATCAGGTCGTAGTCACCCGCGAAGGCGGAGAGGCCTTCCACCAGCGGCGGGGCGTGCAGGGGCGTGCGGGTGCCGGTCTCGGCCATCGACTTCTCCATTGTGCAATGCACACGTGCCACGGAAGGCCTTGAACCACAAGGCCGTGCGCCGCCCGTCGGATACCCGCTCCGCGCAGGTCGGCGGATGAACCCTCGGTGATCTCAGGGGTGTCCCTTGCCGGGATGTCCCCCCGGGTGCCCTCCGGCGCCGTGGGGGTGTCCGCCGCCATGGGGGTTGCCGTGGGGGTTGCCGTGCGGATGGCCGCCGCCCTTGGGCGGCTCCTTCTGCGCCACCGGCGTGGTGGACTGCGTGCGGGCCTGGATGCCCGGCAGCGCCTGCACCAGCGTGCGGAAGGCGTCGCCGCGCACCTCGAAATTGGGATACTGGTCGAAGCTGGCGCAGGCCGGCGACAGCAGCACCACCGCATCCCCGCGGCCGGACGCCTCGGCGTCCCGCGCGGCGGCTTCCACCGCCTTGTCGAGGGTGCCGACGATCTCGTGGGGCACCTTGTCCGCCAGCGTCGCGGCGAAATCCTGCGCGGCCTCGCCGATGAGATAGGCCTTGGCGACGCGATCGAAGAAGGGCGCGAGCGGGGCGATGCCGCCGGCCTTCGGCTTGCCGCCGGCGATCCAGAAGATGTCGGTGAAGCTCGTCAGCGCGCGCTCGGCGGCATCCGCATTGGTCGCCTTGGAATCATTGACGAACAGTACCTTGCCCTTGTTGCCCACCTCTTCCATGCGGTGGGCAAGGCCGGGGAAGCGCTTCATCGCCACAGTGATGACCTCCGGCGCGACGCCGAGCGCGCGGCAGGCGGCATAGGCCGCGGCGGCATTCTGCGCATTGTGTGCCCCGCGCAACGAGCCGACGCCGCCCAGCGGCAGGCGGAACACCTCGGCGCCGCCTTCGGACACCACGAGCGTCTCACCCTCGCGCCAGATGCCGTCGGGCAGGGGCCGCCTGACCGAGATGCGCACCACGTGCTTGCCGGCGCGCTCTGCCCGGTCGGCCATGGCGGCGGAGAAATCGTCGTCCACGCCCACGACAGCGGTGCCGGTCTGCTCGACGCCGGTGACGAGGCGTTCCTTGACCGCCGCGTAGTTCTCGATGGTGCCGTGCCGGTCGAGATGGTCCGGGGTGATGTTGAGCATCACGCCCACGGAGGGGTCGAGGCCGGGGGCAAGGTCGATCTGGTAGGAGGAGCACTCCACCACATGCACCCGGCCGGGCTTCGGCGGGGCAAGCGACAGGATGGCGGTGCCGATATTGCCGCCCATCTGCACGTCCCGGCCGGCGACGCGCAGGATGTGGGTGATGAGCGCCGTGGTGGTGGACTTGCCGTTGGTGCCGGTGATGGCCACGAACGGCGAGCGGCGCGCGATGGCCTGCCGCTCGCGGCAGAACAGTTCGATGTCGCCGATGATCTCGACGCCCGCCGCCTGGGCCAGCTTCACCGACCAGTGCGGCTCGGGGTGGGTGAGCGGCACGCCGGGGGCGAGCACCAGCGCCTGGACGATGGTCCAATCGATGTCGTGGAGATCCTGCACGAGGATTCCCGCCTCTCCGGCCTTGCGGCGGGAGGCCTCGGAATCATCATAGGCGACGACGGTGGCGCCGCCGGCCTTGAGCGCCTCTGCGGTGGCAAGGCCTGAGCCACCCAGCCCGAAAAGGGCGACGGTTGCATCTTTGAAGACGGTGACGGGGATCATGGCAGTAAAATCGTCCGTTGCGGCAATGCACTCCGGGCTCCCGTCTAGAGCATGATGCGAAAAAGTGCGAACCCCTTTCGCAGGCAGACGGCCTTAAGGGAAATCCCCCGCTTGCCCGATTCGACATTCATACTGTTGAATGTAGCCAACGGGATCGTGGACCCGCCCCGCCGGGGCAGGCTTGCTGGGTTTGCCCGCTGAACTTGGAATTGGGAGAGCGAGATGGTGGCGAACGTGGGTGGGATCGACCGGGTGCTGCGCTTCATCGCCGGGGTCGTGCTGATCCTGGTGCCCTTCGTGGCCCCCTCCGTGCCGGCGCTGGCCGGGCTCGGGCATTGGACCTGGCTGATCGGCGCCGTGGGCGTGGTGATGCTGCTCACCGCCGCCTTCCGCTTTTGCCCGGCCTATCCGCTGCTGGGCATCAATACGTGCGGGCGGTGACGTCTTTCCGCGTAACCTCGTGAAAAAGGCCCGCGGGAGGTGCTCCCGCGGGCCTTTCGATTAGGCGATATCGCTTCTCACCGCAGCTTGAGCGTCGCCAACCCCGCCAGCGCCAGCACGACGGCGATGATCCAGAAGCGGATCACCACCTGCGGCTCGGTCCAGCCGAGCTGCTCGAAATGGTGGTGGATGGGCGCCATCTTGAACACGCGCTTGCCGGTGAGCTTGAACGACGCCACCTGCACGATCACCGAGACCGCCTCCAGCACGAACAGGCCGCCGACCACCGCGAGCACGATCTCGTGCTTGGTGGCCACCGCGACCGTGCCGAGCAAGCCGCCCAGCGCGAGCGAGCCGGTGTCGCCCATGAAGACCTGGGCGGGCGGGGCGTTGAACCACAGGAAGCCGAGGCCGGCCCCCATCACCGCGCCGCAGACCACGGCCAGCTCGCCGACGCCGGCGACGTAGTGTATCTGCAGGTAATCGGCGAACCGCACGTTGCCGGAGAGATAGGCGATGAGGCCGAAGGTGCCGGCCGCGATCATCACCGGCACGATGGCGAGGCCGTCGAGGCCGTCGGTGAGATTCACCGCATTGCCGGCCGCGACGATGACGAACACGCCGAACACCACGAAGAAGACGCCGAGGTTGAGCAGCAGGTCCTTGAAGAAGGGGAAGGCCACGGAGGTGGACAGGCCCGACTTGCCCATGGTCATGATGATGACCACGGCGACGCCGGAGATCACCGCCTCGATGGCGAGCCGCATCTTGCCGGAGAGCCCGTTATGGGTCTGCTTCGTCACCTTCAGGTAGTCGTCATAGAAGCCGATCATGCCGAAGCCGAGCATCACCAGCAGCACCACCCAGACATAGAAGTTGAACAGGTTCGCCCACAGCAGCGTCGCCACCGCGATGCCGGCGAGGATCATCAGCCCGCCCATGGTGGGCGTGCCCTTCTTGGTGAGCAGGTGCGACTGCGGCCCGTCGGTGCGGATGGGCTGGCCCTTGCCCTGCTTCAGCCGCAGCATGGAGATCATGGCCGGGCCGAACAGGAACACGAACAGCAGCGCCGTCACCACGGCGCCGCCGGTCCGGAAGGTGATGTAGCGAAAGACGTTGAAGGCTGTGAAGGACTGGTGGAGATCGGCAAGCCACTGGAGCATCTGAATTCTATCCTTCGAGCAGCGCATCCTCGGCGGCGCGGAAGCGCTCGGCGAGGCTCTTGACCAGCGGTCCCATGCGGCTGCCGTTGGAACCCTTGACCATCAACGTGTCACCGCCCCGGATGGCGGACGCCACCATGGGCTCGAGGTGGGAGGCGTGGATCGCATAGCCGCCCCGCCGCTCCGAGGGCAGGGCCTGCCAGAGCGCGTGCATCTGCGGCCCGCAGCAGAACACCAGATCGATTTTCGCCGTGCGGATCGCCTCGGCCAGCTCGGCATGGTGCGCCTCGCCGTCGGGGCCGAGCTCCAGCATGTCGCCGAGCACCGCGATGCGGCGGCCGCGTGGGCCTATCGGGGTCCGGCTGAGCACATCGAGGGCGGCGCGCATGGAGGCGGGGTTGGCGTTGTAGCTTTCGTCCAGCAGCGTCGCCTGCCCGCCCTTCACCTGCAGGCGCAGCGCGACACCGCGGCCGGGAGGCGCCTTCATGCGGGAGAGGGCGAGGCCGACGAGCGCGAGGTCGGCACCAACGAGCTTCGCCGCGGCGAGCACCGCCAGCATGTTCTGCACGATGTGGCGGCCCGGCATGCCCACCTTGAAGGTCACGGGCGTGCCCATCACGTCCGCCACCCCCACCGAGCAGTAGGATTGCAGCGCCGCCTCCTTCAGCCGCACGTCGGCACCGGCGGTCTCGCCGAAGGTGACGATGCGGTCGATGCCCAGCGTCTCGGCGGCGGCCTTGAGGCGGGGAAACAGCGGGTTGTCGAGGTTCAGGACCACAGCGCCGCCCGGCTCCAGCCCCTGGAAGATCTCCGCCTTGGCGTCGGCGATCTCCTCGATCCCTGAGAACTGGGCGATGTGCACCGGCTCCACGGTGGTGATGATGGCGACCTGCGGGCGCACCAGCTTCACCAGCGGCGTGATTTCGCCGGGATGGTTCATCCCGATCTCGAACACGCCGTAGCGCGCCTCGCGCGGCAGCCGGGCGAGGGAGAGGGGCACGCCCCAGTGATTGTTGTAGGACGCGGCGGACGCATGGGTCTCGCCGTCGGCGCCGAGCGCGATGCGCAGCGCTTCCTTGGTGGTGGTCTTGCCCACCGATCCCGTCACCGCGACGATGCCGGCCTTCGAGCGCGCACGGCTGGCGCGCGCAAGGTCGGTCAGGGCGGCGAGCACGTCGTCCACCACGAGGAGGGGGGCATCGGCGGGGAACTGGTCCGCCTTGTCGCGCGCCACCACGCAGGCGGAGGCCCCGGCGTCCAGCGCCTTGCCCACATAAGCGTGGCCGTCGCTGTTCTCGCCGGCGATGGCGAAGAAGGTGTCGCCGGGGGCGAGCGAGCGGCTGTCGATGGAGATGCCGGTGGCATCGCGCGGCGCGCCGCGTACCTCCGCCCCCATGGCCGCCGCCATTTCCGCGACGGTGTGGAGCACCCGGCCTTCCTGTTCTGCCGTACCCGCACCCGCATTCATGCCGCGACCTCCTTGAGGGCGGCGAGGACTTCCGCCGCATCCGAGAATGGATATGTCCGGTCGCCGATGATTTGGCCGGTTTCGTGACCCTTGCCGGCAACGATCAGCGCATCCCCGCTTTCGATGAGGGCGACGCCCGCCCGGATCGCCTCGGCCCGGTCGCCGATCTCGCGCACATCGCCGCGGCCGGCGCCCCGGGCACCTTCCAATACCTCTGCGCGAATCGCCGCCGGATCCTCGCTGCGCGGGTTGTCGTCGGTGACGATCACCACGTCCGCCTTCATGGCGGCGATGGCGCCCATGATGGGGCGCTTGCCCCGGTCGCGGTCGCCGCCGCAGCCGACCACCACCACGAGCCGGCCGGGAATGGCGGCGCGCAGGGTATCGAGCACGGTGGCCAAGGCTTCCGGCTTGTGGGCGTAGTCCACAAACACCGGCCGGCGCGGGTCGTCGCCGATGCGCTCCAGCCGGCCCGGAACACCCTTGAGGTGGGCGAGGGCGGCGAACGCCTCGGCGCGATCGGCGCCGCAGGCGATGGCGAGGCCGGCGGCCAGCAAGGCATTGTCCAGCTGGAAGCGCCCCACCAGCGGCACCACGGCGCTGGATCCGTCCGCGAACAATACCTTCTGCCCTGCGGGCGAACCCGTCGCTGCGGCGATGTCGATGCCGTCCGCCCGTCCCTCGCCGATGGGCACGAGCCGGAGGCCGCGGGTGTGCGCCCACGCGAGCGCGGTTGCGGCGAAGGGGGCGGAGGTGACGGCCACGGCGGCGGCATCCAACGGCATCACCTCGGTGAAGAGGCGGAGCTTGGCGCGGAAATAGGCGTCCATCGTCGGGTGATAGTCGAGATGGTCACGGCCGAGATTGGTGAAGCCGCCGGCGGAAAGGCGCAAGCCGTCGAGCCGCTTCTGGTCGAGACCGTGGGAGGAGGCTTCGAGCGCCATGTGGGTCACGCCCTCTCCCGCGAGCGCGTCGAGAGTGGCGTGCAGTTCCACCGGATCGGGCGTGGTGAGGCTGCCATAGGTGGCGCCGTCCGGCTTCACCAGCCCGATGGTGCCGAGATACGCCGCCCGGTGGCCGAGCCGCTCCCAGATCTGCCGCAGGAAGAAGGCGACGGAGGTCTTGCCCGCGGTGCCCGTTATGGCGGCGATGGTCTTCGGCTGGCGCGGATAGACGCGGGCGGCGGCCAGCGAAAGCGAGCGCCGGGCATCCAGTGTGAAGGCGAGGGCCACCTGCGGTGGCAGGAGGGGGGCCGGCGCGGTCGGCTCCATCAGCACGGCGGCGGCGCCGCGCGCGATGGCGTCGGCGATGAAGCGCGTGCCGTCCGCATGGGTGCCGGGGATGGCGACAAAGAGATCGCCTGGCGTGATGCGGCGGCTGTCGGAGGACAGGCCGGTGATCGGCTCCTGGGCGCCGTCGGGCGTCAGGATGCGGGCGTGGCCGTCGAGGAGCTGTCCGAGAGAATATGTGGTCATCGGACCCCTTTTTGGCATTCGCCCGCCCCGGTTGTCACCCCGCGCGGGCGGCCGCTGCGGTGGCGGTAACGTGCTCCCGCAGCGGTGACATCAGTTGCGGTCGGCGACCTTGAGCGGCATGCGCAGCAGCTGCTCCGCATTGGGCAGGTTCTGGCGCGGCGCGATGTTGAGCATGGGGGCGATGCGCTCGACGATCTTGCCGGCGGTGGGGGCCGCGTTCCAGCCCGAGGTGGCGAAGCCATAGGTCTCGGAGGTCGCCTTGGGCTCGTCGAACATCACGAGGACGAGGTAGCGCGGCTTGTCCATGGGGAAGATGGCGGTGAAGGAGGTCAGCAGCTTGTTGTGGGCGTAGCGCCCGTTCACCACCTTCTCGGCGGTGCCGGTCTTGCCGCCGACGAGGAAGCCGGGCACCTCGGCCTTGGTGGCCGTACCTTTCTCGGCGTTGAGGCGCATGATGTAGCGCATCTTGTCCGAGGTCTCCGGCTTCAGCACGCGCACCGCCACCTTCTGCGCCTCTTCCGGCGTCCGCTTGATGAAGGTGGGCGGGATGAGGAAGCCGCCATTGACCATGGAATTCACCGCCATCACCGCCTGCAGCGGCGCGACGGAGAGGCCGTGGCCGAAGGCGATGGTGGCCGAGTTCAATTCGCCCCAGCGCCTCGGCACGATGGGCTCGGAGCTTTCCGGCAGCTCGGTCTTGAGCCGGTCGAGCTGGCCCATCTTCTTCAGGAACGCCTTGTGCGCCTCCACCCCGAGGGAGAGCACCATCTTCGCCGTGCCCACGTTGGACGAGACGAGGAAGATCTCCGGCACGGTGAGCACGCGGTTCTCGGCGTGGTAGTCGTGGATGGCGAACTTGCCGAAATGCAGCGCACCGCGCGCATCGAAGGTCGAGTTCAGGCCGATCTTGCCCGAATCGAGCGCCATGGCGAAGGACAGCGCCTTGAAGGTGGAGCCCATCTCGTAGACGCCGGTGGTGAGCCGGTTGAGATAGGCGTCGTCCTTGGGATTGCCTGACGTGTTGGGGTCGAAGTCGGGGATCGACACCAGCGAGATGATCTCGCCCGTGTTCACCTCGGTCACGACGGCCATGGCGTGCAGCGCCTGGAACTTGTTCTTCGCCTTCACCAGCTCGTCGCGCACGGCGTGCTGCACGCGCACGTCCATGGAGAGCTGTACCGGCTCCTGCTGGCGGTCGGTGGCAAAGCCGGCGAGATGCAGTTCGGCGAGGCCGCGGCTGTCGATCCACTTCTCGATGCCGGAAATGCCCTGATTGTCCACGTTCACCCCGCCCATCACGTGGGAGATGATGGGGCCGTCGGGATAGATGCGGCGGTTTTCCTTCAGGAAGCCGATGCCGGGAAAGCCGAGGCGATGGATAGCGCGCATCTGCGCCGGCGTGATCTCGCGCTTCAGCCAGGCGAAGCCCTTGCCGGAATTGAGGCGCTTGCGGGCTTCCTCGACGTCGAGGTCGGGCAGCACCTTGAGCAGGCCTTCCAGCGCCTCGTCGGGATCGATGAGGCGGCGCGGCTCGGCGAACAGGGACGGGGACTTCACGTCGATGGCGACGATGTCGCCGTTGCGGTCGATGATATCAGGACGCGCGGAGGCAACCGCGTCCGAGCCACGCCCGCGCCCGCCGCCGCCGTCCGCCGTCATGGCGAGGTGGGAGAGCTGCACCGCGATGGCGATGAACAAGCCGCAGAAGGCCAGCATCACCAGCTTGATGCGGCCGCGCGCGACGGTATCGGGATCGGCGCGGTCGAGGCCGAACAGGCCGCGCACCACATGGCGGACGCCGCGCCAGCCGAGATGTCCGAGCCCCACGGTGAAGGGCCACAGCACGTTCCAGCTGGCGATGGCGGCCCGCGCTGAGCCGCGCGCGGTGGCGCGGCCGGCGGCCTTGCTGCCGGCGCCGAGACGATCGAGCAGCACCGCGCACGAGGCGTCGGCATCCCGAAGCACGGGACCGACGGCGGCGACGAAGCCGGCCCACAGGCGGGCGAGGCGGGCGGAGATGGAAGACAGATCAGCCATTTCGGACCTCGTCAGCGGAAACCGGCCAGGAATCCGGAGAGCTTTTCGAGGGGATTGGTGGGCTCCGGGGGCGGGGCGGGCGCCGGAGCGGCGGCGGCCGGCGCCGGCTGCATGGGGGGCAGGGGGCGCGGCGCGGCGGGACGAGGCGTGGCGGAGGCGCTCGCGGCCGGCTTCGACACCGGCGCATTGGCCGGGCGCAGCGCCGAGGTCGCCGGCACGGTGGCGCCGCCCGAGCTTGTGGGCGCTGTGGTCGAGGCCGAGGGCTTGGAGCCGGCCGAGGAGGTGACGAGGGGTGCGTCCACCAGCGCCTCGATCATGCCGCCGATGCCGTCGCCGCCGGAGGCGGGCTTGGCGGGCAGGTCATCGAGGCTGGAAATCGAATCGACATCGAGCCGCTTCATGTCGAGATGCCGCTCGGCGAGGCCCTGGATATAGATGGGCGAGGTGCGGCGCGCCCATTCGGCCCGCATCAGCGCGATCGAATCGCGCTCCTTGCGGATCTGGGTGCGCAGGGTGGCGAGCCGCTCGGCCTCGGCGGTGGACGAGACCTTGAGCTGGTAGACCACCGCGGCGGTCACCAGAAGCGCGACGACCATCACGACATTGGCGACCCGAAACATCTCGACTAGCGTCTCCGCCCTGCGCGTTGCGGTGATGGGGGCGGAAGCAGCCCCATCAGGTCACCGCCCGGATGCGCCGGGGCGTCCGTGCGCTCGGCCGCGCGAAGTTTCGCGGACCTGGAGCGCGGGTTGCCTGCCACTTCGTCGGGACCGGGCTCTACGGCTCCCTTCGCCACGAGGCGGAAGGAGGGCTCCGGCCCTTCCGCTTGCGGCTGATGGCGCGAGGCGGACGGTGCCTTGGACCGGTGTGACAGAAAAGTCTTAACGATCCTGTCCTCAAGGGAATGGAAGGTGACGACCACCAGCCGCCCCCCCGGCCTGAGCGCCCGCTCGGCGGCGGCCAGCGCCTCCACCAGCTCCGACAATTCCTCGTTCACGGCAATACGCAGGGCCTGGAAGGTACGGGTGGCGGGATGCATCTCGCCGGGCTTGGCCCACACCACGCGCGAGACGATCTCGGCGAGCTGCGCCGTGCGGGTGATGGGCGCCTCTTCCCGCGCCTTCACGATGGCCTTGGCGATGGCGCGCGAATGCCGCTCCTCGCCGAAGGTCCAGATGATGTGGGCAAGGCGGACGTCATCCAGCGTGGCGACGAGATCGGCGGCCGAGAGCCCGTCTGCGCCCATGCGCATGTCGAGCGGCCCGTCGCGGCGGAAGGAGAAGCCGCGGTCCGCCTCGTCGAGCTGCATGGAGGAGACGCCGATGTCCAGCACCACCCCGTCGAGGGGGCCGAACTCCTGCTCGGCGGCGATCTCGTCGAGCCGCGAGAAGCGGTCCTGCACGAGGAGGAGGCGCTTGCCCGAGGCTTCCACCAGCGTCTGCCCGGCGGCGATGGCCGTGGGATCGCGGTCGATGGCGAGCACCTGGCAGTCGGCCGCGGCGAGGATGGCGGAGGTATAACCTCCCGCGCCGAAGGTGCCGTCCACATAATGGCCGGCATCCTTCGGCGCGAGGTGCGCGAGAACCTCGCGAAGCATCACCGGCAGATGACGGGCCGGTCCGCCAGCGGCGTCGGCGGGGCCGACCCCGTGGCCCGTCGTCATGTCCGTTCGCTCCGCGTGGTCTCCGCTCGGGAGCCGATGGCCTGGCGCAACTCGCGCACCCGTCGGGTGGCCTCCGCGAGATGTGCCTTCAGCCGCTCCGGTTCCCAGATCCGGAACTTGTGCCCCAGCCCGACGAACGCCACCTGATCGGTGATCGCCGCGTGGGCCTTCAAACTCTCCGTCAGCACCACCCGGCCCTCCGGATCGATGCGCAACGTCTCGCTGGTGCCGTAGAGCGCGGCGGCCAGCTCCTCGCGCGCTTCGGAATAGGGCGGGTAGCTGTCGATCAGCGTGTCGATCTCGCCGATCAGACGGTTGCCGCCGGCATCCAGCGCCGGTTCCGCAAGGCTCGGATGGCAATAGAGGCCGTCCGCGCCGTCCTTGGTCAGCACCATGCGGTAGGGCGCGGGGATGGAGACCCGGCCCTTGGCGTCGAGGCGCATCGTGTAGGTGGACACGAAGCGGTCCATGGCGCCCGGGTGCCCTCGTGTTGCAACGGGCGCCGTTCAAGGCGGCCCGCGTGACGGCCGAGACCGTCCATCCTGTTCATGGGTAATTATGGGTTATCATGGGCTGACATGGGCCGTCAACGAAACGGCATGGGCCGTGCTGTGCCGAAACGGGACGCTTCACCAGCTCCGACGGGAACATCACGCGAACGAATCGCGTGCGAATCGGACCGCGCCGGATCTTCCCCTTCCGTTCCTTCGGCGTGCCCCCGCCTTGCCGCCGCCCCCTTCCCCATGGCCATATGCGCCACCGGCCGCAGGGGGCCGGCTGAGGGGCGCCCCATGATCGAGATCGGTCCCAACCTGTTCGTGCTGGTGCTGCTGGTGCTGGCCGTGGCGGTGGTCTTCTCCGGCGTGAAGACGGTGCCGCAGGGCTACCAGTACACGGTGGAGCGCTTCCGCCGGTACACCAAGACGCTCATGCCCGGCCTCAACCTCATCGTCCCGTTCATCGACCGCATAGGCAACCGCGTGAACGTGATGGAGCAGGTGATCGACGTTCCGAGCCAGGAGGTCATCACCAAGGACAATGCCACCGTGACGGTGGACGGCGTGGTGTTCTTCCAGGTGTTCGACGCCGCCCGCGCCAGTTACGAGGTGGCGCGGCTCGACACCGCCATCCTCGCGCTGACCATGACCAACATCCGCACGGTCATGGGCTCCATGGACCTCGACCAGCTTCTCTCCCACCGCGACGAGATCAACGTGCGCCTGCTGACGGTGGTGGATGCGGCGGCCTCGCCCTGGGGCATCAAGATGACCCGCATCGAGATCAAGGACATCGTGCCGCCCGCCGACCTCGTGAACGCCATGGGCCGCCAGATGAAGGCGGAGCGTGAAAAGCGCGCCGTCATCCTGGAGGCCGAAGGCCTGCGCCAGTCGGAAATCCTCAAGGCGGAAGGCCAGAAGCAGGGCCAGATCCTGCAGGCCGAGGGCCGGCGCGAGGCGGCGTTCCGCGATGCGGAGGCGCGCGAGCGGCTGGCGCAGGCGGATGCCAAGGCCACCGAGATGCTGTCCGTCGCGGTGGCGAACGGCGATCCCGCCGCGCTCAACTATTACATCGCCGAGAAGTACGTGAAGGCGTTCGAGACCATGGGCGCCGCGCCGAACCAGAAGGTGGTGCTGATGCCCTATGAAGGCACGGCGCTGCTCTCCTCCCTCGCCGGCATCGGCGAGATCGCCAAGGGGGCATTTGGATCGGGCGCATTCGGGACCGAGGGCGCGCCCGCGCCGCGTTCGCCCGGCCGCCGGCCGACGGGGCCTGCGACAGTGCCGCCGCGGGAGGGCTGAGCCCGTGCCCCTTCTCTCCCAACTCGGTCCCTGGGCGTGGTTCGTGCTCGGCGGCGTGCTGCTGGTGGCGGAGATCGCGGCGCCGGGGGCCTTCCTGCTGTGGCTCGGGCTCGCGGCGCTGGTCACCGGCGCCGTCGCCTACACGGTGGCACTCGCGTGGCAGGTGGAAGTGCTGGTGTTCGCCGCCCTGGCGGTGGTGGCGGTGCTGGTTGGCCGCCGCGTCAGCCCGGCGCCGGGCAAGGCCTCCGACCGGCCGTTCCTGAACCGCCGCCCGGAAGGCTTCGTGGGGCGGGTGTTCACCCTCGATGCGCCGATCCTCGGCGGGGTCGGGCGGGTGCGCATCGACGACACGGTGTGGCGCGTGGAAGGCCCGGATATCGCCGCCGGCCATGACGTGCGCGTCACCGGCACCGATGGCGCGACACTGAAGGTGGAGCCGGTCGAGGCCTGACGCCTCCGCCCCCGCCTCAGAGCGTTTCCGAGCGAAGTGGGCACCGGTTCGCTCGGAAACGCTGAAACGCTCTAGTTCAGCCCGCGCAGCAGCCGCTCCAGATAATCGAGCTCGATCTGCGGACGCTCCGGCTGCTCCAGCCGGCGCCGCAGTTCCTCCAGCACGCGGCGGGCGCGCTGGGCGTCCACCTCGTCCGGCACCTTCACGGTGAAGTCGTCGCCATAGTCCTGGCTGCGCAGGGGGCGGCCGAGGGGATCGGTGCGCTGGGCGCTTTCCTCGCCCGGACCGCCGGGGCCCTGTCCCTCCTGCTGGCCGCGCTGCGCCTCCGCCATGGCCTGCGCACCCTGCCGGAGCGACTGGAGGGCACGGCCCTCGGCGTCGAGCGCGCCCTGGCCCTCGCCACGGCTGAGGGCTTCCTCCGCCTCGCGCATGGCCTGCTCCGCCCGGCCCATGGCCTCGCCGGCCCGGCCCATGGCGTCGCCTTCCCCGCCTTCGCCGTTCTGGCCCTGCTGACCTTGGCCCTGCTGTCCCTGTCCCTCTTGCATGCGGCGCATCTGGTCGAGCATGCGGCCGAGGCGTTTGCGCAGTTCCTGCTGTCCCTGCTGCAAGTCCGAGAAGCCGTTCTCGCCGGGCTGCTGGCCCTGACCCTGCTGTCCTTGCTGACCCTGGCCCTGTTGTCCCTGCTGGCCGCGTTGGCCTTGCTGACCCTGTTGCCCTTGCTGGCCTTCCCGGTTCTGGCGCCAGGTGCGGTCGCGCAGGCGCTGCTGCTCCTGGATCATCTTGCCGATTTCGCTCTGCTGCTGCTGTCCCTGCTGCTGGCGGCCGGCCTGACGGCTGCCGGGGCGCATGTTCTCCATCATGGCCTGGAGCTGGTCGAGCAGCTCGCGGGCCGCATCCTTGTTGCCGGAGCGGGCGAGATTCTCGATGCGGTCCAGCATCTTCTGCAGGTCCTGCGGGCGGACGATGCGGGTGTTGGGGTCGAGCGGGCGGGCGTCGGTCCCGCTGTCGCGGCGCGCCTGCTCGGCGAGCTGCCGCATCATCTTTTCCATGGCCGCGCGCAGATCCTGCGTGAGGCGCTTGATCTCCTCGTCGCTGGCGCCGCGCTCCAACGCCTCGCGCAGGGCCTCCTGGGCGGCGCGCAGCTCGCGCTCGGCGTCGGAGAGGGTGCCGTCCTCGATCAGCACCGCCACTTCCCAGAGATAATCCACCAGCGACCTGAGGTCGTCGTCGTTGCGAGCGTTCTTGGCGCGGGCCAGCGCGGTGCGCAGGCCGAGATATTCGCCGGCGCCAGGGGCGAACTGGGCGGGGGCGATGGTGAGGCCTTCCAGCACCGTGACCAGCCGGCGGCGGTTGCCGGCGTCGAAGGCGAGGCGGCGGCGCTCGTCGATGAGCGCCTTGGCGAGGGGCTTCGAGAAGGCGCGCGCCGGCAGGCGGACGGTCTTTGTCTCGCTGACGCCTTCGTTGCCCGCGTCGTCGCGGGCCTTGAGCTGGACCTCCACGCGGGCGCCGGCCCAGGGATGGGCGACAAGATCCTTTGTGGTCTGCGCCGCGCCGGTCCGACCGCCGGCCGGCAAGGTCAGCTTGAAGTCGGGCGGCGGCACCAGCGGCTGCGCCATCTTGCGCGGGGATGCGCCGGGGCGCGGGAAGAGAGGCGGCTCGGGCGGAAGGGGCGTGAACAGCGCCTCGGCTTCCTTCACCCCGTAGTCGTCCTCCATCCGGTAGGCGAGCACCAGAGCGTTGCGCTGGCCGGTCTGCGGGTCCTTGGCGAAGCTGATGGTGGGCTTCTGGTCCGCCAGCACCTTGAAGTGCCATGCGAGGCGGCGCTGGTCGGGACCGAGGAAGGTGACGTCGGAATCCTCGCGGATCACGTAGCGCTTTTCGCCGGCGGTGGTCGGCGCATCGGCCTCGGGCTTCGCCTCGACGATGCCGCCGTCGAGCTTGAGGGCGGCGGTGTCGATGCCGGAGCCACGCACCACGAGCGTGCTGCCCACCGGAACCTGCAGCGCGGCGGCATTCAGCGAGGTGGGATCATCCGAGCGCAGGCCCGGCAGCACCACGGGCGGGCGGCCGGTATAGGCGGGCGGATCAATCCAGGCATCGAGTCGGTAGGGCGGGGGCGGGACGATGGTCTTCCAGTCGAAGGCCGCGCCGATGCGGGAGAGATGCTGCCCCGGCGCCATGAAGACAGTGGCCGCCAGCGCCAGCACCGCCAGCGCGCGAACGGCGCGTGGATCGAGACGGGCGAGGCCGGGCGAGGGCGTGCCGGCCTTCAGCGAACGAGCGGCCGCCAGCGCGCGGGCGAGGTGCGCGCGCCACAGGGCGGCGCCGACCGGATCGTCCGGGCGGGTGGCGAGGCTGTCGGAAATGGCGGTGGCGGGGCGGTGGGCGAGGGCGCTCTTCGCATCGAGGCGCGCCACCGCCTCCTCCCGGCTCGGCCAGCGCAGGGCAAGCAGCGGGCGGGCGGCAAAGAGGATGGCCAGCGCGAACAGCACCACGCCGGCGATGCGCGCCCACACGGGCGCCGACACCCAGACACCGGCGAAGGAGACGGCGAGGAACAGGGCCAGGGGAACCCCGACACGCGCGAAAGCGGGCCAGGCCCGTTCCCAGAATACCGTGAGGCGGGCGCGGCCGATGGCGCGTTCGAGCAGGTCACGCGCGGTCTCTTCCGGCGTGCGGTCCTGGGGCCTGCGTGGGAGCTTTCCGTCGCGAGATACGCTCACACCCTCTCCCTTTCCTGCCCTTCGTCAGCCAGCTTAACACGGAGCAAGTTCCGGGCCAGATTGCCCCAACGGAACCCGCTTCACAAATGGGTCAGGCCTTGCTTACAGCCGTCCCGAGCTTGGCGAAGGCGACCTGATCGGCGGCGGTGCCCACGGCAACCGGATCGAGGCCGAGATGAGAAAGCGTCTCGCACATATGCGGCGGCAAAGGGGCGCTCACGTCCACCGGTGGAGCCCCCGCCTTGAGGGGAACCACCACGCGGCGGGAGTGCAGGTGCAGCTTCGGTCCGCCGGGCAGGCGCGAGGCGCCGCCATAGATGGCATCGCCGAGGATGGGCGTGCCGAGATGGGAGAGGTGCGCGCGCAGCTGGTGGGTGCGCCCCGTCACCGGCGATAGCGCGATGACCGTAAGGTCGCCGGCCCGGTGCAGCACCTGGAAATCGGTGATGGCCTCCTGCGCCCCAGGCGATCCCTTGGGCACCGCCTGCATCCACCAGCCGCGATGGGGCGAGCGTTTGGCCAGGGGCTGGTCGATCCGCCCCGCGTCCGCCGCCGGGGCGCCGAGGGTGACGGCCACATAGGTCTTGCCCACCGCGCCGCTGGCGAACAGCTTTCCGAGCTGCGCCAGCGCCTTGGTGTGGCGGCCGAGCACGAGGCAGCCGGAGGTGTCCTTGTCCAGCCGGTGCGCCAGCTCGGGCGTGCGGGGCAGGCCGAAGCGCAAAGCGTCGAGATGATCGGCCAGCGTCTCCCCGCCCTTCGGCCCGGCATGGACCGGCAGGCCGTAGGGCTTGTCGATGATGAGCATCAGCCCATCGCGGTGGAGGATGGGGAGGTCCCGCCCGGTCTCAGGGGCGGGGTGCGATGCCGTGGGCGCGGAGGGCGTCATGATGGAGGTCGGCGGAGCCTTGCGAGAAGCAGCAGAAGACCACGCGGGTCACGCTGCCGGGGCCTCCAAGATGGGCGAGGACGGCGCCGACCGCCAGTGGGGCGGCCCGCTCGGGCGGAAATCCATAGATTCCCGTGGAGATGGCGGGGAAGGCGATGGAGGCGAGACCGGCCTCGTCCGCGCGCCGCAGGCTTTCCCGGTAGCAGGAGGCGAGCAGCGCATCCTCATCCGCGCCGCCGCCTCGCCAGACGGGACCGACCGTGTGGATGACGTGGCGCGCCGGGAGCCGGAATCCCGGGGTGAGGCGCGCTTCGCCGGTGGGGCAGCCGCCCAGCGTCCGGCAATGCGCCAACAGCTCAGGCCCGGCGGCGCGATGGATGGCGCCGTCCACGCCACCGCCACCGAGCAGGGAGGCGTTGGCGGCGTTCACGATGGCGTCAGTGGCGAGGCGGGTGATGTCGGCGACGATCACCGCGCAGTCCGTGGCGCCGCGCGGCTCCGTGCGGTGAGAGGCGGGTGTCTCGTTCATGGCTGGCGGTCCTGCGGCAGTCTCACAATCCACATAATCGGCGGCCTAGCCATAGGGGTCGGAAAACAAGAAGGAGATCCGCCCCATGGCCCATCCCCGCAAGACGGAACGCCGCCTTCTCACGGATTCGGAAGTGGAGCTGGTGGAGAAGTCCCGCCAGCCCGTGGTGAGCGCACTCGGCGACGGCGAGGTGAATGACCTCGTGGCCCAGCTGCGCGAGCGCCGTGATCGCGCCGTCACCATCGCGAACAACCAGCGCCGGGCTCTGCGCGGCAAGGGCGGTCGCGGCGAGGTGACGTTCGACAAGGCTGATTCCGGCAATCGCCAGAAGGCCTCCGTCCTCACCGATGCCCTCACCCGCGCCCGCCGCGAGCAGACCCGCCGCCGCACCCAGGCGGCCCGGGCCGAGCTGGTGGAGAGTGCGCACAAGGCACTGGAGCTGAAGCGCGATTCCAAGCGTGCCAAGCGCCCGGCGAATCTGCCGCGCCCCAATACGGGCATGACCCCGAAGGAGCGCACGCGCCTTGAGCGCATCGGCTCGGCTTCCGGCGAGGCCGGCCGCGTCACCAAGTTCGTGGCGGTGGCGCAGGCCAAAAAGGATTCGCGTGGCTAAGGCCCCGCGCAGCTGAGGACGCTTTCGACAGGCCCGCTCCGGCGGGCCTGTCTCAATCCGCCAGTTCCAGCCTCAGATCCAGCGTCGAGCGACGGCCGAGGTCGTCGAAATGCTCGGCGAGGAACGTGTCCGCCGCCGCCCGTCCGAGGTCGCGCAGGTGCTGGAGGAAGGACCATTCCGCGTTGAGCTTGGAGGTGGCGTCCAGCGCCGCCAACTGGTGCTCGCCGCCGATGCGGTGCAGCCGCACCCGACGGAAGGGCGAGCCGCCCAAGGTCCAGCGGCTGATGAGCCCCTGTTCGATCAGCTTCGCCGCATTGTCGATGGCCCGCAACTGGGCGAGCAGCGAGGCATTGAAGGTGATCTCGTTGATCCGGTTCTGGATTTCGCTGGCGGTGCGGGGCGTGGTCTCGCGCACCACCGGGTTGATCTGGACCAGCAGGATGTCGTCCGCGTCCGCCATCTCGTAGAGCGGGAACAGCGGCGGATTGCCCATGTAGCCGCCGTCCCAATAGGGCACGCCATCGATCTCCACCGCCTGGAACAGGAAGGGCAGGCAGGCGGAGGCCATCACCGCGTCCGCCGTCATCTCCTCGTGCCCGAAGATGCGGGCGCGGCCGGTGTGGACGTTGGTGGCGGAGATGAACACCTTCACCTGCGCCTTCCGGATGGCCTCGAAATCCACATGGGCTTCGAGAATCTCGCGCAGCGGGTTGATGTTCAGCGGATTGAAATCGTAGGGCGACAGAAAGCGCGAGGCCACCTCGAAGGCGAGATAGACCGGGTTCTTGGCGAGCGACCAGTTGCCCATGAGCCGGTCGAAGGCCGAGCGCTGGATGGGCGACATCCGCCCGTCGCGCGACACATCCTTCCAGAACTGCGACAGGGCGTGGCGCGCCTCCTCCGGGTCGCCCTTGGCGAGCCCGGCGGCGAGCACCACCGCGTTCATGGCGCCCGCGCTGGTGCCGGTGATGCCGGCGATGGCGATTCGCTCGTCCTGCAGCAGGCGATCGAGCACACCCCAGGTGAAGGCGCCATGGGCGCCTCCCCCCTGGAGCGCGAGGCTGAGCGGCTTGACGCCGTCGCGCCGCGTCACGGCCGGAGCCCCGGCGTCACTCCGCCACCCAACCGCCGTCGATCTGCTGCATGGAGCCGGTGATGGAGCGGGCGTTGTCCGAGGCGAGGAAGACGGCATAGGCAGCCACCTCTTCCACCGTCACGAACTCCTTGGTGGGCTGGGCGGCGAGAATAACGTTCTTCTTCACCTCTTCCTCGGTGATGCCGCGCGCCTTGGCGGTGTCCGGGATCTGCTTCTCCACGAGGGGGGTCCAGACATAGCCGGGGCAGATGGCGTTCACGGTGATGCCGAAGGTCGCGGTCTCGAGCGCCGCGGTCTTGGTCAGGCCGGCGATGCCGTGCTTGGCCGCGACATAGGCGGACTTGAAGGGCGAGGCGACGAGGGCGTGGGCCGAGGCCGTGCTGATGATGCGGCCCCATTTGCGCGCCTTCATGCCGGGGATGGCCGCGCGCATGGCGAAGAAGGCCGCCGACAGGTTGATGGCGATGATGGTGTTCCAGGTGTCGATCGGGAATTCCTCGATCGGCGCCACGTGCTGGATGCCGGCGTTGTTCACGAGGATGTCGCAGGCGCCCAGCTCGGTCTCGGCGAGCTTCACCATGCCTTCGATCTCGTCCGCCTTCAGCATGTTGGCCGGCGAATAGAGCGCCTTCACGCCGAACTCGCTCTCGATGGCGGAACGCTCCTTCTCGATGGCGGCGGCGTCGCCGAGGCCGTTGATGACGACGTTCGCGCCTTCCTTGGCGAAGGCCCGGGCATAGGCAAGCCCGATTCCGCTGGTGGACCCGGTGACGACGGCGACCTTCCCCTTGAGCATGGCTATTCCCCGAAAAGGCGGCACGGCCCCTGCGGAGCCGGCGGCACGGTGTAGCGGAACGGTGTGACGCTGCTGTCACGCGGTGCCTGAGCGCCGCGCTGGCTCGCAAGACCATCACACGCAGGCGTGCCTGCGGCCGGCACATTGCAACGCCGTCCGCTGCGGTGCAATCCGGCCGGCGAGACTTCCCGTCCTCCCTTCGTTCACCCGACCCGTGGCGGAAACGGGGGACATCCACTAGATTTGCAGGGTGACCCGCACCGACGCCCATACCAAGGACCACGACCACGGCCAATGCGTGGCAGGCGCCATGTCGCGCGTGGAGGAGTGCTGCGCGCGCAAGGGCCTGCGCATGACGCCGCTGCGGCGCAACGTCATGAAGGCCTTGGCGGAGAGCCATGTGCCGCTCGGCGCCTACGAGATCGTGCAGAAGCTCTCGGCCGCCGGAGACCCGGCGCCGCCCATGTCGGTCTATCGGGTGCTCGATTTCCTGGTGGCCGAAGGCCTCGCCCACCGCATCGAGAGCCGCAATGCCTTTCTCGCCTGCGCCCATCCCCACGATGATACCGACGTGGTGGTCTTCCTCATCTGCGAGCGCTGCGGCCTGACGCGGGAGGTGGCCTCCCATGCCATCGGCCGTGATCTCGCCTGGGCGGCGCGCGCCGCCGGCTTCGAGCCCCGCCAGCGGGTGCTGGAGGTCGCCGGCACGTGCGCGGATTGCCGGGAGGCGGCGTCCGCCGCCCCTGCGCCTGCGGCCAAGGGGGCGGCCAAGGGCGCGGCCAAGGAAACCGCCGGCGGTTGATTCTTTCCTGCCCCCGGCCTACTCGAAACCCGGCCGCATCGACGTCCGTAATGCGGTCCACGCCTGCCCCGGCGCCGTACACCTGCGGATCGCCCGTCGTTCGAGGACCAGACCCATGACCAGCGCCGAAACCCTCACCAGCGCCGCGCCCGTGGTTCCCGTCGAGCTGCTTGAGGCCGGGCCGGCCCGCCGGCACATGACGGTGGGCGTTCCCGTCGGCCGGGTGATGGTTGGCGGCGGGGCGCCGGTGGTGGTCCAGTCCATGACCAACACCGATACGGCCGACATCGCCGGCACCGTGCGTCAGGTCGCGGCGCTCGCCCGCGCCGGGTCCGAGATCGTGCGCATCACGGTGGACCGCGACGAGGCGGCCGCCGCCGTGCCGCACATTCACGAGAAGCTGCTGGCGCAGGGCATCGACGTGCCCCTCGTGGGCGATTTTCACTATATCGGCCACAAGCTGCTGGCTGATCATCCCGCCTGCGCGGAAGCGCTGGCGAAATACCGCATCAATCCCGGCAATGTGGGCTTCGGCGACAAGAAGGACCGGCAGTTCGCCGCCATCGTCGAAACCGCCATCAAGCACGACAAGCCGGTGCGCATTGGCGCCAACTGGGGCTCCCTGGACGGCGAACTGCTGACCCGCTTGATGGACGAGAACGCCCGCCTGCCGAAGCCTGCGGAAGCGCGGGCGGTGACGCGCGAGGCGCTGGTGCGCTCGGCGCTGCTCTCGGCGGCGCTGGCGGAAGAGATCGGCCTCGGCCGCAACCGCATCATCCTCTCCGCCAAGGTGTCGGCGGTGCAGGACCTGATCGCGGTCTATTCCGAGCTGGCGCGCCGCTCGGACTATGCTCTCCACCTCGGCCTGACCGAGGCGGGCATGGGATCGAAGGGCATCGTCGCGTCCACGGCGGCCATGGGCGTGGTGCTCCAGCAGGGCATCGGCGACACCATCCGCGTGTCGCTGACCCCCGAGCCCAACGGCGACCGCACCCGCGAGGTGCAGGTGGCGCAGGAAATCCTGCAGACCATGGGCCTGCGCACCTTCGTGCCGCTGGTGGCCGCCTGCCCGGGCTGCGGCCGCACCACTTCCACCGTGTTCCAAGAGCTGGCGCAGAGCGTGCAGGACATGATCCGCACCCGGATGCCGGTGTGGAAGGCGCAATATCCCGGCGTCGAGACCCTGAATGTGGCGGTCATGGGCTGCATCGTGAACGGGCCGGGGGAATCCAAGCACGCCGACATCGGCATCTCGCTGCCCGGAACCGGCGAGACGCCCTCCGCCCCCGTCTTCATCGACGGCAAGAAGGTCGCGACCCTGCGCGGCGCCAACATCCAGGAAGAGTTCCGCCAGATGGTGGAAGCCTATGTGGAGAAGCGCTTCGGCTTCGGCGGCGGGGCGAGCGCGGCGGACAGCGGCACCCCGGCCGACGCGGCGGAGTGACCCTGCTCCGCTACCGCGGCGTTACAAAAATTTCATGCGGGGAGCCCTTCCCCGGCCATGCTCGTCTGCTCATATCCTCGCCATCCACTCACCGGAGGCGGAAATGACCCCCGAGGAACGTGCCCTGATCGACGGCCTGTTCGATCGCATGCGCAGTGTTGCCAGCCAGCCGCGCGATGCGGAGGCCGAGGCGCTGATCGCGCGCCGCGTCGCCGAGGCACCCCACGCCACCTATGCCCTCGCCCAGAGCGTTCTGGTGCAGGAGCACGCCCTGCAGCAGGCCTATGGCCGCGTGCAGGATCTGGAGGCCCAGCTTGCCGATGCCGAAGCCCGCGCGGCCGAGGCGCAGCAGCGTTCGTCCGGGTCGTCCGGTGGCTTCCTTGGCGGCCTGTTCGGCGGCGGGCGTTCGTCCGTTCCGTCCGCGGGCGCGCGGGACAATGGCCAGTATGCAGGCCAGCCTTCCTCCGGCCAGCCTTGGGGCCAGTCTTCGACCCAGCCGCAGCCGGGCCAGCCCATGGGATTGCCCGCCGGCTACGGCCAGCAGGGTTATTCTCAACAGGGTTACGCCCAGCAAGGCGGGTATCCGCAGCAGGGCTATCCCCAGCAGGGTGGTTACGGCCAGCAGGGCGGACCTTGGGCCCAGCAGGCCGCGCCCCAGCCGCAACGCAGCGGCGGCGGCTTCCTGCAGGGTGCGCTCGCCACGGCGGCGGGTGTCGCTGGCGGTGCGCTGCTCTATGACGGCATCAAGAACATGATGACCGGTGGTGGCGGCGCGGTGGCCCATGCGGCCGCGGCCGAGCTCGGCAAGCCCGAGACCCCCGGCACCGGCAATCTCGGCCAGGACGCCCAGGCGGCGCTGGGCGGTCAGAACGCCGGCACCGACAATTTCTGGAACGGCTCGAGCCAGCAAGAAGCGGGCTACGAGGAGGCCGGGCCCGAAGACACCGGCTATGACGACATCGGCGACGAAGCCGGCTGGGATGACGGCGGCGGCGACGACAGCAGCTGGACCTGACATCCCGACAGGATCGATGCGTGAACGAACGGCGGCGCTCTGCGCCGCCGTTTTCGTTTGCCGGCAGGCTTTCCCGTGTGCTTCCCCATGGACGAGCCGCGGGTGATGGGGCTATCCGGTCTGATGTGTGGGGCGCGGCCTTCCGGCTCGCCCCTGCACCACGAAAATGGGTGGAACCACAAGGATCCCGGCATGACGCCCTTCGGACGCCGGGTGCGCGACCTGCGCGCCCAACGCGGCGTGACCCTCACCGAGATGGCGCGGGCCATCGGCGTCACGCCCACCTATCTCTCGGCGCTGGAGACCGGAAAGCGCGGCAAGCCCACCTGGGCCCTCACCCAGCGCATCATCGCCTATTTCAACGTGATCTGGGACGAGGCGGAGGATCTCCAGCGCCTCGCGGAGCTGTCGCAGCCGCGGGTGGTGGTGGACACCGCCGATCTGTCGCCGCAGGCCACCGAGCTGGCCAATCTGCTCGCCCGCGAGATCGGCCACTTGCCGCAGGAGGCGGTGGCCGAACTGCTGGGGCGCCTCAAGATCCTGCGACGCCGGGGTTGAGCGGGTGGCGTCGCACCCTCACGGCTTGAGGCAGACCGCCACCACCTGCTTCACCGGATGAAGGCATTCCACCTCGGTCTTGTCGCCGCGTGCCGAGAAGACGGCGATATGCTGCATGCCGCGGTCCACGTTCACGCAATAGCCGCCGATCACGCTCTCGCCGGTCTCGCAGGAGGCGAGGCAGCCGGCCTCGGGACACGCCGAAGCGCGGAGCGTGATGTTGGCCGAGGCCGCGGCGCCAGCAGCGCCAGCCGGGCCGACCGGACCTTGCGCGCCCTGCGGACCGGCCGGACCTGCGGGGCCAGCCGGACCAGGCGCCCCCGCCGGGCCGGCGGGACCGGCAACGCCCGCGGGACCCTGTGCGCCCGCAGCCCCTGCGGGGCCGGCCGGGCCGGGCTTGCCCTCGAAGCAGGCGGCAAGGCTGAGGGCCAGCGCGAGACCCACCACGGCTTTCACCATCTTCATGTGTGTACCCCCCATGGACCTTTTCGTTGGTGATCCATGGTGGCGTCTTACCTTGCGGGATGCAAGCGGCCAGAGCGTCGGCGTGGCGGTGAAAAGATGATCCGGCTCAGAGGTTTGGGAGCCGCCACCGACATGGCCGAAGCCGTCGTCAGCCCCGCGCCTTCACCAGCGCGCGCGTCGTCTCCTGAAGCCGCAGCGCGAGGTCGCGCAGCACGGAACGGGCGAGGGAGGGTGTCTTGTCCAGCAGCGCGAGGAACAGGTCCGTTTCCATGCGCAGCACGCTCATGGGCTCACCCGCGCGCACCGTGGCGCTGCGGGCTTCGCCGGTGAGGACGCCCATCTCGCCCACCACCGTATCCTTGGCGAGGCGGGTGATCTCATGGGTGGCACCGCCGGCCGTCACCTCGATGACGGCGGTGCCGTCGAGGATGACATAGGCGGCGTCGGGCGCCTCGCCCTGGTGGAACAGCACGTCGCCCGGCGCCACATCGAGCCGCGTCGCGGAGAAGGCGAGCAGCCGGAGCTGGCTCGGCTCGAGATCGCGGAACATGGGGATGCGGGAGAGGACGCGGGCCTCGTCTTCAATGCTCATGACCTGATCCTTGTGGGTCCCTCACGTCCCGGTGGCGGAGAGTTCCGCCCCCTCGATGCGCTCCACCTGCCCGTGGGCGAGCACGATCACCTGCGCGAACAGTTCGAGCGGCTCGGCGGAATCGAGCACCACCAGCGTGGTGCGCCCTTCGCGGTGGGCGAGCACGGTCTCGATCAGCCGGCTCTGCTCGGACGGCGCCAGCGGGGCCAGAGCGTCGTCGATGATGAGCAGATCGGGCTCCGCCACGAGACAGCGGGCGAGGGTCAGCTTGCCGCGCTCGGCGGCCGAGAGGGGCAGGCCGCCCTCGCCCAGCGCCACGTCGAGGCTCAGGCGCTCCACCTGGGCGATGAAGCCGTCCTGTTTCAGGCATTCGCGCACCAGATCGTCCACCGTGGCGGCGGCGCCGGCGCGGTCTGCGGCGATGCGGCCGAACAGCAGATTGTCGCGCACGGTCAGCGCCCGGCAGTAGCTGTCCGGCTGGTAGCGGGCGAGGGGTGTGCCGGACACCTCCTTCAGATGGGCCAATTGCGCGCGGGTGGCGAGCGCCCGCTGCTGCCAGTCCTCATCGATGAGGCCGAAGCGGTGGCGCGGCTCGCAATAGCGTCCGGCGACACGCAGCAGCAGCGCCCGCTCGTCCGGCGCCAAACCGACGCCGGTGCCGGCATGGGCGAGGAGCGTGCGCGCGGCGGTCATCTCCTCCGCGCGCAGCAGGCCCTTGGTGTCGATGTCCGCGATGGCGTCCTGTCCGCCGGCAAGCTCGGCGAGGGTGCGCAGGGCGCTGAGCCCGAGGGCGGTCAGATCGTCGGCGACGCCGAGCCGCTCCAGCTCGGGCATCAGGCCGGGATCGGAGAGCAGCGAGGCGGCGCCGCGCGTGTCGTTCAGCGGCGCCGCGAACAGGATGTTTTCCGCCAGCGTCATGAAGCGGTTGAAGGCGGCGAAGCGGAACGGCTCGATCAGCACGCGTCCCGTCTCCTGCTGGCGGCGGGCGATAGCGTCGGTGACGGCGGCGCGGGCGGTCACGATGCGCTCGGCCAGCGCGGGGCTCGCCTCGGGATCGAGCCGGCGTTCGAGGCCGAGCCGCACCACGAGATCGCCGAGCCCCGCAAGGCTCAAGGCGGCGAGGATCGCCCGGTCGAGCTGGGCCGCATCGTCGAGGCCGGAGGGCTCGGGCTCGGTGGCGCCGGGGGCCGGCCGGCCGGGGTGGCGCTCCAGCGCGCACAGCATGTTCTCGCGCAGGGACGCGTTGAGCACGATGGGGTCGCCGCCGGCATAGGCCACGTGCCGGCCGATGACGGATTCAGGGACACTCGAAAGATCGTGCCCGCCAATGCGCACCGAGCCGCTGTAGAGCGAGATGGCACGGCCGCAGACGCGCGCCACCGCATGCTTGCCGCCGGCGTCCGGTCCCTTGAGCGCCACCGCCGTGCCGGCGGGCACATCGAGGCTCACGCCATCGAGGAGAAGACTGCCGGCGGGGTCCACCACGCCGAGGTCGGCGATCTTCAGCGCGCCGTCGAAGGGTACGCCCTCCCAGCCGGTGTCGTCCTGCGAGCCCTTGGGCCAGACTTCCTGTGTTTCGAGATAGTAGCGGGCGAAATCGTAGCGCACCTGCGCGACGACGCGCTTCTCGTCCCACTCGATCAGCTCTTTCAGCGGCTCGGGGATCTGGCCGTAGGCCGCGACCACCGCCACGAGCTGGCCGATGTTGATGGCGCCGGTCAGCGCCAGCCAGCCGCCGACGAAATAGAACACCAGCGTCGGCACGTCCGACATGAGCAGGTTCAGCACCCGGTCGGTGAAGTTCTGCCGCTTGAGATCGAGGCTCGCCTCGGACACCACGGCAAGGCGCCCGTCCACCGCCGCGCGCTCCCACGGGCTGGTGGCGAAGCCATGGACGAGGGGCAGGCGGTCGATGCCGGCCATCACCCTTTTGCCCAGCGCCACCGCCTCGCGCTGGTAGATTTGCAGCTTGTGGGCGTTGTCGCGCCGCTGGATGCCCAGCAGCACGTAGTTGAGCGCGAGGATGCCGATGGCGCAGCCGCCCAGCGTCGCATTCTGGGTGAAGATGAGCAGCGTCGCCGAGCCGATGAGGCCGGCGGACTTCAGCGGCTGCGCGAAGGCCATGCCGGCGAAGGGGGAGATGGGCCCCACCTCGAACCGCAGCATGTTGCCCACTTCCATCGCCTTGCTTTTCATCGGCGCCTCAGGGCGCAGGCGCTGGATGACGTCGAACAGCTGGCGGCGCAGCCCGACGATGATCCGCTCGCCGAGCCGGGCCTTCGCCATCTCGATGAGGCGGGAAATGTGCTGCTGGATGAGCTGCAGCGCGAACAGCAGCGCCGCAAGCCCGGCGAGCAGCCCGAAGGCGGACACCTCGAACCCGGAGAGATCGATAATGACGCCGCCGCCGAGAAAGTCGGGCCAGGCGAGATCGAAGTCGAACAGCTTGGGCACCGTCCCGCCGATGGAATCCGTCACGCCGTTGACGATGAGGCGCGGCAATTCCAGCGAGGCGTAGTTGAACGGCAGCAGCAGCAGGACGAGGGCGAACAGCTTGATGTGGGACAGCGGCTCGGCGCGCCAGAGATAGGTGAGCACGTCGCGCGGGAGCGCTTCCCGCGTCGCCGGGGTCGTTCCACCGTTCGGGGAGGCTCGATCCGTGCCGCTCATCACGACTTTTCTGCAGGCGGTCTAGCGTGTTGGCAAGGGGTAAGACTGGTGGCGGGAGCGTTCAGGCCGGGGCGGCCGGCGCATCGGTCTGGTCCGCCGCACCCCGGCACCGCTCCACGTAGAGGCCGTAGAAGCGGGCCAGCCGCGCCGGCGCGCTCGCCGCCAGCGCCTCCGCCAGCGCCTCCGCCTCTCCGAAGCTTCCCGCGCCATAGGCGGTCATCAGTGCGCCGTGCCGCTCTTCCAGTCGGGAGAAGGCGTCGGACCGCGAGAAATCCGGGTCGCCGGCGAGGAGATAGAGCTGGCTCGCCTTGGACTTGCCCTTGAGCATCAGGAGATCGGCCTCGAGGAAGGCGAGGTCGCCCGCCGCCTCGCGCGTCGCCTCGGAGACGAGGATGTCCACCCGCATGGACTTGGTGGCGCCCTCGATGCGGGAGGCGAGGTTCACGTCGTCGCCGAGGCAGGAATATTCGAGCCGTTGCGCCGAGCCGAGATTGCCGACGCAGCAGGGCCCGGTGGCGAGCCCGATGCCGCAGCGCACGGGGTGCCACGGCCGCCCCTGCGCTTCCGCCGCGCGGCGCCACTCCGCGTTCAGCGCCTCCAGCCGGGCCGACATGGCGAGGGCGCAGAGCGCGGCGTTGCGGGCGTGGGCCGCATCGTCCACCGGCGCATTCCAGAAGGCCATGATGGCGTCGCCGATGTATTTGTCGATGGTGCCGCCATGGGCGAGCACCACCTCCGTCATGGGCGTGAGATAGGCATTCATGAAGCGGGTGAGGGCCTGCGCGTCCATGGTCTCCGACAAGGAGGTGAAGTCGCGCAGGTCGCAGAACAGGATGGTGATCTCGCGCGTCTCGCCGCCCAGCACGAGGCGTTCGGGGTTCTCCGCGAGGCGCTCCACCACCTTGGGCGAGACGAAGCGGCCGAACACCGAGCGCACCCATTTCTTCTGCCGCTGCTCGTCGCGATAGAGGGCGAGCACGCCCATGCCATAGACGCCGAGCACCGCTGCCCCCGGCCCCATGGGATCGAGCAGCAGGTCGAAACGGGTGAAGGCCAGCCACGCCCCCGCGCCAAGCGCCGCCACCACGGCGAGGCCGAGCACCCCGGCGACGGGCGCGGACACGCGGGGCAATGCCAGCGCCAGCAGGAGTCCAAGAACGCCGGTGAGCACGATCTCCGCGCCGCGCGCCCAGTCCGGCCGCACGAGGCGGGCGCCGGCCACGATGTGCTCGATGAGCTGGGCCTGGATTTCCACGCCGGGCACGGCAGCATCGAGGGGTGTTGCCCGCGTGTCCATCAGCCCCGGCGCGCTGGAGCCGACGAGGATGATGCGCCCCTCCACTTCGGCGGGCGGCACCTTGCCGTCGAGCACGTCGGCCGCGGAGAGAAAGCGGCGAGGGTCGGTGGCGGTGAAGCGGACCCGTACCTCGCCCGCGGCATCGGTCGCCACATCGAGGGCGCCGATCTTCACCGCCGTGATGCCGGACTTGGTGCCGAAGGCCTGATCGCCGTTGGCGTTGGAGGCGCGCACCACATAGGTGGACGCGCCCTGCGCCACGCGCAGCGCCTCCGCCGACAGGCTCGGCACCAGCTTTCCGTCGAGGCCGAGGAGGATGGGCACGCGGCGCACCACCTGGTCGTGATCGGGCAGCCAGTTCAGCGCGCCGATGCCCCGCGCGGCGGCAGCCAGCTCCGGCAAAGGTACGACGGCGCCGGAGAAGCGCGGCACGAAGGCGCGCGGATCGTCGCCCGCGCTGGCCATGCCCCATTTCTCCGCATAGGCGCCGCCTGTGCCGTGGGTGAGGATGGCGCCGAGCACGGACGGGCTGGCCTTGAGCGTCGCAGCGAGCTGCTGGTCGGAGCTGTCGCGGCCGGCCAGCGCCGCCTCGGCCGGGGCACGGGCCTCGGCGGGCAGTAGCTTCACCACGCTCGCGGGGTCGAGCCGGTCCGGCTCGGAAAACACCATGTCGAAGGCGATGGCCGCCGCGCCGAGGGCGGCCAGCTTCTGCGTCAGCTCCGCCACCGTCGTGCGGGGCCAGGGCCATTGGCCCACGCGGGCGAGGGAGGCGTCGTCCACGTCCACCACCCGCACCGGCAGATCAGGGTCGTAGGGCCGCGGGGCGGCGCGCTGGTAGAGGTCGAACAGGCCGTTGCGCAGATCCTGCAAGGGCGCGGGATCTGCCCCCATCACCAGAAGGCCGGCTGCAAGGGGGCCGCCGACGGCGAGCCAGTAGAGGCGGGACCACATGCGGCAGGCGATTTCCGTTGCGACGACGGGAGCCTAGCGCGGCAAAAGACGAGGCGGAAGGCGGGGTGAAAGGCGGCGGCTCAGCTCGCCAGTCGCCGCTCGGCGATATAGGCGCGCAGCGCTTCCTCGGTCATGGGGCGGCCGAGATAGAAGCCCTGCACCTCGTCGCAGGAATCGGCCTTGAGGACGGCGAGCTGGCTTTCCGTCTCCACGCCTTCCGCCACCACCTGCATCCCGAGCGCCCGGCCGAGGCCGAGGATGGCCTGGACGATGGCGAGCGCGCCCTTGCTCTGGTCGAGGTCGCCGACGAAACGGCGGTCGATCTTGAGCGCGTCGAACGGGAAGGTGCGGAGATAGCCGAGCGAGGAATAGCCGGTGCCGAAATCGTCCATGGACAGGCGGACGCCGAGCTTCTTCAGCCCTTCGAGGATGTCGAGCGCCTTGTCGGTGTTCTCGATCAGCACGCTCTCGGTGATCTCCAGCTCCAGCCGGTGGGCCGGCAGGCTGGTGGCCCGGAGCGCGGATTCCACCGTGCCCACCAGTTCGCCATTGCGGAACTGGACCACGGAGACGTTCACCGAGACGTTCAGCTCGGGCAGGCGGGAGATGGTGTCGCAGGCCTTGCGCAGCACCCATTCGCCAAGCGGAATCACCAGCCCGCTTTTCTCGGCGATGGGCACGAACTCGTCCGGGGCGAGGCGGCCGAGCTGGGGGTGGTCCCAGCGGATCAGCGCCTCGACGCCGAGCAGCTCCAGCGTGCGCGCGTCGCAGCGCGGCTGGAACAGCAGCACGAATTCGTCCGAAACGATGGCGCGCCGCAGGTCGCCTTCCAGCGTGCGGCGCCCGGCCATCTCGTCGTTCATGTCGGCCGCGAAATAGCAGCAGGCGCCGGGGCCCTCGTCCTTCGCCCGGTTGAGGGCGAGTTCGGCGCAATGGATCAGGCTGTCGGGCTCGTGGGCATCGAGAGGCGCGAGGGCGATGCCCATGTCGGCCTGTGGATAGGCGACGGCCCCCGAGGGAAGCGCCACCGGCACGCTCAGCGCGGCCTGCAACCGGCGGTGGAGCCCGTCCACGGCTTTCGAATCGGCGAGGCCGGTGGCGACCAGAATGAACTCGTCGGCGCCGACGCGGGCGACGAGATCGTTGTCGCGGACGCAGCGGCGCAACCGTCGCGCGGTCTCCGCGAGGATCAGGTCACCGGAGGCGAGCCCGTACATCTCGTTGAGCTGGCGGAAATTGTCGATGTCGAGCGCAAACACGGCGAGCGTGCGCCGGCCTTCCTGCGGCGAGCTGAGCGCGCCGGCGAGGAACTCCATCATCAGAAGGCGGTTCGGCAGACTGGTTACGGGATCATGCAGCGCAAGATATTCCGATTGCCAGGGGCCTCGCGCTACTTCATTGGCATCGCTCACGATTCACTCTTGCCGGTCATGGCGACGGCGTTCCCGATCCCTGCCACCAAGGGGGTGGTCGGGCGGCCTCCGGCGCATCTTTTCCTCCCCCGAACCCTTCCAGCGCTCGTCGTCGCCGGTTGTCCGAGCTCGGAAACCAACGGCATCGTGGAGCCTCCCCCGAGCGGTGGCAATAGGGATATCGCCGTAAGGTTCACGAGCGTCAAGCTTCCTCTGGTATCTCGACACCAACATTGGACGGCACGTCAAGGTTGAGGACCACGCGCATCACCGAGGGGTCGTCACTGCCCGGCGTCGCCTTGAAGCCGAGATCCTCGGCGAGGCGCAGCATGGGGCCGTTCTCGCGCATCACGTCTCCGAACACCTGCCGCAGTCCTCTCTTTCTGGCGTGGGCGAGAATCTCGCTCATCAGCTGGAAGCCGAGGCCTTTGCCCTTGAAATCCGACCGAACCATGATCGCGTATTCGGCGGCGTCGTTGTCGGGGTCCGCGATGATGCGCACCACGCCGCAGATGTCCCCGTTGTCCTCCTGCGCCACGAAGGCCATCTCGCGATCGTAGTCGATCTGCGACAGGCGGGCGGCCATCAGGTGCGGGAAGTCCTTCACCGAGCCGAGGAAGCGCATTCGCACGTCCTGCGGGTCGGAGCGGTGCACCACGTCCACGAGGCCGGGCTCGTCCTCCGGCCGGATCGGCCGCAGCGCCACGGTCGAGCCGTCGGTCAGCTCCAGCGTCTTCGACAGGTCGGAGGGGAACGGCTTGATGGCGAAGCGGTCCGTACCTTCCACCCGCGTCGGATGCACCACGATGCGGGCGTCGAGGGCGAGGACGCCGTGCTCGTCGGCGAGCAGCGGGTTAATGTCCAGCTCGGCGATCTGCGGCAGGTCGGCGAGCAGCTCGGCCACCTTCACCAGCGTGCCGGCCACCGCATTCATGTCGGCGGGCGGATGGTCGCGATAGCCGGCGAGCAGCTTCGCCACCCGCGTGCGCTCGATCATCTCGCGGGCCAGCACCCCGTTGAGCGGCGGCAGCGCCACCGCCCGGTCGCCAATGACCTCCACCGCCGTGCCGCCCTGGCCGAACAGCACCACCGGGCCGAAGGTCTTGTCGTAGCCGATGCCGGCGATCAGCTCCTGGGCATTGGGCCGGCGGATCATCGCCTGCACCGTGAAGCCCTCGATGCGCGCGCCGGGGCGCTTCTCGGCGACGGAGGCGACGATGGCCCGGCAGGCGTCTTCGACCGCTGTGGAGGAGCGCAGGTCGAGCCGCACGCCGCCCACGTCGGACTTGTGGGTGAGGTCGTGGGACAGCACCTTCACCACCACCGGGAAGCCAATCGCCTCGGCAAGGCGCCCGGCCTCTTCGGGGGTCGTGGCGATGCGGGTGTCCACCACCGGGATGTCATAGGCGGCGAGCACCGCCTTCGCCTCCACCTCGGTCAGGGCCGAGCGGCCGGCGGCGAGAACCCCCTCCACCAGCCGGCGGGCGGCGGGGCGGTCGGGCTCATCGAAGGAGCGCGCGGGCGGCGTCTCCATGAGAAGGGTCTGGTTGCGCTGGTAGGCGACCAGATGGCCGAAGGCGCGCACCGCCTCGTCCGGCGTGTCGTAGGTGGGAATGCGGCGGCCGGCAAAGCGGCGGCGGGCGTTGGCGGCGGCGCTCTCGCCGAGCCAACAGGTGAGCACGGGCGCGCGCTGGCGCGCCTCCAGCACCGCCATCACCCCGTCGGCGGCGGCGCTGCTGTCGGAGAGGGCGTTGGGCGCGTGCAACACCAGCACGGCGTCGGAGCCCTTGTCGGCCAGAAGCGCCTTCAAGGCGGCGCCGTAGCGCGCGCCGTCCGCATCCGCCTGGATATCCACGGGATTGGAGCGCGACCACGTGCGGGGCAGCACCTTGTCGAGGGCTTCCACCGTCGCCGGCAGGAGGGTGCCGAGCCGGCCGGCGCTGCCCTCCAGCGCATCCACCGCCACCACGCCGGCCCCGCCGCCATTGGTGAGGATGGCGAGCCGCTCGCCGGTGAGACGGATGCCAGCGGAGAGCGTCGTCACCGCCTCGAACAGTTCCCGCATTTCGTGCACGCGCAGCATGCCGGCGCGGCGCAGCGCGGCGTCGAACACGAGATCGCTGCCGGCGAGGACGCCGGTGTGGGAGAGCGCGGCCTGCGCCCCGGCCACGCTGCGACCGGCCTTGATGACGATGACCGGCTTGGCGCGCGCCGCGATGCGCCCGGCCGACATGAACTTGCGGGCGTCGGCGATGCTCTCGACATAGAGCAGGATGGCGCGGGTGGTGTTGTCGAGGGCGAGATAGTCGAGCAGGTCGCCGAAATCCACGTCGGCCTTCTCGCCCAGCGCCGCCACATGGGAAAAGCCGAAGCCGCGGGCGTGGGCCCAGTCCAGCACCGCCGCGGTCATGGTGTCGGACTGGCTGACGAAGGCGACGTCGCCCTTGGCCGGCATCAGGTGGGCAATGCTGGCGTTGATGTGCGGGCGGGTGGAGATGAAACCGAGACCGTTCGGCCCGATGATGCGCAGGAGATGCGGACGCGCCGCATCCAGGAGCGCCTGACGCTGTTCCGCCCCCTCGAACTGCTCGCCCGGTCCGTAGCCGGCCGGAAGTACCACGGCGGCGCGGCAGCCCTTCTCGCCGAGCTGCGAGATCACGCGGGGCGCCTCGTCGGGCGGCGCCGCGACGACGGCGAGGTCCACCGGGATCGGCAGATCTGCCACCGAGGCGTAGTTGAGCGAGGAGCGGATGGCCCGTTCCTTCGGATTGACGGAGAGGATGGGCCCCTCGAACCCAGCCTCGAACAGGTTGCGCGCGGCCAGCGCACCGACGGTGCCGGTGCGGTTGCTGGCGCCCACCAGGGCAATGGCACGGGGATGGAAGAGGGCGTCGAGATTGCGCGTGGTCATGGCGGCCTCGATGCTTCGGACCCCGCCTCAGGTTCGGCGCGGCGGTCCGTCGGTAACGCTAGGGAAAATGGGGCAAGTGGGAAAGGCGAAATCGTCTCAGCAGGGGCGGGAGCGAACGAAGCTGTCGCGCACCGCCTCGGCCAGCTGGTTGCCGAGGAGCGGCTTCTCGATGATCGCGACCCCCTGGTCGGTGGCGCGCCGGCGCACATGCAGGGCCGGGTTGCTGGTGATGAGGAAGGCCGGCAGATGGACGTGGCGCCGGTCGAGCTCCCGCAGCAGGTCGAGACCGTTGATCCCGGGGAGATTGTAGTCCACAATCATGCAACCGCCACAGGACAGGTCGGCCGCAAGCACGTCCTCCGAGCGCGCATAGGTCTGCACGTTGAAGCCGTCCACCTCGAGGGCGAATTTCAGTGAATTGCAGACCGCCGGATCATCGTCAACGATATGGACGACGAACGCGGGCGGCTCTTCCAACGCCATCATCCCAACGATTCTCCCACGACCCGTTCGCGGGTCCGCGTGGTCGGTGCCTATAACCTACTTTGGGAGGGGGCTCCGGGGCCTTGCGTTAGATCAAGCGGGCTGAGGAGCGCAGTTCGATGCCGGAAGGGCGGTTCAGGTCGGACGCGGCGCGATACCGGCGAGCAGCGCCATGCGCACCAGTTCCGACAGGCTCTGCGCCTTCATCTTGGTCATCACGTTGGCCCGGTAGACCTCCACCGTGCGGGGGCTGATGCCGAGTTCATAGGCGATGGTCTTGTTGGCCTGTCCGGCAACCAGACACTCCAGCACCTGCCGCTCGCGCTGGGACAGGCCGCCGATGCGGTCCACCACCTGCTCGCGCAGGGCATCGTGCTGGCTGGTCTTCTGGCGGCGGTCGAGCGCCGACTTCACGGTGTCGAGGATGGCCACGTCGTCGAACGGCTTCTCCAGGAAATCGGCGGCGCCGAGCTTCATGGCCTCCACCGCCAGCGGCACGTCGCCATGGCCGGTCATGACGATGACCGGCACGCTGGACCCCTTGTCCTTCAGATGCTGGAGCAGATCAATGCCGGTCATGCCCGGCATCCGCACGTCAGTGATGATGCAGCTCGTGGCCGGGTCGGCGGCGGGCAGCCCCGCCTCCACGAACAGGCGGGCGGATGCGTGCTCGTGCACCACGTGGCCGGCGGTCGAGAGCAGGAAGGCGAGGGATTCGCGCACCGCATCGTCGTCGTCGATGACGTGGATCACCGCTGTCTCCTCAATCATGCACCGCCTCCGCATCGCCCACGGCGCGGAGGGTGAATCGGAATACGGCGCCGCCGCCGGGATTGGGCTCGGCCCAGATGCGGCCTCCGTGCGCCTCGATGATGGTGCGCGAGATGGAAAGCCCCACGCCCATGCCATGCCGCTTGGTGGTGACGAACGGCGTGAACAGCTGCGCACCCATCTCCGCTGAGATGCCGTGCCCGGTATCCGAGACGCTGATCATCACCATGTCGTCCTCTACCGCCTCCGTCCTGACCAGAAGCTGGCGACGCGGTGTCTCCATCATCGCCTCCAGGGCGTTGCGCATCAAGTTCAGCAGCACCTGCTGGACCTGCACCTTGTCGGCGAGGACGAGGTCGCATTTCGGGTCGTAGAGGAAGCGCACCTGAATGCCGTGCTCCTTCGCCCCCACCAGGGCCAGGGCGCTCGCCTCCTCCACCAGCTTGGCGAGGCTCTCCACCCGCCGCTCGCTCTCGCCGCGGGAGACGAAATCCCTGAGGCGGCGGATGATCTGGCCGGCCCGCAGGGCCTGCTCGCCGGCCTTCTCGAGCGCGCCCTGCAACAGCTCGACCCTTACCGTGCCGGCATCCAGAAGGCGGCGCGAGCCCTTGATGTAATTGGCGATTGCGGACAATGGCTGATTGAGCTCGTGGGCCAGCGTCGAGGCCATCTCGCCCATGGCGGTGAGGCGGGAGATGTGGACCAGCTCGGCCTGAAGCTCCTGCAGGCGGGCCTCGGTCTGCTGCCGCTCGGTCAGGTCGCGGATGAAGCCGGTGAAGAAGCGCTCGGAGGTGGAGCGCATCTCGCCCACCGCCAGCTCCATGGGAAAGGTGGTGCCATCCTTGCGCTCGCCCACCACCACGCGGCCGATGCCGATGATCCTGCGCTCGCCTGTGGCAAGATAGCGCGCGATATAGCCATCGTGCCCCTCGCGATGGGGCGAGGGCATGAGCACAGAGACATTCAGCCCCACCGCCTCGGTCGCGGTGTAGCCGAACAGGCGCTCCGCCGCGGTGGAGAAGGAGCGCATGATGCCGCGCTCGTCGATCACCACCATCGCGTCGGGCACGGTGTCGAGGATGGAGGAAAGGTGCGCCTCGCGGGCCAAAAGGTCGCGGTCGCGCGCCGCCGCATCGAGGCGGGTGCGGCGCAGGCGCTCGCCGAGCACCGCGATGCCGAGCCCCACCGCGAGGAACAGCGCCGGCGCGGCGAGATCGAGCCGCGCATCGATGCTGGAAAGGCCGCGCAGCGCGACGCCGCCGACAAAGGCGACGGCGACCGCCGCGCCGCCCGCCACGAGGCCGCGTCCGGACACCAGGATGATGACCGCGAGCTGCAGCAGCAGCGCTTCTCCGCTCAGCGGCTGAAGCCCGGCAAGACGGCAAAGCAGAAGGGCGACGAGCGCCGCGGCAGAGCCGCGCGCAGCGTCGCCGAGCATCTGCTTGTTCCCGTGCGCCACTGGGCCCTCCGCCGCCACCAATGCCATGCCAACCGCCACTTTATGCGACGTCCCGCCGCTACGTAATAGTACCTAAGGGGACCGACTTAAGTGTTCGATCCGAATTTTTCCCGTGCGTTCCGCCGGTTATCCCTTTCTCAACTCCGATGGAAGGGTCAACCGATGCCGAGCCCCGCAGCAGCGATCGCCCACAAGACCTACGCCCAGCCCCGGGCTTACGACAGCAAGTCTTTCGCCGAGCCCCTGTCTTCTGCACGGCCCGCCCATCGCTGGACCGAGGAGGCTGACACGCGAACCCCCACTGAAGTGGTCGCGCGCCTCGGAGTGGTTGCGAGCTATGCCCGCAACGCCGAAATCTTCGGCGAGGATCAGCCGGCCGAAAATCTCTACATCGTTCTGTCCGGCGCCGTGCGCATCTGCAAGCTGCTCGGCGACGGCCGGCGCCAGATCGAGACCTTCTGTCTCCCCGGCGACGTGTTCGGCTGGGAGATGACCGGCCGCCATCGCTTCTCCGCCGAGGCGGTGAGCGAATGCAAGATCGTGCGGGTGAAGCGCTCGATCCTGTTCTCCCGCGCCTCCGACGACGCGGAACTCGCCCATGCCCTGTGGGCTCTGACCGCGGCCGAGCTTGGCCGCGCCCAGGATCACCTTCTCGTCCTCGGCCGCAAGACCGCTCAGGAGCGGGTCGCCACCTTCCTGCTCGACATGGCCGAACGCGCCGGCGCGGGCCAGGGGCCGAACGGGATCGAGGTGACGCTGCCCATGTCGCGGCAGGACATCGCAGACTTCCTCGGCCTCACCATCGAGACGGTGTCGCGCACCCTGACCCATCTCGAAGAGATTTCCGCCATCGCCCTGCCGTCCTCGCGCCGTGTGCTGCTGCGTGACGGCGCGACGCTGAAGCGCCTGAACTCCTGAAGTTCTTCCCCCGGCACGCTGCGCTCTCTCCGATTAGCAGCGTTCCCCCTTAGGCCCGCTCCGGCCCCTGGCCTCGGCGGGCCTTTTCTTTTGTGCCCGTGCGTTTCGGTGTGTTGGCCCGGCCGGGAAGCTCAGCTTAGACGGCGGCGGCGTGCCGCTTCTTTTCCGGCGCCGCCGCCCGGCTGGCCACCAGGCGCGCGTCGAACACGGCGCACACCACCCGGGTGAACGGGCGCGCCGCCTCCGGCACTTCCACTACCGCGCCGCGCCGCACCGCCAGACCGTCGGCGATCAGGGGCTTCAGCGCCTCGATCTCGTCCGCGAACGTCTCCGGCGGGAAGCCGAAGCTCCTGCAGGCGTCGTCGAGATCGACCGCGAGGTCGCACATGAGGCGCTCGATGACATGGCGCCGCAGCCGGTCCTCGTCGCTCACCGCGATGCCGCGGGCGATGGGCAGCGCGCCGGCCTCCACCGCCTTGTGCCACTGGGGCGTGGCGGCGAGATTCTGCACATAGCCCTGGGGCAGGGCGCCGATGGCCGAGGCGCCGAAGCCGATCAGCACCGGCGCGTCGTCCGTGGTGTAGCCCTGGAAGTTGCGCTTGAGCGAGCCGTCTGCCGCGCGCTGGGCCATGGGGTCGTTCGCCTTGGCGAAATGGTCCAGCCCCACCGCCCGATAGCCGTGGCCCGCGAGGATGTCGGCCACCAGCTCCGCCTGGGCGAGGCGCTCGGCGGGGCCGGGCAAGGCGTGCTCGGGAATGAGCGCCTGATGCTTCTTCATCCACGGCACATGGGCGTAGCCGAACACGGCGATGCGGTCGGCGTCGAGCGCCAGTGCCGCTTCCACCGTGCGCCGCACGGAGGCCTGATCCTGATGCGGCAGGCCGTACATGAGATCGAGGTTCAGCGCGCAGATGCCCGCCGCCCGGAGCGCGTCGGCGACCGCCCGCGTCTCCTCCAGCGACTGGTGGCGGCCGATGGCCTCCTGCACCTTCGGGTCGAAATCCTGCACGCCGAGGCTGGCGCGGTTAAAGCCCTCGCGGGCGAGCACCGCCACCTTGTCGGCATCCATCACCCGCGGGTCGATCTCGATGGCAATCTCGGCATCGTCGGCGAAGGCGAAGACATCGCGCAGCGCCAGCATGATCGCGGCGAAGTCCTCATCCGCCAGCATGGTGGGCGTGCCGCCGCCGAAATGCAGGTGGCTCAGCTTCATCCGTCCCGGCAGGTGGCGGGCGACAAGGCCGATCTCGTCCACGAGCCGGTCGGCATAGGCCTTCACCGGCGTGCGGCTGCGCGCCACCGCGGTCTGGCAGCCGCAATAGAGGCAAAGCTCGGCGCAGAACGGAACGTGGATGTAGACCGAGACAGTGCCGTCTGGCCGCAGCTCCTTGAGCCAGCGGGCGTAGGTCGCGGCATCGACCTCCGGGGAGAAGTGCGGCGCGGTGGGGTAGCTGGTGTAGCGCGGCACCGGTTGCCCGTAGCGGGCGAGAAGGGTGTTCGTATCGGGACAGGTGATATCGGGGCAGGTCATGCCGGCGACCATGCCGTCGGCTGCCGGCCTGCGCCTTGATGTGGCGCAAGCCCTTGTTCCCTCAGGCGCTTGTTCCGTCTCTCCGCTCAGTAGGAGAGGAAGGCGCCGGCGAAGATGCCCTGGGCCCGGTCGTCGCCCGCAAGCTTCCAGCGATACTGGAGCGTGAAGTCGAGGTAGGAGCGCGGAGCGGTGTATTCGTCCTCGTTGAACCAGTAGCGGGCGGTGATGCCCGGACCGATGCCCATGGCGAACGGTGTCGCATAGGCGGTGTCGTAGCCGCCGCCGATGGCGAGGTAGGGCCACAGCACCAGATGGTCGGAGATGGCGTCCATCCGGAAGGCCTGGCCGTAGCGCCCTTCGAAGGTGGCCACCGTCTCCGGCAGGCTCACGAAGTAATTGTAGTCCGCATAGATCTGCCAGGCCCGCCAGTTGTCCACGTCGACCCGAAGATCGGTGCCCTCAGCCTTGGAATAGGCGGCGCGGAGCAGCAGATCGTTGCGGGAATACTGGCCGACCGGGAAGAGATAGGAGATTTCAAACACCAGGTTCTCGGTCGAGAACGGCTTCCAGCGTGCACCGACGGAGCCCTGGATGGTGTCGAAGCCGGTGGCTCCCCCATTGTCCGCATAGACCGTGCCGAAGCCGCGCACGAACAGCTCGAAGATCGAGCCGTCGCGATAGCCGATCCCCGGCGGGCGCCAGTAGATTTCGCCGCCGGCACCCACCGTGTGGTTGGAGCCGTTCGAGGTCTGCGGGACGAGGAAGGAACCGGGCGCCACGCCCACCGGGCCGTAGCTCACCGAAGCGTAGGCGCCCCAGGTGCGCGTCAGCTCGGCCACCTCGCGCCTGAGGCCGAAGAGATATTGCGGGTCGAGCTGAAGCTTGCCTTCGCGCGCCTCGTCGATGGCCGACTTGAAGTAATCGACCGCCTCCGCATTGTGATAGGTGCGGCGGGCATTGTACGCGGCATTGATGAGGTTGGTGCCGCGCAGCCGCCAGCGGCTGTTCGCCTCGGAGAAGTATTCATAGGCAAGCTCGTCCTCGCCCGCCTGGCTCGCCAGCACCGCGAGGTCCACCGCCTTCAGGCCGCGCAGGGCACCGCTGTTGTAGGCGCTCTGGAACAGCGCACGCGCCTCGTCCTTTCGGCCGAGCTGAGACAGCACGCCGATGCGGGCGGAGAGCATCGCCATCCGCTCCTGCGGGGTGCGCGCCCGGGCCGCGGCCCGCGTGAAGGCCGCAAGCGCCCCTTCCTTGTCGTCGAGCGCGAGGGAGGCGAAGCCGATGCGCGCCTGGACCTCGTAGCTGTCCTCGTTGGCGTAGGGCTCGAGCGCCCAGATCGCGATTTCCGGCTGCTTGGCGGACAGCGCCGCGTCGGCGAGGCCGAGGCGCACGATGCGCACCTGGGCCGGCGGCAGGTTGGGGGAGCCCAGCGCCGCCCTGTAGTCGGCGACGGCGCCAGAGAAGTCCTTGGCCTGCATGCGCAGGTTGGCCCGCTGCACCAGCAGGGTGGCATCGCGCGGGCTCGTCGCGAGCAGACGGCTCGCCACTGCCTCGGCCTCGCCGTAGCGGCCGGCCGACGACAGGGCGTTGAGGAGCAGGGTCTGGTAATTGCGGTTGCCGGGCTCGGCATTCACCGCGCGGCGCGCCTCGGCGATGGCGGTCGCATAGTCCTTGCGGCCGAACGCGGCATAGGCGGCACTGGCGGCGGCATAGCCGGGGGAGCCCGGATTGAGGCCGGCGACGCCCGGCGCCTGCATCTGCGGATTGGCGAACACCGAGCAGATGACGCCGTAGCTGGTCGGCTGGCACAGCACGGCGGGCTGCTGGAGGGACGGCTTGGTCGCGTTCGGCGCCTTCACCTGCGCCTCCGCCTGCTTGCGCAGGACGCCGACCTCCTTGTTCTTGTCGGCGTCGAGCGCTTCGAGCGCCTTCAGCGCCTCCTCGGGCTTGCCGGCCGCCATGGCGGCGTTCGCGGCGATGAGCCGGTAATTCAGCTCCTCGAGGTCGGTCAGCAGGTTGCTGTTGAGCACGGTGTCGAATTCGCGCGCCGCCTCGTCGCGCTGGCCGGTCTTCTGCAGCAGCCACGCGCGCAGGATGTGGGGCAGCGGCTCGTTCGGATTGTCCGCGACGGCGCCCGAGGCCGCCGTCTCCGCGTCCTTGAACTGGCCGGCGGCCATCAGCGCATCGATGAGGACGATGCGGAAGATGAGCGCGTCCGGCGCCCGCTCCACCGCCTGCCGCGCCGAGGTGACGGCGGTCGAGGCCTTGCCGCGGCCGATGTCCTTGATGGCCTGCACGGCCATCGGCTCGGCGAGGCGCTTGTCGTTGGCCGCGCGCAGGGCGATCAAAGAGGGGTCGTTGTCGCCCTGGCTGATGGCGTCGCGGATGGCGACGTCCAGCTCCTTGTACTTCTTGGAGCGATCGAGCGAATCGATCAGCAGGCGCCGCCACTGGGCATTGCCCGGATTTTCCTTCAGCGCTTCCCGGATGCGGGCCTCGGAGAGGTTGTCATTACCCTCGCGATAGGCGCCGAAGGCTTCGAGCGCGGCATCGTAGCCGGGGGTGTCGCTGACCCCGCCCCCGGGCGGCGTGGTCGCCGGGATGAGGCTGCAGGATGGGCCATAGGGCGTGTCGGTGCACTTCTGGAACGGCACCGGCAGCGTCTGGGTGGCGTTGGCGGGAACGATCTTCGGATTGCGCTCCTGCGCGCGGGCGACACGCAGGCGCGCCTGCACCGCCGCATCGGGCTCCACCGGTTCCAGAAGCTTGATCGCCCGCTGGGGGTGGCCGGCGGCGATGGCGGCATCCGCCATCACGAGGCGCGCATCGTGGGCGGTGGGCCCGGTGAGCACCTCGTCCTTCAATGCCGTGTCGAAATCCTGTTCCGCCTCCGCCACCTTGCCGAGGCGCAGCCGGACATAGCCGCGCAGCGTGCGCGGCAGGAAAGACTGCGGATCCACCTGGATGGCTTCGCTCGCCGCCCTGTCGGCCGCCTCCAGCTGGCCATCCGCGAGCAGCGTGTAGACGAGCAGCACGCGATAGCTGAGGTCGTCGGGCACCAGCGCGACGGCCTTGCGGGCCTGCTCGATGGCGGCCTTCGGATTGGATGCCTCCAGCGCCTTGTTCGCGGCGACAGAGGGCTCCTGCGCCAGCACGCGGCTCTGCGCGCGAACCCGGGCCGTGAGCGCCTGATCGGTGATGCCGGCGGCGATGGCCGCGTTGCCGGCGACGACCGCTTCGGCGGTCTTGCCCTGGGCATCCAGCGCATCCATCAGCAGCAGCCAGAGCCGCGGCACGTCGGGGCGCAGCTTGAGCGCCTCGCGGGCATTGGTCACAACGTCCGCATATCTCTTCTCGCGTTGGGCCGCATAGGCGCGATCCGCTGCCGCCCACGCCGCTCCGGTCAGTTCCGGTGGCTGCGGCGCCGGGGTGGCTTGCCGGGCCTGCGGCGCCTGCTGAGCCTGCGGCACTTGCTGGGCCTGCGGCGCTTGCTGGGTCTGCGGTGCTTGCGACGGCTGGGGCGACTGCGCCCATGCCGGTCCCGCCGCGAGCGTCAGCGCCGCGATCGATGTCGCCAGCACGTGGCCGAGAGCGATATCGCGCAGGAGCCTCTTCCGATCCCGGTCGAGGGTGAGCGCAGGGGAGGTGCGGAAGTGAATGGCGGTGGTCATGGGGCCACCTTGGCATCGATTACTTAAATGGCAGTTAACCTTAACAGGCAGGGTTAATAATCAGATGCCGTAAAGGGATCATTTACTTTGATGGCGCGTTTGTTGCCAAAGCGTAAACGAAAACGGCGCGCGAGGAGGCGTTCCGCGCGCGCCGTTAACACTTCGGCAGGAGACCTTAACGAAATCTCTATCGGCGAACCGCTGCCAGCATCCGGTCGCGCCAAGTCTGGGGCGGCATGATGGAGGGCACGTCCCACTGGTCCGTCGCCTGCGGGCCGCTGTGGAACGGTCCCTCGTTGAACTGCCAGAGCAGCACCTGCGGCGGGCTCTTCGCGAAGTCGGGCGAGGTCACGTATTGCAGGAAGGTCGCCCACGGGCCGACATTGCCCGGGTTCCAGGTGAGCGACACCGGCCGGTCGAGGGCGTTCGACAGCTTCTGCGGGAAGCCAAGATAGGGCTGGACGAAACTGTTGCCGATGATGTGCACCGGCGCGGGAGCCGAATCCACTAGCGAGGTCTTGGCCGGCGCCGGCGTGCGCACAGTGTAGAGGTCCGGCCCGATCTGCTTCTGCTGGTCCGGTGTGAGGAAACGCTGGGCAAGGTCACCGAGATGGCGCTGCGTGACCCATTCGCCAAGCTTGTCGCCGGGCGGGCTGCCGGCGAGCTTGCCGACCTTGGCCTTGATGGCCTGCGCCACCGCATCCGCCGCCGCCTCGGAGGCCCAGGAGGTCCAGTGGTAATCGGCGCGGTAGAAGCTGGTCTGCTTGCCTGTCTGTACCGACTTCAAGGCTGGGCGCAGGTCCACGGTGTCGATGCCGGCCTTCCTCAGCTGGTCGATGATGAAGTCGTATTGGCCGGCGACGTCGGCGGAAACCGTCGTCCCGTCCGGCAGCTTCTCCTTGTAGAACGGCGCCTTCATGGGCACGACCATGACCATCAGCGTCACGTTGCGCGTCGCAAGCGCCGCCTTTGCCTCCTGCAGCAGCGCGACGTTGGCGGTGATGCCGGCGCGGTTGAGGACGGTGATGCTCTCCCAGCCGGGAAACAACCAGCCGTCCTTGCCCGAGATGATGCCGCTGTTCTGCGCCGCCGCCGGGGTGGGCAGGCCGGCAATGCCCGCTGCTAGCAGGCCGCCCGCCAGCATGGTTCCAGCCAGGAAGCGGCGGCGGGTGAATGCGCGTCCAGCACCGGCGACCTTCGTCATTTCGCATCTCCCAGAAAGCGGCGCTCGACATCCGTCAGCGGCCGGGTGAGCGCCCGCATGGGGAATTCCCACACCACGAGGCGCGTTTCAGTCAAAATCTGCGGCTCGTCCATCAGAAGTTCGAGAAGCTGGCCGGCAAAGCCGGAGCCGTCGCGGCTCTTCTGCGCCACCTCATAACCTGAGGCGGCCTGGAGAAAGTCGAGGAAGCCGGAATTGCGCGAGAAGGACGAGCCGGCGAGCACCACCTGCGGTCCCGGTACGTCATCCAGCAGCCCACCGGTGCGGGTGATGGCGGCGGACACCTCCGGCTCCTCGTCCGGCTGCGGGCCGGACCAGCGCCAGGTGCGCTCAAGTCCGGCGAGGCGCATGAGGTCGCCGACGCGCGGCTGGGGCGGGCTCTCCGAAAGGGTGATCTTCTGCGTGCCCGCACCGATGCGCTTGCGCACCGCCTCCGCCACCCGGTTGGCGGCAAGCTTCGCGCCGGCGACGTTCCAATGGGTGTCGGTGCGCAGGAAACCGTCTGCGCCGGGGAAGCCGGGCGCGATCTCGACCTGATCGAGCCCCAGCGCGCGGCTCTGCGCCCACCATGCATCAAACCGCCACCGCGACTCGCGGGAGACCGAGGCGCCGCACAGATGATCCGCCGCCAGAAGCGCCTTGTCCGGAACGGGGAGCACCACGAGGGCGACGTTTCGCGCGGCGAACCGGTCGCGGATCTTCGCCGCGATCTTCAGCCGGGTTTCGAAATTGGCCCGCGCCTGCGGCGTCTCGATCATCTCCTCGCGGTAGAACAGCCAGCCGGGGCAGCCGGCGCGCACTAGATCACCGGCATCTCCCAGCACCTTGTAGCCGAGGCCGGAGACCACATCCTCCAGCCCCGTCAGCTTGGGGAGTGCCGCGGTGATCTGTTTGTCGAGCACCGCGGTGAAGCGGCCGGTCAGGACATTTTCGGGGGACGCCGCTGCCGCGAGCGCCGTGCGCGCCTCCTCGCCTTTCAGGTGCACGGCGACGAAGCCGAGGCCGGTCAGCATCAGCGCGAGGAAGGCGAGGGTTGCGAGGGCGCGGGCGAGATGCGGCATGGTCGCTTGATCGCCCCCTCAGAACTGGAAATAGAGGAAGGGCACCACCATCCGCCCCTGCAGCACCAGCACGGCGAACAGGAACAAAGGCAGCGCCGTCCAGGCGCGCAGCCAATGGCCGGGATTGGGCGCGGAGGGATCGATGCGCATGAGCTTCGGCAAATAGACGAGGCCGATGCCGAGCACGACCGTCGCGATCTCCACCGGCCGGATGGCCGCGCCCATGGCCGGGCTCAGTGGGATGCCGTTGGCGCCGGCGAGGCCGGAAAAGATCACCCCCGCCTCGGCCCAGCTCTGCGCGCGGAACAGCGCCCAGCCGACCATGACGAAGGCGAGCGTGAGGACATGCCCCGCAAGCGCCCCCGTTCCCGGCAGGCCGAGATTCTTCCACACCCGTCCGACCATGAGCCCGAACCCATGCCAGAGGCCCCAGACGAGGAAGGTCCAGCTCGCCCCGTGCCAGAGGCCGCCGAGGCCCATGGTGATGAGGAGGTTGGTGGACACGCGGCCCGTGGACCCGCGATTGCCCCCCAGGGGAATGTAGAGATAGTCCCGCAGCCAGCTCGACAGCGAGATGTGCCAGCGCCGCCAGAACTCGGCCAGCGAGGTGGAGAGATACGGGTTGTCGAAATTCTCCGGGAATTTCAGCCCCACCATCAGGCCGAGGCCGATGGCCATGGCGCTGTAGCCGGAGAAGTCGAAATAGAGCTGGAGCGTGTAGCCGGTGACGGAGAGTAGCACATCCGCCGTGGTGGGATGGGCGATGGCGTAGCCGGCATCCACCATGGGGGCGAGCGTATCGGCGATCAGCACCTTCTGGGCGAAGCCGAGCATGAAGCGCTCGACGCCGAACATGAATTCGGCGCGGTGGAAGGTGCGCTCCTTCAGGCGCTGCGCCACCCATTCGTAGCGCACCACCGGGCCCGCCACGAGGTGGCCGAACATGGACTGGTAGGTGGCATAGTTCACGAACGAGGGCTCGGCCTTCACCGTGCCGCGGAACACGTCCGTGGAATAGGAGATGGCGCCGAACACGAAGAAGGACAGGCCGATGGGCAGCAGCACGTCCGGCCAGCCCCAGACCGAGGCGGTGAGCACCTCGGTCGAATGCACCAGCATGTTGGCGTATTTGAACCAGATCAGCGACGCGAGCGGCCAGACGATGCCGACGAACAGCGCCCAGCCCCGGGCCCGCCCTTCGGTGCGGGAGATCCACAGGCCCGTCGCCCACGACCAGATGGCGATGGAGACGATGAGCGGCAGGAAGTCCGCCCGCCACCAAGCGTAAAACAGCCAGGAAAAGGCGAGGATGGCGACGTTGCGCGCCATGCCCGGCGTCAGCGCATAGACGATGAGGAAGACCGGGAGGAACAGGAAGAGGAAGCTGTCGGAGGCGAAGACCATGGGGCCGGATCAGTTGCCCGGCCCGCGATAGGGCTCCGTCTCGTCGCGCTGGCCCGTCAGCTTCGGCCCGTTGGCACCGGGCAGGAGGAACAGGCTGTAATGGTCGCCCGCTTTCAGGGGCGGTAGCTTCAGCGGCTGCGACACCGCCGTTCCGCAGCTTGCCGCCAGAACCGCCTCGATGGGATTGATGGCGCGCTGGCGGGTGTCGTTGGTGGCGACGCCCTCGAACACGACGGGGCCGCCATCAGCCACCGCCACGCTTGCCGTACAGCCGGGCACCAGATTGTAGACGCGCAGCTGCGCCTTGAGGTCGTTGCGGCCCTCGGTGGGGTCGGCAATCACCACGGCCGGGCCGGTGGCCGGGACGATGACGGTGGAGAAGGCATCGGCGGGCGGAACGATGCCGCCCTCGGCCGGCTTGCCGGCAATGCTGACGGCGAGCGGCGTGCCACCCTTCACGATGCGGTAGATGGTGGCGGTGTCTCCGGCGGGAACGGCCGCAGCCGCCGCGCTGCCGATTGAGATGGGCGCGCCGCTCGCGGCAAGGTCCACCACCCGGACATAAGCGGAGCCGGTGGGCGGCTTCGGCGCATAAAGACGCGTCAGCTCCTGCGCAGCCGCAGGAGCAGCAAGAGCAGCAAGCGCAAAGGTCGCCAGCGCGAACCGCCGCATGGCGCGGCCCGAAACGGTCAAAGCGGCATTGGACGCGGGCATGAGCGCGATCCCGAACTGACCGGCAGACCCTGCGCCGGTTTCACTTGGCGACAGTTAGGGGTTGCATCCCGTCAAGGCAACGGAGCGCCCCCTTCAACTGCCGTTAAGGTTACGGGATAAGGGCGACCGACGCCACCGGCTCCACCTCAGCCGGGCGTCACGCACATTTGGCCGCCAGCGCCTGCGCGACCTTGGAGGCCGGCGTGCGGCCGAGCGCTGCGGTGATCGCGCGGCCGGCGGCGGCGAGGCGGTCGAGATCGACGCCGGTCTCGATGCCGAGGCCGTTGAGCATGTAGACGAGATCCTCGGTGGCGAGATTGCCGGACGCGCCCCTGGCATAGGGACAGCCGCCGAGCCCCGCCACGGCCGAATCCACCGAGGCCACGCCGATGTCGAGGCAGGCCAGCACGTTGGCCAGCGCCTGCCCGTAGGTGTCGTGGAAATGGATGGCGGTGCGCTCAAGGCCGATGCGTTCGGCCACGGCCCCGGTCACCGCCTGCGCCTTGTCGGGCGTGCCCACGCCGATGGTGTCGCTCACCGAGACCTCGTAGCAGCCCATGGCGGTGAGGGCTTCCGACACCTCCACCACCTTCGCCACCGGCACCTCGCCCTGATAGGGGCAGCCCAGCGCGCAGCTCACATAGCCGCGCACCGCGACACCGCGCGCGCGGGCGAGATCGATGAGCGGGGTGAAGCGCTCCAGGCTCTCGGCGATGGTGCAGTTGATGTTTTTCTGCGTGAACGCCTCCGAGGCCGCGGTGAACACCGCCACCTCCTCGATGCCGCAGGCGAGCGCCAGCTCCAGCCCTTTCAGGTTGGGCGCGAGCACGGTGTAGCGCACGCCGGCCCGGCGGTTGATGGCGCCCAGCACCTCGGCGGTGTCGGCCATCTGCGGCACCCATTTGGGCGAAACGAACGAGCCGGCCTCGATCATCTTCAGCCCGGCGTCGGCGAGGGCGTCGATGAGCGCCACCTTGGCGTCGAGGGGCACGATGCCCGGTTCGTTCTGCAGCCCGTCGCGGGGGCCGACCTCGACGATGCGGACGGAAGCGGGGCGGGCCATCAGGCGTCCTCCAGAACCAGAAGCTCGGCGCCCTCGTCCACGAGGTCGCCCACGGCGAATTTCAGCGCCTTCACCTTGCCATCGCGCGGCGCGGCGACGGTATGCTCCATCTTCATCGCCTCGACCACCACCAAAGCGGCGCCCTTCGTCACCTCCTGCCCTTCCTCCACCGCGATGCGGATGATGGTGCCGGGCATGGGCGCGACGAGGCGGCCGGCGGTGCCGGTGGCGGCCTGCGAGGCGAGGCGGGGGTCGATGAAGTCCACCGCATATTCCCCACCGCGCACGAATACGGTGAGGCGGTTGCCGGTGCGGATCACCCGCGCCGACAGGGCCACCCCGTCGAGGCGGGCACGCAGGCTGCCGTCCGCTTCCGCCTCGCCCTCCACCGCCATGTCGCCGCCGGGCAAGGCCAGGATGAAGCCGTGGGGGCGGAAATGGGCGCGGATGTCGATGCGCCGTTCGCGGTCGGCAAAGGTCAGGTCCACATGGGCGTCGCGATTGAGCCGCCAGCCGGGCGCGAGGCCCCAGGGCGACCACGGATCGGCCGCATCCACCGTCTCGGCCGACTGGCGCGCCTCCTCCTTCAGGATGGAGAGGGCGGCGAGGGCCAGCACCATGTCGTCCACCGGCGCCGGGGCGGGCAGCAGCACGTCCTGGTGGCGGGCGATGAAATTGGTGTCGAGTTCGGCCGCTGCAAACGCCGGATGGGCGGCGATGGCCTTCAGGAACACCCGGTTGGTGGCGAGCCCCACCACTTCCGTGGCGGCGAGCGCCGCCTCCAGCCGCCGCACGGCTTCGAGCCGATCGGCGCCGGAGACGATGATCTTGGCGATCATCGGATCGTAGTGGATGGAGACCGTATCCCCGGCCCGCACGCCGGTATCCACCCGCGTGTGGTCGAGATGGGAGGGCAGGACGAGATGGTCGAGCCGGCCTACCTGGGGCAGGAAGTCCCGCGCCGGGTCCTCCGCATAGAGCCGCACCTCGATGGCGTGGCCCTCAAGGGGAATCTCCTCCTGCGTCAGCGGCAGGGTCTCGCCCTGCGCGACGCGGATCTGCCATTGCACCAGATCCTGCCCGGTGATGGCTTCCGTCACCGGATGCTCCACCTGCAGGCGGGTGTTCATCTCCATAAAATAGAAATGCTCGCCCTCGGCGATGAACTCCACCGTGCCGGCGCCGCGATAGCCGACTGCCTTTGCCGCATCCACTGCCGCCTTGCCCATGGCGGCGCGGCGCTCCGGCGTCATGCCGGGGGCGGGGGCTTCCTCCACCACCTTCTGGTGGCGGCGCTGGATGGAACAGTCACGCTCGTGGAGATAGACGCAATTGCCGTGGCTGTCGGCGAAGACCTGCACCTCGATGTGGCGCGGGGTGGTGAGATATTTCTCCACCAGCACCTTGTCGTCGCCGAAGGCGCTCTTCGCCTCGCGCTGGGCGGAGGCGAGGGCCTCGGGGAAGTCTTCCGCCGAGCGCACCACCTTCATGCCCTTGCCGCCGCCGCCGGCCGAGGCCTTGATGAGCACCGGGAAGCCGATGCGCTCCGCCTCGCGGGCGAGCAGGCCCGCATCCTGATCCTCACCGTGATAGCCGGGCACAAGCGGCACGCCCGCCTTCTCCATCAGCGCCTTGGCGGCGCTCTTGGAGCCCATGGCGCGGATGGCCGAGGCGGGCGGGCCGACGAAGACGATGCCGGCCTGTTCGCAGGCATCGGCGAAGGCGGCATTTTCGGAGAGGAAGCCGTAGCCGGGATGGATGGCATCCGCCCCGCTCTTCTGCGCGGCGTCGAGAATGGCGTCGATCCTGAGATAGCTCTCGCGCGCCGGCGCCGGGCCGATGGGATAGGCCTCGTCCGCCACGGCCACATGCAGCGCGTCCGCGTCGGCCTCCGAATAGACGGCGACGGTGCGCAGGCCCAGGGCCTTGGCGGTGCGCATCACGCGCACGGCGATCTCGCCGCGATTGGCGACGAGCAGGGTGCGGATCGGACGGATCATGCGGCCCCCCAATTGGGTTTTCTCTTTTCGAGGAAGGCGGTGACGCCCTCGCGTCCGTCGGCGCTGGCGCGCTGGTCGGCGATGCGATGGGCGGTGTCGGTGATGACGTGGTCGTCGAGGGGCTTGTCCACGGCGGCGACGAGCGCCTTGGTGGCGGCAAGCGCGGCGGGGCTCGCCGCCTTCAGCGCCTTGAGATGGCGGGCGATGGCGGCGTCCAGCTCCTCCGCCGGCACCACCTCATGGACGAGGCCCAGCTGCAGCGCCGTCGCGGCGGAAAACCGCTCGGCGGTGAGGAAATAGCGCCGCGCCTGACGCGCCCCCATGGCCCGCACCAGATAGGGGCTGATGACCGCCGGGATGAGGCCGATGCGCACCTCGGTGACGGCGAATTCCGCCTCCGGCACCGCCACCGCGATGTCGCTCGCCGCGATGAGGCCGGTGGCCCCGGCGAAGGCCGAACCGTGGATGCGCACGAGGGTGGGCTTGGGCGAGAGATCGATGGTGCGCATGAGCTTCGCGAGGCCCAGCGCATCGGCGAGGTTCTCCTCCTGCGAATAGGAGGCCATGCGGCGCATCCAGTTGAGATCGCCGCCGGAGCAGAAGACCGGCCCATTGGCGCGCAGCAGGATGGCGACGGCCGACGGGTCCGTGATGGCCGCCTCGTAGGCCTGCGTCAGCGCGGCAATCAGCGCGTCGTCGAAGGCGTTGCGCACCTCGGGCCGGTCGAGGGTGAGGATGGCGACGCCATCTTCGACAGTTGTGGTGAGGCCAGTGCTCGGGCTCATGGATTTCGCCTTTCGCGCCCGTCCATCACATGCGGAACACGCCGAAGCGTGTCTCCTGCTCGGGGGCGTTGAGGGCGGCGGACAAAGCGAGAGCCAGCACCATGCGGGTGTCGGCCGGGTCGATCACTCCGTCATCCCACAGCCGGGCCGAGGAATAATAGGGATGGCCCTGCACCTCGTACTGGTGGCGGATGGGCGCCTTGAAGGCTTCCTCCTCCTCTGCCGGCCACGAGCCGCCGCGACCCTCGATGCCGTCGCGCTTCACCTGCGCCAGCACCCCCGCCGCCTGCTCGCCGCCCATCACCGAGATGCGGGCATTGGGCCACATCCACAGGAAGCGCGGATCGAAAGCGCGCCCGCACATGCCGTAGTTTCCGGCGCCGAAGGAATTGCCGATCACCACCGTGAACTTCGGCACGGACGCGCAGGACACGGCGGTGACGAACTTCGCGCCATCCTTGGCGATGCCGCCCGCCTCATATTTCCGCCCCACCATGAAGCCGGTGATGTTCTGGAGGAAGACGAGGGGAATATTGCGCTGGCAGCACAATTCCACGAAGTGCGCGCCCTTCAGCGCGCTCTCGGAGAAGAGGATGCCGTTGTTGGCGATGATGCCCACGGGATAGCCGAAGATGCGGGCGAAGCCTGTCACCAGCGTCGGCCCATAGAGCGGCTTGAACTCGTCGAACTCGGAGCCGTCCACGATGCGGGCGATGATCTGCCTCACGTCGAACGGCTGCTTGGGATCGGCCGAGACGACGCCGTAAATCTCCTTCGCATCGTAGAGCGGCGCGCGCGGCTCGCGGATGTCGAGGGAATGGGCTTTCGTGGTGTTGAGGTCGGCGACGATGGCGCGGGCAATGCCGAGCGCATGGGCGTCGTTCTCCGCCATGTGGTCGGCGACGCCGGAGGTGCGGGTGTGGACGTCCGCCCCGCCCAGCTCCTCGGCGGTGACGACCTCGCCGGTGGCCGCCTTCACCAGCGGCGGGCCGCCGAGGAAGATGGTGGCCTGGTTCTTCACCATGATGGACTGGTCGGCCATGGCCGGCACATAGGCGCCGCCGGCGGTGCAGGAGCCCATCACCACCGCGATCTGCGGGATGCCGGCGGCGGACATGTTGGCCTGATTGAAGAAGATGCGGCCGAAATGCTCGCGGTCGGGGAAGACCTCGTCCTGGTTCGGCAGGTTCGCGCCGCCGGAATCCACGAGGTAGATGCACGGCAGGTGGTTTTCCTGCGCGACGCGCTGGGCGCGCAGATGCTTCTTCACCGTCATGGGGAAATAGGTGCCGCCCTTCACCGTCGCGTCGTTGGCGACGATGACGCATTCGCGGCCCGAGACGCGGCCGATGCCGGTGATGATGCCGGCGGCGGGCACCTCGTCGTCATACATGCCGTAGCCGGCGAGCTGGCTGAATTCCAGGAAGGGCGAGCCGGTGTCGAGCAGCGTGCGGATACGGTCCCGCGGCAGCAGCTTGCCGCGCTTCAGGTGCCGCTCGCGGGCGACGGCGCCGCCACCCTCCGCCACCTTCTCCACCACGGACCGAAGCTCCGCAACGGAGGCTTCCAGCGCCTCCCGGTTGCGGCGGAATGCGTCGGAGCGGCGGTCGACCGCATCCTCGATGATCGCCATGAGCGCTCTCGCCCCCAATGCCCGGGCGCGTGGCCGACCGGACCGATGATCGGCCGGAGCGCACGCCCTTTCGCCTCAAGTGAAACGACCTCCACAAGGACCGACGATCCTCGAGGAGCCCGGCTCTCGCGAACCGGCAGCGGGGCAGCCGGAGGCAAAGCGCGCCGATGCCCGCGCAGCTGGGCGCAAGGCGGCTCGGGCGTCTCCCTCGGCGCCGGTCGATGCCGGCTTGGAAACGATCGTACGTTTTTTTATTGGAGGCGCAAGGGCTTTCGCGCGGTCATTTTCGTTGGACGGCGCGCCGTCCCATCACGTCCGCGCGGCCTTGGGGAGAGAGGCGGGCCGGCGCGCGGGCTTCTCGCGCTCCGGCAGCTCGGCCGGGGCTGCGAGGGGCTGAAGCGGCGCCCCTCCGGTGACGCCGCCGATGACGAGCGCGGTGTAGGTGTCCACGATCTCGTCCTGGCTCAATCGGCCGCCGGGCAGGTACCACATGCAGATGCCGGTGAGCATGGAGATGATGGCGTAGGTGGCGACCTTGGGCTCGCGCACCTCGAACACGCCCTGCGCCGCACCTTGGCGCAGGATCCCCTCCAGCAGCCCCTCATAGCGACGGCGCAGGCCGACCACGACGGCGCGATGCGCCTCGTCGAGGCTGCGAATCTCCATATTGGCGATGAAGACGTGGGCGAGCCGCGTCATGTGGTAGCGCAGGTGGAAGGCGCAGAAGACCCTGAGACGCGCCAGCGGGTCTTCGATGCCGGCGAGGTCCGCTTCCGCCTTGCCGAGCAGATCCTCCATGTGGTCGCGCACGATGTCGAACAGCAGGGTTTGCTTGTTGTCGAAATATTTGTAGAGCGAGCCGGACTGCAGGCCCACCTCGGCCGCCAGCTGCCGCAGGCTCATGGCCTCGTAGCCATGCTTGTAGATGAGCTTGACGCCCGCCTGCCGGATGGCTTCGGCGGTGCGTGCGCCGTTGGAACCGATGGTGCGCGCCATTGCCTTTTAACGTTCGATGTCCCGGCCCTTCAAAGGCCCGGCCCGGGTGTCTTCATTGCGCGAGCGGACTGCGCGAACGCGCGATCCGGCTGCGATCCGCGTGGCAGAGTGCGAGCCCAGCCCCCGCGATGCAAGATCATCTTGCGACACGAAATGCCGCTTGACCACAATAAAAAAGAACGCTTGATTGTTTAACCAACCCGGCGAAACGACCGGGCCGAGAAATCGGACAAGGCACCCGGTCCGCCGCACAGCGCGGGGTGCCGGATAGGGAGATGACGACATGGCCACCCTGCGGGCGTGACCTCTCAATCCTTGTGCATCGAAATGGCGTGGGATGCTTCTCCGGCGTAGTGGACGCAGCCGTCTGCATCCACGTGGCCGGTATCCCCGGTGATGTAATAGTCGCGGCCGAACCGAAATCTGGCCTCAGTCGCCGTTTCATCCTGGCTGTAGGCGCGAAACCAGAAGAGCGGCGAGCGCGGAACGTGGATCGCCAGTATTCCCTCCGCGCCCACGCCCAGCTCGGAGCCCGTGTCGTCGAGGACGACGAGGGAAAATCCGGGCGCGACCCGGCCGACGGACACACGATCGAGGGAGCGGGGATCATGCGGGTCATGCTTCATGCCGACGATCATGCCCGCTTCGCGGTGGCCGTACTGGTTCACCAGCGGCACGCCGAGCTTCTGCGTGACCCAGGAGATGATGTCCTGGGGCAGGGGCTCGCCGCCCACGGTGACGATGCGCAGCGCGAGGCGATGCGATGCCGCGACAGGATCGCCGCGGCGCCAGGCCCTGATCTGTGATGGGGCGGCGGTGAGGTTGGTGACGCGGAACTTCGACAGGACACGGTAGCCCTGTGAGACGTCGTAGGGCCCGTCACAGAACAGGATGGACTTGCCGATCAGGAGCGGGCCGACGAGACCGTAGAAAACGCCGTACTCCCAACCCTGGTCGGTCATGTTCCAGAATACGTCCTCGTCACGGACGTCGAGCCCGTGGCGCATGTATTGCTCGATTTCGGCCAGGGCGCGGACGGGGGTCAGGATGCCGTATCTCGGTTCCACCACCTTGGCCGAATAGGTCATGATGAACGGGTCGTTTTCGCCATAGGTGGCGGCTTCGGCCAGCGGCTCCGCCTCGTAGATCGACGACCAGAACTGCGTGAGGCGCCCTTCTATGCGGTTGATATGGTCTCCCTCCACGAGAAAGACGGGAGTGGATGGCGTGATGTACTTGCGGGCGCGCTCGACCAGCACGCGATCTGCGACGATCGCCTTCGCGCCGCCCGCCTCCAGGCGGGCGTTCACCGCCGATGCGGAATAGGTGGAAAAGAGCGGCATGTAGACCGCGCCGACCCGCCAGATTGCGAGGGCCGCAATGATCAGTTCAACGCCCTTGGGCAGCATCACGGCGACGCGGTCGCCTTTCCTGATGCCGACGGACGTCAGGACACGGGCAAACCGCGATGAATAGTCCGACAGCCTGCCGAAGCTCAGTTCCGAGGTCTGGCCCGATACCGATTCGTGGATCATGGCCGGAAGGGCGCGCTTGCCCGGCAGGTGCCGGTCGCAGAGCAGGTGGGCGAGAGATATGGCGTTTCCGCAATATTCCGGCCGTTGGTACAGGCTCGGATGGGGCGCGGGATCAGGCTGCGGCGCGTCCGACGCGGCCGGAGGTTTCCCGGCCCGATTGCTCATCTCCAGGAAGAATTCGCCGAAGGTGTAGAACCGGCTCGCCGCGTCATAGGCCAGCAAGCCCTCGTGAACGAGAGCCGCGGCAAGACGATGGGCGGTGGCCTTGGAAAGCCCGGTGCCCTCGACGAGTTCCGCGAGGCGCGCGCCATGGGACGGCGCGCCGGCCACGGCCCGCAGGACCGAAATGGCCCGGGACAAGCTTTGGGCGCCCTTGGGGCCCGAGTCCGGATCGGAAGACGCAAGCATGTCTTATTATGTGAGACGAATTCAATTCGACCGCAATATTTTTCGCGATCGCCTTAAGTCTCGCTTGAAAGATTCAAACGGTCGCTCGATAATGAAATCAATCAGCGTCTCATAATATGAGATAGCGGCTCATAGAAGCCAACCCGCGATGCGGGATAGGGAGGGGACCATGTCGCTACCTGCCGCTTCGGCCGGAGCTGCCACGGGCGTGTCTGCCCTGCTTGATGTGCAGAACATCTCGCTCCGCTTCGGAGGCCTCAAGGCGCTGTCCGATGTGAGCTTCCATGTGCGCCCCGGCGAGCTGTTCTCCATCATCGGCCCCAACGGCGCCGGCAAGACATCCATGCTGAACTGCATCTCCGGCCGCTACACGCCGAGCGACGGACGCGTGGTGTTCGACGGCGCCGACGTGACCAAGCTGAAGCCCAATCGCCGCGCCGAGATCGGCATCGGCCGCACCTTCCAGAACCTCGCGCTGTTCAGCCACATGAGCGTGCTCGACAACATCATGGTCGGCCGTCATCACCTCCTGAAGAACAACTTCTTCACCGGCGCGCTCTACTGGATCGGCGGCGCGCAGAAGGAAGAGCTGGAGCATCGCCGCAAGGTGGAGGAGGTCATCGACTTCCTCGATATCCAGCATGTGCGCAAGGCCACCGCCGGCACCCTCTCCTACGGGCTGCGCAAGCGCGTGGAACTCGCTCGCGCGGTGGCGCTGGAGCCCAAGCTCATTCTCCTCGACGAGCCCATGGCGGGCATGAACCTCGAGGAGAAGGAGGACATGGCCCGCTACATCGTCGATCTCAACGAGGAATGGGGCATGACGATCATCATGATCGAGCATGACATGGGCGTGGTGATGGACATCTCCCACCGGGTGATGGTGCTCGATTTCGGCCGCAAGCTGGTGGAGGGCGAGCCCGCCGCCGTTCTGGCTGATCCGCACGTTCGCAAGGCCTACCTCGGCGAGGAGGATCTTGAGATCGAAGAGGCGGCGCCCGCCGCCGTGTCCGCATGATGCGGCAAGGCTGAGGCGCACCATGGCTCCCATTCCCGCCTATCCCGACGTCACGGTCCACGACACCCTGCCGAAGCTGCTGCGGCTGAACGCGAAAGCCCACGCCGGCGAGACGTGGCTGCGCGAGAAGGACCTCGGCATCTGGATTTCCTACACCTGGGGCGAGGTCGCGACCCGCGTGCGCGACATGACCCTCGGGCTCACCACGCTCGGCGTTTCCCGCGGTGACGTGATCGGCCTCATCGGCGACAACCGGCCGGAATGGCTGATGGGCGAGATCGCCGCCCATGCCATCGGCGGCATGAGCCTGGGCATCTATCGCGATGCGCTGGGCGACGAGGTGGCCTATCTCGTCACCTATGCAGATGTTGCGGTGGTCTTCGCCGAGGACGAGGAGCAGGTCGACAAGCTGCTCTCGCTCGACGAGAAGATCCCCACCGTCCGGCACATCGTCTATTCCGACCCGCGCGGCATCCGCAAATATGACGATCCCCGCCTCATCTCGCTGAAGGAGCTGGAGAAGCGCGGCGCCGAGGTGGCCGCGCGCGATGCCGGCGCCTACGACCGCCTCGTGGATGCCGGCAAGGGCGAGGATGTGGCCATCCTCTGCACCACCTCGGGCACCACCTCCCACCCCAAGCTCGCCATGCTCACCGGCGGCGCGCTTTTGAGGCATTGCCGAGCCTATCTGGACATGGACCCGCGCCTGCCCACCGACGAATACGTCAGTGTTCTGCAGATGCCGTGGATCATGGAGCAGATCTACGCCTTCGGTCAGGCGCTCATCTCCCGCATGAAGGTGAACTTCGTGGAGGAGCAGGAGACGCTGATGGCCGACATGCGGGAGATCGGCCCCTCCTTCGTGCTGTTCGCCCCCCGCGTGTGGGAGCAGATCGCCGCCGACGTGCGCTCGCGCATGATGGATTCCTCCGCCCTGAAGCGCGGCATGTTCGACCTCGGCATGAAGCTCGGCCTCAAGGCGCTGGACGAGGGGCGGCGCTCGCCGCTCGCCGACTTCATCCTGTTCCGCGCGCTCAGGGACCGCCTCGGCTTCTCGCACCTGAAATCCGCCGCTACGGGCGGCGCGGCATTAGGGCCGGACACCTTCCGCTTCTTCCTCGCGCTGGGCGTGCCCATGCGCCAGCTCTACGGCCAGACCGAACTGCTCGGCGCCTACACGCTGCACAAGGAAAAGGACGTCGATTTCGACACTGTGGGCGTGCCGTTCGAGGGCGTCGAGATCCGCATCGACGATCCCGATCCCAACGGCCTCGGCGAGGTGGTCACCCGCCACGCCAACATGTTCACCGGCTACTTCCGCAACGACGAGGAAACGAAAAAGTCCTTCGCCGAGGAAGGCTGGATGCGCACGGGTGATGCCGGCTTCTTCAACGGCAAGGGCCATCTCGTCGTCATCGACCGCATCCGCGACATGGCGAAGACCTCGCACAATGATCGCTTCTCGCCGCAATATATCGAGAACAAGCTGAAGTTTTCGCCCTACGTGGCCGAGGCGGTCGTGCTGGGCGACGGGCGCGACAGTCTCGCGGCGCTCATCTGCATCCGCTTCTCCATCGTCTCCAAGTGGGCGGAGAAGAACCGCATCTCGTTCACCACCTATACGGACCTCTCGGCGCGGCCCGAAGTCATCGCGCTTTTGAAGAAGGAAGTGGAGGGGGTGAACCGGACGCTCGCCGAGAAGCAGCGCATCGGCCGTTTCCTCCTGCTCTACAAGGAGCTGGACGCCGACGACGGCGAGCTGACCCGCACCCGCAAGGTGCGCCGCGGCGTCATCAACGAGCGCTACGGCACCATCATCGATGCCATGTACGAGGGGCAGAAGGTGATCGACGTGGACACCACCATCACCTTCCAGGACGGCACCCGCCAGCGCATCAAGACCAAGCTAGACGTCATCGACCTCGGCGCTCCGCCGCCGGTGAAGGATGACGGAAAAAGGAGGGCGGCGTGATGCAATCCCAGCTCCTGCTTCAGCTCATCATCAACGGGCTCATCATCGGCACGCTCTATGGCGTGGTCGGCATGTGCTTCGTGCTCATCTACAAGGCGTCGCAGGTGGTGAACTTCGCTCAGGGCGAGTTCCTGCTCATCGGCGCCTGGACCTGCTGGTGGCTGCTGACCGCCTGGAACATCCCCTTCTTCTGGGGCTTCCTCATCGCCGTCTGCTTCATGATGGTGTTCGGAATCGCCGTGCAAATGATCGTGCTGCGCCCGCTCATCGGCGAGCCGATCATCTCCGTCATCATGGTGACGATCGGCCTCTCCATTTTCTTCCAGGCGCTGATGAAGTGGATGTTCGGCACCTTCGCGCAGCCGTTCCCGCCCATCTTCCCGGTGGCGCAGGTGAACATCCTGGGGCTGCAGGTGCAGACGGCCTATCTCATGTCCACGGGTGTCAGCCTCGCGATCATGGCGGGCTTCGCCTGGTTCTTTAAGTATTCGCGGCTCGGCCTCGCCATGCGCGCCACCGCCTTCTCCCAGCAGGTGGCACAGTCCCTCGGCATCTCGGTGCGCCAGGTGTTCGCGCTCTCCTGGGGCATCTCGGCGGCGGTTTCAGCGGTGGCCGGCGTGGTGGTGGGCATCGTCAACGGCGTGTCGTCGGCCCTCTCCTACTTCGGCATCAAGGTGTTTCCGGCGGTGATCCTCGGCGGCCTCGACAGCGTGTTCGGCGCGGTGGTGGGCGGCCTCATCGTCGGCCTCTTGGAAAACCTCGGGCAGTACGTGGACAGCCAGTATCTGAAGTGGGGCAACCTCTACGAGATCATCCCCTTCTACGCCCTGATCATCATCCTGATGATCAAGCCCTACGGGCTGTTCGGCACCCGCGACATCGAGAGGGTCTGAGGTCATGGCGCTCACCTCGCTCCGGCCGTGCGGCGACTATCGCACCAGCTACAAGGCCGACCAGACCATCTTCCAGACGCGGCTGACGCTGATCTTCGTCATCCTCGCCATCGCGGCCCTGTGCTGCGCACCGCTGTTCGCCTCGCGCTACGTGCTGAGCCTGATGATCCAGATCGGCTATCTCGGCATCGCCGCGCTGGGACTGAACATCCTGGTCGGATTCTCCGGCCAGATCTCCATCGGCCACGCGGTGTTCTTCGGCTTCGGCGGTTTCGCTTCCGCTTATCTGGCCAACAAGGGCGTGCCGGTGCTCTTCGCCATCGTGCTGGCGGGGCTGTGGACCACGGTGGTGGGTCTCATCTTCGGTCTGCCGGCGGCACGGGTGAAGGGGCTCTACCTCGCCATCGCGACGCTCGCCGCCCAGTTCATCCTGCAGGACTTCTTCGTGCGCGCCGAATGGTTCACCGGCGGTACCCATGGCGCCATCGCCGCGCCCTTCACCCTGTTCGGCTACGACATGTCGGGCGATGCGCGTTATTTCTACGTGGTGCTGTTCTTCGTGGTCATCGGCTACATCGGCGCCACCAATCTCATGCGCAGCCGCGACGGGCGGGCGCTGATCGCCGTGCGAGACCATTATCTCTCCGCCGAGATGATGGGCGTGAACCTCACCAAGTATCGCACCATGGCGTTCGGCATCTCGTCCTTCTACGCCGGCATCGGCGGAGCGCTCTATGCGCACTATGTGGGCTTCATGTCGGTGGAGGGGCTCGACATCCTCTTCTCCATCCAGTTCCTCGGCATGATCATCATCGGCGGGCTCGGCTCCATCATGGGCTCGCTGATGGGCACCGTTTTCATGGTGCTGCTGCCCGAGGCCACCGGCTGGCTCGCATCCGCGCTGCAGGGCTCGGCCATCGACCAGGCGCTGCACCTCAAAGACGGCATCACCTACATGCGCGAGATGCTGATCGGCCTCACCATCATCCTCTTCCTCATCTTCGAGCCGGACGGCCTCGCCCACCGCTGGCGCCTTATCAAGGCCTACTGGAAGCTCTATCCCTTCTCCTATTGACGCGTTCAGGTCCCGACGAAACCCGAGCCGAGGCGGCGCAGACCGCCCGGCGCAAGAGGAAACCCAAGGAGCCACAGATGAAGCGACTGACCCTTTCCCTCGTCTCTGCGCTGGCGATTGCCGCAGCGACGCCCGCGCTCGCGCAGTCGATCAACATCGGCCATCTCGCCGATTATTCCGGCGGCACCTCGGACGTGGGCCAGCCCTACGGTCAGGGCATCCAGGACACCATCGCCTGGATCAATGCCAATGGCGGCGTCAACGGCAAGAAGATCAATTCCGACTTCAACGAATACGGCTACCAGGTGCCCCGCGCGCTGGCCGCCTTCAAGAAGTGGGTGGGCACCGACAAGGTGGTCGCCATCCAGGGCTGGGGCACCGCCGATACCGAAGCCCTCGTGGGCATGGTGACGAAGGAGGAGATCCCCTATTACTCGGGCTCCTACTCCGCCTCCCTCACCGATCCCGTGGGCAAGGTGAACGCCAAGAGCGAGCGCGCCGCGCCGTTCAACTTCTTCTACGGCCCGTCCTATTCGGACGCCGCCCGCGCCATGGTGCAGTGGGCCGCCGACGACTGGAAGAAGAAGGGCAAGCCCGGCAAGCCCAAGTGGGTCCATATGGGCGCCAACCACCCCTACCCGAACTCGCCCAAGGAAGCGGCGGCGGAATATGCCAAGTCGCTCGGCTTCGAGGTGCTCGATCCCATCACCTTCGCCCTCACGCCGGGTGACTACACGCCCCAGTGCCTGACGCTGAAGCAGTCCGGCGCCAACTACGCGTATCTCGGCAACACCGCCGGCTCCAACATCTCGGTGCTGAAGGCGTGCAAGACCGCCGGTGTGGACGTGCAGTTCCTCGGCAACGTGTGGGGCATGGACGAGAACGCCATGAAGGCCGCCGGCGAGGCCGCCAACGGCGTCGTCTTCCCGGTGCGCACCGCCGTGACCTGGAACGGCTCGGCGCCCGGCCTTGCCACCGCCAAGGAGATTTCCAAGATGTCGGATGCCTCGGGCGCGGCCTATCGCCCGGTGCACTATCTCGCGGCCATCTGCACCGCCCTCTACATGAAGGAAGCCATGGAGTGGGCGGACAAGAACGGCGGCGTGACCGGCGTGAAGATCCGCGACGGCATGTACCAGAAGAAGGACTGGGTGCCGAAGGGCATGGACGGCGTGTGCAATCCCTCCACCTGGACCGCCACCGACCACCGCCCCACCACCCGCGTGGACCTCTACCGCTCCGTGGTGACGGGCCCCACGGACGCCTCCGTGGCCGACCTCGTGAAGGCCGGCACCATCAAGCTCGAAAAGGTCGCCACCATCGACCTGCCGCGCAAGACGGAACTGCAGGGCTGGTGAGGCTTTAACAGGGCGTCATGGCCGGGCTTGTCCCGGCCATCCACGTGGGACGGCCGGGCGCATCTGGCGCGGTCGGCTCCTGCGGGACGACGTGGATGCCCGGGACAAGCCCGGGCATGACGGTGCGATGAGGATGAATGCCATGGCCGAGGCCGCACTGAAGTTCGAACCCGCCGCCGAGACCGCGCCCCCGCTCCTGTCGGTGGACAATATCGAGGTGGTCTACAACGACGTCATCCTCGTCCTGCGCGGCCTTTCCCTGAAGGTGCCGAAGGGCCAGATCGTCGCTTTGCTCGGCTCCAACGGCGCCGGCAAGTCCACCACGCTGAAGGCGATCTCCGGCCTCCTGAAGACCGAGGACGGCGAGATCACCCGTGGCGACGTGACCTTCATGGGCGAGCGCATCAACGGCATCGAGCCGGACCGGATCGTCCGCCGCGGCATCTTCCAGGTGATGGAAGGCCGCCGCATCATCGCCGACATGACCTGCCTCGAGAACCTCCGCCTCGGCGCCTTCACCCGGCGCGACAACGAGGTGAAGAGCGACATCGAGCGCGTCTACGAATACTTCCCCCGCCTGAAGGAGCGCACCGGCCTTGCCGGCTATCTCTCGGGCGGCGAGCAGCAGATGCTGGCCATCGGCCGGGCCATCATGTCCCGCCCCAAGCTCATCCTCATGGACGAGCCCTCCATGGGCCTGTCGCCGCTTCTGGTGAAGGAGGTGTTCTCCATCATCAAGAAGCTGAACCAGGACCTCGGCGTCACCATCCTCCTGGTGGAGCAGAACGCCCGCGTGGCGCTCTCCGTGGCGGACTACGGCTACATCATGGAGCAGGGCAAGATCGTGCTCGATGGCAGTGCCGAGATGCTGGCGACCAACGAGGACGTGAAGGAATTCTACCTCGGCCAGGGCGGCGGCGAGGAGCGCAAGAGCTTCAAGAACCTGAAGAGCTTCAAGCGCCGGAAACGGTGGCTCTGAGGCTAGCGGGGGCGCCGCGATCTGAACAGCACGGCGTCATGGCCGGGCTTGTCCCGGCCATCCACGTGGAGCGGCCGGGAACACTACCAACCATTTCTCCGGCGGCCCGACGTGGATGGCCGGGACGAGCCCGGCCATGACGGCACCAAAAGGGACAGGGCGCGGGACAGGAAGACACCATGACCGATCCGAACCGCCACTACGACGCCAGCGAGACCCGCGATCCCGAAGCGCGCGAGCAGGCGCTGATGCAGGCGCTCGCCGCGCAGGTTGCCCACGCCAAGGCGAAGGCTCCCTATTTCGCCGCACTGTTCAAGGACGTGGACCCGGCCGCCATCACCACGCGGGCGGCGCTGGCGCAGCTGCCCGTCACCCGCAAGTCGGATCTGCTTGAGATCCAGCCGAGGAACTATCCCTTCGGCGGGCTGAACGCGACGCCGCCCGGCAGGCTGGCCCGCATCTTCATGTCGCCCGGCCCCATCTATGACGTGGAGGGCCACGGCCCTGATTTCTGGCGCTTCGCCCGTGGCCTGTTCGCGGCCGGCTTCCGCGCCGGCGACATCGTGCACAATTCCTTCTCCTATCACCTGACCCCGGCCGGCTCGATGATCGAGAGCGGCGCCCATGCGCTGGGTTGCGCCGTGGTGCCGGCCGGCGTCGGCCAGACCGACCTGCAATTGCGCGCCATCGCCGACATCCGCCCGCAGGGCTATGGCGGCACGCCCTCCTTCCTGAAGATCCTCGTGGACAAGGCACGCGAGACCGGCACCGACATCTCCTGCCTCACCAAGGCACTGGTGTCGGGCGAGGCCTTCCTGCCGGTCCACCGGGCGGAGCTGAAGGCCGCCGGTATCTCCGCCCGCCAGTGCTACGGCACGGCGGACCTCGGCCTCGTCGCCTATGAGAGCGAGGCCGAGGACGGCATGATCGTGGACGAGGGCTGCCTCGTGGAAATTCTGCGCCCCGGCACCGGCGATCCGGTGGAGGCCGTGGGCGAGGTGGGCGAGGTGGTCGTCACCCTGTTCGAGCCGGATTATCCCCTCGTGCGCTTCGCCACCGGCGACCTCTCCGCCGTGATGCCGGGCACCAGCCCCTGCGGGCGCACCAACATCCGCCTCAAGGGCTGGATGGGCCGCGCCGACCAGACCACCAAGATCCGCGGCATGTTCGTGCATCCCGTGCAGGTTCAGGCGGCGGTGAAGAAGCATCCGGCCGTGGCGAAGGCCCGTCTCGTGGTGGATCGCGCGGGCGACCAGGACGACATGGCCCTGGAGATCGAGGTCGCCGACGCCGCCGCGCTCTCGCAGGATGCGTTGCTGGAGGACATCCGCTCCGCCACCAAGCTGCGCGGCCGGCTGGTCGTGCTCTCGCCCGGCACGCTGCCCGCCGACGCCAAGACCATCGAGGACCGTCGTCCGGTGTGAGGCGGGAACTCTTCCCTCTCCGACTTTCTTAAATTCCTCTCAGAAAAGCCCTTTTGTTTCAGATCGTTATGGACACTTCTTCCCGGCGTCGCCACAGTGGCGGCGCATCGGGCGGGGTCGCGGGCGCGGCGCCGGCCGGAGGATTTCGGGAGGAAGGCCATGCTCACGCGCCGCCGCCTGCTGGCGCTCTCGGGCGCCGCGCTGTCCGGCGCTGCCGTCGCGCTTGCCGGCGGGCCACTCTCTCCCGCGCATGCCGCGCTGCCGCCCACCCGCCTCGGCATCCTGCAATTCGGCTCGGCCGCCTGGGAAATCGCGGCCATGGGCGCGCTGGGGCTCGATGCGGCCAATGGCGTGACGCTCGATGTCACCCGCTATGCCAACAATGACGCCGGCCGCGTCGCCTTCATGGCGGGGGCGGCGGATGCCATCGTCAGCGACCTGCTCTGGGCGGCGCGGGTGAAGGCGGACGGGCGCGATCTCGTCTACATCCCCTTCTCCTCCTCGGAAGGGGCGGTGATGGTGCCCAAGGGCTCCCCCATCCGTTCCGTCGCGGACCTCGCCGGCAAGAGGCTGGGGGTCGCCGGCGGCCCGCTCGACAAAAGCTGGCTCATGCTCAAGGCGACGGCGCAGGAGAAGGCTGGCCTCGATCTCCAGACCGCCGCACAGCCGGTGTTCGCCGCGCCGCCTCTGCTCGCGGCCGAGCTGGAGGCAGGCCATCTCGACGCTGCGCTGATCTACTGGACTTTCGCCGCGCGTCTGGAGCCCAAGGGCTTCCGGCAGATGCTCACCGTCGAGGAGATGGTGAAGGGCTTCGGCCTCGCTCATGAGCCGACGCTGGTAGGCTACGTGTTCGACGGCACCTTCGCCCGTGCGAACCCCGGTACGGTCGCCGCCTTCGCCGCCGCCTCCCGCGCCACCAAGACGGCGCTGGCCGATCCTGATCCCGCCCGCTCCGGGCCCGGCTGGGCGGCGGCGCGGGCGCAGATGCAGGCGGGAGACGAAGCCACCTTCGAAGCCTTGCGCCGCGGCTTCCTCGCCGGAATCCCCCGGCTGTCGCTTGCCGAGGAGCAGACGCTTGCCGCGCAGCTTTATGCCGTTCTGGTGAAGCTCGGCGGAACGAAGCTGGTGGGCAGCGCCACGCGCCTGCCGGCGGACCTCTATTTCCAGGCGCCGGCGGCGCGATGAAGCTGCTTTCTTCGGGCACCGCGGCGCGGGCGGCCTCGCTCGTCCTGCTGCTGCTGGCATGGGAGACCACGGCCACCCTGGCGCACAGCCGGTCCCTTCCGGCGCCCCATGCGGTGTTCGCCTTCATCGCGCGGGAGGCGACCGGGGGCGATCTTGTTTCCAACATCGCCATCACGCTGGCGCGGGTCGTGGTCTCCTTTGTGGTGGCCATGGCGCTGGGCTGCGCCATCGGCGTCGCCCTCGGCCGCTCGCGCAGGCTCGATACGGCTTTCGATACCTGGGTGATCGTGCTGCTCAACACGCCCGCCCTCGTCATCACCGTGCTCTGCTACATCTGGCTCGGCCTCACCGAGGCGGCGGCGGTGCTCGCCGTGGCGCTCAACAAGATTCCGACCGTGGCGGTGCTGATGCGCGAGGGCACCCGCGCGCTCTCCCCCGAGCTCGACGAGATGGCGAATGCCTTCCGCCTGTCGCCCATGGACCGGCTGCGCCACGTGCTGATCCCGCAGTTGCAGCCGCATCTCGCGGGGGCGGCGCGCTCCGGCCTCGCGCTGGTGTGGAAGATCGTGCTCGTGGTGGAGTTGCTGGGGCGCCCCAACGGCGTCGGCTACGCCATCTCGGTCTATTTCCAGCTGTTCGACGTGACCGCCGTGCTCGGCTATTCGCTGGCCTTCATGGCGGTCATGCTGGCCATCGAATACGGCGTGCTGCAGCCCTATGAAGCCCATGTCCGACGCTGGCGCCTCTCCGCTCATTGAGGCGGTCATCCGCGCCAAGACCTACCGGCGGCCCGACGGGACCGGGATGGAGGCCGTGTGCGGCATCACGCTCGCCCTTCGCAGGGGCGAATTCGTCTGCCTCATCGGCCCCTCGGGCTGCGGCAAGACGACGACGCTGCGCATCCTCGCCGGGCTCGACCGCGCCTTCGAGGGCGAGGTGAAGCCCGATCCCGCGACCCTTTCCATCGGCGTCGCCTTCCAGGAACCGCGTCTTCTGCCGTGGCGCACGGTGGAGGAGAACATCCGCCTCGTGCTGCCGAAGGCGCGCCGGGCCATGGACCTCGCTCCGCTGATCGCGCGCTTCGGCCTCTCGGCCCATGCGGCGCGCTATCCCGGCGAGCTGTCGCTGGGCCTCGCCCGGCGGGTGTCGCTGGCGCGCGCTATGGCGCTGGAGCCGGACCTTCTGGTGCTCGACGAGCCCTTCGTCTCCCTCGATGCCCAGGCCGCCGCAGAGCTGCGCCGCTACGTGGCGCTGGCGGCGGACGGCGGGACCAGCGTGCTCATGGTGACGCACAATGTGCGCGAGGCGCTGGAGCTGGCCGACCGCGTGGTTATGCTGGCGCCACGGCCCACCCACGTCGTCGAGGAGGTGTGTCTCGCCTTGCCGCGAGCCATGCGCGATGGTCCATGGATCGAGGCTGAGCGGGCGGCGCTGGCTGCGCGCTTTCCTCTGCTGCGGGAGGGGTGAGATGGAGCGTTCCGGAGCCCATGGCTGCAAGCCCCAGATGGTGCCGCGCGTGGCCGCAGGCGTGGCGCTCGCGGCGCTGCTGGTGGGCGCGATTCCGGCTGCAGCGCAAGCGCAGCCGGAGCCGTTCGCGGTGAGCGAGATCGCCCCCGGCGTCTTCGTCCATCAGGCGCCCTATGCCCTTGCATTGCCGAAGAATCTCGGCTTCGTCGGCAATGCCGGCTTCGTCGTCGGCAAGGATGCCGTGGCGGTGATCGACACCGGCGGCAGCAAGGCGGCGGGGGAGGCGCTGAAGGCGGCCATCCGGGCTCGGACGACGCTGCCGATCCGCTATGTCATCAACACCCACATGCACCCCGATCATGTGCTCGGCGATGCTGCGTTCGTGGGGCCGGGCGTGACCTTCATCGGCCATCACAACCTGCCGGAGGCGCTCTCCGCCCGCGCCTCTTCCTACCTTTCCGCCACCGAGCGCCTCATCGGGCCGGAGGCGGCGGAGGGGACGCAGGTGATTCTGCCCGACGAGACCGTGGACAAGGTGCGCAGCATCGATCTCGGGGAGCGTCCGCTGCGTCTCGAGGCGTGGCCGACCGCCCATACCGCCACCGACCTCACGGTATTCGACGAAAAGACAAGCACCTGGTTCCTCGGCGATCTTCTCTTCCTGGGGCATGTCCCCGCCCTCGACGGCAAGGCCCTGGGCTGGATCGCCCTCCTGGAGGAGATGAAGCGCCGGCCTGCGGCCCGCGTGGTGCCGGGCCACGGTCCCGCCTCCGCCCCCTGGCCGGACGCTGCGGCGCCCACCGAGCGCTATCTCAAACGCCTCGTCGCCGACGTGCGTGCCACGGTCAAGGCCGGCGGCACCATGGCCGAGGCGGCCCGCGCGGCTGGTCGCGAGGAGGCGCCGGACTGGAAGCTGTTCGACGACTTCAACGCCCGCAACGCGACGTCGGCCTATCACGAGCTGGAATGGGAATAGGGCCGCGCAGCCGCTGCCGAACGCGAATATTGCTGCGCTGCAAAATTACGTAGGGCAACTTCGCGCTTGCAGTATAAATCGCCTCGTCAACCGGACATTTGGCGTATTGCCTTGGGCGAAAACATTGCTTACGTTCCTCACAGCTTCGGCTTCAACAGCTCCGTGCGGGGAACGCGGGGTTGGTTCGCAGGCCTGCGGGACGCACTTGTCACCGCAAGGCTTCAGGGCATCACGCCGGTCGTGACACGCTGCCGAAGTAGATGGAGTCCCCCAAGGCGAAAACAAACGCTCAGTGCGTTTCCCGCTCCACATGCGCGTGGAGGCGGACCCGCATCCATCGGAGGAAGCCCGGATGAGACGTCTTTTGGTTTTGACCGCCACGGCGGCGGCAACCGTATTTTTCGGCGCGCCCGCCAGCGCGAATGACAGTGTTCTCAAGCTTACCCAGGACCCCAACCAGTGGGTTCTCCAGACCGGCGACTACGCCAACACCCGCCATTCCAAGCTCAAGCAGATCACGACCGACAACGTGAACAAGCTCCAGGTCTCCTGGACCTTCTCCACGGGCGTGCTGCGCGGCCATGAGGGCTCTCCGCTGGTCGTGGGCGACATCATGTATGTCCACACGCCCTTCCCGAACATCGTCTATGCCCTCGACCTCAACAACGAAGGCAAGATCATCTGGAAGTACGAGCCGAAGCAGGACCCCACCGTCATTCCGGTGATGTGCTGCGATACGGTGAATCGCGGTCTCGCCTATGCCGACGGCAAGGTGTTCCTGCATCAGGCCGACACCAAGGTCGTGGCGCTCGACGCCAAGACCGGCAAGGTGGCCTGGTCGGTGGTGAACGGCGATCCCAAGAAGGGTGAGACCAACACCGCCACCGTGATGCCGGTTAAGGACAAGGTCCTCGTGGGCATCTCCGGCGGCGAGTTCGGCGTGCAGTGCCACGTCACCGCCTACGACATCAACACCGGAAAGCAGGCGTGGCGCGCCTATTCCGTCGGCCCGGACAGCCAGATCCTGTTCGACGAGAAGACCACTGCGCTCGGCAAGCCCGTGGGCAAGGATTCGTCCCTCGCCACCTGGCAGGGCGACCAGTGGAAGACCGGCGGCGGCTGCACCTGGGGCTGGTATTCGTACGACCCGCAGCTCAACCTGATCTATTACGGCTCGGGCAACCCCTCGACCTGGAACCCGAAGCAGCGCCCGGGCGACAACAAGTGGTCCATGACCATCTTCGCCCGTGACGCCGACACCGGTGTCGCCAAGTGGGTCTATCAGATGACGCCCCACGACCAGTGGGACTATGACGGCATCAACGAGATGATCCTCGCCGACCAGCAGATCGGCGGACAGACCCGCCCGACGCTGGTGCACTTCGACCGCAACGGCTTCGGCTACACGCTGGACCGCAAGACCGGCGAGCTGCTCGTGGCCGAGAAGTTCGACCCGGCGGTGAACTGGGCTTCGAAGGTGGACATGGACAAGAACAGCCCGACCTATGGTCGTCCGCTGGTCGTGGCCAAGTATTCCACCGAGCAGAACGGCGAAGATGTGAACTCCACCGGCATCTGCCCGGCGGCGCTCGGCACCAAGGACCAGCAGCCTGCGTCCTACTCGCCTGACACCGGCCTGTTCTACGTGCCCACCAACCATGTGTGCATGGACTACGAGCCGTTCCGCGTCAGCTACACCCCCGGCCAGCCCTATGTGGGTGCCACGCTCTCCATGTTCCCGGCTCCCGGCAGCCATGGCGGCATGGGCAACTTCATCGCGTGGGACGCCAAGCAGGGCAAGATCGTGTGGTCCAACCCGGAGCAGTTCTCCGTGTGGTCCGGCGCTCTCTCCACCGCCGGCGGCGTGGTGTTCTACGGCACCCTCGAAGGCTACCTGAAGGCGGTCGACGCCAAGACGGGCAAGGAACTTTACAAGTTCAAGACCCCGTCCGGCATCATCGGCAACGTCATGACCTACACCCACAAGGGCAAGCAGTACGTGGCTGTGCTCTCGGGTGTCGGTGGCTGGGCCGGCATCGGCCTCGCGGCCGGACTGACCGACCCGAACGCCGGCCTCGGCGCGGTGGGTGGCTATGCGGCCCTCAGCAACTACACCGCCCTCGGCGGTCAGCTGACGGTCTTCGCCATCCCGCAATGATCGGGCGGCGTTAAGGCCAGGCGCATCTCGCATGCGCAGTCGGGCCGGCTTGGGGAGACCCCCGCCGGCCCGATCCTTTTCACAGCAGGCAATGCCCCGCCGGCCAGAGCCGGAACGGGTACCTGCGCCCGGCGCTCGCGCCCGCCGATGCGGGATTTTCGCGGCCCGGCCCCTTGCGAAACCGGAGACGGATGCGCCCCAGCCCCCCAGGGCCCGTCTTCGCCCTTCGTCAGTCGTTTTGGAGAGATCGTGTGGTTTCCTCGCTCACCCTGACCCGCGCCGGCGCATTCTTCCTCGCCGCCTTCTCGCTCGCCCTCGGCAGCACCGCCTCGCGCGCCGAGACCACCAAGCCGGCGGACCCCAAGCCGGTGAAGGAGGAAGGCGGCCGCTATTACGATGTCGACGGCGCGCCCACCTACAACATCAAGCCCGATGGCCAGGTGGACTGGCTGACCTATTCCGGCTACCGCCGCTACCACGCCGAGTGCCACGTCTGCCACGGCCCGGACGGCATGGGCTCCACCTACGCCCCGGCCCTCGCCGACTCGCTGAAGACGATGAACTTCGACCAGTTCAGCGAAGTGGTCGTCGGCGGCCGCCAGAACCTGAGCAACGGCAACGACCGGGTGATGCCGTCGTTTGGCCTGAACAAGAACGTGATGTGCTACCTCGACGACCTCTACGTCTATCTGCGCGCACGCTCCACCGACGCTCTGGGCCGCGTCCGCCCCGCCAAGCGGGACGACAAGTCGAAGGAGATTGCCGATGCCGAGAAGGCCTGCCTCGGCGAGTAGGGAACGGTTCGCGCCCCTGCTGGCGTCGCTCGCGACGGCAGCCCTCGCCGCCATCCTGCTGCTCAGCCCTTCGGGGGCCGGTGGGCAGCAGATTCCCGACCAGGTCTCGGCGGATGCCCTCCGGGTGTGCGCCGATCCCGCCAACATGCCCTTCTCGAATTCCGCCGGTGAGGGATTCGAGAACAAGATCGCGGCCATCGTCGCCGACGAGCTCAAGCTGCCCCTGCGCTATTATCTGATGCCGCAGGGCCCCGGTTTCGTGCGCAACTCGCTGGGCCGTCGCCTGTGCGACGTCATCATCGGCTATGTGGCCGGTGCCGACCTCGTCCTGCACACCAACCCCTATTACGAATCGGTGTTCGTGCTGGTGGTGAAGGCCGGCGGTCCGCTCGACGGCGTGACCCAGTTGTCCGATCCGAAGCTCAAGACGGCGAAGCTCGGCGTCATCGCCGCGACCCCGCCGGCCGACCACCTTCTTGAACTGGGGCTCATAGGCAATGCCCGCACCTATTCGCTCCTCGTGGACCGGCGCTATGCCTCCCCGGCCGAGGAGATGCTTGCGAGCCTCAATGCCGGCGAGATCGACGGCGGCCTGCTCTGGGGGCCCTCGGCCGGCTATTTCGCGGCGCGGTCAGCGACGCCGCTCAAGGTGATCCCGCTGGTGAAGGAGGCGCCGCGCCCGGCGCTGGCCTACCGAATCACCATGGGTGTCCGCCCCACCGACCACATCTGGAAACAGACGCTCAACACCGTGCTGCGCAAGCGCGCCGACGACATCGAGAAGGTGCTCGTCGCCTATCACGTCCCGCTTCTGGACGAGGACGGCCAGCCCATCGCGCCGCACGCCGGGACGCCGGGCCAGTGAGCCGGACGATGCAGGGAGCGGGCCGGAGCAGCCACCTTGCGATCGCTGTGCTGGGCGGGCTCTGCCTGCTGGTGATGCCGGCCCTTGCTCAGCCCGTCGCCGCACCTTCGGCGCCTTCCGCCCCGACTGCGGCTCCACCGGCAGAGCCCGAGGGCTACCGGCTGGATGCCTATCGTGCGCCGGTGCCGGCGACACTCCATGGCGCCCGCGTGCTCGATGCTGCCGCTGCGGCCGAGCTGTGGCGCAAGGGCGGAGCCGCCTTCGTGGACGTGCTGCCGCGCCCGCCCAAGCCGGCGGGCCTGCCGGCGGGAACGCTGTGGCGGGACCAGCCCCACTCCACCATTCCGGGTGCCATGTGGCTGCCCAATGTGGGTTTCGGCGCGCTCAATGCGGAGACCGAAAGCTATTTCCGCGCCGGCCTTTCCGCCGTCACCCGCGGCGATGTGAATGCGCCGCTTGTGATTTTCTGCCAGCGTGATTGCTGGATGTCGTGGAACGCCGCCAAGCGCGCCCTCGCCTATGGCTACACGGACGTATCCTGGTTTCCCACCGGCGTGGACGGCTGGGGCGAAGCCGGGCTTCCGCTGGAAGCGGCGCAGCCGCGCCCCTAGGCGGAACCCGACCCGTGCGTCGCCGGCAGACGCGGCGCGGACAATAAGGCCGACACGGCCATGACCGACTCTTGGGAGGCAATGCCATGAAGCGCTTATCCCTGCGCTGTTCCGCCGGCACCACGGGAGCCGTGCTCGCAGCTCTGATCTCCGCAATGCCGTTGGCCGGGATGCTGGCCAGCCCCGCCGCCGCCGAGTCCGCGCAGGCCGACCCTGACAGGCCGGAAGCCACATGGTCGTCCATTCGCGGCGACATCTTCCCTTCGGCCAAGATCACCGACGCCGGCAATGCGGTGCGGATCGACGCACCTGGCCGGGCGGAGGATGCTGCCCTCGTGCCCCTCACCCTCGCGCTCGAACTGCCCAAGGACGATCCGCGCACGCTGAAGGCTGTGACGCTCATCATCGACGAGAACCCGTCGCCTGTGGCCGGCAGATTCGCCTTCGGCGACGGCATCCGCACTTTCTCGCTCTCCGTACGGGTGCGGGTGAATTCCTACAGCTGGGTGCGCGCCGTGGCCGAGACCAGCGACGGTGCCCTTATCATGACGAAGGCCTATGTGAAGGCAGCGGGCGGCTGCTCCGCGCCGGCCACCAAGGACACGGCGGAGAGCATCGCCAAGCTCGGGGAAATCCGATTCCGCTCCTTCGCCGATTCCGGCCGCCCGGAGGCGCAGGTGCAGATCCGCCATCCCAATTTCTCCGGCCTGCAGATGGACGAGGCGACGCGCGGCTACACGCCGGCCTGGTTCGTGCGCGAGGTTCAGGTGAAGCAGGGCGCCAAGCTCATCTTCGCCATGGAGGGCGGCATCTCCATCAGCGAGGACCCCACCTTCCGCTTCAGCTTCACCCCCTCCGCAGCCCCCGTCTCGGTCCGCGCCGAGGACACGGAGGGCAAGATCTTCGCCCGGACCTTCCCGGGCAACGGGAGCTGAGCCGCAACGTTTCAGGAATCCCGCAGCGCAGGCCCCCTCGCTCGCCTTGCCGGCGCCGCATCCCTGCTCTAGCTCCGCCGGAGCGGATGCGGAGGATCAGGTGGCTTACGGTCTCATCGGCGGGGCAGGTGTGGGATTTGCGCTGGGGGGGCCGCTCGGCGCCCTGCTCGGGGCATTGGCGGGCCATGTGATCGACCGCGTTCTGCTCGCTCCCGCGCCCAAGCCTGCTGCCTTCTCCATCGCCCTCATTGCGCTGTCCGCCAAGATGGCCAAGGCCGACGGCGTGGTGGTGCCGGCGGAGGTGGAGGCCTTCCGCGAGGTGTTCGACATCCCGCCCGAGGATCTCGACGCGGTGGCGCGCCTCTACAATCTCGCCAAACAGGATACCGCCGGCTTCGAGGCCTACGCCCATCAGGTCGCGGACCTGTTCGCCGACGCGCCGGACACGCGGGAAGACCTCATGGACGCGCTGTTCCACGTGGCGAAGGCGGACCATGCCTTGCACGAGAAGGAGCTCGTCTTCCTCGCCGAGGTCGCCCGCATCCTCGGCTTCGAGGGGCTGGCCTATGAGCGCATCGAGGCGCGCCATGTGCGGCGCCCGGGCGATCCCTATGCCGTGCTCGATCTCGACCCCGGCGCCAGCGATGACGAGGTGAAGGCGCACTGGCGCGCGCTGGTCTCGACCCACCATCCCGACCGGCTCGCCGGCCGTGGCCTGCCACCCGCCGCCATCAAGCTCGCCAACGATCGGGTGGCGGCGCTCAATGCCGCCTATTCCACCATCGCCCGACAGAGGGGCCTGTGATGGACGCGCCCGCTTCCCCCGAACTTGTCGCCTCCGATTCGGCGCTGGTGGATACGCTTGTTCCCTCCCCGAACTTCGGCGAGCGCCGCTCAAGCATCGACATGCTGGTCCTGCACTACACTGGCATGGGCAGCGCCGATGCGGCCATCGAGCTGCTGCGGACGCCGGCGGCCGAGGTCTCCTGCCATTATGTCATCCGGGAGGACGGCAGCATCGTGCAGATGGTGGCGGAGGGCGCGCGGGCCTGGCACGCGGGGCTGTCCTCGTGGGAAGGCATCACCGATACCAATTCCCGCTCTATCGGCATCGAGATCGTCAATGGCGGCCACGATTTCGGCCTGCCGCCCTTCCCGGACGTGCAGATCGCGCGGGTGATCGCCCTGTCCCAGGACATCATTGCCCGCCACGCCATCCGCGCAGACCGGGTGCTCGCCCATTCGGACATCGCCCCGGCGCGCAAGCGCGATCCCGGCGAGCGGTTTCCGTGGCAGGCACTGCACGTGGCGGGCGTCGGCCATCTGGTCCCGGAAGCGCACATCACCGGGGGGCGGTTCTTCATGCCGGGCGATGCGGGGGAGCCGGTGGCGGCGCTGAAGGCCATGCTGGCGTGGTATGGCTACGGCATTGCTCTCGATGACGCGTATGACGCCGCGACCGCCGAGGTTGTGGCCGCCTTCCAGCGCCATTTCCGTCCCTCGCAGGTGGATGGGGTGGCGGATGCCTCGACCCTGCTCACCCTGCGCAACCTCATCGCCACCCGGCCGGACAAGGCGATCCCGGTGGCCTGAGCGAGGCGGTATATTGCTTCGCTCAATCGCCGCGCGGGCTTGAACGGGCGCGTGCCCGTTCGGTCAGGCGATGCCGGTGAGCAGCAGATCGTGGATGTGCAGCACGCCCACCGGCGCCCTGTCCTCCACCACCAGCAGCGCGGTGATCTTGCGCGCGTTCAGGATGTTCAGCGCCTCGGAGGCGAGCTGGTCCGGCCGCACCGTGCGGGGCGCCGGGGTCATGATCTCGTCCACCGTGCGGGCGGCGAGGTCGTTGGCCATGTGGCGGCGCAGGTCACCGTCGGTGACGATGCCGGCGAGCGCCCCGTCCTGAGCCACCACGCCGACGCAGCCGAGACCCTTGGCGCTCATCTCCACCAGCGCCGCGCCCATCTTGGTGCCGCTCTGCACCAGCGGCAGGGCCTCTCCCGCGCGCATCACGTCGCGCACGAATTTCAGGCTGGCGCCCAGCTTGCCGCCGGGATGGAGCTGGCGGAAATCGAGCGCGGTGAAGCCGCGGCTCTGCAACAGCGCCACCGCCAGCGCATCGCCCAGCGCCAGCTGCATGAGGGTGGAGGTGGTGGGGGCGAGCCCGTGCGGGCAAGCCTCCTGCGCCACCGGCAGGTTCAGCACCACGCTGGCCGAGGAGGCGAGGGCGCTGGTGGGATTGGACGTGAAGGCGATCAGCGGCACGTCGAAGCGGCGCGAATATTCCACGAGGTCGCGCAGTTCCACCGTCTCGCCGGACCACGACAAAGCGACGATCACGTCGTCGGTGGTGATCATGCCGAGGTCGCCGTGGCTGGCCTCGGCGGGATGGACATAGTGGGCCGGCGTGCCGGTGGAGGCGAGCGTCGCGGCGATCTTGCGCGCCACGTGCCCGCTCTTGCCCATGCCGGTGATGATGACCCGGCCATGGGAATTCTGGATGGTCGCCACCGCCACGTCGAAGGCGGCGCCGAGCGGGCCGGCCATGGCCTTGGCCAGGGCCTCGAGCCCGGCCTTTTCGGCATCGAGGGTCGCCAGCGCCGAGACCACGGACGCGGGATGGATATGGGGGACGGGCGGCATGTCGGAACCGCCGGGACCCTCGGGATCGCCGTCGGCGGGAGTCTTGTTCACCGGAGAACGCATCATCGGCGATGATTAGCACCCTTCCGCGCCGAAGGGGAGCGGTGGGGCGGCGGCGGTATCGGGTTGGCCAAAGGCGCGGCCTTCAGCCCTCGTATTTCTCGAGGAAGGCCTCGATGGGGAGGCTGCGGAAATCCGGCAAGGCGGCGCGGAGCTGCGCGTGGGTCCAGTCCCACCAGCCGAGCGCCTGAAGGCGCGCGGCGATCTCCTCGGGAAACCGCCACTTCACAAGGCGCGCCGGCACGCCGGCGACGATGGCATAAGCGGGCACGTCTTTCGACACCACCGCGCCCGCCGCCACCACGGCCCCGGTGCCGATGCTGCGGCCGGCCAGCACCACCGCGCCGTGGCCGATCCACACGTCATGGCCCATGGTGAGCTGCTGGTCGCGCCGCCACTGGAAGAAATCCGTCTCGTCTTCCTCGCCGGGGAAATAGGCGGAGGCGCGATAGAGGAAATGGGATTGGGAGGCCCGCCACGTCGGGTGGTTACCGGGATTGAGGCGGGTCATGGCGGCGATGGAGCAGAACTTGCCGATGCGCGCATAAGCGATGTCGGAATCGTTCACCACGTAGGAGTAATCGCCCATCTCCACTTCGAGCAGCTTGGTGCGCGGACCGACCTCGGTGTAGCGGCCGAGGGTGGAGGCGCGGACCTGCGCCGTGGGATCGATGAGCGGTGTCTCACCGAGCTGCTTCATTGGGTGGCTCCCAGCGGATACCGCCGCAGGAGCCGGAACTGCGGCGCCCCGGGCTCCTGCACGTAGAGCGCCGTGTCCGTGATCGTCGCCGGCACGTCCGCGCCGCTGGCGGCGAAGGCGGCGGTGAGTGCGTTCAGCGCCTGAACCCGCTCCGGCTCCGGCAGCGGACCGGTCAGCGTCATGTGGAAGCGGAACTCGTCGAGCACGTAAGGGTAGCCATAGGTTTCCAGATAGCCGAGCTGGCGGGCCGAGAGCCGGTCGGGCCTGCGCCGCGCGATCTCCGAGGCCGAGAGCGGGGCGCGCAGGCCATCCAGCTCCAGCACCGCCGAGCGCGCGAGGTCTTCGAGCTTGGGCGATGGAACCGCCGGCACCAGCGCCACGAACGGCCCGATGGCGCGGACCTCCAGCGGCGGCATCTCGAAGGCATGATGGCCGGCGGCGCAGCGGGCCATCAGTTGGACCAGATCGTCCTCAGACGCGCCGTCCGCGAGCCGGAACGGCGCCTTCAGCGTGCCGTGGAAGCCATAGCGTCGGGGCTCGGCGGTCGCCTGATGCCAGGCCGCCGCGTCGAAGCCGGCGATGTCGGGAGCAGCCAGCGCGGCGCCCGTCTCCGCGTCATAGCCGAGCGCCGCCGAGCCGAAGCGCCAGAGGGCGCCATCGGAGGGCGGGGCGAGGTAGACGGCGTAGCGCCGGGCGGCAGTCACGGGCGGTCTCCTGAAGAGTGGGTGCTGGGATGGTCAGCGCAGGAAGGGATTATGCGCCTTCTCGTCGCCGATGCTCGTGACAGGACCATGACCGGGAAGGCAGACCATATTGTCGCCGAGCGGTAGCAGCTTTTCCTTGATGCCCTTGATGAGCAGATCGGGATCGCCATAGGGGAAGTCCGTGCGCCCCACCGAACCCCGGAACAAGGTATCGCCGACGATCGCGAGGCCCACCGGGCGGTGGACGAACACCATGTGTCCCGGCGTATGCCCCGGCACGTGCAGCACCTCCAGCGACACGTCGCCCACGCTCACCGTGTCGCCTTCTTTCAAATAGAGATCCGGCGTCACCGAACGGGCGCCCTCGATGCCGTATTTCTCGGCCATGCGCGGGATGTCATCGATGATGAACTGGTCCGCCGCGCCCGGGCCTTCCACCTTCACGCCGAGGCTTTCCGCCAGTTCCGCCGCTCCGGCGGCGTGATCCACATGCCCGTGGGTGAGCAGGATCTTCTCGATGGTCACGCCGGTCTCGGCGATGGCGGCGCGGATGCGGTCGAGATCGCCACCGGGGTCGATCACCGCGCCCTTCATGGTCTTGGTGCACCACAGGATGGAGCAGTTCTGCTCGAACGGCGTGACCGGCACGACGGCAATCTGGATGGGCTGCATGAAAGGTCCGTTCTGGCGTGTCGTGTTCCGGTCACTGGGAGATGGCGCGGGCCATCTCCACCAGCCGGCGCACCATGTGCGAGGAGGGATCAGCGAGCGTATCCACCACCGTGAAGTGGTTCGCGCCCGGCACGTCGAAGGCCTGCGCGGCCACGCCCTTGGCGCGCCAGCTCGCGGCGAGGTCATGGGCCTGCCGCAGGAATTCCGCGCTCTCGGCCCCGCCGACGAAGGCGTCGAAGCTGCGTCCCGCCGGCACCGGCCAGGAGGCGGGGGAGAGGCGCCGGGCCTCCTCCGCATCGAGGCGCAGCGCCTTGTTCATGGAGGTGGGGACGAGCGGCTCAAGCTCATAGACGCCGGAGATGCCGAGACCGGACGGGATCAGATTGTCCGGCGTATCCACATCGATCTCCCGCCAGGAGGTGGCGGCCAGCGCTGCGGCAAGGTGGCCGCCGGCGGAATGGCCGCACACCACCAGCGGCCGGCCGACGAGGCGGTAGAGGGTAATCGCCGCGGCCCGCGCCTGGGCGAGGATGGTGCCCACCGGCACCAGCGGCGCGAGGTCATAGCCGGCGAACGCCATGGCGACGCCATGGGCGAGGCACCCGGCCGCGGCAAAGGTGAAGTCCCGCGGGTGCAGGGACTGGAAGTAGCCGCCGTGGAGGAACAGCACCACCGGCGCCTGCCGGTCGGTACCCGGCCAGATGATGTCGAGGATCTGCCGCGGGCCGGAGCCGTAGGGTACGCCGAGGTCAGCCGCCACCGCTGCCCCGCGCATGGCGGCCGAGCTGTGCGCCCAGCGCTCGAAGATGGCGGGATGGTCCGGCACGCGGGCACGGTTGTTGTATTCGACCTCGTGGTCCATCAGCCCTCCCCCTAACCTCTTTTGGATCCCCGTCGTTCAATCCCCGTCGCCGTGGGCGCTGCGGATGCGTCGCACCACGGACCACACGCCCAGGAGCGCCAGCGGCACGGCGGCCGCCGTCACCAGCCCCACGTCGATGTGGATGCCGAGCATCCTGGCGTCGACGCCGCTCTCGTGGATGCCATCGGCGAGGTGGTGCACGAGGCTGACGACATAATAGGAAATCGCCGCGACGGACAGGCCCTCGACCGTCCGCTGCAGGCGTAGCTGCAGGCGGGTGCGGTCGTTCATGGAGGTGAGCAGGTCGCGGTTCTGCTGCTCCAGCTCCACGTCCACGCGGGTGCGCAGCAGGTCGGCGGCGTTGGCGAGCTTCTGGGCGATCTTGTCCTGCCGCTCCTCCAGCGTGAAGCAGGTGCGCATGGCCGGCGCCATGCGGCGGTCGAGGAACTGCTGCCAGGTGGGAAAGCCCGGCACCGACATCTCGCGGATGGTGGCGAGGCGCAGCCGCACGATCTCCATGTAGGCGCGGCTGGCGCCGAACCGGAACAGGGAGGCGGTGGCGCCCGCCTCAAGCTCGGCGGCGAGCGCCACCAGTTCGTCCAGCAGGCGGTTGTTGTCGGAAAGGCCCTTGGCCGACATCATCTCGGTCGCCGAGCCGGCGAGCCGCTGCTCGATGCGCGCCACCTCGGGCGCGAGGCGCTGCGCCTCCGGGAGGCCGAGAAGGGCGAGGGTGCGGTAGGTCTCGATCTCCAGCACCCGCTGCACCAGCGCGCCACACGCATCGGCGCCGAGGCCGCGGTCGCGCACCAGGATGCGCACGAAGCCGGAGGGATCGGCCATGAAGTCGGTGGCGATCTCGGCGAAGCCGTCGCTCACGTCCGCGCGGGCGAGGCTGGAGCGGTCGAACACCTTTTCGAGGAAGAAGTCCTCGGCGGTGTCCCGCAGGAGGTGCAGATCCACCGCCACCAGCAGCGGACCGGGCTGCGGCACTTCGCCGAAGGGGCTGGCGAGGGTGGTCGCCGGCGGCTGGAACGGCAGGCCCCCCTCCGCAAGGTCAAGGGAGGGCAGGTCCCAGGTGTAGGTGCAGAATTCCGCGTGGCTTTCCCAGCGCAGCTCGGCGCCGCCGAAGGAGACGTGATGATATTTCGCCCCCGGTGCCGGGGCCGGCAGCCCGCGGGCGTTGCACAGCGCCGCGAGCGCGGCGCGGTCGGACTGGGCACCCGCCGCATCCAGCAGGAAGGCGGCATGGAGCATGCGGCGCGGTGCCGAGACCGGCACGAAGGGGCGCGCGTGCAGTTCCCTCAGGATGGCCGCGCGCAAGGGGTGGGCGCCGAGCGCCCGCCCTTCGCCGATGACGAGATCCGCCTCGCCTTTGGTCATGATGGCGCTCCCCTGCCGTTTTTTCCGTGCTTGCACGGCGGCGCCGTCCGATCAAGCGTTCGGCGGCCGCCCTGTGGTCGCACCGGGCCGGAAGAGGTGCACTTGCACCGAAGTGAGGAGCAGGTCTGCCTCAGCGGCAGACGCGCACGGGGCCCCACGGGCCGGGGCGCCACCAGCAATAGCGCGGCCCCCAATACGGCCGCCAGTAGTTCGGACGACAGCCGCCCCAGGGGCCACGGTGCCAGCCGATGCCGCAGCCGCCGGCGACCGTCTGGACCGTCGCGAGCCGATCGAGCGGCTGTGGCGCCGGGAAGGCGGCGGCGACGCCGGTGCCGAGCCCGAGAAAGCCCGCAGCGGCGGCGGCGATCAGGATCTGTTTGCGCATGATGTCTCTCCTGTTGCCGAGAGCGAAGCGGCGTGCCCGCCGCCGTTTTACGACGCAATAGACAGGGCGGCGATCCAGCCGCCGCCCTGGGGAAACGCTTCAGCCGCGCTTCAGTTGCAGACGCGGACCGAGCCGTAGGGCCCGGCCCGCCACCAGCAGTGACGCACGGGCGCCACCACCACGGGGCCGGGCGCGACCACGACCGGACGGGGTGCCACGACGACCGCGTGCGGGGCCACATACACCGCGCCATTGCCGCGACAGCCGCCCCACGGGCCGCGATGGAAACCGACGCCGCAGCCGCCGGCCACGGTCTGGACGGTTGCGACCTCAGGCGCCTGCGGCAGCGGGAAGGCGGCCGCCGGAGCGGCGAGCGCGCCGAGCGCCGGGGCGGCGAGGGCGAGAAGGGTCAGCGCGCGCATCACTCCTCCTCCTCGAAGATCCACAGCTCGGAGGTGTTGGGCTGCTGGCCGTTGTCATGCACCCCGAGGAAGGTGGGGATGCGGTTGCGCTGGGCCGGGGTCAGCGAGGCGACGAAGGGCTTGGCAGCCTCGACGAAGTTGGCGAGCGCCTTGCCGCGGGCCTGTTCGGCGGTGGCGACGTTGGCGAGCACGTCCAGCACGGTGGCCGGCGGCGGGGCGGAGAGGCGCTTCTCGCGGCGTTCGATGGCGCCCTTCACCGCGTCGCGGATAGAGGCTTCCACCGGCGGCCAGAGCTTCTCCTGGTCGGGGGTCAGGCGCAGCACGGTCTTGAGCGCGGCGAGGCGGGCGTCGAGCACGGCCGCGGCGTCTTCGGCCGTGTAGGGCGCGGCGTCGGTGGGAGCGGCGGGCGCCGGCTGGGCGGCCGCGATGCCGCCCGCGAAGACCGTGCCGAGGGCCACGGCCGTCGCCGAGGCGAGGGCGAACTGACGGAAAGAGCGCATGTTCTTTTGCTCCCTGTGCGGTCCGGCGGAGTGCCGGCCGGTCTGTCCGGGATCGTGCCGGAAGCGGCGCGCATCCGGGGCCGCGCCGATTCGCGAGGCGTCGGCGCGGTGCAGTTTGGTACCATTCCTCCACGAATGCCGGTAAATATTTCGTGGAGCCGGCGAAGAATAACGTACCGTCAAATACTTGGCTAAAGGTGTCGAAGCACCCGCGCAGGGGGCGCCGAAAGTGCCCGAAGGGTACCCAGCAGCCCGACCACCAGCGTCACCGCCAGCGCCGCCACCACTGCGCCGAAGGCGGGAAGGGGGGCGAAGGTGAAGGGGATGTCCATCACCTGCGTCACCACACCCCAGGCCGCCGCCGTGCCCGCCGCAGCCGCGACGATGGCGGTGGCGAGGCCGAGGCCGGCGTATTCGAGGCCATAGGCGAGGGTCAGCCGGCCACGGGTGGCGCCCAGCGTCTTGAGGATCACCGCATCATAGATGCGCCGCTCGCGCCCGGCGGCGAGCGCCCCGGCGAGCACCAGGACGGAGGTGATGAGGGTGACGAGGCTGGCCGCGCGGATGCCCAGGGAGAGGTTGTCCAGCATCCGCTGTGCTTCCTCCAGCGTCTCCTTCACCCGCACCGTGGTGATGGCAGGGAAGCGCGCCGCCATGGCTTTCAGCAGCGCGATCTCCCGCGCCGTGTCGCCGCCATCCGGGAAGGCGAGGGTGGCGAGCACCGTATAGGGCGCGCCGGCGAAGGTCGCGGGCGAGAACACCATGACGAAATTGATGCCGAGCCGCTCCCACTTCACCTGTCGCAGGTTGGCGATGCGGGCGGTGACGCTGCGGCCCAGCACGCTCACCGTCACCGTGTCGCCGAGCTGGAGGCCGAGGCCGGTGGCCAGTTCGCTGTCGAAGGAGACGAGGGGCTCGGTCTCGTCTCCCGTCCACCACTTCCCGTCCACCACGGTGGAGCCCTCGGGCACGGTGGCGGAGGAGGAGATGCCGCGGTCGCTCTGCAGCACCCAGGCGGCATCGGGGCGGGGCTTCACTTCTTCCGCGGGGATGTCCTTCACATGGGTGATGCGCCCGCGCAGCATGGGCACCGACTTCACCACCGCCCCCGGCGCCTGCTCGGCGAGGAAGGCGCGGAATTCGGCTTCCTCGCTGTTCGGCACGTCGACGAAGAAGAAGCTCGGCGCGTTTTCGCGCACCGGGCCGTTCAGCTCGCGGTTGAGGCTCGCGTCCACCAGCGAGATGCCCACCAGCAGCGACAGGCCCAGCCCCAGCGAGAGCACGACCGAAGGCGTGAGCGCGCCGGGCCGGTGGATGTTGCCGAGGGCGAGGCGCGCTGCCGCGCCGCGTGGCCGGGGCGCCCGCCGGGCGAGGGCCATGAGGCCGGAGGCGACCAGCCGCAGCAGCACGAATACGGCGGCGGCGGCGGCGAGGAAGATCGCGGCGGCCCTTTTGTCGTCGGAGGTGAAAAGGGCGAGCACCACCAGCGCCGCCCCGAGGCCGCCGACGAGCAGCAGATAAGGCAGGGAAATGCGCCGCCGCATCTCGCCGATGCCATCCCGGAACAGCGCCGAAACCCGCGCCTCCTGCGCCCGCGCCAGCGGGATCACCGAAAACACGGCGGCAACCACCAGCCCGTAGAGCGCCGCTCGCGCCAGCGCCGCCCAATCGAGCTGCGGATCGAGGGGAAACGGCACGAGCGCGCCGATGGCGGCGGTGGCGGCGAAGGGTAGCGCCGCACCCAGAATGAGGCCGAGCACGATGCCGAAGGCGGAGATGAGGCCGATCTCCGCGCCGTAGGTGAGGAAGACGTCGCGCCGGGTCGCGCCCACCGCCTTCAGGGTGGCGATGACCTCCAGCTTGCCGGCGAGATGGCTCGATACCGCATTGGCGACGCCCACCCCGCCCACCAGCAGCGCGGTGAGGGCTACGAGGGTGAGGAACTGGCTGATGCGCCCCACATTGCGCGCAAGCTGGGGCGTCGCGCCGTCGCGGGTGCGCACCTCGAAGCCGGCGCGGCCCATGGGCTCGCGCACCTCCCCCATCACCGCCTTCAGGTTCTCGGGGGCGGGATTGTCCAGCAGCAGCCGGTAGCTCCAGCGCACGAGACTGCCGGGCTGGATGAGGCCGGTGGCCGGGAGCGCGGCCTGGGAGATGAGGAGGCGGGCGCCGAGGCCGACGCCGGAGGAGAGCTTGTCCGGCTCGCTGGTGAGCGTGGCGCGAACCTCGAAGGTGGCGTCGCCCAGCCGGATGCGATCCCCGGTCTTCACGCCGAGCCGGCCGAGCAGCACCGGATCGGCGGCGGCGCCGAACACGCCGTTCTTTTCCTTCAATGCGTCCGCAACGGGCATGGGCGGGTCGAGCCCGACCGTGCCGACGAGGGGATAGGTGCCGTCCACCGCCTTCACCTCGGCGAGGGAGGCATCGCCCGCCTCGGTCCGGGCCATGGCGCGCAGCAGGGCGACGGAGCCGAGGGTGCCGTGGCGGTCGAGGCTGGAGCGCTCATCCGCCGTCATCTCCCGCTGCACGACGCTGAAGCCGGCGTCGCCGCCGAGGATGGCGCGGCCCTCCCGCTCCAGCCCTTGGGTGAGGGCGCCGGCGAACGAGCCGATGCCGGCGATTGCGGTCACGCCCAGCACGAGGCAGCCGAGGAAGATGCCGAAGCCCCGCCGCGCGCCGCGCAATTCACGCAGGGCGAGACGCAGCGGCACGGGGAGCCGCGAGGTGGCGAGGCTCATCGGGCGGCCACCTCGAGGCCGGACTTGCTGTCCTCCTCGATCGCCCCCGAGCGCAGGCGCAGCACCCGGCTGCACCGGCGGGCGAGCGCCGCATCGTGGGTGACGAGCACCAGCGTCGTGCCGCGGGCGCGGTGGACGGAGAAGATGAGGTCCATCACCTGCCGGCCGGTGGCCTCGTCCAGATTGCCGGTGGGCTCGTCGGCGACGAGGATGGGCGGCTCGGGGGCGAGGGCGCGGGCGAGCGCCACGCGCTGCTGCTCGCCGCCGGACAGCTGGCCCGGATAATGCTGCGCCCGCTCGGCGAGGCCCACATTGGCGAGTTCCTGCCGCGCACGGTCGAAGGCGTCGGCGCGGCCGGCGAGTTCCAGCGGCACCGCCACGTTCTCCAGCGCGGTCATGGTCGGGATGAGGTGGAAGGACTGGAAGACGATGCCCACATGCCGGCCACGGAAGCGCGCCAGCGGATCCTCGCCGAGGCGCGTGATATCCGTGCCGGCGACGTTCACCTGCCCCGAATCCACCCGCTCCAGCCCGGCCATCACCATGAGCAGCGTCGACTTGCCGGACCCCGACGGCCCGACGAGGCCCACCGCCTCGCCTGCCCCGATCTCGACAGAGATGTCCTTCAGGACATGAACCCGGGCCGCCCCGGTACCGAGGGAAAGGTCCACATGCTTCAGCGCGATGGTGCGAAGCGGAGAGGAAATATCGTCCATGCCAGGGTTTGCCGTGCGTCCGGTGCTGCGTGGGGTCGGGCAGGGAGGAAAGAGAGACCTGCCGGTTGCCCCATGGGACCTGTCATTTAAGGCGGTGACGGGGCTGATCGCCGCTTTCCTCGTCTTCACGTTCGCGTCAGGGGCGGCGGCGGCGCCGCTGCGCATCGTCGCCTTTGGCGACAGCCTGACCGCCGGCTACGGCATTCCGCGCACCGCCGCCTTTCCCGCCCGGCTGGAAGCCGCGCTGAGGGCGAAGGGGCTGGATGTGAAAGTGGAGAATGCCGGCGTCTCCGGCGAGACGGCGAGCCAGGGCCTCGCCCGCCTCGACTGGTCGGTGCCCCAGGGCACGGACGCGGTGATCGTGGAGCTGGGCGCCAACGACATGCTGCGCGGGCTCGACCCGGCCGTGACGCGCAAGGCGCTCACCGAGATCGTCCAACGGCTGCGCAAGCGCGGCATCACGGTGCTCCTCGCCGGCATGAAGGCGGCGCCCAACATGGGCCGGCCCTACCGCGAGGCGTTCGACAGGATATTCCCGGACATCGCCGAAGCCGAGGGCGTGCTGCTCTATCCCTTCTTCCTCGAAGGCATCGCCGGCGACCGGGCGCTGAACCTGCCGGACGGGCTCCATCCCACGCCCGAGGGCGTGGACCGCATCGTCGCCGGCATCCTGCCCACGGCGGAGCAACTGGTGGTGCGTGCCCGGGAAACGGCGGCGCGATAACGGGCACCGATCTTTTGCTTATTATTTCATCAATTTGACCCGGGCCGATCAGGCCTTGACCAATCCATAGTCACGATTCTAGATTTCGCCGTTTTTTGGGGGTTGCCCCGCCAGTACCGTTGCGTCCCAGCGTATTTTTCAATGACAGCAGTGAGAATGAACAATGGTCCGGGAATTTGAGTATCAGGGAGAAACGTTCCGCGTCACCGCCCACGGCATCCACGGCCACGAAGAGATTTTCATCGTCCACATCGAGGACGACGGCGTGGAAGGCGGCGAGATCTCCATCGATCGCATGACCGAGGAGAACGACACCACCGCCCCCATCGAGGACATCCTGGTGATGCTCTGCGACAAGCTCATTCCCCAGAGCGAGATCAAGGTGCAGACCCCCGGCGCTCCGTTCGCCTGGCGGCAGGGCAACGTGGTGTTCGACGTCCACGACGGCCTTCAGAGCCACGACTGACGCCCGCCGGCGCCGCCCCGCTCCGATTTTCCGGCACAAAAGCAAACGGCCGCCCCGGTTTCCGGAGCGGCCGTTTCACATGAAACAGGGTTAACGGCCACCCTCGCCGGGGGCGGCCGGCACCTCACTTCTTCTTGGCGGGAGCCGGCGTCGCGGCCGGGGCAGCCTCCACCACCGTCTTGCGCGGGGGCAGCAACTGGAGCGTCTGCACCGCCTGGCCGGCGAACTGGTTGAGCAGCGCGTTCTGCTCCGCCACCGAGGTCTTCACCCCCGTCACGATCCGGCAATAGGAGGCGATGAGGGCGTTGGCGACGTCGGACGGCCGGGCCTTCGGGTTCTGCTGGTAGAGCGTGGTCGCCGCGGAGGCGATGGCCGCGCCCTGCATGGGGGGCTTCACGCCGGTGAGCAGCTTGGCCGCTCCCGCCGAGAGGTCGGTCGGCACTGCCTTGCCGTCATCGGCCGGGCAGGCCAGCTTGTCGGCGAGGCTCGCCGGCTCCTTCAGCACGAGGCCGGGACCCACCGGCAGCGCCCAGGCGATGGGCTGGCTGTCCACCGGACCGGAGATGGTGCGGCGCGACACTTCCATGGCGGCCTGAAGGGTGAAGCGGCGCAGCTCGGCGGTCTTCTGCCAGTCGGGCGCGTTGCTCTTGGCCACAACGGGGCAATAGGCGGCGGTGAGCGCATCCACGATCGTGCCCGAGCCGGACGAGCCTGAGGCGGCCTTGTAGGTGTCCACCATCATGGGAATGGAGCGCTGGCCGCCGGCCATCATGGCCGAGAGCGCGGCCACCGCCTTCGCATCCGGGCCATCCGAGCCGGGAGCACCGCCCACGTCGGGGCAGGTGAAGGCGGAGGCCGCCTGCGTGCCGTAGTCCGGCGCCGCGGCGGCGCGCCATGCCGCGACCATGGAGGGGGTCACGTTCGGCGCGGCTGTATTGCCCCACGAGGTGCGCACGTAATTGGCGAGGTCCGCCACCTGCTGGTCGTTGAGCCGGCCGGCGAAGGAGGGCATGGCACCGTAGGTGCCGCCCGCCGGCAGGCCGCCCAGCACCGCCATGATGATGTTGTAGGGCTCGGCCGCGATCACGGCCGGGTTGCCGGCGAGCGCGGGGATGGTGTCGGTGCGGCCGGCGCCCTTGTCCATGTGGCAGACGGCGCAATTGTCGATGTAGAGCTTGGACGCCCGCGCGTAGACGTCGGCGGAAAGCGGGGACGCCTTCTGCACCGCCGGCTTGTCGGCCGGGGGCGGCGCATCGAACAGGTAGGTGACGAGCGCGGCACGGTCCTGCGCGGTCATCTTGCTCACGGAATCATGGATCACCTCGGCCATGGGGCCGAACACGGAGGTCTTGCCCGGCACGGAGCCGGTGGCGAAGAAAGTGGTCAGCGTCTCCGGCGTCCAGGTCTTCTTGAGCGAGGCGGTGTCGATGTCGGGCGCCCAGAAGCCGTCGATGTCGGCGCCGAGGAACGCGGCCTTGGCCTTGGTCGCGCCCATCAGGTTGCGCGGGGTGTGGCAATCGCCGCAATGGCCCAGCGCGTTGACGAGGTAGGCGCCGCGGTTCCACTCGGCGCTCTTGCCCGCGGTCGGGTGGAAGCGGCCCTGGTCAAAGAACAGCTCGCGCCACGCCAGCATCCCGAGGCGGATGTTGAACGGGAATTCCAGCTGGTTGTCCGGCGGGGTGTTCGGGATCGGCGGGATGGCGCGCGCATAGGCCCACAGGGCCTTCATGTCGTCGTCGGTGATCTCGGTGTACGCGTCGAACGGCATGGCCGGGTAGAGATAGGCCCCGTCCTTACGGATGCCGTTGCGCACCGCGTTCACGAACTGGTCGTAGGTCCACAGGCCGATGCCGGTGGTGCGGTCGGACGTGATGTTGGGCGAGTAGATGGCGCCGAAGGGCGTGTTCAGCGCGAGGCCGCCGGCGAAGGGCTTGGACTTGTCCCCGGTGTGGCAGGGCATGCAGTCCGCCGCCTTGGCGATGTATTCGCCGCGTGCCACGAGGGCCGGATCGGCTGACGGGTCGGGGGCGAACTGCGCCAGAGCCGGCGTTGCGGCGCCGAGAAAAGTGGCGGCGGCAAGCGCCGCAAGCCGGCGCGTGTATCGGGACACCCTGACCATTTCATCCCCCATGAGATTCGCGTCGGCGTACCTTAGACATTTTTCAAGAACGCGACATTGATCGAAAACCAGACGGAGGGGATATAGCTCCTGCCCCCGCCGGCGACGGCGGACGCCTGCCGGGAACCGCCGACGATGACCAAGCCCGCTTTGCCCCTGCGCTCCCTCACCGTGGAGGACCTCTCGCCCTCCGACGCCGCCGCCGAGCACGCGGCCCTCGCCGAGGAGATCAAGGGCCACGACGCGGCCTATTATCGCGAGGACGCGCCGCTCGTCTCCGATGCCGAATACGACGCCCTGCGCCGCCGCTACGAGGCCATCGAGGCGCGCTTTCCCGGCCTCGTGGGCGAGGACAGCCTTTCCGCCAAGGTGGGCGCAGCGCCGTCGGAGAAGTTCGGCAAGGTGGTGCATGGCGTGCCCATGCTCTCGCTGCAGAACGCCTTTTCCGACAATGAGGTCGAGGAGTTTGTGGCGCGGGTGAAGCGCTTCCTCGGGCTCGGGGCGGAGGAGGAGGTGGCCTTCACCTCAGAGCCGAAGATCGACGGGCTTTCCTGCTCGCTGCGCTACGTGGCGGGTCGCCTCGAGGTGGCCGCCACCCGAGGCGACGGCACCGAGGGCGAGGACGTCACCGCCAATGTGCGCACCATCGCCGATATCCCCGACCGGCTCCATGGCCGTGGCGTGCCGGACGTCATCGACGTGCGCGGCGAGATCTACATGGCGAAGGCCGATTTCGAGGCGCTGAACGCGCGGCAGGCGGCGGCGGAAGAGAAGGTGTTCGCCAATCCGCGCAACGCCGCCGCCGGCTCGCTGCGCCAGCTCGACCCCGCCATCACGGCATCGCGGCCGCTGAAGTTCTTCGCCTATGCCTGGGGCGAGGCGACGCCGCTTCCGGCCGAAACCCAGCATGGCATGGTGGAGGCCTTCGCCCGCTGGGGCTTCTCCACCAACCCGCTCATGGTGCGCGTGACCAGCGCGGCGGAGCTGATCGCCCATTACCGCTCCATCGAGGCGCAGCGGGCGAGCCTGCCCTATGACATCGACGGCGTGGTCTACAAAGTGGACCGGCTCGACCTGCAACGGCGCCTCGGCTTCGTCTCCCGCTCGCCCCGCTGGGCCATCGCCCACAAGTTCCCGGCCGAGCAGGCGACCACGGTGCTGGAAGCCATCGACATCCAGGTGGGCCGCACCGGCGCCCTCACCCCGGTGGCGAAGCTGCTGCCGGTGACGGTGGGCGGCGTGGTGGTGGCCAACGCCACCCTGCACAACGAGGACGAGATCGCCCGCAAGGACATCCGCGTCGGCGACACGGTGGTGGTCCAGCGCGCCGGCGATGTGATCCCGCAGGTGGTGCGGGTGATCGAAGAGAAGCGGCCGGCGGAGTCGAAGCCTTACGAATTTCCCACCCTGTGCCCCGCCTGCGGCTCCCATGCGGTGCGCGAGGTGGACACCAAGACCGGCAAGATGGACGTGGTGCGCCGCTGCACCGGCGGCCTCATTTGCCCGGCGCAGATGGTGGAACGGCTACGCCACTTCGTCTCGCGCAACGCCTTCGACATTGAGGGGCTCGGCGAGAAGCAGGTGCGCGCCTTCTACGACTGGGGGCTGATCGCCTCACCGGCCGACATCTTCACGTTGGAAGCGCGCAACGCGCGCTCCCTCCAGCGGCTGGAAAACCGTGAGGGCTGGGGCAAGACCTCGGCGGCGAACCTGTTCGCGGCCATCCAGTCGCGGCGGAACGTGGCGGTGGACCGCTTCGTCTTCGCCCTCGGCATCCGCCATGTGGGCGAGACCAACGCCAAGCGCCTCATGCGCCATTACGGCACGGTGGAAGCGCTGGAAGCCGGGGCGCTCGCCGCCGTCATCCCCGGCGAGGAGCACCCCAAGGGCAATGACGCCTGGCAGGAGATGCTGGCCATCGACGGCGTGGGCGACGTGGTGGCGGAAGCCGTCATCGAGTTCTTCCACGAACCGCGCAACCGCGAGGTGGTCGCCGCCCTGCTGGCGGAGGTGACGCCCGCCCCCATGGAGCGCGTCGCCGCCGAAAGCCCGGTGGCCGGCAAAACCGTGGTCTTCACCGGCTCGCTGGAAAAGATGACCCGCGACGAGGCGAAGGCCATGGCCGAGCGGCTGGGCGCCAAGGTCGCCGGCTCCGTCTCGGCCAAGACCGACCTCGTGGTGGCCGGCCCCGGCGCGGGCTCGAAGTTGGAGAAGGCGCAGGCGCTGGGAGTGAAGGTGATTACCGAGGACGAGTGGTTCGAACTGGTGGGGTGAAGGCGTTTCGCCGGCTTACGCCCCTTGACGCCCCGGCCCTAACACCCCATTCCTCCCCCACCAGCCGGCCGGGCGGCCGCGGCATTTCGGTGTCGAGGAAAGTCCGGGCTCCACGCAGACACGGTGCCGGATAACGTCCGGCGGGGGCGACCCCAGGGAAAGTGCCACAGAAATCAAACCACCCGTGCGTGCACGGGCCAGGGTGAAACGGTGGGGTAAGAGCCCACCGCGCGACCGGCAACGGAAGCGGCACGGCAAACCCCACCGGGAGCAAAGTCGAATAGGGACGGCACGGGAAACCACCCCTGTCTACGGGGCGCCGTCCGGGTTGACTGCTAGAGGCGCCGGGCAACCGGCGTCCCAGAGGAATGGTCGCCACGCGGGCGCAAGCCCGCCGTACAGAACCCGGCTTACAGGCCGGCTGGTGTTTCCCTCGGAAGCCGGGAGAGTGACGCGGCGCCCGGCCGCGTCCCCTCACACGTCCACGCTGGCGCGCAGCGCGTTCTCCTGGATGAACTCGCGGCGGGGCTCCACCGTGTCACCCATCAGGCGGCTGAAGAGGTCGTCGGCGGCGTCCACTTCCTTCACGCGCACCTGGAGGAGGGAGCGGGCGTTGATGTCCAGCGTCGTCTCCCACAGCTGCTCGGGGTTCATCTCGCCGAGGCCTTTGTAGCGCTGGAGCGAGAGGCCCTTGCGGCCGGAATCGGTGACAGCGTCGAACAGGTCCACGGCGCCGAACAGCACCTGCTCGTCGCTGCGGCGCTTGAGGGTCGCGGCGGCGGCGAACACGCCGTCGAGGTCGCGGGCGAGGGTGTCGAGCCGGCGTGCCTCGGGGGAGGCGATGAAGGCATGGTCGAGCCGCGCCACCTCGGCGACGCCGCGCACGGTGCGGGAGAAGGCATAGCCGGTCTCGTCGCAGATGCCGGCCCAGCCGCGCTCGGTCTCGTCCGCCAGCGCATCGAGGCGGCGGGCCACCTCGGCGGCCGCGGCGGAACCGGTGGCCTCGTCTTCCAGCGCCGCCGGAGCGAAGGCGCCCGCGATAGCCGCCTGCTCCGCCACCGCGCGGTTGTAGCGGGGATGAAGGCCGCCGAGCGCGCTGCGCAGCTGGCGCGACACGTCCACCACATGGGCGAGGTCGGCGCCGGTGCGCACCTCGCCCGTGGCGAGATGGAGGGAGGCTTCCTCCAGCCCGGTGGTGATGAGGTAGTCCTCCAGCGCCTTCTCGTCCTTGAGGTAGGTCTCGGACTTGCCGCGCGCGACCTTGTAGAGCGGCGGCTGGGCGATGAAGAGGTGGCCTGCATCCACGATCTCCGGCATCTGTCGGAAGAAGAAGGTGAGCAGCAGGGTGCGGATATGGGCGCCGTCCACGTCGGCGTCCGTCATGATGATGATCTTGTGGTAGCGCAGCTTGGCGATGTCGAAATCGTCCCGGCCGATGCCGGTGCCGAGCGCGGTGATGAGCGTGCCGATCTGCTCGGACGACAGCATCTTGTCGAAGCGGGCGCGCTCCACGTTGAGGATCTTGCCGCGGAGCGGCAGCACGGCCTGGAAGGCGCGGTCGCGGCCCTGCTTGGCGGAGCCGCCGGCCGAGTCACCCTCGACGATGAAGATCTCGGACTTGGCCGGGTCCTTCTCCTGGCAGTCGGCGAGCTTGCCGGGCAGGGAGGCGACATCCAGCGGGCTCTTGCGCCGGGTGAGGTCGCGGGCCTTGCGGGCGGCCTCGCGGGCGGCGGCGGCTTCCACCACCTTGCCGATCACGTTCTTCGCCTCGACCGGGTTCTCCTCGAACCAGTTGCCGAGCGCCTCGCCGACCAGGTTCTCCACCACCGGGCGAACCTCCGAGGAGACGAGCTTGTCCTTGGTCTGGGAGGAGAATTTCGGGTCCGGCACCTTCACCGAGAGCACCGCGGTGAGGCCCTCGCGGCAATCCTCGCCCGTGGGGTCCACCTTCTCCTTCTTGGAGATGCCGGACGAGTTGGCATAGCCCAGCACCTGCCGGGTCAGCGCGGCGGCAAAGCCCGTGAAGTGGGTGCCGCGGTCGCGCTGGGGGATGTTGTTGGTGAAGCAGAGCACGTTCTCGTGGTAGCCGTCGTTCCACGAAAGCGCGGCCTCCACCGTGATGCCGTCCTTCTCGGCGCGGATCACCACGGGCTTGGCGATGAGCGCGGCCTTGTTGCGGTCGAGATACTTCACGAAGGCCTCGACGCCGCCCTCGTAATGCAGCTCCTCGCGCTTCGGCTCGGGGCCGCGCGCGTCGGTGAGCACGATGAGCACGCCGGAATTGAGGAAGGCTAGCTCGCGCAGGCGATGCTCCAGCGTCGCGTAGTCGAACTCGATGCGGGTGAAGGTCTGGGGCGAAGGCGTGAACGTCACCTTCGTGCCGCGCTTGCCGGCCGGCGCCGCGCCCACCACCTTCAGCGGCGCCTCTGCGTCGCCGTGGCGGAAGCGCATGAAGTGCTCCTTGCCGTCGCGCCAGATGGTGAGGTCAAGCGTCGTGGACAAGGCGTTCACGACCGAGACGCCCACGCCGTGCAGGCCGCCGGAGACCTTGTAGGAATTCTGGTTGAACTTACCGCCCGCATGCAGCTGGGTCATGATGACCTCGGCGGCGGAAACCCCTTCCTCGGGGTGCAGGTCGGTGGGGATGCCGCGGCCGTCGTCGGTCACGGTCACCGAGCCGTCGGCCTCCAGCGTGACGGTGACTTCCTTGGCCCAGCCGGCCAGGGCCTCGTCGATGGCGTTGTCCACCACCTCGTAGACCATGTGGTGCAGGCCCGAGCCGTCGTCCGTGTCACCGATGTACATGCCGGGACGCTTGCGGACCGCATCGAGGCCCTTGAGCACCTGGATGGACTGGGCGCCGTAGTCGTCGGGGGACTCGGCGGGCACGGGTTCGGCCATGGGGACTTCCGATTCGATTCTGCGACTTAGCGATCTGAGGTGTAGCAAATCTAACGCAACGCGGCGGCTATTTGGTGGCGGCTCGGCTTGTTTTCCTGCGTTTTCCAAGGCTCGGCGGCCATTTAGGGGCCATTCAGCCGGCGCTGTAGCGTGCAAATCCATCCGCCCGCAACTTGCAGGCGGGGCATTCGCCGCAGCCATAGCCCCAGGCGTGGCGGTGGCCGCGGTCGCCGAGATAGCAGGTGTGGGTCTCCTCGACGATGAGATCCACCAGCGGACGGCCCCCCAGATGCTCGGCGAGGCGCCAGGTCTCGGCCTTGTCGATCCACATGAGCGGCGTGTGGAGGACGAAGCGCTTCTCCATGCCGAGGTTCAGGGCCACCTGCATGGCCTTGATGGTGTCGTCTCGGCAGTCGGGATAGCCGGAGAAATCCGTCTCGCACATGCCGCCGACGATGTGGCGGAGCCCCCGGCGATAGGCGAGGGCGGCAGCGAAGGTGAGGAAGACGAGGTTGCGGCCGGGCACGAAGGTGTTCGGCAGGCCGTTCGCCTCCATGTGGACGGCGACGTCGCGGGTCAGGGCCGTGTCGGAGATCTGGCCGAGCACGGGCAGGTCCAGCACGTGGTCGGCATCGAGCCGGGCGGCCCACAGCGGGTTGAGGGCGCGGAAGGCGGCGCGCAGCACCGGGCGGCGCTCCAGTTCCACCGCGTGGCGCTGGCCATAGTCGAAGCCCAGGGTCTCCACCCGGCCGAAGCGCTCCAGCGCATAGGCGAGGCAGGTGGCGGAATCCTGCCCGCCGGAGAAGAGGACGAGCGCGCCCTCTTCCCGATGCAGCGCGGCCTCAGCCATGCGCAGGCGACCCCTTTACCGAATCCAGGCTCATTCGCCGGGGGCGGTTCATTCACCCGGCGCCTTGGCCTCGATGGCCAGGGCGTGCAGACCGCGCGCGATCTCGCCTTCCAGCAGGCCGTTGACGATGCGGTGCCGCTCCACCCGGCTCTTGCCGGTGAAGCTCGGGGAGACCACCCGCACCCTGAGGTGGGTGATGCCGCCGTCGCCGCGATTGGCGCCCTTGTGATCATGCATCACGCCGGCGTGGCCGGCATGCTTGTGGCTCTCGTCCTCAAGCTCGAGGGCGAGGGGGCTGAGGCCGGCTTCGAGCGTCTGGCGGATGTCGGAAAGGGAAGAGTGGGACATGATGAAAAGGCTTCTGTGAAAAGGAATGGACCGAAGAAAGCGGCCGGTTATGGCGCTCCCGCGTGGGCGGCATTATATGGGGCTTGTCGCGGCCTGCCACCCTCGGTCACGATGAGGCCGGCTTAGCCGCTTCCGCTCCCGACGTCACATCCCCCGCTACCCCTGTGGCATGGCGCTTTCTCCACGCGCTGCACCGCAATTCCTTGCCGCGCCGCGGAACGACGCACATAATCGATCGGCCATGAAATTCGACTCCCCCCTTTTCGACCGCATCCGGGTCAAGCCCGCCGACGACCGGCATCGCCCCCGGCTGTCGCTGACGGGCTGCCAGTGGCCGGGCTGCACGGCGGAGGGCACGCACAAGGCGCCCAAGGGGCGGCATCAGGAAGGCCAGTACTGGTCCTACTGCCTCGACCATGTGAAGGCATACAACCAGTCCTACAACTATTTCTCGGGCATGACCGACGACGCGGTGTATGCCTACCAGAAGGACGCGCTGACCGGTCATCGCCCCACCTGGAAGATGGGCATGAAGGGCGCCAGCGGCCGCCGGCCGGGCGCGGACACCGGCGACGGCATGCGCGATCCCTTCGGCTTTACCGCCGAGATGGGCGGCACCTTCCGGGCCGACCGGCCGGAGCCGGACGGCAAGATCGTGCGCACCGCGGAGCGGCGGGCGCTGGAGGTGATGGGCCTCGAAATGTCGGCCAGCGCGGTCGAGATCAAGGCCCGCTACAAGGAACTGGTGAAGCTGCACCACCCCGACGCGAACGGCGGCGACCGTTCTTCGGAGGACCGCCTGCGCAGCGTCATCCAGGCCTACAACAGCCTCAAGCAGGCAGGTTTCTGCTGAGCGGTCCTCAGGATCGCCGGCGACGCGGAGGCGGCTCCTCGGACCGCGCCGTGATGGATACGGACACGAAATGGGGCGCGCGGGGCGCGCCGACGGAGGAGTTATGAGCGGTTTGGAGACCACTGCCCCGATGCCGGACATGAAGGTGTCGGTTCGCCAGACGTTCGGCATCGATATCGACATGGAGGTTCCGGCCTACTCCGAAGCCGACTCCCACGTCCCCGAGCTGGACCCGGATTACCTGTTCGACCGGCCGACCACCCTGGCCATCCTGGCCGGCTTTGCGCGCAACCGTCGCGTGATGGTCACAGGATACCATGGAACCGGAAAGTCCACCCATATCGAGCAGGTGGCGGCGCGGCTGAACTGGCCGTGCGTGCGCATCAACCTCGACAGCCACATCTCGCGCATCGACCTCATCGGCAAGGATGCGATCGTGGTGAAGGACGGCCTGCAGGTCACCGAATTCCGCGACGGCATCCTGCCCTGGGCCTACCAGAACAACGTCGCCCTGGTGTTCGACGAATATGACGCCGGCCGCCCGGACGTGATGTTCGTGATCCAGCGCGTGCTGGAGAGCTCCGGCCGCCTGACCCTGCTCGACCAGAGCCGGGTGATCCGCCCACACGGCGCCTTCCGGTTGTTCGCCACCGCCAACACCATCGGCCTCGGCGACACCACCGGCCTCTATCACGGCACCCAGCAGATCAACCAGGCGCAGATGGACCGCTGGTCCATCGTCACCTCGCTGAACTATCTCGCCCACGACAAGGAAGTGGACATCGTCCTCGCCAAGGCGAAGCACTTCCAGAACGTGGAAGGCCGCGACACGGTGAACCGCATGGTCCGCCTCGCCGACCTTACCCGGCAGGCGTTCATGAACGGCGATCTCTCCACCGTCATGAGCCCGCGCACGGTCATCACCTGGGCCGAGAACGCGGACATCTTCCGCGACATCGCCTTCGCCCTGCGTGTCACCTTCCTCAACAAGTGCGACGAGCTGGAGCGCCCGCTGGTGGCGGAGTTCTACCAGCGCTGCTTCGGCCAGGAGCTGGCCGAGAGCACGGTGAACGTCGCTCTGTCCTGAACCGGTGCGGCTCAGCCGCGCCTTGCATTGAACGGGCTGCGCTACGGCGTGGCCTGTTTCCCCGCAGGAGGCGCCTCTTCGCGAAGCGCTTCTCAAAGACGCAAGAGCCGAAGAAGCACGCGCCATGGCCACCAACCGCACCACCGGCAAGGCCCCCAAGGAAGCGCCGTCCGAGCCGTTCAAGCGCGCCGTCACCGGCTGCTTCAAGGCCATCGCCGGCGTCTCCGAGTTCGAGGTGACCTTCGCCTCCGAGCGTCCGGCGCTCGGCCCGGACCGGGTGCGCCTGCCCGAGCCGCCGCGCCGCTTCACGCTGCAGGACGCCGCCATCGTGCGCGGCCATGCGGATTCCCTCGCCTTGCGCCGCGCCTGTCACGACCCCGGCGTCCATCGCAAGATGCTGCCCCAGGGCGAAGTCGCCCGCGGCGTGTTCGAGGCGGTGGAGCAGGCGCGGGTGGAGGCCATCGGTGGCAACCGCATGCCGGGCGTGAAGCGCAACCTCGCAGCCATGTTGCAGGACCGCTACCACCGCGCCAATTTCGCCGACATCACCGAGCGCTCCGAGGCGCCCATCGCCGACGCGGTGGCCCTCATGGTGCGCGAGCGCCTGACCGGCGAGCCCCCGCCCCCCGACGCCCGGCGCGTGGTGGACCTCTGGCGCCCCTTCATCGAGGAGCGAGCCGAGGGCGACCTCGCGCGGCTCATCGACAGCATCGAGAACCAGAAGAAGTTCGGCGAGATCGCCCGCGATCTCCTCGCCTCCCTCGACATGGGCGAGGAAAGCGGCCTCGACACCGAGCAGGAGCCCGAGGAGAACGAGAACGAGGGCGGCGCCGACGAGCAGGGCGGCGAGAACGGCGAAAGCCGCGAGGACGACAGCCAGCAGGGCGCCACCGAGATGGAGGCCGAGCTCTCCGAGGAGGAGATGCCCGACTCTGCCGCCCAGAGCGAGGCCGCGCCCCCCGCCGACGTGCCCGACGGCACCGAGATGGGCGACAGCGAGGAGCCGGCCGAACCATGGTCGCCGCGTCCACCGATGACGCACGACAATCGCGGGCCGGAATACCACGCCTTCACCACCAAGTTCGACGAGGAGACCTCGGCGGAGGACCTCTGCGATCCCGAGGAGCTGACGCGGCTCCGCTCCTATCTCGACAAGCAGCTGGCCCACCTCCAGGGCGTGGTGGCGCGTCTTGCCAACCGCCTCCAGCGCAAGCTGCTGGCGCAGCAGAACCGCGCCTGGGAATTCGACCTCGAAGAGGGCGTGCTCGATCCCGCGCGTCTGCCGCGGGTCATCATGGACCCCATGGCAGCGCTGTCCTTCAAGCGCGAGCGCGACACCGACTTCCGCGACACGGTGGTGACGCTGCTCATCGACAATTCCGGCTCCATGCGCGGCCGGCCCATCACGGTGGCCGCCACCTGCGCCGATATCCTCGCCCGCACGCTGGAGCGCTGCGGCGTGAAGGTGGAGGTGCTGGGCTTCACCACGCGCGCCTGGAAGGGCGGCCAGTCCCGCGAGGCCTGGCTCGCCGCCGGCAAGCCCGCCACCCCCGGCCGCCTCAACGATCTCAGGCACATCATCTACAAGTCGGCCGACGCCCCGTGGCGCCGGGCGCGCCGCAACCTCGGCCTGATGATGCGCGAGGGCCTCCTCAAGGAAAACATCGACGGCGAGGCGCTGGACTGGGCGCACAAGCGCCTGCTGGCCCGCACCGAGGCGCGGCGCATCCTGATGATGATTTCCGACGGCGCGCCGGTGGACGATTCCACGCTGTCGGTGAACGCCGGCAATTATCTGGAGCGGCACCTCCGCCACATCATCACCGAGATCGAGACCCGCTCGCCGGTGGAGCTGATCGCCATCGGCATCGGCCATGACGTGACGCGCTACTACCGTCGCGCCGTCACCATCGTGGACGCCGAGGAGCTGGGCGGGGTGATGACCGAGAAGCTCGCCGAGCTGTTCGAGGAAACCCCCGGCGGTGGCGGCAAGGGGGCGTCGCGGGGCGGCCGCCTGCATTGACGCGGGGCCTGCGCGCTTTAGGCATTGTCGCCGCCGGAATTCTCGGCGGCGCACTGCTGTTCAATCTCGCCTTTTCCAAGCCGGGCGCGCTGCCGCCCGAGCCCGTGGCCATCACGGTCACGGCGCAGCCCGTCGCCACCTTCAAGCGCGGGGACGAACTCACGCAGTTCGGCCCGCTGAAGTTCCTCGGCGGGCTGGTGCTGACCTCGCCCTTTCCGGGCTTCGGTGGCATCTCCGGCTTCGCGCTGGAGCAGGACGGACACTTCCTCGCCATCACCGATGCCGGCCTGTTCCTCTCCGGTCGCCTCGTCACCGAGAATGACCGCCCCACCGGCCTCGCCGATGTGACTGCCGCGGCGCTGCTCGATGCCGATGGCAAGGTGCAGGCCGAAAACGCCCGCGAGGATGTGGAATCCGTCACCCTCGCGCCCGATGCCGCCTATGTGGCGATGGAGACCATCAACGAAATCTGGCGCTATCCGCGCGATGCCCTCGGCAAGCGCGGCACGCTGGTGCCGGCGCCAGCCATCAAGGGGCTGAGGCGCAATACCGGCCTCGAAAGCCTCGCCTTCATGCCCTCCGGCCCGCTCAAGGGCGCGCTCATCGCCATCGGGGAAGAGGGGGCGAAGAAGGCGGACGACCTGCCCGGCTTCATCATCGGTGGCCCCGCGCCCGGCACCTTCACCGTGACCAAGAGCGGTCCGTTCGATGCCACCGACCTCGCGCTGGGGCCGGACGGCAATTTCTACCTTCTGGAGCGCCACTATACGCCGCTCGAAGGCGTCAACATGCAGCTCCGCCGCTTCCCGGCCAGCGAGGTGAAGCCGGGGGCGCGCATCACCGGCGAGGTGCTGGGCCGCTTCGACATGGGCTACGAGATCGACAACATGGAAGGCCTCGGCGTCACCCGCAGCGCCGCCGGCGAGATCCTGCTGACCATGATTTCCGACGACAATTTCAGCCCGCTCCAGCGCACCATCCTGCTGCGCTTCGCGGTGTCGGGGGACTGAGGCGAGGCCCTGATCGAGTGGTTCGCGCCGGTTCAGTCCAGCCAGGGCGCTGGCCGGTCGAGGGCGATCAGCGCCGCGGGATCGACCCGCGGGCGCACCACCGCCGCTTGGGGTCCACGCACCAGCACCTCAGGGACGAGGGCGCGGGTGTTGTAGGTGCCGGACTGCACGGCGCCATAGGCCCCCGCCGTCATCACCGCCAGCAGGTCGCCGGGCTTCACCTCCGGCAGCGGCCGGTCGAGGGCGAGGAAATCGCCCGTCTCGCACACCGGGCCGACCACGTCGGCGATCACCAGGGCGGCGCCGGCCGCCGGCTCGGCCACCGGCACGATGTCGTGGTGGGCCTCGTAGAGGGTGGGGCGGATGAGGTCGTTCATGGCGGCGTCCACCACCACGAAGGTCTTGCCCTCGCCCTTCTTCACATAGATCACGCGGGTGACGAGGATGCCGGCGTTAGCGACCAGCATCCGTCCCATCTCGAACACCAGCGGCAGCTTCAGGTCGCCGAGCGCCCGCCCGATCACTTCGGCATAAGCGGCGGGGGAGGGCGGTACCGGGTCGGAGGCGGCATAGGGCACGCCGAGCCCGCCGCCGAGGTCCATGTGGTGCAGCCGGTGGCCAGCGGCCATGAGGTCGCGCGCCAGCTCGGCCAGCAGCGTCACCGCGTTCTCGAACGGCGCCATGTCGGTGATCTGGCTGCCGATGTGCATGTCCACGCCGGATATGGCGAGGCCGGGCAGGCGCGCGGCGTAGTCGTACACGTCCCGCGCGCGGGAGATCGGGATGCCGAACTTGGTGGCCGACTTGCCGGTGGAGATCTTCTTGTGGGTCTTCGCGTCCACGTCCGGATTGACGCGGATGGAGACCGGCGCCGTCACGCCCTTGGACAGGGCGACCTGCGACAGGGCATCCAGCTCCGGCTCGCTCTCCACATTGAAGCAGAGGATGCCGGCGTCCAGCGCCTCACCCATTTCCTCCCGCGTCTTGCCGACGCCGGAGAAGACGATGCGCTCGCCCGGCACGCCGGCGGCGCGGGCGCGCATCAGCTCGCCGGAAGAAACGATGTCGGCCCCCGCGCCGAGGCGGGCGAGGGTGGAGATGACCGACTGGTTGGAATTGGCCTTCAGCGCGTAGCACAGCAGCACGTCGCGGCCGGCGAACGCCTCCATGAACACGCGATAGTGCCGCTCCAGCGTGGCGGTGGCGTAGCAATAGAAGGGCGTGCCCACCTCGGCGGCGAGGGACGTGAGGTCCACGTCCTCGGCATGAAGGCGGCCGTTGCGATAGTCGAAATGGTGCATCGGGGCGGCTTGTCGGAGGCTCGTTCTGCGCGCCCGGCCGGGGTGGCGCCGTCAGGCGGGCGCCGGGGAGCGAGGAAGGGGTTCTTGTACGGAAGGCCGTTCAGCGCGGCCTTCGGGCCTGCGGATCAGAGCAGGCCGTCGATGAGGAGCGGCTGGTCGGGGCGGTCGATGCCCTTCAGCAGCTTGTCCGAGCTGCTGGAGGAGCCGGAGGTCTTTTTCTTCTCCCAGGAGGCGTGCGGAACCGCGCTCTCGTTGAACTCCGCCGCCGTCTTGGGTGGTGTGTAGGAACTGCTGGAATCCGCCGCAGCCGTGGCCGTGGCGGGCTTCGGCGGGGGGGCCGCCGCATGGGCGCCGGGCGGGGGCTCCAACGGACCCTTCACGCCGCACGCCGCGAGGGCGAGGGTGCCGCAGAGGGCCATCAGGGTCGCAAGGGTTCGCATCTTCGTCCGTGCCATTGGCATCAAGGTCGGCGCCACTATAGCCCGCGCTGCGGCAAAGGCGAGCCCCTGGGCCGGCCGGGGGCTCCATCCGGCCGGCATCAGGTCGCGTCCGGGGCCGCCCCGAGGCGCTTCAGCCAGCGCCGCGCCTGGGCGCGCACGCGCTGCGGCGCGGTGCCGCCATAGCTGGTGCGGCTGCGCACCGAGCGCACCACGGACAGAACGGAGAAGACGTCGCCGGTGATGCGCTTGTCCACCGCCTGCATGTCCTCGATCGGCACCTTGTGCAGCGCAATGCCGCGGTCGGAGGCCAGCGCCACGATGCGGCCGGTAATGTGGTGCGCCTCGCGGAACGGTATGTTCAGCGCCCGGACCAGCCAATCGGCGAGGTCGGTGGCGGTGGAATAGCCCTGGCCGGCGGCTGTGGCCATGCGCTTCTCGTCCGGCGACAGGTCGCGGACCATGCCGGCGGTGGCGGCGATCACCAGGGAGAGGGCCGAGAAGGCATCGAACGCGCCTTCCTTGTCCTCCTGCATGTCCTTGGCATAGGCCAAAGGCAGGCCCTTCATCACCACGAGGATGCCGGTGAGCGCGCCGATGATGCGCCCGGCCTTGGCGCGCACCAGCTCGGCGGCGTCGGGATTGCGCTTCTGCGGCATGATGGACGAGCCGGTGGTGAAGGCATCCGACAGCTTCACCAGCGCGAAGGACGGCGAGGTCCAGATCACCACCTCTTCGGCGAAGCGCGAGAGGTGGATGGCGCAGATGGACGCGGCCGAGAGCGTCTCCATCACGAAATCGCGGTCGGAGACGGCATCGAGCGAGTTGGCGGTGGGCCGGTCGAAGCCGAGCGCGGCGGCGGTGGCCTCGCGGTCGATGGGGAAGGAGGTGCCGGCCAGCGCCGCCGAGCCCAGCGGACATTCGTTGAGGCGCGCCCGCGCGTCGGCGAAGCGGCTGCGGTCGCGCGCCATCATTTCCACATAGGCCATCAGATGGTGGCCGAAGGTCACCGGCTGGGCGGTCTGCAGATGGGTGAAGCCGGGCATGACAGTGGCGGCGTGGGCCAGCGCCTTCTCGGCCAGCGCCCGCTGGAGATCGGCGAGCTGGGCGTCGAGGGCGTCCACCGTGTCGCGCACGTAGAGGCGGAAGTCGGTAGCCACCTGATCGTTGCGCGAGCGGGCGGTGTGCAGGCGCCCGGCCGGAGCGCCGATCAGCTCGGCGAGGCGCGATTCCACGTTCATGTGGATGTCCTCCAGCTCGCGCCGGAAGGAGAACTTGCCCGCCTCGATCTCTGACAGGATCGTGTCTAGACCCTTGGTGATCTTCTGGGCATCTTTCGCCGCCACGATGCCCTGGGCGGCCAGCATGGCCGCATGCGCCTTTGAACCGGCGATATCCTGCGCATAAAGACGCTGGTCGAAGCCGATGGAGGCGTTGATCTCCTCCATGATGGCGTCGGGGGCAGTGCTGAAGCGCCCGCCCCACATCTTGTTGCTCATGACGGACCCTCCGGTGATGACCACTGCCGACGACAACCGCGCGACTGACCCTCAGGACACGGCGACCGGCCCCGCGCCGGGCGCGCCGGTGGCGAGGCGCTCTTCCGCGGTGAGGACGATCGGCGTGGTCGCGCTGGCGACGCTGGCGGGCGCCGTGGCCGGCGCGCTCGCCCTATACGGGATGAACCGCCTCCCCGGCAATGCACCGCAGGGCCAGAGCGTGGCCAGTGTGCCGGCACCAGCCCCTTCCGGGGCGGCCGCTGACCCCGCCTGCGCCGGTACGGTGGAGCGGGTGCGGGCCTTCGCGCCCCTCGCCAAGGGCGAGCTGGCCGCGATCGCGCTGGCGAGCGAGCCGCGCCGCCTGCCGCCGCTCACCTTCACCGATGCCTCCGGCAAGCCGGTGACGCTGGCGGATTTCAAGGGCCGCGTGGTGCTGCTTAATCTCTGGGCCACCTGGTGCGTGCCCTGCCGCAAGGAGATGCCGGCCCTCGACCATCTGGAAAAGCGGCTGGGCGGGCCGGATTTCGCGGTGGTGGCGGTCAATCTCGATACGCGCGACCCGGACAAGCCGCGCGCCTTCCTCTCCGAGATCGGCGTGAACAGCCTCGCCTTCTATAGCGATCCGGCGACCAAGACCTTCCAGGCCCTGCGCGGGGTGGGCCGCGGCTTCGGCCTGCCAACCACCCTCCTCGTCGATCGGGACGGCTGCGAGATGGCCTATCTGGCGGGTCCGGCGGAATGGGGCGGTGCCGATGCGGAAGCGCTGGTGAAGGCCGCCATCGGCGCCGGCCGGGCGGATGCGGCAGGTTCCAGTTCGGCAGCTTCCCGCTGAGCTGACGCTTGGCGGAATAAGATACCTGCCTCGACGGGGCCGCCGCGTTCCAATCTGCGAAAATATCGTCTCGCTTAAAGCTCTTGCAACCTTCAGGTGGCAGAGTTCTCTGCAACCAGGGGGATGGGGAAGCTAGGCGCTGCCGGGGCGACGGTGCGGCGCTGCCGTTTACCTTTCTTTCACTCCTTTTTCATTTGCGCGAAAAGAGCTGGTATATCTTGCTCTTGACAGCACGCCTGTGCGCGTTCATTCGAAGTCGAATCACCGGTGGCGACCATTGAAAATATTGTCGATTTTCGGAACGCGCCCTGAGGCGATCAAGATGGCGCCGGTGGTCCAGGCGCTGGCGCGGGAGCCGGCCATCCAGTCGCTCGTCTGTGTCACCGGCCAGCACCGGGAGATGCTGGATCAGGTTCTCCGCCTCTTCGACCTGACGCCCGACTTCGATCTTGGTCTGATGTCCCACAATCAGGGGTTGAATCGTCTTGCCGGCGGCGCGCTTTGTGCGCTCGACAGCGTGCTTGAGGATGTGAAGCCGGATCGCGTGCTGGTCCATGGCGACACCACCACCGCCATGGCTGCGGCCCTTGCCGCCTTCCATCGCCGCATTCCGGTGGGGCATGTGGAGGCGGGCCTGCGCACCTACCACCTCGGCCAGCCCTTTCCCGAGGAGATGAACCGCCGCGTCGCCGATCTGTGCAGCGACCTCCTGTTCGCGCCCACCCCCGGCTCGCGCGACAATCTTTTGTCGGAGCAGCTCGAGGGGCAAGTCTTCGTGACCGGCAACACGGTGATCGACGCGCTCCAGTCGGTCCAGCGTCGCCTCGACGCCGATCCGGACCTGCGTGCCGCCCTCGACGCCGAACTTCCGCAGCTCGATCCGCGCCGGCCCATCCTTCTGGTGACGGGGCACCGGCGCGAGAATTTCGGCGAGGGGTTCCGCAACATCTGCGAGGCGCTGGACCAGATCGCCGACCGCGGCGATGTGGAGATCGTCTATCCGGTCCACCTCAATCCCAACGTCAAGGGTCCGGTGACGGCGGCGCTCGCCGGCCGACCCAACGTGCATCTCGTGCCGCCGCTCGACTATCTGCCGTTCCAGCGGCTGATGCAGCGCTCGCACATCGTGCTCACCGATTCCGGCGGCGTACAGGAAGAGGCGCCCGCGCTGGGCAAGCCCGTCCTCGTCATGCGCGAGATGACGGAGCGGCCGGAGGCGGTGCATGCCGGCACGGTCCAGCTCGTCGGCACAAGCCGCGCCGCCATCGTCAACGCGGTGTCCCGCCTTCTCGACGATCCGGTGGCCTATGCGGCCTACGCCGGACGCATCAACCCCTACGGCGACGGGCAGGCCTGCCGCCGGATCGTGGACTGCATCTGCGGGCGGCCGATGCAGGAATTTTCCCCCCTCCAATCCCCGCCTGCCGCGTCCGCTCCTCGGCGTCCCGCCGGCCTCGACGCCCTGCTCGTGAGAGACTGACATGCGACACCTTGCCTCTTCCATCGCCCCCGGCCGGGCCGCCCGGGGCTTCACTCCCCGGCGCTTTTCCACACTGGCCGCCGCCCTCGTGCTGCCGGTGAGCCTGCTCTCGGCCTGGCCGGCGGCAGCGCAGTCACGCAACCCGGCGCCGCCGGTGGTCGCCCAGGCCCCTGTCGCCCAGGCCCCTGTTGCCCAGCAGCCGGCTTATGTGGCGCCGGCCTACGTGCCGCCGGTGGACCCGATCCTCTCGGCCATCCAGGAGCGGGCGGCGGACACCCGCGTCACGCGGTCCTTCACCCTCGGCGATCTCGGCATCGAGGGGCCGGTGGTGCTGCAGGGCATGGATGCGCGCCGCGACATCTATCTGCCGGTGCCGGCCGGCGTGCCGCTGGAGAATGCCAGCATCGCCGTCGACGGCGAGTATCTGCGGGGCGACGGCGGGCGCACCACCATGGTGCTCTCGGTGGACAGCACGCCGGTGTTCTCGCGGCGCCTCGAAGGCGACAACGGCAGCGCCAGTGCCACCATCTCGGTGGATAATCGGCCGCGGGAGACCGGCTTCGTGCGCTTCGGCACCGCCTGGTCGTCGGTGATCGGCGAGGCGCTGTGCGCCGACGAACGCGGCATCGGCAACGTGCTGAAGCTGCGCCCGTCCACCCGCTTCACCTACAGCTATGATGCCGGGCAGGTGCGCAGCCTCGCCACCGCCTGGAGCGGCATGCCCGGTTCCGGCGCGCTGCTGGTGGCCGGCGGCACCCTCTCCAAGGACACCTACGACACCGCCTGGCGGCTCGGCCTTGCGCTCGAGACCGCCGGCAAGCGCCTTGTCGTGAAGACGCTGCCCTCCATCGGCGACGAGGTGGACCTGACCAACGTCGACGTGCCGGCCTCGCTGCGCGCGGTCGCCCCCTTCTCCAGCTTCGTCGGCGTGAAGAGCTACCGCATCCGCGACGCGTCCGAGATCGGCGCGCTTCTGGTGATGCCCGGCTCCCCGCTCGGTGCCGACGTGGCGGTGGCGGATGTCTCCCTTCTGTCCGGCATCCGCGGCGCGCTCGACGCCCTCGGCGCCCGCCTGGGCACCGCCTCCGGTGCCTTCATGGAATGGCGGGCCAAGGCGGCGAGCCTCGGTTCATCCAGCATCGCCCCGGACGAGGTGAGCCTGCAGTTCCTCGCCGGACGTCCGATCATCGCGGTCGGCGGCGCCGCCGGCGGCAAGGCCACCCAGCTGTTCGACAGCTTCTGGCGGACCTCGCTGGCCACCGGCACCGTGACCATCCGCGCGGTGGATGTGGGGCCGGAGAAGCCTTCCTCCGTGCCGCTGTCCAGCCTCGGCCCGACCGACGGCAACCTCGACGTGCTCGCCCGCGGCGACTGGGTGGTGACGTTCGATCTCGCCGCCGCCACCGGTGGCCGTAGCCTGCCGAGCCGGCTGAACCTCGATGTCGCGGCCGCGCCCGGCGCCTCCTCCTCCGAACCGGTGGTGGCGGTGTTCCTCAACGACGTGCTGCTGGCCGCCAAGCGCCTCGACGCCACCGGCCACCCCGAGCATGTGACGGCCGCCGTGCCGCCCTATGCGCTCGCGGCCCGCAACGTGCTGCGCGTGACCTTCCAGCGCCAGCCGGTGAGCGACCGCTGCCGCGAGACGCCCCAGGCCTTCCCGGTCTCGGTCCTGCCCACCAGCCATTTCGAGCTGGGCGGCGCGGCGCCGGGCGGCGACTTCCTGGGCGTGATCTCGGCCATGGCCTCGGGCGGCAAGCTGCTGGTTCCCGACAGCTATCTCGCCACCGCCAAGGCCAGCCTGCCGCGCGTGGTGCGCGCCGCCGCCGCCGCCGGCATGCCGGCCGGCACCAGCACCTTCGACGTGTCCTCCGTGGGCACGCCGTTCCGCGCCACCGGCGGCTTCCTCGCCCTCGATGTGCCGGTGCAGGGCGTGGCGGTGAAGGCCAAGGTGGACGGCGACCGTCTGATCGTCGGCGCCGACGAGAAGGCCCGCATGCTGGACATCACCGGCCTGAAGAACGTGGCCCTGGTGCAGGCGGTGCGCGGCGACGACGCCCGCGGCATCCTGTGGCAGAGCATCGGACCCGTGGCCATGACCCCGGCGAAGGCCGTGCGCTTGTCGAAGGGCGACGTGGCCCTGGTGGGCGTCGACGGCACCCTGACCGAGCTCGCCGCCTCCGGCGCCGCCCCGGGCACGGTGCGCGTCGCCGACACCGACGGCCCGGCCGGCACCCTGCAGCGGCTGTGGCAGAATTCGTCGGACTGGGGCCTGCCGCTCGGCATCGGGGCCGCCGCCCTGTTCTTCCTGCTGCTGATCCGCGCCTCGCAAGTGCGCCGGCGCGGCAACTGACCGGATCGGGACCGCCCCCATGGCACTCTATTGGCCCTATCTCCTGGCCGATTACATCCGCTTCGTCGAATACGTGGCGGCCGTGGTGGCGGTCATCATCCTGATCTCGTCGCTCGACGATCTGTTCGTCGATGCCTGGTACTGGGGGCGGCGGATCTACCGCCGCTTCGTCATCGAGCCGTTCATCCGCCCGCTCACCCCGGCCGCGCTCTACCAGAAGGATGAGCAGCCGCTGGCCATCATGATTCCCGCCTGGCTCGAATCCCCCGTGATCGCGGCCATGATCGAGAACATGGTGAGCGTGCTGGACTACCGGCGCTACGTGATCTTCGTCGGCACCTATCCCAACGACCCCGACACCATCGCCGAGGTCGAGCGCATGCGCCGGCGCTACAAGCAGCTGGTGCGGGTGGAGACGCGCAATCCCGGCCCCACCAACAAGGCGGACTGCCTCAACACGGTGGTGCGCGCCATCTTCCAGCACGAGCAGATAACCGGCGTGGAATTCGCGGGTCTGGTGCTGCACGACGCCGAGGACGTGCTGCATCCGCTTGAGCTGCGCTATTTCAGCTATCTCCTGCCGCGCAAGGACCTGATCCAGGTGCCGGTGCTCTCGCTGGAGCGCCACTGGTCGGAGCTGGTGGCCGGCATCTACATGGACGAGTTCGCCGAATGGCACGCCAAGGACCTCGTGGTCCGCGAGAGCGTCGCCGGCTCGGTGCCGTCCGCGGGCGTGGGCACCTGCTTCTCGCGCAAGGCCATGCTGCACCTTCTGTCCGACGGCACGGGCGAGGTGTTCAACACCTCGAGCCTGACCGAGGACTACGACATCAGCGCCCGGCTCTCCGCGGCGCACATGCAGTCCATCATCGCCCGCCTGCCGGTGGAATACGTCGTCAAGCGCGAGAGCCTGTTCGGCTTCGGCGAGCAGAAGGAAATCCTTCTCTCCATGCCGCTGTGCGTGCGCGAGTTCTTCCCCGACACGTTCCGCACCTCCTACCGGCAGAAGGCGCGCTGGTCGCTGGGCATCGCCTTCCAGGGCTGGCGCTCCATGGGCTGGCGCGGCAACTGGGCGACCAAGTACTTCCTGTTCCGTGACCGCAAGGGCATCGTGACCTCCCTCGTGGCCGTGCTGGCCTATGTGGTCGCGGCGCACTTCCTCATTTTCATGGGGGCGGAGAAGCTCGGCCTGCTGCCGGCCCGCTACCCCTCCATCTTCGCCACCGAGACCTGGTTGCTGGCGGTGCTGACCGGCAACGCCGTCGCGTTCGCGCTACGGTTGTTGCAGCGCTATTATTTCGTCGCCAAGGTCTATGGCTGGGAACAGGGGCTGATGTCCGTTCCCCGCGTGGTGATGGCGAATTTCGTCAACTTCGCTGCCACCGTGCGCGCGTGGAAGCTGTTCATGGGCCACGTCTTCCTCGGCCGGAAGATCGTGTGGGACAAGACCACCCACGACTTCCCCGATCAGGCGGAGCTGGGCCAGCAGCGCCAGCGCCTGGGCGAGCTTCTGCTCACCTGGCAGGCAGTGCTGCCGGAGCACGTGGAGGAGGCGCTGTCGCTGCAGGCGGAGCGGCAGCAGCCGCTCGGGCGCATCCTCGTCTCCCGCGGCTGGCTCGACGAGGAGACGCTGGCCGAAGCCATGGCCTTCCAGTCCAACCTGCCGCGCACCGTCGTCACCGAGCAGATGGTGCGGCAGTTCAACGATCTCCTGCCCATCGATCTGATGGTGCGGCGGCGCGTGCTGCCCATCGGCCGCGATCCGGGCGGCCGCCTCATCGTCGCGGTGCCTTCGCCGCTCGGAGACAAGGCTCTGGAGGAACTGCGCCGCGCGGTGGGCGACGAGCCGCTCCAGCGCATTGCCCGCGAGAGCGAGATCAATGACGGCCTGCGCCTGCTGCGTGGCATGACCGGCAATGCGGAGGGCCAGAAGTCGCCGCCGCTGCTGGGCGACCTGCTGCTGGAAAAGGGGCTGATGCGGCGCGAGGCGTTCGAGGCCGCCATGGAGAACTACCGTCCCGACGAGGACGGCCGCATCGGCGAATATCTCGTGCGCTGCGGCGTGGTGACGGAAGAAGCCCTGCGCGCCACGATCCGCGAGCAGGAGCGCCGGGTCGCCGCGTCGCTCGCGCCGGTATGAGTCTCGGCAAGTCCGGCGTGGTCACGTCCGGCCCGGCCGGTCCTGGCCGGGCAACCTCCGCAACAGCGAGATCTTCGTGCCGGCCTTCCCCTCCAGGCACGCCATGGCGCGGCTGAGCCGGCGCGCCGCGCTCGGCCTTGGTGCCGCCGCGGCCGGAACGGGCCTCATCGGCCTCGATCTCGCCCTCGGCGCCCGGTCCCGCCCGCCGGGGGCCCTCATCGACGGCATCGTCTGGCAGGTCCACGGCGGCGCGCTCGATCCCCGCGGCGATTGGGACTTCATCGGCGCGCGCAGCCTGCTGGTGCAATGGCTGGTGGCCGACGGCACCGCCTTCGTGCCGCTGCCGAAGCTCGGCCTCAAGCTCATCCCCGACGCGCCCAACTGGAAGCGCATCGCCCGCGAGCCCTGGGCCAGCCAGATCATCGCCGGGCTCGCCGGCGACTTCTCCGAGCCTCGGGCCCGCGCCAACGTGGTTGAGCTGGGCGCCTTGTCGGCCAAGGTGGCGCGGCAGAAGCTGCCGTTCCGCCCGGCCGGATTCTATTTTCCCGTGGAAGCCGACCCGACCTGGAAGGACGTGGCGCGGATGCGCGAGGCGCTCGCGCCGATCCCGCGCCCGCTCTGGGTGAGCTGCTACGACAATTCAAACGTCGGCCCGGAGGCGCTCGCCGACTGGATCGATCTCTGGCTGCCGCGCGACGTGGGGCTGTTCTTCCAGGACGGCTGCGGCATCTACACCCGCGCGCCGGGAGCGGCCCGCCGCTATGCGGAGGTGATCTCCCAGCGCCTCGGCGCCCGCCGTTTCAAGATCATCGCCGAGGCCTTCCGGCCGTCCGGTGACGGCTCGTTCCGCGCGGCCACCGCGGCGGAGCTGCTGCCGCAGCTCAAGGCCTATGAGGGGTTCGAGGTGTTCGTCTTCGACGGTCCGCATTATGTGGACCGCCTCATCGTGCAGCAGCTGATGGCGGGCTGACCGCGCCGCAGGCGAGGGGGCCACCCACAGAGCCCGCGCGGCGATTGAGCGTCAGCCCCCAAAAGAGCTCGCGCGGCGATTGAGCGTAAAAACCCCAAAACTCCCGCGCGGCGCCTGAGCGAAGCCCCGTATCAGTGCCGGAAGTGGCGCACGCCGGTGAAGACCATGGCGAGGCCGGCTTCGTCGGCGGCGGCGATCACCTCGGCGTCGCGCATGGAGCCGCCCGGCTGGATCACCGCCGTGGCGCCCGCCTCCACCGCCGCCAGCAGGCCGTCGGCGAAGGGGAAGAAGGCGTCGGAGGCGACCACCGAGCCCTTGGTGAGCGGCACCGAAAGGCCCGCCGCCTCGGCCGCGTCCAGCGCCTTGCGGGCGGCGATGCGGGCACTGTCCACCCGGCTCATCTGGCCGGCGCCGATGCCCACGGTGGCGAGGTCCTTGGCATAGATGATGGTGTTGGACTTCACGTGCTTCGCCACGCGGAAGGCGAAGCGCATGTCGGTGAGTTCCTGCTCGGTGGGCGCGCGCTTGGTGACGACCTTCAGGTCGAGGTCGTCGGCGCTGGCATTGTCGCGGCCCTGCACGAGCAGGCCGCCGGCGACGGTCTTAACGGTCAGGCCGGGCGCGCGCGGGTCGGGCAGACCGCCGGTGAGGAGCAGGCGCAAATTCTTCTTGGCAGCCACCACGGCGATGGCTTCCTCGGTGGCGTCGGGGGCGACGATCACCTCTGTGAAGATTTCCACCATGGCGCGGGCGGCCTCGGCATCCAGCGTCCGGTTCACGGCGATGATGCCGCCGAAGGCCGACACGGGATCGCAGGCCAGCGCCTTCTTGTAGGCGGCGGCGAGGTCTGCGCCCTCGGCCGCGCCGCAGGGGTTGGCGTGCTTGACGATCACCACCGCCGCCGTGCGGGCGGGATGGAACTCGGCCACCGCCTCGAAGGCGGCGTCGGTGTCGTTGATGTTGTTGTAGGAGAGCTGCTTGCCCTGCACCTGCCGCGCGGTGGCGACGCCGGGACGGATCTCGTCGGAGGCGTAGAAGGCGGCGGACTGGTGCGGGTTCTCGCCGTAGCGCAGCGCCTCGATGAGCTTGCCGCCGAAGGCGCGGAAGGCCGGGGCGTCCTCCTTCAGCTCGCGGGCGAACCAGTTGGAAATGGCCGCGTCATAGGCGGCGGTGCGGGCATAGGCCTTCTGCGCCAGCTTGCGGCGCAAGGCGAGGGTGGTGCCGCCATGCTCGGCGATCTCTTTCAGGACCGCCTCATAGTCCACGGCCTCGACCACGACGGCCACGTCGTTGTGGTTCTTGGCCGCGCCACGGATCATGGAGGGGCCGCCGATGTCGATGTTCTCGATGGTCTCCTCGAAATCCGCCTTGCGGGCGACGGTCGCCTCGAACGGATAGAGGTTCACCACCACCAGATCGATGGGGGCGATGGCGTGCTCGGCAAGCGATGCCTGATGGCCGGCATCGGCACGGATGGCGAGGATGCCGCCGTGGACCTTGGGGTGGAGCGTCTTCACCCGCCCGTCCATCATCTCGGGGAAGCCGGTGAGCTCGCTCACGTCCTTCACCGGCAGGCCGGCGTCGGCGATGGCCTTGGCGGTGCCGCCGGTGGAGACCAGCTCCACGCCATGGGCGACGAGCTTGGTCGCGAACGGCACCAGCCCCGTCTTGTCGGACACCGAGAGGAGGGCGCGGGTCACGGGACGGATGTCGGCGGTCATCGATTGGCTCCGGGAAAAGATTGCCGCTCGCCTAGCACCAATGACCGCACATCGCCAGCCGCGCGGGCCGTCGTGCATGCATGGCCGGTATCGGCGGGGGGCATGAGCGGGGGGAAGGCGTCGCTGGCCCCGCTTTTCCTGTCGATGCGCGGCTCCGGCGCGCTGACAGGCGCGGCCCCGCCCGATACCGTGCGGCCATGCGCCCGACCGCCACCAAGACCGCTTCCAGCACCGCCGCCGAAGAGACGCCTCCCGAGGAGGCGTCCGCGCCTGCCAAGGCTCCGGCCGCGAAGGCCGACGACACGCGCGTGACGCCCATGATGGCGCAGTACATGGAGATCAAGGCGGCGAACCCGGATAGTCTCCTGTTCTACCGCATGGGCGACTTCTACGAGCTGTTCTTCGCCGACGCGGAGCAGGCCTCGCAGGCGCTGGGCATCGTCCTCACCAAGCGCGGCAAGCACCTCGGCGAGGACATCCCCATGTGCGGGGTGCCCATCGACCGGGCCGAGGAATATCTGCACAAGCTCATCGCCCTCGGCTTTCGCGTCGCCGTTTGCGAGCAGCTGGAAGACCCGGCCGAGGCGAAGAAGCGCGGCGGCAAGTCGGTGGTGCGACGCGACGTCACCCGCCTCGTCACCCCCGGCACCATCACCGAGGACTCCCTGCTCGACGCCCGGCGCGAGAACGTGCTGGCCGCGCTGGCGCGGGTGCGGGCCGGCTCGGGGGCGGAGGATTTCGCCTATGCGATCGCCTTCACCGACATGTCCACTGGTGCCTTCCGGGTGGCCGGCACCACGCGCGCCGCGCTTTCCGGCGATCTCGCGCGGGTGGACCCGGCGGAGCTGCTGGTTTCCGACGCGCTCATGGACGATGCCGAGCTGCGCGCCATGCTGCGCGATCTGCCGGCGGTGACGCCGCTGCCCCGCCAGTCCTTCGACGGGGCGGGGGCGGAGAAGAGGCTCGCGGACTTCTACGGGGTCGCCGCCCTCGATGCCTTCGGTGCCTTCGCCCGCGCCGAGCTGATCGCGGCTGCGGCGGTGGTCGCCTATGTGGACCGCACCCAGCTTGGGGCGAAGCCCCTCCTCACCCGCCCGGTGCGGGAGGCGGAGGGCGGCATCATGGCCATCGATGCCGGCACCCGCGCCAATCTGGAGCTGGTGCGCACCACCTCCGGCGACCGGCGCGGTTCCTTGCTCGCCGCCGTGGACCGCACGGTGACGGCGGCCGGCGCGCGGCTCCTCGCCCGCCGCATCGCCGAGCCTTTGACCGATCTTGCCGCCATCCGCGCCCGGCATGACGCGGTGGGGCATCTCGTCGAGGACGGCGCCTTGCGCCGTGCGCTCAGGGAGGCGCTCGCCCGCGCCCCCGACATGGCCCGCGCCGTCACCCGCCTCGCCTTGCAGCGGGGCGGCCCGCGCGATCTCGCGGCAGTGCGCGACGGCCTCGACGGGGCACTGGCCATCGCCGGCCTGATCGGCCCGGATGCGCCGGACGATCTGTCCCGCGCCGCCCGCGCCCTGTCCCGCGCGCCCCATGCGGTGGCGCTGGACCTCGCTTCGGCCCTCGCCGAGAACCTGCCCGTCCACCGCCGCGACGGCGGCTTCGTGCGCGAGGGCTGCGATGGTGAACTCGACGCCACCCGCGCCCTGCGCGACGAGAGCCGCCGCGTCGTCGCCGCGCTGGAGCGGCGCTATGTGGAGGAGACGGGCGTCCGCTCCCTCAAGATCCGGCACAATGCGGTGCTCGGCTATTATGTGGAGGTGACGCAGCAGAATGCGGACCGCCTGCGCGAGCCGCCGCACGATGTCGTCTTCGTCCACCGCCAGACCATGGCGGGGGCCATGCGCTTCTCCTCCGTCGAGCTGGGCGATCTCGAAAGCCGCATCTCCAGTGCCGGCGAGCGGGCTTTGGCGCTGGAGCAGGCCATCTTCGAGCGCCTGTCCGCCGCCGTGGTGGCCGAGACCGACGCCATCCGCGCCGCCGCCGATGCGCTGGCCGAACTGGATGTCTCCGCGGGCCTCGCGGAGATCGCCGCCACAGAAGCCCATGTGCGCCCACACATGGAAGAGGGCGTCGCCTTCGCCATCGTCGGCGGGCGCCACCCGGTGGTGGAGCAGGCGCTTGCCCGGGATGGCGGCCCCTTCGTGCCCAACGATTGCGACCTCTCCCCGCCGGAGGGGGACAAGGATGGCCGCATCGTCCTCGTCACCGGTCCGAACATGGCCGGTAAATCCACCTTCCTCCGCCAGAACGCGCTCATCGCCGTGCTGGCGCAGGCGGGGGCCTTCGTGCCGGCCCGGTCGGCGCGCATCGGCGTGGTGGACCGGCTGTTCTCCCGCGTCGGCGCGGCGGACGATCTGGCGCGCGGGCGCTCCACCTTCATGGTGGAGATGGTGGAGACGGCGGCCATCCTCAATCAGGCGACGCCCCGCTCCCTCGTCATCCTCGACGAGATCGGCCGCGGCACGGCGACTTTCGACGGCATGTCCATCGCTTGGGCGAGCCTTGAACACCTGCACGAGGTGAACCGCTGCCGGGCGCTGTTCGCCACCCATTTCCACGAATTGACCGCACTTTCCCAGCGCTGCCGGCGCCTCTCCAACGCCACTGTGAAGGTGACGGAATGGCATGGCGACGTGATCTTCCTGCACGAGGTGGTGCCGGGCGCGGCGGATCGCTCCTACGGCATCCAGGTGGCGAAGCTGGCCGGCCTGCCAGAGGCGGTGATCGCCCGGGCCAAGGCCGTGCTGGCGGAGCTGGAGGCGGCGGAGCGCGCGTCACCGGCGCAGAAGCTGATCGACGATTTGCCGCTGTTTGCCGTGCGGCCCAAGCCGGCGGAGAAGGCGGCGCAGGCCGATCCCGCCGCCGAGGCGGTGCTCGGCGCGCTCGATGATCTCGATCCGGATGCGCTGAGCCCGCGCGAGGCGCTGGACGCGCTCTATCGGCTCAAGGGGCTGCGGCGCGACGGCTGACGAGGGCCAGGGCCGAAACGGAAGGGCGTTCCCGCCCTGCCGTCAGTTGCTGCCGCCGTCGGATGATGCGGGTGCCGCCTGCGGGCGCTGGAGCAGCTCGCCCCAGGCGGAGAAGGCGTCGTTGAATGCCTGCTCGCCGGCCACACCCTTCTCGAAGGCGAGCACGGCCTTCTTGTTGTTGGTGTAGGTCAGGAGCACGTCGAGCCAGGGATAGGCCTGCAGCAGGGCAACGTTGCGCTGGCGGTCGGCGGTCTTTTCCGAGAGGCCCACCAGGAACAGGGTCGGGTTGACGCGCACGGCGAGGCCGGCAAGCGGCGTACCCAGCGCCTGCTGGTTCGGCTTCGCCCGCACCGCGTCCACGTTGGCGACGCCGCCGAAGGGGAAGTCTTCCGGCAGCTTGAAGCCGATCTCGATGGTGTGGGATGCCGGCAGCGTCTGGTCGGTGTTGCGCCGGAGCACGAAACTCATCGCGATCTTGCGTTCGGGAATCACGAGGTCGCCGCGCAGGCCGATATCGGGCGGCAGGCCCGGCCCGGCGTTCACGGTTTCCGTGCGCCAGGTGATGGTGCCCTCGAACGTCTGCGGCTGGGCGCTGCCGGTGGATTCCTCGATCAGCACGGCACGGGCGCTGCCCGAGGCGTTGCCGGGGCGCTGGGCCGGGGCGCGGCGCGCGGCATCACCGGACGTTTTGGTCATCCGGTCGGCCGACTTCGCCTGATCGGACGCGCTGGTGCCGGAGGCGGCCGGTGCCGCCGCCTGCTGTTCGCCCTCGCTGCCGCCGAAGAGGCGATCGCGGTTGACCACGGCGAAGGCGATTCCTCCCAGCACCACGAGCGCGAGAATCGCGATCAGGATGAATTTCTTCCAGGAGGCGCCGCCTTCCGACGCACCGCGCCGGCCACCATTGGCGGCCGCGCCGCGGCTCCGCACTTCGCCCCGCCGGTGCGGCGGGCGGCGGTCGCCCTCGGTCTCGTCCTCGCTGCGCTGGCGCGGCGGCAGGCGGCGGTCGGGCCGGGCGGGGGGCTCGGCGGACGCGCGGCTTTCGGCTTCGTCCGCGGGGGGCTCGGGTTCTTCTTCCGGAGCAGCCGGGGCAGCCGAGCTCTTCGGCGGCTCGAACCGGGCGGGGGGCGGCGGGGGCGCGGCCTCTTCCGCCTCGTCCTCGAACACCTCGTCTTCGGGCTGGGGCTCGGGCGTGTTGTCCTGCTGGGCGAACTCCGCCTCCACACGGCGGATCGCCTCTTCGAGGCCCATCCGCTCGCGGGTGATCTCGCCTTCCGGCAGCGGCGGGTCCACCCCGCGCAGCTGACGCATCAGGGCGGTGCGGGCACGATCGTAGACGGCGCGCCGGCTCTCCCCGGTCTTCTGGGGCAGACTGGAGATCGCGCGGACCAGGAGGGGATAGTAGTCAGCCATCGGAGCGGTGAGGTTCCCCTTGTGCCGTCAGATCGGAGCCGTCAGATCGGCATTATGCCTGAAACGGGTTGTGAACAAGGATCGTGTCGTCGCGTTCCGGGCTGGTCGACAGCACCGCCACCGGGCAGCCGATCAGCTCTTCCACGCGCCGCACGTATTTCACGGCCTCCGCCGGCAGATCGGCCCACGAGCGGGCGCCGGCGGTGGAATCCTGCCAGCCTTCCATGGTCTCGTAGATGGGCTCGGCCCGGGCCTGCGCGCCGCTTTCCGCCGGCAGATAGTCGATTTCCTTACCGTCAACCTTGTAGCCGACGCAGACTTTCAACTCGTTAAAGCCGTCCAGCACGTCGAGCTTGGTGAGGGCGATGCCGTGGATGCCGCAGGTGCGCACCGTCTGGCGCACCAGCACCGCATCGAACCAGCCGCAGCGGCGGGCGCGGCCGGTGACGACACCGAACTCGTGGCCCTTGGTGCCCAGCGTCTTGCCCACTTCGTCGAGAAGCTCGGTGGGGAAGGGGCCTTCGCCCACGCGGGTGGTGTAGGCCTTGGTGATGCCCAGCACGTAATCCAGCGCGCCCGGCCCGATGCCGGTGCCGCTCGCCGCCGAGCCCGCCACCGTGTTGGACGAGGTGACGTAGGGATAGGTGCCGTGGTCGATGTCGAGCAGCGCGCCCTGCGCGCCCTCGAACAGGATCTTGCGGCCCTCGCGGCGCGCCTTGTCCAAGAGCTCCCACACCCGGTCCATGAAGGGCAGGACCTTGGGGGCGAGCGCCATCAGCTCGGCGACCAGCGCCGCGCCGTCCACTTCCGCCATGCCGAGGCCGCGGCGGATGAGATTGTGGTGGGTTAGCAGGCGGTCGACCTTGGCCGGCAGGGTCGCCGGGTCGGTCAGGTCCACGAGGCGGATGGCGCGACGGCCCACCTTGTCCTCATAGGCCGGCCCGATGCCGCGCTTGGTGGTGCCGATGCGGGCACCTTCCGCCGTGGCGCTTTCACGCAGGGCGTCCAGCTCGCGGTGCAGCGGCAGGATCAGCGGCACGGTCTCGGCGATGCGGAGCCGGTCGGGACCGATTTCGATGCCCTGTGCGGCAAGGCGCGCCAGCTCGTCCACCAGCGCCTGCGGGTCGAGCACGACGCCGTTGCCGATCACCGACAGCTTGCCGGGACGCACCACGCCGGACGGCAGGAGGGACAGTTTATAGGTGACGCCGCCGACGACCAGCGTATGGCCGGCATTGTGGCCTCCCTGGAAGCGGACGACGACGTCCGCCTGCTCGGAGAGCCAATCGACGATCTTGCCCTTGCCTTCGTCGCCCCACTGAGAGCCGACCACGACCACATTGGCCACGCGGTGGTGCCTCCTGAACCCAGCGCGGGTGGTTCGGACCTCGACCGCGCGCACAAAGGAAAGCCCCGGCTCTGGTCCGGGGCGTTACCAAAGCGTCTTACGGGATCGGGGCTGGCGAGGCAAGGTTTGCGCGGCGGGCCGGCCGGCGGGCGACGTTCCGTCAACGGTAGCGGCGGAAGGTGCCGGAGGGGCCGCCCTTTGGGGGCGTTGGCGACCGGCCCCGGTTCGTGCTCTACCTTCCCCGATGAAGACTCCCCGCAGCGCTCCCGCCTCCTCCCGCCGCCCCGGCGGCAGCCCAAAGCCCGTTGCCGCCACCCCCGGATTGTCCGCCCGCGCCGTCGCCGTCGACGCGCTGGAAGCCGTGCTGCGGCAGGGCGCCGCGCTGGAAGAGGCGCTCGACGGCCCGGCGCTGGAGCCGCGCGACCGGGCGCTCGCCTATCGCATCGTCGCCACCGCTTTGCGGCGGCTCGGGACGCTCCGTGCCGTGCTCGGCAAGCTGATGGAGCGCGGCTTTCCCAAGTCGGCGCCGCGGCTGGAATCGGTGCTGCTCGCCGGGGCGACGCAGATCCTGTTCATGGATGTGCCGAGCCATGCGGCGGTGGGTCTCAGCGTGGACCTCGCCCGCGCCGACCGCTCCACCGTGGGTTTCGCCGGCCTCGTCAACGCCGTGCTGCGCCGTCTGGCGCGGGAGGGCGAGGCGCTGATGGCCGGGGTCGATCCCGATTTCGCCGATACGCCCGACTGGCTGCGCCAGCGCTGGACCAAGGCCTATGGCGCCGAAACCGCGCGCGCCATGGCCGCCATGCACCGGGTGGAGCCGCCCCTCGACATCACCGTGAAGGCCGACCCGGCCGGCTGGGCACAGAAACTTTCGGGCGAGGTACTGCCCACCGGCACGGTGCGCATCCTCCAGGCCGGTCCGGTGCGGGCGCTGCCCGGTTTCACGGAAGGCGAATGGTGGGTGCAGGACGCCGCCGCCGCTCTGCCCGCCCGGCTGCTCGGCAAAGTGGATGGGCTGAAGGTGGCGGACCTGTGCGCCGCGCCCGGCGGCAAGACGGCGCAGCTGGTCGCCGCGGGGGCGCAGGTGACGGCGGTGGACCGTTCCGGCGCACGCCTCACCCGCCTTAGGGACAATCTGGCACGGCTCGGCCTCGCTGCCACCGTGGTGGAGGGCGACGCCGTCACCTTCGCCGGCGGTCCGTTCGACGCGGTGCTGCTCGACGCGCCCTGCTCGGCCACCGGCACCCTGCGCCGGCATCCGGACATCGCGGTGTCCAAGCGGCCGGCGGACATCCCGACCCTCGCCACCTTGCAGGCGCGGCTGCTCGACCACGCCGTCGACCTCGTGAAGCCCGGCGGCCTCGTCGTCTATTCCACCTGCTCGCTGGAGCCGGAGGAGGGTGAGGCGCAGGTGGAGCGGCTTCTGGCCGCCCGCACCGACGTGGAACGGGCGCCGCTTGGTGCCGGAGAGGTGGAAGGCCTTGATTTGTTCATAACTCCTCAAGGGGATGTGCGCACTCTTCCAAGTCACTGGATGCGGGGGGAGGCGGAGCGGTCGGGACTCGACGGCTTTTACGCCGCCCGGCTGCGGCGCAGGGCAAGCCCAACGGCCTGATCCCCGCGCCTAGCCTCCCGCAAGGGCTAGAGGCTGGTGAAGACAGGCGCATGGGTATCTGGAATGGATCGGCGGGCCCGCTGCAGGCCGTGGCCAGAAATCTGGTCGGCACGCTGGCCGGGAAGGGCCACGCCCACACGCCGGGAGGCGCCGTGAGCCGAGGCGGGCTGCGAGAGCGCACGCAACTGGCGACCCTCCTGCTGGAGCTTTGGTCGCAGACGGTGCTCGCGCGCATCGGCGGCCGCGCCGTGCCGCTCGGCTACGTGCCGGTGCCGGTGCCGGAGCGCCTTCTCATCGCCCCGCAGGATCTGAGGACCGGCGACGCCACCGTCGCCAGCGAAATTTATTCCGGCCGCTTCGCCTTCGCCGGCAAGGTGATGGCGCTCGACGGCCGCACCGCGTTCGAGCTGGTGCCGCCCTCGGTGGAATGGGCCGAGGCGCTGCACGGCTTCGGCTGGCTGCGGCACCTGAAGGCCGCCAACACCACCATCGCCCGGGCCAATGCCCGCGCCCTTGTCGGCGATTTCATCCGCGATCCCGGCAAGGCCAAGGCGGTGGCGGCGCGCCCGGACGTGGCGGCCCGGCGCATCATCTCCTGGCTCACCCAGGCGACCTTCCTGCTGCAGGACGCCGACCACGATTTCTACCGCCGCTTCATGCGCTCGCTGGCGAAGCAGGTGCGCCAGCTGCGCCGCATGGCGAGCGATGCGCCGGACGGCTATCCCCGCCTCATCGCCATCGTCGCGCTGGTGTTCGCCGGGCTGTGCATGTCCGATCAGCCGCGCCTGCTGAAGGCCGCGCAGAAGCGCCTTGCGGAAGAGCTGGACCGGCAGATCCTGCCGGACGGCGGCCCGCTGACCCGCAATCCCGGCATGCTCATCGAGCTGCTGCTGGACCTTCTGCCGCTGCGCCAGGCCTTCACCGCCCGCAACCAGCAGGCCCCGGCCGCGCTGATGAATGCGGTGGACCGGATGATGCCCATGCTGCGCTTCTTCCGGCATGGCGACGGCGCCTTCGCGCATTTCCACGGCATGGGCCACACGGCGGCGGACCAGCTCGCCACCATCCTCGCCTTCGACGACGCGCGCGGCGCGCCGGTGGCGAATGCGCCCTATTCCGGCTACCAGCGGCTCGATGCCCGCTCGCTGATGCTGATCGCCGACACCGGCCCGCCGCCGCCCACCGTGGCAAGCTGGGAGGCGCACGCGAGCTGCCTCGCCTTCGAATTCTCCTCCGCCCGCCAGCGCATCGTCATCAATTGCGGCGTGCCGGAGGTGCACCGGGAGATGTGGCGGCAGGTGGCCCGCTCCACGGCGGCGCATTCCACCGCCGTGATCGCCGACACCTCGTCCTGCCGCTTCCTGCAGGGCGGTTCCATGACCCGCATCTTCGGCGCGCCCATCGTCGCCGGGCCGAAGCATGTGGAGGTGCAGCGCGGCACGCGGAACAACGCACTGCTGCTGCGCGCCAGCCATGACGGCTATGCCGAGGCGTTCAACCTGCTGCACCAACGCTCGTGGCGGCTGGCGCTGGAGGGCAACCGGCTCGACGGCGAGGACATCTTCCGGCCGGTGGAGGAAGGCGGGGCGCTGCCGGCGGAGACCTTCGCCATCCGCTTCCACCTGCACCCCTCGGTGACGGTGGAACGGCTGGACGATCCGCACACCGCCTTGCTCAGCCTGCCCAACGGCGAGGCCTGGGCCTTCGCCGCGCCCCATCTGCCGCTGGTGGTGGAGGAGAGCGTGGACCTCGCCGCGACCGGCGGGCCGCGCCGCACCTCGCAACTGGTGCTCACGGGCGAGGTCGCGCGCACGCCGCGCGTCATCTGGACCTTCGTGCGCACCCGGGAAGCGCAGAGCGTGCCGCCGGTGCGGCCGGGCCGGGGCTGAGGCCCCGACCGATCACCTTCGGCATCACCCCCACGGCCCGCGGCGCGGCTGCGCCGGGGCCGAAGCAGGTGCCGTGAAACCTCCGCCGCCCATCCGCTGCGACAGATCGCGCAGGGCCGCGATGCGGTTCTCCACCGCCGGGTGGGTGGAGAAGAGATTGTCCATCCGCGCCCCGGACAGGGGATTGATGATGAACATGTGGGCAGTCGCGGGGTTCGCTTCTGCCTCATAGTTCGGCACCTGATGGGCCTCGCCGGAGATCTTCGCCAGCGCCGAGGCGAGCGCCATGGGCCGCCCCAGTATCTCCGCACCGCCCCGGTCGGCCTCGTATTCGCGTGAGCGGGAGATGGCCATCTGCACCAGCATGGCGGCCATCGGGGCCAGGACCACCATCAATATGGTGCCGATGAAGCCGAAGGGATTGTTGTTCTCCCGATTGCCCCCACCGAACAGCAGGCCGAAGTTCGCCAGCATGGAGATGGCGCCGGCGATGGTCGCGGTGATGGTCATGGTGAGGGTATCGTAGTGCTTGATGTGCGCCAGCTCGTGCGCCATCACGCCCGCCACCTCTTCCGGCGTCAGCGTCTGCAACAGGCCGGTGGTGGCGGCGACCGCGGCGTTCTGTGGATTGCGACCGGTGGCGAAGGCGTTGGGCTGGGGGTTGTCCATGATGAACACCCGCGGCATGGGCAGGTCCGCCCGCCGCGCCAGCTCCCGCACCATGCCCACGAACTCGGGCGCGGTACGATCATCCACCTCCCGCGCGCCGTACATGCGCAGGACCATCTTGTCCGCATTCCAGTAGCTGAACAGGTTCATGCCTGCCGCCACCACGAATGCGATCATCATCCCGCCGCGTCCGCCGAGGGCGAAGCCCACGGCCATGAACAAGGCGGTCATGCCGGCGAGCAGGATCGCCGTCTTCAGGTGATTCATCCATCCCTCCCGGTGCCGCGCACAGGACGCGGACCTTGGACTAGAGGATGGGAAGGCACCGCGCCCCGTTCAAGGGCGAGCTTGCCGTTGCGGCAGTGTGGTGCTGTCCGCCGCGCGGTTCAGATGTCGCGCATGAGGCGGTCGGCGGCCACGCACTTCCAGCGGCCGATCTGCCACTGGGGATGACTCTCGCTCCACTGCGCGATGGCCTGCTGGGAGGACATCATGCAGGTCATGGGCGCGCTCGCTTCCATGGAGAAGCTGAGCTTCTCCTCCCGGCAGGTGGCCGGAGCGCTGATGAGGCAGGCGTATAGAACAATGAACATGACCAGGGTTCCCGAGATCGGCGCTGCGTGTGCCACTCCCCTGCTTCCGTCCCTCTGCGACAAACCTTCGCTAGCCATTCAAGCTGTACTGACCGGCAGGCTGCCTTCTCACGGGCAATCTGTGCAAAAATTAAGAAGCAAGCTGAGTGCCAACAGGAATGTTCGGCAAGGTATCTCGGGAAGATTGGTATTGAACAACCGCAATACTTCCCGTCACGTTCTGCCCATCGATCCCGGCACCTGGCCGGCGCTGCCGCCGCAGGGGCAGGTCGTGGCCCGGTCCTGCGAGCCGCTCGCAAGGCCGTTCGCAAGGTCGCTACCAGGCGTTTTGCCGGCCAATTTTTCACGCTGCGCCGCGGCATGGATTCGCTGTCGCGGCGGCTTGCAGGCGAGCCTCGGCGCGGCTAGGCTCCGCGCGCTATCTGGTGAACCGGTTCGGCATTCCGCGCCGAGCGCTGACAACAAGGGTAGGCGGCATAGGACCGCCGTCCGGAACTGTCTTCGGGGGCGGTCATCCCTAGTCGATCTACGAGGGAGGACAGAAGGTGGCTAAGATCAGCAAGGTTCTGGTTGGTGAGGCGCTCGTCGGTGACGGCAACGAGGTCGCCCACATCGACCTCATCATCGGCCCGCGCGGCAGCGCGGCCGAGACGGCGTTCGTCACCAGCCTGACGAACAACAAGGATGGCTTCACGTCCCTCCTCGCGGTGCTCGCGCCGAACCTGCCCTGCAAGCCCAACACCGTGATGTTCAACAAGGTGACCATCAAGGACGCCCGGCAGGCCGTGCAGATGTTCGGCCCCGCGCAGTACGGCGTCGCCAAGGCGGTGCAGGACTCCGTGGCCGAAGGCGTGATCCCGGTCGAGGAAGCCGACGACCTCTTCATCTGCGTGGGTGTGTTCATCCACTGGGAAGCGGCCGACGACGCCAAGATCCAGCAGTTCAACTACGAGGCGACCAAGCTCTCGATCGCTCGCGCCGTGGCCGGTACCCCCACCGCCAAGGAAGCGACCGACAAGCGCAACGAAGCCAAGCACCCCTTCGCGGCCTAGAGCGGAAACCACCCTGGACAGAGCGGAAACCCTCCGCCAATGCCGAAGGGTCTGCTCCAGCGGTTGGCCGCCATCTTTCTGCGATAGAGGCCAAAAGAACGACGACCGGCGGGTTTCCCGCCGGTCGTTTTCGTCTCGGGGATTTTGCGGCGGGTTCCCCGCCGGTCGTTTTCGTCTCGGGGATTTTGCGACGGGTTCCCCGCCGGTCGTTTTCGTTTTCAGGGATTTTGCGACGGGCCCCCCGCCGGTCGGCTTCGTTTGAGGGACAGAGCCGAGCGGTGCCGTCAGGGCGTCCGGCGCAGGAAGACGCCGAAGGCGCGGGGGCCGTCGCCCACCTCGAGGGTTGAGACCACCTTCAGCGTCTGCGTGTCGATCACGCTCATGGAATTGTCGAACCAGTTCACCACATAGACCGCGCGCCCGTCGTCCGAGGCGGCGATGCCTTCGGGATATTCGCCCACGGAAATGGTGGCGCGGGGCGCAAGGGTCGTGGTGTCGAACACGCTCACCGTCCCCGCATACTGGTTGGTGACGAAGGCGAGATTGCCGGCCAGCGCCACCGCATAGGGCCTGTTGCCCACCTTTACCGTGCCGACCACCTTGCGCGCGGCGACATCGATGACGCTCACATCGTTCGAGCCCACATTGGCGGTGTAGGCGGTGCGCCCATCCTCGGACAACGTGATGCCGAAGGGGCGCGTGCCGACCTTGACCACGGCGAGACGCTCCAGCGTCGCGGCATCGATGATGGAGACCTGATCGTCGTCGCGATCGGCGCTGAGCACGAGGGCGCCGTCGGGCGTCACCGCCACGCCGGAGGGGGAGGCGCCGGTGTGGGCGATGCGCTGCGCGTCGGGCGTGTCGGGATCGACCACCAGGAGCCGCGCCGCATACCAGTCCGCCACATAGACCGGCTTGCCGGAGGGCGCGACCGCCACGCCCAGCGGACCGCCGTCCACATGGATGCGCTTCTCGACCATGCGGGTCGCCGTGTCGATCACCGACAGGGCCTTGCCCTCGGGGCTGGTGACGAAGGCGCGGCGTCCGTCCCGCGACACGGCGATGCCGGCCGGCTCGCCGGGCACAGGGATGCGCCCGACGAGTTTCGGCGGGGCGGCGGCGCCATCGAGCGCCACCACCGCCACCTCATTGCCGGGCTGGTTGGTGATGAAGGCCTCCGCCGCGACCGAAGGCCGGGGCGCGACGAGGAGCGCGGCCGCCGCGGCGAGGATCGCCGGAGCCGCCGCGCGCCGCACAAGGGCCATCAGGAGCCCTTTTCGACCTTGGCCTTCAGGGCGTCGAGCCCGCCGCGATAGACCGCGGTCACGGCGGCGACGGCGGCCTCGTCGCTCAGTTCCGGCGGCGGGTCGTTGTTGGGATAGCCGCGATAGAAGGCGCCGCGCCACTCCACCTTGGTGTGGGTGGCATCGACGGGAATGACCGCGATGGTGGAGGAATAGTTCGTCACCGGCAGCACTTTCACGTCCACCGCGTTGATGCGGTAGGAATAGGTCTTCTGCTCCGGCTCGTACTTCACCAGCACCTCGTCGAGGGTGCCGCCGCCCTTGAGGGTGAGCAGGCGCGTGGCATCCACGGCGTTGCCGCCCTTGCCTTCCTGCTTGTCGACGGCGGGATGCCAGCTCATGTCCTGGAAATTGGAGATCACGGCCCAGACCTTGTCGGCCGGCGCGTTGATCTCGACGCTCTCCGTCACCTTCTTGCGGGTGGGGCCGTGCGCGTCAGCGGCGAGCGGGATCATCGCGACCGCAAGCGCCGCCGCGGCGGCAATCATCTGCCTCATGGAAACGTTCCTCCAACAGTGTTTGGTCGATGGTGAACGGGCCGGACGGCCGCGTCATTGGGAAAGCTCGGGCAGGCCCGGGGCGAAAATGCGGTTCTTCATCAAATAGCGCACGCCGCGCATCCAGGAATCGTCGGTGTTGCCACGAATATCGACCTGTCCCGCGCGCACCACCTTCGCGCTGCCTTCGACGCCCTTCAGGTCGATTTCGCGCACCTGCAGCTCGATGGACAGGATGAGATTGGACACCTTGCGCACCACGCCCACCGCCTCGAACCGCGCTCCGGCATCGGCGGCGATCTCGTTCTCGCAGGCATTGCACTTGAAGAAGGGGGAGGCCTCCTCGATGCGCGCGGCGAAGGGCTTGAGATCGACGGGTGTCACCTGCCCGGTTTCCACGAGCAGGCGCAAGAGTTCGGCATTGATGAGCTTGAGCCGCGCATCCTGTTCCGCACGGATGCTGTTGCGCTGGTCTGCCGTATCGTCAAATAACTCGAAGCCGAAGATGGCCATAGGGACGGGCGCGGCAAAGCTGCGGCCTGTCACGCTGAAAAATGTTGCGCCTGCGAAAAGAAGGGCAAAGACGAAACGAGCGCCGGACATCATCGGGAACCTTTGGCAGTCGGGAGCGTGTCACAGCCGGCCCGCCGCTGGCAAGGAGAGATCATCTTATTGTTTTCTTATGTCTATTCGGTTGCCGTTTTTGGCTGATGATGGCTACATCTTCCCCTCCCGACGACCCGGATCGACTGAGCCCCGATTGCCCATGAGCCTTCCCATGAGCCTTTCTTGGCGCCTCGACTGGCCGGGTCCTGGCTGGCCCCGCCTGCTTCTCACCGCTGCCTGCGCCATGCTGCTGGGCGCCACGGGCGGTGTCGGGACGGCGCTGGCGCAGCAACCTGCAGGTGGTGCGCCCCCGTCTGCCGAAGCCGTCCAAACGCCCGCTCCCGTGGAGCTGCGGCTCGGCCTTCTCACCCGCGAGGTCCCCCCACCGCCGCTCTACGATCTTCTCGCCGTGCCGGCGGATGATGCGGTGGCCGGTGCCGAACTCGCCATCAAGGACAACAACACGACCGGCCAGTTCACCGGCCAGAGCTATGTGCTGGAGCCGGTCACGCTGGCCGAGGACGAGGATGCGGGCGAGGCGGCGCGCAAGCTGGCGGATGGCGGTATCAAGCTTCTGGTCGTCAATTTGCCGGCGGCGGACCTTCTCAAGGTGGACGATGCGGTGAAGGGCAAGGGCGTGACCCTGTTCAACATCGGCGCCACCGACGATGCGCTGCGCGCCGAACAGTGCCGGGCGGACGTCTTCCACGTCGCGCCCAGCCGGGCGATGCTGGCGGACGCGCTGATGCAGTTCCTCGCCATGAAGCGCTGGACCAAGCTGTTCCTCATCGTCGGGCCGAACCTGGCGGATCAGCTCTATGCCGACGCGCTGCGCAAATCGGCGAAGAAGTTCGGGCTCAAGATCGTCGCCGACAAGCCGTGGACCTTCGGTCCGCTGGTGCGCGACCGCTCGGACAGCATCACCCGCTCCGACGCGCTGGTGTTCAGTCGGGGCGTGGATGCGGACGTGCTGGTGGTGGCGGACGAGGCCAACGATTTCGGCAATTACATCCCCTTCCGCACCTTCGAGCCCCGCCTTGTGGTGGGTACGCAGGGCCTGACCGCGGGCACCTGGCATCCGGCGCAGGATGCATGGGGCTCGGCCCAATTGCAGAACCGCTTCCTGCGCGCCACGGGCCGCCCCATGCGCGCGACCGACTATCAGGCGTGGCTCGCCGTGCGCATGGTCGGCGAGGCCGCGACCCGCGCCAAGACGGCGGACCCGGTGGCGCTGGCGAAGTTCATGCGCTCGCCCGACTTCAGCCTCGCCGCCTTCAAGGGCGTGCCGGTGAGCGTGCGGCCGTGGGACCAGCAGGTGCGCCAGCCCCTCCTCATCGCCCAGCCCCTCGGCATCGTCTCGGTGGCGCCGGAGGACGGCTTTCTGCACCAGCGCACCCCGCTCGATACCCTCGGCGTGGACGAGCGCGAATCCAAATGCCGGCTGAACTGAAATGCCGGGACAAAGCGCGCGACGCGAATCGCGCCACACACGCCCGAATTCTGGAGGAAACCCGATGACCCCGACCGCCCTGCGCCGGCTCGTTGCCCTTCTCGCCGGAGCCGCCGCGCTGACGGCGGCGGATGCGGCTTCGGCCTATACGGTCTACGTTTCCAACGAGCGCGGCAATTCCATCACCGTCATCGATTCGACCACGCTGGAAGCCAAGCAGACGGTGAAGATCGGCCGCCGGCCGCGTGGCATCACCATGAGCCCGGACGGCAAGGTGCTGTTCCTGTGCGCCAGCGACGACCATGCGGTGCTGGCCATCGATCCCGCCACGCTCAAGGTCATGCGCAAGCTGAAGTCCGGCCCCGACCCGGAACTGTTCGCGCTGCACCCCTCGGGCAATCCGCTCTACATCGCCAACGAGGACGACAACCAGGTCACGGTCCTCGACGTGGAGCAGAACAAGGTGGTGGCGCAGGTGCCGGTGGGCACCGAGCCGGAAGGCATGGCGGTGAGCCCGGACGGGGCGACGCTGGTGGCCACCTCCGAAACCACCAGCATGGCCCACTTCATCGACACCAAGACCAACAAGATCTTCGCCAACGTGCTGGTGGATGCGCGCCCGCGCTTCGCCGAATTCTCCAAGGACGGCAAGCGCCTGTGGGTCTCCGCCGAGGTCGGCGGCACGGTGTCCGTCATCGATCCCGAGACGCGCAAGATCATCCACAAGGTCACGTTCCAGATCCCCGGCGTGTCCAAGGAGGCGATCCAGCCCGTGGGCGTGCGCCTGACCAAGGACGGCAAGACCGCCTTCGTCGCGCTGGGCCCGGCGAACCGGGTGGCGGTGGTGAATGCCGAGACCTTCGAGGTGCAGAAGTATCTCCTCGTCGGCCAGCGGGTCTGGCAGCTCGCCTTCACGCCGGACGAGAAGCTGCTCTTCACCACCAACGGCAATTCCAACGACGTCTCGGTGATCGACGTGCAGGACCTCAAGGTGGTGAAGTCCATCAAGGTCGGCGGCGCGCCGTGGGGCGTGGTGGTCTCGCCGCAATGAGTGATGCTGCGCAAGGTCCGGCGCGCGTTCCGGCGCTCGCGATCGAGGCGGTGAGCCACGCCTTCGGCGCGCGCCGCGCGCTGGATGGTGTCTCGCTCACCGTGCCGGCCGGCTGCTTCGTCGCGCTGCTGGGGCCGAACGGCGCGGGCAAGACCACGTTGTTCTCGCTGGCGACGCGGCTCTATGCGACGCGCGAGGGGCGGGTGCGCATCTTCGGCCACGACCTCTCCCGCGCGCCCTCCGCCGCGCTGGCGGAGCTGGGCGTGGTGTTCCAGAGCCGCACGCTCGATCTCGATCTGTCGGTGCGGCAGAACCTTGCCTATCACGGCGCCCTGCACGGCATGGCGGGACGCGAGGTGAAGGCCCGCATCGCCGAGCTGCTGGCGCTGGTGGGCCTCGCCGACCGCATCGACGACAAGGTGCGCACCCTCTCGGGCGGCCAGTCGCGGCGGGTGGAGATCGCCCGCGCGCTCATCCACCGCCCCCGCCTGCTGCTGCTGGACGAGGCGACGGTGGGGCTCGATCTGCCGTCGCGCTCCGCCATCGTCGAGATCGTGCGGCGCCTCGTGGCGGAAGAGGGGCTCGCGGTGCTGTGGGCCACCCACATCTTCGACGAGGTGCGGGCCGACGATCTCATCTATGTGCTCGACAAGGGCCGCATCATCGCCCACGGCACCGCGCGCGAGGTGACTGGCGCGCATCTGCGGCCGGCGGAAGAGCGCGCGCCCGATGGCCCCACGGCGGCTTTGGAGGCCGCGTTTCGGGCCATGACGGCGGCGCGGGCGGAGGACGCGGCATGAGCGAGGGGAATCTTCGCGAGGCCAGCGTCGGCAAGACCCCCGCCGCGCCCGCGCGCCACCTTGGCCCCGCCGGCTATCTGGTGTGCATGTCCGGCATTGTCGGCCGTGAGCTGCTGCGCTTCGTGCAGCAGAAGGAGCGGTTTCTCTCGGCGCTGGTGAGGCCGCTGGTTTGGCTCTTCATCTTCGCCGCCGGCTTCCGCTCGACCCTCGGCGTCTCGATCATCCCGCCCTACGAGACCTACGTGCTCTACGAGGTCTATGTGACGCCGGGTCTCGCGGTGATGATCCAGCTGTTCAACGGCATGCAGTCCTCCCTCTCCATGGTCTACGACCGGGAGGTGGGCTCCATGCGGGTGCTGCTGACGAGCCCGTTCCCGCGCTGGTATCTGCTGTTCTCCAAGCTGGTGGCGGGGGTCAGCGTGTCGCTGGCGCAGGTCTATGTCTTCCTCGCCATCGCCCGGCTGTGGGAGGTGGACATCCCGCCCATGGGCTATCTCACCGCGCTGCCCGCCTTCATCCTCACCGGGCTGATGCTGGGGGCCATCGGGCTCGTCATCTCCTCGCTGATCCGGCAGCTGGAGAATTTCGCCAGCGTGATGAACTTCGTGATCTTCCCGATGTTCTTCGCCTCCTCGGCGCTCTACCCGCTGTGGCGCATCCGCGATGCCAGCGAGACGCTGTACATCGTCTGCCTTCTCAACCCCTTCACCCATGCCGTGGAACTGGTGCGCAACGCGCTCTACGGCGCGTTCGAGCCGCAGGCCTTCGCCGTCGTGCTCGGCACCACCATCGTCTTCTTCGCCCTCGCCGTCGTCGCCTACGATCCGGGCCGCGGCATCATGGGGCGGCGGGGCGGGCCAAAAGGAGAAGCCGCGTGATCCGTTCGCTTGCCGCCGCCTCGGCCCAAGTATCGCTCCTTTGGGTCGCCGCTGTCCTGAGCGCGGGGCCGCTGGCCGCCCAGCCGAAGAGCGATCCCGACTGGCCCTGCCCGCAGCGCAGGACGCCGGAGATCGACCTCGCGCAGGTGTGGAGCGGCCCGGACCCGGCCTCCGCCGGCAAATGGACCGACGATCAGGATGCCGCTTCCCTCGCGGTGAAGCTTGCCTCCCGCCGCACGCCGGCCAAGGAGTTCGGCCCGTTGCTGGATGGCTTCGTGAAGGAGGCCGGCGCCGAGGCGGACAAGGGCCTGCTCCGGGTGATGGCCGGGGTCTACGAGATCATCAACGACCAGCGCAGCAAGATCATCCACGGCATCGTGCGCTACGCCCACGGCCAGCAGCGCCTCGCCGACCGCATCCGCGAGGAGGCCGACGAGCTGAGCAAGGCGCAGACCTCCATCACCGCGCCCGAGACCGCCGAAAGTCGCAAGCTCGACGAGCAGCTCAACTGGGACACCCGCATCTTCGACGAGCGGGCCAAGTCCCTCATCTATGTCTGCGAGACGCCGGTGCTGCTGGAGCAGCGGGCCTTCGACATCGGCCAGCAGATCCAGTCCCGGCTGAAGGCCAAGGGCGGCTGAGACTTATGGGGTGCTGAAGGGGAGGGGGCTGAGGGCTACTCCAGCCCCTCCACATGCCCGATGAAGGGCAGCTGACGGAAGGCGTGGGCGACGTCCATGCCGTAGCCGACCACGAACACGTCCGGGCAGGTGAAGCCGACGAAATCGGCCTCGATCTGCACCGCCCTCTTGCCCGGCTTCTCCAGAAGCACGCACACCAGCACCCGCCGCGCGCCGCGCGCCATGAGCAGGTCCTTGGCGAAGGCGAGGGTGCGGCCGGATTCCAGGATGTCGTCGATGAGCAGCACGTCGCGGTCGCGCACGTCGCTCTCCACGTCCTTCAGGATCTCCACCTGGCCGGAGGAGATGGTCGCCTCGCGATAGGAGGAGAGGTGCATGAACTCCACCTCCGGCGCGAGGCCGGACGTGTGCATGGCGCGCAGGAGGTCGGCGGCGAAGATGAAGGAGCCCTTCAGCACCGCCACGGCGAGCAGCCGCTCGGGCGCATGCGCGGCGATCTCCACCGCCAGGGCGTGGTTGCGCGCGGCGATGCGGTTCTCGTCATAAAGGACGCTGACGTTCGGCAGGTTCATGGTCCCTCTTCGCCAGAGCGCGAGCGTGGCCGTCGGGGCCGCGGGCGCTCTTCCGAGATAGCCGCCGGACCCGGCGGGCGCAATGCGGGACAGCCCTTCCCCACCCCTCGGCACTCGCACGGGGCGGGCCTTCCGCGCCCCCGTGGCGACGCCTTCCGCTTCGTTTATGGTGGGGCGAGGCGCCGTGGCGCGATTCGAGCGAAGGGTTGGGGCGTGGTCCGGTTCGAGAACGTCGGCCTCAGGTACGGCATGGGCCCGGAGGTGCTGAAGGATGTGTCCTTCGGCATCGAGCCCAATTCGTTCCAGTTCCTGACCGGCCCGTCGGGGGCCGGCAAGACGACGCTCATGCGCCTCCTCTTCCTCCAGCTGAAGCCGACGCGCGGGCTCATCACCTTGTTCGGGCGGGATGTCTCTTCCCTCGATCCCGACGAGGTGGCGGTGCTGCGCCGGCGCATCGGCATCGTCTTCCAGGATTTCCGCCTGCTGGACCACCTCACCACCTACGAGAACGTCTCTTTGCCGCTGCGCGTGCTCGGCAAGGAGGAGGCGAGCTATCGCGGCGAGGTGACGGAGCTTCTGAGCTGGGTCGGCCTCGGCGACCGGATGCATGTTCTGCCGCCGGTGCTGTCGGGCGGCGAGAAGCAGCGCGCGGCCATCGCCCGCGCCCTCATCGGGCGGCCGGAATTCCTGCTGGCGGACGAGCCCACGGGCAATGTGGACCCCACCCTCGCCCGCCGCCTGCTCCGCCTGTTCATCGAACTCAACAAGTCCGGCACGTCGGTGCTGCTGGCCACCCATGACATCGCGCTCATGGACCAGTACGACGCCCGCCGCCTCGTGATCGCCGACGGCCGCCTCTATGTCTACGACTGACGCCGCCACCCAGCCCCAGAACCCGCAGCCCAAGAAGCCGTCGGCCGAGGGCGAGGCGCCGCGCGCCAAGGCGCGGGCGCTGGCTTCCATCGTGCCGTCCTCCACTATCGCCGGGCGGGCACTGGTGGCGGTGGTGGCCATCATGACCTTCCTTGCCGGCCTCACCATCGGCACGGCGGTGGCGGTGCGGGCGACCGCCAGCCAGTGGCGGTCCGACGTGACGCAGGAAGTCACCATCCAGATTCGCGCCGGCGAGAAGCAGGCCACCGACGCCCAGGTGCAGGCCGCCGCCGACATCGCCCGCAAGACGCCCGGCATCGCCGACGTGCACATCCTCACGCCGGAGGAGACCTCCCGGCTGCTGGAGCCGTGGCTCGGCTCGGGGCTGGATCTCGGCGACCTGCCGGTGCCGCGGGTGATCGTGGTGCGCCTCGACGGGGCGAGCCCGCCCGATCTCGCCAAGCTCAAGCGCACGCTCACCGACCGCATCCCCACCGCCACGCTGGACGATCATCGCGGCTGGTCGCGCCGCTTGGTGGCGGTGACGGACGGGGTGATGCTGGTGGCGGTGGTCCTGCTGGTGCTGGTGGGGCTCGCCACCGTGCTCTCGGTGGTGTTCGCCACCCGCGCGGCGGTGGCCACCAACCGCTCGGTGGTGGAGGTGCTGCACTTCGTCGGCGCGCGGGACGGCTTCATCGCCGCCCAGTTCCAGCGTCACTTCCTCAAGATCGGCGCCGAGGGCGGGTTGATCGGCGGGCTCTCGGCTGCTGCGGTGTTCGGGGCGCTGGCCGCGCTCCCGCGCCTCGGCCTCGGCGGCGATCCGGAATTGCCGACCGTGCTCGGCTGGCTCAATCCCGGCTATCTCGGCTTCTTCGGCATCGCGGTGTCGGTGGCGATCGTGGCGCTGGCGACGGCGCTCACCTCCCGCGTCACCGTTTACCGCACGTTGAGGACGATCACATGATTCGCGCCGCGGCGGTGGGGGCGGCGGTGGCCGGGGGTGCGTCACCTCGCCTCTGCCGCATTCCGGCGCCATCGTCGGCTCCATGACCATGTCGAGCACCGAGCGCAGGATGAGGGCGCAAATCGGTCCCGGGCAGTCCGATACCGGCACGGCCAGAAGCGGGGCGACCACGAACACGCGGCCATCGCCGGCACCGCGTCGCAGCCTGTTGCGCCGCCTCGCCGTTGCCGCTGTGACGCTCGGAACGCTCGGGGCCGTCGTCGCCGGTGTCGGCTTCGTTGCCTTCACCACCCAGATCGCCGGCCGCGAGCCCGCGGGCGTGAAGCCGGCCGATGCCATCGTCGTGCTCACCGGCGGGCCGTCGCGCATCATCGATGCCGTCTCCCTGCTCAATGAGGGGCTCGGCCAGCGCCTGCTCATCACCGGCGTCAATCCCGCCACCTCGTCCGACGAGATGCGGCGCGCCCTGCCGGACGGCGAGCGGCTGATGGACTGCTGCATCGATCTCGGCCACAAGGCGCTGAACACGCGCGGCAATGCGCTGGAAGCCGCGGAGTGGACGCGGGAGCGGCGGTTCCGCTCGCTGGTGGTGGTGACATCCTCCTGGCACATGCCCCGCGCCATGATGGAATTGTCGCGCGCCCTTCCCGACGTGGAGCTGGTGGCCTATCCCGTCGTCACCAGCCGCACCGAGCCGGAAAACTGGTGGACCGATACCGGAACGCTGAAGCTGCTGGTGAAGGAATATCTGAAGTACATCATGGCCACGGTGAAGATCCGTCCCGCCCAGGCGGTGGCGGGCTCCGGGGCCGCTGCCGCGCCGCCGGCCGGGGCGGCCGCCGCGTCGCACTGAACACGCGCTCCCGGCCGCCCGGCCGCGGGGCAGGGAGACCGCCTTGACCTTCCTGCGTTCGCTCGTCTTCCAGATCGCCTTCTATCTGGTGACGACCCTCTATCTGCTGGCCTTTCTTCCCGCGCTGCCGTTCCTGTCGCGCCAGGGGCTGTGGCGCACCGGTGTCCTGTGGTGGGTGGCCACCACCATGTTCCTGCTGAGGGTGATCGTCGGGACGCGCGCGGAGTTCCGCGGCACCGAGAACATCCCGGACGGCCCGCTGCTGATCGCCTCCAAGCATCAGTCGGCCTGGGAGACCCTCGCGCTGCTGCCGCTGTTCTCGGACCCGGCCTTCATCCTGAAGCGCGAACTCATGTCCATTCCGGTGTTCGGCTGGTTCGCGGCGCGGGCGCGGATGATCCCGGTGGATCGCAAGGGCGGCTCGGCGGCGCTCAAGGCCATGACGCGGCGCGCGCAGGCCGACATGGCCGAGGGCCGGCAGATCCTGATCTTCCCGGAAGGCACCCGCCGCCCGGCCGGCGCGCCGCCGGACTACAAGTTCGGCGTGGCGCACCTCTATTCCAGCCTCGGCGTGCCCTGCCTGCCCATCGCGCTCAATTCCGGCCTCTACTGGCCGCGCCGGAGCATCCTGAAGCGGCCCGGAACCATCCTCGTCGAGATCCTGCCGCCCATCCCGCCGGGGCTGCCGCGGCAGAAGATCATGGCCCGGCTCGAGGCCGACATCGAGGCCGCCAGCGACCGCCTCCTCGCCGAGGGACTGGCGGAACTTGGACCCCGCGCACCGGCCGATCTCAGGGCGCGCGCGAGCGCCGAGTCGTCCCCGTTGTCCACCCCTGTGGAAAACTCTTGATCGATCGCGGGGGATCGTTCTAGTTTCGTTCTCATGAACGCAACTGATTCGCTCCTTGTCCCCCTTGTGGACGCCGGTGGTCTCAACGGCCTCAAGCACGCCGCCCTCGGTGCGCGCTACCGTTTCTGGCGCGACGAAGACGGCCTGCGCCATGTGTTCTCGGTCTATCGGCCCGACGCCGCTCCGGACTATCCGGACGCCCTCGGGGTGGTGTCGCGGCGCACGCCCGCGGGCTCCATCGCCATGTGGGCGGGGCCGGCGAGCCATGCCCGCACGGCTGCGCTCAGGATGCGCGGCGACGAAATCCACATCCATGTGTTCGGCGAGGAGAATGCGCCTGCCCTGCGCCGCCTGATGGATCGCAGCCTCATGGGCCGCAATCCGATGGAACGCGGCGAGGTTCCGGCGCTGCCCCGCCCGGCTGTTCAGGCGCTCTGCCTGCCCGCCCGCCGCCACGCGGCGTAAGGAGCGCGGTCTCAGGGCGACCCGTCGCCCTCCGCATCATCCGGCAGGACGGGGGGCAGAGCGTGGCTCGCCGTCAGGTGCTGGGTGATGTAGGCGAGGCCCGGGTCGCGGATGCCGAGGCTCTCCAGCGCCTTCACCGTCGCCACCACATAATCCGTGTTCGGCCCCGACTTGCCGTGGGAGCGGCGCACCAGCGCCAGCTGGTCGTCGAGGGTCAGGCCCGGCGCATATTGGGGATGGGCGCGGTTGACCAGATAGGCCACCGCCGGCGCATCGCGCCCCGACCCGTCCAGCAGGCGCACGCGCCGCATGACCTCGCGATAGACCCCGGAAATCTGCTCGCGCTCGGTGAGATAGGCATGGGTCTGCGGCCACTGTGCCGCCGCCACCCGGTAGGCGATGCCCCGGCAGGAGCCGCCGAGATCCAGGCCGAGCACCAGCCCCGGCTTTTCCGGCGTGCCGCGATGGTGGAAAGAATAGACGCACAGGGTGCGGTGGGCGCCCACGAGCCGCGCCTCGCAGCGCTCGACGAAGGCGAAGCCCGGATTCCACATCAGCGAGCCGTAGGCGAACACCCAGACATCGCCGTGCTGACCTGACGCCGCGGCGGAAGGCGTGACCGATTGCCCCGCCGCCTCCGGCGCGTTGCCGCCTCCGCTCGCCGACCGCTCGTCCGCCATGGGCCCGACACACCTTCCCGGCGTTGACAGAAACGCCGGACCGTCGCCTAACAGCCGGCAAGGACCATCGCAAGCCACGGGCGACCGTGGCCAGCCGCAAGGATGTCCATGACCGCCCCTGTCCCATCCGCCCCTGTTTCGCCCGCTCCCGTTTCACCACCCCCCGAAGCGTCCGGGCGCCGGCCGAAGCCTTGGCTCGTCATCGTTCCCGTGGCCCTGGTGGTGGTCGCCGCCATCGTCTGGAGCGGCCTGTGGTTCTATGCCGCCGGGCGCGCCGAGCGGGAGATCGACGCCTGGATCGGGCGTGAGGCGAAGCTCGGCCGCATCTGGACCTGCACCGACCGCCATCTCGCCGGGTTCCCCTTCCGCTTCGAGCTGCGCTGCCTGTCGCCGAAGCTTGAGACGCGCGGCGGCGACGCCATGCGCTTCACGGCCGCCTCGGCCGAGGCGGTCGCGCAGGTGTGGGCGCCCAATCACATCGTCGCCGAGTTCGCCGGCCCGGCGCGGGTGGAGGACCTCAACACCGGACAATCCTATGTGGCGGTATGGTCCCTGCTGCAGATGAGCGGCGTCGGCGATCTCTCCGGCCGGCCGGAGCGCTTCTCCCTGCAGGCGCACGATCTGAAGCTCGAGCAGCCCGCCGCCACGGGCGCGCAGCCGGTTTCCATCCTCTCCGCCCATCTGTTCGAGTTCCACGCCCGCCGCTCGCCGGGGCAGGACGGCAAGCCCGATGGCGTCGACTATGCGTCCGGCTTCACCGGCGGCCAAAGCGCGCTCCTCAATACCCTTGGCGCGGAGGGGCCGGTGGAGATGGCGCTTCAGGGCACGGTGACGGCTTCGGCCGACCTGCGGCCCATGTCGGTGGCGCAGCGCATGCGTGCGTGGGCCAATGCGGGCGGCATCGCCAAGCTCGACCGCTTCCACATCACCTCGCCCAAGATCGCCGTGACGGCCACCGGGGCGGTGGCGCTCGACAGCCAGGGCCGGCTCAACGGCAAGCTCGACCTCGGCTTCGCCGGCATCAACGATCTGGTGCAGGGCCTCGACAAGGCCGGCGCCATCCCGCGGGAGATCGCGCCCATCGTCGGCGCCCTCGCCATGGTGGGCAAGCCGGGTCAGGTGGAGGGCCGCAAGGGCGCGATCTTCGCGCTTTCCTTCGATGCCGGAACGCTCAAGCTCGCCGGCTTCCCGGTGGGCATCGTGCCGCCGCTGTTCTGAGGCGTTGTTAGAAAGGGCCGGCGCGTCAGAAGACGCGCTCGCCTTCCGCCAGCACCTGCCGCACCACCGGCGTGCCTTCCACGATGCGGAAGCGCACCACGTCGGCCCGGAGCCCGGCTTCGAGCCGGCCGCGGTCGGCGAGGCCCGCCATCTGCGCGGGGTTGCGGGTGACGAGGGCGATGGCCTGCGGCAGCGCCATGCCGTCCATGGTGTGGAGGCGCGTCGCCGCCTGCAGCAGGCTCGCCGGCACGTAGTCGGACGCGAGGGCGTCCACGAGGCCCTCCTGCGCCAGCGCACCCATGGCGACGCCGCCGGAATGGGAGCCGCCGCGCACCACGTTCGGCGCCCCGCCGATGGTGGCGAGATCGGCCGCGCGGGCCGCCAGCGCCGCCTCGCGGGTGGTCGGGAACTCGCTGATGGTGCAGCCGGCGGCCTGCGCCTCGGCCACATGCGCCTCGGTGGTGTCGTCGTGGCTCGCCCGCACGAGGCCGGTTGAGGCCAGCATCTCCACCAGCGGCGGCATGTTGCGCGCCACGTTGGCGCGGCCGCGGGCCGTGCGCTCACCGATCTCGCGCTCGGCCTCGCGGGCGTCCTTGCCGATGCCCAGCAGGAAATTGCGCAGCGCTTCCACATTGCGCCACTGCCGGGCGCCCGGCGTGTGGTCCATCAGCGAGGCGAAGGCGAGGCTTGGCCGGGCCAGCGTCGGCTCCACCAGATCGAGCACGTTCGGGTCGGTCATCTCGCAGCGCAGGTGCACCTTGTGGTCGGCCCGGAAGAGGGGCGCCCCCTGCTCCACCGCATCCAGCATGGTTCCGAACAACTCGCGCCGCTCCGCCTTCGCCTGGTCGAAGCCGCCGGCGCAGATGGCGTCGAACACGGTGGTGATGCCGCTCGCCACCGTCTGCCCGTCATGGGCGAGGGCGGCGGCGCGCGCATCCGGCCAGAACACCTTGGGACGGGGGACGAAATGGCCCTCCAGCGCGTCCGTGTGCAGGTCGATGAGGCCGGGGGCGATGAAGTCGCCGTCGCAGTCGATGGCGGCCGGCGTGGTGGCGCGGCCCGCGTCGATGGCGAGGATGCGCCCGTCCCGGAGGGTGATGGTTCCCGCGACGACGGCATCGTCGAGGACGAGGCGGGCGTTGGTGAGAACGGTGTCCATCGGGGCTCCGGATCGAGGCAGGGCAAAAGGATACGGGCCCGGCTACCGGCCGGGCCCGCGGGAGGTTCTGCGTTGCACCCTATCGTGACACCGCGGTGACGTCGCCTGCGTCAGCCGGCGTCAGGAGCGCGGGGCGGGTGGGGCCGGCAGGGCGGGCAGGGCCGGCGGGCGGGGCACCACCTCGTACAGCTGGAAGCGCTCGCCCTCGGCGATGAGCTTGAGGTGGTCGCTGTCCGGGTTGGGCGCGCCGCGCTCGGTGAACAGGAGGTAGACGTAATCGAACTTCGACGGCCACAGGTCCCAGTAGCGCGGGCCGTCGGGCGTCGGGTCTTCCTCGGTGACGAGCAATTGCTCGATCTGGGGCGGGGTGCCGTCCTCGGTGTCCACCTGCTCGTTGAAGGGCTTGCGGGCGCGCAGGATCTGCTTGCCCTCCACCGTGAAGGCCGTGGTGACGAGGGACGACTTCTCGATCATGGCGAGGCAGGCGGCGTGCATCAGGCCCAGGTCGGTCGGATCGTTGCCGCCCTGGATGTCGGCATAGGCGACGAGCACGCGCGAGCCGGGGCGGATGCGCGTGACCGATTCGCGGAACGCCACCGTCCATTGCGACAGCCGGTCCCACACGACCTGCACCTCGCCCACGCGGACCGCCAGCATCAGGATGAGCACCACCGCGAACCCGCGCCGGGCGAAGCGGTGGCGCAGGTCCGCGCGCATGGCGGCGAGCACCATGAAGACGATGGCCGCCGGCAGGCGCTGGTCCGCCATGTAGGTGGCGAACACCACCCGTGGCATGGCGAGATAGACGAGCCCCGCCACCAGCAGCAGCGGCAGCATGAAGGAGTGGACATAGAGCAGCCGGTGCCGCGCCGCCCAGACGCCGGCCACGATGAAGATCGCCGCCACGGCGACCGCCACATGGTCGATATAGACGTTGAAGATCAGCTCGATGCCGGCGATCTTGCCCTGCGGCTCCCAGTAGTTCTGCCCGCTGAGGCCCCAGGTGGGGCTCGCCAGCAGCAGCGGCAGGATGGGCAGGAAGGGCAGGCCGCCGCTGACGAACACGCCGATGCGCGGCCAGATCGGCCCGCGGCCGAGGCGCAGGCGGTCCAGCTCGTAGGCAAGGATGCCGATGCCGTAGATGCCCGCGGTGAACAGGTGGCAGAAGAACAGCGCCACCACGAACGCCGCCGACACCAGATAGCGCCAGGGCCACCACTTGTCGCGCAGCGCCACCCAGGCGCTGAGCGCGAACAGCGCCAGCCCGATGCCGAAATAATAGTTCATCACGCCGATGAGGAAGACGCCGCTGTAGAGCAGCGGGAACGCCAGCAGCGGCAGCGCCGACCACACGCCGAACAGCGTGCGGTTGAGCGTCATGGTGCCCCCGGCGATCAGCGCGAAGCACATCAGGGTGTAGATCTCGCCGGCGGTGTAGATGCCCACCACCTTGTCGATGAGCGGGACAATGAGGTCCATCATCAGGTTCGGCAGGATCGACCATTTCAGCGTGTAGAAGCGCGCGAGGTCCTGATCCCCGGGGATCGAGGCGATCACGTGCATGCGTGCGAGATGGTTCACGTAATCCGACAGGGGCGGGATCGGATGGGTGAGGATCGGGATCGACACGAGGCCGAGGCAGGCCACGAACAGCAGCAGGATCTGCCAGGGGCGGAGATCGTGCGGCCGGCGCTCCGGCGGGTGGCCATGATGGGCGTGCGCGGAGGCGCTCGTGGAATGCTTGGCAGGCAGAATCGGAGGCGTCATGAAGGCCGGGTCTCTCTGGCGGCGGCTGGAGCTACGGCGGGGCGAGGGCTGTGGCGGGCGAACCGGTGACGGGAGTTGACGCCGCCATTGTGTCGGACGGGACTGCTTCTCATCACCTTTTCGCGAGGGAAGGAAGCCCGGCCGACGAGATTTCCGCACCGGCCTGTCCCGGCCGCGCCGCGAGCGGACCTTTCACCGCACGAGGGAAACCGCTAGAAGGGCGCCGCCCGGCGGCCCCACCGCCGTGCCCCCGCGAGCATCCATCTGCGAGCCCCCCATGACCGAGCCCCATTCCCAGTCCGTGTCGGAAGCCCAGCACGAGGCCGAAGTGCTGGCGCGGGCGCTGCCGCACATGCAGCGCTATGACGATGCGATCGTCGTGGTGAAATACGGCGGCCACGCCATGGGCAGCGAGGACGTGGCGCGCACCTTCGCCTCCGACATCGTGCTCATGGAGCAGTCGGGCATCAATCCGGTGGTGGTGCACGGCGGCGGGCCGCAGATCGGCGCCATGCTCAGCAAGCTCGGCATCAAGTCGGAATTCGCGGCGGGCCTGCGCATCACCGACAAGGCCACGGTCGAGATCGTCGAGATGGTGCTGGCCGGCTCCATCAACAAGCAGATCGTCGGCTTCATCAACGAGGCGGGCGGCAAGGCCATCGGCCTGTGCGGCAAGGACGGCAACATGGTGCGCGCCCGCAAGGCGAACCGTGTGGTGGTCTCTTCCGGCGGCGATGACGCGCAGGAGGTGGACCTCGGCTTCGTCGGCGAGCCCGACACCGTGGACACCACCGTGCTCGACCAGATCCTCGGCCGCGAGCTGATTCCCGTGCTGGCCCCGGTGGCGGCGGCGGTGGACGGTGGCACCTACAACGTGAACGCCGACACCTTCGCCGGCGCCATCGCCGGCGCGCTCGGGGCCAAGCGCTTCCTGCTGCTCACCGACGTGCCGGGCGTGCTGGACAAGAACAAGCAGCTGATCCCGCGGCTCACCATCGCCGAGGCCCATGCGCTGATCGCCGACGGCACCATCTCGGGGGGCATGATCCCCAAGGTGGAGACCTGCATCTACGCTCTGGAGAAGGGGGTGGAGGGCGTCGTGATTCTCGACGGCAAGGTGCCCCACGCGGTGCTGCTGGAGCTCCTCACCGACCACGGCGCCGGCACGCTCATCACCCGCTGACGTTCATCCCTTGAGGACGTTCACCCCTTGAGGAGGTCCGCGTCCGCCGGAATGGTGGTCGCGCCCTCCCCGAGGGCGCGCTGCATCAGGACCGTATCGATCCACCGGCCGAACTTGAGGCCGGTGGCCGGCAGGGTGCCGATGGAGCCGAAGCCGCAGGCGCGGTGCAGCGCGATGGAGCCGGCATTGCCGCTGTCGCCGATCACCGCCACCATCTGGCGGAAGCCCAACGCCTCGCACTCGGTGATGAGCGCTTCCAGCAGCCGGCGGCCGACCTTCCGGCCCCGGGCCGCCTCGTCCACATAGATGGAATTCTCCACCGTGTAGCGATAGGCGACGCGCGGACGGAAGGCGCTGGCATAGGCATAGCCCAGCACTTTCCCGTCCTCTTCCAGCACGAGATAGGGATAGCCGCCGTCCATGAGGGCGGCCTGGCGGCGGGCCATTTCCTCCGGTCCCGGCGGTTCCAGCTCGAAGGAGGCGGTGCCGTTGCGGACCGCCTCGTCATAGATGGCGGTGATGGCGGGAATATCGGAAGGGGTCGCGGGACGGATCGGCATACCCTCTTTTAAGCCGCCGCAGCGCATCCGCCAAGCTTGTCGTCCGTTCAGGCCCGCGTGATCGCGCCCGGCGCGACGGTGAAGCGCGCCGCCGTCTCCAGCGCCGCGAAGGCGGAGGGGTCGGCCCCGGTCATCCACACCTGCGCCCCGAGGCGGGCCAGCGCCTCGAACAGGCCGGCGCGGCGCTCGGCATCGAGATAGGCCACCACGTCGTCCAGCAGCAGCAGCGGGGACAGGCCCTGCATGCTCCCCACCAGACGGGCGTGGGACAGAGTGAGGCCGATCAGCAGGGATTTCTGCTCGCCGGTGGAGCAGCGCGCGGCGGGCAGGCGCTTCTCGCCATGGCTCACCGACAAATCGGTGAGATGGGGGCCCTCCAGCGTGCGCCCGGCCGCGCGATCCCGCGGGCGATTGTCGCGCAGCAGCGCCCGATAGCGGTCCTCCACCTCCAGCGCCGGATGCTGGGCGATGAGGCGCTCCACGGCGCCGTCGAGGGCGAGTTCGGCGAAGGGGAAGGGGGACGCCTCGTCGCGATGGGCGGCGATCTCGGCGGAGAGCCGCGCCACCGTCTCCAGCCGCGCGGCGGCCACCGCCACCGCCAGCTCGGCCACCTCGTGCTCCACCGCATCGAGGAAGCGGGCGGAGCCGTTCTCCTCCAGCAGCCGGTTGCGCGAGCGCAGCGCGCGTTCGAGGCCGTTGACCCTCGTGCCGTGGGAGGCGTCCACCGCCAGCACCAGCCGGTCGAGATAGCGGCGGCGGTCGCCGGGCGGGCCCAGGAACAGGCCGTCCATCTCCGGCGTCAGCCAGAGCACCTTGAGATGATCGAGGAAGGCATTGGCCGAGGGCACGGCCTCGCCGTCGATGCGGCAGCGCCGCTGCCCGCCTTCCTGCGCCGGATCATAGCCGGTGCCGAGGCGCACCTCGCCCAGCGCGCCTTCGATGAAGGCGGAGACCGCCCAGGGCGCACCGTCCGCGTCCGGCGCGTGGCTTCCGGGCGGGCGGTGGCCCACGTCGGCGAGCTGCGCCCGGCGCAGGCCGCGGCCGGGGGAGAGGAAGGAGAGGGCTTCGAGGATATTGGTCTTGCCGGCGCCGTTCGGCCCGGTGAGCACGATGGCGCGCGCCTCCACCGCCACCTGCGCCGCCGGATAGGAGCGGAAAGCGGTGAGCGACAGCTTCAGGATGGCGGCGTGGAGCATGGTGTCACGATCGCCGCGGCGTCAGGACCGCCGGGCCGGCTGCCGGACAGGCCCTTATGCGCCTCACACCCGCAGTCTCAAACGCGCATGGGCATGAGGACGTAGAGCGCATCCGTCTTGGTGGAATCGCGCACCAGGGTGGGCGAGCCGGGATCGGCGAGCTTCAGCTCGGCGGTGTCGCCTTCGAGCTGGGAGGTGATGTCCAGCAAATAGCGGGAGTTGAAGCCGATATCGAGGGGCTCGGCGGTGTAGTCCACCTCCAACTCCTCGGTGGCGCTGCCCGAATCAGGGTTGGTGACGGACAGGGTCAACTTGCCGTCGCCCAGCGACAGCTTCACCGCGCGGCCGCGCTCGCTCGACACGGTGGACACGCGGTCCACGGCGGCGGCGAACTCATCCTTGTCGACGATGAGGGTCTTGTCGTTGCCCTGGGGAATCACCCGGCCATAGTCCGGGAAGGTGCCATCGATCAGCTTGGAGGTGAGCACGATGGCGCCCACCTGCACGCGGATCTTGGTGGCGGACAGGGAGATGGTGACTTCCGCCTCCTTGTCCTCCAGCAGCTTCTGGATCTCGGCGACGGTCTTGCGCGGCACGATCACGCCCGGCAGGCCCTGCGAGCCGGCGGGAGCCTCAAGCTCCGCCTGGGCGAGGCGGTGGCCGTCGGTGGCGACGGCGCGCAGCATCGGCTTGCCGCCCGCGTCGGTCACATGCAGGTAAATGCCGTTGAGATAATAGCGCGTCTCCTCGGTGGAGATGGCGAACTGGGTCTTGTCCACGAGGCGGCGGAACTCCGCGCCCTTGACCTTGAAGGTGTGGGAGAATTCGCCCGCCGCGAGATCCGGGAAATCGGCTTCCGGCAGGGTCTGGAGCGAGAATCGGGCGCGGGAGGCGCGCACCGTGAGGGTGCCACGCTCGCCGCCGGCTTCCAGCTGCACCTGCGCGCCATCGGGCAATTTGCGCACGATGTCGTAGAGCACATGGGCCGGCACGGTGGTGGCGCCCGGCTGCCCGGTCTCGGCCGGCACGCTCTCGACCACTTCCAGGTCGAGGTCGGTGGCCTTCAGCTCCAGCGTGCCCTTGGCCGCCTTGATGAGCACGTTGGCGAGGATCGGGATGGTGTTGCGCCGCTCGACGACACGGTGCACGTGGCTGAGCGATTTCAGAAGCTCGGCGCGCTCGACGGTGACCTTCATCGTCCTGGCCCGTTCACTCTTCGCTTCCGAGCCGGCCTGCCGCGGGATCCGATGTCCCGCCGGTGGGTCCGCCTCGACATTCTAAGGATGACGCCCGCAGATCCCCTCATCCGTCATGCGGGCGAGGGGCGCGTGCGCCGGTGTGGCGTGGCGCGACGGCGCAAGCCGCCGTCTGGCACCCGATGGAACGGGCGCCGGGCCGCCGACATTGCCGCCCCGGGGGGCGCAAGGCAAGGGTTGGCGGGGAGATTTTCTGAAGCGGGGGTTTTTCGCGGGGCAGACCGGCGGCACCGGTGCGGCGCCGCCCCTTCGTCCTGCCCCTGAGGCAGACTCAGCTTTCGAGGGCGAGCCGCTTCAACACCTCGATCTCGTCGGCCAGCGCGCGGTCGGTGGCGACGAGCCCGTCGATCTTGCGCACCGCATGCAGCACGGTGGTGTGGTCGCGCCCGCCGAAGCGGCGGCCGATCTCGGGCAGGGAGCGCAGGGTGAGCGTCTTGGCGAGATACATGGCGATCTGCCGCGGCTTCACCACCGTCGCGGTGCGGCGCTGGGACAGCAGGTCGGCGCGCGAGACGTTGTAGTGCTTGGCGACCACCCGCAGGATGTCGTCCACCCGCACGCGCTTGGGATCGGTCGGGCGGATGAGGTCCTTGACCGCATTTTCCGCCATGTCGAGCGTCACCGGCTCGCCGGTAAGCTGGTTGAAGGCCAGCAGCTTGTTGAGCGCGCCGTCGAGGTCGCGGCCGGACTGGCCGACGCTGCGGGCGAGGAATTCCAGCACCGGCGCCGGCACGGCGAATCCCTGGTGCTGCTCGGCGAGGGTCTGGTAGCGCGACTTCAGGATCTGCAGGCGCAGGTCCTCCTCCAGCGGCGCAAGATCCACCACGAGACCGCCGGCAAGGCGGGAGCGCACGCGCTCGTCGAGGTGCTCAAGCTCGCCGGGAAGGCAGTCGGCCGCCAGCACCACCTGCCGCCCGCCATCCAGCAGGGCATTGAGGGTGTGGCAGAATTCCTGCTGGAGATTGTTGCCCTTCAGGAACTGGAGATCATCGATCACCAGCGTGTCGATGGTCCGCAGCGTATCCTTGAAGGCGATGGCCGAATGGGACTTCAGCGCCGACACGAAGCCGTACATGAAGCGCTCGGCGGTCAGGTACGTGGTGCGCCGGCCATGGGCGGCGCCGGCGCGGGCCACTGCCTGCAACAGGTGGGTCTTGCCGAGGCCGACGGCCGCGTGGAGATAGAGCGGATTGTAGACGGGCGCGGCGCCGGCGGGGGTCTCGGCCACCTTGCGCGCGGCGGCGAACGCCAGCGAATTGGACTTGCCGACCACGAACGATTCAAACGTCAGGCGCGGGTCGAGCGGCGATCCGGACGCGACGTCGCCGCCCGTCTCCCGGACCTCGCCGCGCGCCTCGGAGGCACGGGGGGCCGGCTTCGTCTCGACGGGACGCTCGGTGCGCTCGCTCACCACCTCGCGCGGGGCCGAGGCCTTCAGCGCCACGGGGCGCGCGAAGGCGTTGCGCACGGCGAGATCCACGCGGCGGCGCGCGCCGCTCTCTTCCGCCCAGATGTCGGCGATGCGCGGCAGATAATTCTCCTGAATCCACGACTTCAGGAATCGCGTGGGCACCGACAGGCGCACCACGTCCGACGTCAGCGCGTCGAGATCCATGCGCGCGAACCAGCTGGTGAACTTCTCTTCGCCGATCTCCTCGCGCAGCCGCTGGAGCACCCGATCCCACGGGGCCGAGGGAGCGCTGGGGTTCGACGCGCAATCCATCTCGACGGCCTCCGCAAGGGCTGACTGAAAAGGAACGGTGCGCGCGGCAACCGGCGCATGAGGCTTGAGCATAAGGATCGCGACCGCGCGAAAGGCGGTTCCCTGGTTGGAGACGCAAAAGCCGTCCGCGCCCTGGGGCGGGCAGCGCGGCCTTTGTCTCGTGGGGAGTTTCGGAAACGGGTGCTAAGGCACCCACGGCATCAGCGCAACGGGTTCAACGCACCGTCATGCGCGGTCCTTGCCGTAGCTGGGCGGCGGGGCGCAACTGGAATGGAGCACAGCGCTCCGGCAGGCTCGAACGCAACGCGTAGCCGAAGAGATCGAGGGACCTGTTCCTGTGTCCGCTGCCGCGCATGTGCCCGAAGTCATAGCCGCCCCATCTCCGACGATGCCAACCATCGACGGGTGTTGGAATGAACCAGTTTTTTGTTTGGTCTCGTAGATGCCTTTAGGCGGATCAGATGTCCGCCCTTAGCATAGCTCCAACGAATGAAGGTAACGCAGATTACGAATACGGCCGAAGACGAGGGGTACGTGAACGAATTCAGACACGATACATCCCCTCCTCATCCACGAAGAGCCGTGAAAACTTCATTCTATCGGTGAACCCCAGGGTCGCTCCCGGAGTGAGGTTGAACATACACAGCCGGTTTGGGGGGTGCAACGCCTTTGACCCCGGCGGGGGGATAGCGGGTAAAAGCCGGTGCGCCCGCGCCACACCCCCGACCTTGCGTTCAGCCGGCAAACCTCTGTCGCGACAATGAGATTCGCGAAGCCGGCGCAGGAAGTGCGGCGCCCCGCCACGTAGGGAAATACGGTTATCCAATACTCCTCCAAAGGGGCCGCTTTGGCGTGTTCCAGCCTTTGGCCTCTAAGCCGTTCTCGCGGATCGGGTTTTTCTGATCGGTCCGGATTGCCCCCGCAGCGGCCGGCCGGGCTGGAAAAAACCGCGCCCTTTGCCGAGTTTCCGGCCGCCGCGCCCTTGACGGGGTCAGAGAATCGGGGTCCGCGCGCAACAGTCTGGCTGAAGATCTCTGCGGCCGGTCCAAAGCAAAAAGGCCCGGCAGAGCCGGGCCTTCAAGATAAGTCAGTCTGCTTGATTGATCTAAATCAAGCGCTGAGCTTCTTCACGCGGGCGGCAAGGCGGGACACCTTGCGGGACGCGGTGTTCTTGTGAATGACGCCCTTGGTCACGGCGCGCATGATTTCCGGCTCGGCCGCCTTGAAGGCAGCGGAAGCGGCCGTGGCGTCGCCGGTGGCGAGCGCGTCTTCGAGCTTGCGCAGATAGGTGCGCACGCGAGACCGGCGAGACCGGTTGACCTCGGTGCGACGCTCGATCTTGCGGACCGCCTTTTTGGCGGAAGGCGTATTGGCCATCGGCCGTCCTTGCTGGTTCGCGCCCGGCGGCACGGCCATCTGGCCACTTCGCGTCGCGCATGAATGAGTGAACAAGCCGGCAGCCCATGCCGCCAGCTAGGTGGCGGGCTTATACGGTCGCGCGGCTCCCGCGTCAACACGTTGGACGGAAAAGTCGTACACGACGTGGCACCTTGGCGGCTTTACGGAACCCGCCGGCATCGCGTATGTGCTGCGCGCACTCTATATATGGCATGCCGGCACGAAGGCATGCCGGCGGCGCGCAAGGCCGAGGCCGGCGCGGCGCATCAAGGCGGGGGTTCGGCATGAGCGATGTGACGGTGACCGATCGTCCGGTGAACGACAGCCTGGTGACGGTCTTCGGCGGCTCCGGCTTTCTCGGCCGGCATGTGGTGCGAGCGCTGGCCATGCGCGGCTATCGCGTGCGCGTCGCCGTGCGCCGGCCGGAACTGGCCGGCTTTCTCCAGCCGCTGGGCTTCGTCGGCCAGATCCAGATTTCCCAGGCCAACGTGCGCTATCCCGAGAGCGTCGCCCGCGCCGTCGACGGCGCCGAGGCGGTGGTGAACCTCGTGGGCGTGCTGGCCGAGGGCGGCCGGCAGAGCTTCGATGCCGTGCACGCCTTCGGTGCCCGCGCCGTTGCCGCCGCGACCGCCGCGCAGGGCGTGCCGCTGGTGCATCTCTCGGCCATCGGCGCCGATGCCAATTCCCCCTCCGGCTACGGCCGCAGCAAGGCGGCCGGCGAGGCCGTCGTGCGCGCCACGGTGCCGGACGCGGTGATCTTCCGCCCCTCCGTGGTGTTCGGGCAGGAGGATGAGTTCTTCAACCGCTTCGCCGCCATGGCCCGCCTCTCCCCGGCGCTGCCGCTGATCGGCGGCGGCGTCACCAAGTTCCAGCCGGTGTTCGCCGGCGACGTGGCCGCCGCCGTGCTCGCCGCGGTGGACGGCAAGGCCAAGGCCGGCACCACCTACGAGCTGGGCGGTCCCGAGGTGCGCACCTTCCGCGAGCTGATGGAGCTGATGCTCGCCGAGATCGGCGCCAAGCGGGTTCTGGTGGATCTGCCGTTCGGCCTCGCCTCCTTCATGGCCAAGCTGACCCAGTGGGCCCCCGGCGCGCCGCTCACCGTCGATCAGGTGGACATGCTGCGCTCGGACAATGTGGTGTCTCAGGCTGCGATCGCCGAGGGCCGGACGCTGGCCGGCCTCGATCTCACCCCCACCTCCCTCGCGGTGGTGCTGCCGACCTATCTCTGGCGGTTCCGCAAGGCGGGGCAGTTCACCCGCGTCGAGACCTGACCGGCCCGCCGGTCCCTTCCCGACGCATCGCGAGGGCCGTTGAAATGGCGGCCCTCACCTCTACGGTGTGAAGGTTCACGACCGGCACCCTCCCAGGTTCACCCCATGGCTCGCGACGACAGGCGCTTCGAGGTCAAGATCTGCGGCATCCGCACGGCGGATGCGCTTGAGGCCGCCCTCGAGGCGGGCGCCGATCTCGTCGGCTTCGTCCATTTCCCCAAGAGCCCGCGCCACCTCGCGCTCGCCGATGCGCCGGCCCTGGTCGCCCGCGTCGCCGGCCGCGCCGGCAAGGTGGCGCTGCTGGTGGACCCGGACGACGCGCTCCTTCAGGACGTGATCGCGGCGTTTTCGCCCGACATTCTCCAGTTGCACGGCCACGAGACGCCCGCGCGCGTCGCCGACATCAAGGCGCGCTTCGGCCTGCCGGTGATGAAGGCTCTGCCGGTCGCACGCCGGGAGGATCTCGCGGTCCTGCCGGCCTATGCGGCGGTGGCGGACCGCATCCTGTTCGACGCCAAGCCCGATCCGGGGGCGCTTCTGCCCGGCGGCAACGGCCGGCCGTTCGACTGGGCGCTGGTCGCCGGCCTTGACGTCAACCGGCCTCTCATGCTTTCCGGAGGCCTTACCGCCGACAACGTGCCGCAGGCCCTCGGATTGGTCCGGATGGACGGCGTGGACGTATCGTCTGGCGTGGAGGACGCGCCCGGCGTGAAAAGTCCCGACAAGATCCGTGCCTTCGTCGCTGCGGCGAGGCGCGCCGCGTCCACCTCATCCTTGCAAGACCCCCTATCGAAGGCCCGCGCGTCGTGACCGTTCTCAATTCCTATCGCACCGGCCCCGATCACCGCGGCCATTTCGGCATCCATGGCGGCCGCTTCGTCGCCGAGACGCTGATGCCGCTCATCCTGGAGCTGGAAAAGGCCTATGAGGCGGCCAAGGTCGATCCCGCCTACCATGCGGAGATGGCCGGCTACCTCACCCATTATGTGGGCCGCCCCTCGCCGCTCTATTTCGCCGAGCGCCTCACCAACCATCTCGGCGGCGCCAAGGTCTATCTGAAGCGCGAGGAGCTGAACCACACCGGCTCCCACAAGGTGAACAACGTGCTCGGCCAGATCATGCTCGCCCGCCGCATGGGCAAGGAGCGGGTGATCGCCGAGACCGGCGCCGGCCAGCATGGCGTCGCCACCGCCACCCTGTGCGCCCGCTTCGGCCTGAAGTGCGTGGTCTACATGGGCGCGGTGGACGTGGAGCGTCAGGCCCCCAACGTGTTCCGCATGAAGATGCTGGGCGCCGAGGTGGTGCCCGTGCAGTCCGGCTCGCGCACCCTCAAGGACGCCATGAACGAGGCGCTCCGCGACTGGGTGACCAACGTCCACGACACCTTCTACTGCATCGGCACGGTGGCCGGCCCGCACCCCTATCCGGCCATGGTGCGCGATTTCCAGTCCATCATCGGCCGCGAGACCCGCGAGCAGATGCAGGAGATGGAGGGCCGCCTGCCCGACAGCCTCATCGCCTGCGTCGGCGGCGGCTCCAATGCCATGGGCCTGTTCCACCCCTTCCTCGACGATCCCGAGGTGAAGATCTACGGCGTGGAGGCGGCGGGCCGGGGCATCGACACTCACGAGCATGCGGCGTCCATCGCCGGCGGCCGCCCGGGCGTGCTGCACGGCAACCGCACCTATCTGCTCATGGACGACGACGGCCAGATCATCGAGGCCCATTCCATCTCGGCCGGCCTCGACTATCCCGGCATCGGGCCGGAGCATTCCTGGCTGAACGACGTGGGCCGCGTCACCTATCTCAACTGCACCGATCAGGAGGCGCTGGACGCCTTCCAGCTGCTGACGCGGCTCGAGGGCATCATTCCGGCGCTGGAATCGGCCCATGCCATCGCCAAGGTGATCGAACTGGCGCCCAAGCTGCCGGCGGACCACCTGATGGTCGTCAACCTTTCCGGCCGCGGGGACAAGGACGTCCCCCAGGTGGCGGAGATACTCGGGACTCGTCTGGGGGCGTGACCATGAAGAGCATCTGCGGGAAAGTCGTGTCGTCCTCGATCGCCACGGCGGCGGTCGTGCTCACCCTTGGCGGTGCGCAGGCGGCCGACCTCGAACTGACGCCGGGCAAGATCTACACCGACGCCGCCGGCGCCTATGTCTCGGTGGCGGTGAAGAACACGGGCACCGCCACGGCGGCCGAGGTGAAGGTGACCTGCGAGTTCTTCGCCGGCAAGCGCGCCCTCGGCAAGGCCTCCACCACGCTGTTCTCCATCGTCGGCGGCGTCACCGGAACCGACCAGGTGCGCTTCCTCGGCGGCACCAGCGCCACCAGCGCCACCTGCACGCTGGCCGGACAGAAATAGTCCGCGTCTCCTCTCATCCAGGCAAGCCCATGACCACCCGCATCTCCGACCGCTTCGCCGCCCTCAAGGAAGAGGGGCGGCCGGGCCTCGTCACCTTCGTCACCGCCGGCGACCCGGACGGTGAGACCTCGCTCGCCATCCTCAGGGCGCTGCCGGGCGCGGGGGCCGACGTGATCGAGCTGGGCGTGCCCTTCACCGATCCCATGGCCGACGGCCCGGCCATCCAGGCGGCGGGGCTGCGCGCGCTCAAGGGTGGGCAGACGCTGGCCAAGACGCTGGAAATGGTCGCCGCCTTCCGCGGCGAGGACCAGACCACGCCGGTGGTGCTGATGGGCTATTTCAACCCCATCTACGTCTTCGGCGTGGAGCGCTTCCTCATCGACGCCAAGGTCGCCGGGGTGGACGGTCTGATCGTGGTGGACCTGCCGCCGGAGGAGGACGACGAACTCTGCATCCCGGCGCTCAATGCCGGGCTGGACTTCATCCGCCTCGCCACCCCCACCACCGATGACAAGCGCCTGCCCACCGTGCTCGCGAACACCGCGGGCTTCGTCTACTACGTCTCAATCACCGGCATCACCGGCGCGGCGACGCCGGATGCGAACGCGGTGGCCACCGCCGTGGCGCGCATCAAGAGCCATACCGCGCTGCCCGTGGCGGTCGGCTTCGGCGTGAAGACCCCGGAACAGGCGGCCGCCATCGCGCAGGGCGCCGATGCGGTGGTCGTCGGCTCGGCGCTGGTGGAAGTGGTGCGCCGCACCCTCGACGAGGAGGGCAAGGCCACGTCCAACACCGTGATCGGCGTGGAAGCCCTCGTCAGCGAGCTGGCCGAGGCGGTGCGCGGCGTGCGGCGCTGAGCCGGCTTCGCCGCAACGGCAGCAAGGTGGTATGATCGACGGCAACAGCGGTGATCGCCGTACTTTCGCCGTGTCAGACTTGCCATTAGGGCGGAGGGGGGACTATGTGCGCCGCAGCGCGACGCCGCGCCCCTCCGTACCGGAGATGATCCCGTGAACTGGATTTCCAACGTCGTCCGCCCGAAGATCCGCGACTTCCTGGCGCGGCGCGAGGTGCCCGAAAACCTCTGGGTCAAGTGCCCGGAGACCGGGCAGATGGTGTTTCACAAGGATCTGGAGGCGAACCTCTACGTCATCCCGGCGTCCGGCTACCACATGCGCATGGACGCGGTGACGCGGCTGAAGAACACCTTCGACGACGGCGCCTATGAGGAAGTCACCCTTCCCGAGGTGGCCATCGACCCGCTCAAGTTCCGCGACGAGCGCCGCTATGTGGACCGCCTGAAGGACGCCCGCACCAAGACCGGCTACCAGGACGCGGTAAAGGTGGCGACCGGCCTGCTCACCGAGCTGCCCGTCACCATCGCCGTGCAGGATTTCGGCTTCATGGGCGGCTCGCTCGGCATGGCCGCCGGCGAGGCGGTGGTGAAGGGGCTGGAGACGGCCGCCGAGCGCGGCACGCCCTTCATCATGTTCGCGGCCTCCGGCGGCGCGCGCATGCAGGAGGGCATCCTCTCCCTCATGCAGATGCCGCGCACCACGGCGGCCATCCAGGAGCTGCGCGAGGCGAAGAAGCCCTACATCGTCGTCCTCACCAACCCGACCACGGGCGGCGTCACCGCCTCCTACGCCATGCTGGGCGACATCCAGATCGCCGAGCCCGGCGCGCTGATCGGCTTCGCCGGCCCGCGCGTGATCGAGCAGACCATCCGCGAGAAGCTGCCCGACGGCTTCCAGCGCGCCGAATATCTGCGCGAACACGGCATGCTCGACATGGTGGTGCACCGCCACGAGATGCGCGACACGCTGGGCCGCCTGTGCCGGATGCTGACCAAGGCGCCGGCTTTGCCGCCCAAGGGCCGGCTGCCGCGCCCGCAGGCGGCGTGAGGGAGGCCTGATCGCGGGCCCCTCCCGTGGGGGCTCCCGGCTCGACGCACCATGGCACTGCCCCTGCCCGCCCGCGCCACGGACGAGATTCTCTCCCGCCTCGCCGCGCTTCACCCGAAGAAGATCGACCTGTCCCTCTCGCGGATGGAGCGTCTGCTGGAGGCGCTCGGCCATCCCGAGCGGCGCCTGCCGAAGGTGATCCACGTCGCCGGCACCAACGGCAAGGGCTCCACCATCGCCTTCATGCGCGGGATGCTGGAGGCGGCCGGCCAGAGCGTGCACGTCTACACCTCGCCGCATCTGGTGCGCTTCAACGAGCGCATCCGCCTCGGCGCGCCGGGTGGCGGGCGGCTCGTCTCCGACGCGGCGCTGGCCGATGCCCTCGACCGGGCGGAGGTGGCCAATGCCGGCGCCCCCATCACCTTGTTCGAGATCACCACGGCGGCGGGCTTCCTGCTGTTCGCCGAGCATCCGGCGGACGTGCTGCTGCTGGAAGTGGGCCTCGGCGGCCGGCTGGACGCCACCAACGTGGTGGAAAAGCCGCTGGCCAGCGTCATCACGCCGGTTTCCATCGACCATGTGGACTTCCTCGGCTCCTCGGTGGAGGCCATCGCAGGGGAGAAGGCGGGCATCATCAAGCCGCGCTGCCCCGTCGTGACCGGCGCCCAGTCGCCGGAGGCGCTCGCCGTGATCGAGCGGGCGGCGGCGAAGAAGCTCGCGCCCTTGTTCGTGCGCGGCCAGCAGTGGAACGTGCAGGAGGAGGGGGGCCGGCTCGTCTATGCCGACGAGGACGGCCTGCTCGACCTGCCGCGCCCGCGCCTCGTCGGACCGCACCAGATCGACAATGCGGGCCTCGCCGTCGCCGCCCTGCGCGCGGTGAAGCTGCCCGCCGCCCATGACGCGGGCATCCTGCGGGCCGACTGGCCGGCGCGCCTCCAGCGGCTCGCGCCCGGCCCGCTCTCCGCCCGCGCACCGGCCGGCGTGGAATTGTGGCTCGACGGCGGGCACAACGCCGCCGGTGGCGCGGCCCTCGCCCATGCCCTGTGTGAGCTGGAGGAGCGCTATTCGCGGCCCCTCGTGCTCATCCTCGGCATGCTCGGCACCAAGGATGTCACCGGCTTCCTCCAGCCCTTCGCCGGCCTCGTGCGCGAGGCCATCGCGGTGCCGGTGCCCGGAGAACATGCGGGCCTGAAGCCGGAGGACGTGGCGGCCGCCGCCGTCAGCCTCGGCATGAAGGCGAGCGTGGCGCGGGACGTGGGCAGCGCCCTCGACGGCATCGCCCGCGAGGCGGTGGTGCCGCCGCCGCGGGTGCTGATTGCCGGTTCGCTCTATCTGGCGGGCGCCGTGCTCGCCGCCAACGGGACGGCGCTGGGCTGAGCGCTGGTTGGACCTGCGGACTTGACGCCGCTGGGAAAAACGCAACTTTCCGGGCGCATTTCCCGCGCCGTCATTGCCCGCCTTGTGCGGGCAATCCACCGCGGGGCCAGAGGGACGCTGCGTGTTTTCCGCGGTCGATCTTCGCGGCGGAGTGGATCCCCCGGACAAGCCGGGGGATGACGGCGCTCTATCTCCTCACACCGCCGCGAAGATCGAGGCGCCGTTCTCCGCCTCGCCCACGGCGGCGCGGAAGGGGGCGAACAATTCGCGCCCGACGCCCACATGATTGGCGGAGAGATCGGCGGTCGCGCTCGGCCGGGCCGCCCATTCGCCGGGCGGGACCAGCACCTCCAGCCGGCCCGTCACCGCATCGACCCGGATCATGTCGCCGTCGCGGATGCGGGCGATGGCACCGCCGTCCAGCGCTTCCGGCGTGACATGGATGGCCGCCGGCACCTTGCCGGACGCGCCCGAGAGGCGGCCGTCGGTGACGAGGGCCACCCTCTGCCCGCGATCCTGCAGTACGCCGAGGGGCGGCATGAGCTTGTGCAGCTCCGGCATGCCGTTGGCCTTCGGCCCCTGGAAGCGCACGACGGCGACGAGATCGCCGGTCAGTTCGCCCGCCTTGAAGGCCGCCTGAAGCTCCTCCTGCGAATGGAAGACCTTGGCCGGCGCCTCGATCACATGGCGCTCCGGGGCCACCGCCGAGGTCTTGATGACGGCCCGGCCGAGGCTGCCGTCCAGCACCTTGAGCCCGCCGGTGGCCTGGAACGGTGCCGCGACGCCGCGCAGCACCTTGTCATCGCCGCTGGTCGTCGCCCCGTCCCGCCAGTCGAGGGAACCGTCGGGCGCGAGCACCGGCTCGCGGGTATAGGCCTCAAGGCCCCGGCCGAGGATGGTCTCGGCATCGGCATGCAGCAGGCCGGCGGAGAGCAGTTCGCGCACCACGAAGGGCATGCCGCCCGCCGCATGGAAATGGTTCACGTCCGCCGAGCCGTTGGGATAGACGCGGGCGAGCAACGGCGTCACCTCGGCGAGCGCGGAGAAATCGTCCCAGCTCAAGGCGATGCCCGCCGCTGCCGCCATGGCGACGAGGTGGAGCGTGTGGTTGGTGGAGCCGCCGGTGGCGTGGAGGCCGACGATGCCATTCACGAACGCCTTCTCGTCCAGCATCCGGCCGGCGGGGATGTGATCGTTGCCCAGCGCCGTGATGGCCAGCGCGCGCTGCGCCGCCGCCTTGGTGAGGGCATCGCGCAGCGGCGTGTCCGGCGTCACGAAGGAGGCGCCGGGCAAATGCAGGCCCATGATCTCCATGAGCATCTGGTTGGTGTTGGCGGTGCCGTAGAAGGTGCAGGTGCCGGGTCCGTGGTAGGACTGGCTCTCCGCCTCCAGAAGCGCGTCCCGGCCCACCTTGCCCTCGGCATAGAGCTGGCGGATGCGGGACTTCTCGTTGTTCGGCAGCCCGCTGGTCATGGGGCCGGAGGGGATGAACACCGCCGGCAGATGGCCGAACGAGAGCGCGCCGATGACGAGGCCGGGCACGATCTTGTCGCAGATGCCGAGGAAGACCGCGGCATCGAACGTCTGGTGGGAGAGGGCCACGGCGGTGGAAAGGGCGATCACCTCGCGGGAGAAGAGCGACAGCTCCATCCCCGCCTCGCCCTGGGTGATGCCGTCGCACATGGCCGGCACGCCGCCCGCCACCAGCGCCGCGCCGCCGGCCGCGCGGGCCGCCTCGCGCAGCAGCTCGGGATAGCGCTCATAGGGCCGGTGGGCCGAGAGCATGTCGTTATAGGCGGTGACGATGCCCAGCGAAGGGCCTTCCCCCGCCCGCAGCATGGCCTTGTCGGAGGGGCCGCAGGCGGCGAAGCCGTGGGCCTGGTTGGCGCAGCCCAGGGCCTGGCGCTGGGGCCGGCGCTGGGCTGCCGCCTCGATGCGGTCGAGATAGCGGCGCCGCGCGTCTTGGCTGCGCCTGACGATGCGCTCCGTGATCTCGCCGACGCGGGCGTCGAGCATGTGCTGTGCGGCCATGGGGGCTCCTCCTTGCCGCGAGTCTTCACCCTGAGCGACGCCCGGCGCAAGGGTTGGACACCCTCTAAAGGACGAGTTCCCCGTCGTCCTCGCCGTTCCACCAGTGAAGGCGCTGCGCCTCGACCTTGATGAGCACGAGGCCCGGCGTGTCGATGCCGGCCGGGAACCAGCGGTCGAGATCGGCGGTCCAGCGCGCTTCGAAGGCGGTCTTGTCGCGGATGATCTGCGCCTTGCCTTCCACGGTGGCGAAGAAGGGGCGCTGGCCGAGGATGCCGCTGGTGCCCTGAAGGGCGAGGCCCACATTGGGATCGCGGGCGATCTCGCTCACCGCGCGGGCATCCTCCTTGGCGAAGAAGAAGCTGCTGCCGTCATAGTCCACGTCGCCGTTGTTGCTCATGGGCCGCCCGGCCAGCGCGCCGCCCTCGCTCTTGGTGAAGAGGGTGGTGAAATCGATGTCGCGCATCTTCTCCACCACTTCGTCCAGCGTCATCTCGGCCATGGCGTCGTCGCTCCCGCTTGTGTCCTGCATTCAATGCCGGCGGGGCGGTTTGGTTCAGGCGGGCGTGCGCTGGGGCGGCTGAAACCGCATTCGGCGACGTTGACAAGTTACTGACGTCATGTAACCGTAAAAATATAAATATAAAGGTTACACGGCGGTGCCGCGCGCACGCCACGAAAGGACACATCATGAAAGCAAGGACGAAGGCCGCCGCTCTCCTGCTCGTGGCAACCGGCTGGGCCGTCCCCGCCGCGGCGCAGGTGGGCTACAGCGGATATGCGCTGCCGCTTGGTCTCGCGGTCGAGGCGGCGACGGCGGCGGTGAAGGCGTGCGAGGCCAAGGGCTGGCCGGTGACGGCGACGGTGGTCGATGCGTCGGGTCTGGTGAAGGCCACGCTGAAGGCGGATCACGCCACGGTCCACACGCCGGACACCGCCTTCCGCAAGGCCTACACGGTGGCGACCCTCGGCCCGATCTTCAAGTTCGACCGGTCGAGCGCGTTCGCGGAGATCGTCGCCAAATATCCCGGCGGCGCGGGCTCCTCGCTCACCACCATTCCCAACGTCATCGCGCTGGCGGGCGGCGTGGCGGTCATGCACGGCAACGAGATCGTCGCCGCCATCGGCGTCGGCGGCGCGCCGGGCGGCGACAAGGACGAGGCCTGCGCCAGCGCCGGCCTCGCGGCCATCGCGGATCGCGCCAACACGCACTGACGGGATGAAGGGATTGGTGCGCCAGAGCGGAGCGGAGGCGAACCCGCGCGATGGGTTGGCCGGCGGCATCGCGTGAGCAAAGCGCGATGGGTTGGCGGGCGGCATCGCGCAAGCAAAGCGCGATGGGTTGGCGGGCGGCATCGCGCAAGCAAAGCGCGATGGGTTGGCCGGCGGCATCGCGCGAGGAAAGATGGTGCGGGCGGTCGGACTCGAACCGACATATCCGTGAGGACGGCGGATTTTGAGTCCGCTGCGTCTACCAGTTCCGCCACGCCCGCAGCCGAAGCCTCTTTATAGGCTTGCCGGCCGGGCGCCAACAGGAAAGCGGCGGGGATATCCCCGCCGTTCGCTTACACCTCATGCACCGCGCGGCAGAGCGCTCGATCCCCAGCCCACCGGCAGGCGCACCACGCTGCGCATTGCCGCGCGGGGCAGGGCGATGTCGCGGCGCTCCGGCTGCGGGTCGGGTTCCAGCGCCGCCAGATAGTCCTCGGCCCAGCGGTTGATGTCGTGCTCTTCGAGCACCCGCATCATCCGGCGGTGGCGCTCGCGCCGCTCCGCCAGCGGCATCTCCAGCGCCCGGCGCAGGGTGACGGCGACGCCCTCGGTGTCGTGCGGGTTGACGATCAGCGCCCCGTTCCCGAGCTCGCTCGCTGCCCCGGCGAACTGGGACAGGAGCAGCACGCCGGGATCGGCCGGGTCCTGCGCTGCCACGAATTCCTTGGCGACGAGGTTCATGCCGTCGCGCAGCGGCGTCACCAGCGCCACGTCGGCGCGGCGGTAGAAGCCGGCGAGGGCGGAGCGCGAATAGGTGCGGTTCACATAGCGCAGCGGCGTCCAGGAGACATCCGAGTAGGCGCCGTTGATCTGCCCGGCCCGGTGGGAGACGCTTCGGTCCATGTCCTGATATTCGGGCACGTCGGTGCGGCTCTTGGGCGTGATCTGCACGAAGGTCACGCGGTCGTGCCAGTCCGGCTGGGTGCGCAGGAACTGGTCGTAGGCGTCCAGCCGGTTGGGGATGCCCTTGGAATAGTCCAGCCGGTCCACGCCGATGATGAGCTTGCGGCCGGAGAGGCTCTCGTCGAACGCCTTCACGAAGCGGGTGCGGCTCGCGTGCCGCGCCCGCCGCGCAAAGGCGCCGGTCTCGATGCCCACGGGAAAGGTGCCGAGGCGCACGCGCCGGCCGCCGATGTCGCAGCCGTTGCCGTCGGGCGTCGTCTGGCCGCCGCGGGTCTCGAGATAGCGGGCGAAATTCTCCCGGTCGCCCTCGGTCTGGAAGCCGACCAGATCGTAATGGGCCAGCGCCCCCACGGTGTCGGCGTGCTGCGGAAGGGCCTGGATGATGTCCGCCGGCGGCATGGGGATGTGCAGGAAGAAGCCGATGCGGTTGTTGTGGCCGCGCTCCCGGAGATACTTGGCCAGCGGCATCATGTGGTAGTCGTGGATCCACAGGATGTCGTCCGGGCGGATGATCTTCTCCAGGTGGTCCGCGAACATCCGGTTGACGCGGATGTAGCCGGAGAGATCCGAGCGGTAGAATTCCGACAGGTCCACCCGGTAGTGCAGTACCGGCCACAGCACCCGGTTGGCGAAGCCGTTGTAATATTCCTGGTAGTCCTCGTTGGTGAGGTCCACCACGGCATAAGTGACGCCCGCGTGTTTCGTCGCCTGGGGCGTATCGGAGGGGTCCGGTGCGATGCGCCCGCTCCAGCCGAACCAGATGCCGCCGCGATCCTTGAGGGCGGCGTTGACGGCGACGGCGAGTCCCCCGGCCGGCGCACCGGACTTCTGGGGGAGGGCCACTCGGTTCGATACGACCACGATGCGGGACACTGAGGTCACCTCCTTCGTTGTCGCGGCTCGGCCGCGAGGTGGGTGATGAGGGCACGGACCGCGCGCGGGTCCGGTAAAATGGTGTGAGCACCGTCGCGCGGCGCGCCGACCGCGACGGCAATGCCGCCCGCCCGGTTCACGGCCCGGAACCCGGCCTCGTCGGTGACGTCGTCGCCGATGAAGACCGGGCGGCGGCCGGCGAAGGCCGGAGCGGCCATGAAGCGCTCGACGGCGGCGCCCTTGTCGATGCCTTTCCGGCGCACTTCGAACACGCAATGGCCGGGCATGATCTCGATGCCGCTGATCTGGCCGACCACCTCGGTCAGCGCCCGCTTCAGCACCGGCGCGACTTCCGGGTGTGCGCGGTAGTGGATGGCGACCGCGTATTCCTTGTCCTCGGCGAACACACCCTCGAACTCGGCCGCCGTCTCGCGCAATGCGTGCCTGAGGTCCTCATGGAGGGCGAGCGCGCGATCGGAGGGCCCACCGGCGGAGAGGCGAATTTCAGCGCCATGGACGCCCGCGGCGGCGAATCTGTCGGCGCCGAACAATGCGTCGAGGGAGGCGAGCGAGCGTCCGCTGACGAGCGCCAGCGCGCCATTGGCCCCCTCCGCGAGGGCCATCAGAGTCTCGGGAAGTCCGGCGGGGACCACCACGGCCTCGGGTCGCTCGGCGATATCGATCAGCGTCCCGTCCACATCGAGGAAGAAGGCGTGAGTCGCAGGATCGAGGACCACGAAGGCCCCCGGAAGTTCTGAATCCACCGCGAAAAACGGTCCCTTGAGCATTCCAAACACGGACGTGGCCTTTTCAAATTCCGGTAACGTAACGCCGCCGGGGCGCCACGGTTCCACCTCCGCTTCGACCCAATACCGCCACAGGGACCGGCGAACAGCTTGGCTCCGGCTTCGCCTGCGGAACCGGAGCGGTTCGGCAGCGTTCGTCTCGGCGTCACGGGAGACAGCATATGCTCGGCTTGCACAGGACTTCGACCGACGGGTTTTCCCGCCGCCTTTCGGCTTTGCGGGATGAACTCGACCATCTCCAGTCGTCGTTCCACAAGCGGGAGCGCGAGTGGGGCCGGATGGCCTCAGACGTCGCGTCCGATGCCCAGGACTGGGTGGCCGAGCGGGCGGAATCCCTGCCGAGCCTGTCTCTGGACAGCCTTCGCCGGCACCTGCCCGCACTGCCGCATCGCCCCTTCCGTTCCGAAACGTCGGCGGTGCCGGTGATCGTCGCGGCGGTGGCGGTGGGCGTCGGGGTGGGGTGCGTGCTATATGCCGTTACGTCGCGGGGACGTCGGTCCGCCCGCGGTCCGGCCCGCGAGGACGAGCGCAAGGCTCAGCCCGTGGTCGATTAGTGCGGCGGGCCTGACGCCACGGGCGGTCAGGCGCGCTGTTTCGCCCTCGTGCCCCGATGCGGGGCGGGGCGCAGGATGGATGTCCGGCATGCTGCCGGCAGGGCAAGGGAGAACGAGATGAAAGCGGCTCTCATGATTGGCGTGATGGCACTCGCCCTCGGCGGTTGCAGCGAATATTCGCGGCAGGATCGCGCGGTGGGTGGTGCTGCGATCGGCGCCGGCACCGGTGCGCTGATCGGTGCCGCCGCCACGGGCACCGGCACGGGCGCCCTCGTCGGCGGCCTCATCGGTGCGGGCACGGGCGCCATCATCGGCGCCGAGACCACCCCCCGCGCCTGCTGGGCGCGCGACGCCTACGGCAACCGCTATCGCGTGCAGTGCCCCTGAGCGGCACGAAACGGTACTGCTGAACAACCGAAAGGCGCCCAACCGGGCGCCTTTTTGTTTGGGGTCCCGATGGTCCGGGCGGGGGGCGTTAGCGGTGCCTTTACCTTAGCAAAGTATCACTGGAGCCATCTCCAAGTGACTTCAGGGCGGCCCGGGACCCCTCCGGACCGCCCTGTTCTTTTTGCGCCCTCGTCTGGATCAGACCGGGCCTCGACCCCGGCGCATCAGTCCCATCACCGCGGAGATGAGGAACAGGACGATCGCGACGAAGAAGATGATCTTCGCGATTTCGATGGCCGTACCCGCGATGCCGCCGAAGCCCAGGACCGCGGCGATCAGCGCGACGATGAGAAAGGTAATCGCCCAGCTCAGCATGGCCGTGTCTCCTTGCCTTTGAGTGTTCGAATGACGTGCGCCGCCCGCTGAAGACACTTTTGATATCGCTCAGCTTTTGGCGTTGAAGTGTGACGCGCATCGTCAACTGCCCAATGGCCCCGCTTGTTCCCGCACGGCGCTGATTCCCGCACACGTCGAGGGGCGGGACGTTTCGAGTCGCGGGCGTGGAACAAATCCCCACCCCTCGCGTTTTCTCGGCGATCTGGAGACGCAGGAGGAGGCGCGGATGAGCGGATTGCGAAACGAACCCCTGCCGGGCGGCTCCGCCATGCGGAACGCGGGCGCCCAGGGTAACGTACCGGAAGACGACGCGCGGGACGGCGGGGTTTTGCCCCCGGGCCTCGATGCCGCGCCGCACGGCTATGACCCAGTGGAATTCGGCCCCGGCGAGAGCCGACGCGATTTTCCCCCGCGCCGCGCGCGGGTGGTGGACGAGGAGCGGCGCCTGCTCAAGGAAATCCAGGCGGCGTTCGACGGCTCCGACAAGCGGCACGACGTGGATGACGGACCGGACGTGGACGCGGCCGGCCCGCATACCGACCCTGATACCGGACACCTGTCGCGACTCTATCGTGATTGAGGCCCGCGTTCAGAACCTTATTGCAACGCACGTGGACGTGTCCCATCTTGAGGCCGCCCGCGTCTGTCAGAAGACCCTCGCCATGCGATCGGCACGCTTCCAAGGCCCCCTCGACACCCCCATGACGACGCAGCATCAGAAAGAGGCAGGCGGCATGCGAACGCCTCACCGCCGCGACATCTCCGCCCGTCAGGATCTGCTGGGCCGCGAGCTGCGCCAACTGTTCGACGATTACACCCAGGAAGACATGCCGGACGAGCTGCAGAGCCTCGCCGCCCGTCTTCAGGCGGCCTTCGAGGGACGCGAGCCGGACGGCGCCGCCGATGGCGCCGCGCCCCCGGACGCCGACGCCAAGGCCGAGCCCAAGAAGGACTGAGGCAAGGACTGAAGTCGGGGGAGGTTTCTCCCCTTCAGGCCGCGCCAGGTTTAGCCGCGCCAGCTTCAAGGGTCCCGACCGGCCGCTCGGCCGGTCCGCGTCCATTTTCGCCCGCTTGCGAACCCCATCCCTCCGCCGCGATATCGCGTAGCGGAAGGGCGTGGGGTTCTGTCTTTTCAAGGGGCTGCGGCTCCTTTTGCGGTATTTGGCGGCGTGCTTTAACCCCTTTGCAAGGCGGCCTCCGCAAGGTGGGGCCATGTCGCGCGACACGCCCCGCATCTTCCTCGCCCTCCTCCTTCTGGCCGGCGCCCTCTCGGGCTGTCGCTTCGGCCTGGAGGAGCGCGATTCGTGGCGCTCCCAGGCCGAGGAGCAATGCCTTGCGGCCAAGGGAGTGGTCCCGTCCGTCTTCATGGAGCCGCTTCCCGCCGTCCAGGGCCCCGGCGCCTGCGGCATGGACCACCCGTTCCGCGTGAGCGCGCTCGCGCAAGGGAATGTGGTGCTGGAGCCGGCCGGCAAGCTCGCCTGCCCGGTGATCTACCAGGTGGACATGTGGGTGCAGGACGTGGTGCAGCCGGCTGCGCTGGCGTGGCTCGGCCAGCCCATCGTCGCCATCAGCCAGATGTCGGCCTATTCCTGCCGTGGCATGAACGGCGACCCCAACGCCAAGATTTCCGAGCATGCGTTCGGCAACGCCCTCGACATCGGCGGCTTCCGCACGGCGGACGGCCGCTGGATCAGCGTGAAGAACGGCTGGAAGGGCACGCCGGAGGAGCGCGGATTCCTGCTCCAGGTGCAGGCCGGCGCCTGCGAGCGCTTCACCACGGTGCTCGCGCCGGGCTCCAACATCTTCCATTACGACCACATCCATGTGGACCTGATGCGCCACGCCAAGGGGCGGACCATCTGCAAGCCGGCGCCGCGCCCGATGCCGGCCCCGCCCATGCCGACCAAGGCGCCGCCGATGGTGTCGGCCGCGCCCAGCGCGCCGGTGGCGGAAGCGGCCCCCGTCTATGCCCCGGCGCCGCAGCAGGTCTCGGCCCCGGCGGAGCAGCCCTCCTTCTTCTCCACCTTGTTCGGCGGGCCGCGGGCCGCGCCGCAGCCGGCGCCGGTCGAGGCCGAGCCGCCGCCGCCCCTGCCGCCCGCCTTGCCGCCGGTCGAGGCCGCGCGGGCGCCGATCATCGCCTCGCCGGCACCGCCCCCGTCGGCCGGATATCCGCCGTCCAGCTATCCGCCTTCGAACTATCCGCCCTCCAATTATCCCCCCGGCGCCGTGGGCGGTGCCCCGGCGCGCGCCTCAGCACCGCCGCCGGCCCCTCCGCCGTCCGCGCCGCAGAAGGGCGGCCTGCCGCCGGGCTGGCAGGTGGGGCCGCAGGGCATCCCCGTGTCGTCCGCCGCGTCCAGCAATCCCGAGACCGGCTCCATCAAGCGCAAATATTACGCGGCGCCGATCCCGCAGCCCTCCACCATCCCCCTGCCCAAGGCCAAGGCGGGCGAGGATTGAGGTCATGACCCTGCGTCTCGCCGGCATCGACGGCTGCCGCGGCGGCTGGGTGGTCGCCCGGTGGGACGGCGCCGGCCGGCTCGATCTGATCCGGGTGGCGCGGGTGGAAGCGCTGTTCGACGCGCCGGACGCTCCCGCCATCGCCTGCGTGGACATGCCCATAGGGCTGCCCGAAACCAGCGAAGTCGGCGGGCGCGCAGCAGAGCGGGCGGTGCGCCCCCTGCTGGACAAGCGGCAATCCTCTGTCTTCTCCGTCCCGGCCCGGGCGGCTGTCATGGCCGGCCTGGGGCCGGGAGACGAGCGAGAACGCTTCGCTGCCGCCTGTGCCGCGGCGCTCGCGCATTCGAGCCCGCCGCGCAAGGTCTCCATCCAATGCTTCAACCTCTTCCCCAAGATCGCCGAGCTGGACGAACTGCTGCTGCGCCGGGCGGAGCTGCGGGACCGGCTCGTCGAGTGCCACCCGGAGGTGTCGTTCCGCATCATGAACGGCGCGCCGCTCGATGTGGCGAAGAAGGTGAAGAGCCGTCCCTATCCGCCCGGTCTCGACGTGCGCATCGGCCTCCTCGCCCGTGCCGGCGTGCCAATCGATCTGCTAAATGGGAAGACCGCGGCTGCGCTGGGCGCAGGGCTCGACGATCTGGTGGATGCCTGCGCCTGCGCAGTGACCGCCAAAAGAGTGTTCGAGGGCAACGCCTTGCGCTTCCCCGATCCGCCGGAGCGCGATGGCTTCGGCCTACCAGTGGCCATTACCGCCTGAGCCGCCTTCCCTTTAAGTCGAATTCCGGTGGCCCTGCGCGCCTCGCTATGCGCAAGGGATTGTCTCCACGACGGAATTGCCGACATGCCCGAGAACCGCATCCGCCTCTCGTCCTTGCGTGACAGGATCGTCCCGGCCGAGGAGGCCGCGGCGCTCATCGGCGACGGCATGATCGTGGGCATGAGCGGCTTCACCCGCGCCGGCGAGGCGAAGGCCGTGCCCATGGCGCTGGCCGCCCGCGCCAATGCCGCCCATGCGCGCGGCGAGCCGCTGCGCATCACCCTCATCACCGGCGCCTCGCTGGGCAACGACCTCGACAAGCAGATGGCGGAAGCGCACCTGCTCTCCCGCCGCATCCCGTTCCAGTCCGACCCGGCCCTGCGCAAGGCGATCAACGCCGGCGAGGTGATGTTCGTGGACCAGCACCTGTCCGAGACGGTGGAGCACCTGCGCACCAACCAGCTCGGCCCCATCGACGTGGCGGTGATCGAGGCGGTGGGCATCACCGCGTCCGGCGGCATCATTCCCACCACCTCGGTGGGCAATTCGGCCACCTTCGCCATCCTGGCGAAGAAGGTCATCGTCGAGATCAACCTCACCCAGCCGGCGGAGCTGGAGGGGCTGCACGACATCTACATCCCCACCCGCCGCCCGTTCCGCGAGCCGATCCCGGTGGTGACGCCGGAAAGCCGGGTGGGCCTGCCCTTCATTCCCGTCGACCCGGAGAAGATCGCCGCCATCGTGGTGACGCGGAAGCTGGATTCCGCCTCCAACGTGCTGCCGCCGGACCCCGAGACTGCCGCCATCGCCGGCCATCTCATGGAATTCCTGAAGCACGAGGTGAAGCTCGGCCGCATGACGAACCGCCTGCAGCCGCTGCAGGCCGGCATCGGCACCATCGCCAACGCGGTGATGCACGGCTTCATCGAGAGCCCGTTCTCAGACCTCACCATGTATTCCGAGGTGCTCCAGGATTCGACCTTCGACCTGTTCGACGCCGGCAAGCTGAACTTCGCCTCCGGCTCGTCCATCACCCTGTCGAAGCCGAAGTACGACCAGGTGATGCCGCGCATCACCGACTACAAGTCGCGCCTCATCCTGCGGCCGCAGGAGATTTCCAACCATCCCGAGATCATCCGCCGCCTCGGCCTCATCGGCATCAACACGGCGCTGGAATTCGACATCTACGGCAACGTCAATTCCACCCATGTGGGCGGCACCCACATGATGAACGGCATCGGCGGCTCCGGCGATTTCGCCCGCAACGCCTATCTCTCGGTGTTCGTCACCAAGTCCATCGCCAAGGGTGGCGCGCTGTCCTCGGTGGTGCCCATGGTGAGCCATGTGGACCACACCGAGCATGACGTGGACATCCTCGTCACCGAGGTGGGCCTCGCCGACCTGCGCGAGCTGGCCCCCCGCGAGCGGGCGCGCGTCGTCATCGCCAATTGCGTGCATCCGCTCTATCGCGATGCGCTGTCGGACTATTTCGAGCGGGCCACGGCGCGCGGCGGGCACACCCCGCACATCATCGAGGAGGCCCTCGCCTGGCACGTGCGGGCGCGGGAAGAGGGCACCATGCTCCCGGAAATGACACGGAAGATCGCGTGACCGCCACGGCGGCGTCACCGTGCTGCCGCCGCGAGGGGAACTAATCCCAAGCGCAGCCGTTCGTTCGGTCACGAATCCGTGCTATCTCGCGACCGCGAAATTTTGCGTGCCTGCGGAGGAATGGTCCCCATGTTCCCGACGCCGAAGCCGGTCCTGACGCCCAATACCTACGCCTACGAGTCCGAGCCCATGGTGAAGCCGACCGGCTTCCGGGAGTATGACGCCCGCTGGTTGTTCCAGAAGGAAATCAACCTGATGGGCGTGCAGGCCCTCGGCATGGGCCTCGGCACCCTCATGCACGAGATGGGCGTGAAGCCCGAGATCGTCACCGGTCACGACTTCCGCTCCTATTCCTCCTCCATCAAGCTGGCGCTGGTCTCCGGCCTCATGGCGGCGGGCATCAAGGTTCATGACATCGGCCTCGCCATGTCGCCCATGGCCTATTTCGCCCAGTTCGCGCTGGACGTGCCGGCTGTGGCGATGGTCACCGCCTCGCACAACGACAACGGCTGGACCGGCGTGAAGATGGGCGTGAACCGCCCGCTCACCTTCGGCCCGGACGAAATGAGCCGGCTGAAGGACATCGTTCTGTCGGCTAAGTTCGACCTGAAGGGCGGCGGCGCCTATGTGTTCGTCGAGAACTTCCCCGAGGTCTACATCAAGGACCTCACCAACCGGCCGAAGCTGAAGCACCCCATCAAGGCGGTGGTGGCCTGCGGCAACGGCACGGCCGGCGCCTTCGCGCCGAAGATCCTCGAGGCGCTGGGCGTCGAGGTGGTGCCGCTCGATACCGAGCTGGACCACACCTTCCCCAAGTACAATCCCAACCCCGAGGACATGGAGATGCTCCATGCCATGCGGGACGCGGTGCTGGAGCACAAGGCGGACGTGGCCCTCGGCTTCGACGGCGACGGCGACCGCTGCGGCGTGGTGGACAACACCGGCGAGGAGATCTTCGCCGACAAGGTGGGCGTGCTGCTCGCCCGCGACCTCGCCAAGCTCTATCCCAACTCCACCTTCGTGGTGGACGTGAAGTCCACCGGCCTGTTCGCCACCGACCCCGAGCTGATCAAGCTCGGCGTGAAGGCGGACTACTGGAAGACCGGCCATTCCTACATGAAGCGCCGGGTGAACGAGACCGGCGCGCTGGTGGGCTTCGAGAAGTCCGGCCACTACTTCTTCAACAAGCCCGTGGGCCGCGGCTATGACGACGGCCTCGTCTCCGCCATCGCCGTGCTCGACATGCTGGACCGCAACCCCGGCAAGAAGCTCTCCGAGCTGCGCGAGGCGCTGCCCAAGACCTGGTCCTCGCCCACCATGTCCCCCCACTGCGCGGACGAAGCCAAGTACGGCGTCGTCGCCAAGGTGGTGGAGCATTACGAGAAGCTGGCGGCTGAAGGCGCGACCGTTACCGGCCAGAAGATCCGCGACCTCGTGACGGTGAACGGCGTGCGCGTCACCTGCGAGGACGGCTCCTGGGGCCTGCTGCGCGCCTCCTCCAACAAGCCCGAGCTGGTGGTGGTGGTGGAAAGCCCGGTCTCCGAAGCCCGCATGCGCGAGATGTTCAAGGAGATCGACGGCGTGCTGCGCCAGCACCCAGGCATCGGCGAATACAACCAGACCATCTGAGGCGGCGCGTCGCCTCGGACATTGGGCGGCCAGGGATCAGGCGGCCGGAGCCAACGGCTTCGCCCGCTCGATCCGCGCCCGCTCCTCCGGCGAGTTCAGCGTCTGCCAGAGATCTGTGCGGCGCTGGACGTTCAGCCAGAAATCGGCGCTGTTGCCGAACACCCGCGCCAGAATGAGCGCCGTCGCGGCCGTGACCGAGCGGCGCTCATTGCACAGCTCGTTGACGTGCTTCCTCGGAACGCCCATCGCCTCGGCCAGCGCCGCCTGGGTGAGGCCCAGCGGCTCCATGAATTCCTCCACGAGGATTTCGCCGACCCCGGCCGGCTTGCGCTTGGTCATCCGCATGAGTGGCCTCACCGATAGCTGTGGTCATCGAGGTAAAGATCGAAGGCTTCGCCGTTCTCGCCATCCCACCGGAAAATGAGCCTCCACCTGAGGTTCACGCGGATCGAGTGCAGGCCATCGAGCGTGCCGCGCAGCTTCTCGAAATGATTGCTCGGAGGCACGCGCAGATCCTGATCGGTGGTCGCGTCGTCGATCATCTGAAGCTTTCGGAACAGCCGATCCTCGATATCCGCCGGGATGTGGCGGGAGCGCGTGTCATCGACAAAGAACGCTTCCAGCCACGCATCGCGGAAGCTGACGATCATTTTGCCCCCCGGTTTAGACCCAATGTACCACTCAATGGTACATTGGGCAACTTTTCCCTCAATGCGCCGTCGCGCCCTCCTGCGCGGCGCGGGGGATGATGGCGCCGCGGTGCATGATGACCTCGGCGGCGAGGCGGTGGCCGGCCTGGGCGGCGGCTTCCGGCGTCGCGCCGGCGATGCGGGCGGCGAGATAGCCAGCATTGAAGCTGTCGCCGGCGCCGGTGGTGTCGAGGGGGGAGACGGTGCGCTCCACCGGCACCTCCACGGTGCGGCCCTCGGCATGAACCAGCGCGCCGCCGGCCCCGTTCTTCACCACCACCTCGCTCACCCCGTAGGTGCTGATGCGCTCGATGGTGGCGGCGGGGGAGGCATCGCCCCACAGGGCGGCCTCGTCCTCGAAGGTGGGCAGCGCCATGGAGGACCGCTTCAGCGCCTCGGCGAACACGGTGCGGGCGCGGGAGAGATCGCCGCCCCAGCCGCGCGGGCGGAAATTGCCGTCGAACACCCGCCAGGCCGGCGGCCCTGAGCGGCTGTCGCCGGCCCCGCCCGCCATCTCCAGCGCAGCGAGGAAGCGGCCGAGCCCCTGGTTGGAATAGAGCGACAAGGTGATGCCGGAGAAATAGACCGCGCCCGCCCCCACCAAAGCCGCCGCCACCTCCTGCCAGCCGTCCGCCTCGAACAGGGCGCGGGCGGGGGCGGTGTCGCGCCAGTAATGGAAGCTGCGCTCGCCGGCATTGTCGGTGGTGATGAGATAGAGGCCGGGCACCTTGCCGCTGACGCGCGGGATCAGGCTCATGTCCACGCCCTCCGCCGCGCCGAGGGCGAGGATGTCGCCGGAGAAGGCGTCGTCGCCGAGGGCGGTGGCGTAGGCTACGTCCACGCCGGCCCGGGCGAGATAGACGGCGGTGTTGAAGGTGTCGCCGCCGAAGGCGAGGCCGAAGCGCCCGTCGGAACCGCGGGCGAGTTCCACCATCACCTCGCCCACACAGACCACTTTCGCCACGGGTGCCTCCGTTATCGTGCCCTGCGCCGGGCGCCGGACCCTATCATAGGGAAAGGCTCAATCCACCGGCGGCGGCACCGGGTGGGTCCAGGTGCCGTCGCGCGGCGCCGGGTCAGTGGGGCCGGGCTTGGCGGCGTCGGTGGCGCCCTCGGGCTGGGGCGTGCCGTAGCGGGCGCGCAGATCGGCGGCGCGGCCGCGGTTGGCGGCGATGAGGCAGAGGGAGCGCTGCTCGAAATTGCCGATGCCGCGCGGCCCCTCGAACGGCGCGACGCCCTGGCAGTCGAGATTGCGGAACAGCAGGAAGCGCGATTGCGCCTCGTCGAGCTGGGTCTTCCAGCGGGCGCGCTGGGTGCCTTGCAGGTCGGTGCGCGCCTCGATGACGGTGAAGGCGTTGGCCAGCTCCGCCTCCAGCGCCTGCTCGGAGGTGCGGGTCACGTCATAGAGGCAGCGATTGTATTGCCCGCCGGACACCTTCTCGCGCGGGCAGGCGACGACCACCTTCCACCGCTCCGGCGTCGCCGCATCGCCGTCGGCGCGGGCAGTGGCCTGGCGCGCCTGGGATGGGCCCGACGGCAGGTCCGCATCGGCCGGAATGGCCGGCTCCGGCTCGGGCTCCGGCAGAGCGGGGGCGACCCTGGGGGCGGGACCCTCCGGCGGCGGGCGCGTCAGCACCAGCAGCACGGGCGAGAAGGCCAGCAGCACGAGGGCGAGGGCGAGAAGCGCCCGCCGGCCCGTCCACCGCCGCGCCGCCCCCACGCCTCAGGCCACCTTGCGGTTGGCGGCGAGGAAATCGCCCATGCGGCCGAGCGCGGCGGTGATGTTCTCCCGCGAGGTGGCGTAGGAGAGGCGCAAATAGCCCTCGCCATGGACGCCGAAATCCGGCCCGCCGATCACCGCCACGCCCGCCTCCTCCAGCAGGGCCGAGGCGAGCTTCTTGGCGGCGGTCCAGCCGGTGCCGGTGATGTTGGGGAAGGCATAGAAGGCGCCCTTGGGCGTCGCGCAGGTGACGCCGGGCAGCGCGTTCAGCCCCTCCACCACCATGCGGCGGCGGGCGTCGAACTCGGCGGTCATAGCGAACACCGCATCCTGCGGGCCTTCCAGCGCGGCGATACCGGCATACTGTGTCGCGGCGTTGACGCAGGACCAGCAGTTCACCGCCAGCTTGCGCACCTGGTCGTAGAGGCTCTTCGGCCAGATGGAATAGCCGAGGCGCCAGCCGGTCATGGCGTAGGTCTTGGACCAGCCGTTGAGCAGGATCAGCCGGTCGCGGATCTCGGGATAGGCGAGGAGCGTGCGGTGCTCCTCCCCGTCGAAGAGGAAGCGGTCGTAGATCTCGTCCGACATGAGCGCGACGTGGGGATGGGCGGCGAGGCCCTTCACCAATCTGTCGATCTCGGCGGCGGGGGTGACGCCGCCCGTGGGGTTGGCCGGCGAATTGATGATGAGCAGCCGCGTCTTCGGCGTGATGAGGGCGAGCGTCTCCTCCGCCGAGAAGGCGAAGCCGTTCTCCTCGCGGATTGGCACCGGGATGGGCGTCGCGCCGGTGTGCTCGATCATGGAGCGGTAGATGGGAAAGCCGGGATCGGGATAGAGGATTTCCGCGCCGGGCTCGCCGAACAGGCGGATGGCCGCATACATGGTCACCTTGCCGCCGGGCACGATCATCACGAGGTTCGGGTCCACCTCGACGCCGTAGCGGCGGTTGAGATCGCCGGCCACCGCCTCGCGCAGGGGCAGGATGCCGACCGAGGGGGTGTAGCCGTGCTGGCCGTCGCGCAGCGCCTTCACCGCCGCCTCGACGATGTGGGCCGGCGTCTGGAAGTCGGGCTGGCCGATGCCGAGGTTGAGGATGGAGCGCCCCTCCGCCTGAAGCGCCGTGGCGCGGGCGAGGACGGCGAAGGCGTTCTCCTCGCCGATGCGGTCGAAGGCGGGATTGGTGGTGAGCATGGCTGGCAGATCCTCGGGCGCGCGGCGTCTCGCGCGCCGCGTTCAAAAAGGACGCCTTGGATAGCACCGAAGGTGCGGGGTGGGGAGTGGGGGAAAACCTGCTGCAGCGCGCAAAGCGTGGCCGTGGCCAGCATGTTACGAGGGATCGAGTGCCGAATCGCGAGGAGCCCCCATGCCCGCATCGACCGCCCGTCTGCCGTTCGAGGACACCGAGATCGCCATCGTCGGCGCCGGCATCGTCGGCCTGTCGGTCGCCCACACCCTGACGCGCCTCGGCATCTCCGTGCGCTGCTTCGATGCGGGTGCGGCGGGCGGCGCCCAGTCGGCCGGGGGCTCGCGCATCATGCGCGCGGCCTACAACGATCCCCGCATGCTCTGGCTCGCCCGCAAGGCCAGCACCGGCTGGGCGCGCTGGGAGGAGGAGGCCGGCCGCCCCCTCATCGAGCGCACCGGCTCCTTCCTCATCGTCGAGCAGGCGGAGGCGGAGCTGAAGCGCCTCGCCGGGCTCGACCTGAAGGTCCGCTTCGTCTCCCCCGCCGAGCAGGAAGAACTGCTGCCGGTGCATCGGCCCTGGGCGAAGCCGGTGATCCTGGAGGAGGAGGCCGGCACCATCCGCGCCCGCGACAGCATCGAATGGCTCGCCGGCACGCTGGGCGATGCGCTGCACGAGCACACGCCGGTGCTGGGCCTCACCCAGCGGTCGGGCCATGTGCTGGTCTCCACCCGCAGCGCCATCTACCGGGCGCGGCGCGTGCTGGTGGCGGCGGGCATGCAGACGCCGGTGCTCGCCGGCGCCATGGGCGTGAAGGTGCCGCAGGTCTACAGCGTCCACCAGCGCCTGCTCTTCCCCATGAACGGCGACCTCGCGGCGCGGCCCATGGTCTCCTTCCGCGACAAGAGCGACCACCGCCACGGCGTGCTCTACACCTACGGCCTGCCGGCGCTGCATGACGGCCTGTTCGCCGTGGGCCTGGAGCCGAGCGACGCCGACCGCAGCGGCGGCGGCCATCCCGACCAGGTGATCGAGCACACGCTGGCGCTGGCGGCGCAGACGCTGCCTGGCCTCGACACGTCGCGCTTCACCATCGAGAGCTGCGTCTCCACCTCGCTGGAGCATCCCGACGACGGCGCGCCATGGGAATCCGAGCGCCTCGAGGTGGTCAGGCGTGGCGCGGTGGACTTCTTCGCCGGCGGCCACCTCTTCAAGTTCGCTCCTGCGCTGGGCGAGATGCTCGCCGGCATGGTGCTGGGCGAGGAGGTGCCGGCTATGCTGCGGCCGGAATAAGCTTCGCCGATAAGAATCCCCCGAAGGAAACGCCATGCAACTGCCCGAGAACCCGTTCAAGCGCGCGCTCCATGCCGGCACCCAGCAGATCGGCCTGTGGTGCGCCGTGCCCTCCAATTATGTCTCGGAGATTCTCGCCGGCGCGGGCTTCGACTGGCTGGTGCTGGACACCGAGCATGCGCCCAACGAGCTGCCCAACGTGTTCAACCAGCTCCAGTCCATGGTGGGCTACGGCACCCAGCCGGTGGTGCGGGTGCCGTGGAACGATGCGGTGACGCTGAAGCGCTTCCTCGACATCGGCACCCAGAGCTTCCTCATCCCCATGGTCCAGAATGCCGAGGAGGCCCGCGCGGCGGTGGCGGCGACGCGCTATCCGCCGGATGGCATCCGCGGCTATGCGGTGGCCTCCCGCGCCACCCGCTTCGGCCGCATCGGTGATTACTTCACCCGCTATGCCGACGAGATGTGCGTGCTGGTGCAGGTGGAGACCATGGAAGCGCTGGAGAAGGTGGAGGAGATCGCCGCCGTGCCGGGCGTGGACGGCATCTTCATCGGCCCCGGCGACCTCTCCGCCTCCATGGGCCTCTTGCACCAGCCCACCCACCCGAAGGTGGTGGACGCCATCGAGGACGGGCTGAGGCGCATCCGCGCCGCCGGCAATCGCGGCGGCGTGCTGGTGGTGGGCGACGAGGCTTTGGCCCGTCGCTACATGGCGGCCGGCTCGGTGTTCACCGCCGTGGGGGTGGATGCCGCTCTGTTCGCCCGCAGCGCCGAGGCGCTGGCCAAGCAGTACAAGGCATAGGCGTTAGTCGCGCAGCATCCGGCGGATGACCTTGCCGGTGGTGGTGAGCGGCAGCTCGTCCACGAACTGGATCTCGCGGGGATATTCGTAGGCCGCGAGGCGCGTGCGCACGAAGTCGCGAATCTCCGCCTCCAGCTCCGGCGTGGGCTCCACGCCGGGCATGGGCACGATGACCGCCTTGACGATCTCCGTGCGCAGCGGGTCCTTCTTGCCCACCGCGGCGGCCATGGCGACGGCGGGGTGCTTCAGCAGCACGTCCTCGATCTCCGCTGGGCCGATGCGGTAGCCGGCCGAGGTGATGACGTCGTCGTCCCGGCCGAGGAAGTGGAAATAGCCCTCCTCGTCCCGCGTCGCGAGATCGCCGGTGAGCAGCCAGCCGTCCTTCACTTTGTCGGCGGTGGCTTCGGGGCGGTTCCAGTAGGTGAGGAACATCACCGGGTCGGGCGTGCGCACGGCGATCTGGCCCATCTGGCCGGGCGGCAGAATGCGCCCGTCCTCGCCCAGCACCGCCACCTCATGGCCGGGCACCGCCTTGCCGGTGGCGCCGGCCTTGGCCACGCCCAGCGCGGCCGAGGAGCCGATGACGTAGTTGCATTCGGTCTGGCCGTAGAATTCGTTCACCGGCACGCCGAGGGCCTCGCGACCCCAGTCGAACGTCTCGGCGCCCAGAGCCTCGCCGGCCGAGCCCACCGTGCGCAGCGCGAAGCCGAACTTTTCGCGCGGGTTCTGCACCTGCCGCATCATGCGCAGCGCGGTGGGCGGGATGAAGACGTTGCGCACCTCGGCGCGCTTCATCAGAGCGAAGGCGGCTTCGGGATCGAACTTGCCCCGCGGCTGCGCCACCACAGGCACGCCCAGCGCCAGCGCCGGCAGCACGGTGTTCAGGAGCCCGCCGGCCCAGGCCCAGTCGGAGGGCGTCCACATGCGGTCGCCCGCCTGCCCGATGCCCTCATGGGTGAAGGTGACGCCGCTCACATGGGCGAACAGCACCCGGTGGCCGTGCAGCGCGCCCTTGGGCTGGCCGGTGGTGCCGGAGGTGTAGATCATCAGCGCCGGATCGTCCGGGCCGGAGGATATGGGAAGCGGGCGGTCGGAGGCCGCCTCCACCAGAGCGGAGAAGCCGACGGCGCCGTCGCGCGGGCCGTCCACATTGACCACGAGATCCAGCGCCTCGGGCCGCGCGAGCAGCTTGGCGAGGCCGGCATCGTCGGTGACGAGGGCGCGGGCGCCGGAATCCAGAAGGCGGTAGGCGATGGCATCCACGCCGAACGCGCCGGCCAGAGGCACCGCGATGGCGCCCATCTTGTAGACGGCGAGATGGGTGACGAGCACTTCCAGCGACTGGGGGAGCAGAATGGCCACCCGGTCGCCGGGCCGGATGCCGGAGGCGACGAGCGCATGGGCCAGCCGGTTGGAGAGCCGCGCCAGCGCGCCGTAGGAGACCGGGGAGAAGCCGTCGCCCGAGGGCAGGAAGAGCGCGGGACGGTCCGGATGCTGCGCCGCGATCGCATCGCAGGCGTGCACCGCCATATTGTAGCGCTCCGGCACCATCCAGAGGAAAGCGCGGCGCCGGCGCTCATAGGCGCTGGAACGCTCGTATTCGCTGGAAACTGCGCCTGATCCCGATGCGCCCGTGCTGTGCGCCAGCATCCCGACCCGTGCCTTTCCGCCCCGCCCTTTTGTTGCGGTGCACGCTACAGGCTCGCGCGGCCAAGGTCCACCCGGCCGTTAGCCGGGGCAACTCGCAGCGGATTCGGGGAGGATCAGGGACCGGCGGCCGGACGGCTCAGCGCCGCACGCCTTCTTCCTGCATGAGGGCTTCGGTGGCCGCGATGGCCCCTTCCAGCTCGGAAATCTTGCGCAGCATGCCATCGGAGGGAAGGGTGGAGCCCTTGGCTGCGGTGAGGACCAGCTCGCGCTGGGCCGCCTTGAGGCGATCGAGAAGGCTTGCGAGGTCAGCCTCGGCCTGTTGCGCCATGGTGGTATTGAACTCCGGCATCGCTCCCAGGCTGCGCCTGCGGAACGGAAACTGCAAAAACGGAAACGGCGCCGCGCTTGCGCCCGGCACCGCTGGTTGCATTGCTCTTCACCGCCGCCCGGACGAACCGGCCGGCGGCAAAGGGATCTGCGAGATCAGTCGGCGAGCTCGATGCCGCGGGCTTCGGGACCCTTGGGGCCCTGACCCACCTGCACCACAACGCGCTGGCCTTCGGCGAGGTCGCTGAGGCCGGAACGGGAGATGACGGTGACGTGCACGAACACGTCCTTGCCGCCGCCCTCAACCGCGATGAAGCCGAAGCCCTTCTCGGGGTTGTACCACTTCACGGTGCCCACGCGCTCTTCGGTGGGGCCGGTCGCGGCACGGGGGCCACCACCCGCGCGGGGGGCGCCGCCGAAGCCGCCGCCACCGCCGAAACCACCGCCGCCGGCACGGTCGCCGAAGCTGCGGCGGGCCGGAGCGGCTTCCGCGGTCGAGGTGTCGACTTCGAGCACTTCAGTGACCTGACGGCCCTTCTGGCCCTGGCCGACGCGCACCGACAGCTTGGAGCCGGGGGGCACGCTTTCCTGGCCGGCGGCCTCGAGGGCGCGGGCGTGCAGGAACACGTCACCCGAACCGTCGGACAGCTCGACGAAGCCGAAACCCTTCTCAGGGTTGAACCACTTCACCGTGGCGTCGATGGTCGGGCCGGAGGGGGCGGGGGCGCTGAAGCTGCTGCTGGGCGAGGAAAAAGGACGATCCCCTCCGAAGCCGCGGTCACGCGGCGGCGCAAAGTCGTCATCAAAGCCACGGCGGCGCGGCTCTCGGAAGTCTCGGTTACGGCTCATGTGTATTTCCGTTGAGGTCAGTCGCCAATTTTGGCTTAGGGCCATCCACCACTGCCGGACAATGATGCGTTTCTTCGTGCCACACTTTAACTTGCACGCTTCGGGCGTATTAAATTCCGCCTTCGCACAACGCCTGTTCCAGCCACCCGCGTCTCGCCTCGCAGCCTATATGACAGGTCGGAAAACATGCCCACGCACTCGGGCGCACGGCTCCGACCAACATCCAGACTAACACATCTCTCCCGCTTTGGTACATGAATGTTGGGCGATGGCGCGGCGAGATTGTTGCGCAGCATCTCGCGCGGGGGTCCCGTCCGTCCGGACCCGCCCGTTCGGCAGGTGATGGGCGCCCCCGGCGGCGACGCGAAGACTTCTAGTTTGATTGTACCTCGTTCTATTTTGCGGCGGTGCATCTATTCATGGGGACTCAAGTGGGCGCCCCATTGGCCGTTCCCGCGCCTGCCCTTCAGGAGGCCGCCATGGCCGAAGCCGTCGAATCCCGATCCCCCGGCCGTGAGGCCGCATCGCCCCCGCACGGCCATGGCGCGGCGGCGGCCTACCAGACGCCGCTGGCGGATGTGCCGGTCTTTCCCGGGACGCTGGATCTGCTGGAGACACGCCGTTCCCTGCCGTTGCGGGCGCTGCTGGACCCCGGCCCGACGCCGCAGGAGCTGGACCGCATGCTCGCCATCGCCGCGCGGGTGCCGGACCATGGCCGGCTGGTGCCGTGGCGCTTCATCGTCATCGAGGGGGCGGCGAGCGAAGCGGCCGGGGCGCGGCTCGATGCGCTCTATGCCGCGCAGAATCCGGGCCTCGCGCCTGACAAGGCGCGCATGTGGCGGGACTATCTGATGCGGGCGCCCGTCACCGTGGTGGTGGTGAGCCGGGCGGACCCGGCCGCCAAGATCCCCGAGCTGAACCAGATTCTCTCCGCCGGGGCGGCCGCGATGAATCTGGTGGTGGCGGCGACGGCGCTGGGCTTTTCCGCGCTGTGGCTGCTGAAGTGGCCGGGGCGTGACCCTGCGGCGGCGGCGCTGCTGGGGGTCGGGGCGGGGGAGAAGGTGGCCGGCTTCATCCATATCGGCCGACCGGCGACGCGTCCGGACGACCGCCCGCGCCCGGCGCTCGCCGACGTGGTGACGCGCTGGCAGCCGTGAGACGGCTCAGTTCAGCGACATCTCCACCTGATAGGCGCGGCGGAAGTACTTCACCGAGATATAGAGCGCGACGAGGCCGAACAGCGCCATCAGGGCGTATTCGCCGATATCGCCGAGGTGCATCAGGCCGGCCAGGGCCCAGCCGGCGGCGATGGCGGTGGCAATGGCCTGGGTGGCGACCAGCGTCGTGGCGCTCACCACGGTGAACAGGCTGCCGCCCCCCGTCTTGCCCAAACCCGCCATTCCAGTCTCCCGATACCGTCCGGCGCAATCACGCCAAACCGCGCGGCGGGCGTCGGACACTGGAGTCTTTCGCCGGCCGCTGCTCTATAAGGGGCGGAAACTGCGCTGGGCGCGGCGCCGGGTCAAGTCCGCCGATCCCGTCCGCACGCCTGTCCTCCCTCCCGTCCTGCCCCCGAGGAGCCTCATGCTGGCCGCTGAAGAGTATGAAAGCACCCACGCCGCCCGCGGTATCGTTGCCGCGCCCCATCACCTGGCCGCCGCGGCGGGGCAGGAGGTGCTGGCCGAAGGCGGCAACGCCGTCGAGGCCATGATCGCGGCGGCGGCGGCCATCGCCGTGGTCTATCCGCACATGAACCATGTGGGCGGCGACGGCTTCTGGCTCATCCGCGAGCCGTCCGGGCGGGTGCGCTATATCGAGGCGTGCGGCTTCGCCGGTAGCCTCGCCACCATCGCCCGCTACCACGACCTCGGCTTCGAGACGATCCCCACCCGCGGCCCGAACGCCGCTGTCACCGTGCCCGGCGCGGTGGGCGGCTGGGCGCTGGCGCTGGATGCGGCGCGCGGCCATGGCGGGCGGATGACCCTGCGCCGGCTGCTGGAGCCGGCCATCCGCTTCGCCCGCGAGGGCGTGCCGGTGACGCGCTCCCAGACGCGGCTCACCCGCGAGAAGCGGGCGGAACTGGAGAATGCTCCGGGCTTCGCCGAGGTGTTCCTGCCCGGCGGCGAAGTGCCGGAGGAGGGATCGCTGCAGCGCCAGCCGCGCCTCGCCGACACGCTGGACCACCTCGCCGCCGCCGGCCTCGCCGATTTCTATCGGGGCGATGTGGGTCGCGAGATGGCGTCGGACCTGGAGCGCATCGGCAGCCCCGTCACCCGCGCCGATCTCGAGCGCTATAGCGCCCGCGAGCGCCCGCCGCTGGAGATGAAGATCGGCGGCGCCCGCCTGTTCAACGCCCCGCCGCCGACGCAGGGCCTCGCCTCCCTCCTCATCCTCGGCCTGTTCGACCAGCTCAAGGTGGCGCGGGCGGAGACGTTCGAGCACATCCATGGGCTGGTGGAGGCCACCAAGCGCGCGTTTCTGGTGCGCCAGCAGGTGGTGTGCGATCCCGAGCACCTGCCGCACGATCCCGCCGCCTTCCTCGATCCCAAGGCGCTGGCGCAGCGGGCGGCGAAGATCGACATGGGGCGGGCGCTGGCCTGGCCGCACGAGGCGAAGCCCGGCGATACCATCTGGATGGGCACGGCCGATTCCTCGGGGCTGGCGGTGTCCTACATCCAGTCCATCTATTTCGAGTTCGGCTCGGGCTGCGTGCTGCCGTCCACCGGCGTGCTGATGCAGAACCGTGGTTGCAGCTTCGTGCTTGATCCGAAGGCGCTCAACCCGCTGCTGCCCGGCCGGCGGCCGTTCCACACCCTCAACCCCGCCCTCGCAGAACTCGCCGATGGGCGCATCCTCGCCTATGGCACCATGGGCGGGGAGGGCCAGCCGCAGACGCAGGCGGCGGTGTTCACCCGCCACGCGCTGTTCGGCGTGCCGCTGGGCGAGGCCATCGCCCGGCCGCGCTGGCTGCTGGGCCGCACCTGGGGCGACCAGGAGACCAATCTGAAGCTCGAATCCCGCTTCGACGGCAATCTCGTCGATCGCCTGCTGTCGGTGGGGCACGAGCTGGTGGTGCTGCCGGAAGCCTACTCCGACACCATGGGCCATGCCGGTGGTGTGGTGATCCACCCCAGCGGACAGCTTGAAGGCGCCCACGATCCGCGCGCGGATGGCGGGGCGGCGGGCGTCTGACGGCTTGAGCTTGACGCCCGGCGCGGCGCGCGCCGACCATGCCGCCAACACCAACACTGGGGGGCGGCGCCAATGACCGGGCAGGGCAGGATCGGGCAGGGCGTGATCGGACGGCGGTCCGTCGTGAAGGGCATGGCCGGGCTCGGCCTGGCGGCGCTGGCCGCCGGCCGTGCCCGCGCGGCGGGCGAGCAGTCATCCACCGGCGAGCCGCCCACCCATGGCCCCATCCAGCTCACCTCCGAGCGGGTGCTGGGGCAGAGCGCCATCCCCGTCTACCGCTACCGGGTGGTGAAGGTGCATCCGCACGACACCTCCTCCTATACGGAGGGTTTCGTGCTGGAGGGCGGCACCATCTATGAGGGCACCGGCCTCTACGGCCGCTCGCGGCTGATCGCGTGGGATCTCAAGAGCGGGCAGGTGCTGCGCGAGCGGGCGCTGGACCCCAACGTCTTCGGCGAGGGCGTGACGGTGATGGGCGAGCGCATCTACCAGCTCACCTATCTCGACAATCACGCCTACGTCTACGACCGCAAGACGTTCGAGCGGATCGGCGCCTTCCGCTACACCGAGCAGGGGTGGGGGATGACCCATGACGGCACCCACCTCATCACCAGCAACGGCTCGTCCTCCATCGTCTTCCGCGATCCCGCCACCTTCGAGCGGGTGCGCACCATCTTCGTCTCCGACGCGGTGGCGCCGCTGGGCTTCCTGAACGAGCTGGAATATGCGGACGGCAAGCTCTACGCCAATGTCTGGCAGAGCCATTTCATCGCCATCATCGATCCGGCGGACGGGAAGATGCTCGGCTGGATCGACCTGTCGGGCCTCAATCCCGACCCGGCGAAGCTGGTCTATCCCTATGTGCTGAACGGCATCGCCTTCGATCCCGCCACTGGCCACCTGCTCGTCACGGGCAAGTGCTGGCCGCATGTGTGGGAGATCGCGCTGGAACCGCGCTGAGCTGGCCCCGACATGAATCCGGCTGCCGTCCGGGGAAGACGACAGCCGGGGAGCTTCGGCCGCGCCGGCGGGGGAGCCCCGCCGCGCCGCACGGGTCACAGCCCGACGCAGATCGCGCCGCTGCTGGGTCTTGGCGTCAAGTCGACCTCCTTGCTCGGTGCCGCGCGCGCAGCCCGGCCTCCGCGCCCGCAGGTGCAGACGCGCCGGACCCCGGCGGGGCTTTCTTGATCTTGTTTGGGATGTTGCCGATCGCGGACGTGAGGGAGCATGAAACGTCTCCATGCCGGCGCCCCCGCCTGCTCAGCGCTGCCATCATAGCGTGCCGGAAGGCCGCGTACACCCCGGCGGGGCGGCCGCGCGAAAACTTGATCCGGCCGCCGCGGCGCTCCCGCCCGGGCAAAAAAGAACCCGGCTTGAGGCCGGGTGCGTCATCCCAAAAAAGAACCCGGCTCGAGGCCGGGTGCGTCATTCCAAAAAAAGAACCCGGCTTGACGCCGGGTTCCTGTCGCTCGCCGTGTAAAACTGGACCCAGAACGCCAGATGCTGGACGCTCAGGCGGCCTCTTCGGCTTCCATGTCCTGGTCGATGTCGGCTTCCTCGGCCACCTTGGCGGCGCCGCGGCGCGGACCCTTGAGGAGGTTCTGCTCGATGAGCTTCACCGCCTCGGTCTCGGTGATGTTCTGCACGGCCGACAGCTCGCGGGCCATGCGGTCAAGGGCGGCCTCGTAGAGCTGGCGCTCGGAATAGGACTGCTCGGGCTGGGCCTCGGAGCGGTAGAGGTCGCGCACCACCTCGGAGATGGCGACGAGGTCGCCGGAATTGATCTTCGCTTCGTATTCCTGCGCGCGGCGGCTCCACATGGTGCGCTTGACGCGGGCGCGGCCCTGCAGGGTCTCGAGCGACTTCTCGACGATGTTGGTCTCGGAAAGCTTGCGCATGCCGACGCTGGCGATCTTGGCGAGGGGCACCCGCAGCGTCATCTTGTCCTTTTCAAACGAGATCACGAAGAGTTCGAGCTTGAAACCGGCGACTTCCTGTTCCTCGATGGCCATGATACGGCCAACACCATGGGACGGGTAAACAATGTGCTCGCCCGTCTTGAAGCCGAGACGGGCCTGCGCGTTCTTCTTTGCCGACATGCTCTTGACACTCCTGATCCGGCCCTGGAAAACCGGGGCCGAACCTGTTGGTGCGCCGGCCGGCCGGTCCGGTCCCGGCAACGGCGCGCACCTTCAGCTGCGGATATGGGTCGCGGCCGGAACGCCCGCCACCCCGCTCTGCCAGACGATATACAGACAGCCTTTGCGCCGCGCCGCAGGAAGACGGCCGGCACCTATTCTCGCCCCTTTGTTCCCGAGAATGCGCCCTGGAATATGCGCGAACACATTGCGGACGCGATGTGGCTGGATGTGGAAGCAATCGACTGTAAAGTCACGTATATCACATTTTTTGTCGGAATCAAAGCGCGTGTGTCGCCAACCTTACCTTGGCCGGCGGCAGGCGGCGACTTGGGGCACGACTGGAGGTCTGCTGGGCGCCGACTTGCGAGGCGTTGCGCGGCGCCGCTTTGCGCAGCGTCGTGACAGGGTCATATAAGCATTTCTTTATATCCTTATTGCCCGTCCGGACCCGCCATGCTAAAGGGCGCGCCATGACCGGCGGCCCGGACCGTGCCGCCCCGAGCCGATCTCAAGCGGAGCGATCCATGAGCAACGATTACGTGGTGAAGGACATCAACCTCGCGGACTGGGGCCGCAAGGAACTGGACATCGCCGAGATCGAGATGCCCGGCCTCATGGCCACCCGCGCGGAATACGGTCCCTCGCAGCCGCTCAAGGGCGCCCGCATCGCCGGCTCGCTGCACATGACCATCCAGACCGGCGTGCTCATCGAGACGCTGAAGGCGCTCGGCGCCGACGTGCGCTGGGCCTCGTGCAACATCTACTCCACCCAGGACCATGCCGCGGCCGCCATCGCCGCCGCCGGCACCCCCGTCTTCGCCATCAAGGGCGAGTCGCTGGAGGAGTACTGGGAGTACACCCACCGCATCTTCGAGTGGGCGGACGGCGGCACCCCCAACATGATCCTCGACGACGGCGGCGACGCGACGCTGCTCGTCCACCTCGGCAAGCGCGCGGAAGAGGGCGACACCGCCTTCCTCGACGGCGCCACCAACGAGGAGGAGGAAGTCCTCTTCGCCGCCATCAAGCGCCGCCTGAAGCACAAGCACGGCTGGTACTCGCAGCTCGCCAAGAACATCCAGGGCGTGACGGAAGAGACCACCACGGGCGTGCATCGCCTCTACGAGATGCAGAAGAAGGGCACGCTGCTGTGGCCCGCCATCAACGTGAACGACAGCGTCACCAAGTCGAAGTTCGACAACCTGTACGGCTGCCGTGAATCGCTGGTGGACGGCATCCGCCGCGGCACCGACGTGATGATGGCCGGAAAGGTGGCCATGGTTGCCGGCTTCGGCGACGTGGGCAAGGGCTCGGCCGCCTCGCTGCGCAATGCCGGCTGCCGCGTGATGGTCTCCGAGGTCGATCCCATCTGCGCCCTGCAGGCGGCGATGGAAGGCTATGAGGTCACCACCATGGAGGATGCCGCCACGCGCGCCGACATCTTCGTGACCGCCACCGGCAATCTGGACGTGATCACCGTGGACCACATGCGGGCCATGAAGGACCGCGCCATCGTCTGCAACATCGGCCACTTCGACAGCGAGATCCAGGTCGCCGGCCTCAAGAACCTGAAGTGGCACAACGTGAAGCCGCAGGTGGACGAGGTCGAGTTCGCCGACGGCAAGCGCATCATCCTCCTGTCCGAGGGGCGCCTCGTGAACCTCGGCAACGCCACCGGCCATCCGAGCTTCGTGATGTCGGCGTCGTTCACCAACCAGACGCTGGCGCAGATCGAGCTGTTCACCAAGCCCGGCCAGTACGACAAGAAGGTCTATACCCTGCCGAAGTCGCTGGACGAGAAGGTGGCGGCGCTGCACCTCGACAAGATCGGCGTGAAGCTCACCAAGCTCACCGACCAGCAGTCGGCCTATATCGGCGTGGCGCAGAAGGGCCCGTTCAAGCCCGAGCACTACCGCTACTGATTGCGCGACGGAACGCGGCGCGCCGCGTCTGTCCTGATGTTCGCGAACGCCGGCCCTCGGGCCGGCGTTCTGCGTTTGGGGGCCGCGCGCGGGGTCCGTGTGGCACCGCATTGTGTTCACCTGCGAACGGGGATAGGTGTTGGGAACCCGCAACGCGCGGGAAGCCGGTTCCGCGATCGCCATGCGGCGGGGTGTCGGAACGGATCGATCCGGGGCATACCGCGCTCCGGGGCGAAGGCTTCCGGTGCCGAGCGGGGGCGGGTTCGGGCCTCGGGACGACCGGGGCGGAGACCTGCAGCGGGGCATGTGCGGGGGCTGGTTGCGGGGGCTTGGCCTTGGACGGTTACGTGCGACGCTCGCGAGGCGCCTTCCTGCGCGATGCATCCGGTTGCGATGCGCATTCTCCCGCCGGCCGGAGCGCCGGTCGCGGTTCGTCACGCTCACCCCTGACGTTCGCGCCCGGCTGAGAGGCAGCCGCCCTTCATGTCCACGAGCTTTTCCCGCGACCGTTCGCGCACCCTGCCGTTCGCTGCGGAGATCGGCGCCCTCGGCGTCGTCTTCGGCGACATCGGCACCAGCCCCCTCTACGCCCTCAAGCAGGGCGTGCTGGCGGTGGGCGGCACCAATTTCATCGGCGCCGACGTGCTCGGCCTGCTCTCCCTCATCACCTGGAGCATCATCCTCTCCGTCACGGTGAAGTACGTCTTCCTCGTGCTCAGGGCGGACAATGACGGCGAAGGCGGCATCCTCGCCCTTGTGACGCTGCTCGATCTCCATCGCAGCGCCATCGGCCTCAGATGGTATTTGCTTGCAGCCGGCCTCCTCGGCGCCGCCATGCTCATCGGCGACGGCGTGCTCACGCCGGCCATGTCGGTGCTCTCCGCCATCGAGGGCCTGCAGGTCATCGCGCCGGAGCTGGAGCATTGGGTGGTGGCGCTCACCTGCCTCGTGCTCGCGGCCATCTTCTTCTCCCAGCGCCTCGGCACCGAGCGCATCGCCTCTTTCTTCGGCCCGGTGATGCTGCTGTGGTTCGGCTCGCTGGCGGCGCTCGGCGTCTACGGCATCCTCCAGGCGCCGCAGGTGATCGCGGGCCTCGATCCGCGCCACGGCATCATGCTGATGGTCCAGCACCCCGGCCTTGCCGGCGTCATCCTCGGCGCCTGCTTCCTGGCGGTGACGGGCGGCGAGGCGCTTTATGCGGACCTCGGGCATTTCGGCCGGCCGGTGATCGCGCGGGCCTGGCTGTTCGTGGCCATGCCGGCGCTGCTGCTCAACTATTTCGGGCAGGGCGCCATCCTGCTGGTGGACCCGAGCGCGGTCCGCAATCCCTTCTACGACCTCTGCCCCGACATGTTCGACATTCCGCTGCTGTTCCTCGCGACGGCGGCGACCGTGATCGCCTCGCAATCCATCATCACCGGCGTGTTCTCGCTGGCGAAGCAGGCCATCGAGCTCGGCTATCTGCCGCCCATGCGCATCCGCTACACCTCGGAGCACAACGAGCAGCACATCTATGTGGGCCGGCTGAACTGGCTGCTGATGATCGCCTGCATCGCCGTGGTGCTGGGCTTCGAGGCGTCCGACCGGCTGGCGTCGGCCTACGGCATCGCGGTGGCGTTCGCCATGGTGACGACCTCCATCCTGTTCATCGCCCAGGTGAAGCGGGCGTGGGGCTGGCCCTCGTTCGCGGTGTGGGCGATGGCGGCGGGCCTGCTGACGGTGGATTTCGCCTTCGCCTCCGCCAACATGACCAAGATCCACGACGGCGGCTGGCTGCCGCTCTCCATTGCGGCGGTCATCATCTTCGTGATGGTCAGCTGGCGCCGCGGCCTCGAGGCGGTGGTGGCCCAGCAGGTGCGCTTTACCGAGCCTCTGGACAATTTCGTCGCCCGCAAGGACCGGGTGAACGATGTGGAGGCGCCGCGCACTGCCATCTTTCTGTCTCGTGCAGGTGCGATGACGCCCGTGGCGCTTTCCCGGATGGCAGACCTGCTGAAGGTCCGGTTCGAGAAGGCGGTTATCGTCTCGGTCTGGATCGCCGCCCGCCCCAGGGTGTCGGTGGAAGACCGGGTCAAGGTGACCACCCTCAATGAGGGGTTCGTGCGGGTCGATCTGCGCTTCGGCTACATGCAGCAGATCGACGTGCCGTCTGTGCTGGGTCCGGCGCTGAGCGCGCGGGGCATCGATCCGGACGCGGCGATCTACGTGATCGGCCACGAGCGGATCATCCCGCCTGACGAGGTCATCAAGCTGAGGGACGTGGTCGCCCACGTCTTCGCGTTCCTCGCGCGCAATGCCGAGCGTTCGGTGGACCGGTTCGGCCTGCCGCGTGCCCGGACGGTGGAGATCGGCTATCCGGTGAAGCTCTGAGCATCCGCTCCGGCACCGGCGGCCAGTCCGATCCCAGCCTTAGGCAGGGCTTACAGTGTATCACGAACCCCAAGACGGCCTGGCTTCGAACGATGCTCCGCAAAAAAAGGCTCCCCATAGGGCAGGGGAGCAAACTACAACAGGGGCGTCCGAGGTCGTCGCGGGCGGGGGGAACGGTGACGATATGGGTACGCGCACTCTGGCGGTGAGAGTATCGACGTTCTTCAAGGAGCGGGTGGGTCTGCACGGCCTCGGCTTCATCCTGAGCCTGATCGTGATCGCCTTCGCGGCGACCGTGCTCTACCGGATGCTGCACAACCTCAAGTGGTCGGACGTGCTCGACGCCCTGCGCGAGAAGAACCCGCGCGACGTCGCCATCGCCTTCTTCCTGGTGGCCGGCGCCTATCTGACGCTCACCTTCTATGACTGGTTCGCCCTGCGCACCATCGGCAAGGACCACGTGCCCTATCGCGTCGCGGCGCTGTCCGGCTTCTGCTCCTATTCGGTGGGGCACAATGTGGGCTTCACCGTCTTCACCGGCGGCTCGGTGCGCTACCGCATCTATTCGGCCTGGGGGCTCGGCGCCATTGATGTGGCGAAGATCTGCTTCGTGGCCGGCCTCACCTTCTGGCTCGGCAACATCGCCGTGCTCGGCCTCGGCATCACGCTGCACCCCGAGGCGGCCACCGCCGTGGACCAGCTGCCGCCCTTCATCAACCGGCTCATCGGCGTCGCGGCCCTGAGCGCGCTGGTGGCCTACATCACCTGGGTGTCGCTGGCGCCGCGCACCATCGGCCGCTCCACCTGGTTCGTCACGCTGCCGCGCGGCCGCACCACGCTGCTGCAGGTGGGCATCGGCATCCTCGACCTCAGCCTGTGCGCCGCCGCCATGTACATGCTGATGCCGGCGTCGCCCTATATCGACCCCATCAGCCTGTCGGTCATCTTCGTCACCGCCACCCTGCTGGGCTTCGCCAGCCACGCGCCGGGCGGGCTCGGGGTGTTCGATGCGGCGCTCCTCGTCGCCCTGCCGCAGTTCGACAAGGCGGAGCTTCTGGGCGCGCTGCTGGTGTTCCGGCTGTTCTACTACATCGTGCCCTTCGCCTTCGCCTTGACCCTGCTCGGCGCCCGCGAACTCAGCCTGCGCATCGCCGGCAAGGAGCAGGCGGCGGCCGAGAAGGCCGAGGCCAAGGCCCGCGCGGCGGCGTCCAAAACGCCGGCGGAATAAGACCCCGCGGAATAAGGTTTCCTCGGAACACGGCTCCGGCGCGACGGCGGCGGAGCGGGAAACGCCGGAGCGCCTGTTGCGGCAGGTCGCCGGGCACGGCAGCATGACGGCCCACCCCTTCGAGTGAGCCTTGGGGCGAAGCCATGATCGACGACCAGAAGGCCGTTGCCCGCGCCTGCCTTGCCGCCGCGGAGGGCGACACCATGATCTTCCCGGAGATCGTGGGCGCGCTCATCGCCGCCGGCTTCGAGAGCTATGCGGTGGATCTGCGCCGCGCCACCGCCACCTATTATCTGCCCGACGGCGACAGCCTGGAGCTGCCCTCCCACCGTGTCGCGACGGACATCGCGCCCGCCTTCGACATCGGCCGCCTTAAGGCCGCGATCCGCGAGGCGCAGCAGCAGGTGCCGGGCTACACCTATCGCGGCTTCTGCGAGACGGCGGCGGCGGCCGGCTGCGCCGGCTACATCGTCTCCTTCCCCGGCCGCCGCGCCCTCTATTTCGGCCGGACCGCGGAGACACATGTGGAGCTGTTTCCGGGCTCTTGAGGGGCGTCCTCCGGATCGGGTCCGTCTTCCTCCCTTGCACCGCCGCAGCCGTCATGGCACAGGCGAAAGGAGCCCGAGCCCCAAGCCCCGCCCCGAGCCCCAAGCCCCGAGCCCCAGGACCCAGAGGCATGTTCCGCACCCTCTCCGACTTCATCTCCGACATCACCGGAGGCCACCGCGAGGCCGCCGCCTTCGACGAGACCGACTATCGCCTCGCCGCCGCGGCGCTGCTGGTGCATGTCATGTCCATCGACGGGGCGGTGACGCCGGAAGAGCGGGCGGTGCTCAAGACCATCCTCGCCGGCCGCTTCGCCCTCGACGAGGTCGAGACCGAGCAGCTGGTGGAGCTGGCCATCGCCAAGGACGCCGAGGCGGTGGACCTCTACGCCTTCACCAGCGTGCTCAACCGGGCGCTGGACGAGGAAGGGCGCCTGCGCATCGTCGAGATGATGTTCGAGGTGGCCTATGCGGACGGCGGCCTCTCCGAGTTCGAGGACAATCTCGTCTGGCGCGCCGCCGAGCTTCTGAACGTCGGCTCCCGCGACCGCATCCGCATCCGCCGCGAGGTGCGCGAGGAGACCGAAGGCGGCGACACGCCGGCCTGAGGGGGCGCGTCGTGGCCGCACCGGAAGACGACCCGCGCACCCTTTTGGTGGTGCTCCATCAGGAGCGCTCCACGCCCGGCCGCGTGGGCGAGCGCCTGAAGGCGCGCGGGTTCGCGCTGGACGTGCGCCGTCCGGCGCTGGGCGATCCCCTACCGGACACCTTCGCGCACCACGCCGGCCTCCTCGTCTTCGGCGGCCCCATGAGCGCCAATGACGACAGCGACTTCATCCGCGCCGAGACCCGGCTGATGGAGCGGGCGCTGGCCGCGGACCTCCCCACCCTCGGCATCTGCCTCGGCGCGCAGATCCTCGCCCGGGCGCTGGGCGGACAGGTGGCGCCCCACGCCGAGGGCATCTGCGAGATGGGCTATTACCCGCTCCGCGCCACCGCGGCCGGCGCTGCCTTGATGCCCTGGCCGGGCCATGTCTACCACTGGCACACCGAAGGCTTCGACGTGCCTGCCGGCGCCGAGCTGCTCGCCACCGGCACCGTCTTCCCCAACCAGGCCTTCCGGGCGGGGGCCGCCTGGGGCGTCCAGTTCCATCCCGAGGTGACGCGGGAGATGATGGTGACCTGGATCGAGCGCGGCGCCCACCGCTTCAGCCGGAAGGGCGCCCAGCCGGGGGAGGCCCATCTCGCCGGATGGGCGCTCCACGACGGCGCGGTGGTGAGCTGGCTCGATGCCTTCCTCGCCACCATCTTCGCCACGGAGGAAGAGGACGGGCGCGCGATCGCGCTCGACGAGAATGGTGGTATCTGAGGGGGTGTTAGGGGCTGACAGTGCCTGATGGCACCGATACCCCACCTGAATCGATGCTGAACCCCGCCGATTCTTCTGTACAGTTCGATCAGCCGGCCGGCTGTCACAGGCGTCTCATTTCTCTTCGCTAGCCTGAGGCGAAAAATCCCCGAGGGAGCATCGCCCATGGACGCGCGCACGCCTTTTCCCGCCATCCGGGGCATCGGATATTCCATCCGAACCACGTCGCCGGACTTCGACGACCTGCCCGCCGCCCTCGATGAGGCCGAGCGCCAGGGCGTTGATTTCGTTGAGCTTCCCGTCTTCGCCTGGACGCTGGTGGTGGACGGCCGGGTGCTGCAGGACCGCCTCGATCGTCTCGTCGCCGCCACCCGCGACCGCCCCTTCGGCTACACCGTGCACGGGCCGCTCGCCATCAATCTCATGTCCCCGAAGGAGCGCCTCCCCCGTCACGAGGCCTTCCTGGACGCCATGATCGCCATAGCCGGCGCACTTTCCGCCCCCCACCTCGTCCTCCACTCCGGCTGCGTCCGGGGGGACGATGATGTGGCGATGGCCTATGAGCGGCAGCGCAACGCCTTGCTCAAGGCCGGCGACAAGGCCGGCGTGGCGGGCGTAACCCTTTGCGTGGAAAACATCTTCCGCTACGAGACCATGCGCGAGACGGCGCTGCCCTCGCGCCTCGCAGGAGAGCTGGACGCCATCGATCATCCCCACGTCCGCGCCACCCTGGACGTGAGCCACGCCCTCCTGCGGTCCACCGACGCCCGGGTGGATTTCGCCGCCGAAATCGCCGCTCTGGCCCCCTATGCCCGCCACGTCCATGTCCACGAAAGCTTTGGCAGGCCTCAGGAAAGCTGGGCCATCGACGATGCCGAGCGGGCCGGCCTCGGCGAAGGCGATCTGCATCTGCCGCTGGGCTGGGGCGGCATCGACTGGGACCTCGTCGCCCGCCGCTGCGCCTTCCCGGCCGGCACCATCGTCAATCTGGAGCTGAACCGCCGCTACTGGCGCGAGCTGCCTGACCAGATCGTGCGCCTGCGCGCCCTCGCCGACAGCTTCGCCAGCCACGCCGACGCCCCGGCCTGAGACGCGTGCGGTGCGGCGGACGGTGGACCGCCAATGCCGCACCGCACATTCATGCCTTTGATTCGACGCGTCTTTTTTATCGCGCCGGTGCTCCCCTCCGGCGCCAAATCGACTAGCTTGGCGGCGAAGGAGACTGCCCATGCCCGTCGCCCCCCAGCCCGAATACAAGTCCGCCCCCCAGCCCGAAGGCGGTGCGGATGGCCTGTTCATGTCCTCCAGCGCCCGCGGGTTGCTGCGGCGATGGAGCGTGTTCATCGCCGTGACGGTGATCGCGCTCGTCAGCCTCCTGCTCTCCTTCACTTCCCACCAGGCGTGGCTGATCGTCTTCTGCGTGCTCTTTCCCCTTGTTCTGGTTGGGATTTTCGACGTCACACAGTCCGAGCACTCGCTCCTGCGCAACTACCCGGTGATCGGCTCGGTGCGCTGGATCTTCGAGGCGATGCGCCCTTATCTCCGGCAGTATCTGATGGAGGACGACCAGTCCGAGCGGCCCTACAACCGCGAGGATCGGTCCATCATCTACGCCCGGGCCAAGAACGAGGAAGACCGCCAGCCCTTCGGCACCGAGCTCGACACCTATGCGGCCGAGTATGAGTGGATGACCCACTCCCTCGCCCCCGCGCCGGTGGCGCACGAGCCGTTCCGGGTGACGGTGGGCGGCAGCGCCTGCGCAAAGCCTTATTCCGCTTCAGTTCTCAATGTCTCCGCCATGAGCTTCGGCTCGCTGGGACGCAACGCCATCGAGGCGCTGAACCTCGGGGCGAAGACCGCCGGCTGCTATCACGACACGGGCGAGGGCGGACTGTCGCCCTATCACCGCATCCACGGCGGCGACATCGTGTGGGAGCTGGGCTCCGGCTATTTCGGCGCCCGCAACCGCGATGGCACCTTCTCGCCCGAGCGCTTCGCCGAGCGCGCGACCGACCCCCAGGTGAAGATGGTGGAGATCAAGCTCTCCCAAGGCGCCAAGCCGGGTCACGGCGGCGTGCTGCCGGCCGCCAAGGTGACGCCGGAGATCGCCGAGATCCGGGGAATCCCGCTGGGCGAGGACTGCATCTCGCCGTCGCGTCATTCCGCCTTTTCGACGCCGGCGCAGATGATGGAATTCGTCGCGCAATTGCGGGAGCTGTCCGGCGGCAAGCCGGTGGGCATCAAGCTCTGCGTCGGCCATCCCAGCGAGGTGTTCGCCCTCGCCAAGGCCATGGTGAAGACGGGCATCCAGCCCGATTTCGTCGTGGTGGACGGGGCGGAGGGCGGCACCGGCGCCGCGCCGCACGAGCTCGCGGACCATCTGGGCATGCCGCTGCGCGAAGGGCTCATTCTGATGCGCAACGCACTGGTGGGCACCGGGCTCCGGCAGAATGTGCGCCTCGCCGCCTCAGGCAAGGTCACATCCGGCTTCTCCATGGCGGCGAACATGGCCATCGGTGCCGACTGGTGCAACGCGGCCCGCGCCTTCATGTTCTCGCTCGGCTGCGTCATGTCCATGCGCTGCCATACCGGCACCTGCCCGACGGGCGTCACCACCAACGATCCTCACCTGCAACGCGGCCTCGTCGTGGACGAGAAGGCGGAGCGGGTGGCGAGCTTCCACCGGCATACGGTGCACGCGCTGGCGGAACTGATCGCGGCGGCGGGGCTGGAGCATCCCGGCGACCTCTTGCCCCATCACGTCTGGCACCGGGTGAGCCCCATCGAGGTCAAGGCGCTCGACCGCATCTACACCTTCCTTGAGGCGGGTTCCCTTCTGGATGCGCCGGACGAGACACCCTATGCCGCCGAGTGGCATGCGGCCGACGCCGACAGCTTCGCCCCGCGCCAGACCGTGGGCCCGCGCCGCGCCGCCTGAGTCCGCCCGCGGCATCGAGCCTTGCGGGGGGATGGGGTGCCCCCCATATGCACCCTTGTCGGGATGCCGAGAGGGTCCCGGCGGGCATGGCCGGATAGGTGCATGCCCGGCAATGCAAAGTCGCTTGACGAGGACTTTGGCTGATGTCGCGGATGTCTTCCCTGTCGTCCCCCTTTCTTCTGGGGTTCGACGAGGTCGAGCGGGCGCTCGACCGGGTGGCCAAGAGCGCGGACGGGTATCCTCCCTACAATGTGGAGAGGATCGAAGCCGCCGGTGAGCCGCTGCGCCTCAGGATCACCCTGGCGGTGGCGGGCTTCACGGCGGAGCAGCTTGAGGTCGTGCTGGAGGAAAAGGAGCTGACCATTCGGGGCCGTCAGGTCGAGGATGGACAGGGCCGGACTTTCCTGCACCGGGGGATCGCCGCCCGGCAGTTCCAGCGCACCTTCGTGCTCGCTGAAGGCATGAATGTGCTGGGTGCCGAATTGAAGCACGGCCTCCTGTCCGTGGATCTGGTTCGCCCCGAGCCGGCCCGCCACGCCAAGCGAATCGACATCGTCTCCCGCTCCTGAAGGGGAGAGGTGCCGGATTTGCCAGGAGTAGAGGAGTAGATTGATGACCCACGATACCGAACACGAAGTCCTGGCGGACATCACCCCGGAGGCTCTGGCTGTCCTGGGCGGCGGCGAAATCGCCTACGTGCGTAGCATCAAGTCGGAGGACGTGCCGTCCCTGTTCCCGCAGGCGCCGGAGATCGCGCCCGGCATGACTTTGTTCACGCTGCACGCAGCCGATGGCACGCCCATCATGCTGACAGACAGCCGCGAGGCCGCGCTGGCCAATGCCATGCAGCACGAGCTGGTGACCGTCAGCGTGCACTGACGGCGGAGGACCGGCCAACGGGCAAAGGTTCTAATTTTCCCGCCGGGTCGGCAACGACCCGGCTTTTTTGTTGCCGCCCGTGCTCAGGCGGCGTTTGAGGCCGAGGTGGCGGTCAGCAGTGCGTGCATCGCGCCAGCATCGCGCGTGGCCCGGAGCTTTTCCACAACATCGGGGTCTCGCAGCATTCGGGCAACCCGTGCCAACGCCTTGAGGTGATCCGCGCCGGCGGCTTCAGGGGCCAGAAGCAGGAACACGAGGTCCACCGGCGCGCCGTCCAGCGATTCGAAATCGATGGGCTTCTCCAGCCGCGCGAACAGGCCGAACAGCTTGGTGAGACCCGGGAGCTTGCCGTGCGGAATGGCGATGCCGTTGCCGACGCCGGTCGAGCCCAGGCGCTCGCGCTGCAGCAGCGTATCGAAGATGTCCCGCTGGTCGCGGCCCATCAGCAGGGCCGCATGGTGGGAGAGTTCCTGCAGGGCCTGTTTCTTGCTGCTCGCCCGCAGCATCGGAAACACTGCGTCCGGGGCAAGGAGGTCGGCGAGCGGCATCGATCAGGTCCCTGGGGCGAGCGGCCGAGGCTCGGTAAAGCGGCGGACGCAAGGAACGGATCAAAGGCGGCGGCGCCCCCAAAGCGCCGATGCATTGCTCCGTCCCCATTCAAAACGCGGGAGGGTTGTCCCTCCCGGAGGTCTTCATGCGGCCTCCATCTAGCGTTAACCAGCCTCCGGCTCAAGCCGGGGCGGTATGCGCAGAGATTCGTTGGTGCGGGTCGGCGCTGTTCCGAAGCGTCCCGGCCCGCCCGCTTGGCAAGGCTCCGGCACGGCTTTCAGCATCTGCCCCCCGGCATTGCCATGACCCGAGAGGGCACCGTTCCCGCCCGGGCTCGACTTCCAAGATCTTCGGCGCGCATCGGGGAGCCTGCGAGCAGGCCCCCCGCGCGTGGTTCTAGTGCAATTCCTCGGAGCCCGGGTCGATCCACCCCACGTGGCCGTCGGGCCGGCGGTAGACGACGCTGACCCGGCCATGGCCGGCGTGGCGGAAGACGACGACGGGAGCACCGGTGATGTCGAGCTCCACGACGGCATCCGCCACCGAGAGCGTGCGCAGGCGCGTCACCTGCTCCGCCACCACGGTCGGGCTCCAGCCGACGAGTTCTTCCTCGGTCTCGGTTTCGGGCGCAGCGCTGAGGATGTAGCTCTGGGCGGCATGATCGACACCATTGCCGTTGCCATGTCCGTGACGATCCTTGAGGCGCTGCTTGTAGCGGCGGAGGCGCTTCTCGATCTTCTCGACCGCCACGTCGGCGCAGGCATTCGGGTCCTGCGCATTACCGTGCGCCTGAAGGTTCACGCCCGAATCAAGATGAAGCATGCATTCGGAGCGGTAGCCGGAGCCGTCCCTGGTGACGGTCACGTGCCCTGACCATCCACCGTCGAAGTATTTTTCGAGGACTTCCGAGACCCGCTCGGTCAAACGCTGGCGAAGAGCTTCGCCGACGTCGAGATTCTTTCCGGACACGCGTAGGGCCATGCGATTTGATCCCCTATGAACGGTCCCGCGAGGGACCGTCTCATGCATTGCAAACCGGCCGGCTATCTAAAGAGGTAGGAGTGCTTCGCCGGCATGTCAACGGAAACAGCGGCCGGAAACCGAACGGTTTTTTGGGATCGCCAATCGTTAACGGAACGCGGCGCCTCAGCTCCTCGATCAGCGCGACAGGCCCGGCCACATGCGCGAGAGCACGCCGTCGCGCAGGATGACGCCATGCCAAAGGCCCGCCCCCGCGTGCATGATCACCAGCGCGGTCATGACGAAGCCGAGCCGCGCGTGCCAGTCGCCGAAGAGATCGGCGAGGGCGTCGTTCTTGGCAATGATGTTGGGCAGCGTGAACAGCCCGAAGATGCTCACCGCGCTGCCGAAGGCGTTGGAGGCCAGCCACCCGAGCACGGGCATGACGAAGATCAGCACATAGAGCGCGTAATGCACCGTATTGGCGACGATCCAGAGTGCCTTCGGCATGCCCTCGGGCGGGGCAGGAGGCGGATTGAGGATGCGAATCAGCACGCGGATCACCGCGAGGCAGAGGATGGTGAAGCCGATGGAGCGGTGGAGATCGAACAGCCGGTCCTGCGTGGGGCCGGAATCCATGTTCATCATGGCAAATCCCAGCGGGATCACGAGGATCACCAGGACCGCCATGATCCAGTGGATACGCCTAGCCGGCGGCGCGTAGGGCTCGGGATGAGACGTGCTGTTCATCGGGGGGATTGGCCTCCACTGGCGAAGGCGCGTCCCGCGAACCGGCACCGCGGGCGCTCTCCCGCAGATCGCACCGGAACAGGACGTCGCCATCGGCGAATACATGCACCTGCGCCTTCGGGCGCAGCGCGTGAGCCAGAGTGTCGCATGCCTTGCGGGACAAGCCGATGCGGCCGGCTCCCAGGATGACCGGGGACACGAAAACGTGAAGCTGGTCCACGAGGTCGGCTTCGAGGAAGGCTGAGAGGGTGGTGGGACCTCCCTCCACGAGGATGCGCCTGAATCCGTGTTGCACAAGGGACTGAAGGACTGCGGACGGATCGAAGGCGGGAGCGTCGTCCATGGGCACTACTTCGACGCCGTCCGGCAGCGGAGGGGCAACGACACTCCGCCGCCGAACCACGAGCCGGCGCACGCCATCCTCGGCGAAACAGCGCGCATTTGGATCGACACGGCCCGACGGATCGATCACCACCCGCGCCGGACTCACACCGGCGATGCGGCGCACCGTCAGCAGCGGATCGTCCGCGCAGACCGTTCCCACCCCCACCACCACAGCGTCAACGGAGGCCCGCAACGCGTGCAGGTGGTCGAGGGCATGGGGACCGTTGATGTATTTCGACTCGCCCGATGTGGTGGCGATGCGCCCGTCCAGCGATTGGCCGAGCTGGGCGATGACGTGCGGGCGCGGATTTGCCGCCGCTTCCTGGTCCTGCACCGGATATCCACTCACTCGCTTGTGCGACCGGAGCCGCAGGGTCGTGTCATCCATCGGTCCTCGCCCGGCGTAAGCAGACAGTTCGATCAGGAACGCGTCATCATGCCGTTTGTTACGCTCCTGCCGATACGACAGATCGTTCGCGCCGTCGGCTGGTCGCGTTTCCCGCTGTGAGAGGTCAAAATGGCGTCCATCGTTGAAGGTCTTGGGTTTGCGCCGGACGCGGGGCGGCTTTCCGTGGAGCGCGCCATTGCCGAGGTCCGGTCCGCTCGCGCCGTTGTGATCGCGGCGGGTGACGTCCGTTTGGTGGTCGTGGCGGCGGAGGCGTTTGACGCGACGATGGCCGGAGTGCTCGAGGGCGCTGGCGCCGGCGATGCCAGCCTCGTGCTGGCGGCCCCGCGGTTGAATCGGTTGGGATCGCCTCGTGCCCAGGCGGGCGCGGTTGCCCTTCCGCATCTCGATATCGCCCGAGTGACGAGTCTGGCGCTCAAGCCCGAGACGCGGCTCGACGCGCCGGTCGCCCCGGCGACGCCGGCCCAAGTCGCGGCCCTGGAACTGCTCGCGCTCGCTTTGGTTTTGCCGGCGGCGGTGGTCTGCTCGGTACCGGAGGGGATGGCTGCCGGGCTGGTGACGGTGGAGGCGCACGACATCATGGCCTTCCGGGCCGCAGAGGTTGCGCGGCTCACCATTGTCGGGCGCGCGCCGGTGCCGCTCGAAGGTGCTCCGGAAACCGAGTTCGTCGTCTTTCGCGGTGGCGATGGACTGCGCGACCAGGTGGCGATCATCGTCGGCCGTCCGGACCTGTCGCGGGCGGTGGCGGTGCGGCTGCATTCCGCGTGCCTGACCGGCGATCTCTTCGGCTCGCTGAAGTGCGATTGCGGAGATCAGCTGCGCGACACGGTGCGACGGATGGCGCAAGGCGAGGGCGGCATCCTGCTCTATCTGGACCAGGAGGGCCGCGGGAACGGCATCTCCAACAAGATGCGCGCCTATGCCCTGCAGGCACAGGGCTTTGACACCTACGATGCGGACGCTGCGCTCGGCTTCGACCTCGATCAGCGCCGGTTCGATTTCGCCGCCGCCATGCTCCGCCAGCTCGGCGTGTCCGCGGTTCGGGTGTTCACCAACAACCCGCAGAAGATCGAGGCGCTGAACGCGGCCGGGCTGGAGGTGGTTGCCGACCAGCGGGTGCTCGGCCGCCCGACGGCGGAAAATGTCCGCTATCTCGCCTCCAAGCGCGACCGCGCGGGCCACTACATCGATTTCGAGGCCCTCGCCGCCCGCGCGCCGGACTGAGATTGGCGCCTACCATCCGATCTGCCTTGTCGACGAGCTTCGAAACGATTTAGAACCGCCCGGCAAAAAGGCGGGAGGAAGCAAATGAGCAAGGCAGGACGAAAGGTCGCCATCGTGACCGGAGCCGGCTCGGGTGTCGGTCGGGCGGTGGCCGTGGGGTTGGCCGAAGCGGGCTATGCGGTGGCCCTCGCCGGACGCAGGCTGGATGCTCTGGAAGAGACCGTGGCGGCTCTCGGCGATGCGCCGAGCCTCGCCGTCCCGACCGATGTGACCGATCCGGATGCCGTGCGCGCCCTGTTCGCGGCGACTGTCGAGACGTTCGGGCGCCTCGACCTTCTGTTCAACAACGCTGGCACCGGCGCCCCGGCGATCCCGCTGGAGGATCTCACCTTTGCCCAGTGGCAGCAGGTGGTTTCCACGAACCTCACCGGCCCCTTCCTGTGTACCCAGGAGGCGTTCCGGGTGATGAAGGCGCAGGAGCCGCGCGGCGGGCGGATCATCAACAACGGTTCCATCTCGGCGACGGCACCCCGGCCGTTCTCGGCGCCCTACACCTCCACGAAGCACGCCATCACCGGGCTCACCAAGTCCACGTCGCTGGACGGGCGCGCCTACGACATCGCCTGTGGCCAGATCGACATCGGCAATGCCGACACGCCCATGGCGCAGAAGATGAAGGCGGGCGTGCCCCAGGCGGACCTTTCCATCAAGGTGGAGCCGGTGATGGATGTCGCCCATGTGGCGAGCGCGGTGGTCTACATGGCGAGCCTGCCGCTGGACGCCAACGTGCAGTTCATGACGGTGATGGCCACCAAGATGCCCTTCATCGGCCGCGGCTGACCCGTCGTCCGATCTCCGCGCTCAAGAAAAAGGCCCCGGCAATGCCGGGGCCTTCCTGTTTCGGGCGAGCCCCCGAGGGGGCGTCGCGTCAGTTGTTGCGGTTGCCGAAAAGCTGCAACAGCATCATGAACATGTTGATGAAGTCCAGGTAGAGCGCGAGCGCGCCCATGATGGCCTTCTTCCCCGCGACGGCGACATCGTCGCCAGCGAAGTACATTTCCTTGATGCGCTGCGTGTCGTAGGCGGTGAGGCCCGCGAAAACCAGCACGCCGACCACGGACACGATGAACTGAAGCATCGTGGAGCCGAGGAAGATGTTCACCAGCGAGGCGATGATGATGCCGAACAGGCCCATCATCAGGAAGGAACCCATGCCGGACAGGTCACGCTTCGTGGTGTAGCCGTAGAGGCTCAGCGCACCGAACGAGGCGGCGGTGATGAAGAACACCCGCACGACGCTCTCGTGGGTGTACACGAGGAAGATCGTCGAGAGCGAGATGCCCACCAGCGCCGCATAGACCCAGAAGGTCAGCTGGGCGGCCGATACGCTCATGCGCTCGATGCGGAAGCTCAGGAAGAAGACCGCCGCGAGGGGGGCCAGCATCACCACCCACTTCAGCGGGCTCACGAACAGCGCGTAGCCGAACTGCGTCAGCATGATGCCGCCCGCGATCCGGCCCGCGGCGGACGCGGGATCGGTGGTCACCGACAGCATGTAGATGCCGAGCGCAGCAGCACCCGTGATGGCGAGGCCGAGCGCCATATAGTTGTACACGCTGAGCATGTACGTGCGCAGCCCCTGGTCGATCGCGGCCTGCGAGCGTGCCACCGACGGGTTGAAACGCCCGGCGACGTTGCGATCATAATCGGACATCGTCGTTCCCCTTGAAGAAATCTCAAACGTCCAAGACCGGCCGAGGCCGCGCCTGTACGTTCGCCGTCAATATGGTGGGTTCGCGTTGGGGCGGCAAGACAAGGCTGGATGAAATTTACGCAAGGTCACTTTACGTCAGGCGTGCCCTTACGCGGCGTTAAGGTATAGTTTCAACCCGCATGGGGTCAGGGCATGCGGATGGGGGATTATCTCAAGCACCGGATCACGGCCGGGCGGGCATGTCTTGCCGCCGGCGGACTGGCGTGCGGAAAAATCCACTTCGGCAAATCGGTTTGCGATTGGTCCGGGTTCGGCCCCGTGCTCATCGCCTCGATCCTCCTCGCCGTTCCCGCGCCGGCGCTTGCTGGCGCCTGGACGCAGGAGGAGGGGCACGGGCAGGTGATCCTGCAAAGCTCGGCGGCCTATTCCGCGACCGAGTTCGGCCCGTCCTACGATCTCTATGCCAGCCGTCCCTACGACAAGGTGGAGGTCACCCTCGTCTTCGAGTATGGCGCGACCGACTGGCTGACGCTGATCGCGGCGCCGCAATTCCTCTATGTCTCGTTCGGCGAGCCGTCGCCCTCGTCCTATACCGGGCCGGGCTATCAGGACGTGGGCGCGCGCATGCGCTTGTGGCGGGACGAGGCGAGCGTGGTCTCGGCGCAGGTCGTCGGACGCTTTCCGGGCACGGGCAATTCTGAGAGCGCCGCAGCGGTGGGCTATGAGGACCCAGAGCTCGATCTCCGTCTGCTCTACGGCTTGTCTTTCACCATGTTCGGAAAGGCTGCCTTCCTCGATGTCCAGCTGGCCCAGCGCATGCGCTTCGGTCCGCCGCCGGACGAACTGCATCTCGATGTCACGCTGGGCTGGCGCGTCGCGGAGCGCTGGCAGCTGCTTGCCCAGTCGTTCAACGTGATCTCGGAGGGGGCGGGCACGGGGCCGTACTTCGGCGACTCCTATGAGTATTACAAGTTGCAGTTCGGGGCGGCCTACGATCTCTCGGCGGCCGTCACCGTGCAGTTGTCCGTGGTCAGCACCGTTTTCGCCCGCAACGCGCCGCAGGAGAACGGCCTGGTACTCGCCGTCTATTACCGTTTCTGAGCCGATGGCGTTGTCGTCACGAGGCGGATGCCGAGGGCGATCGGCACGATGCCGACGAGGTCGAGCGGCGGCACCGGTTCGCCCAGCAGCAGCCATCCGAACATCAGCCCGAGCGGCGGCATCAGGAAGTGCAGGGCGCTCGCGCGGGTGGCGCTGGTGCGGCCGAGGATGAAGAACCACAGGCTGAACGCTCCGACCGAGCCCGCCAGCGTGAGCCAGGCGAAGGAGAGGCCGAGCGAGAGCGTGGGATGGATGGACGCCACGTCCTCCCGCCACAGCGCCACCGGCAGCAGCGCGATCCCGCCCGCCAAAGACTGGATGCCGCTGCCGACGAACAGGGAGGCAGAGGTGCGCACCTTCTTGAACATGAGCGTCGCGGCGGTGAGTGCCATCAGGGCCCCGACCACATAGGCGGTGCCGAGCGGATCCTCATGCCCCGAGACGATGCGCGAGCGCACCACGATGGCCACGCCGATCATGCCCAGAACGAGCCCGAGCAGTTTGCGGCCCGTCAGCCGCTCCCCCAACAGCACCGCCGCGCCGAGCGCCGTCAGCAGCGGGTTGGCGGAGACGAGGACGGCCGTGAAGCCCGCCGACACATGGGTCATGCCCACGTAGCTCAGGCCCAGATAGACCGCGTTGTTGAGGATGCCCATCGCCGCGAGCGCCGCGATATCGCGCATGTTCAGGCGGCGGAAATGGGAGGCGGGCAGGAACAGCACGCAGCCGACGAGCACAAGCAGCCCGGCCGCAAGGAAGCGCCCGGAGAGGAGCAGCAAGGGCGGACAATCCGCCAGCGCCACCTTGGCGACCGCAAAGGCCGAGCTCCAGATGATGCAGAACGCTGCGATGAAGACGGGCAGCAGCGCGTCTGTCCGGCGCGAGGCGACGAGGGGAAGGGGCGTGGCGGTCATGACATCTCCTGAACCGCAGAGAAGCACGCCGAGGCAACATTGAAAAATTGAATGATTTGATGTTGGCTAGTGGAAATTCAAATGTCAGGTGCTGCCATGTTGGACATGGATCTTCTCAAGGCGTTCGTCAGCGTGGTGGATGCAGGCGGCTTCACCCGTGCGGGAGAGCGCGTCCATCGCACCCAATCCACCGTGAGCCAGCAGGTGCGGCGGCTGGAGGATCAGCTCGGCCACCAGCTTTTGAACCGCGACGCCCGTGGCGTCAGCCTGACGGCCGAAGGCGAGCGCCTGCTCGGCTATGCCCGGCGGATCCTCGCGCTTGGTGCGGAGGCGCGCGCGGCCCTGTCGGGTGTGGCGCCGGCGCGGGTGGTGCGGCTCGGCATTCCGGACGATTTCGCCCTGGCCGCCCTGACCTCCGTGGTGGCCGAGTTCGCACGCAGCCGGCCCGCGGTGCGTCTCGCGGTGGAGTGCGGGCTGAGCTGCGATCTCGATGCCGGCTTCGCCCGCGGCGAGCTAGACGTGGTGCTGCTGAAGCGCGAGCCGGGGGCCGGCCCCGCGGTGGAGGCCTGGCCGGAGCGGCTGGTATGGGTCTGCGGGGCGGGCTTCGAGCCGGACGAGGCGGTGGTGAGCCTCGCGGCCTTCCGGCAGGGCTGCCTCTACCGCAACCGGGCCGTCCACGCCCTGGAAAAGGCCGGTCGTTCCTGGCGCGTGGCCTATGAATGCCCGAGCCTGATCGGCATCGAGGCGGCGCTTGCGGGCGGGCTGGGGGTGACGGTCCTGAGCGATCTCGCGCTCAACCCGAAGCTCCGGGAATTGCGCACATCGGACCTTTGGCCGGCGATCCCGCCGACGGAACTCGCGCTACGGGCTGCGAGCGACGCGTGTTCCGCCTCGCGGGAGCTTGCCGGCCTAATCGCCGCCTTCTGCGGCCGGGAGGCCCGCGCCGCAGCCTGAGCGGTTGGGTCAGCACTCCACCAGCAGGCGGCGGCCGATCTCGCCGATGCCCACGAGGCCGGGGGTCGCGTGCATCACCACATGGATGGGGATCTGCGCGAGGCGGTCGTGATAGGGCGGGTGCTCCTCGAACGCGGTGCGGAACGGGCTCTCGGCGAAAAGATGCGCCATGGCCCGACCCACGCCGCCGCCCACATAGACGCCGCCCTTGGCATCCACGGCGAGCGCGAGGTCGCCCAGCACCCGGCCGAGCAGGCGCAGGAAGATGTGGCAGCTTTCCTTTTCCTGCCGCTGGCCGTCCAGCGCCGCCTTGATGATGGCGTGGGAGGACAGGCTCTCGCCGGAGAGGATGCGGTGCAGGCGCACAAGTCCGGGACCGGAGAGCACGTGCTCCACCGACACCGGGCCGAGGTCGCGCACCAGATGGGCGACGATGCGGGCTTCGTCGGTCGTCACCGCGCCGAGACGCATGTGCCCGGCCTCGCTGGCCAGCACCTCGTAGCCGGCCTCGCGCGGCAGGATGAGGGCGGTGCCGAGCCCGGTTCCGGGGCCGGACAGCAGCATGGGCGCGCCGGCGACCGCACGGCCGGTGCCCACCTCCAGCAAATCGTCGCGGGTGAGCAGCGGCAGCCCGTGGGCGAACGCCTCGAAATCGTTGAGCACCGAGAGCCGGCGAAAGGAGAGATCGGCCGCGAGCTTCTCGGTCGAGAAGCGCCAGTTGCGGTTGGTCAGCCGCACGTCGTCGCCGTCGATGGGGCCGGCGACCGCCAGTGCCCCGCAGCTCGGGGCCTCCCCGCTCACGGACGCGAGGTAGGTGCCCAGCAGATCCTCGAGCGAGGCATAGGAATCGTTGGCTTCGAGCCGGACATCGAACGGGATGCCGTCGGCACCGGCCCGGGCGACCCGGGTGGTTGTACCGCCGATATCCGCAAGCAGGACTGTGGGAGCCATTGGAGAGTCCGATGATGGAGAGCTTCTACTGCGCCAAGCGTGGCCGCGACGCAAGCGTGCCGGCTTCGCCTTTGCCGGCAGGACCTCAAGCCCGGCGGAGCCGATGCGGTTCCCCGATGCCTCAGGCCACGGACGCGCGCCGTCGCTTTAGCGCCCCCCAGATGGGCAGGCAGAAGATCAGCAGCGTCAGCACGCCGAGCCCGCCCGCGATGGGTCGCTCGAAGAAGGCGAGGAGGTTTCCGTCCGCCTTGATCATGGAGGTGACGAAGCTCTCCTCCAGCATCTTGCCGAGCACGATGCCCAGCACGCACGGGGCAATGGGGATGTCGTGCTCCTCCATGAGGAAGCCGAGCACGCCGAACACCAGCATCAGCACCACGCCATAGGCCGAGTTGTTCACCGCATAGGCACCGACGATGCAGAACAGCAGGATGAGCGGGATGAGAATGCGCCGGGGGAAACGCAGCAGGGCGGTTCCCGCCTTCAGCGCGGCGAGGCCGAGCGGGATCATCGCGAGGTTGGCGATGATGAAGATGATGAAGACCGCGTAGATGGATTCCGGGTTGTTCAGGAACAGCGTCGGACCCGGATTGAGGCCCTTGAGATAGAGCACTCCGATGACGATGGCGGTGATGCTGTCTCCCGGAATGCCGAACACCAGCGCCGGCACCCAGGCGCCGGCCAGGGCCGCATTGTTGGCGGATGTGCTCTCGATGATGCCTTCCACATGGCCGGTGCCGAACTTTTCCGGTGTCTTCGAGAACTTCCGGCTCATGGCGTAGGACACCCAGGCGGCGATGTCCGCGCCGGCTCCCGGCAGGATGCCGATGGCGGTGCCCGTGATGTTGCCGCGGATCTGCTGCGGCCAGTATTTCACTATGAGGTGGCCCCAGCCTTTCAGCGGATTGCCGAGGGAGGTCTGACGCACCGACCAGTCGGGCGCGCCGGCCGCCATGGTGCGGATCACTTCCGACATGGCGAACAGGCCGATCATGGCCGGGATGAAGTCCACCCCGCCGAGCAGGTTGGAATTGCCGAAGGTGAAGCGCGGTACCCCGGCCGGATTGTCGATGCCGATCTGCGACACGAACAGCCCGAGGAACAGCGACACCAGCCCCTTCACCGGCGAGCCCGAGCCGATGAAGATGGCGCAGGCCAGCCCCATCAGCGCCAGCCAGAAATATTCGAACGACGAGAAGCCCAGCGCGATCTCCGCGAGCAGCGGCGCGGAGACGATGAGGATGGCCGTGCCGAACAGGCCGCCCAGCGCCGAGAACAGCACGTTGGCACCGAGCGCCACTTCCGCCTCACCCTTGCGGGTCATGGCGTAGCACTCGTCGGAATAGGCGGCCGAGGCCGGCGTGCCGGGCATGCGCATCAGCGTTGCCGGGATGTCGCCGGCGAAGATCGCCATGGCCGAGCAGGAGATCATGGCGCCCACGGCGGGGATGGGGTCCATGAAGAAGGTGATCGGGACGAGGAGGGCGATGGCCATCGTCGCCGTCAGGCCCGGTATGGCGCCGACCACGAGGCCGAAGGCCGACGCGACGAGGATGGTGAGCATCACGTCCCAGCGCAGGACGAGGTCGAGGCCGGCGAGCACGGCGTTCATGGCAGGAAGCCTTCCACGAGGCCGCGCGGTAGCGGGACGCGCAGGAACATGTTGAAGGAGAGGTAGGTGAAGAGGGCCGTCGCCAGTGCAATTCCGATCGCCTGCGCCACCGGCACCCGCACCACCAGGAAAAGGCCGGTCAGGACCACGGTCGCCGTGGCGACGAAGCCGATGAGCGGCGTCAGCACGATATAGGCGAGGACAAGCGCGATCGTCGCCGCCGCCCTGAAGCTGGCGCCGGGCGTGCGCACCCATGTGGTCTGCGCGAGCGGGAAGGGGCCGGCGCGAACCGAGCCCACCGTCAGGATGAAGCCGCAGGCGGCAAGGCCTGCGGCCGTCAGAACGGGGAAGACATCCGCGCCGTAGGCCTGCCCCGGAATGGGTGGCAGCCCGGATGCGGCCGAGAACAAGACGGCGGCCCCCGCGAGCAGCAGCAGGCCGAGGATCAGGTCACTGAAGCGCATGATGCGGCTCCGGCGTCGCAGGGAGGAAGCGGCGGTCCGGGCCGCCGCGTTCAGGAGCCGTCGCTATTTGGCGAGGCCGACTTCCTTCATGACGGCGCCGAGGGAGGCATCCGCCTTGGCCATGAACTCGGCGAAGCCGGGGCCGTCCGCATAGCGCCCGCCGAACCCGCGATTGGTGAGGAACTCCTGATATTCCTTGCTGTCGTAGACCTTCTTGAGGGCCGCCTGGAGCTTGTCCGAGGCCGCCTTGTCGAGGCCCTTGGGGGCGGCGAAGCCGCGCCATGCGCCGATGGTCCAGCTGCTGCCGGTGGCTTCCTTCAGGGTGGGAATATCGGGCATCAGCTTGGAGCGTTCGCTCGCCATGATGGCGAGGCTCTTCACGCGCTTGGCGTCGATGAGCGAGCGCGCCTCGGGGATGGAGCAGGTGACGACCTGCACGCCGCCCGCCACGAGGTCCTGCAGTCCGGGCGCCGCGCCGTTGGAGGGCACCCACGGCACGCTCTTCGGATCGAGCTTCAGGGACGAGAGCATGCCGGCAAGGGCGAGGTGCCAGATGCCGCCCTGACCGGTGCCGGAGGCCTTGAACTTGCCGGGGTTGGCCTTGATGTCGGCGATCAGGTCGTCGAGCGTCTTGTAGGAGGCGTCCGTACGCACCTGCACGCCGGCGGGGTCCTCGTTCATGAGGGCGAGGGGGGTGTAGGAGGCGCCGGTAAGTTGGGTCAGGCCCTGCCAGTGCATCATCCCGATCTCGACGGTGATGATGCCGATGGTGTAGCCGTCCGGGGCCGCATCGGCGATGGCCTGATGACCCACCACGCCCTGCCCGCCGGTGCGATTCACCACCGCGATGGGCTGCCCCAGATCCTTCTCAAGAAGAGAGGCGACGATGCGCGCGACCGCATCGGTTCCGCCGCCGGCGTTCCACGGCACGATGAGCGTGATGGGGCGGTCGGGGTAGGCCGCCGTCGCGGCGTTCGGTGCAAGGGCGGCAATAGACGATACGGCGAGGGCGAGCCCCGCCATCAGAAACCGGCGCATGGTGTCTCTCTCCCAGACATTCGGCTTCTTTGGCCGAAATCTAATCGTTTTGAATGACCGTAGGTCAGTGCCTCCCTGAGGTCAAGGTGATGACAGCCTCCGCGATCTGCCGGCGGGAGGTGGCGCATGCGGCCCCGGTGGCTTAAGCTTCCTTGGAAAATGTGAGCTTCTGAGGCGCAGGGGCTGGCGATACGTCAGCTTCGACGTACATAAGCTGATGGGCAGGAAGCGCACGCGGCGGGGCGCGCGCAACCGGTCGAGGCAACCCGGCGGGCCGAAGATCGGCGCGCCCGAGAGGCATGGCGAAGCGCAGTGCTGGACATCTACACGATCATCTTCCTGGCCCTTGCGGTCTTCATCTTCGTCCGGCTGCGCAGCGTTCTGGGGCAGAGGACGGGGCGTGAGCGCCCGCCTTATGATCCCTATTCTCGCGATACCGCACGTCCGCCGCAGCCGGCCCCCGAGGGCAAGGTGGTGACGCTGCCCGAGCGCAACGGACCGCCGCCCGGCGCCGCAGGCCCGGCCGAGGTCGAGGCGCCGGCCTTCCGCTGGGAGGGTGTTGCGGCGGAAGGATCTGCCACCGCCACCGCACTCGACGAGATCGCCCGTATCGAGCCGGACTTCGACGCCAAGCACTTCCTGACCGGCGCCCGCGCAGCCTACGAGATGATCGTCACCGCCTTCGCCACGGGGGACCGTCGCCAGCTCAAGGATCTGCTCGCCAAGGACGTCTATGACGGCTTCGTCTCCGCCATTGCCGACCGCGAGAGCCGCAAGGAGACGATGGAATCGCGCTTCGTCTCCATCGAATCGGCGGACCTGCAAGACGTCACCGTGCGCGGGACCAATGCGCAGCTGACCGTTCGGTTTGTGTCGAAGCTCATTTCCGTCACCCGCGGCCCGGACGGCTCGGTGGTGGATGGCAGCCCGGACACGGTGGCCGATGTGACCGACGTGTGGACCTTCGCCCGCGATCTCGGCACGCGGGACCCCAACTGGAAGCTGGTGGCGACGGAAGCCGCCCAGTAGCCCATGGCACAGGCGCGCGCCGTCACAGCCGGCGTGCGGCGCTTCGCTCCTGGCGTTGCCGCACGATGCGCGAGCCTCACCGGGATGGTGGTGGCGCTCTTCGCGGCCACCTCATCCTGCGTCGCCGCCCCGGCCTCCCGACCCATCCCAGCACCGGCCATGTCGCTCCAGCCCATCGTTCCCGTCGTGGCCGGCGCGCGGCTCGAGCCCGTCGCCTTCACGGACCTCGACGGCTGGATCGCCGACGACCACGCCGCGGCTTTCGCCACCTTCCGCGTCAGCTGTGCGGCTTTGAAGTCGCCGCCGAAAGATGTGGGGCCGGCCTCCGCGCCAACGCTCCGGCAGGGACTGCGCCACGCCTGCGCCGCGGCCGCGCGGCTTGGTCCGGACGCACCGTCGCCCCTTCTCGCCCGCCTGTTCTTCGAGGCCAATTTCCGCGCGTGGCGGGTGATCCCGGACGGCGGTTCAGGGGGCTACTATACCGGCTATTACGAGCCGGAGGTGGAGGGCGCGCTCCAGCCCGGCAACGGCTTCGATGTTCCAGTCTATGGACGTCCCGGTGATCTCGTCATGACCGGGCCCGGTGCCACGCCCAATTCCGGCTCCGCCTTCCGGCGGGAGGGCGACGCCCTCGTGCCGTATCACGATCGCGCCGCCATCGAGGATGGCGCCTTGGCGGGACGCGGGCTGGAGATTGTCTGGCTCAAGGATCCCGTTGATCTGTTCTTCATGCAGATCCAGGGCTCCGCCCGCGTGCGCCTCCCGGATGGCCGGATTCTTCGGCTGGGTTATGACGGCTTCAACGGCCAGCCCTATGTGGCGGTTGGGCGTCTCCTGGTCCAGCGGGGGCTGGTGCCGCGGGAAGAGATGTCCATGGCGCGCATCCGCGCCTTCATGGAGGCTGATCCCGCGGCGGGCCGCGCCTTGCGGCGGGAGAACCCGACCTTCACCTTCTTCAAGGCCCTGACGCTTGGTGCCGATGCGGGTGCCATGGGCGCGCAGGGCGTTTCGCTCACGGCGGGGCGCTCGCTGGCGGTGGATCGCAAGCTCCACACCTACGGCACGCCCATCTTCGTGGAGGCCGACCTGCCGCTCTCCGCTCCCGGCACGGCCGAGCCGTTCCGTCGGCTGATGATCGCGCAGGACACGGGGTCGGCCATCGTCGGGCCGGCGCGGGCGGACGTGTTCTTCGGTGCGGGCGATGCAGCGGGCGCGGTAGCGGGCCGCATCCGGCATTCGGGCAAGTTCACCATGCTGGTGCCGCGCTTCGCCAAGGTGGACTCCGGAGGCACGCCATGAGCCGCCGGGGCCGGCGCCGGATACTTGACGCGGAAGAGCGCGCGCTGTGGGACCATGTGGTGCGCTCGGTGAAGCGCCTGCGGCCTGAGAAGCCCGTTGTCGCGCCGCCTCTGGTCCCCGCCCCCGAGCCGCCCCCCGTCGTCGCGCCGACGCCCGAGTCGAAGGCGAAAGCGAAAGCCAAGGCCGGAACCCCGCCCAAGGTCGTCGCCCCCACGTCCCCGCCGCCCCCGCCTCTGGCTGCGCTGGAGCCGAAGACCCGCCGCCGCCTCACCCGCGGGGCTGAGGTGGATGCGCGCCTCGACCTGCACGGCCTCACCCAGGCGGCCGCCCATCGCCGCCTGCGCCTGTTCCTCATGGAGGCACAGGCGAGCGGCCATGCGCTGGTGCTGGTCATCACCGGCAAGGGCGATCCCGAGCGCCTGATGAGTTCGGGGCCGGCCTTCGGCGAGGGCCGGGGCGTGCTCAAGCGGGCGGTGCCGCTGTGGCTTGCCGAGCCGGACCTGCGGGCGGTGGTGGTGGGGTTTGAGTCCGCCGGACGCCGCCATGGCGGGGAGGGCGCGCTCTATGTCCGCATCCGCCGCCGGCGCTGAGCGTCCTTAATTCAGATACAGGCGGACGCGGGCATCCCATAGGTGCGCCCCGCCCCCAGCAGGTGGGCGGTAAAGCGCCGCGCCGGGAACAGCCGCGCGATGGCGGGATCGGCGACGCTCAGGCCGCCGGCATAGGCGCCGAACGCCGGCAGGATCATCCGGCTGCCATCGGTGACGAAGCAGCGCCGCCGCACGCCCCGTCCACGCGTCACCACCCGCGCCGCGGGGTGGAGATGACCGCACACCTCGCCCGGCGCCGGCCCCTCTTGCGGTTCGTGGCGGAAGAGCAGCGGGCCAAGGGCCAGCATGGCCGTACCCTCGCCGCCGAGGTCGTGGGGCAGGGGATCGTGGTTGCCGGCGATCCAGATGAAGGTGCGGCCGGTCTGGATGCGGCGGATCTCGTCGCGGAGCGGGTCGGTCATGCGCTCGCCGGCCCAGCGGTCGTGCAGGCTGTCGCCCAGCGCGATCACCATGCGCGGCTGGTGCAGGGCGACCACGGCCGAGAGGCGCTTCAACGTGTCCAGGGTGTCGTAGGGCGGCAGCATCTGGCCGCGCCGGGCGAAGGCGGAACCCTTCTCCAGGTGCAGGTCCGCCACCACCATCAGCCGCTCGTCCGGCCAGAGCAGGGCACCGGACGGGTCAAGCTCAAGCTCCGCACCGCGGAGGTCGATCCGCGCGAGGGAGAGGTCCGCTGATTCGGCGAGAGCGAGCATGGCGGCGGATTGTGCCCAACGGCGCGCGGCGAGCAAGCGGGACAGTGGCGCCGGCATCGACGCACCATCAGGGCCAGACGCCGGCCTCTGCGAGCATCACGAAAATATCCTCCGGCCACACCTGCTCCGCGAGAGAGGCCAGCGCATCCCGCGTCCACCAGGCGTGATGCACGAGCGTCTTGCGCTCATCGTCCGACCAGCCGGCCGACGAGACCATGAGGCCCGGTGCGCGCACGAGGAAATAGAACTCCCGCGAGCGCACCCGCTGCCCGTCCGGCATCGTGAACGAGACCTCGCGCTGGGCGACGGCCGGGCCGGGATGGGCAATGCGGAGGCCGGTTTCTTCCAGAAGCTCGCGGCAGGTGGCGGCCTCATAGGTCTCGCCCGGCTCCAGCCCGCCGCCGGGCGGTGCCCAGAAGACGTTTCCGGCCAGCGCGCCTTCGGCATAGGCGAAGCGGAACAGCAGCAGCCGGTCCTCCCCATCGAGCACGAGGATCCGGGCGGCGGGGCGGTCGATGGCGTTGCTCACAGGAAGCTCTGGGGGTCCACGTCGATGGCCACCTTGATGTTGCCCCTGATCTTCGGTGCCACGGCCCGCCATTCCCTGAGATAGGCCGGCAGGTCGAAGTTGCGCGGCGATCGCACCAGCAGGCGCCAGCGGTGGCGGCCGCGTAGCAGGGCGAGCGGCGCCTCCGCCGGGCCGAGGATGCGCACGTCGGGCAGGATGGGCGCGGAGGCGGCGAGGCGCCGGGCATGGCCTTCGGCCACATGGGCCTCGCTGGCGGAGACGATGAGCGCCGCCATGCGGCCGAAGGGGGGCAGGTGCGCCTCCTCGCGGGCGGCGATCTCCACGTCGTAAAAGGCGTCGCGATCGCCGGTCACGAGCGCGCGCATCACCGGATGCTCGGGCATGTGGGTCTGGATGAAGCCGCGCCCCTCCGCCTTGCCGCGCCCGGCACGCCCGGCCACCTGGTGCACCAGCTGGAACGTCCGCTCGGCGGCGCGCGGGTCGCCATGGCCGAGGCCCACGTCCGCATCCACCACGCCGACCAGCGCGAGGCCGGGGAAATTGTGGCCCTTGGCGACGAGCTGGGTGCCCACCACCACATCCACGTCGCCCTTCGCCACGGCATCGAGTTCGGCGCGCATCCGCTCCACCCCGCCGAGCAGGTCCGAGGAGAGGACGAGGGCGCGGGCATTGGGGAAGAGGGTCTGCACCTCCTCCTGCAGCCGCTCCACGCCGGGCCCGACCGGAACGAGGCTGTCCGGCGCGCCGCAGGCGGGGCATTTCTCCGGCACCGGCGCCTGATAGCCGCAATGGTGGCAGGTGAGGCGGCGGCGGAAGCGGTGCTCCACCAGCCAGGCGGTGCAGGAGGGGCAGCGCATCCGGTGGCCGCAGGAGCGGCACAACGTGAGCGGCGCATACCCCCGGCGGTTGAGGAAGAGCAGCGCCTGTTCGCCCGCCTCCAGCGTCGTGTTGATCTCGGCTTCCAGCCGCGGCGCGATCCAGCGGCCGCGCGGCGGGCCTTCCTTGCGCAGATCGATGGGGGAGAGGCCCGGCACCTTGGCGCCGCCGAAGCGCACGGGGAGGGCGAGTCGCCGATAGCGCCCGCGCCGGGCATTCACCTCGGTCTCGATGGAGGGCGTCGCCGAGGCCAGCACGATGGGCGCGGAGGCGAGGCGCGCCCGCACCACCGCCATGTCGCGCGCGTGGTAGCAGACGCCGTCCTCCTGCTTGTAGGCGGGGTCGTGCTCTTCATCGACGATGATGAGGCCGAGGTCGCGGAAGGGCAGGAACAAAGCGGAGCGTGCCCCCGCCACCACCTTCACCTGTCCCGAAGCGACCTCGTTCAGCACCTTGGCGCGGCGCCGGGTGGAGACGCCCGAGTGCCATTCCGCCGGCTTCACGCCGAAGCGCTCGGTGAAGCGATCGAGAAAGGCCTGGGTGAGGGCGATTTCCGGCAGCAGGATCAGCGCCTGCCGTCCGGCGCGGATCGCCTCAGCCACCGCTTCGAAATAGGTCTCCGTCTTGCCGGAGCCGGTCACGCCGTCGAGCAGGTGGACGGCGAACGTCTTGGCCTTCACCGCCGCGACCATGGCCGCCGCCGCCTCAGCCTGCGGTTGCGACAGTTCGGGCACCGCGTGGTCGGGATCGGGCGGGTAGGCGGCGGGCTCAGGCGGCAGCACCACGGCTTCCAGCGTGCCGTCATCTACCAGCCCGTCCACCACGGAGGGCGAGACGCCGGCCTCCCGCGCCGCTTCGGTCTTCCCGCGCACGAAGCCATCCGCGAGCGTATCCAGAAGCCGCGCACGGGCGGCTGTCATGCGCGCCGGCGCCGTGCCGGTGAGCCGTACGCCGACCCGTTCGCGCGCCGCACCGGGGCTTTCGCCGTGCCGCAGGGCCATGCGCAGCACCATGCCGCGCGGCGCCAGCGTGTAGTCGGCCATCCAGTCGATGAGCCCGATGAGGTCAGGCGGCAGCGGAACATAGTCCAGCTTCGCCTTGACCGCCTTGAGCTTGCTGGCCTCCACCGCCTTCCCACCCACGGCCTGCGCGCGCGGCCAGACCACGCCGATGACGCTCTTGGTGCCCAGCGGGACATGAACGAGGTCGCCGGGCGCTACCTCCATCCCCTCGGGCAGGAGGTAGGAATAGGCGGCGTCGAGGCCGAGGGGGAGCAGGACGTCGACGGTGCGCGGGCTCATGTTCGTCTTTTGGTCCGGCGCGCGGGAAAGGTCAAAGGGCGGGGTGGCTCTGACAGGGGATCGGAGGAGCCCAACCCATTTTCTTTGAAAGCTCGGAGGGGTTGCGAAGCTTGGCTGTAATGGTAGGGTGGAACCTCATTCCGGGGGGAAAATGATGCGAATTCTGATGACGGCGGCCGCCTTCTGCTGTGTGCTGGTGGGCGGGGCAAGTGCGGGCGAACTGCGGCCGGGCCATGCGAGCAACCTCTGCCTCGACGTCAAGGGCGGCCTTGACCAGCCCAATGGCACGTCGATTATCGTCTTTCCGTGCAACGGCGGCGACAATCAGTCCTTCACCTTCATGGGTGACGGGACGATCCGGGCCGGCAGGCGTTGTGTCGACATTTCGGGCGGTGCGGCGCGCGCCGGGGATCGGGTCATCATCTATTCGTGCAACGGCGGCGCCAATCAGCAGTGGCGGGTCGGCGCGAACGGCGAAATCATCGGCCAGAACAATATGTGCCTTGATGTGCCGCGTTTCGGCGGGGCCGGAACGGGCGTGGTTGCCTGGCCGTGCAAGAGCGGCGGTGAAGACCGTTCCAACCAGCAGTGGGGCACGCGCTGAGGCAGGGAAGGGCGGATGGCCCGGCCGCATCGGGGCTGCATCTGCGGCCCTGATGGCGGGTTTCGTGCCTCCTCGTGCGTCGGCGGCCTTGCTTTGTGGGCCGTCGGCCTCTACCTCGAACCCATGAAATTCCTCGATCAGGCCAAGGTCTATGTGCGCTCCGGAGACGGCGGGGCAGGGTGCGTCTCGTTCCGGCGCGAGAAGTTCATCGAGTTCGGCGGTCCCGATGGCGGCGACGGCGGACGCGGCGGTGACGTGTGGATCGAGTGCGTCGACGGTCTCAACACGCTGATCGATTACCGCTACCAGCAGCATTTCAAGGCCAAGAAGGGCGACCACGGCAGGGGCGCCAGATGCACCGGCGCCAAGGGTGCCGACGTGGTGCTGAAGGTGCCGGCCGGTACCCAGATCCTCGACGAGGACGAGGAGACCATCCTCGCCGACATGACCGAGGTGGGGCAGCGCATCAAGCTCCTCGAAGGCGGCAATGGCGGCTTCGGCAACGCCCAGTTCAAGACCTCCACCAACCAGGCTCCCCGCCGCGCCAATCCCGGCCTCGAAGGTCAGGAGCGGTGGATCTGGCTGCGGCTGAAGCTGATTGCCGACGCCGGTCTCGTCGGCCTGCCCAATGCCGGCAAGTCCACTTTCCTCGCGGCGACCACGGCAGCGAAGCCCAAGATCGCCGATTATCCCTTCACCACACTGCATCCCGGCCTCGGCGTCGTGCGGGTGGACGGGCGCGAGTTCGTGCTGGCCGACATTCCCGGCCTGATCGAGGGCGCCCACGAGGGCATCGGCATCGGCGACCGCTTCCTTGGCCATGTGGAGCGCTGCCGCGCGCTGCTGCATCTGGTGGACGGCACCTCCGAGCATGCCGGCAAGGCCTACAAGACCGTCCGCGCCGAGCTTGCCGCCTATGGCCACGGTCTCGACGAGAAGCCGGAGATCGTCGCTCTCTCCAAGGTGGATGCCCTCTCGCCCGAACTGCTCAAGCAGCAGAAGGAGCGCCTCCAGCGCGCGGCGAAGAAGAAGCCTTTGCTCCTCTCCGCCACCTCGGGCCAGGGCGTGCCGGAGGCGCTGAGGGCGCTTCTCGAGGTCGTGGAGGAGGCGCGCGGCGTCGAGAAGGAAGAGGCGGCACCGCGAGATGGGTGGCGGCCTTAGGCCGGGCTCCCGTCTCCATTCCGTTTCGCCATGTGCCGGCGGGCTTGAACTTGAGCAGCCCGATGGCCTATGCCGTGGCCAAGGCGCATGACGTGCCGCTCCTCTTCAAGGGGGATGACTTCTCCCGCACCGACGTGCGCCGCCCGCACGCCTGAAGTGCCCTGCCGGTTCGCATGTCCATGGCTTCTCCCGAGTCTGCATCCTTCGAAGCGTCCTCCGATGCGCAGGCGAAGACGCCCGCCTTCGCCGATTTCCGCCGCATCGTCATCAAGGTGGGCTCGGCCCTGCTGGTGGACCGGGCGCAGGGCCGGGTCCGCCTCGCCTGGCTGACCTCGCTGGTGGAGGACATCGCGGCCCTGCACGCCAGGGGCTGCGAGGTGATGGTGGTATCGTCCGGCGCCATTGCGCTGGGGCGCACCGTGCTCGGCCTGCCGTCTGGGCCGCTGAAGCTGGAGGACAGCCAGGCCGCCGCCGCGGTGGGGCAGATCGCACTCTCCAAGACCTGGGCGGACATCCTCGGCCATTACAACATCACCGCCGGGCAGGTGCTGCTGACCCTTGGCGACACCGAGGAACGCCGCCGCTACCTCAACGCGCGCTCCACCCTCGGCCGGCTGATGGAGCTGCGCTCCGTGCCGATCATCAACGAGAACGACACGGTCGCCACCACCGAGATCCGCTACGGCGACAACGACCGCCTCGCCGCCCGCGTTGCCACCATGGCGAGCGCCGACCTGCTGGTGCTGCTCTCCGACATCGACGGCCTCTACACCGCCCCGCCGGCGCAGGACCCCAATGCGACGCTGATCCCGGTGGTGCCGCGCATCGGCGCCGAGATCGAGGCCATCGCGGGGGATGCCGGCTCCGAGCTGTCGCGCGGCGGCATGCGTACCAAGATCGAGGCCGGCAAGATCGCCACCTCCGCCGGCACCCACATGGTGATTGCCTCCGGCCACGTGAAGAATCCGCTCAAGCGCATCATGGAGGGCGGGCGCTGCACCTGGTTCCTCACGTCCGCCAATCCCGTGCGCGCCCGCAAGAGCTGGATCGCCGGGGCGCTGGAGCCGCGCGGCACGCTGCATCTCGATGACGGTGCCGTCGCCGCGCTGCGCCGTGGCGCGAGCCTGCTGCCGGCCGGGGTGAAGCGCATTGACGGCCAGTTCGACCGCGGCGACGCCGTGGTGCTGCGCGGTCCCGACGGTGCCGAAGTGGGGCGCGGCCTTGTCGCCTACGATTCCACCCACGCAGCCCGGATCATGGGGCACTCCACCTCGGAGATCGAGGCGCTGCTGGGCGTGAAGGGCCGCTCCGAGATGGTGCACCGAGACGATCTGGCGCTTGGGGTGGAGTGAAGGTCATAAGCACAACGCGATACCGCTAGGTAAGGCGCTGAAACCGCTCGACAGGTTGTGTACGGCGGGATAGCGGTTGTGATCGCGGGGGCGAGGGGCGCGCCGTCGTCCGTCGTCCGCGTCGCCTCCCACAGGCGCCTCGTAATGGCCCAGCGCGTGAAGTTTCCCGTCTTCGAGGCGCTCAAATTCACCTATCGGTGGACACTGACGGTTCTGCGCAAGCACTGGATCGTGGCGCTGATCTATGCGGTTGGAACGCTGGCCTGGAACTATGCGGGCCTGATCCTGCTGGGGGATGTTGTCGAGGCCGAACGACCGCCCACTGCGATGGCGTTCGTGAAGATCTACGGGCTGAACGCAATAGAGGGATTCGCCTTCATCTATCTGGCGTTGCTGACCCATAACGAAATCCTGCGTGGATCAGGCGGCTTCAATGCTGCGACCATGGGCCCGCTCGGCATTCGCGGCCTCACCTACCTGTTCGATTCCCTTGTCTTGCTTCTGGCAACTCTCATTCTGGCGATGCTCTCCGTCGCCGGGATCACTGCCGTCGTCGCCCTGGCGCGAATCGGAAGCTGGTCGACATTCGCTATCTTCATCGGCGCGCTTGCCGTTTGGCTTGCTGCGATCGGTGTGATCACCCGGCTGAGCCTCAGGCTGCCGTCCCGGTCGATCGGCCAGCCGATGCCATGGAACGACGTCTGGCGTCTGGGGCGCGGAAATACCCTGCGGCTGGTCGGCGGCACGTTGCTCCTTTCGCTCGCCATGCTGGCGGTCGTTATCGTCGTGGTGCTCCCCGTGCAGTTCCTCTTCGGCTCGTTCTCGGCGACGGACATGCACGTCGTATCGCAGACGAAATCCACGCCGCTTGGGCCGCTTCACCTAGAGATGCGGTCTTTTGAGACGCCCGGCACGCCGCTCATCCCGGCCCTCATCAACGGGCTCCTCTCCAGCATCCTGTCGGTCATTGGCGCGATCGCTCTCGCCGCCTACGTTTCGCTCGCCTTCGCCTATCTCCGCCAGGTCGCCGAGGACGCCCCGTCCGCTCCGCTCATGGATCGGGACCCCAACGAGCCGCCCGAGGACTTCTGACCCTCCGCGCCCACCTGTCGCACCCGGCGGGCAATGTGCTAGGGAGGAAACGCGCCCCCATATGAGGGCCAACGTCCTGTCCTGCTTTCGAGAGTCATCCCATGTCCACCGCCTCCGCCCTCCGCACCGATGCCGCCGCCACTGCGGGCCGGCCCGTGCCGCCGGCGGAGCTGGAGGGGGTGATGCTGGCCATGGGCAAGCGCGCCCGTGCCGCTGCCCGGAGCCTCGCCCTCGCTGCGCCCGAGGTGAAGACGCAGGCGCTCAAGGCCGCCGCCGCCGCGATCCGTGAAGCGGCTGACGACATCCTCGCCGCCAATGCCATCGACGTCGCCAAGGCGAAGGCGGACGGCATGACCGGTTCCTTCCTCGACCGGCTCACCCTCACCGCCGCGCGGGTGGAGGCCATGGCCGAGGGCGTGGAGCAGGTGGCCGAGCTGGCCGATCCCGTCGGCCTCGTCACCGAGCGCTGGACCCGCCCCAACGGCCTCATCATCGAGCGCGTGCGCACGCCGCTGGGCGTCATCGGCGTCATCTACGAGAGCCGGCCGAACGTGACGGCGGACGCCGCGGCCCTGTGCCTGCGCGCCGGCAACGCTGTCATCCTGCGCGGCGGGTCGGACAGCCTGAATTCCTCCGGTGCCATCCATCGCGCCTTCGTCGCCGGGTTCACCGCCGCCGGCCTGCCCGAGGATGCGGTGCAGTTCGTCAACGTGCCCGACCGCGCAGCGGTGGGCCACATGCTGGCCGGCCTCGGCAACACCGTGGACGTGATCGTGCCCCGTGGCGGCAAGAGCCTCGTCGCGCGGGTGCAGAGCGATGCGCGGGTGCCGGTGTTCGCCCATCTCGACGGCATCAACCACGTCTATGTGGACAAGGCCGCCGACCTCGACATGGCCAAGACCGTGGTGCTGAACGCCAAGATGCGCCGCACCGGCGTCTGCGGCGCCGCCGAGACGCTGCTGATCGACCGCGCGGTGGCCGGAACGCACCTCAAGCCGCTGGTGGAGATGCTGATCGACGCCGGCTGCGAGATCCGTGGCGATGCCGATGTGCAGGCGGTGGATGCGCGCGTGAAGCCGGCAACGGCCGAGGATTGGGACACTGAATATCTCGACGCCATCATCGCCGCGAAGGTGGTGGATGGGGTGGGCGACGCCATCGCCCATATCGAGGCGCACGGCTCCCACCACACCGATTCCATCGTCACCGAGGATGCGGCGGCGGCCGACCGCTTCCTCGCCGAGGTGGACAGCGCCATCGTGCTGCACAACGCCTCCACCCAGTTCGCCGATGGCGGCGAGTTCGGCTTTGGCGCGGAGATTGGCATCGCCACCGGGCGCATGCATGCGCGGGGGCCGGTGGGGGCCGAGCAGCTCACCTCCTTCAAATACCGCATCCACGGGTCGGGACAGACCCGTCCGTGATGTCATCCGGCCCCGTCGTGGAGCCCGTGACGTCGCGTGCCGCGCGGCGCCTGCCCTTCGTCACGCAGGGGCTGCGCGTCGGGCTGTTCGGCGGCAGCTTCAATCCCGCCCACGGCGCGCACCGGGCGGCGAGCCTCCTCGCTTTGCGCCGGCTCGGCCTCGACCGGGTGTGGTGGCTGGTGACGCCGGGCAACCCCCTGAAGGACAACCGCGCCCTGCCGCCACTGGAGGAGCGCATCGCCATCGCCCGCGCGGTGGCGCGCCATCCGCGCATCGACGTCACCGGCTTCGAGGCCGGCATCGGCACCCGCTACACCTACGAGACGCTGGCCTATCTGGTGCGACGCCTGCCGGGCGTGCGCTTCGTCTGGATCATGGGGGCGGACAATCTCGCCCATTTCGACCGCTGGCAGCACTGGCGCGGCATCGCCGACCTCGTGCCCATCGCGGTGGTGGACCGCATGGGGCAAAGCCTTGCCGCGACCGCCTCGCCGGCGGCGCAGGCGCTGGCACGCTATCGTCTCGGCGAGCATGAGGCCCGCCTCCTGGCGGATTGCGCGCCACCCGCCTGGGTGTTCCTCCACGGGCTGAAATCTCCCCTCTCCTCAACGGGAATCCGGGCCGCACGCGGGGGGCAGGGAGGGCACGAGATCGAGGCCGCCCGCCATACGTCTTGAAAATTCATTGATTTGCAGGCATTCTGAGGCGGTGCGACGGTTTGGACCGTCGCCTTGAGCGAGAGGATTTGGACCCCTGTCCACGATGGCACTTCAGGCGGCCGCTGAGATGACACCGCCCGCCACGGTTTCAGACGCCAAGGTTTCCGAGGCGCTTCCCGACGCTGCGGAAATTCTCGCCCTCATCCAAGCCCGGCTGGATGACGACAAGTCCGAGGACATCGTCTCCATCGACCTGCGCGGCAAGACCTCCATCGCCGACTACATGGTGATTGCCTCCGGCCGCTCGCAGCGGCACGTGGGCGCCATCGCCGAGCACCTCATCGAGGCGCTCAAGGCGGCGGGGATCAAGCACGTGCGCGTGGAAGGCCAGCCGGCCTGCGACTGGGTGCTCATTGATGCGAACGACGTGATCGTCCACGTCTTCCAGCCCGAGGTCCGCACCTTCTACAATATCGAGAAGATGTGGTCCGGGACGCCCCGCTCCTGATGGCGTTTCCGGTTCCGGCGGGCCTGTAGACGACGTGCGCCTCGTCCTCGCCTGTGTCGGCCGGCTCAAAGCCGGCGCCGAGCGGGAACTCGTGACCCGCTACGTGGATCGCATCCGCCCCGCCGGCCGGCCTCTGGGCCTCGGCCCGTGCGACATGATCGAGATCGCCGAATCCGCCGCCCGCCGCGCCGAGGACCGCATGGCCGAGGAAGCGGCGGCGCTTCTCGCGGCGCTGCCTGCGGGGGCTGGACTCGTGGTTCTCGATCCGCGCGGGCGCAATTTCTCCAGCGAGGACTTCGCCCGCCGCATCGCGTCCGACCGGGATGGCGGTCTCTCCGCCCTCGCTTTCGTCATCGGCGGTGCGGACGGGCTCGGGGAAGAGGTGCGGGCGCGGGCGTCCCTGATGATCGCCTATGGCACGGCCACGTTTCCCCACCAGCTGGTGCGGGTCATGCTGGCGGAGCAGATCTATCGGGCGGTCACCATCCTCGCCGGGCATCCCTACCATCGCGCGTGAGCGCGGCGCGGGAATTGGCTGCTTGCATTGACATCCGGGTCCCGGCCCCTTATCACGCCGGCTCCGATCCAATTCCCGGTGTCGATAGGCCGCGCGGCAAGCGCGCCGCGGTCGGCTCCGAACTTCGACACGAGCGAGTTTGTCATGAAGATCCGCAATTCCCTGAAGTCGCTGCTCGGCCGCCACCGCGAGAACCGTCTCGTGCGCCGCAAGGGCCGCGTCTACATCATCAACAAGACCCAGAAGCGCTACAAGGCCCGCCAGGGCTGAGCGCTCAGGCTGGACTTCTGGTCCGGTCCTTCGATCTTGAGCAAACGTGATCTGCTGCGCCGGCCCGGGGCTCCCCTGTGGCCGGCGCAGTTGTTGACGGCGGGTGCATCGCGGCGGACACTTCGCCGATGATCTTCCGCGCGATGCCTCCCCGCCTTGCCGACCGCACTCTGCGTGCGCCGCGTCTCTTGCTTGCCGCCGTGATCACGGTGGTGATCTCCGGCGGTCTCGCGCAGGCGCAGCAATTGCGCGGCGACAAGGCCATGCCGCAGCCCGGTCCCCCGTCCGCCAGCCCATCCGAGTCCGCCCCGGCGCGTCCGCGCCTGCCGAGGGACAAGCGGACCCAGGTGGAAGGCCTGTTCGCCGCCCTGAAGGTCGCGCCCGACGATCGCAGCGCCAAGATGATCGCCGATCGGCTCGACCAGATCTTCGGCGATTCCGGCAGTCCCAGCGCCGATCTCCTCATGGCCCGCGCGGCGGCGGCAGCCGAGGCGAAGGAGACGGACCTTGCCGTGCAGCTGCTGGACGAGGTGATCGAGATCGAGCCCGATTATATCGGCGCGCTCAGCCGCCGGGCGACGATCTTCTACATGCGCGACGACTATGGCGCGGCCCTTGCGGACATCCGGGAGGTGCTGGCGCGCGAGCCGCGCCATTTCGCCATGCTCTACGGCCTGGCCTTGATCATGCGGGACCTCGGCGACGACAAGCGCGCGCTGCAGGCCGTACGGCAGGCGCTCGCCGTCAATCCGCATCTCGATGGGGCGGGCGAGCTGGAGAGCCAGCTCACCATCAAGGTCGAAGGCCGGGGAATCTGATCAGCTTCAGGGCTTCGCGCGGGGCGGCGGCAGCGGAGCGGCGGCCGGACTTGGCTTGCTCTGGCTCGATTCCGTGAGCTGCACCGTCCAGGACTTCTGCTCCTGGGTGTCCACCTCGAAGAAGCCGGTGCGGTCGAAGCCGCGGGCGAGGCAGTCCTCGGCGCCCTTGATGGTGAATTCCTTTTCCCGGGTGCACATGTAGGCCTTGCCGGCCCACTCCCCGCCCTGGTCGTAATCCACGGCATAGAGGTAATAGAAGCGCGCCGCGAGGTCGCCGCGCAGCAGCGTCTCGCAGCTGTTGGCCGCGACGTTCCACCAGCCTTCGGTGGCCCAGGCGTCGCCGTCCTTGTAGCCGAGCGCGATGCCGACCCGGCTCTGGGTGCGGTTGCACAGCCGGAATTCGGCGGCAGCGGGCGTGGGGATGAGGCTGATGCCGAGCCCAAGCGCGAAGGCGGCGCTGAGCGCGAGCGCAAGGCTCCGTGGCGCGGAGTTCACCCGCCGGGCCGGCGCAAGCGCCGCGCAGGGTTCGGGCATGCCGTCGAAGCGGAGGGGCGTGGCGGCGAAGGGCATGATGGTGTGTTGTGTGCCCCGTGGGGACCGGGGCGTCAATGCCTGCCCTCCCGGTAGCCGGTGGCGGAATTGTCCTTCCCGGCCTCTCCCGTGCGTGGCGGACGTGCGCGCGGACGGGCCACCACGATGCCGGCGAGGATCAGCGCGCCGCCCGCCGCCTGAAGCCCGGTGATGGGCTCATCCAGGAGCATGGCGCCCAGCGCGGCGGCGGACGCCACCTCCAGGAAGAAAACCAGTGCGCCGAACGCCGGTGGCACGGAGGCAAGGCCCACCGCCATCAGCCCCTGCCCGCCCACCTGCGAGACGAGGGCCAGCGCCACCAGCGCCGCAAGGCCGCCGGCGCTGGCGGGCCACAGGGTCGGCTCTGCAATGAGGGCGACCGCCAGCAGGATCAGCGCGGTGGTGGCAGTGGAGACGAGGGTGATCGCCGCCGCCCCGCGCGAGGCACGGGCCCGGCTGACGGCGAGGAAATAGCCGGCGAAGAATATGGCCGTCGCCAGCCCTGCGGCGTCCCCCGGCAGATGCTGCGGATCGAACTGCCATGAGCGCCCCACCAGTGCCAGCGCCCCGGCGATGCACAGGCCAAGCCCGAGGAGGCCGGCACGGGACACCTTCTGCCGCAGCACCAGCACGGCGAAGGCGGTGATCCACAGGGGCGACGTGGTGGCGAGCACCGTGGCGTTGGCGACGGTCGTGCCGAGGATGGCGAGGTGCCAGAAGAACAGGTCCCCGGCGAAGAAGGCGCCGGCGAGCAGCGACAGCCGGTCGGGCCGGAAGGCGCGTGTCCCCTCGGCGAGGGCGGCCCAGAGCGCCAGCGGTGGCAAGGCCAGCGCCACGCGCCAGAAGGCGCTGGCGAACGGCCCCACATCTGCGAGGCGGACGAACAGCACCGAGGCGCCCATGGCCAGCGCCCCGAGCGTCAGCATCAAGGTACCGAACGCCAAGGTAAAGGAGGGGTTCTTGCTCACGAAAACCTGTCCCGCCGCGGGTCCCAGGCCGGTTGTGGATCACCGGCGGGGTGGAAAGCGGGGACGCATCCTTGACGCGCGGCTTTCCGCCCGCCTCTATCAGCTTTCCCTCCGGAGCCATCAAGGCTCCACCCTTTGACCCGCGCGCCGGCCCGGCATGGCCTCGACGGACGCGCGGCGGAACCCAAGGAGACCGTCCAGGTGGCGGAAGACGCTTCAGATTCCCCCGCGGGCTTTGCCAAGGAACAGCTCAAGTCCTTCATCGAGCGCATCGAGCGCCTCGAGGAGGAGAAGAAGGCCATTGCCGACGACATCAAGGACGTGTTCGCCGAAGCCAAGGCCAACGGCTTCGACGTCAAGGCGCTGCGCACCATCCTGAAAATCCGCAAGGAAGACGTCGACGAGCGCAAGGAGCACGAGGCCATCGTCGATCTCTATATGCAGGCGCTGGGCATCTTCGTCTGAGACGGCAGCGGGCGGAGGGACCGCCCGCGCGGATCACATGCGCTGGCTGTTGTAGGCCACCTGGGGCGCACGGAACACGTAAGTCGGCAGGTCCGCCACGGCGGTGCCGGCGAAGCTGGCCTTCAGGCCGAACGAGCCGTCCCGCGAGAAGGCCGTCGCCACCACTTCACGCGGCGGCGCCATGAAAGTCGCCAGCTGCCGCATCTCCGGCACGCGCAGATACAGCTCGTTGGAGAGGCTCGGCGACAGGAACAGCCGCCCGAAGGCGATTTCGGAAAGCTTGGTGCGCGGGCGTGCGCTCGCCGGAGCGCTTGTCGCGGTCACTGGCGCCGTTGCGACGGCAGCCGGATGTCCGTGCGCGCCGGCCATGAAGCCGCCCGTCAGCGGCATGCGCTGATCCATCATGGAGCCGGCGGCGGCGTAGCCGAGAACCGGCCCGGTCTCCCCTTCGGTGCCGCGGGTGATGACCGAGGGCAGCGGCACGGGCGTCGAGGTGAGGCTGGCGGTGCGGGTGTTGCGGTCGGCCTCCGCCGGGCGGGGCAGGGGCAGCGGCGCGAGGAAGCCGTTGCGCGTCGCCTGCGCGCTGACCATGGCGCCGGCGACGATTTCGGCTGGCCGGGTCGGGGGAATGGGCATGGTGGCGGACGCGGTCCGCACCGCGCGGGCGGGCGCGGAAGCCGGCGTCTCGCGGCTGGCCGTGTCTTCGGCGGACGCGACCGTGGAGGAGGCGGCGGTCGGGGCCTCGCCGCCCTCGTCGTCGTCCGCATCCTTCTTGCCGAACAGGCTGGCGAAGAAGTTCTTGCCCTTGCCGGCGCTTGCCACGCCCACACCGGGCTTGGAGCCGCGCGCCTGGATCTCGGCCAGCGCCACGTCGTATTTCGCCAGCGGACGCCCGTCGGTGGGCACATGCACCGTCTTGCCGTCCGGGAAGACGCGGGCGAGCTGGTCGTGGGTCATGCGCGGCCAGTGGCGCACGTTGCCGGTGTCCATGTGGACGAAGGGCGAGCCGGAGGTGGGGTAGAAGCCGACGCCGCCGCGCTGGAGCCGCAGGCCGGCGACGCGCAGGTCGGTGAGGTTCACGCCCGGAATGTAGAAGTCCATCGCCTTGCCCAGCATGTGCTGGGAGAATTTCGCCACGCCGCTGGAGCGGGCGCGCAGCATGGAGTTGGTCTCCGGCGAGCGGTAGGACGAGACGATCTGGATCGGCGCACTGGCGTCCACCTCCCGGTAGACCTCCCAGACGATGTCGAACAGCTGGGGGTCCATCTGGGTCGACTTCTGGTTGCGCCAGTCGCGCAGGAAGTGATTCAGCTGGGCGAGCACCGCCTGGTCGTAGCGGCCGTCCTTCTTGAAGGTGAAGCTGCCGCTCTCGCCGGAATGGGTGTGGTGCAGGGTGATGGTGCGGGTATCGCCGTTGGCCACCGCATTCTGCAGCGAGGTGGTGCCGGCGAGGATGAGACTTCCCGCCATGGCGAGGGCTGGCAGGATCGCCTGAAAGGCGGACCGGCCGCGCTGGCCGCTGGGGCGGCGCGTGTGGCGGACGGTTTCAGGCGTGGTGCGGATGGCCAATGTCTCGAACCCGAGGCTCAGATTTCAAGGACTTCGCGATGTGTTGCCGCGAAGCGATGGAGACGGAGTCTTGTCGGGTTCGGTTAAGGGTGCGTTGACACCCGGCTCCCCCAGCTCACCGAGGGCGGCAGATGGCCTTGCCTCGGGTCACGGTCCCGTGAGTAGCGGCGGAGTATGGCGAAAACGTGCCAGACGTTGCGTCGGGCTGTGGCCTCCATGCATCAGGCAAGGGGCAGTAGTGCTGACTTTCCGGCCAGAATCGCGGCAGGTTGTCGCGGTGTAAATGGCGGTAGGCAGCTAAGCTATTGATAAAAAAGAAGGCCCGCCGGAGCGGGCCTTCGCGATCGACCAGGGATCAACGGGCGCGGGGCGCCGTCTTGGGCGTCGCGCTGTCAGCGATTCGCTGCTTGCCGTCGAGGCCCAGATAGGTCTTGGTCGCGGCATTGATGCCGTAAAGATCCTCGCGCATCACGAGGCGGCCGGCCCCATCCACGAAGGCGTTGAAATAGACGATGTGGACCGGGAAACGCTGCTTCAGGTTGATGTAGCGCTCCGAGCCCCCGAACATCTTCGAGATGCGCTGCTCGGTCCAGTTGTCGCCCGGCAGGCCGGCGTTGAAGATGACTTCGCCGAACTTCAGCGGCTCGTAAACGCGCACGCAGCCGTGGCTGTAGGCGCGGCGGTCGTTCTGGAACAGCGCCTTGGACGGCGTGTCGTGCAGATAGACCGAGTGGTCGTTGGGGAACATGAACTTGATGCGGCCGAGGGCATTCCGCTCGCCCGGGTCCTGGCGGAACGAGTAGCCGCCCGAGCCGTTGCGCACCACCTGGATGCCGCGACGGGCGAGGGCGCTGGGGTCGCTGCGCAGCAGCGGCATCATCTCGTTGCGGGCGATGCTCGGCGGGATGTTCCAGGCCGGATTCACCACGATGTACTGCATTTCGCGGGTGAGCAGCGGGGTCGGCGTCTCCGGCTTGCCCACCACCACGCGGGTCTCGTGGATCACCCGGCCGTCCTGATAGATCCGCACCATGAACTCGGGGATGTTGACCATCACGAACTTTTCGCCGAGGTCGCGCGGCAGCCAGCGCCAGCGCTCCATGTTGGCGATGACGTCGTTGCGCAGGCTGCCGCTGGAGCTGGTGGCGCCCACATTGAGGGCGGCGAGGGTCGCCGGGCCGATGATGCCGGTCGGCTTGATCTTCGAAGCTTCCTGGAAGGCCTTCACCGCCTCCACCAGCGCCGGATCGTAGACGAGATCATCGCCCGGCTTGCCGACGATGCCGAGGCGGGCGCGCAGGGTGGGCATGCGCGGGTCGCTGGCGCCGGGCTTCACCTGCGGGCCGGGCGGAATGGCGGGGATGGTGGGCGCGCTTCCGTTCGCCTTGGCGAGCTGCGCCTTCAGCGCCTTGTAGCCCGGGTGGGGCGGGTTGAAGGCGGCGAGGGCGGCGTTGGCGTCGGGGGCATAGGCGATCTTGGTCAGGGTGGCGGTCGGGTCCGGGATGTCGCGCACCGGGGTGACCAGCGAAGAGATGCGGCCGGGATCGAAGCGGCCGGACTGCGCATGGCGCGCATAGGTCATGGCGGCGACGGCGATCTTCAGCTCCGTGCGGGCGAGATCGGCGGCGGTGGCGCCCTTCTTCGGCAGGGGCACCTGATAGTCGGCGGGATCGAGACCGTCCTCGCCGGCGGCGTCGAGGCGCGCGATCACGGCCTTGCCGCGCGCGTCGAGCCCGGTGTCGGTCACGAAGACCGGCATGGTCTGGCGCGCGCCATAGAAGGTCGCGAGCGCCTCCTGCTCCTTCTTGGAAGGGGTGATGCTCTCGGGCGTGGAGAGGAGCGCGGCAATGGCCTCGCTCACCGGCGCGAGCGGACTGGCGGCGACGACGGGCTGCGGCACGGGAGCGGGCGTTGCCGCCTGGGCCGGAGCCGGCTGGGCGGGGGCGACCGGAGCGGGATTGAATTGGGCTGCGGCGGGCGTTTGAACCGGGGCGGGGGCCGGGCTGTCGCCAGCCGAATCGACGCCGCCGCGAACGGGGCTCGCAACGGAGGCGGGAGCGGCGGCACGGGGCGCGGGCGCCGGGGCAGCGGCCGCCGGGGGCAGGGGCGTAGTGAGCGGAACCGCGGCATTGCCGGCGCCGTCGATACCACCGGTCGCGCGGGCGCCGGAGGGGGCGGCATCGCTTGGGCCCATATCCCCAGTGCCCATGCCGGCATTGGCGGTGACGGGAATGTCGCCCGTTGCTGCGGCGGCCGGGGCGACGCCGAGGGAGAGGCCCACCAGGCCAGCGCTCATCAGCCGGCACAACGTGCCCGCGACGCTAACCTCACGCTGCGCGATACCCATTGTGCTCTCCTCGCCTCCACCCGCTGTGTTGGTGCCGTGCCGGGAGGCTTCAATCAACTCACAAGCTTGGGCGAATGCCGGGTTTGTGGTGTCTTGTCACTCGGCTGCAACAAATTGTGCCGCCGACGGTTCCATCTGATGGTTGGTCTCTACCTCTGTCTCGCCCAGCTCGGCGAGCTTGCGGTAGAGCGTCGAGCGGCCGATGCCGAGACGGCGCGCCACCTCGGCCATCCGCCCGCCATAGAGATGGCAAGCGAAACGGATGGCTTCGGCCTCGATCTGGTCCAGTCTGCGGGTGTGGCCGGAGGCATCGAGCCGGGCAAACGCGGTACCGATCATCTCTTCCGTCCCACGCTCTGGGCGAGCCTGAGTCGCGGCCGAGGGGAAGGCGATCACATTGTCCTGAGCGACGGGCGTGGGAGCCCGTAGCGGGGCGGGGCGGCTGCCCGAAGCAGCCCGCGCGAGGGCTACTGCATTGCCGAGTGCCACCTCCAGGCGCAGCGCGCCGGCGGGCTTCACGACGAAATCGCGCGCGCCGGCGCGGATGGCGCCGCCGGCCGCATCGAGGCCGGCCGGGGTCACCTGAACCACGACCGGGGTCTCGTTGCCGCCTGCCGCGAGGGCGGACAGCACGCCCATGCCGTCGAGGCCGGGCAGCACGAGATCGAGCAGCACCGCGTCGAATTGCTCGGCCGCAAGACGGGCGAGAGCCGCGTCGCCGTCATGGGCGATGGTGCAGCGGTAGCCCATTCGGGTGAGCGCCTGTTCGAGGCGGCGCGCCTCGTCGGAATCGTCTTCGACGATCAGAAGGGAAGAAGACATGGAAGGGCGGGCGACTCGGTCGGGTGAGATTCGTCCCCGACATTGGGCGGCGATGGTTAAGAACCCCTCACCCTGATGCCGTACGCTCTCCCGCGGTCCGACCGCGCCCTTGCCGACCGCGCCTTCGCCGACCCGGCTTGCGGCGCGGGGCCATTGCGGCGATTTTGTCCGCCACGATCGAGTGCAAGAGCGGGTGCGGCCCAAACGGACCGCGCCGCCCGTTTCCGGAGGTTCCATGCCGCACACTCTTCCGCACGCCATTGCCCGCGTTTCGGCGATGCCCGTTCGTTCGCACGATTTCGAAAGCGCCTTTTCCGCCGCCCGTCACGCCGCCCAGACCGCCGTCGCCTCCGCCGCAGCCACCGAGACGCTGCCGGAATGGAACCTCACCGACCTCTATGCCGCCATGGACGCGCCGGAGCTGGCGGCGGACATCGCCAAGGCCGATGCCGAGTGCAACGCGTTCGAGGAGGCCTACAAGGGCAAGCTCGCCGCCATGCTCGCCGCGCCCGGCGCCGGTGCGGCGCTGGCCGAGGCGGTGAAGCGCTACGAGGCGGTGGACGACCTCCTCGGCCGCATCGCCTCCTATGGCAGCCTCATCTATGCCGGTGACACCTCGGACCCGGCCCGCGCCAAGTTCTACGGCGACATCCAGGAGAAGCTGACCGATTCGTCCACGCACCTCCTGTTCTTCACGCTGGAGCTGAACCGCCTCGACGATGCGGCGCTGGAAGCCGCCATGGCCGATCCGGCGCTCGGTTACTACCGGCCGTGGATCGAGGACCTGCGGAAGGACAAGCCCTATCAGCTCGACGACAAGATCGAGCAGCTGTTCCACGAGAAGTCGAGCCCCTCGCGCAGCGCCTGGAGCCGGCTGTTCGACGAGACGATCTCCTCGCTGCGGTTCAACGTGGACGGGCAGGAGCTCGCCATCGAGCCGACGCTGAACCTGATGCAGGACCCCAAGGAGGAGGTGCGCCGCACCGCCGGCCTCGCCTTGGCCGATACCTTCTCGAAGAATTTGCGCCTGTTCACCCTCGTCACCAACACGCTGGCGAAGGACAAGGAGATTTCCGACCGCTGGCGCGGCTTCCCCGATGTCGCCTCCTCCCGCCACCTCGCCAACCGGGTGGAAAAGGAGGTGGTGGATGCCATGGTCTCGTCCATCCGCGAGGCCTATCCGCGCCTCTCGCACCGCTATTACGCGCTGAAGGCCCGCTGGTTCGGCAAGGACAAGCTGGAGTTCTGGGACCGCAACGCGCCTCTGCCCAAGGTGGAGAGCCGCGACATCGGCTGGGGCGAGGCGAAGGACACGGTGCTCACCGCCTACGGCAACTTCTCGCCGAAGATGGCCGACATCGCCCGCACCTTCTTCGACAAGTCCTGGATCGACGCGCCCGTCCGCCCCGGCAAGTCGCCCGGCGCCTTCGCCCATCCCACTGTGCCGTCCGCCCACCCCTACGTGCTTCTCAACTACCAGGGCAAGCCGCGGGACGTGATGACGCTCGCCCATGAGCTGGGCCACGGCGTCCACCAGGTGCTCGCTGCACGCCAGGGCGCGCTGATGGCGCCCACCCCGCTGACGCTGGCGGAAACCGCCTCGGTGTTCGGGGAGATGCTGACCTTCCGCAAGCTGCTGGATTCGGCGGAGAATCCGCGGATGCGCAAGATCATGCTCGCCCAGAAGGTGGAGGACATGATCAACACGGTGGTCCGCCAGACCGCCTTCTACACCTTCGAGCGCAACGTCCATTCCGAGCGCCGCCAGGGCGAGCTGACCTCCGAGAAGATCGGCGAGATCTGGATGCAGGTGCAGAGCGAGAGCCTCGGCCCGGCCATCCATCTGGGCGCGGGCTACGAGACCTTCTGGACCTACATCCCGCACTTCATCCACTCGCCCTTCTACGTCTACGCCTATGCCTTCGGCGACTGCCTCGTGAACTCGCTCTATGCGGTCTACGAGAAGGCTTCCGATGGCTTCGCGGAGCGGTATCTGGAAATGCTCGCCGCCGGCGGCACCAAGCACCATGCGGAGCTGCTCGCCCCGTTCGGCCTTGATGCGCGCGATCCGGCCTTCTGGCAGACAGGCCTCAACCTCATCGACCGCATGATCTCCGAGCTGGAGAGCATGGAGGGCTGAGCGGGTACGTGAACCTGCGCGCCGCCTGAGAAAGCCGCTTGCGGACGTCTTGGGCTTTACCGATCCTCAACCCTGTTCGTTGAGGATCGGTTCATGAAGCCGCGGTCGGTCCTGATCCTCCTGACGCTGGCCGCGACCCTCCTGGCCGCGGCCCCGTGGCTGCGTGTTCCCCAGGCTCTCGTTTCCCGGGCCTTCGCCCAGCCGGGCGCGTCCCCGCCGGCGGTGCCGCTGCCGCCGCCCGTCCCCAACCGCACCGGCATCGACACCGATGCGCTGAAGGCCGACGTGAAGGGCTCCGAGGAGGCCCAGCGCAAGCTCCGCGCCGACCTCGAAGCGGCGAAGGGCGATCGCGGCCGTCTCAATCAGATGCTGCTCGACACGGCGGCCCGCACCCGCGCGGTGGAGCAGCAGCTCATCGATGTGGAAGGCCGCATCGCCCAGCTGGACCGTTCCGCCGCAGACCTCAACACCTCCCTCGGCAAGCGCCGGGGTGTCCTCGCCCAGGTGCTGGCGGCCCTGATGCGCATGGGGCGCGAGCCGCCGCCCGCCATCCTCATGCGCCCGGACGATGCGCTGGATGCGGTGCGCTCGGCCATCCTCCTCGGCGCCCTCCTGCCGGAACTAAGAGTAGAGGCGGAGACATTGGCCTCCGACCTGTCCGAGCTGGCCCGCGTGCGCACCGAACTGGCGTCCGCCCGCGATAGCCTGACCGGCCTGCGCGCCGACCTCGACGAGGACAGCCGCCGCCTTGCCGTGCTGGTGGGCGAGCGCCAGAAGCGGCAGGCGGAGGAGCATCCGGTCGCTTCCAGCGACAAGGCGCAGGCGGAAAGCGTCGCCAAGGCCACGGGGGACGTGCACGATCTCGTGACGAGGCTGGAGAACGAGGTTGGTCCTTCCGCTAGGGCAGCGGACGCCGCGCAGGCGGTGACGCGCCCGCAGGAACCCGGGCGGCCCGACCTGACCGCGCTCAAGGACCCGGCGCGCCTGACGCCGGCCATCGCTTTCCCGCAGGCCAAAGGCTTGCTGCCGCTTCCGGTGGCCGGCGTGACGCTGCGGAATTTCGGGGCGGCGGACGGGGTGGGAGGTACCGAGAAGGGCATCACCATCGCCACCCGCGCGGGCGCGCCGGTGAGCGCGCCGGCCGACGGCTGGGTGGTCTACGCCGGACCCTTCCGCAGCTATGGCCAACTCTTGATTATCAACGCGGGCGGTGGCTACCATATTCTGATGGCAGGCATGGAACGGATCACCGTGGATCTCGGCCAGTTCGTCCTCGCGGGCGAGCCGGTGGGGGTCATGGGGGGGCTGTCCCGTACCGTGGCCAATACGGTGCAGCGCGGTCCGGGGGGCATCGGTCCCGGGGGGAGTGGCGCATCCGCCCAAAACGGCTCACCGTCGCCCGCAACGGCCACGGGACAGCCCCAATTGTATGTCGAGTTCCGAAAAGACGGGCTCTCGATCGACCCCACGCCATGGTGGGCGGCAACGGACAGTCAGAAGGTACGTGGATAATGCGTCGGACGTCTCTCTTTCTATTTGGCGTGGCGGCTGGCGCCCTCGTGGCGGTTGCAGCGGTCCAGCCACGGCTGATCCTCGGGACCGCGGCAGAGGCCGCGTCGTCCGATACCTACAAGCAGCTCAATCTGTTCGGCGACGTCTTCGAGCGCGTGCGCTCCGACTATGTCGAGAAGCCCGATGACGCCAAGCTGATCGAGGCGGCTATCAACGGCATGCTGCAGTCGCTCGATCCGCACTCCTCCTACATGGACGCGAAGAATCACCGCGACATGCAGGTGCAGACCCGCGGCGAGTTCGGCGGCCTCGGCATCGAGGTCATCATGGAAGATGGCCTGGTGAAGGTCGTCACCCCCATGGAGGGCACCCCCGCGGCCAAGGCCGGTGTGCTCTCCGGCGACCTCATCGCCAAGCTCGACGGCGACCAGGTTCAGGGCATGACCCTGAACGAGGCGGTGGACAAGATGCGTGGGCCGGTCAACACCCCCATCACGCTCACCATCCTGCGCAAGGGCGCCGAGAAGCCCATCGAAGTGAAGCTGGTGCGCGACACCATCAAGCTTCAGACGGTGCGCTCGCGCGTCGAGGCGGATGACATCGCCTATATCCGCATCAATTCCTTCACCAACGAGCAGACCTTCGAGACCTTGAAGAAGGCCATCGACGACCTGACCGCGAAGATCGGCCCGGACAAGATCAAGGGCTACATCATCGACCTGCGCAACAACCCCGGCGGCCTGCTCGATCAGGCGGTGGCGGTGTCCGATGCGTTCCTGGAGCGTGGCGAGATCGTCTCCACCCGCGGCCGTAACCCGGAAGAGACGCAGCGCTTCAACGCCCGCGGCGGCGACCTCACCAAGGGCAAGCCGGTGATCGTGATGGTGAACGGCGGCTCCGCCTCGGCCTCCGAGATCGTCGCCGGCGCGCTGCAGGATCACAAGCGGGCGACGATCCTTGGCTCGCGCACCTTCGGCAAGGCCTCGGTGCAGACCATCATCCCGCTCGGCCAGCAGGGCGCCCTGCGGCTCACCACGGCGCGCTACTACACGCCGTCGGGCCGCTCCATCCAGGCCAAGGGCATCGAGCCCGACATCGTCCTGGTGCAGGACCTGCCCGACGAGATGAAGCAGAAGCTCGGCGTTTCCACGGACTCGACCCGCGGCGAAGCCTCGCTGAAGGGCCACCTGAAGAACGGCGACGACGAGCAGACCGGCTCGCCCTCCTACGTGCCGCCGGACCCGAAGGACGACACCCAGCTGAAGCTCGCCGTTGAGCTGATGAAGGGCACCGTGAAGAACGCCGCCTTCCCGGCGACGCCGAACAAGTCCTCGCAGGCCAATTGATGCCCTGACGGAAGCCGAACGGCGCGCCGTTCGGCATCTGCTTAGACTTTAGGCAAATGCCCCGTCCGAATGCTCGGGCGGGGCATTTTTCGTTTTAGGGCACTGGCGGCGACCCACCGCCATCAAGGGTTGGTCCGATCGCGCCGCTCGCGGCGGTATTGTATGCACGCTGGCATACCGCTTGCTCCTCAGGGGTCGATGGCGCGATCGCGCCGCCCACGGAGTTTCGGTCCCGCCATGCAGGCAACCCGCAGATCTTTCCTCTCCCGGACCCTGGCCGGCGCCGCCCTCGGCAGCGCGATGGTCCTCGGCCTTGCCGCGGCCCCCGCGCATGCGGAAGCCCTTGATGACATCCTCAAGGCCGGCGTCATCAAGATCGCCGTGCCGCAGGACTTCCCCCCGTTCGGCTCGGTGGGCACTGACCTCAAGCCCGTGGGCTACGACATCGACGTCGCCAACCTTATCGCCAAGGGCCTCGGCGTGAAGGCGGAGCTGGTGCCCGTGTCGAGCGCGAACCGCATCCCCTACCTCCAGACCAAGAAGGTCGACCTCGTCATCTCCAGCCTGGGCAAGAACCCCGACCGCGAGAAGGTGATCGATTTCTCGGTGGCCTACGCCCCCTTCTTCAACGGCATCTTCGGCCCGGCCGACGTGAAGGTGGAGAAGGTGGAGGACATCGCCGGCATGACGGTCGGCGTCACCCGCGGCTCGGTGGAGGATCTGGAGCTGACCAAGGTCGCCCCGCCCACCGCCGACATCAAGCGCTACGAGGACAACAATTCCACCATCTCGGCCTTCCTCTCCGGCCAGGTGAAGGTGGTGGCGACCGGCAACGTGGTGGCCGCCGCCATCCTCGCCCGCAACCCGCCGAAGAAGCCCACCGTGAAGGTGCTGATCAAGAACTCGCCCTGCTACGTCGGCCTGAACAAGGACGAGCCGAAGCTGCTGGAGAAGGTCAACGCCATTCTCACCGCGGCCAAGGCCGACGGCGCGCTGGAGAAGATCTCGCAGAAGTGGCTCGGCGCCCCGCTGCCGAAGGACCTCTGAGGACGCCGCTCCCTGTCCGGTGACGGGGCAGGGAGCGATCCACGGGCACTGCGCCATCGGGGGACCAGCCGGACATGGCCTACAGTTTCGATTTCTCATCCCTGGCCGACTACGGGCCGGTGCTGGCGAAGGGTGTCGCCATCACCGTGGAGCTGATCGTGGTCGGCGGTGCCCTTGGGGTCGGGCTCGGCATCGCCTGCGCCTGGGCGAAGGCGCTGGGGCCGCGCTGGCTCCGGCCCATCGTCTCGGCCTATGTGGAGCTGATCCGCAACACGCCGTTCCTGATCCAGCTGTTCTTCATCTTCTTCGGCCTGCCGGCGGTCGGCGTGGGGCTCACCGAGATGCAGGCGGCCATCCTCGCCATGGTCATCAATCTGGGTGCCTATGCCTGCGAGATCATCCGCGCCGGTATCGAGGCGACGCCGCGCGGCCAGTTCGAGGCCGGTGCCAGCCTCGCCATGAGCCCCATCCAGACCTTCCGCCACGTGGTGCTGGTGCCGGCACTGCAAAAAATCTGGCCGGCGCTGACCTCGCAGATCGTCATCGTCATGTTCGGCTCGGCGGTGTGCTCGCAGATCTCGGTGGAGGAGCTGACGTTCGCCGCAAACTTCATCCAGTCGCGGACCTTCCGCGCCTTCGAGTCCTACATCGTCGCCACCGTCCTCTACCTCCTGCTGGCGGTGCTGCTGCGCCAGGTCATGCGGGGGCTCGGGCTGTTTCTCTTTCCGCGCCGGAGGAAGACGACATGACCCAATTCTCCACCTGGGACATCGTCTCCAACCTGCTTCTGGCGGCACGCTGGACCGTGCTGCTCTCCATCCTCGCCTTCATCGGCGGCGGCGCGGTGGGGCTCGTGGTGCTCTACTGCCGCATCGCCCGCAAACCGTGGTTGCAGCGGGCCGCCAATCTCTACATCGAGCTGTTTCAGGGCACTCCGCTGCTGATGCAGCTGTTCCTCATCTTCTTCGGCCTGCCGCTGATGGGTCTCGACGTCTCGCCCTGGGCGGCGGCCTTCGTCTCGCTGACCCTGTGGACCTCCGCCTTCCTCGCCGAGATCTGGCGCGGCTGCGTCGAATCGATCCCGAAGGGGCAGTGGGAGGCCTCCTCGTCGCTGGCCATGAGCTTCTTCGAGCAGTTGCGCTACGTGGTGCTGCCCCAGGCCCTGCGCATCGCCGTGCCGCCCACGGTGGGCTTCTCGGTGCAGGTGGTGAAGGGGACGGCACTGACCTCCATCATCGGCTTCGTGGAACTCTCCAAGGCCGCCACCATCATCACCAACGCCACGTTCGAGCCGTTCACCGTCTACGGCTTCGCCGCCCTCATCTATTTCGTGCTGTGCTGGCCTCTGTCGAAGAGCAGCCAGCTTCTCGAAAGGAAGCTGAATGTCGCTCATCACCATCACTGAGGTCCGCAAGAGCTTCGGCCAGAACGAGGTCCTGAAGGGAATCAACCTCGATGTGGCGGCCGGCGAGGTGATCGCCATCATCGGCAAGTCGGGCTCGGGCAAATCGACCCTTCTGCGCTGCATCAACGGGCTTGAGACCATCAACGACGGTTCCATCACCGTCGCCGGCGCCCAGCTGGCGCCGGACGAGGTGCATCTGCGTGCGCTCCGGCTGAAGGTCGGGATGATCTTCCAGGGCTTCAACCTGTTTCCCCACCTCACCGCCGGGCGCAACGTGATGCTCTCGCCCATGGTGGTGAAGAAGGTGTCGCAGAAGGAGGCCGAGGCCGAGGCGCGGGTGCGGTTGGAGCAGGTGGGCCTCGCCCACAAGTTCGACGCCTATCCCGACGAGCTGTCCGGCGGCCAGCAACAGCGCGTCGCCATCGCCCGCGCCCTGGCCATGAAGCCGCTGGCGCTGCTGTGCGATGAGATCACCTCCGCCCTCGACCCCGAACTCGTCAACGAGGTGCTGGCGGTGGTGAAGAAGCTGGCCGAGGAGGGCATGACCCTCCTCATGGTCACGCACGAGATGCGCTTCGCACGGGAAGTGTGTGACCGGGTGGTGTTCATGCACCAGGGGCGGGTGCATGAGATCGGTCCGCCGGAAGAAGTATTTGCGAATCCTCAAACGGCGGAGCTCAGGCAGTTTCTCGGCCAAAGCTGAGGCCGCTGTGGGCGTTGCGTTACGGTCAAGCCTGTCGCGGTGCGGCAATGCGGCCTATGCGCCATCCTCCCGTCATGTTGCCGCCTTGATCTGCCTGTGTTAGGCACTCCGGGATTTCGAGGGACGGGTTAAGCCCCCTCGCGAGGTCGCACAATTATATTCCCAACAGATCAAGGGCTTGGGGAGAGGTGACGCAAGGTGCGTGACCGGCCCTGGAAGTCCGAGAGAGGTGCGGGGTGGCGGATACGATCGTGTCAGGCATGGCGGGGCGCTATGCGACCGCGCTGTTCGAACTGGCGAGCGAGGCCGGCGCCGTCGATTCCGTTAAGGCGGATCTCGATCGCCTGTCGGCTCTGATTGCTGAAAACGCGGATCTGGCGCGGCTGGTGAAAAGCCCGGTCTTTTCGGCCGAGGAGCAGCTGAAGGCCATCTCCGCGGTTCTTGGTCAGGTGGGCATTTCCGGCCTGGCCGGAAATTTCGTGAAGCTGGTGGCGCAGAACCGCCGCCTGTTCGCGCTGCCCAGGATGATTTCCGACTATGCCGCCCTCGTGGCCGCCCAGCGCGGTGAGACGACGGCGGAAGTGACGGTGGCTGCTCCCCTGAGCGACACCCACTTCGCCGCGCTCAAGGACGCGTTGGCGCAGCAGACGGGTAAGGACGTGAACCTCGACGTCACCGTCGATCCGTCCATCCTCGGTGGTCTCATCGTGAAGCTCGGCTCCCGCATGGTCGACGCCTCGCTCAAGACCAAACTCAATTCTATCCGGCATGCGATGAAAGAGGTCCGCTGATGGACATTCGAGCCGCTGAAATCTCCGCCATCCTCAAGGAGCAGATCCAGGGCTTCGGCCAGGAGGCTGAAGTCTCCGAGGTCGGCCAGGTCCTCTCCGTCGGTGACGGCATCGCCCGCGTCTATGGCCTCGACAACGTCCAGGCCGGCGAGATGGTCGAGTTCGAGAACGGCACGCGCGGCATGGCGCTGAACCTCGAAATCGACAACGTCGGTATCGTGATCTTCGGTTCGGACCGCGAGATCAAGGAAGGCCAGACCGTCAAGCGGACCGGCGCCATCGTGGACGCCCCGGTCGGCAAGGGCCTGCTCGGCCGCGTCGTGGATGCCCTCGGCAACCCGATCGACGGCAAGGGTCCGATCATGTTCACCGAGCGTCGCCGCGTCGACGTGAAGGCGCCGGGCATCATCCCGCGCAAGTCGGTGCATGAGCCCATGCAGACCGGCCTCAAGGCCATCGACGCGCTGATCCCGATCGGCCGCGGCCAGCGTGAGCTGATCATCGGCGACCGCCAGACCGGCAAGACCGCCGTGGCGCTCGACGCCATCCTGAACCAGAAGCCCCTGAACGCCGGCGACGCCCCCGAGAGCCAGAAGCTCTACTGCGTCTACGTCGCGGTGGGCCAGAAGCGCTCCACCGTCGCGCAGTTCGTGAAGGTGCTCGAGGAGCAGGGCGCGCTCGAATATTCGGTCGTCGTCGCCGCCACTGCCTCGGACGCCGCGCCGATGCAGTTCCTGGCGCCGTTCACCGGCACCGCCATGGGCGAGTATTTCCGTGACAACGGCATGCACGCGCTCATCATCCACGACGACCTGTCCAAGCAGGCCGTGGCCTACCGCCAGATGTCGCTGCTGCTGCGCCGCCCGCCGGGCCGCGAAGCCTATCCCGGCGACGTGTTCTATCTCCACTCCCGCCTGCTGGAGCGCGCGGCCAAGCTGAACGACGCCCACGGCGCCGGCTCGCTCACCGCCCTCCCGGTCATCGAGACCCAGGCGAACGACGTGTCGGCCTACATCCCGACCAACGTCATCTCCATCACCGACGGCCAGATCTTCCTTGAGTCCGACCTGTTCTACCAGGGCATCCGCCCGGCGGTGAACGTCGGCCTCTCGGTGTCGCGCGTGGGCTCCTCGGCCCAGATCAAGGCGATGAAGCAGGTCGCCGGCAAGATCAAGGGCGAGCTCGCCCAGTATCGTGAGCTCGCGGCCTTCGCCCAGTTCGGCTCGGACCTCGACGCCTCCACCCAGAAGCTGCTCAACCGCGGCGCCCGCCTGACCGAGCTTCTGAAGCAGAGCCAGTTCGCGCCGCTGAAGGTCGAGGAGCAGGTGGCGGTGATCTATGCCGGCACCAACGGCTATCTCGACCCGCTGCCGGTCTCCAAGGTCCGCGAGTTCGAGCAGGGCCTGCTCTTGGCGCTGCGCTCGCAGCATCCGGAGATCCTGGAGGCCATCCGCACGTCCAAGGAACTGTCCAAGGACACGGCCGAGAAGCTGACGAAGGCCCTCGACGCCTTTGCCAAGAGCTTTGCCTGAACGGCGCCTGTTCCTCGAACCTGACGGACGGGCACGATGGCGAGCCTGAAAGACCTACGAAACCGCATCGCCTCGGTGAAGGCGACGCAGAAGATCACCAAGGCGATGCAGATGGTCGCCGCGGCGAAGCTGCGTCGCGCCCAGATGGCGGCGGAAGCGGCCCGTCCCTATGCCGAGCGCATGGAGACGGTGCTGGGCAATCTCGCCGCCGGGATCATCGGCGGCGGGCAGGCGCCCGTCCTCATCGCCGGCACCGGCTCCGACCAGAAGCAGCTGCTCCTGGTCGCGACCGGCGAGCGCGGCCTGTGCGGCGCCTTCAACACCTCCATCGTCCGGCTCGCCCGCGAGCGGGCGCAGCAGCTGCTCGGCGAAGGCAAGGACGTCAAGTTCTTCTGCATCGGCCGCAAGGGCTATGACCAGCTGCGCCGGATCTATCCCGACCGCATCATCGAGCTGGTGGACCTGCGCTCGGTGCGGACGCTCAGCTTCAAGGATGCCGACGCCATTGCGTCGAAGATCCTTTCGCTGCTCGACCAGGGTGCGTTCGACGTGTGCACGCTCTTCTACGCCCAGTTCAAGAGCGTGATCTCGCAGGTGCCGACCGCCCAGCAGATCATCCCCGCCACCTTCGAGGCGCGGGACGCGGATGCGGCCGGTCCGGTCTATGAATACGAGCCGGCCGAGGAAGACATCCTCGCCGACCTCCTGCCCCGCAACATCGCGGTGCAGATCTTCCGCGCCCTCCTGGAAAACCAGGCGTCGTTCTACGGCTCGCAGATGAGCGCCATGGACAACGCGACGCGGAATGCGGGCGACATGATCAAGAAGCAGACGCTGATCTACAACCGGACGCGTCAGGCCATGATCACGAAGGAACTCATCGAAATCATCTCCGGCGCCGAAGCGCTCTGACCACGGCCTGGACGAGGACAAAGGACGACGAACATGGCGAACCCCACCGGACGCATTACCCAAGTCATCGGCGCCGTTGTCGACGTGCAGTTCGACGGCCATCTGCCGGAAATCCTGAACGCGCTCGAGACCACCAACCACGGCAACCGCCTGGTGCTCGAGGTGGCCCAGCATCTCGGCGAGAACACCGTCCGCACCATCGCGATGGATGCCACCGAGGGTCTGGTGCGTGGCCAGGGTGTCACCGACACCGGCGCGCCCATCCAGGTGCCCGTGGGTGATGCCACCCTCGGCCGCATCATGAACGTGATCGGCGAGCCGGTGGACGAGCTCGGCCCGGTGGTCGGCGACGGCCTGCGCGCCATCCACCAGCCTGCTCCGTCCTATGCGGACCAGTCCACCGAGGCGGAAATCCTCGTCACTGGCATCAAGGTGGTGGACCTGCTCGCGCCCTACTCCAAGGGCGGCAAGATCGGCCTGTTCGGCGGCGCCGGCGTGGGCAAGACCGTGCTCATCATGGAGCTCATCAACAACATCGCGAAGGCGCACGGCGGCTACTCCGTGTTCGCCGGCGTCGGTGAGCGCACCCGTGAGGGCAACGATCTCTATCACGAGATGATCGAGTCCAAGGTGAACGTGGACCCGCACGAGCATGGTGGCTCGGCCGCCGGCTCCAAGTGCGCCCTCGTGTACGGCCAGATGAACGAGCCTCCGGGCGCCCGCGCCCGCGTCGCGCTCACCGGCCTCACCGTCGCCGAGCACTTCCGCGACCAGGGCCAGGACGTGCTGTTCTTCGTGGACAACATCTTCCGCTTCACCCAGGCCGGCTCGGAAGTGTCGGCTCTGCTCGGCCGCATTCCCTCGGCGGTGGGCTACCAGCCGACGCTGGCCACCGACATGGGCGCCCTGCAGGAGCGCATCACCACCACCACCAAGGGTTCGATCACCTCGGTGCAGGCCATCTACGTGCCCGCCGACGATCTGACCGACCCGGCGCCCGCCGCCTCCTTCGCCCATCTCGACGCGACGACCGTGCTCTCGCGCTCCATCGCCGAGAAGGGCATCTATCCGGCGGTGGACCCGCTGGACTCCACCTCGCGCATCCTCTCTCCGCTGGTCATCGGCGAGGAGCACTACAACGTGGCGCGTCAGGTGCAGCAGACCCTCCAGCGCTACAAGGCGCTGCAGGACATCATCGCGATCCTGGGCATGGACGAGCTCTCCGAAGAGGACAAGCTCACCGTGGCCCGCGCCCGCAAGATCGAGCGCTTCCTCTCCCAGCCCTTCCACGTCGCGGAAGTGTTCACCGGCTCCCCGGGCAAGCTCGTGGACCTGAAGGACACCATCTCCGGCTTCAAGGGCCTCGTCGAAGGCAAGTACGACTACCTGCCCGAGCAGGCCTTCTACATGGTCGGCTCCATGGAAGAAGCCATCGAGAAGGGCAAGAAGCTGGCCGCCGAGGCGGCCTGATCCCAGCTACGCGGCGGAGCGATCGCGATGAATATCAAGATCGTCTGCCTCGTCCTCGGGCTGCTGGCCGGTGGCATCACCGGCTGGCTCACCCGGCCCCAGGTGGCGGAACTCCGCCTCCCGGGCATCGACATTCGCGTTCAGGGAGAGGGGCCGCGCGGCGGCCTCACCTCCGAGCAGACCCGCCACATCCTGCTTGCGGCCGTGGTGGGCGCGATCATCGGCCTGGGCGTCGGCTTCGTCGCCGAGCGCCGCCGCTGATCGGACCGAAGATTTCACGGAGCCATCCGGCTCCCACCGATGGCGGAGCCGTTCCGCCGGCCTGATCCTCCCGAGGGTAGCCGGCAGGCTCCCGCGGGACCCCCGGCGGGGACGACCCGGAGATTGAACAGATGGCGACCTTACCTTTTGAGCTGGTCTCCCCCGAGCGCCTCGTCTTTTCCGGCGCCGTGACCGAGGTGATCGTGCCGGGCGCGGAAGGCGAGTTCGGCGTGCTGGCCGGCCATGCGCCGTTCATCGGCATGCTCAAGCCCGGCATCCTCACCATCAAGGCCGATGGTGCCGCTCGCCGCTATTTCGTCCGCGGCGGCTTCGCCGAGGTGAATCCGGCCGGCCTCACCATTCTCGCCGAAGAGGCGAAGCCGCTGGAGGAACTGGACCTTGGCGCGCTCGCCCAGCAGATCCAGGACGCCCGCGAGGACGTGAACGACGCCACCGGCGACGATGCCAAGCAGCGCGCGTCCCGTCACCTCGCCGACCTCCAGCAGGTCTATGAGGCGCTGGAGCGCGACCGGACCGGCGCCACCACGCACTGAGCACCGATACCAGCGCGACATTTCGGGAGGGCCCGGGCCAAAAGCCCGGGCCTTTTCTTTGCCCGGACCTCTGCCTCGCGCGGTCTCGCGCCCGAGCCCGGTTGCCCTCGTCCATGCCGCGTGCTCAGCTTCCCCGAGGGGGGCGACACCATGACCGTCGGAGACGCGATGCGGACCGAACGACAGCCGGCCATTGCGCATGCCCCGAGCCGGCGGAGCGTTCTCGCAAGCCTCGCAGTGGCGGCCAGCAGCGTTCTGTCGCTCTTCCCATCCGAGTCGCGCGCCGAGGCGGTGCTGGGGCCGCCGCGGCCTGAGGACGAAGGGCTGATGCGCGAGGCCATCGCGCTCGCGGCCCAGTCCGACTTCCCGTTCGGCGCGGTGATCGCGCGGGGCGGGGAGGTTCTCTCCCGGGGACCGAATCTCGGCCGGCAGCTGAACGATCCCACCGCCCATGCCGAGATGGTCGCCATCCGCCGCTTCCTCGCCGCGCGGTCGGCGGACGAACTGAAGGGCGCGACCATCTACGCCTCCGCCGAGCCGTGCCCCATGTGCATGGGGGCGATTCTCTGGTGCGGGCTCAGTCGCGTGGTCTTCGGCGCCTCGCTGGAGCAGGTGGCGGCCAAGTATGGCCGGCAGCTGCAAATCGGAATGCCGGCGCTGGATGTGGCTCGGACCATGGCCGAGGCCGCGCCGTTCCTGAAGGTGGAGATCACCGGCGGCGTCCTTGCGCCGGAGGCCCTCGCCCTGTTCGACAAAAAATGAATTAATACGATCGATTTAATATCAAAAATGCTGGTATGCTTCTTGCCGCTTGGAAGCCGTCCAAACGGGAGATATCCAGCATGCAGACTGCCCCCCTGCACGCCAAACCAGTGCCCCCAGCCTCACCCCTTCTGGCCGGGTCCAACCCGGCGCAGGCGCTGCTCCTCACCGAAAATGCCGCGCTGACCAACGGGCCGCCGCTGCTGTTCCAGCGCCTCACGGCCAAGGAGCGGGAGGAGGTGCTGAGGGAAGGGCAGAAACGCGTCGTCTATCGCGGGAAGATGCTGTTCTCCCAAGGCACGCCGCACGATGGCATCTTCCTCATCGAGAGCGGTCGCATCCGGGTTTTCTACATCGCGCCGTCGGGCCGGGAGATCACGCTCGCCTACTGGAGCGCGGGGAATTTCGTGGGCGGGCCGGAGCTGTTCGGGCAGGGCCAGCATGTCTGGTCCGGGGTCGCGGCGACCAACAGCGTGGTGGTCCACCTGACCGGAAAGACCCTGCGCCGGCTGATCGCCCAGATACCGGGCTTCGCCATCGGCCTCATTGAGGGGCTCACCTTCAAGGGCAAATGCTATTCGGCCCTTGCCCAGATGCTGGGCACCCGATCCGTCACCGAGCGTCTCGCACACCTGCTCATCCATCTCGCCGACACCTATGGCGTGAAGGAAGAGGGCGCCATCGCCATCGGCTCGGCCTTCACCCACGCGGATCTTGCGCACATGGTGGGCGCCACCCGCCAGTGGGTGACGATTAGCCTCAAGCGCTTGCAGGAGCAGGGGGTTCTGAAAGCGGAGAAGGCCAAGATCGTGGTCTACGACCTGGACGCGCTGCACGTGATGCGCGGCGACCGGTGAGGCCGGGGGCCGTCCGGCGACCCGGAGATGTGCGGTTTGATGAAAAATCAGGCGGGTCCGCAAAGGAGGCAACTAATCGACACCTCGGCCGCATCTTCCTTTGAACGGATCGAACCTGACGCCTGAAGATCACCGTCGAGAGCCGTCTTAGCCCCGAGAGGTGGATCTGATGAACCCGTTTCGCCCGAACGTTCTTCGCAGCATTGCCGTCGCCCTCGCAACCTCCTGCGCCGTTGTTCCGGCCGCAGCCGAAACCATCAACATCGGCATCGGGACGCAGGACACCACGACCAACACGGTGACCACCGGCGTCGTCATCAAGGAGCTGAAGCTTCTCGACAAATATCTGCCGAAGGACGGCAAATATGCCGGCGCCACCTACAACATCGAGTGGCAGAACTTCACCTCCGGCCCGCCCGTCACCAACGGCATGATGGCCGACAAGCTCCAGTTCGGGGGCATGGGCGATTATCCGCTGGTGGTGAACGGCTACACCTTCCAGTCCAATCCCCAGTCCAAGTCCCAGCTCATCGCGGTCGGTGCCTACAACATCTACGGCTCCGGCAACGGCGTGGTCGTGAACAAGGAGTCGCCCTATTATGAGCTGAGCGACCTGAAGGGGAAGGTGGTGAGCGTGCCGTTCGGGTCGGCGGCCCACGGCATGATCCTCAAAGCCATGCAGGACAAGAACTGGCCGGCCGATTACTTCCGGCTGGTGAGCCAGTCGCCCGAGGTGGGTTCCACCAACCTCCAGGAAAAGAAGATCGACGCCCACGCCGATTTCGTCCCCTTCGCCGAGCTGCTGCCGTTCCGCGGCTTCGCCCGCAAGATCTTCGACGGCGTGGAGACCAACGCCCCCACCTGGCATGGCGTGGTGGTGCGCACGGACTTTGCCGAGAAGTATCCGGAGGTCGTGGTCGGCTACATCAAGGCGGTGATCGAGGCCAATGACTGGGTGCGCAAGAACCCGAAGGAAGCCGCCGAGAAGATCGCCAAGTGGACCGGCATCGACAAGGAAGTCGTCTACATCTTCCTCGGCCCGGGCGGCATCATGACCATGGACCCCACCATCAAGCCGCAGCTGGTGGAAGACGCCGCGCAGGACGCCGCGGTGCTCCAGAAGCTCGGCCGCATGAAGGAGTTCGACGTCAAGGCCTGGGTGAACGACACCTACGTCCGCCAGGCCTACAAGGAACTCGGGCTTGATTACGAGGCGCAGCTGAAGAGCCTCGCGAACTACGAGATCGCCGGCGACGACAGCTTCTGCAAGGTCAAGATTTCCGAGCCGCGCAAGGCGGGCGAAATCTGGGTGGATGGCGAGGGCATCAAGCCCTATTCCAGCGCCGCCTGCACCCTCGGGGCGCTCGCCGAGCTGAATGCGGCCGGCAAGAAGGTCAGCATGACCTATCTGTTCGACACCGCCCGCGGCATCAAGCTGTTCGCGACCGATGCCTTCTATGCCGTCTCCACCAAGGACGGAAAGACCGAGATCCAGCCCTTCATGCTGAAGGCCGATGCCGAGGCGGCCGCGGCCAAGGCCGGCGGCAAGGTGCTGCCCTTCACTGATGCGCTGAAGGCGGCGTCCGGGGCCCGCGGGTGAGCGCCATGAACAGCATTGCCATGAAGCCCGCGGCGAAGTCCGCGCCCATCGCCGCCCCGTTCCACCTCGCCGGCGACGGCGGGGTGCACCGGCCAGCCGCGCCCGGTCACATCGTGCTGCGGCCGGAGCGGGACGCGGTGGCGGCGATGCCGGTGCCGGACCGGTCCTTCGCCGGGCGCGCGCGGCGCTGGCTGAAGCTCAACGCCCACACCATCCGCGCCATGCTGCTCGGGGCGCTGGCCATCGGTCTGTTCATCCTCGCCTGGCATGTGGTGACGGTGAACCGCATGACCTTCTACGTGCGGTTCCTCAACGTGCCCTCGCCCGAGCAGGTGCTGGAGAGCGCCCGCACGGCGTTCTCCACGGGTGTTTTCCTCAACCACATCTACATTTCCTGCCGGCGCATCTTCATCGGCTTCGCGCTGGCCGCTGTGGTGGCGGTGCCGCTGGGCCTGCTGATGGGGCGCTTTCAGCTGCTGAAGGAATTCGTCTTCCCCGTCTCGGAAGTGCTGCGGCCCATCCCGGCCATCGCCTGGGTGCCCATGTCCATCATGCTCTGGCCGACCAACGAGGAAAGCATCGTCTTCATCACCTTCCTCGGCTCGTTCTTCCCCATCCTCCTCAACACGCTGCACGGCATGGCGAACGTGGATGAGGTGCTGGTGCGCGCCGCCCGCTGCCTCGGCGCCACCGAGCGGGCGACGTTCCGCGAGGTCTATTTCCCCGCCGTGCTGCCGCAGGTCTTCACCGGCCTCACCGTGGGCATGGGCGTCGCCTGGGTCTCGCTGATCGCGGCGGAGATGATCTCCGGCCAGTTCGGCATCGGCTATTTCACCTGGGAGGCCTATTCCCTGGTGCAATATCCGGACATCGCGCTGGGCATGATCACCATCGGCGTGCTCGGCCTCGCCTCCTCGTTTCTCATCCGCATCGCGGGCCGGGCCGTGACGCCCTGGTCGCGCGCCAAGTGAGGCCATTATGGCGATCCCCGCGACCGCGCCGACGAGGACTGGCCTCATCGAGGTCTCCGACTTCAACCTCGCCTACGATACCATCGACGGCGCCGTCATCGCGGTGCGCGATGCGGACCTCGTGGTGAATCCCGGCGAGTTCGTTTCCATCATCGGGCCGTCGGGCTGCGGCAAGTCCACGTTCCTCAATGCGGTGGCGGGCTTCCTCAAGCCCACGTCCGGCACGGTCACGGTGGATGGCGAGCCGGTGAAAGGCCCCTCCGCCGACCGGGGCATGGTCTTCCAGCAATATTCGCTCTTCCCCTGGAAGACGGTGCGGGAGAACGTGGAATTCGGCCTGAAGATGCGCGGCATGGGCAAGTCCGAGCGGGCGGTCGCCGCGCGAACGCTGCTCGGCCTCGCCGGCCTGTCCGCCTTCGAGGACCATTATCCCGATCGCCTCTCCGGCGGCATGAAGCAGCGCGTGGGCATCGTCCGCGCGCTCGCCACCGGGCCGAAGGTGCTGCTGCTGGACGAGCCGTTCGGCGCGCTCGATGCGCAGACGCGGGTCATCATGCAGCAGATCCTCACCAACCTCTGGCAGCGGCTGGGCATCTCGGTGCTGTTCGTCACCCACGACATCGACGAGGCGATCTTCCTCTCCGACCGCATCTACGTGATGACCGCCCGCCCCGGCACCATCAAGGCCGAGGTGACGGTGCCCCTGCCGCGTCCGCGCGATGCAGCCCTCCAGCTCTCGCCGGAATTCGTGCAGCTCCGGGCCGATCTGGGCGCGCTCATCCGCGAGGAAAGCCTGAAGGCCATGGGCGGCGAGCTGAACGAGGATGCGCTGAAAGGCCTCGCAGTGAACCTCAACGGCGCAAATCTGGCCGAGGTGGTGTGAGGCGGCGCGCTTCGGTGGGCGGGGTTAGGACTCGCGCGAGGATTTTCGCATTTGTCCCAATCGTCATGGCCGGGCTTGTCCCGGCCATCCACGTGGTCGGGCCGGGAGCATAACTCTCGGAGCCGCTCCGTCGGGTCGACGTGGATGACCGGGACAAGCCCGGGGATGACGGCAGGTAGATATGATGGAGCAGGTTCTCGATCCGATTACCCTTCCACAAAATCCGCAATTAATTGACCCTGCAAGGCCTTAGCGCTCAAAGCATCGTCCCTATCCGGCTAAAATAAAGATCGAACAACAACCGGACCTGCCCCATGGCCTACGTCGTCACCGACAAGTGCATCCGCTGCAAATTCATGGATTGCGTCGCCGTCTGCCCGGTGGATTGCTTCTATGAGGGCGAAAACATGCTCGTCATCAAGCCCGACGAGTGCATCGACTGCGGCGTCTGCGAGCCCGAATGCCCGGCGGCCGCCATCTCCGCCGACAGCGATCCGGCGGCCGCGCCGTGGATCGCGCTCAATGCCGAATATGCGGCCCTGTGGCCGAACATCGCCGAGAAGAAGGAGCCGCCGGCGGATGCCGCGCAGTGGATGAACGTGGACGGCAAGTTCGAGAGCGCCTTTTCCCCGGCACCGGCTGAGGCGTGAGGCGACCATGAGTAACCTGAACACCGAGACCGTGCTCGAGGTCCGCCACTGGACCGACCGCCTCTTCTCCTTCACAGCCACCCGCGACAGCGCCTTCCGCTTCAAGAGCGGCCAGTTCACCATGATCGGCCTCGACGTGAACGAGAAGCCGCTGCTGCGCGCCTATTCGCTCGCCTGCGCGCCGCACGAGGAGCAGCTGGAATTCTTCTCCATCAAAGTGCCGGACGGCCCGCTCACCTCCCGCCTCCAGATGCTGAAGCCGGGCGATCCCATCCTCGTCGGCCGTCGGCCCACGGGCACGCTGCTGCTGGACAATCTCAAGCCGGGCAAGCGGCTCTATCTGCTCGCCACGGGCACCGGCCTCGCGCCCTTCGTCTCCATCGCCAAGGACCCGGAGGCCTACGAGCGGTTCGAGCGCATCATTCTGGTCCACGGCTGCCGCGAGGTGGCGGAACTCGCCTATGGCGAGCAGGTGGTGGCGGATCTCAAGGCGCACGATTTCCTTGGCGAATACGCACAGGCCCAACTGCTGCATTATCCCACCGTCACCCGCGAGCCGTTCCGCAATCGTGGCCGCGTCACCGACCTCATGGAGAGCGGCCAGCTCTTCGCCGACCTCGGCCTGCCGGACCTCGACGCCGAGCACGACCGCGTGATGCTGTGCGGCTCGCCGCAGATGATCGCGGACACCAAGACACTGCTCGAATCCCGCGATTTCGTGGAAGGCGCGGGCAACCGGCCCGAGACCTACGTGGTGGAGAAGGCCTTCGCCGAGCGCTGAGCGTTGCACATTGCAAAATCGTGCAACGGGCCGGTAACGATCCGAAGCTAGGCTGTCGCGCCAGATCCCGATGATGGAGATGCTGGTGTCGATACGTGTCGAACTTGGATCGCGCCTGCGCGCAGTGGCCGGAGCGGCCGTCATGCTGGCCGGCGTCCTCGCCGCCGGCGCCGCCGCGGCGGCCCAGCCGGCGGTGGCCGTGACGAATGTGAATCTGCGGGCCGGCCCCAGCACCAGCTTCCCCACCGTTGTCACGGTGCCGGCGGGCGCGGCGCTCGCGACCTACGGCTGCCTTGCGGACTATTCCTGGTGCGATGTCGCGCTGGGCAACGTGCGCGGTTGGATGGCGGCGCAGTACATCAAGGTCGTGCCCTCCGCCGGCGCCTCGCCGGTGGTGATGACCGCTGCGGTCGCGGCAGGCCTCGGCATCGCCGCAGTGGCGTTCAACCAGTCCTACTGGAACACCCATTATGTGGGTCGTCCGTGGTATGGCCAGTGGAACCGCTATTACGGCCCCTACGCGCGCGGCCCGGTCGGGCATGTGGGTGCCACCCGCTGCTACAACGGCGCCTGCCGCCACGTGGGCGCGACGCGCGGCCCGGCGGGCAACACGGTGGTGCGGCGGGGCGTGGTGGTCCGATAATCGGATTCATCGATCAATTGTAGAAAAACAACTCGTTTGATCGATCCATGGCCGGGGGCCATCCTCGTTTCAAGAGGACCCCCTGCCATGACCGACAAGCACCTGACCGATCCCGCTCTCATTCCCCCCGCGCCCGCAGTGTCCGCGTCCGCCGCTGGCGGCCCGCTCGTGACGGCCTTCGGCGGCATCCTGCCGGGCCTCGCCTACACGGTGGTGATCGCTGCGGCGGCCTATGCCATCCGCCAGGTTCCGGGCATGGGGCTCGTCAGCCCGCTCATCCTCGCCATCGTCATCGGCATGGCGCTGCACAACATCTTCGGCACGGCGGCCATCATCAAGCCGGGCGTGAAGTTCGCGCTCCGGCGCATCTTGCGCTTCGCCATCGTGCTGCTGGGCCTGCAGCTCACCTTCGAGCAGGTGCGCTCGGTGGGCGTGGTAGGCTTCTCCATCGTCGCCTTCACCCTGTTCGCCACCTTCTTCGTCACCCGCTGGATCGGCCGCGCCATGGGCGTGGACCGGCAGCTCTCGGAGCTGATCGCCGCCGGTACCGCCATCTGCGGCGCCTCGGCGGTCATCGCCACCAACACGGTGACGCGCGGCTCGGACGAGGACGTGGCCTATGCGGTGGCCTGCGTCACCATCTTCGGCTCGCTTTCCATGCTGCTGATGCCGGCGCTGATGCCCTTCACCGGCTTCGACCCCCATGCCTTCGGCCTGTGGACCGGCGCCTCCATCCATGAGGTGGCGCAGGTGGTGGCGGCGGCCTTCCAGGGCGGCCAGCAGGCCGGCGAGTTCGGCACCGTGGCGAAGCTCTCGCGGGTGATGCTGCTGGCGCCCCTCGTCATCGGCCTCGGCGCGGCGGCGGTGATGCGGGCGCGCGGCGACAAGTCGGCCGGCCATGCCAGCCCGCCCATGCCGTGGTTCGTGTTCGGCTTCATCGCCATGGTGATGGTCGCATCCAGCGGCTATGTGCCGCCCGAGGTGAAGATGCCGGTGGCTACCACCACCACCTTCCTCCTCGCCGTCGCGCTGGGCGCCATGGGGCTGGAGACCGACATGCGCAAGCTGCGGCTGAAGGGCATCAAGCCGCTCCTGCTCGGTGCCGCCGCCTGGCTCTTCATCTCGGCGCTGAGCTTTATCCTCATCAAGACCTTCATGTGATAGCAAAGGCCCGAGAGCTTGCCTCCCGGGCCTTTTTCCAAGCCCGCGCGGCGTTTGAGCGGGGCGAGGTGATCGGGCGGGATGACGCTGGAGCAACTGAAGGTCTTCGTCGCCGTCGCCCGTGCGCTCCACATGACCCGCGCGGCCGAAACGCTGAACATGACCCAGTCGGCGGTCAGCGCTTCCGTCGCCGCCCTCGAGGCCTCCTGCGGGGTCGCCCTCTTCCATCGCGTCGGACGCCGCATCGAGCTGACCGAGGCCGGCCGCGTCTTCGTCCCCGAAGCGGAAGCGGTCCTGGCCCGCGCCGGGGCGGCCGAGACCATCCTTGCCGATCTGTCCGGCCTCAGGCGCGGCCGGCTCTCTCTCCACGCCAGCCAGACCATCGCCAATTACTGGCTCGGCCCGCTGCTCAACCGCTTTCACGAGCTTTATCCCGACATCGCGCTGGAAGTGGTGATCGGCAACACCGCGCAGGTCGCCGCCGCCGTGCGGGCGGGCGAGGCGGATGTGGGTTTCGTGGAAGGCGAGGTGGAGGAAGCGCTGCTGGCGCGGGTCGCGGTGCCCGGCGACCGGCTGGTGCTGGTGGTGGCGGCCCATGATCCGCGCGCCGAGCTCAAGGCGCTGACCCCGGCCGATCTCCTCGACATGCCCTTCGTGCTGCGCGAGCCGGGCTCGGGCACGCGGCAGGTGTTCGAGGATGCCCTGCGCGCTTCGGGCCTCGATCCGTCCCAGCTGAAAGTGGTGCTGGAGCTGCCGTCCAACGAGGCGGTGGTGAGCGCGGTCGCGGCCGGGGCGGGCGCGACGGTGATCTCCGATCTCGTCACCGCCTCGGGCCTCGCCATGGGCACGCTGAAACAGCTGCCGCTCACCCTGCCGGCCCGCCGCTTCTACGCTTTGCGCCACGCCGACCGCTACAATTCGCGGGCGGCGCAGGCCCTGCTGGCGCTGGTGCGCGAGCCGGAGGCGGTGCCCGGGATCGCGCCGGCCGCGCCCGTCAGCCGCCCGCGGCCTCGAGCTCGGCGCTGACCTCCAGCCATTCCTCTTCCGCCTGCGCCAGCTTTTCGGCCGCCTCGGCCCGCTCCTTGGCGAAGCGGGCGGCGTCCAGGGGCTTGGCGGCATGGAGGCCGGCGTCGGAGAGTTTCGTGTCCAGCCCCTCGATCTGCTTCGTCAGCTTTTCCACGGCCCCTTCCAGCTCGCGGATGCGCTTCTTGAGCGGGCCGGTGGCGATGCGGCGCGGGGCAGGGGTGGCTTCCGCCTTGGTCTCGGAGCGGTCCTTGCGCCCCTTGTCGGTCATGCGGTCGCCGTCAGAGCGGGAGAGGACCTCACTCTTGTACTGGTCGAGATCGCCATCATAGGCCTTCACCGTGCCGCCCGAGACGCGCCACAGCCGTTCCGCGCAGGCCTCCAGCAGATGCCGGTCGTGGGAGACGAGGATGACGGCGCCGGGGAAGTCGTTGATGGCCTCGATGAGGGCCGCGCGCGCCTCGATGTCGAGGTGGTTGGTGGGCTCGTCGAGGATGAGCAGATGCGGCCCGTGGAAGGTGGCGAGCCCCAGCAGCAGGCGCGCCTTCTCTCCGCCCGAGAGGGACGACACCTTGGTGTCGGCCGCCCCGCCGGAAAAGCCCATCTCCGCCGCGCGCGCCCGCACCCGCGCCTCGGGCGCGTCGGGCATGAGGCGCCGCACGTGCTGGGCGGGGCTGTCGCCGGGGATCAGTTCGTCGATCTGGTGCTGGGCGAGATAGGCGACTTCCAGCTTGTCGGCGCGCACCACCCGACCGCTTTCCTCCTTCAGCCGGTCGGCGAGAAGCTTGGCGAAGGTGGACTTGCCGTTGCCGTTGGGCCCGAGGAGGGCGATGCGGTCGTCCTCGTCGATGCGCAGATTGAGGTTCTGGAGGATCGGCCGGCCCGGCACATAGCCCACCGCCACCTTCTCCAGCACCACGATGGGCGGGGAGAGCAGCTTTTCCGGATGGCGGATGGAGATGGCCGCCGCCTCCTCGCTCACCTGCGCGGCCAGGGGCTCCATGCGGGCGAGGGCCTTGAGGCGCGACTGGGCCTGCTTCGCCTTGGTGGCCTTGGCGCGGAAGCGGGCGACGAAGGATTCCATGTGGGCGCGCTGCATCTCCTGCTTCTTGCGCGCCTTCTGGTCCAAAAGCAGCCGCTCGCGCCGCTGCCGGTCGAAGGAGGAGAAGCCGCCCTTGTAGAGGGTCAGCTTCTGCCCGGTCAGATGGAGGATGTGGTCGACGCTCTCGTCCAAAAGGTCGCGATCATGCGAGATCAGGATCACCGTGCGCGGATAGTGCGCGAGGTAGTCCTGGAGCCACAGGGTGCCTTCAAGGTCGAGATAGTTGGTGGGCTCGTCCAGCAGCAGCAGGTCCGGCTCGGTGAAGAGCAAAGCGGCGAGGGCCACGCGCATGCGCCAGCCGCCGGAGAATTCCGAGCAGGGCCGCTGCTGCGCGCTCTCTTCGAAGCCGAGGCCGGCGAGGATGGTGGCCGCCCGCGCCGGCGCCGCATGGGCGCCGATGTCGAGGAGCCGCATCTCGATCTCGCCCATGCGGTTGGGGTCCTGCGTGGTCTCGCGCTCCTGGAGCAGCTCGGCGCGCTCCGTGTCGGCGGCCAGCACGCGCTCGATCAGGCTGTCCGGCCCGGCCGGCGCCTCCTGCGCCACGCGGCCGATGCGGGTGCGGTTGGGCAGGCGGACGGCGCCGGATTCCAGCTCCAGCTCGCCAATGAGCGCCTTGAACAGGGTGGTCTTGCCCGAGCCGTTGCGGCCGACCACGCCCACGCGCGCATTCTCGGGGAGGGCGACGGAGGCGTGGTCGATGAGCAGGCGCCCGGCAAGGCGCAGGGAAATATCGTCGAGAACGATCATGCCGGGCTTTTCGCAGGCGGGGCCGGGCAGGGCAAGATGGGGAAGCGTCCCGCCTCAGAGCGTCTCGCCGCGCAGCAGCTTGGGCACCTCGCCGGTGAGGCCGGCCGCATCCTTGATGAACAGGCTCTTGAGGCGGGGCAGGCGGTCCACCAGCCCGAGGCCCACGTCGCGGATGGCGCGCAGGGCGTCGGAATGGTTGGAGAACAGGCGGTTGAGACCATCCGTCGCGACACCCATGGCCAAGGTGTCGAACCGCCGCCAGCGCTGGTAGCGCTCCAGCGTGGTGGGCGAGGCGAAGTCGAGGCCGACCCGCGCCGCGTCCGTCACCACCTCGGCGAGAGCCGCCACGTCGCGCAGGCCCATGTTCAGGCCCTGCCCGGCGATGGGATGGATGACGTGGGCGGCATCGCCCACCAGCGCGAGGCGGTCGCCGATGAAGGCGCGGGCCATGGCGAAGCCGAGGGGATAGGCGCGGGGCTTCGTCACCGGCTTCACCCAGCCCAGGCGATGGCCGAAGCGCTGCTCCAGCTCCTCCTGGAAGATGGCGGAGGGCAGGGCGAGGAGACGTTCCGCATCGGCGGTGCGCTCGGTCCACACCACCGAGCAGCGGTTGCCCGGCAAGGGCAGGATGGCGAACGGGCCGGCGGGCAGGAAATGCTCCTCGGCGCGGCCCTCGTGCGGGCGCTCGTGCTCCACCACGAAGGTGATGCCGCTCTGGCCATAGCCCCACGACACCGTGGAAATGCCAGCCATCTCCCGAATGCGCGAACGCGCGCCGTCGCACGCCACCAGCAGACCGGCGCGCAGCGGCACGCCCGAGGCGGAGGCCAGCTCGACCCCGCCGCCCTCGCTGCGGAAGGACGTCACCGCCTCTTCGCGCAGGTCGATGCCGGCGGAACGGGCGGCTGCCACCAGCGCCTGCTGCAAATCGAGGTTCGGCACCATGAAGGCGAAGGGCTCGCCCGGCTCCACATCGCCGTCGAAGGTGAGGAAGGTGGGCCGCGCCACGTCCTTGGTGCGGCTGTCTGTCACGACCATGGTGCGCATGGGCTCGGCCCTGGCGGCGATCTCGTGCCAGACACCGAGGCTGGTGAGCATGCGCCGGGCGCAGGCGGCGATGGCGGAGCAGCGCCCGTCATCGAGACCGGCGCGGGAAAGGGTCGGGTCGTAAAGGGCGATATCCGCATCCGGGCCGAGGCCTTGGCGCAAGGCGAGGGCGAGGCTCAGGCCCGCGAGGCCGCCGCCGACGATGGCGACATCAGCCCGCTCCGCTTGTGCCCGTTCCGGCGCGCGATCGGCCGCGGCCGGGTTTGCGGACCAGCCGGTCTCCGGAAGCGGTGCGTTCGGGGAGCCCATGACCTTCACTCCTGATGATCGTTCGTCGTTCTACGCTGCCGGGGGGCGATTGGCTCGCCTATAGGGGAGTCGGCTGACGTTTTGGGGTTGACGGTCGAGGCGTGGGCGTGGCGTCCTGCCCTCGACTGAACCGTGCGACCCGCATCCCGTTCCACCTTCTTTGATGCTGCCGCCCGCAGGGTGCGCAGCCATCGGCGAGCCCCTGAATGACCGCCCAGAATCCCGACGTGGAGAAGCTCCTCGGCATCCTTGACCTCGAACCGCTCGAGATCAACCTGTTCCGGGGTCGCAGCGTATCGCCCACCGGGGGACGGGTGTTCGGTGGCCAGGTGATCGCCCAGGCCCTCGTCGCCGCCCGCCGCACGGTGGAGGAGGCGCGCGTCACCCACTCCCTGCACGGCTACTTCCTGCTCGGCGGCGACCCCACCGTTCCGATCATCTACGACGTGGACCGCATCCGCGACGGCCGCTCCTTCACCACCCGCCGGGTGGTGGCGATCCAGCATGGCGAAGCCATCTTCAGCATGTCGGTGTCGTTCCAGAAGCAGGAGGAGGGCTTTACCCATCAGAGCCAGATGCCGGACGTGCCCCAGCCCGAGGATCTGCCCGGCGACGACGTGTGGCGCGAGCGCCTGCTGGCGCGCTTCCCCGGCGCCTCCGGCCGCGACTGGATGGCGCACCGGCCGCTGGAGGTGAAGCCCACCAGCCTGGACATGGCCTATCTCGGGTCGCCGGGGGCGCGGCCGAGCATCTGGATCCGCGCCCGCGGCCCGCTGCCGGACGATCTGCCCATTCATCAGGCGGTGCTCGCCTATGCATCCGACCTGTCGTTGCTGCAGGCGGCGCTTCTGCCCCACGGCAAGTCCGTGTTCGACAAGGACGTGCAGGTGGCGAGCCTCGACCACGCGCTGTGGTTTCACCGCCCGTTCCGCGCCGACGATTGGCTGCTCTACACCCAGGAGAGCCCCGCCGCCTCGGCCGGGCGGGGATTCTGCCGCGGCGAGCTGTTCACCCGTGACGGGATTCTGGTCGCTTCTGCGGCACAGGAAGGCCTCATGCGGCCGGTCACGCCGCGCGCCTAGGCAGGCCCCGCATTGCGCGCTGCAATGCGTCATCACGCAAGTGCGAACGAGATGTGTCGCTCTCGTGGGCGTTGAGATTAAAAAATAGGCACAAAAAGCGGCGAGCAGGCGGCGGAGCCCCTGCAAAGCGCGCCGTGGCGGAAAAATATGCACGGGACTCCCGGCATCCGCCGCAGTCCTCCTCTCTTGGCACGGTACTTGATTCCTCTGTCCGCAGGCTTGCCAGCCGCGGCGCGGATCTCCCCGACCCGCTCGGCGAAGCCGCCGCGAAAAACACCGCTCGGGCTTCATCGGGAAGCGCAGCGGCATCAGGGGACAGGGACCGATCCATGAAGATCGTCATGGCCATCATCAAGCCATTCAAGCTGGAGGAGGTGCGCGACGCCCTCACCGGTATCGGTGTGCACGGTCTCACCGTGACCGAGGTCAAGGGCTACGGGCGTCAGAAGGGCCACACCGAGATCTACCGCGGCGCCGAATATGCCGTGAGCTTCCTGCCGAAGCTGAAGATCGAGGTCGCTGTGTCCGCCGACCAGGTCTCCAAGGTGGTGGAGGCGATCACCGCGTCTGCCAAGACCGGCCAGATCGGCGACGGCAAGATCTTCGTCATCCCGATCGAGCACGCCGTGCGCATCCGCACCGGCGAGACCGACGCCGACGCCCTTTGAGCCTCATCTCTTTCACGGAGCATTCATCCATGACGTCCAAGACGTGGTCCCGCGTGGGGGTTCCCGCGCTTCTTCTGGCGCTGGCGGTAGCCGCGCCGGTACTGGCCCAGACGGCGCCGCCTGCGACTGATGCCGCAACCGCCGTTCCCGCCGCAGTCGCCGCCCCCACCGTGAACAAGGGCGACGTCGCCTGGATGCTCACGTCCGCGCTGCTGGTGCTGATGATGTCGGTGCCCGGCCTGTTCCTGTTCTACGGCGGCCTCGTGCGCGCCAAGAACATGCTCTCCGTGCTGATGCAGGTCGCCTACAGCGTGTGCATCGTCGGCCTCATCTGGGTGCTCTACGGCTACTCGCTCGCCTTCACCGGCGGCTCTCCCTTTGTCGGCGGCTTCTCCAAGGCGTTCCTCTCCGGCGTCACCGGCGAATCCCTCGCCGCCACCTTCTCGGTGGGCGTGGCCATTCCGGAGTGGGTGTACATCGCCTTCCAGATGACCTTCGCCATGATCACCCCGGCCCTCATCTTCGGCGCCTTCGCCGAGCGCATGAAGTTCTCCGCCGTGGTGCTGTTCGTGCCGCTGTGGGTCACCTTCGTGTACTTCCCCATCGCCCACATGGTCTGGTACTGGGCCGGCCCGGATGCGATCGACGCCGCTGCCAAGGCCCTCGCCGCCGCCACTGACGGCACCGCCAAGGCTGCCGCGCAGGCCGCGCTCGACGCCGTGAACGCGGACTCGGGCTACATCTTCCAGCTCGGCGCCATCGACTTCGCGGGCGGCACCGTGGTGCACATCAATGCCGGTATCGCCGGCCTCGTGGCCTGCATCATGGTCGGCAAGCGTCTGGGCTTCGGCAAGGAGGCGCTCTCGCCCCACTCGCTGACGCTCACCATGGTCGGCGCCTCCCTCCTGTGGGTCGGCTGGTTCGGCTTCAACGCCGGCTCCAACCTCGAGGCCAATGCCACCACCGCCCTCGCGATGATGAACACCTTCATCGCCACCTGCGCGGCCGGCATGTCCTGGATGTTCGTGGAATGGCTGGTGAAGGGTAAGCCCTCCATGCTCGGCCTCGCCTCGGGCATCGTCGCCGGCCTCGTCGCCGTGACCCCGCCGTCGGGCTTCGCCGGCATCATGGGCTCGCTGGTCCTCGGCCTCGTCGTGTCGCCGATCTGCTTCATCTTCTGCACCGCCGTGAAGAACGCCCTGGGCTATGACGACGCCCTCGACGTGTTCGGCGTGCACGGGATCGGCGGCATCGTCGGCGCCATCGCCACCGGCATCCTGGTGAGCCCCTCGCTGGGCGGCACGGGCATCTACGACTACACCACCGGTGCGGTCGCGGCCTACGACATGACCGCCCAGGTCATCGCCCAGCTCAAGGCTGTCGGCGTGACCGTGGTGTGGTCGGGCGTCGGCACCGCCGTCATCCTGTTCGTGATCTCGGTCATCGTCGGCCTGCGTCCCTCCACGGACGTGGAGCGCGAGGGTCTCGACATCAACGAGCACGGCGAGCGCGCGTACCACTCGTGATCCTGGCGGGGCGGCCTCGTCGCCGCCCCGTGGTTCTTTAAAAGAGGGGAACCAAGAAGAGCCCCGGCACCGTTGGTGCCGGGGTTTTTCTTTGCCCGCCGCAATCGGAGGGCGCTGGCGCTGCGCCGATCTGCGGGCTTTTCCCGGCCCTCCGCGCCTGATAGAAGCCGCACCATGAGCGGATTTTCTCATTATCGCGGGGTCCTGCCTCGCCGCAGCCGCCCCCTCGCGGCGCGAATTATCGGCCCGGCCCCCCGCCGGCGCGGCTGAGCGCGCGGGGGCTGCCGGGATTTTTCCGCCCCGACCCTGCCTTCATCCCCCGAGCGTTCCATGACCGAGAAGTCCGAGAGCAAGCCGTCCGCCGAGGCGTCCGCCCCCGATTATTCCAAGACCCTGTTCCTGCCGGAAACCGCCTTCCCCATGCGCGGCGGCCTGCCCCAGAAGGAGCCGGAGCTGCTCGCCCGCTGGGCGCGCATCGATCTCTACGGCCGCCTGCGCGAGGCCGGGCGCGGTCGCGACCGCTTCGTGCTGCATGACGGCCCGCCCTATGCCAACGGCAACATCCACATCGGCCACGCGCTCAACAAGATCCTGAAGGACGTGGTGACGCGCTCCCAGCAGATGCTGGGCTATGACTCGAACTACGTGCCCGGCTGGGACTGCCACGGCCTGCCCATCGAGTGGAAGATCGAGGAAGAGAACTACCGCAAGAAGGGCAAGCAGAAGCCCGACTTCTCCGACGCCGCCGCCATGGTCGCCTTCCGCCAGGAATGCCGCGCCTATGCCGAGCACTGGCTGAACGAGCAGCGCACCGAGTTCAAGCGCCTCGGCGTCGAGGGCGACTGGGATCATCCCTATACCACCATGGCCTTCATGGCCGAGGCGCAGATCGCCCGCGAGATCATGAAGTTCGCCGAGAACGGCCTGCTCTATCGCGGCTCCAAGCCGGTCATGTGGTCCGTGGTGGAGAAGACCGCCCTCGCCGAGGCGGAGGTGGAGTATCAGGATTTCACCTCGGATACGGTGTGGGTGAAGTTCCCGGTGGTGTCGGAAGGCGACCTCAAGGGCGCGACCGTCGTCATCTGGACCACCACCCCCTGGACCATGCCGGGCAACCGGGCCGTCACCTACGCGCCGAAGATCGCCTATGGCGTCTATGAGGTCACGGACGCCCCGGCCGACAACTGGGCCAAGGCCGGCGACCGGCTGATCCTTGCCGACAAGCTGGCCGACGACGTGTTCAAGGCCGCCCGTGTCACCGCCTTTGAGCGGCGCGGCGATGTTCCCGCCGATGTGGTGGGCAGCCTCATCCTCGCCCACCCGCTCGCGGACCTCGGGCTCGGCGGCTACACCTTCAAGGTGCCGCTGCTGGAAGCCGAGCACGTCACCGATGACGCCGGCACGGGCTTCGTCCACACCGCCCCCGGCCATGGCCGCGAGGACTTCGAGGCGTGGGTGAACCATCGCCGCTGGCTGGAGGAGCGCGGCATCAATCCCGCGATCCCCTACACGGTGGACGAGGACAGCTTCTACACGTCCCAGGCGCCCGGCTTCGAGGGCAAGCGCGTCATCACCGAGAAGGGCGAAAAGGGCGATGCCAATACCGCCGTCATCGATGCCCTCATCAAGGCGGGCAATTTGCTCGCGCGCGGCCGGGTGAAGCATCAGTATCCCCACTCCTGGCGCTCCAAGAAGCCGGTGATCTTCCGCAACACGCCGCAATGGTTCATCGCCATGGACCAGGACATCCGCGCCGCGGACGGCAAGGCGGCGCCCCGCCCGGCGACGCTCCCCGGCAACGTTCCTGACACCCTGCGCGCCCGCGCGCTCGCCGGCATCAAGACGGTGGAATGGGTGCCGGCAGCGGGCGAGAACCGCATCACCGGGATGATCGAGAACCGGCCGGACTGGGTGGTCTCGCGCCAGCGCGCCTGGGGCGTGCCCATCGCCGTGTTCGTGAAGGACAAGGGCGACGGCGAAGTCGAAATCCTCAAGGACGCCGCCGTCAACGCCCGCATCGCCGAGGCCTTCGCGGCCGAGGGCGCCGACGCCTGGTTCAAGGAGGGGGCCAGCGCCCGCTTCCTCGCCGAGCGTGCCGCCGAGGGCTGGCAGAAGGTGGATGACGTCCTCGACGTGTGGTTCGATTCCGGCTCCACCCACACCTTCACGCTGGAGGTCCGCCCCGACCTCAAGGCGGAGCGTCCGCCCGCGGGGCGCGACAAGGTGATGTATCTGGAGGGCTCGGACCAGCATCGCGGCTGGTTCCATTCCTCGCTGCTGGAGAGCTGCGGCACCCGCGGCCGCCCGCCCTATGACGTGGTGCTGACCCACGGCTTCGTCCTCGACGAGGACGGCCGAAAGATGTCCAAGTCGCTGGGCAACGTCACCTCGCCGCAGGACGTCATCAAGCAGTCGGGCGCCGACATCCTGCGCCTGTGGGTGTGCGCCTCCGACTATGCGGACGACCTGCGCATCGGCCCGGAAATCCTCAAGACCACGGCCGATACCTACCGCAAGCTGCGCAACACCATCCGCTGGCTGCTCGGCTCGCTGCACCATTACCGGCCGGAGGAGAAGGTGGCGGTGGCCGACATGCCGTCGCTGGAACGCTTCATCCTCAACCGCCTCGCGGAGCTGGACGGGGAGATCCGCGCCGCCTACCGCGCCTTCGACTACAAGAAGGTGCACGCGGCGCTCACCCAGTTCATGAACATCGAGCTGTCGGCCTTCTATTTCGACATCCGCAAGGATGCGCTCTATTGCGATCCCTTCTCCTCGCCGACGCGGCGCGCCTGCCTGACCGTGCTGGACGAGGTGTTCAACCGCCTCATCACCTGGCTCGCGCCCATCCTCGCCTTCACCTGCGAGGAGGCCTACATCGCCCGCACGGGGGATGAGGAGGGCTCGGTGCATCTCCTCGCTTTCCCGGAGACGCCCGCCGCGTGGCGCGACGAGGCGCTGGCGGAGCAGTGGCGCAAGGTGCGCCTCATCCGCCGCGTGGTGCTGGGCGCACTGGAGGTGGAGCGCGCCGCCAAGCGCATGGGCTCCTCGCTGGAGGCCGCCCCCGAGGTTTATGTGACCGACGATGCGCTGGCCGAGGCCCTGTCCGGCCTCGACCTCGCCGAGATCGCCATCACCTCGGATGCGAAGCTGATCCGCGGCGAGGGGCCGGCCGATGCCTTCCGCCTGCCGGACGTGCCCGGCGTCGCCGTGGTGCCGGCCCGCGCGGAAGGCACCAAGTGCGCCCGCTCGTGGAAGGTCTCGCCCGCGGTGGGCACCGACCCGGAATTCCCTGATGTCACGCCGCGCGATGCCGCCGCGCTGCGGGAGTTCTATGCCGCCCACGCTGCGGCGGAGTGAACCGAACCCCGCCCGCCCTCGCGTTGCCGGGGCGGGCGGCCTCGTCTATGAACGGCGGATCGCGTCCGGCCATCGGCCAGAGCGGCCGTTCCTGAGAGAGGCCCCTTGCAGCGCCGTCCCATCTTCTTCGGTCTTCTCGTCGCTCTCGCTGTGCTGGTGGCGGATCAGGCCTCCAAGGGCCTCGTGCTCGCCTGGTCGGCGTCCTGGGACGGGCAGATCAAGCCCGTCGCGCCCTTCGTCGACTTCGCCGCGCTGTGGAATTACGGCATCAGCTACGGCCTGTTTCCGCAGGGCGAGACCGGGCGCTGGGTGCTGGTGGCCATCAAGGTGGCGGCGGCCATCCTGTTCGCCGTGTGGCTGGCCCGCGCCCGCAGCCGTTTCGAGGCGTTCGCGCTGGGCCTGCTCATCGGCGGTGCCATCGGCAATGCGGTGGATCGGGTGGTCTATGGGGCGGTGTTCGATTTCGTGTCGCTGCACGCCTTCGGATACCGCTGGTACGTGTTCAACCTCGCCGATGTGGCGGTTGTTGTCGGCGTGGGCCTGCTTCTTTACGATGCATTTCTCGGCGGCGCCTCAAAATCGCCGCCCTCGGCCGCGCCAATGGCGCCCCGGTCCGAAGCTGAGCGCGAGCCGTGAGCGCGCACGCTTTGAGAACGCATCAGAGGATGGCATCGAGGACGTGAGACCCATGCGAGAGATTTCCCTTTTCCCGCATAGCGCTGATGCCGCGCCGCGCGCGGCCGGCACCGTTCTGTCCCCCGCACTTCGCCTCATCCCGCTGCGCTTCGGGGGCGGCGCGCTGCTCGCCGCCTTTGCCCTGACGCTCGCCGCGCCCGCCCCGGCCGCCGCGCAGAACCTCGACGGCAGCACCAATATCTTCGAAAGCGCCATGCAGATTCTTGGGCTGAAGGAGGAGGACGAGAAGCCGGAAATCGACTACCGCGAGCGCGCCCCCCTCGTGGTGCCGCCGCGCGTGCCCGATGCCCTTCCCCCGCCGCAGAAGAGCGCTGCCGAGGCCAATCCCAACTGGCCCAAGGATTACGACCTCCAGCGCCGCGCCGCCGCGGCGCAGGCGGCGAAGGCGCCGATCGTGCGCGACGATCCGGGCCGGCCGCTCATGCCGTCCGAACTCAACCGCGGCAAGAAGCGGGCGGTGGGCAACAGTTCCTCGCCGACCGAGCCGGTCGGCGCGGGCTCCCAGCGCGACGTGCTGCTGCCCAGCCAGCTCGGCTCCTCCGGCTTCCCCGGGCTCGGCGGCCTGACCGGCAAGCAGGAACAGCTCACCTTCAACGGCGAGCCCACCCGCGAGAACCTGATCCAGCCGCCCACCGGCTACCAGACGCCCGCCCCCAATGCTCCCTATGGCGTGGTGGAGGAGAAGAAGGAACCCTGGAAGCTGCCGACCCTGTTCGATCGCCAGTGACGGCGTCTGCGCTCCGGCGCAAGGGCGGACCGAGGGTGGGCACGGACGGAAACCGCAGTCGCCCGTCCTTTTCTGCGGCGGCGGGCACCCTATCTTTCCTTGACGGACGCGTCTTCGGGCGCGTCGAATGCCGAAAGATCGTCACGTGCAGATGAGCCGTCTCGCCATGGTTGCCATTCTCGCCGCTGGAGCGGCCGCATTTTCTCCCCGCCTTGCTGATGCGGCGGGCCCCGAAGTCACCGAATTCAAGCTCGCCAACGGCCTTCAGGTCATGGTCATCCCCGATCACCGGACCCCGGTGGTCACCCACATGGTGTGGTACAAGGTGGGATCGGCCGACGAGCAGCCGGGCAAGTCCGGCATCGCTCATTTCCTCGAGCATTTGATGTTCAAGGGCACCGATGCGCACCCGCAGGGCCAGTTCTCGGCCGAGGTGGCGCGCCTCGGCGGCCAGGAGAACGCCTTCACCTCGCAGGATTACACCGCCTATTTCCAGCGCGTGGCGAAAGAGCACCTCGAGACCGTGATGGGCTTCGAGGCCGACCGCATGCGCGGCCTCAAACTGTCCGACGAGGTGGTGCTGCCTGAGCGTGACGTGGTGCTGGAAGAGCGCCGCATGCGCACGGACAATGATCCCGGCGCGCGCCTCTCCGAGGTTTTGCAGGCCACGACCTACGTCAACCATCCCTACCAGCACCCGATCATCGGCTGGGAGCACGAGATCAAGGGCCTCAACCGCGAGGATGCCCTGGCCTTCTACCGCCGCTTCTACGCCCCCAACAACGCCCTGCTCGTGGTGGCCGGCGACGTCGATCCGGCCGAGGTGAAGGCGCTGGCGGAAAAGACCTACGGCAAGGTCGCCCAGGCCGATACCCCGCCGCGCAACCGCCCGCAGGAGCCCGAGCCGCGGGCCCACCGGCGGGTGTCGCTGGCCGACCCGCGCGTCGCGCAGCCGAGCTTGCAGCGCTCCTACCTCGTGCCCTCGGCCCGGACCGCTGCGCCGGGCGATGCGGAGGCGCTGGAAGTGCTCTCGCACATTCTCGGCGGTGGGCAGACCAGCCGCATGTACCGCACCCTCGTGGCCGAGAAGGGTCTCGCGGCCGGGGCTGGCTCCTGGTATCAAGGAACCGCCTACGACGCGACCCGCTTCGTCGCTTATGCGTCCCCGCGTCCGGGCGTGAGCCTTGAGACGCTGGAGGCGGCGGTGGATGCGGTGGTTGCCGAGCTGCAGGAGAAGGGCGTGGACGATCTGGAGCTGGCCCGCGCCAAGACCCGGCTCATCGCCGACACCATCTATGCGCAGGACAACCAGGCGACGCTCGCCCGCATCTACGGCGCCTCCTGGGCCACCGGCCTTTCCGCCAAGGACGTGCGCGAATGGCCCGAGCGGCTCAAGGCCGTGACCGCCGATCAGGTGCGTGACGTGGCCCGTCGCTACCTCGTCACCGACCGGGCCGTGACCGGCTACCTCAAGCAGACCGAGCCCAAGGCCGGCGACGCCGGTAAGGCGGACGGCAAGAAGGACAATCGCTCGTGACGGCGACCGTCACGGCTTTCGTGTTCCGTTCGCCGGCCCGTTCGGGCCGGCGCGCCTTTTTCGCGGGCGCGGGCCTTCGCCCTGCCGCCCGGCTCTTTCTTGCGATGGTTACGATGGCCCTTTCCCTTCTCGCCGCCGATACGGCGCAGTCCCAGTCGAGCCGCATCACCGAGGTGACGAGCCCCGGCGGCATCAAGGCCTGGCTGGTCCACGACACCACGCTCCCGCTCATCGCCTTCGAGTTCGCCTTCCTCGGTGGCGCGGCTCAGGACGGCCCCGAGCATGCCGGCCTCGCCAACCTTGCGTCCTCCCTGCTGGACGAGGGCGCCGGCGCGATGGATTCCGACGCCTTCCAGCGGGCGCTGGCCGATCATGCGGTGGAGCTGCATTTCGACGCCGGCCGCGACGAGATGCGCGGTTCCCTGCGCACCCTCTCGGAAAACCGCGACAAGGCCTTCGAGCTGCTGCGCCTCGCGGTGAACGAGCCGCGCTTCGACAGCGAGGCGGTGGAGCGCATCCGCGCCTCCCAGCTCGCCATGCTGCGCCGCCGCTCCACCGAGCCCAATGCCATCGCCAACGACCGCTGGTTCGCGCTCGCCTTCCCCGGCCATCCGTATGGCCGGCCGGTGGACGGCACGCTGGACAGCGTCGCCAAGCTGACCCGCGAGGACATCGCCGGCTTCATCGGCAAGACCTTCGCCCGCTCCAACCTGCGTGTCGCCGTGGTGGGCGACATCAGCGCCGAGGAACTGGGCAAGCGGCTCGACGAGGTGTTCGGCAAGCTCCCGGCCCAGGCGACGCTGACCCCCGTCGCCAATGTGACGCCCCAGAAGATCGGCACCGTGGAGGTCATCCCCCTCGACGTCTCGCAGTCGGTGGTGGTGATGGGCACCGGCGGCCTGGAGCGGCGCGATCCGGACTTCATCCCGGCCTATGTGCTCAACCACATCCTCGGCGGCAGCGCCTTCTCCTCGCGCCTGTTCAAGGAAGTGCGCGAGGCGCGGGGGCTGGCCTATTCGGTCTATTCCTATCAGGTGGCGCTCTCCCATGTCGGCCTCTGGTTCGCCGGTACGGCGACCAAGAACGAGCGGGCGGCGGAATCCATCTCCCTCATCACCCATGAGTTCGGCCAGATCCTGAAGGACGGGCCGACCGCCAAGGAGCTGGAGGAGGCAAAGAGCTATCTGATGGGCAGCTATGCCCTGCGCTTCGACACCTCGTCCAAGGTTGCCGGCCAGCTGTTGCAGATCCAGCTCGACGATCTCGGCATCGACTATATCGACCGTCGCAACGCCCTGATCGCCGCCGTCACCCTCGACGATCTCAAGCGCGTCGCCGGCCGGCTGGCCACGGCGAAGGACGCGCTGACGGTGGTGGTGGGCAAGCCGGTGGGCCTCGGAGGCTGATCGGCCTGCGGTAACCTTACTTTCACGGAGCCGGCGCCGGGGACCCGCAGGGGCGGGCGGGGAGTCCTCATGCCGGCTTCCCTTTGCTATAAGCGCGCGATCCAGGGCGCCCATGGAGTTGAAGATATGGCGGGTGCAACACGGACGGTCGCGCAGATCCGGGCCACCGACGGGCCCGCGATGGCAGCTTCACGCGTGTGCGCACCCCTGTCGTCTCTGACGGCGCGCCGCGGTTTCACGTTTTCCCGGCATTCCCTCGCGCGGCTTGTGCTCCCCGGCCTGATGGCGGCGGTCCTTGCCGGTTGCGCCGGTGGTGAAGGCCTCGACGGCTCCTTCGGCGCGCAGGATACGGGCGTCGCCGGCGGCACCGCCATTGCAACGCCGGTGGCGGGCGGCACCTCTGCCGGTGTGGTCAACAGTGCCAACTCCGGCTCGCTCGTCGTCGGCGCCGGTCCGGACCAGCTGTCCTATGACTGCCCCATGCTCACCGTGCGCACCGGCGCCGGCAGCTGGCAGGTCACGACCGGCGGTGGGCTGCGCTATCAGGCCACCATCGGCCGCCTCGCCCGCGAATGCACCATCGCCAACGGCATGATGATGGTGAAGGTGGGCATCGAAGGTCGCGTCCTGATGGGCGAAAAGGGCAGCCCCGGTCAGGTGAAGGTGCCCGTTCGCATCGCCGTGGTGAACGAGGGTCCCTCGCCCAAGACCGTCACCACCAAGTTCTTCGCCATTGCCGTCGACGTTCCGGCCGATCCGGGCCACGCGCCCTTCACCGTGGTGGAGGACCAGATCGCGTTCCCGCTGCTGAAGCCGAACGAGATGGAGCGCTACATCATCTATGTGGGCTTCGACCCGCAGGGCACGCCGGAAGTGCGCGAGCGGCCCAAGCCGTCCGCCTCGCGGCCGAAGCCGAAGCCGGCGCCCGCCGCCGCGCAGCCCGCCCCGGCACCAGCAGCCGCCAGCGCGCCGCCCCCGGCAAGCTCTTCGTCCTCCAGCTCGTCGTCTTCGGGCTCGAAGGACGTGTTCGGACCGCCCCCCTCCAGCGGCGGCACCAGTGGCGGCAGTTTTGCGCCACCCCCATCGAGCGGCGGTTTCGCCCCGCCGCCCTCCACCAACACCTTCGCGCCGCCGCCCAAGTAGGGGCGCGTCAACACGTAGGGGCGCGTCAACAAGTAGGGGCGCGTGACGATCCGCGCAGGCTCGCTCCGCGAGCGGCTCAGTCCAGCTTGACGGGCAGGAAGGTGAAGGGCTGCGCCGGCACGAACCGCGCGGCCGCGTTGCCGCCATAGACCTTGCCGCCGGTGAGATCGAGCTTCTTCACCGGCGCGCCCACCTTCAGGTCGAGGTCGGCGATGGGCACCCAGAAGGTGTTCGGGCTGGTGGCGGAATCGAAGAAATAGACCCTGTCCTTCTGGTCGCTCACCGTCCGCCACAGGGTGGAGGCGATGTTCGGCTCGCCCGGCGTCGAGAGACCGAGCGGCACGCTCACCGAGCGCATCACGCTGGCGACGCTCGCCACCGCCTGGTTGGCGTAGGTCTGGTCCGGAACGGCGGACAAAATTTCCGGCGCCGCCTTGGCGGGGATGGCCTTAATGAAGAAGCTGGCGCGGGCGAAGCGGTCCGCCGCGCGGTTGGTGCCGGGCAGGAACACCGTGCCGCCGATGTCCTGCCAATAGGCGTTGAGCGCCAGCTGCTGGTCGTAGCTGGGTGAGTTGGTCATCACCTGGTACTGGCGGCCGTGATGCACCACCAGCTTGCCGCCGAGATACTCGAAGATGGCGCTGTCGCCGGAGGGATCGGAGATGGCGAGGTGGAGCTGGGCGCCGGAGCCGTTGGGCAGGTTCGCCGTCACCACCACGAACGGCTCGGCGGAGAGCGCCGTGACCGCCTCGGCGACGGTGGCGAAATTGTCGAGCACGTATTGCGCCCACACGCTGATGGAGAGGGCCGGCTTGCCGTTGGGCTTCGCGTATTCGGATTCGGCGAGGTACAGCAGGTTGGCGACGAGGCCCTTCTCGTTCATGCCGTCGGCCGAGCCCACGTCATAGCCCGAGGCGATGACGCTGCCGTATTTCGACACCCATTTCGGCGTGTTGGCCCCCGCCGCCCCATCGCGCGCCATGCCGGCCGGGAAGGCCCACAGGTTGGTGCGCATGTCCTCCATCCAGTCCATGGACCGGCCGGTGATGACGACGCCGTCGGAGCCGAGATAGACCGCGCGGGTGCAGGCCTGCGCCACGGGTGCGAGCGCGGAGGCGAGCGCCCCGGCCAGCACTGTGGCGGCGAGGGCGCGGCGGCGGATGCGGGAGATGCGGCGTTCGGGACGGGTCTGGACCATGGCGGCCTCCGATGCGACCGGCCCAAAATGAAAACCGCCGGTAACGAGGTCAGCCTCGTTCCGGCGGAATCATGTGCCGGCCTTCTGAAAAGGTTCGGCTGAAAGAGATACCGGCTCCGCCCACACAGCAAGGCGGAGCCGGTCATCCATGCCCTGTCTGCCCCGAAAAGACATGGACAAGCGTTAGAAACCACACCCCCGGTCCCGATTCTCTGAGATGGATCAAATTTGGCGGCGCTGCGGCGAAATTTTGCTATCAGCTTCGGCGGAACGTTGCGCAGAGCACGCCTCAGGCGTGCGGGGAGAAGGGATGCACGACAAGGAGTCGCAGATGCCGGATGGCATTCCGGTCATCCGGACCATCGCCATGCCGGCCGATACCAATCCGAGCGGGGATATCTTCGGCGGCTGGCTGATGTCGCAGATGGACCTTGCCGCCGGAAACGTGGCGGCGCGCCGCTCGCGGGGCCGCGCGGCGACGGTGGCGGTGGAGGCCATGAGCTTCCTGTCTCCGGTGGCGGTGGGCGACGAGGTGAGCCTGTTCGCCAACATCGCGCGGGTGGGACGCAGCTCGCTGCGCATCGAGGTCGAGGCGTGGCGCCGGGCGCGCGAGAGCGAGCAGTCCACCAAGGTGACGGAGGCCGTCTTCACCTTCGTCGCCATCGACGGCGAGGGCCGGCCGCGGGCCATCCCGGCGGAGTAGCGGGGCGGGCCCCGAAGGGCGCGCACAGCCCGCGCGGCGCCTGAGCGAAGGCGGGAAACGCCCCCCTCACGTCCCGCGCGGCTTCGCCCGCGTGGTCGGTGGGGCGGCGGCGGGGTCTTCCGGCCAGGGATGCTTGGGGTAGCGGCCGCGCATGTCGGCGCGAACATCCCGCCACGAGCCGCGCCAGAATTGCGGCAGGTCCTTTGTCACCTGGATCGGCCGGTGCGCGGGTGAGAGCAAAGCGAGGGTGAGGGGCACCCGCCCGCCGGCGATAGCCGGATGGGCGGTGAGGCCGAACAATTCCTGTACCCGCACCTCCACCGCCGGCCCGCCCTCCGCGCCATAGTCGATGGCGAGGCGCGAGCCGGTGGGCGCGGCGAAATGAGTGGGCGCCTCCGCCTCCAGTCGGGCGGTGAGCTCATAGGGCAGCAAGGCGTGAAGGGCGTTGCCCACGTCCGCGCCCGAGATGTCGGCCAGCGACGTGCGGCCGGTGAGAAACGGCGCCAGCCATGTCTCCGCCGATGCGGCCAGCGCCGCATCGGAGAGGTCCGGCCAGGGCTCGCCCTCGGCGGCGCGCAGGAACATGACGCGTTCGCGCCATTGCCGGAAGGCGGCGGAGAAGGGCAGGCGCCCGATGCCCGCATCCGCAATGCCACGGGCGAGCGCGCGCGCCGTCTTCGCGTCCGCCGGAACCGGCTGGGGCCGTGCCGCGAGCACCAGCGCCCTGAGCCGCCGCACCTCCCGCGCCCGCACTGCCATGGCGGCGGGGTCGAACGCGACTTCGAGGCCGGAGGTGACGTCGTTGGCAAACAAGGCTTCCACCTCGTCCGCTGACAAAGCGGCCGCGAGGGTGATGCGGGCGCCCTCGGCGCGGCCGGAGGCTTCCGCCACCGCGAGGAAGGGCGCGCGGGCGAGCGGGGATGTCCCCTCCAGCACCGCACCGCGACCGTTGGCCATCAGGAAGCGCACCTGGGTCTCCCCGGCCCGGCCCTCGCGGGCCTTGGCCACCCGGTCGGGAAAGGCGAGCGCCAGCAGGGCGGCGGGGGAGGGAGGCGCACCGTCCGCCGGTTCTTCCGCCGTAGCCTCCCGCGCCGCCATCTCCGCCCATCGCCCGGCAAGGCGGCGGGACTCCTCCGCACGGCGGGAGCGGTCGCGGCGGAAGCCGTCGAGGCGGGCAAGCAGGTCCGCGCTGTCGCCGCCAAGCCCGCGCTCCACCAGCAGCGCGGCGATCTCCGCACCGAGACGGCCCACGCCGCGCGCCGCGCCGATGGCGACCATGTGGGCGAGGCGCGGCGGCAGAGGCAGGCGCGCCATGAGGCGGCCGAGCGGCGTGACCGCCTCATCACCGTCGAGCGCGCCGAGGAGGCGCAGCAGCGCCTTCGCCTCGGTCACGGCCGGTGCGGGGGGCGGATCGAGGAAGGGGAGGGAGGCAGGATCGCGCACCCCCACGCGGGCGAGGTCGAGCACGAGGCCGGTGAGATCGGCGGCGAGGATTTCCGGGGTGGCGAAGGCCGGCAGGCTCGCCGTCTCGCCCTCGCTCCACAGGCGACAGCAGACGCCGGGCTCGGTGCGGCCGGCGCGGCCCCGGCGCTGGTCGGCGGCGGCGCGGGAGACGCGGACGGTCTCGAGTCGCGTCAGCCCCACGTCCGGCTCGAAGCGGGGCACGCGGGCGAGGCCGCTGTCCACCACCACCCGCACACCCTCGATGGTCAGCGAGGTCTCGGCGATGGAGGTCGCCAGCACCACCTTGCGCCGCCCCGCCGGGGCCGGCAGCACGGCGCGGTCCTGCTCGGCGGCGTCCAGCGCGCCGAACAAAGCGACCACATCGACCTTGGGGTCGCGCACCTGTTCCAGCAGCAGCGCCTCGGTGCGGCGGATCTCCGCGGCGCCGGGCAGGAAGGCGAGGATGGAGCCGTCTTCCCGGTCCAGCGCGCGGCGGATGGCGTCGGCCATCTGGCGGTCGATGGGCGCGCGCGGATCGCGGCCGAGATAGGCGGTCTCCACCGGAAAGGCGCGGCCCTCGCTCTCGATGACAGGGGCCGGCGCGCCCACCCCCATCAAAGAGGCGACGCGGGCGCCGTCGAGGGTCGCCGACATGGCGAGGAGCCGGAGGTCGTCCCTGAGCCCGCGCTGGGAATCGAGGGCGAGGGCGAGGCCGAGATCGGCATCGAGGCTGCGCTCGTGGAACTCGTCGAACAGCACGGCCGTGATGCCGGAGAGTTCGGGGTCGTCCAGCACCATGCGGGTGAAGATGCCTTCCGTGACCACCTCGATGCGGGTGCGGCGCGACACCTCGGACGCAAGCCGGGTGCGGAAGCCCACGGTGCCGCCCACCGCCTCGCCGAGGGTCTGCGCCATGCGCCGGGCGGCGGCGCGGGCGGCGAGGCGGCGCGGCTCCAGCACGAGGATTTTTCCGCCCGTCGCCCACGGCTCGTCCAGCAGGGCTAAGGGCACGCGCGTGGTCTTGCCGGCGCCGGGCGGAGCCACCAGCACGGCGCAGGGGGTGGACGCGAGCGTCGAGCGGATGTCGCCGAGCACGGCGTCGATGGGGAGCTTGGTGTCGAACATGGCGGCGCCGCCCTTATGCGGCCGCGCCGCGCGCAGGCCAAGAGCATTGAAGGGATAGAGCGGAGGAGGGATAGGGCAGAGGGGGTGTTGCCAGCGGCCCGCATCGGTGCCTTAAGGAACGCCCCGTCCATCACCGGGATCAGAGCACCATGGTTTCCGCCCCGTCCAGCCTCACCAGCAAGGTCCGGCCGCTCGCCTTCGAGGCCGGCGTTGTCGCCCTCGCTTTCCTCGAGTCCAAGGCCGCCTTCGTGGGGACGGATGGCACGGCCTCCCTCATCGGGCTGGAGGAGGGCGCAGCGCCGGTTGTGGTTCCGGTTCACGACGGCGGCGTGCTTAGCGCGGCCTCCGACGGCAAGCGGCTGGTCACCGGCGGCGACGACGGGCGGGTGATGGAGACGCTGGCGGACGGCACCACCCGCGAACTGGCGCAGCAGAAGGGGCGCTGGATCGACCGGGTGGCGCTGGGGCCGGACGGGGCCGTCGCCTATTCGGCCGGCAAGGTCGCCCATGTGCTGCAGCAGAAGGGGGAGCCGAAGTCGCTGGAGGTGCCCTCCACCGTGGGCGGCCTCGCCTTCGCCCCCAAGGGCCTGCGCCTCGCGGTGGCGCATTACGGCGGCGTGTCGCTGTGGTTCCCCAATGCGGCGGGCGCCAAGCCGGAGGTCTATGGCTGGAAGGGCTCGCACCTTGGCGTGGCGTTCTCGCCGGACGGCCGCTTCCTCGTCAGCACCATGCAGGAGCCGGCATTGCACGGCTGGCGCGTGGTGGACGGCGCGCACATGCGCATGTCCGGCTATCCCTCTCGGGTGAAATCCTTCGCCTTCACCGCCGACGGCAAGTGGCTTGCCACGTCCGGCTCGGGCGAGGCCATCCTGTGGCCGTTCCAGGCCAAGGACGGCCCCATGGGCAAGGAGCCGGCCATGCTCGCGCCCTCGCCCACCTCGCGGGTGACTGTCGTGGCGCCCCACCCCAAGGACCCGGTCGTCGCCATCGGCTACGAGGACGGCATGGTGATGATGGTGCGCATCTCGGACGGCGCCGAGATCCTGCTGCGCGCGCCCGACACCGACCCGGTGACCGCCATCGCCTGGCACGGCTCCGGCGGGGCCGTTGCGTTCGGAACGGAAAAGGGTCAGGGCGGCCTGCTGGCCTTCTGAACCGCCGCGGTTTCGGTGCCGCGCACCAAGTCCTTAGCCGCACAGGAAACTCGTGCCGCGGGCGGCTTTTCACGGGCGCCCGTCCGCTCTACCTTGGCGGCGTCCATTCGCAGGTGCGAAACGGGACAAGCGCACGAGAGACTGCCGATGAAGATCGCTGACGTTCGCCGCACTGCCTACTCGATGCCGCTCACCAACCCCTCGTTCCCGCCGGGGCCCTACCGCTTCATCGACCGCGAATACATGATCATCACCTACCGGACCGATCCGGAGGCGCTCGCGAAGGTGGTGCCCGAGCCGCTCGAGGTCACCGAGCCGGTGGTGAAGTACGAATTCATCCGCATGCCCGATTCCACCGGCTTCGGTGACTACACCGAGACCGGACAGGTCATCCCGGTCCGTTTCAACGGCCAGGAGGGCGGCTACGTCCACTCCATGTATCTGGACGACGAATCCCCCATCGCCGGCGGGCGCGAGCTGTGGGGCTTTCCCAAGAAGTACGCCCAGCCGAAGCTCAAGGTGGAGACCGACACGCTGGTCGGCACGCTCCATTACGGCAGCGTCCTCTGCGCTTCCGCGACCATGGGCTACAAGTGGGTGGCCGGTGACAAGGAGAAGATCCTCGCCTCCCTGCTCACCCCGAGCTTCCTGCTCAAGATCATCCCGGACGTGGACGCCACGCCGCGCATCTGCGAGCTGGTGAGCTACTATCTGGAGGACATCACGCTGAAGGAATGCTGGGTCGGGCCCGGCGCCCTCGGCCTGTTTCCGCACGCCTTGTGCAATGTCGCGGCCCTGCCGGTGCTGGAGGTGCTCTCCGCCGTGCACATCAAGGCTGATCTCACCCTCGGCATGGGCAAGGTGGTCTACGACTACATGAAGGAAAACGGCGCCTGACGTCCGGCTTCCGGCGGCGTCCTGCGCGCCGCCGGTCGAGGGAAACAACTTCAAAGAAGGTGAGGGCGATGACCGACGCTGCCAACCAGCGCTCCAGCGAGCTGTGCGATATCATCGACGAGTACAAGCGCGTGGCGCTGGTGTTCCAGGGCGGCGGGGCGCTCGGCGCCTATCAGGCCGGCGTCTACGAGGCGCTGTCGGAGGTCGGGTGCGATCCGAACTGGATCTCCGGCGTGTCCATCGGCGCCATCAACTCGGCCATCATCGCCGGCAACGCGCCGCAGGACCGGGTGACGAAGCTCAGGGACTTCTGGGAGACCATCACCTCCCAGCGCATCCTGCCGATCAACCTGGAAGGCGACATCTTCCGCCAGTGGCGCAACCAGCTCAGCGCCACCCGGACCATTTTGCAGGGACAGCGCGGCTTCTTCACCCCGCGCTTCCCCAATCCCTGGCTGCTGCCCTCGGGCGCCGCCGGCGCGACCTCCTTCTACGACACCGCCCCCCTGCGCGAGACCCTGCTTCGGCTCGTGGACTTCGACCGCATCAATTCCCGCGAGAAGCGCTTCTCGGTGGGCGCGGTGAACGTGCGCACCGGCAATTTCATCTATTTCGACAATCAGGAACACAAGATCGCGCCGGAGCACATCATGGCCTCCGGCGCGCTGCCGCCCGGCTTCCCGGCGGTGAAGATCGACGGCGAGTTCTACTGGGACGGCGGCGTCGTCTCCAATACCCCGCTCCAGTTCCTGCTCGACCAGCCGGACCACCCCAGCGCGCTGGTGTTCCAGGTGGATCTGTTCAGCGCCCGCGGACAACTGCCGCGGGACATGTTCGACGTGTCGGAGCGCCAGAAGGACATCAGCTATTCCAGCCGCACCCGCTACACCACCGATGTGTTCCGGCGGGTTCAGGATCTGCGCTCGAAGCTCTACGACGCGCTCCAGCGCATTCCCGAGCAGCTGCGGACGGAAGAGGACATCGCCCTCATCGACGATTATGCCAGCTCCGGCCCGGTCAACATCTGTCACCTGATCTATCAGGAAAAGACCTACGAGCGGGAATCCAAGGACTACGAGTTCTCGCAGACCTCCATGCGCGAGCACTGGCAGACCGGCTACGAGGACACGGTGAAGACCCTTCGGCAGAAGGAATGGATGCGGAAGCCGGACGATTCCATCGGCATCGTCGTGCACGACATCCACCGCCTCTCCGAGTGAGCGGCGGCCGGCGTGCGCGGCGGCCGGCTCAGAGGAGGCCGCGCACCAGCATGTAGGTGCCGAGCAGGCCGAGGCCGGAGAAGAAGATGCGCCGGAACATCTGCGGCGAGGCCGCCCGGCGCACCATGGCGCCGAGCTGCATGCCGATGAAGGCCGGCAGCAACGCCGCCGCGGAGGCAAGCGCCGCGGCGGGATCGGCCAATGCCCCGCCACCGTCGCCGGGATGGAACAGCACCACGGCAAGCGCCGTGGTCGAGACGATGAAGGTGAGCCCGAGGGCCTGCACCAGATCATCCCGCGCCAGCCCCAGAGACTGGAGATAGGGCGCCGAGGGCATGACCGAGACGCCGGTGGTGCCGGTGACGAGGCCGGTGAGGAAGCCCATCACCGGGGACAGCCATGGCTCGTGCCGCTGTGGCACCTTCAACTGCACTGAGGACAGGCCCAGCGCGCCATAGGCCAGCAGCGTTGCACCGAGCACCGGCTGCGCGGCGGGCGAGGCGAGGCCGCCCAGGAGCAGGCCGCCGACGAGCGTGCCGGCCGCCACCATCACCATCATCCAGAAGAAGCGCCGGGCGATGCCGAGCACGTTTGGCCCGGTGAAGTATTGCCAGAAATTGGTGACGGTGGAGGGGAGGATCAGCAGCGCGGCCGCCTCGGGCGGGGCAAGGAACACGCTGAGCAGACCGATGCCGACCGTCGGCAACCCCATGCCGATGACGCCCTTCACCATGCCCGCCAGCACGAGCACGGCAAAGCCGACGGCGATCAGGCCCAGGTTCACGGAGGAGACGGCGGCGGCCGCCGTTTCGATCACAGGACTGGACCCGGCCGCATCAGAATTCGGCGTCCAGCTCTTCCAGCTCTTCCGGCTCGGAGATCGCGCCGTCGATCCACTCGCGAACCAGCGGCAGCGCCATGATGCGGGCGCGGTAGGCCTCGCATTCGGGGTCGAGCTTCACGTCGTAGGTGGTGAAGCGCGAGCAGACGGGCGCATACATGGCGTCGGCCAGCGTCGGCGTCGCGCCCATCAGGAACGGACCGCCATGGGCGGTGAGGCAGCCGCGCCAGATGGCGGCGATGCGCTCGATGTCCGCCTGCGCGCCGGCCCAGACCTTGAAGCCGGGATAGTGCGCCTTGATGTTCATCGGCAGCGCCGAGCGCATGTTCGCGAAGCCCGAATGCATCTCGCCGGAGATGGAGAGGCAGTGGGCGCGCACCGCGCGGTCGGCGGGCAGCAGCCCGGCCTCGGGGAAGACCTCATTGAGGAAGGAGGCGATGGCCAGCGTGTCCCACACCGTCACGTCCTCGTGCACCAGGCGCGGGACGAGGAAGGAGGGCGACAGCAGCAGCAGCTCCGCCTTGGCGTCGGGATCGTCGGTCGGCACCCGCTCCTCATCGAAGGAGAGGCCGGCCATCCTGCACAGCAGCCAGCCGCGCATGGACCAGGAGGAGTAATTCTTGCTGGAGATGGTGAGCGTCGCCATGCCTGTCCCGTGCCTCGGATTTGCGATCCCTGACCTGACCGTTCCCCTCGACCCTTCCGCCTTTGTTTGCTCTTGGCGCATGCTTGTTCTTGGCGCAGCCGGCGGCTTCGACTTTGGTCGGGCATCCGGCGCGGTCGCTCGGCCTTCGGCCCTGCTGCTAAGGATGCGTGTTGCAATGCACCACGCATAGCTCCAATATCAACTTAACAGGTACATCCGTTCAGGCTTGCTGCAAAGCGGAAAGCTGGGCCTGCGACAACTACTTAATGCTTCCGCCGGCCGTCGGGGGCCGGGCGTGGGGGACGCGGAGCAGAAGGACCTTTCGGCATCATGCTGCAGACTTCTTCCAGGTTCACTCCTCTGGCACCGCGGTGCCGGACGGTCCGGCGCACGCTGTCATGATGTACTCCGCCTATCAGGCCCAGGCCGACCTCATGAGCCCGATGAGGTTCTTCGCCAGCCTCGCGCGGCAGACCCTCAACGGCCCTCTCATCAATGGATACGGCCATCTCGGCTTCCGCCAGCTCGCGGCCGCCTACGAGCTCATCGAGCGTGCCGGCCTCTCCCATGGCCGGCCGTCTTTCGGCATCAAAACGGTTGAAGTCGGCAATCGCGAAGTTCAGGTGACGGAGGAAAACACCGCCGTCCTGCCCTTCGGCACCCTCCTGCGCTTCAAGAAGGACGTGGACATCGCCCAGCCGCGCGTCCTCGTGGTCGCGCCCCTGTCGGGTCATTTCGCGACGCTGCTCGTCAACACCGTGAAGACGATGCTGCCGGACCATGACGTCTACATCACGGACTGGCACAATGCCCGCGAGGTGCCGCTCTCGGCTGGCCCCTTCGGGTTCGACGACTATGTCGAGCACGTCATCCGCTTCCTGGAGGTCCTGGGGCCGGGCGCCCATCTCGTGGCGGTGTGCCAGCCGTGCGTGCAGGCCCTCGTCGCCGCGGCGGTGATGGGGCAGGAGAAGAACCCGGCGGTGCCGGCCTCCATGACGCTCATGGCCGGCCCCATCGACTGCCGCATCAACCCCACCAAGGTGAACGAGCTGGCGACCTCCAAGCCCATCTCGTGGTTCGAGAAGAATTTGATCTCGACCGTGCCGAAGGGCTTTGCCGGCTCGGGGCGGCGGGTCTATCCCGGCTTCCTCCAGCTCACCGCCTTCGTGAGCATGAATTACTCGCGCCATGTCAAAGCGCATCTCGACCTTTACAATGCCCTTTCGGAGGGCGACGAAGAGAAGGCCGAGTCCACCAAGGCCTTCTATGACGAATATTTCGCCGTGCTGGACCTTGCCGCCGAATTCTACCTGGAGACCGTGCGCTACGTGTTCCAGGAATACCGCCTGCCCAAGGGCGAACTGACCTATCGCGGCCGGCCCATCGATTTCCGCGCCATCCGCAAGACGGCGCTGCTGACGGTGGAGGGCGAGCGGGACGACATCTGCTCCATCGGCCAGACCATGGCGGCGCAGGACATCTGCTCGGCGCTGCGACCGCACAAGAAGCGCCACCACATGCAGGCGGGCGTCGGGCACTACGGCGTGTTCTCGGGACGCAAATGGGCCAGTCAGGTCTATCCCATCGTCCAGAACCATATCCTGGCGAGCGATTGACCGGCGGGCGGCTGAACCCAAGCAGCTGAACCGCAAGCATCTGAACGGCAAGCATTTGAACGGTTCGTGAGCGGACGTTGGGGCATGGGTTGCCAACCCCTGCCTGCAACGGTACGCGGGCAGGGTCCAAGGATCGTCCGGCCCACGGACGTGCCACCGCGCGGATCTGCCCCGTGATTTGCCCGTCACCTCGCCCGTCAACCTGCCTGCCGACATCTCCCCCGCGCCGCCCCCAGATGCAGCCGTGACCGCGGCCGCATCTTCAGCCGGGATACGGCTTCGGGATCATCCTGCCTTCATCCTGTTCTGGATCAGCCGGGTCTGCTCGGCCCTCGCCTTCCAGATGCTGGGAGTGGTGGTGGGGTGGCTGGTCTACAGCCTCACCGGCAGCGCCGCCGCCCTCGGCCTCGTCGGCCTCGCGCAGTTCCTGCCGATCCTGTGCCTGACCCTGCTGGTGGGCCATGTGGCCGATACCTTCGACCGGCGGCGCATCGTGCTGGCCTGCCAGACGCTGTCGGCGCTCACGGTGGGCGCCCTCGCCCTCGCGGAGGGCTCCGGCCATGCCGGCCTCCTGCCGATCTATGCCGCCGTCGTCACCATCGGGGCGAGCCGCGCGTTCGAGGCACCCACCATGGCGGCGCTGCTGCCCCGCCTCGTGCCCGGGGAGGTGCTGCCGCGGGCGCTGGCGGTGGCCTCCTCCGCCATGCAGATGGCGACCATTGCCGGCCCGGCGGTGGGCGGCTTCGCCTACATCTTCGGGCCCGCCGTGCCGCTGACGCTGGCGGCGGTCTGCTATGGGGTGGCGGCGGTTGCCATGGCCTTCATCCGCCATGTCCATGCGCCGGGGCCGCGCAGCGCCATGACGCTCGAGACCCTGCTGTCGGGCCTCGCCTTCATCCGCCGCAGCCCGGTGGTGCTGGGCTCCATCTCCCTCGATCTGTTCGCGGTGCTGCTCGGCGGCGTCACCGCGTTGCTGCCCATCTATGCCGGCGAGATCCTGCATGTGGGAACGCAGGGCCTCGGCGCCCTGCGCGCCGCGCCGGCGGTGGGGGCGGTGCTCATGTCCATCGTGCTGGTGCGCCGGCCGCCGACGCGCCAGGTGGGACACGTCATGTTCGCCGCCGTAGCGGTGTTCGGGCTGGCGACGGTGGTGTTCTCGCTCTCCTCCAGCTTCCTTTTGTCGCTGGGCGCGCTTTTCGTGCTGGGCGCCGCGGACAATGTGAGCGTGGTCATCCGCTCCTCGCTGGTGCAGCTCTCCACGCCGGACGAGATGCGCGGGCGGGTCAGCGCGGTGAATTCCCTGTTCGTCGGCACCTCCAACCAGCTCGGCGAATTCGAGTCCGGCATGGTTGCCGCGCTCATCGGCGCGGTGGGCGCGGGGGTCGTGGGGGGCGTTGGAACGCTCATGGTCGTGGCGCTCTGGACGCGGCTTTTTCCCGCGCTCTTCCACGTCGATGCCATGCCGGTGAAAGTCGAGACCCGGCGCTGAGCCAAGCCCTGCCGCTGCTTGGTTTGCCGGCTTTGCTCAAGCTCTTCGGTTGACGCCGGGCTGCGCTTTTCCCATGGTGCGCCCGCCCGCGCTTGCGCGCGGCGTCTACACCCACGCCGCGCCCTTGCGCGGCATCGTTTCCACGCCGCGCCGATCCCACGGGTTCCCCCGTTTTCGCGCGTCCTGTGACTTTCGCGGCGCCGTAACGAGCCGGCGCCGCCACCCCGAGGAGTGTTTCACCATGAGCGACTGGCCGGTCCACGCAAAGATCGACGGCCCCATCGTGATGATCGGATTTGGCTCCATCGGCAGGGGCACCCTGCCGCTCATCGAGCGCCATTTCGATTTCGACCGCGAGCGCATGGTGGTGATCGATCCGGTGGCGGACCACCGCAAGCTGCTCGATTCCCGGGGCATCCGCTTCGTCCAGTCGGAAGTCACCGCCGAGAACTACCGCGACCTGCTGACCCCGCTGCTCACCAACGGCGCCGGCCAGGGCTTCTGCGTGAACCTCTCGGTGGACGTGTCCTCCATCGCCGTGATGGAGCTGTGCCGCGAACTTGGCGTCCTCTATGTGGACACCGTCATCGAGCCCTGGAAGGGCTTCTATTTCGACGAGGCCATGCCCACCGCCGCGCGCACCAATTATGCGCTGCGCGAGAGCCTGCTAGCCGCCCGCCGTCGCAATCCGGGCGGCACCACCGCCGTGTCCACCTGCGGCGCCAATCCGGGCATGGTGTCCTGGTTCGTGAAGCAGGCGCTCCTCAACGTCGCCGCCGATACCGGCCTCGACCGGCCCGAGCCGAAGACCCGCGAGGAGTGGGCGCAGTTCGCCCGCAGCCTCGGCATCAAGGGCATCCATATCGCCGAGCGCGACACCCAGCGCGCCCGCGAGCCCAAGGTGATGGGCCAGTTCTGGAACACCTGGTCGGTGGAAGGCTTCGTCTCCGAGGGCCTGCAGCCCGCCGAGCTGGGCTGGGGCACCCACGAGAAGACCCTGCCGCCGGACGGCCGCACCCACGAGGCGGGCTGCGGCGCGGCCATCTACCTGCTCTCCGCCGGCGCCGCCACCCGCGTGCGCTCGTGGACGCCGACCCCGCAGGCGCAATACGGCTTCCTCGTCACCCACAACGAGGCCATCTCCATCGCCGACTACCTCACGGTGCGCGACGGCGATCAGGTGGTCTATCGCCCGACCTGCCACTACGCCTATCACCCCTGCAACGACGCGGTGCTGTCGCTGCACGAGATGTTCGGCAATGGCGGGCATTTCCAGGACAGCTGGAAGATCCTCGACGAGCACGAGATCGTCGACGGCATCGACGAACTGGGTGTGCTGCTCTACGGCCATGCCAAGAACGCCTACTGGTTCGGCTCCCAGCTCTCCATCGAGGAGACGCGGGAACTCGCCCCCTACCAGAACGCCACCGGCATGCAGGTGACGTCCGCCGTGCTCGCCGGCATGGTGTGGGCGCTGGAGAACCCCGAGGCGGGCATCGTCGAGGCCGACGAGATGGACTTCCGCCGCTGCCTCGAAGTGCAGACGCCCTATCTCGGCCCGATGATCGGCACCTATACGGACTGGACGCCCCTCACCGGACGCCAGAAGCTGTTCCCCGAGGATCTCGACCTCGAGGATCCCTGGCAGTTCAAGAACATCATCGTGCGGTGAGGCCTGCGGAGGCCTCCCGCTGAAAGGGAGGCCTTCCATGGCTGTCGATGCCGCCCGTGTCCGGGAGATGGCCCTCGCTCTGCCCGAGGCGAGCGAGGCGCCGCACGTCGATCGCAAGGCGTTCCGCACGCCGCGCAAGATCTTCGCGACGCTGGGGCCGAGCGGGCTCGACCTCAACCTGATGTTCGATCCCGACCTGCGCGATTTCTACTGCGAGCAGGTGCCCGAGGCCTTCGCGCCGGTTCCGGGCGGATGGGGGCGGATGGGCGCCACCCGCTGCGACCTCACCGTGGTGGACGAGGCGACGCTCGCCTCCGCGCTCCAGGCGGCCCACCGCCTTGCCGCTCCAAAACCGAAGCGGCCTCGGAAGGGCTGACCTGATCCCGGACCCCGAAACAGAAATCCCCGGCGCGACGGATCGAGCCGGGGATTTTCATGTGTCGTCGCGCGATCGGATCAGGCGGACTTCAGCAGTACCGGCGCCAGAAGCTCTTCCAGCGAGGGCAGGGCGATGCGGGCACCGGTGGGGCTGATGAGGCCGCGGGCGCCGTCCAGCGCGCCGGCCTTCAGCTCCAGCGCCAGCAGGCGGTTGCGGTCGTAGGCGCCGGGCATCCACAGCTCGCCGGTCTTCTCCGCGGAGAAGCCAAAGCGCTCGTAATAGGCCGCATCGCCCACCAGCAGGATGGCGCCGTGGCCCTTGGCCCGCGCCGCCGCGATGGAGGCGCGTATCATGGCGCCGCCGAGCCCGTGGGCGCGGAACCAGGGATGGACCGCGAGCGGGCCGAGCAGCAGCGCCGGACGGGCGGGGCCCGCCGTCACGTTCCACAGCCGCACGGTGCCGGCCAGACGGCCGTCGGGGCCGTGGGCGGAAAAGGCGAGGCCTTCCGCCGGCAGGCGGCCCTCGCGCAGACGCTCGGAGGACTTGGCCTTGCGCCCCTCGCCCATGCACAGGTCGAGCAGGGCCTCGCGGGGGGCCACATCTTCCACGGATTCAAGCACGATCTCGGTCATCGGCAGCTCCTTGCGCCAACGTGAGAGGTGAAGAAGCCCGTCCCGGCTGCATCACAGCCAGGGAATACCTTCGGGGCGAATGCCTTCAGGGACGGGTGCGGAAGACGAGGGGACACGTCCCCTCCTCATGCCCCGGACGGCGTCATGCCAGTGCCGGGGGACCTTCTGCGGCCGGGTCGCGGAATACGCTCGGGCGCCGCGCGGGCGGGTTTCCGCGTGGCTCCGATCAGGGGGCCACGGGAGCTTGGATCTTCGGCGGCTGAAGCCGCCCTCAGATCACGTAGGACTTCAGCGGCGGGAAGCCGTTGAACGCCACCGCCGAATAGGTGGTGGTGTAGGCGCCGCACGCCTCGATGATGATCTTGTCGCCGATCGAGAGCGAAAGCGGCAGCTCGACCGGGGTCTTCTCATACATCACGTCCGCGGAATCGCAGGTCGGGCCGGCGAGAACGCAGGGGGCGGTGTCGTCGCCGTCGCGCGGGGTGCGCAGCGGGTAGCGGATCGCCTCGTCCATCGTCTCGGCGAGGCCGCCGAACTTGCCGATGTCGAGATAGACCCAGCGCATGGCATCCTGCTCGGACTTCTTCGAGATGAGGACGACCTCGGTCTCGATCAGGCCGGCATTGCCCACCATGCCGCGGCCCGGCTCCATGATGGTCTCCGGAATCGCGTTGCCGAAGTGGCGGCGCAGGGAGGCGAAGATCGCCTCGCCATAGGAGATGGCGCCCGGCACGTCCTGCAAATAGCGGGTGGGGAAGCCGCCGCCCAGGTTGACCATGGACAGCGAGATGCCCCGCTCGGCGCAGGCGCGGAAGATCGCGGCGGCAGAGGCGAGCGCGCCGTCCCAGGCGTGCACGTTCTTCTGCTGCGAGCCCACGTGGAAGGACACGCCATAGGCGGCGAGGCCGAGGCGATGGGCGTGCTCCAGCACGTCCGCGGCCATCTCCGGCTCGCAGCCGAACTTGCGGGACAGGGGCCACTCGGCGCCGGCACCGTCGCAGAGGATGCGGCAGAACACCTTGGCGCCGGGGGCGACGCGGGCGATCTTCTCGACTTCCTCGTAGGAATCGACGGCGAACAGGCGAACGCCCACCTTGAACGCGCGCTCGATGTCGCGCTCCTTCTTGATGGTGTTGCCGAAGGAGATGCGGTCGGCGCCCGCGCCGGTGGCGAGCACCATGTCGATCTCGCCGGTGGAGGCGCAGTCGAACGAGGAGCCCAGCTCCTCCAGCGCCTTCAGGATGGCGGCATCGGGGTTGGCCTTCACGGCATAGAACACGCGGGTGTCCGGCAGCGCGCGGGCGAACGAGAGATAGTTGGTGCGGACCACGTCGAGGTCCACCACCACGCAGGGGCCATCCTCTCGCCGGGTACGCAGGAATTCGCGGATGCGATCGGTCATGGATACCTCCCCGTGACCTGAAGCCAGTGAAGCGCAGGGAACTGCGCGACGACAGGACGGACGCTCCTTTAAGGGAGAGCCCGGGGCACGCGCTCGCATTCGCCCGGCGATGTGGACACGCCGACCGTCTGCGGGCCGTACCCGCTTCGCCGGGGCTTTACCCGGCCGCATCATCGGACCGAACGGCAGCAGAACCGCCCGCTTGGCCGCAAGGCAAAGCAGGAGCGAGGACGACTGCGCACGATTGGAGAGGGAAGTCCCGCTCCGCACGGCCGGCAAGATGTAGTGCCTCTTTAGTAACGCCGACCTTTGGAGGGCCGACCGAGACCAAAAAAGCCCTTACGTCGTTGCTTCAAGTCACGTCCCCCGCATTGAGGAGCGGGGTGGGCCGGTTCCCTCCGGCTTGTCGATCGTCCTGGCAGCTTTCCGGCCTCTTGTCCGGAGATCCTACCGACCGACACGCGACCACAGGCACGTGCGAATTTGGGCAACGCGGATTTAGGGGATTCGGTCCGCCCATGCAAGGGGCAATTTGATGAAGATCAGTGCAGCGGCGCAGGGCAGGTCTGAGCCGCTCGCAATGCTCTCCGGGCCGGCGGCCCTCGCCGCTCGTTTCCAGGTGCCAACCTCGGGCGAAAGCTTGCCGTCACTCTCTTCCGCGCCGCCTGCTGCGCTGCGGCATTTGTGCAGCTCTGGCCGTGGGTTGCGCCGGATCGCCGCGCGTCGCCCTCGGCTCTTGATTGGCATCAATACAAGGAGCAAGGTTGCAGCATAATCTTAGAACAATGAGGATCCACCCGCGATCCCGTCTGCCGCCGCAGGGTTCGGAATGATCTACGATACCTTCTTCGCCGACGCCATTGACGCCCTGCGCAAGGAGCGCCGCTATCGCACCTTCGCCGAGATCGAGCGCGACGCCTCGCACTTTCCGCGGGCGGTGTGGCACTCGCCGGGTGGTCCGCGCGACATCGTGGTGTGGTGCTCCAACGACTATCTCGGCATGGGCAGCCATCCCGACGTGGTCGCCGCCATGTGCGACGCGGCCAAGGCGCGCGGCGCCGGCGCCGGCGGCACCCGCAACATCTCGGGCAACAGCCATGAGATCGTGATGCTGGAGCGCGAGCTGGCCGACCTGCACGGCAAGGAGTCCGGCCTCGTCTTCACCTCGGGCTACATTTCCAACGCCACCGGCATCTCCACCATCGTCAAGCTGATCCCCGACTGCGTGGTGATCTCGGATGAGCTGAACCACAATTCCATGATCGAGGGCGTCCGCCACGGCGGCCGGCAGAAGGCCATCTTCCGCCACAACGACCTCGACCATCTCGAAGAGCTGCTGAAGGCCGCGGGCGACCGGCCCAAGCTGGTGGTGTTCGAGAGCGTCTATTCCATGGACGGCGACATCGCCCCCATCGGCGCCATCTGCGACCTCGCCGAGCGCTACGGCGCCATGACCTATCTCGACGAGGTGCACGCGGTCGGCATGTATGGCGAGCGCGGCGGCGGCGTTGCCGAGCGTGACGGCGTCATGCACCGGGTGGACGTGATCGAGGGCACGCTGGGCAAGGCCTTCGGCGTGGTCGGCGGCTACATCACCGGCAAGCGCCTCGTCATCGATGCCGTGCGCTCCTACGCGCCGGGCTTCATCTTCACCACGGCGCTGCCGCCGGCGATCGCCGCAGCGGCCACCGCCTCGGTGCGCCACCTCAAGAACTCGCAGGCCGAGCGCACCGGTCAGCGCACCCAGGTGGCCAAGGTCAAGGCGGCCCTCGCCGCCGCCGGCCTGCCGCAGATGGAGACGCCGACCCACATCGTCCCGGTGATGGTGGGCGACGCCAAGGCCTGCAAGATGGCGTCGGACCTGCTCCTCGCCGAGTACGGCATCTACATCCAGCCCATCAACTACCCCACCGTGCCGCGCGGTGCCGAGCGCCTGCGCATCACCCCCACTCCGTTCCACGACGACGCGCTCATCGCCCATCTGGCGACCGCCTTGTCGGACGTGTGGGAGCGGCTCGAGCTGCCTTACGCGGACCGGGTGGCGCAGCACACCGCCTCGCGCAGCACTGCGGCCGGCCCGGCGCCGATCCCGCTGCCGGTGGCCGGCGGCTGACCTGATCTCTCCCCGATTGAAAAGCCCCGGCTCTGCCGGGGCTTTTTGTTTTGGAGCCTCAGGCGGGCGTGCCGATGGCCTTGCCGTCCGGCCCAAAGAAGGGATGCGGGCCGGAAAAGCTGCCGATGAAGCTGCGGTGGGTCACGAGCCGTCCCTCCGCGAACAGGTGCAGCGAAAGGCTGGGCGGCTCCATGTGGAAGGTGGGCGGCGCCTCCGGGTCCAGCGCCAGGCTGACCGAATGGGCCGGGGCCGGGGCGATGGTGGCGGCGATGCCGGCGAAGGTGGTCGTCACCGCCCGATGCACATGGCCGCAGGTGAAGCCGACAACCTGCGGATGCCGCCGCAGCACCGCCTCCAGCGCCGCGGCGTCGAACAGGTTCTGAACGTCCATGTGGCGGATGCCGGTGAGGAACGGCGGATGGTGGGCGCAGACGAATGCCGGCCGGTCCGGCGCTGCCGCCAGCGTCGCATCGAGGAAGGCGAGGCCCTCTTCGCCCAGCGTGCCATGGGGGCGGCCGTAGACTGTGGAATCGAGCATCACCAGCCGCAGCGGGAAATCCTCCACCACATAGTTCACCCGTCCGCCCGCGCAGCGCGCGGCGATCTCCGGGAAGGCCTTGAGCAGCCCGCCGGAGCTGTCGTGATTGCCGGGCACGGGAAACAGCGGCAGGTCGAGGGGCGCGACGATGGCGCGGAAGCGGGCAAATTCCTCCGGGTCGTCGAAATCGGTCAGGTCGCCGGTGACGATCACCGCATCGGGCCGGGGATCGAGCGCGCGGATGTGGGCCACCGCCGCTTCCAGATAGGTCGCGGTGTCCACCACCCCATAGGCAAGCGTGCCGGGGCGGCGGATGTGGGTGTCGGTGAGCTGGGCGATCAGCATGGGTCAGGCCAGAGTGTAGCGGTTGGCATCGAGGGCAAGGCCGATGGCCGCGCCGGCAGCGAGGTCGAGGTCGGCGGGCGCCTCGGCGATGATACGGGTTCCGTCGCCGGCATTCAGCGTTACCCGCTGGCGCGGGCCCTGGAACTCCACCTGCGCCACCTGGAACACCAGTGTCGCCTCGGCCGGGCTTACGAGGCGCACCGCCTCGGGGCGGAACAGCAGGTGCGCCTTGGTCCGGTCGGGGGCGGCGACGGGCAGGATGCCGGCGGCGGTCTCGAATCGGCCGTTGCGCACGATGCCCTCCAGCCGGTTGGTGATGCCGACGAAGCCGGCGACATAATCGTCCGCCGGCCGGAAGTACACCTCCCGCGGCGTGCCCACCTGAGCGATGGCGCCGTTCTTCATCACCACGATGCGGTCGCCCAGCGCCAGCGCTTCCGCCTGGTCGTGGGTGACATAGACGGCGGTGATGGCGAGGCGGCGCAGCAGCGCGTCGATCTCGCTGCGCAGATGCTCGCGCAGGGCGGCGTCCAGGGCGGTCAAGGGCTCGTCCAGCAGCAGCACGCGCGGCCGCACGGCGAGTGCGCGGGCCAGGGCGACGCGCTGGCGCTGGCCGCCGGAGAGCTGGTCGATGCGCCGCTCGGCCAGAGCCTCGATGCGCATCATGGCGAGCACCGAGGCCGCCTGCGCCCGCCGCGCGGCCGTCGCCACGCCACGCACGCGCAGGCCATAGGCCACGTTGTCGATGACGCTCATGTTGGGGAACAAGGCGTAGGACTGGAACACCATGCCCACGTTGCGCTTCTCGATGGGCAGGGCCGTCACGTCCGCCCCGTCGAAGGCGATGCGGCCGCCGGCGTCGGGCGTCTCCAGCCCGGCGATGAGGCGCAACAACGTGGTCTTGCCGCAGCCGGAGGGGCCGAGCAGCACCAGAGTCTCGCCGGCCTTCACCTCCAGATCCACCGGCGAGAGCGCCCGCGTGCCGTCCGGATAGGTCTTGCCGCAGCCGGCGATGGAGATGGCGGCGCCGGTGGGTGCGGTCATCGCGCGCTCCCGGTGGTGCGGCCGAACACTTGGAGGGCGAGGAGCAGGGGCACGATCATGACGAAGAAGACCAGCGTGTAGGCGCTCGCGATTTCGAGGCGCATGGAGGCGTAGCTGTCGGCGAGGCCCACCGGCAGCGTCTTGGTCAGCGGCGTGTGCAGCATCCAGGTGAGGTTGAACTCGCCGATGGAGAGCGTCACCACCATCAGCGCCCCGGCGAGGATGCCGCCCTTCGCATTGGGCAGCACCACATGGAAGAAGCGCTGCAGCGGCGAGGCGCCCAGCGAGGCCGCGCCTTCCTCCAGCGAGCGGATATCGACGGCGGCGAGCACCGCCATCACCGCGCGCAGCATGAAGGGCAAAGTGTAGAGCACGTGCCCGGTGAGGATGAAGGCCGGGCTCATGCGGAATTCGCGGATGGCGCCATAGGCGAGGATGAGCGCCAGCGCCAAGGCAAGGCCGGGCACCGCCACCGGCAGCGTCACCACCTCTTCCACGATTCGGGCAAGGCGCGAGGGGCGTCGCACCAGCGCCCAGGCGGCGGGCACGGCGAGGACGAGCGTCGCCGCGAGGGTGCCGAGCGCGATGCCGATGGAAAGCCAGATGGTGTCGGAATAGAGCGCCAGCACCTGCTTCACCCAGTCCAGGGTGAGGCCGGAGGAGACGCCCCGGAAGTAGTTGGCGGTGAAGCCGGCAAGGATGGAGGCGCCGGCCGGGACCATGAGGAAGGCGGCCGCCAGCAGGGTCACGAACAGCTGGAAGGCGAAGGTGAGGCGGTGGGTTTTCATGGCGCGCGTTTTCATGGATAGCCCTCAGCCGGCCGCCGCCACGCCGTTACCGGCGAGGTTGCGCGAGAGGGCGAGCACCGCCCAGGTGATGAGGCCGAGGGCGATGGAGAGGGCCGCCGCGGTGGCGAAGTTCGCGTTCAGGGTGAACTCCGTATAGATGGTCATCGCCAGCACATCGATGCGCGTCGCCAGCGTGAAGGCGGTGCCGAACGCCCCCATGGCGGTGGCGAAGGCGATGGCGCCGGAGGCCATCAGCGCCGGGGCGATGCCCGGCAGGGTCACGTCGCGCAGCACCTCGAACCGGCCGGCACCCAGCGAGCGGGCCGCCTCCTCCAATGCCGGATCGAGCTTCTCCACGGCCGCCATGAGCGTCACCAGCACGCGCGGCAGCGAGAAATAGACATAGCCCGCGAACAGGCCGGCCATGGAATAGGCGAACACCCATCGCCCCATGCCGAGGCCCATGGACAGGCTGGAAAGCAGCCCCTGCCGGCCGGCGAGCAGGATGACCATGAAGCCCACCACCACGCCGGGAAAGGCCAGCGGCAGGGTGAGGCACGAGACCAGCAGCGGCCGGCCCCAGAAGCGGTTGCGGGCGAGGAACAGGGCGACGACGGTGCCGATGGCGAGGGTCGCCGCCGTCACCGCCGCCGAGAGGGCGAGGGTCGCCACCAGCGTCGCGAAGTGCCTCGGGTTGGTGAGGATGGCGACATATTCCGCCATCCCGTTGGGGCCGGACCCCGCGACGCCGACGAGCCGCACCATGGGCAGCAGGAAGAAGGCCGCCACGAACAGGAACAGCGGCAGCAGGAACAGGCGGGCGAGGCGATCGGCGCTGTGCATGGCTTCAGGCGAATGCCCGCCTCACTTCACGTTGTTGAGGTAGGCGTCGGAGAAGGCCTTCTGCGCGGTCTCCATGCGGGCATAGTCCACCGGCTTGGCGCGGGCATAGTCCGAGGCCGGCAGGAAGCGGCTGGCGATCTCCGGCGGCAGCGTGATGTTTCGGGCGGGGCGCAGGTAGGCCTTGGCCCACATGGCCTGTCCCTTGTCGGAGAGCACGTAGTCCAGAACCTTCTTCGCCGCCTCGGGGTGCGGCGCGCCCTTCACCATGGTCATCACATAGGGGACGACGACGGAGCCTTCGCAGGGGATGACGAAGGCGAAATTGCCCTTCTCGTTGTACTTCGCGCGGTAGGCGTTGAAATCGTAGTCGAACAGAATCGGGATCTCGCCGGAGACCACGCGGGCGTAGGACGTCTGCTTGGGCACGATGGGCTGGTTGGCCTGGAGCTTCTTGAAGTATTCGATGCTCGGCTTGAAGTCGTCGAACGAGCCGCCCATGGCGCCGTTCACCGCCACAGCGCCCACATAGCCGACGAAAGCGGAGGTGGGGTCGAGATAGCCGACGAGGCCCTTGTATTCGCTCTTCAGCAGGTCGGCCCAGCAGGCCGGCACCGGGGCGCCGCCCAGCGCATCCTTGTTCACGAACAGGCCGAGCGTGCCGGAATGGATGGTGAACCAATTGCCGTCCTTGTCCTTCAGGCCGTCAGGAATGTCGGCGAAGCCCTTGGGCTCGTAGGGCTGAGTGACGCCGGCATCCTTCGCCTTGATGCCGAAGGTGACGCCGAGATAGGCCACGTCCGCCACCGGGCTCGCCTTCTCGGCCAGGATCTGGGCGAGGGACTGGCCGGAGTTCTTGTTGTCCTGCGGCACGTCGATGCCGGTGTCGGCCTTGATGGCCTTCAGCATGGCACCCCAGTCGGCCCATTCGGGCGGACAATTGTAGCAGATGGCATCCGCCGCCGCGGCCGGGCGAGCGGGGGCGATGGCTGCCACGGCGGCGAGCGCAAGAGCGGAAAGCGTCACGGCGGAAAGTGTCTTGAGGGGACGCATGGCGGGCCTCACGGGTTGGGTGGGGTCGGCGGGGTGGGTTCCTGTCGGCGGGTTCGCTTCGACGCGGCGGCAAGGGTGCCGCCGGACCGCAGGCTGAAGGGCAGCCGCTCCACGCGGGGGGCGGCGCCGGTCTCGATCATCTCGAACAGCAGCTCCACGGCCCGCTCGCCCATCAGGCGGGTGGGCGTGTCCACGGTGGCGAGGCTCGGGCTCATGGCCCGGCCGAGGGCGATGCCGTCGAACCCGGCCACCGACACGTCGTCCGGCACGCGGATGCCGAGGTCGCGCAGCGCGCCGATGACGGAGAGGGCGAGCAGATCGTTGGAGCACAGCGCCGCGGTGGGGGCGGAAAGGCCGCCGAACAGACCGGCGAGCGCGGCGGCGTGGCTCGGCGCGTCGCCCAGATAGTCGAGTTCCAGCGGCGCGACGGCATCGAGCCCGGCCGTCTCCATGGCCGCCCGATAGCCCTCATAGCGCCGGAGCGAACGGTCGGAGGTGGCGAAGCGGCCGGCGAGATAGGCGATGTTGCGGTGCCCGGCCGCGATCATCGCTTCGGTGAGGGCGCAGGTGGCCGCCGCATTGTCCACGCAGACGGCGGCGCGGGCATCGGTGTCCGGCTCGTTGTGGACGAGCACGAAGGGGATGCTCTCGGCCTCCAGCAGGTCGAGGGTGGCGTTGTTCTCGGCGCAGGCGACGGTGAGTACGAGGCCGGCCACGTTCTGCGCCACCAGCGTTTCCACCAGCTCCGCCTCGGCGGCGGGGTCGTAATCGGTGGCGGTGAGGAGCAGGGTGTGGCGGCGCTCGCGGGCGGCCGCCTGCATCCCCGCCACGGAGGCGGCGAACACCGGATTGGTGAGGCTCGGGATCAGGACGCCGAGGGTGCGGGTCTTGAGCGTCTTCAGCGCCCGGCCGATCTCGCTGGGGCGGAAGCCCAGCTCGTCGATGGCCGCACGGACCCGGGCCTCAACTTCGGCGCTGGTCGGCGCCGAGCGGTTGATGACGCGGCTGACCGTCGCGATGGAGCAGCCTGCGCGCTCGGCGACGGTCCTGATGGTGACGATGCGCGGCACGTCCGACCCCGGTGGGCTCCAATGGAGCGTGAAACCGTTTTCAGATCAATAGGTGCAACGCGCGACAGGCGTGTGACGGGCCCGGACGGGGCCTGAAATGCGGACAGCGGGCGTGCCGAGGCACGCCCGCTGCGGGGAAGGGAAGATCAAGGGCGGCGAGATTCCCTTCCTTCTCGTGACCTCACGGACGCGCAGGGGGCGGCGGGAGGTGATCGGGGTGGCTGCGGGGCGGCGCGCCGGGGGGCGGCGGAGGCGGCGGCAGGAGTGCGAATTCGAGGCGGCCCAGCTTCTCGATCTGGTCGGGCGAGAGGCGCGTCTTCAGGGCGTCCACGGCCTTGAGGAGCCGGGTACCGGCCTTGCCGGCCTCCTCGCTGCGCGCGCCGAACGCGGTGACGAGGGAGAGCGGCGCGGCGCCGGGCTGAGGCGGCGGCGGCGGGGGCGGCAAGGCCTCCTGCAGCGCATCGGTGAAGTCGCGCCAGGCGTCGAGCTGGTTGGTGCGGATGCCGAGGGCGGCTTCGGCGGCGGCGAGGTTGCGGGCGAGGCCCATGGGGCCGGGGGGAGGAAAGGGGCCGGGGGGAGGACCGCCAGCGGGGCCACGGGGCGCGCCGGGAGGACCGGGCGGACCGAAGGGCATGGCCGGAGTGTCCGGCCCGGCCGCGAACTGGTCCTGCGGGGGCATGTGGTCGTCCACCTTGGCGTATCCCGGCGAGGACACGATGAAACCCGCGACGGCCAGAATGCCGAGGGTCGCCCCGGCGAGGATGAGGGCCCGGAAACTCTGGCGCGGCGTCTTCGGCATCGGCGTGTTGCACGTCATGGCGTGCCTCCTGTCCATCAGGTTGACGCGAGGATGGAGGCGGCTCGTAGCCAAATGAGGTCAGGGAGGTATCGTTAGATGTCCTGCCCGGCGGATTTTGTAACGCAATGTTGCCAGCCGCCCCGTGGCAACGCTGGGAAGCACGGATGCGTGCGGCGGCCGGGGAGGCGGGCTAGCATCGGCCCGAACGGAGGAACCGGTGCAACAGGACGGTCCGCATATTCTCGTCGTCGACGACGATCTCGAAATCCGCAAGCTGCTCAGCCGCTATCTCGCCGCGCAGGGCTTCCGCGTGACGGCGGCCGGCGACGGGCGGGAGATGGAAGAGAAGCTCACCACCCAGCGCATCGATTTCGTGGTGCTGGACCTGATGCTGCCCGACGCCTCCGGCCTCGATTTGTGCCGCGCCCTGCGCGCCCGTTCGCGGGTACCGGTGATCCTGCTCACCGCGCTGAAGGAAGACGTGGACCGCATCATCGGCCTCGAGATCGGGGCGGACGACTATCTCGGCAAGCCGTTCAATCCGCGGGAGCTGGTGGCCCGCATCCGCGCCGTCCTCCGGCGCACCAGCGTCACCGATCCCGCCTCCTCCGCCGTCCGCGCCTATGGCTTCGCCGGTTTCCGTGCCGAGCCGGACCTGCGCCGCGTCACGGCGGCGGACGGCGCGGAGGTGCCCCTCACCGGGGCCGAGTTCGACCTGCTGATGGCCTTCCTGGAGCGGCCCGGCCGCATTCTCTCGCGCGACCAGCTGCTCGACATCACCCGCGGGCGGGAGGCCGGCCCCTTCGACCGTTCGGTGGACGTGCTGGTCAGCCGGCTCAGGCGCAAGCTCGGCGACCAGGGCGCGTTCCAGATCCTGAAGACATTGCGCAACGGCGGCTACCAGCTCTCCGTGCGGGTGGACATCGAGGAGGCGCCGTGAGGACCCTGCGCGCCCAGGTCTCCGCCATCCTCGTGGTGGCGGTGCTGGTGGTGATCGCGCTGGCCAATGGCGCCTCCTTCTTCGTCGCGCGCCCGCTCTGGCCGCCGTTCGGCGATCACGGCACCCATGCGGCGGACCTTCTCATCATGGCCGATCTGGCCGCGGCCGTTCCGCGCGGCACCGAGGTCCGGTCACAATCCGGCGAGGCGCTGCTGCGTCCGGTGCCGCCCGCGGGTGAGATCGATCCGGAAGAGACCCGCCTCATGAGCGAGGCGCTGGCAAGGCTCGGCTCGACCTTGCCCGTCCGGGTGTTGCGCCGCCCGCCGCCCTCCGGAGCGCCGGATGGGCCCGGTTCCGCGCCCCCCGGCGGGCCGACGGGCGTGACCGCCCTGGCGCTGCCGGACGGGCGCTGGCTGGTGGTGGATGGCCGCCGTCAGCCGCTGCCGCCGCCCGGCCCTCCGGGCGGCACCTTCGGCTTCGCCGCGTGGCTTGCCTTCATGGTCGCCGGGGTCACGGTGGTGGCGGTGTTCGCGGTGCGCCGGCTCACCAAGCCGCTCTCGCTCATCGAGGAGGCGGCGCTCCGCATCGGTCCCGACGGCGAGCCGCCCGTGCTGCCCGAGCGGGGGCCGACCGAAGTGCGCGCCGCGGCGGTCGCCATCAACCGGCTCTCCGCGCGGCTGAAGGCCTCCATGGACAGCCGCATGCGTATCGTCGCCGGCGCGGCCCATGATCTGCGCACGCCGCTCACCCGCATGCGCCTGCGCGCGGAATTCATCCCGGACGAGGAGGAGCGCGCCCAGTGGCTCTCCGACCTCGCGGAGCTGGACCGCATCGCCGACAGCGCCATCCGCCTGGTGCGCGAGGAGGTGGAGGGCGGCACGCTGGAGACGGTACGGATGGACCGTCTTGCCGCCGATGTGGCGATGGAACTGAAGGAGATCGGGCTCGCTGTCGTTCTCCTCGCCGCATCCCCGGCGTGCGTCGCGGGTCGGCCGCTCTCGCTCAAGCGCGCGGTGCGCAACCTCGCGGTCAATGCCGCGACCCACGGCTGCGGCGCGCGGCTCGCCGTCAGCGCGGATGCAGCGCGGGTGGTGCTGGTGATCGAGGATGATGGCCCCGGCATTCCCGAGGCGCTGATGGGGCGGGTGTTCGAGCCGTTCTTCCGGGTCGATCCGGCGCGGCAGGTGAAGATTCCCGGGGCGGGCCTTGGTCTCGCCATCGCCAACGAGATCATCGTCCGCCATGGCGGACAGCTCATCCTCTCGAACCGGCCCGGGGGCGGTCTTTTGCAGCGGGTGGAACTGCCCGCCGCCGCAGCCGGCGATGACCAGGAGCCCGGCGACGCTGGGCCGGGTTGATCCGCGGGGAGGCCGGGGTGCCCGACCTCTCCGCCGGATGCCTCAGCGGGTGGGGACGGGCTTCTCGCCGCGATAGTCGTAGAAGCCGCGCTGCGTCTTGCGACCGAGCCAGCCGGCCTCGACATACTTCACCAGCAGCGGGCAGGGCCGATATTTGGAATCGGCGAGCCCCTCGTGCAGCACCTGCATCACCGCGAGGCAGGTATCGAGGCCGATGAAGTCGGCGAGCTGGAGCGGACCCATGGGATGGTTCGCGCCAAGCTTCATGGCGCGATCGATGGAATCCACCGAGCCCACGCCCTCATAGAGGGTGTAGATGGCCTCGTTGATCATCGGCAGGAGGATGCGGTTGACGATGAAGGCCGGGAAGTCCTCGGCCACCGCATAGGTCTTGTGCAGGCGGGTGACGAAGGTCTTGGAGGCCTCGAAGGTCTCGTCGTCGGTGGCGATGCCGCGCACCAGCTCGACCAGCTCCATCAGCGGCACCGGATTCATGAAGTGAATGCCGATGAAGCGCTCCGGCCGGTCGGTCGCGGCGGCGAGGCGGGTGATGGAGATGGAGGAGGTATTGGAGGCGAGCAGCGTTTCCGGCTTCACCACCTGGCAGAGCCCGGAGAAGATCTTGCGCTTCACCTCTTCCCGCTCGGTGGCCGATTCGATCACGAGGTCGCAGTCGGCGAGGTCCTCGGTCTTGTCCGCGGCGACGATGCGGGCGAGGGCTTCCTGCCGGTCGGTCTCGGACACGGTGCCCTTGGCCACCTGCTTGGCCATGTTGCCATTGATGGTGGCGAGGCCGGAGCGGATGCGGTCGGGGTCCGCGTCGTTCAGCGCCACGTCGTAGCCGGCGAGCGCGCACACGTGCGCGATGCCGTTGCCCATCTGGCCTGCGCCGATGACCCCGACCTTCTTGATCTCGAGCGGCATGATTCTCTCGTTTCGCCTTGTTGCCGGTGACCGGGGCGGGCCTCCCCGAAACTGCGGCCGGTGGTGGTCCGGCCGCAGCCAGAGT